>NZ_JBNAIP010000001.1:0-1434686 GCF_052047995.1 Candidatus Pelagibacter sp. HIMB1493 | reverse complement strand
ATATAATTAATAATAAGATAGAAAAAAGTAATATTAGTTTAAAAATAATTCCTAAATATTTTCTTATTTTTTTTCCAGATGTGATCTTAAACCTTTCTTCTCTAAAAAAAATTTCTGAAAAAATTTGAAAAATAGAACTTATTCTATTTATAAGAAAATAAGATATTAAAATTTTTGGAAAAAAAATTGAAATAAAAATTTTATCTAGAGAAAATAATGATGATCCCAAGAATGTAATAAGTGAACTTCTAAAAGAGTAACCATTTTTATCAAATTTTATTTCTATTTTTCCGTATAGATATACTGATGAAATCAAATTTATTAGAGTAAAAAATAAAATTAAATTTAAAAAAGAAACCTCTAAAAGAATGGAAAAATAAACTGAAAAAAACTTTAATATCGCTACAAAAAGTAAATATTTAGAATTTGAGGTCAGCATATCATTATATGCTGCTTTTGCTGATATTAAATTTATCCAAAATAAATTTAAACTCAAAACAATGAAAACAAAACTAATTAAAAAATCATATTTAATTGAGCAAAATATGAAAATTAGAATTTTTAAAAATAAGTAAAATATTAAAATTTCCTTTCTTATTGATAAAATGCCTTTATTTTGAAAAAAAAACTGAATAGATCCAAAAACTCCATTTAATAAACTTGAAATCGAAATTAGTTGAATATAAATAAAAAAATCATCTGTGAAATCTTTTGCCAAAATTAAAAAATAAAATTGAAAAAAAATCGATATAAAAGAATATATGTAAAAAGTTTTTCTACTCAATTTTAGAGCCCATTAATTACTTTAATGTCCTACAATTACCCAAATTATTTAAAGAATTAAACATCAAACCCAACACTAACCAATATTGTGATCCATTCCATGTTGTAAAAAAACTACCATTTGATGATATTGGCCATATATAAGCTAGATACAGAGCAAAAGAACAAATAAATAAGTGATATTCTATTTTATCTATCTGATTTCTGGTGAATAAAAATTTAAATGATTTTAAAACTATTATTAAATTAAAGGCTATAAATAAAAATAATCCTAATATTCCTGTTTCAGACATTAGCTCTAAATATAAATTATGCGGATGTGAAGAGCATAGCTGATGTCCATTTTCAGGTCTTAAGTCATTTAGCTCTATATCACAATCAACTCTAAAATTTTTTACACCAACACCATTTAAAGGATTTTTTTTCCATAATCGATATCCAGAGCTATATAATTTTCCATAGGTACTATCCTCAAAATTTAAAATTATATTTTTAAAATCACCATATCTATTTTGTACATGTGAACTATTGAAATTAATTAAAATAATTAAGCTTAAGAAAACTGTAAGAACTAAAATTTTATATTTTTTTAAGAAAATTAAAATTAATATGAAGCTAAAGCAAAATAATAAAAAAGCCATTCTTTCACCTGTAATCAATATAATTATTGTACTTGTGATAATAAAAAGAATTAATTGAAATATTTTATTTTTATTTTTAAAAAAATTATATAAGAAAAAACTCATTAATATTGTGCAAAATTTTTGCAGATATGAACCAGCAATCAGTTCATCACCAAAGAAACCTGCAAATCTATCCCCATGATCAGGATAACCGAATATGTCTTTGCCGAAAAAAAATTGTATTAAAATATCTGCT
The DNA here is from genome assembly GCF_052047995.1 of Candidatus Pelagibacter sp. HIMB1493. Taxonomy (NCBI): domain Bacteria; kingdom Pseudomonadati; phylum Pseudomonadota; class Alphaproteobacteria; order Candidatus Pelagibacterales; family Candidatus Pelagibacteraceae; genus Candidatus Pelagibacter; species Candidatus Pelagibacter sp. HIMB1493. Next base: position 1,433,024 of record NZ_JBNAIP010000001.1, on the reverse strand, counting down.
TTTGTTAAAAAAATAATTAATATCCAAAATGTGAAAATTTTCTTTAAAGAAATTCTTTGAAAAGCAAAAAAATATATACATCCAAAAAATAATATAAACCTGATAAAGAAAAATGAAGTTTTTAATGATGATAAAAAATTTGTTGCAAAAAAAGAATTTATCAAAATATAAAAATAGAAAATTAGAATTATTAAAATAAATTTTTCTTTAAACAGCAAAAATTTATTTTCTCTTTTGGCTAATATAATAAAAAAAATTGAGCATAATAATGTCAAAAAATTAACGAAGGGTGAACCAAGTATATAAAAAATAGGGCTTGTTAAAATTAAAACATCCAATAAATACTTCAAATCAAAATTTATTTTTTTCTGTAAGTAGTATTTCATTTGTAGTAATTATATTTACACAATGGATATTTCTTTTTTTCAAAAAATATTATTTATAATTTTAATTTCTTTTTTTGTGAATTTAATATTAACTTTGATATACAGAAATCTAGCAAAAAAATATAGTTTTTTTGATATACCCGAAAATATAAGTGTACATAAAAAAAAAATTATTACTGCAAGTGGAATAACTTTTGTTATAACTTTTCAAATTTTGGGTGTAATTTATTTTTTCACTAACATTTATGATAATTTAAGCTTTGAAGTTTACGGAAAATTTTGGATATACTATTTTAGCATTCTATTGTTGGGAATTTTTTTTTTCTTTGATGACATTAAAAAGATTAATCCTGTATATAAGCTTTTTTTTCAAACAACTATTCTTTTTTTATCAATACCTTTGTTAAACTTAAATTATTTTCCGTTTGAAAATTACACTAAATTAAATGTAATAATTGGTTTATATTTTTGGGTTTATACAATAAATATCATCAACTTTACTGATGGAACAGATGGCTTTCTTTCAACTAATTGTTTAATTTCCTTCATTGCGATTTCATTAACTGAAATTAATCAATCGAATTATTCATTTGTATTAATGTTAAGTCTGATTTCAATTGGAATTATAATTTCTTATTTAATTTTTAACAAACCTCCTGCTAAAATTTTTATGGGGGATACAGGAAGTATTATTTTAGGTTTCACTTTATTTATTTGTTCTTACAAATTATTAATAGATGGATATTGGTATATTGTCTTTTCTTATATAATTTACACTTATCTTGATTGCACATTAACTCTTATTAATAAAATTTTGAAAGGCCAGCTTCCTTGGGCTAGATTATTTGATTATAATTTCTTGAAACCCATTAAAAAAAATATTCACAATAAATCAAAAGTTTTTTATATAAATTTAACTTATAATTTGTTGATACTCTTAATTATAATTTTACAACTTTATTTTCAGCTAAACTATTTATTTGTTTTATCATTCATTTTAGCTTTAATTAAAATTAAGATCTATAGGGTCTTAGGATAAATTTTCTAAATCAGAAGCGACCATCTCTTTTACTAATTTAGTATAATTTATTTTTGGCGTCCATTTTAATATTTTTTTTGCCTTCATATAATTTCCCTTTAAAAAATTAACTTCATTTGGTCTGAATAATCTTTTGTCAATCTTAACTAAAACTTCTTTTGTTTTTTTATCTATACCAATCTCATTCAAAGATTTTCCTTTCCAAATAATTTGGACATCGATGCACTTGAATGCATCTTCAACAAATTTTCTTACTGTAAAACTTTTTCCAGTTGCTAAAACAAAATCATCTGGTTTCTTTTGTTGTAATATTTTATACATGCCTTCAACGTAATCTTTTGCGTGACCCCAGTCTCTTTTGGCGTCAAGATTACCAAGATACATTAATTTTTGTTTTCCTAACTTTATTTTTGCAACTGCCATAGTAATTTTTTTACTAACAAAAGTTTCTCCTCTTAATGGGCTTTCATGATTAAACAATATTCCATTACAAGCAAAAATCTTATAAGCGTCTCTATAATTTTTTGTAATATGGTATGCATAAACCTTTGCGGTTCCATATGGACTTTCTGGACTTAATATTGATTTTTCTGACTGTGGAGCAGGAGTGTTGCCAAACATTTCAGACGTAGATGCTTGATAAAATTTTATATTCTTTTTTTTCCTAACATTTCTAATAGCTTCTAAAATTCTTAGAGGACCTAAAGCATCACAATTGGCAGTATACTCTGGAGTTTCAAAACTCACTTTAACGTGAGATTGAGCACCCAAATTATAAATTTCATCAGGCAAAATATCTGAAATTAAATTTTGTATATTAGAAGTATCTGTTAAATCTCCATAATGTAAAATTAATCTTCTATTTTTTTTATAAGGATCCTCATAAATACTATCTACCCTCGAAGTATTGTATGAAGACGATCTTCTTTTTATTCCGTGCACTTCATATCTTCGTTTAATCAAAAACCTCGCTAAATATGCACCATCCTGTCCAGTAACACCAAAAATTAAAGCTTTCTTCATTTTAATGAATTGTACCAATTTATAGTTTCTTTTAACCCTTTATCCAAACTAATTCTAGGTTTCCAGCCAATTTTTTTTAATTTATTAATGTTCAACCTTTTTCTTGGAGTGCCGTCTGGATACTTTCTATTAAAAATGATTTTTCCATCATAACCAACTATTTTTTTTATTTTTAAAGCAAGGGATTTAATTGAGATTTCTTGACCTGTACCAATATTAATTGGTTTGTCTTCATTGTATTTATCAATAGTAAATATTATTGCTCTAGCCAAATCCTCAGCATATATAAATTCTCTTAATGGTTTACCAGTTCCCCAGAGTTCAACTACATCTTGATTATTTATTTTTGCTTTTGAAATTTTATTTATTAAACCTGGAATCACGTGACTATTATAGTCGTCAAAATTATCATATTTACCATAAACATTTGTAGGCATTAGAGATATATGGTTACAATTATACTGTTTTCTATATGCTTCAATTAACTTCAATCCTGCTATTTTTGCTATACCATACCATTCATTTGTTTTTTCTAAGTAGTTCGAAAGTAAATATTCCTCTTTTATTGGTTGTTTGGAGTTTCTTGGATAAATACAAGAAGATCCTAAAAAAATAATTTTTTCAACTTTATTTTTCTGGCAGGCTTCAATAAAGTTAATTTGTATTTTTAAATTTTCTAATAAAAAATTTACTGGATATTTACTATTTGCATAAATTCCACCTACTTTAGCAGCACATAAAACAGCAATTGAAGGTCGATTTTTTTTTAAAAATAAATTAATCCTATTTTTCTTAAATAAATCACATTGACTTCTGCTGCTACCTATTACTCTTCTTTTATTTTTTTTTAAAATATTAATTAAATTTTTTCCAACCATGCCATTAGCACCAGCAACCCAAATTTTAGAATTTTTATTCATTATTTCAGTTTAAGTTCAAAATAATTTTTTACAGTATTTTGTAGGCCTGTTTTTAAAAGTGTAAATTTTTTAAACCCTGTTATTTTTTTTATCAATCTATTATCTCCATATGTTTTTAAGCTATCTAAACTATTTTTATTTTTATAAATTATTTTAGGTCTATTAATAAAATTATCTAAAATAGATATAACTTTATTTAACGACACAGGTTTAGAACTACAAATATTAAATATATTATAATTTGATTTTAGTTTTTTTTTCAAAAGAATATTCATAATTTCAACTACATCTTTAATGTATGTAAAGTCTCTTTTATAATTTCCATTGAAATTTAAATTAAATTTTTGTTTATTTTTAATAGAACCTAGATATTTATATAAAAACATATCAGGTCGACCAAGTTCACCATAAACTGTAAAAAATCTTAATCCAATTGTTTTCAAACCATAATGATTTGTATATTGTTTTGCATATTCTTCATTATGAACTTTTGTAGATGCATAAATTGATAAAGGATTAAGTTTATTATTTTCTTTAGTTGGAAATTTATTTGTATTTCCATATACTGAACTTGAAGAAGCATAAAATAATTTTTTCACATTTTGATTTCTTGCAAATTCCAAGATATTAATAAAACTATTGATATTATTTTTGATATAAACTTTGGGATTTGTAATTGAGTATCTTACACCTGGCTGAGCTGCCAAATGAAAAATTACATCAATTTTTTTAATTTTTTCATATAAATTTTTTTCTTTAGACAAATCTTCTTCCAAAAAAGAAAAATTTTTAAATTTTTTCAAAATTGATAATCTTTTCTTTTTATAACTTGTATCATAATAAGAGTTTAAATCATCTAAACCAATTATCTTATGATTTTCTCTTAATAACCTCATACTTAAATGAAATCCAATAAAGCCAGCAGAACCTGTAATTAATATTTTCATAAATTAGGTGGATCTAAATATATAATTTTTTCATTATTTATTGCCCATTTATACCATTTATCAAGATCATCCAAATTGTCCTCCATAATATTAATTTTTCTTTTAGGTAAGAGATTATGGTCTAGTGGATCAACTTTTCCAGGATTTTTTGAAAAAACAGATTTAAATGACTGCATTTTCCACAATCTATTATCGAAACTTAAAAGTGCATGTTTTTTCGCTAAATCAATTATATTTTTTTCTAAACTACTTAATTGTTGCAAGTTCATTAGAATATTTTCGTATTCATTTATAGATTTTGGATCTACAGTAAATCCCAAATCAGAATATCTACCTGTGCCCGCTAATATTGTGGTAATGCCTTTTGTTGGTGCTTCCATCCCTGCAGTTCCTCTAACTGTAATTGCATAATTACTTATTTTAAACAAATCTGAAGTACTAATATTTGTTGTTGGATACAATATTTTTACATGTTCACCCAGATTACCTACAAATTTCTCTATTACTTGAATTTCTGCATACTTGCCATCCACATTATTTCTTTTGTATTTCCATATGTTTGCTGGGTGAACTTTAAGTATCCAGTTTATCTCTTTATTTTTATTTGCTAACTTTAAAGTTTCTATCAACCACTGACCATAATCATCATACAAATCTTCACCAAAAAAAAGATTGGTGTCCCAAAGAATATGTGAGTAAATTACAGCAATTTTCTTTTTATTTTTAAAATTAATTCTATCTAATATTTCATCTTTGCTCATTTTTACTATTTTATGACTATTTCTAGATTGAAGTATATATTTATCATTATACCTATCTTGAAAAATATTATTTAAAATTTTTTGATGATTTTCTGAAAATTCTATTTCATTATTTTTTAAGAATTCTTCTTTAGTAATTATGCTTGGATGAAATCTTCTTGTCTTTTTATTTAATTTTAAGAACGTTAGTGTTTTTTCATTCCATGGCTGATGAAATTGAATTACGTTTTTACCCTGATCTATAATTACATCTACATAAGGTGCATATTCAATATAATTGACATCAAATGAGGCTAAATATATGTCAAAACTTTTTTTTTTAAAAATTAGTTTTGATAATTTAATTTTATATAAAATTTCATTTAAGAAAAATTTGATAGTTGAGATAACTTCAGGGTCATTAAAGTCAATTTTTCCTGAAAATAATTTTTTTGATAAACTTGCAATGATAGTTGGTCCTATCCAAACATTTTCAAAATACCATTCTTTTATTATATTGATAGAAATTTTATCTTTTAAAAAATTTAAAGCTATTTCATTAATATCTTTTTTACTTATGTCGGGATTGTATTTATTTACATAAATAAATTTTTTTATACCAAAGCTTTTAAAAACTTTAATAGAGTCGTGATGATAGGTTTCAGTAAGTACTGTTATGTCCCAGCCTTGTTTTAAAAATGGCAATACTAACATTGATTGTAATTTTGATTGATAAATCCAATTAGAAAGTGAAATAATTAAAACTTTTTTTCCATTAGGCACAACTTTATCCACCTCGAAAGATATCTTTTTATTTATTTGATAAAAATCTAAATAAATTTTTAGTGACTGGATAGGGTTTTTTAAAACTCTTATAATTTTTAAAATAAAATTTATATCTTTAATTTTTTTTTTTAATTTATTGTAATCCACGACGCGTTTTTTATTTTGTTGAAATTTTTTTCATTTATTACAAAAATTTTAGATTTCGGTGAAATCTTTTTTTTTAACCAAGCGGCCCACCAATAAAAAGTACTATTTGAAATTATTAAATGGTCCATTTTAATCATTGAATTTAATGTTTTGATATTTCCATTTATCATTTCATTGTCTATAATTTTAAATTGTATTTTTTTTTTAAAAAAATATTTTATTAAAAGTGAATTTTTTAATAATTTCTTTTGTGTAATAAAAACAATAATAATTATATTTTTAAGATTTAGCTTTTCTATAGCATTTATATATTTTTTTTGACTTACTACGTTGTGATGATGTTTATCATACATTGAAACTTCTTCATACATTCTTATACAAATTCCAATAAATTGTTTATTTTTATTTTTATTTTTTAGATTATTTATTAATTTATTTTTTTTTAAATTGATGATTTTTTTAAAGTTTGTTAATGAAAAATCTTTAAAATTTTTTTCATTTTGAAAATAACCATAGAGCAAAACTGGTTTGGAATTCTTTTTTAAATCACCCAAATTATGATTAAATGAATTTGCAAAAATATTATGAAAAAAAATATTTTTTTTAAAAATTTTGAAAAATATAAACTCAAAAAAGATTAAAAATTTTTCAAATAATCTTGTTTTAGTAATATTTAGATTAAGTGTGTCGAGTTCATATTTTCTTTTATATTTAAAATCAAAAAAAAAACCTAAATAATTTTCAACAATTAATTTACCATGAATTTTTTTTGAAAAAGACAAAGATGATGCGTATTGAAAAAGCTGGTTCCCAAATCCACCCATAGAAATTAAATAAACTCTTTTTGGTGATTTAATTATTTTCATTATTGCTCAAATCATAGACAGTATCACAAATATCCAATAGTTTTTTTTTATGAGTAGATATGACCATTGTTAGATTCTCTCGTTTTAATTTAATTAATGATTCTATAATTTTTGATTCGGTCTCATCATCAAGTGAACTAGTAAATTCATCAAAAATTATAATTTTCTTATTCTGATAAATCGCACGAGCTATACCTATTCGTTGTGATTGCCCTCCTGATAAATTAGTTCCATTCTCACCAACTATCATATCAACTCCTTTATTATCTACTAAATTTTTTAAACCTGCTAAAACTATAGATTTATTTAATCTGTTTTGGTCAATATTGTCTTCTGTAAAAAAATTTAAAGTTATATTATTTTTTAAAGATGAATTAAGTAAATGAATATTCTGTGGAACCACTGTCATTAAATTTGATAAATCAAGGTGTTTGTTACTAACATCAATATCATCAATAAAAATTTTTCCATTAGGCATTTTAATTAGGCCAAGTAAAATATCAATTAAAGTTGTTTTTCCTGATCCAGATTTTCCAATTAATCCAACTATTTGATTTTTATAAATATTAAAGTTTAAATTTTTAAATATAACTTTTTTTTCGTAATCAAAATTTAAATTCATTTTAATTTCTTTTTTAAAATTATTTAATTTAAAAAATTCTTTTTTATTCGGGATAACTTTAATTGACTCATAAATTTCATTAAGTACTTTTTTTTGTGAATTTAAAATTTGAATATTTGATACAAGTTTATTAAATATTGGAATTAATTTAATTAGAATTACAAAAAATACCCCTAGAGAAACAATAATGTTTTGATCATCAAAAATTATATCTGAAAATATAATTATTGTACCAATTAGAACTATTCCAATAAATTCCATAAAAATTCTTGGAGTTTGAGTAATTATAATTACTTTTTTTTGAGGGTTAAAAAAATTATTTAAATATATTTTGAGATTAGATAAAAATTTTAAATCAAATTTTAAAAACTTAATTTCTTTAAATAGAGAAAAACTATCTTTAACTATTTTAATAAAGTTTTCATTTGAGATTTGTCTTTGTTCAATAAAGTTAGAGAGTTTAGTTTTATAAAAAGAAAAATAAAAATAAGAAACAAATATTAAAAATACTGAAACAAATAGTGTTATTTCTAGATTATAAATAGTTAAAAAAACTAAGTAAGAAATTAAAATTATAATATCAGGTATAATTAAGAAAAAGGGCAAAAATACATTAGAAGAAAAAAAACTTGGCTCATTAATAATATTCTTCAAATAATGAGATGTATCTTTTTTAATAAATTCTAAATATTCTTTAGATAATATATTTTCATAAATTTTAGTTGTAATTTTTTTTAAATTTAGAAAAATATATTTAGTACTTAAATTTAAATATATTAAAGAAACTATAAATTTTAATAAACTTAAAATAATTAATGTTAAAACTATAAAATGTAAATTGCTTAACTTTGTATTAAAAAATTCTTTTAGCTTGAATAATTTGTTATAATTTGTTGATATCTCACCTTCGTTTATAATTTGAAATAATCCTGGTAAAGCTGAGATTATTAATATTTCTAGAAATGTAATAAAAAGTGATATGAATATAAGAAAATAAAATATTTTAATATTATTTTGTCTTAATATATTGATTAATTTTTTTAGATATGAAAACATTTAAAATTAACTTAGAAATATAAAAATATTTATCTGATGAGATTTAAATTATCAAACTTAAAAACCTATATTGTAGCTGAAATAGGATGGAACTTTCTTGGTGACTTAAAATTAGCAAAAAAAATGATTAATATAGCAAAAAAAAATGGTGCTGATGCTGTAAAGTTACAAATTTGGGATCCAAAATATTTAAAAGAAGGATCTTGGGATCACGATGGAAGAAGAGAAATATATAATAAAGCAAAATTAAACATGAAAAAATACAATATTTTAAAAAATTATTGTAAAAAAATTAAAATCTTATGCTTTGCCTCAGTATTTAATCTTAAAAGTTGTAAAGATTTAAAAAATAATAAAGACAAGGTTATTAAAATTCCATCTCACGAAGCGTATAATAAAGAGCTAATCGAATATGCACTAAAAAATTTTAATACAGTAATATTGTCTGCTGGAGCAATAACACAAAAAGAGTTAAAGTTTTTAGAAAAATTTAAAAATTCAAATAAATTAATAATTTTACATTGTGTGAGCTCATACCCTCTTAAAAGTGAAAACGTGAATTTTCAAAAATTTTTTCATTTAAAAAATATTTTTAAAAAAGTTGGGTATTCAGGTCATTTAGAAGGTTTGGATGATGCTTATCTAGCTATATCTTCAGGTGCTGTAATGCTTGAAAAACATTTTTCTATTGATAATAACTTGCCAGGTAGGGACAATAAATTTGCAATTCTTCCAGAGGAATTATCTATTATAGTTAAATATAGAGATAAAGTTGCACAAATGAATAAAAAAAAAGGTTTAGGTTTGCAAAAATGTGAACAAGACATTTATAAAAATTATCGAGGTAGATGGTCAAAAAATCTAGAAAATTAAAAGTTTCAATTGTTATAAGAAATAAAAATGAAGCAAAATGGCTTAAAATTGTATTAAAAAAAATTTCAATTCAAACTTTTAAAGATTTTGAAATAATTTTCATTGATAATGATAGTGATGATAATTCAATAGATATCGCAAAAAAATTTAAAATTAAAAAAATTTTTAAACAAAAAAAATATATACCCGGAAGATTTTTAAATTTTGGTGTCTCAAAGTCTTACTCTGAATATATCATATTTCTTTCTGTTCACTGTATACCTTTGAATAAAAACTGGTTAAAAAATTTTATTAATTTCATGGATAATAATAAAAATATTGTAGCCGCATATGGAAAACAAATTCCTTTACCTGGAACAAATTCAAAAAACTCTCTTGATATGAATTTATTGTTCAGAGATAAACCAGTTTATCATTATAAGGATCCTTATATTAGTAATGCAAATTCAATTTATAGGACAAATAATTTAAAAAAAAATAAATTCAATGAGAGTGTAGGAAATATAGAGGATCGACTATGGGCTATGAAGGCATGTAAAAGAAATGAAGTAATAGCATATACAGGATCCTCTGAGGTTTATCATCTACATGGAGTCCATCAACACGAAAATGAGTCGGAAAGATCGAGAAGTACAATGAAACTTCTAAGAAATAACTATAATTGGACCTCTTGTGATTTTATTAGAAAAAATTACTTTAACTATTCAATCGTTTTAAATTGTAGAGGTGACTTAACTCCAATTAATAAAATAAAAAAACTTTTAAAAATTTTAAATTTAAAAAGAAATAAATATGTAAATTTTAGGAAAATATTCATCTTATCAAAAAAAAAAATAATTTTAAATAATTCAAAAAAATTAAATAAAATTCAACCCAGTAAAAATTTAGAAAAAGACCTTAAAAATATATATTACAGTTTCTATAAAGAGTGGATAGATACAGATTTTGTATTATATCTAAATTCAAAAGGAACTTGGTCAAGCAATACAATAAATAAACTGCTAAGTCACAACAGTAATTTTTCAAATAACTCAACATGTTATGCTAAAAAGTTTGTTGGAAATTTTATTGTAAATTTTCCTGAAGGTGGTCAAATTGAAAGTCTTAAACTTGAGGAAAGAGAGAAAAAACCATATTTGACTATTTTAAATTGGGCTAATGGTTCAGTTTTTGAAAATGATTATTTAAGAAAAGGTATAACTTTTGATAAAAATACCAAACTTTTGTTTTAATGAAAAAATATCCATGTTTTATACTTGCTAGAAAAAATTCTAAAGGACTAAAAAATAAAAATATAGTCAAGTTACTTAAAAAACCACTAATCTATTATACGGTAAAATTTGCAAAGTCTTCTAAATTGGTTTCAAAAGTGATTGTATCTACTGATGATAATAGAATATCTAATATAGCTAAAAAACTTGGCTGCTATGTTATATACCCAAGACCAAAAAAATTATCTAATGATAGCGCTAAATCAGAAGATGCCCTTATTCATGCGATAAATAATTATGAAGCTAATTTTGATAAGATAAGCGCATTTTCATATTTACAAATTACAGAACCACTCAGACCTAAAAATATTTTAGATAAATGTATTAAAGTTTTTAATAAAAAAAAATGCGATAGTGTTTTTGCCGCTTTCAAAACACACAAAAATTATTGGATAAAAGATAAAAAAAATTATTTTAGAATTTCTCCGAAAAAGCAATCTTTTTTGCCTAGACAAATTAAATCCCCAGTACTTAGGGAAGATACAGGAGTAGCCCTAATCACAAAAAAAGAAAACTTATATAAATATAAAAGTAGATTAGGAAGAAAAATTGAAATTATTGAATACGACTCTTTTCATGGACTTGTAGATATTCATACTTCAAAAGATTTAAAATTAGCAAAAATTCTTTTAAAAAATAAAATTATAAATTAATATAAATATTAAGTTTTTTCGCCAGGTTTTATAACACCTCTAATGTGGTCACATCCGTTGCAAGCATCAATTTTATATGCTTGTTTTTTTTCATGTAGAGATCTTGACTCTTTTAGTACCTTTCCATCCCAAATAGATTTAAGGTCATTTTTTCCAGTTAGTTTACCTAATGTAAGTCTTTTCCCTGCATCTCGACAACAAGCCGTAACTTCACCAGTCGCATTTATTGTCATTCTTTGCCATAAAGCAGGACAAGCGTAAGATTTGTTTTCTTTTTTTGTTTTTACATATCGATCTACCTTGTCTAACCCATCTTGGTTCCTATAATCAGTATAAGAAATTTCATCAGCATACTTGCCCCAAAAGCTACTAAAATTTTTTACTTCATGATCATTTTCCTTCATCCTAACCATGCTTATTCTTATTACTGGTAATTTAGATTTTAGTTTCTCTCTAGTTTCATAAAATAATTTAACATTATTTACAGTTTCTTCAAAAGTTGCTCCGATACGTATTTTTTCATAAATTTCCTTTGAAATACTATCCATTGAAAAAATTATTCTTGTTAAGCCAGACTCAACTAGCCCTTCTGCCATTTTGTGATCCATTTTTGTGCCATTGGTATGCATCATAATATCTAACACACCTTTTTTACTCGCATAATTAATCATTTCGACAATATTTTTATTGTACAAAGATTCACCAAAGTTATTTAAGTTGATAGCTTTTAGGCCTTTTTCAGCTCCTTCATCTATAATTTTTTTAAACTTATCCAGTTTCATCATTCTATTTTCCCAATTGCCCATTTCAACACGGTGTGTTCTAGGACACATGGGACAAGCTAAATTACAATATGAAGTAACTTCTATATCTAAATGTAAAGGAAAATTTGTTATTTTGTGTTTTAAAGCTGTATCACGCCAATTTTTTCTGTAATTTTGATATTCTATAGTTTTTTTAAAATCTATATCGTTCTTTTCTTTTATAACTTTAAAATGACTATAAAGTTGATTTAGCTCGTCATCAACATAGTTGGTATTTTTTTCATTTATATTTTTTTTAATTTCCACAATGTCTTATTTATGTGTAAATTGAGATTAATCAAGAAATTAATTATTGTGAATTCACAAATCAATTTAGCGTTAATATTAAAATTCAAATTTATGTATAGTTTAAATGTCAAATTTAAAAATATTTAAAAAAAAAATTTATTTGTTTGACTTATGGGGAGTAATTCATGATGGCAGAAAGCCTTATGATAGAATAATCAGGTTAATTAAACATTTAAAAAAATTAAAAAAAAGAATTTATATTGTATCTAATTCTTCATCTTCGAGTTCGGAAGTAAAAAAAGATTTAAAAAAAATGTTCATTAATATTAATTATTTTGATAAAATTTTTACTAGTGGAGATTTCGCATCAAATTATTTAAAAAGATATAAAAAAAAAAAATTTTATTCTCTTTCAGGTTTAGGACCTAAGAATTTAAAATTTTGTAAAGAAAATAAAATTATACTCACATCCGATCCAAAAAAATCAGATATTGGGATACTAATATCAAATGAAATTAATATTAGAGAAAGAGAGCTTATAGGTAATATTAACAACTTCTTTTTATTAAAGAAAAAAATTATTTGTATAAACCCTGATTATTTGAACATATATAAAAAAAAATGTATGGGCTTTTATGCAAATAAATTTTTTTTAAAAGGAGGAAATGTAACGTGTCTTGGAAAACCTGAAAAATTATATTTTAATTTTATTTCAAAAAAAATTAAAAATTTTAAGAAGAGAGACGCTATTCTTATAGGTGATACTTACTTAAACGACATCTGTGGTGCAAATAAATTTGGGATAGACTCAGTTTTATTTAAAAGTAGTAAAATAAATCAATATATTAAATTAAATAACGTAAAACTATTTGGAAAAATTAAAAAAAATTTAGAACCCTCAGCTAAAATTGATCCAAAGGAATTAGAAAAAATTTTTTTCTAATTCATTAATGATAAACAAGCCCTTATAGAAGGATGTTAAAATAGAGTCATAATCCTCTTTAACGTAACCAGTTAAAGACAACCAAATGAGTCCATGAATTAAATTAATTTTGTTAATTTCTCTACCAAATTTTTCTTTAAAAAAATATTGATATTTTGCCCATCCATTTTCTAAAATATAATATTCTATATTCTTATTTATAATTCTTAGTGCAAACTTTTTATTATTGAAATTGTCATATGACCCGTAAACAGAGTAATATAATTTTGCCCAATCATACAATGGATCCCCGAATAATTTTGAATTTCCAAAATTCATTCTCGGATCAATCAATTTAACATTATTTTTTTTACCAATAAGAATATTAGAAAAAGTTGTATCACCATGAATTATTGTGAATTTGTTTGGATTAATTATTTTCAATAATTTTTTTAAATCCCCAATATATTTTTTTGAAAAATAATTTTTACAATTTTGACCATTTATTCTAAATTCTTCATCTTTAAAATTAGGTATCATATTTTTTATACTTAAGACCCTATCAATCGTTTTTTTGTAATAAACTTTATTTAAATCTTGTCTAGTAGCTTCTTTCTCAGAAATAGAATGTAAATCATCAATCGTTTGGAAAATTTTTTTTAAAATTTTTTCTCTGTTAGAAAAAATTTGATAAGGATGTTTACCGTGTATTCTTTCCAGTTTAATTGAATTTTTAGATTTATATATTTTTGGAATTTTATTGAAATTGTATTTATTTAAATTTTTATACCATGCTTTTTCGCCTTTTAGAAGTTCATCAAAATTTTTAATCTTACTTTTCTTTATTACATATTTTTTAAATGTTGAAATTTCGTTAAAATATCTTGAGTTGCTAAATTTACTCCTAAAAATTTCAAGATTTCCATCTTCACCGATTTCAGAAACATTATCAAACTTTTGAGTATTAAATTTAATTTTTTTATTTATTAAATATTCTACAAATTCTCCATCACTAGAAATATTTTTTAATAACACTTTATTAGGAAAATAAAAAAAACCAATAACTCCATTCTTATTTTGAAGGCTAATATTTTTTTTAATTTTTTTATTTTGTATTAAATATCTACAAGGAAAATTATCAGAAATACCAATTAAAGGTTTATTTGATTTTTGTAATTTTAATTTTGATGTAAAAAATAGATCACTCCATATAATTAATATTGGCCCATCATTTTTTATCAAATGTAAAGCTTGATTTATTCCAGATAAGGAGCCCGATCCTTTTGCTTTAATTAAACGTAAATTATTTTTTGGTTTAATCGTTTCTGTATATAATTTCAATGCATCGAATTTATAATCACCAATCAAATAAAAGGAATTTGCGTCTACGGCATCTAAAGTATGATATAATAATGTTTTGCCCAACACTGGTACCAAACATTTGGGTCTATTCCACGTGTTATGCTTTAGTCTAGTGCCTTTTCCACCTGCTTGAATAATTACATTTAGTTTAATATTTTTTTTTTTCATTTTGCCAATAAAAATTTTCAACTTTTGTTATTAAGAAGTTTCTAAGTGTGTTATACTTTGAAAATAGTTTTAAATAATCTCTTATTTCATTTAAAGAACAATTGTTTATATTTCTATTATACAAAATCTCTTGAGACTCCCATAGTATAAAATTAGAAATCAATAATTCAAAATAAGCTTCCTCGAAATTTGATGCATTTGAAATAATTTTATGCCTTGTTATTTTATTAAAATCAATTTTGTCTATACTTTGTGCATTTTTTAACGCTTTAATAATGCTATTAACTTCAAATAAAGTGATATCTGCTTTTTTTCTATCTTTTAATTTTTTTTTTAAATGATTTAATTTTAAACATAATACTGTCAATCTATCTAATAACAAACCTACTGTATTCATTCCAACAATTATATTTTTATTTTTTCTTATTATCTTTTTTTTTGGAAATTTTTTTGTAAATTTTATTTTTTGATTGAACAGTTTAGTTGAAAATTTATTTTTAATAAAATTAAGATGCATAATTTTATCTGCAGAATTAGAATTAATAAATTTCAGTGTAAGATTAAAAATCTTGTCAAAATATAGTGAATTTCTGGTCATTTAAATATCTAACATATTGATAAGTTTTTGAATATTTTTCATAGGATTATGGTTTTGTTCCCAATAATTTCTCGCATTAATACTTACTTTTTTCAATAGATCTTTTTCATTAATAATTTTATGAAATATTTCATCCAATTTTTTTTTTTTATCTAATAAAAAACAATTTTTATTGTTCTCCAAAAGCGGAATACCCTTTTTTGCATTTAAATCTGTTATGCAAGGCAATCCAAACGATTGACTTGTAATCACCCTAGTTCTTGTTCCAACTGGATAATTAGATATAACAAAATAAAGATCATTTTGTTTATAATATTTTTCAATATTGTTTTGAAATCCATGAAAATTTAATTTTATATTTTTATAATTACTAAATATTTTTTTTTCATGCTTTCCAACAAAATTAAATTCAAATTCAAATTTTAATCTTGATAAGATTAATTCAATTTCATCTTTAAAAAATTTTATAAATGATCTGCCAACACTTGTCCTTAAATCTCCTACATGCAAAATTTTTATTTTGTTTTCTATATCAAAACTTTGTTTTATCTTGTCTTTTGAAATATATTCACTAGAGTATGGAAAAACATTACATTTTAGTCCTTTTAAAGTGTATTCTTCTGCGTGATGTTTTGAAAAAGAAAAAATTTTGAAATCTTTTTTTATTTCACGATTAATTTTTTTTATAATATTCTTATTACCTAAAAAAACACCTCTAAAATAATTAAAATTATCCTTTAAATTGAATGTTAAATTTGAGCCAAATTTTATTCTTTGATGTATAGGATCATTTAAAATACCAATACAATTTTTTATATTAGTGCTTGATAATGCTAAAATCCACCCCAGATCGTAGCAAATATAGCCATCAAAATTTAAATCAATTTTTTTTAAATATCCCTTCAAAAAATTTACATGGTATATTTTTTTTAAATACTCATATCCAAACTTAAATTTTGATAAAAAACTCTCCTCATAATAGTCTCCATCATCAATTATATTGATTTTAACTCCTAGAGTTTTTAATTTATCTAAACTTATTTGATTACTTTCTGATAAGAATTTTTTATTAGTCCTAAAAAAACCTTCAATATAAAAATTATTTTTAATTAAATATTCGCAGATTAAATAATTGGTTATACCAGTGCCTCCTTGGGTTAAATCAGGTAAGCTAGTTGAAAAAAAAGCAATTTTTTTCATTTTGCAAAAATTTAATTAAAAAATTAAATATGATCAATTATAGTTAAAATTAAGAACAAATGAGCAGTTTCTACATGATTGTACGTTTTGGAATCTACCCAGAATCCTATACCTTTTTTATTAATTAAGTTTAGTTTATTATTTTTTTTAAAACCTGAAAATGAAATTAATTCTACTTTATTATTTTTACACCAATTTGCTGCATTGATTATGTTTTTTGACTCTCCAGATGAAGAAATTATTACAACACAGTCTCCTTTTACATAATATTTTTTTAATGCTTCTCTCATCCAAAACTGGTGGCTAAAATCGTTTGAAAAACAGGTAATTAAATCTGCATCGTTAAAATTAATTGCTTTAATTTTAGTATTTTTTAGTAAGTCTACTGTTACATGACTACAGATAGCAGCACTACCTCCATTGCCAATAAATATTAATTTATTTGTTTTTTTTATTTTTTTAATTTTATTAATAGACTTGTTAATTAATTTATAATTAAAATCATTTAATTTAATTAGATTTAAAAACCTATAGTTATAGTTAAATACTTTTTTTTTAATCATATTTTATTTTGAAAGTTAATTAACCAAGCTTACAAAATTATCTCCTAAATTAAATAATTTTATTTAATTTAAGCCATTTTGGGGATATTTTGCAACCAGTTTCAACAAATACTCCATGATTTATTCCAAATTTTTGAACTCCTACGCCATAATTTGGATTATCTAAGTTTTCAATAAACTCTTCAATAATTTGCTTGCATTGTATTTTATCTAAATCTTTAAAATTTTTAAGAAAAAAATCTTTACTATAATTTTTTTTTATTCTAACTAAACTTTGTTTCAAAATATCCAACCTGTTATTGGTAATCATTGGATAAGAAAAAATTGAATTTCTAAAACAAAATCCAATTGGGTAACAATTCAAAACAAGATTTCTTTTTTTTGGCTTTAATAATTCCCACATAATTGGGCCAGTCATATTACCAATGTAAACATCACTGGAAATTCCAGTATAAAGATTAAAGTAGTCTTTTGATAAATTTGTAAATGCGTTTAAAAAAATATAGTTTCTATAATTCTTTATCCACTCAGGTATTTCAAAGTCTTCTCCGGTAATGATTATTTTCCATTTTTTATTTACTAGATATTCAAAAATATTTTTATAAAAATTAATTTGGTTGGAGTCTCTTAAATAATTTAAATGATCAATTTGGTTTTTTTTATACCTTAAATGAAAGTTAATTATTCCCTTACAAGAGTCTGCCTCATTATTCAAAAATCTATTAAAATCCTCACATCTAATTTTTATATTTTTAATATTATAATTTATTTTTTTTTTGTTAAATAAAACAAATGTTTCTTCTTCTTCATTAATTTTTTTTGAATAGTTTAGTTTTTTTAAAATAATATCATCATATAAAATTACTTTTTGTTTATTACAAAAATTAAATAGATTGATAATAAATTTTTCTATCTTTTTTTCAAAATATGAACTATGAATTCCTTTTCTAATAAAAAAGAGATTATCTTTAAAAAAAATTTTTATTAATTTATTATGTACTGCTTCTATACCAAAAATTAATACCCAATCTTTGTCATTAGTTAGTTTTAAATAATGAGGGGTTGTTATCAAATGACCGAATCCACCGTTTAATTTAAGTATTATTTTTAATTTTTTTTTTCTAAATTTATAAATTAAAAAAATTATATCATAAAAAAAAATTATGAAATCAATTGTAAATTTAATTAAAAGTAATATTTTTTTAAATAAATTTTTCATAAAATTTTTTTTTAAATATATGTAATTATGATTATATGTCATTCAAAAAAATTTATATTTCTTCGTCCACGTAAATGTGCATCTAGTACAATTGAATTATACTTATCATCTTGGTGTGATGCGACGGACATAATAACTTACGATCATCAAGTTGAAGAGATAAAGAAAATATATTCACCTAAATTCACAAAATACAATTTAGGTAAAAAAGTTTTAAATCTTGATAATATTATTTTTAATTTCAAAAATATCATTAAAAAATATTCTTTTTTTAAATTTAAAAATCCAGTAGAGAAATTAAGAAATTTTTCAATATATAAGTATCAATTTGACCTACCTCCCCACATTAATGCTAAAGAATTAAAAAAAAATTTATATTTTAAAAATCAAACAAATAATTGGAAAAACTATAAAAAAATTTCAATATTAAGGGATCCTGTCACTCAATTTTTAAGCGCCTGCAATCAAAAATATATAGATAATAGCATGTCATTAAAACAAAAAGTAAATAAATATGCAAAATTATTTTTTTCAATAAATAATGTTTATAGTATTAATGAAATTCCTATATGCGATTTTTTTATAAGATACGAGCACCTCGATGAAGATATTAATAAGTTATATAAATTATTAAATTTAAAAAATGAAATGTCATTTTATGATTTTCAAAATTACAATATTCGAATTAATGATCCTAAAATTAAAAAATTTTTAAATAAAATTCATTCTATTGATGAATTTGATGATGATGATATCAAAAAAATTAAACACGAAGCAAGCTATATTTATAATATTTATAATAATATTTAATTTATTTAAAACTTTCTAATACAATTCGTCTTTTTGTATTAATTTTAGAGATTCTTTTTTTAATACTATTAGATACTTTACTGTTGTTAATGTATATAAATAATTTTGTTTCTTCTGGAAAATTCTTTGTTGAATAAATTTTTTTGTCATCAAAAAATTTATTAATTTTAGAGGTATCCTCATCAACAAAAAATTTAACTCTATTTTTAAATAAAGCATTTAAGTAAAATGATGATGTTCCAACTCCAAAAATACCAAATTGTTTTCGCTTTTCTTGAATAATTTTTTTTTCAAATTTCAAATTTTTTTTTATTAAATGATTTACTAGATATAAAGTTTTTTTATAATTTTTTACTATTTTTTTTCCAGAATAAATAAATGATTTATTTTTAACTTTTTTCAAAATGATGAATAGTTCTGCATCATTTGCACTTTTTTCAAACTTAAAATAACTAAATTTAGATAAATAAATCAAATTTTTAATTGATTGTTTAGAAAAATGCGAACAATGGTCTAAAATTGAAAAATCAGAATTAACGAATTGATAGTTAGGAACTCTAATAATTGCGCATCCGTCTTCATTCAAGATTTTATGAATATTATTTAAAAAATTTATTGGGCTTATAACATGTTCTAAAACATGATTAGCACTTATTAAGTCAAATTTCTCCTTTATTTTAGTGATATCACATTGATAAAATCTTTTAATCAACTTTTTTTTTAAAATTAATTTTTTATTTATAGAGCTGATATCTTGTGCATTTACAAGCCAACCTTTATTGTATTTTGCGAATGACTGTAAAAAATTTCCAGCTCCACATCCTATATCTAAAAAATTTCCACTTTTTTTTAATTGTAATTTTTTTTTAATTTTTTTAACTATAAAATCATCACGACTTATAACTTTATTATTTTTAAAATTAATGTGTTTACCTAAGAAAAAATATTTTTTTTCATATAAATTCTGAATTCCTTTCTTCCAAGATGAGTCAATTATTTTTTGCACATGACCACATTTTTTACAAATACCTAAAGAAACAAAAAAAACTTTTGTTCCCATCGGGACAGCGCATTTTAAACTTTTGTTTTGTAATATTTTTAAATTGCCTTTACAAATTATACATTTTGACATAACTACTTTCATTTTAAGATTATTTATCAATTTTTACAAAGCAATTTATAATGAAAAAAATTTTAGTATTAGGTGGCGCAGGGTATGTTGGAACTGAACTTTGTAATTATTTAAGCAGCAAATATAAAGTTATATGTTTTGATACTTTTTGGTTTGGTGATTATTTAGATAAAAATGTTTTAAAAATAAAAGGTGATATTAGAAATATAAATGAAAAAATTTTCAAAAACATTGATGTAGTAATTTGTCTTGCTTACCTATCAAATGATCCAACATGTGAATTAGATGCTAGACAAACTTGGGAGATTGGCCCCTTGGCTTTAAATTCAATTTTAACAAAATCAATTCAAAATAAAGTAAAAAAAATAATTTTTGCTTCATCAGGAAGTATTTATGGAATCAAAAAAGAAAAAAAAGTGACCGAAAAACTAGATCTTTTTCCACTTACTGATTACAATAAATCCAAGATGATTTGTGAAAGAGTTTTGGAATCATATAAAAAACAAATAAAAATTATATCAGTTAGACCAGCTACTGTATGTGGGTTTTCAAAAAGATTAAGGTTAGATGTTGTTTTAAATTTATTCTGTTATCAAGCATATTTTAAAAAGAAAATAATTGTGACTGGAGGAAAGCAAATTAGACCATTAATTCACATTAAAGATATGATTAGATGTTATGATTTTTTCATTAAAAAAAATATTTCTGGAATATTCAATTTAGGTATTGAAAATAAAAGTATTTTATCTTTAGCTAAAAAAATTCAAAATAAAATACCATGTAAATTAAAAGTTATCAAATCTAATGATCCAAGATCTTATAGATTAGATTCCTCAAAACTAATTAAATCAGGTTTCAAAACTCTATATAATTCTGATGATGCCATTAATGATTTAATTTATAACTTTAAAAATTTTAAACCTTCAAAAAAAAATTGGAATCTTAAGTGGCTGGCAGAAAAAAAAATTATCTAAGTAAAAGTACATTACTTCAATCAAAAAAAAGGTGTTCTGATTATCGAAAGAGATTATTAGATTTATCTTTAAAAGTATCAGCTTTACATATTGGAGGTTCTTTTTCATCCCTTGAAATAATGGATTGTGTAAACAATATTCTTCATAAAAAGAGGCAAGATTTTAAATTTATTTTATCCAAGGGGCATATAGCGGTAATGATGTACATCATATTACAAAGTAAGAAGATTATCTCAAAAAATGAACTTTATAAATATTGTACAAAAAAAGGTAAGCTAGGTGTGCACCCTACAATCTCGACTCCAGGAATAGAAATATCGTCTGGATCTCTTGGTCATGGTTTGGGCATAGCATCTGGTATGGCGTATGCAAATATAAAAAATAAAAAAACTTTTTATGTTTTAATTAGTGATGGTGAATTACAAGAAGGCTCTACTTGGGAAAGTGCAATAACTATTGGTGCTTTAAATTTAAAAAATGTAATTTTAATTGTTGATAATAATAATCTTCAAAGTCTCGAAAATATGAGCAAATCTCATCCAAATCTTTACCCAATTGAAAATAAATTCAGAGAATTTGGATGGGATGCAAAAACATGTAATGGACATGATACACAAGAAATTTATCAAAAAATTATTGAAAGAAAAAAAAATAAACCATTTGCATTAATTGCAAAAACTATAAAAGGATATCCAATTAGTTTTATGAGAAATGTTCCAATATGGCATTACAGATCTCCAACAATAGAAGAATACAGTAAGGCTATAAAAGAATTGATATGAGAAATACTTTTTCAGACGAAATATTAAAAAACTCAAAAAAAAATAATAAAATTTTTGTTGTTGCAGCAGATATATCTCCGGCTGGTAGCATGGAAAAGTTTAGAAAAAAATATCCAGACAGATTTATCAATGTTGGTGTAGCAGAACAATCAATGATAGGACTTTGTGCTGGTTTAGCAATAGAGGGGAAAAAGCCATTTGCATATACTATTGCTGCATTTTCAGTATATCGACCATTTGAAATGATTAGAAATGATATTTGTCTGCAAAATTTGCCAGTAACAGTTGTTGGAATGGGATCAGGAACAATTTACTCTACTCTTGGAAGCACGCATTTAACACAGGAAGATATCGGAATTCTAAGATCAGTGCCTAATTTAAAAATACTTTCCCCAGCAGATCCGTTCGAATTGAAACATTGTATTGATTACTGTTGTAATTATTCAAAATCTCCTACTTATCTTAGAATTGGAAAAACTGGAGAAAAAAATTTTAGCGATAAAAATAGCGATAAATTTAAAATTGGAAAATTAAGGCAGATTTTTAAAGGTAATAAAATTTGTTTAATGACACATGGTATAATGATTGAAAAAGCAAACATAGTACGAAATGGATTAATAAAAAAAAAAATGAAAGCCAGTATTTATAGTTGTCATACACTCAAACCATTTGACATAAAATCCCTAAAAAAAATTTTTAGAAAATATAAATTAATTATTTCTATAGAGGATCATTCAATAATTGGGGGATTATCAGAAATAATTATTAATAACGCCTTTAAAGAAAAGTATAAAGGAAAAATCTTGAATTATTCTCTTAAAGATGAGTTTATTAATTGTTATGGAAGTCACAATGACCTCCTAAGAAAACATGGCATTGATGAAAAAAAAATTATTAAAGATATTTTAAATGAAATATAAAAAAAAAATATTGATTATTGGAAAAAATAGTTTTTTTTATAAAAACTTTAAACCATATCTTAAAAAATATAAATTAGTTGAAATTGGTAGAAAAGATAAAATTGAAAAAGTTAATTTTAAAAATATTGATTTTATAATCAATTGTGCTGCTGATGTTTATAATGAAAAAAATATGTTTGAAAATAATACGCATCTAGTATTTAAAATTTTAAAAAAATATATAAATGAAAAATCAAAGGCAAAAATAATACATTTTGGTACCTCAGGAGAATATGGTAGATTAAACAAACCAGCTATTGAAACCTATGCTCCAAATCCACAAACAATTTACGAAGGAACAAAATCTGCTGCAACAATGCTGGTTCAAAGTTTTACAAGACAATTCAATATACCTTCTATAATAATAAGACCTTATAGTATTTATGGTCCCTACGAAAATTCATCAAGAATAATACCTAATATTTTTAGACATTTTTTACATGGAGATAGTTTAAAAATATATGATGGGTACCATGATTATTATTATATAGATGATTTATCTAGATTAATTATTTCTCTTATTAAAAAATGGAAAATAAAATATTGTGGAGAAATACTTAATGTTGGGAGCGGGAAACAATATAGTAACTTTGAAGTTTTAAAATTTTGTGAAAAGGCTGTTAAGAAAAAAGCATCCCTGCAAAGAATATATAAATTT
The DNA here is from genome assembly GCF_052047995.1 of Candidatus Pelagibacter sp. HIMB1493. NCBI lineage: Bacteria > Pseudomonadati > Pseudomonadota > Alphaproteobacteria > Candidatus Pelagibacterales > Candidatus Pelagibacteraceae > Candidatus Pelagibacter > Candidatus Pelagibacter sp. HIMB1493. Next base: position 1,409,296 of record NZ_JBNAIP010000001.1, on the reverse strand, counting down.
AACAAAAAATATGATAATAAAATTTGGTATACTAAAATTAAAAAATTAAAAAAATACAAATATCAATCGAAAACATCTTTGGAAAAAGGTATTAAAATATATTGGAATACTGTAATTAAAGACAAAACTTTATATAAACATATTATGAAATACAATAATCAACCACACAAAGAATGGAAATAAATGGGAATCATTAGACAAACAATAAAAGCATTGGTGCACGAAAATAACTATAAAAAAATTTCAGGTGATTTCGTTAGTCTAGGAAAACAATCTGTGAATGTTTCTATTGGAGAATGCGAAAAGCTAACTAATACAAAATTTAGTATAAAACTTGGCGCAGATAAACAAACAAGGCATGCCAAAAAAGACAGTAAATTTAAGAGAATTACTGATCATGAGCTAATTTCTAAAGCATTTAAAGTAAATTATTTCAATTTAGATATAAGCAATTACGAAGGAGCTAAATATATTCATGATATGAATCTAAGAATTCCAAAAAAATTTGAGAACAAATTTGACTTTATTTTTTCAGGTGGATGTTTAGACAATATTCATAACCCAAGTACAGCTCTTCAAAATACCTCAAGAATGCTTAAAAACAATGGAAGAATCATACATTGGGAAGCAGCAAGAGGATTGGTTGGTCATTTTCACTTTTTTTGTCCAGAATGGTTTTATTCATATTACGCGATTAATAATTTTACAGATTGTAAAACTTATCTTTTAACACAAAGAAAATTTGGCAAAGGTAGATTTGACTATGTTACTGATATATTTGAGTGGAAACCAAAGTTTACAAGGAGGAAGAATTTTAATTATTTCAAATCTTCAACTACGTTTAATGGTATACATTATATATTAGTTATTGCTGAGAAAAATAAAAATAGTACATATGATAAAATACCAACTAATTTACAATATCTTGATGATTCAAAATCATATGATTGGAGGAAAATGCAAAAAATATTTGATAAATCAAAAAGAAAACCTATTACTACAAAAATAAAATTTAAAAAAATTGGTTTACCATATGATACAGATCATTTTAAATACTTAGGTTCCAACTTTTAATGGAAATTAAAAAAGAAAGTTTTCTTAAAGAAATTAAAAAAAAATATAAAAAAAAAAAAATTGGCTTGTGTCATGGAGTTTTTGATATTTTGCATAATGGCCATATAGAGCATTTCAAAAAAGCTAAAAAAAATGTTGATATACTTGTTGTAAGTATAACTTCAAAAAAATTTGTAAATAAAGGTCCAAGACAACCTCTCAATGATGATAAAAAAAGACTAAATCTTATTGATAGTATTAAATATATTGACTACGTTTATATAAATAACACAAAAGATGCTGCTAGGGTTTTAAGTAATTTAAAACCAAATTATTATTTTAAAGGTCAAGATTATCTAAAAGCAGATAATCATGGGAATCTAAAAAAAGAACTGAGAATTTTAAAAAAAAATAAAGGAAAAATTTTTTATACAAAAACAAAACTGGAGAGTTCCACAAAATTATTTAACAAGAATTATGGTTGGACCGAAACTCAAATAAAACAATTAAAAAATATCAGCAAAATACCAATGAAAGAGATCAAAAATTATTTTGATAATATTTCTAAAATTACACTAAATCTAATTGGAGAACCTATAATTGATAAATATGAAATTGGTAAAATCATGGGTGTAACTACGAAAGACCCAGCTATATCAATTTTATCACAAAAAATAGATAGTATTGGGGGAGGGGTAATAGCGATTGCAAAAATGGCATCAGAATTTGTTAAAGAAGTAAATTTATTTACATACGGAAATCACGTAGAAATTAAAAAAAAATTTTCTAATTATCCAAATGTTAAAATTTATAACTTTTCAAAAAATAAAGAAATTCAGTGTAAAACACGTTTTATAAATTCAAATAGAGAAGAAAAATTATTGCAAGTAACTAATTTTGATAAAAATCACTTTTCAAAAAATGAAATTAATCAGCTAAAAACTAAAATTAGTAAATTAAAAGAAAAAAATTTAGTGATCTGTGATTTTGGGGTTGGATTATTTGAAAATGAATTTTTAGAATTTTTAAATAAAAAGAATATTAAAAAATATTTAAACGTACAGTCTAATTCAATTAATTTAGGGTTTAATTTATTTACTAAGTATGACTCTGCACATTATGTGAGTCTTGACAGTAGGGAGTGGTCTTTGGGCCTAGGTAGCAAAAATCTTGATTATAAATTTCTAATAAAAAGGACAAAAAATTTTAATTCTATATCAATAACTCTTGGTAAAGAAGGTGCGAAGTTCTTAATAGGAAAAGAAAATAATTTTTCGCCATCGTTTGTGAAAACAATAAAGGATACTACTGGTTGTGGTGATGCATATTTCATAATGTCTTCTTTATTGATTATGGTAAAAGCAAAACATGAAATAGTCCCATTTTTAGGAAATTTATATGCGGGTATGCACGGACAAAATTTAGGAAACAAAAATATTGTTACAAAGAATGAGTTGCTAAAAAATATTATTAGTATTATTAATATATGAAAATGATTAATTTAACTTAAGTCAATTTTTTTTGAGTTTTTTCCTCCGTACGCATAAAATTTAAGAGTTATAAGGTAATTTAAAAATTTAGCTAATATCTTTGCAAAGCTAAAATAATTGGCTTTGAAATATTTATTAAAACTATGTGTTATGCCACCAATTGTAATGATAACGATGTTACGATTTAAATTTTTTTTAATTATATGTCCACCCTTATGATAACATCTGTTAGTATCAACAAATAAAATATCACCTAAGTCAGACTCAAAATCAAATATCTCATTAAAAAAATGTTTTCTAAATACTTCATCTGTTACTCTAACACTATCTTCTCTCACATAGTCATCACTCACTGATTCTAATTTTTTTTGTAAAATTAGATCATTTAACTTTTCATGTATCTTGCAAATTCTTTTATCTGCTACAGAAAAAAAACCATTATTTTTATCTATTTTGTGAAGTGGAATAAAAACTTTGACATGAGAAAAATTATCATCAGCATCTCTATGCCATAGCATAGCATGCGTAGGACTAATAGCTGATTTATCATCATAATTAGATTTTAATACTTGGATTTGCAAGACTTTTGGAGAAAACATAAAATATTTCATCCATGAATTTACACTCAAAATTTTATCAGCTAAAATTTTTACATAATCAATTTGATCTTTATTTAATATATCAAAAATATCATTAGAATATCCTCTTTGTTCTCTTAAGTTTGAGAATAATTTACTATGATTAAATTGATTAACATACTCAGCAAATTTTCTTAAGTTAGTGTCAATATTTATTTTATCTACGCTAAAACCATTTAATTTTAATCTGCTTAAATGTTTCATAAAGTGCATTATTATTAAATTCTTTAATTTCATAAATCAAGTTAATTGAGCTATTGATACTAGTGAGTTGAGCCACCAATTATGTCTCTGTACAATGATTATCAATTTAATGTCTTACTTAAATTTTAAAATATCAATAGTTTTTATAAAAAATATATTCAAATTTAAATAGAAAGGCTATTCAACTATAATTAATTTTTGTATTAATTTTTTAAAAATAATTAAAATAAAAACATGAGTATTGTTTTTATACAAAGAGTGACTCGCTACAAATTTTCATTAAAGATATATCTGAGGAAGAGTCAGTGTAAAAAATAGAGTATTTGTTTTTAAATTTTTTTATTTCTTTTAAAACTCTTTTTTTTTTTTCAACTCCATAACAGTTTTTTCCTATAATTTTACCTAAATTTTTTTTTTTTAAATTTACTCTAGTAGATATCAATTTAACAGCAAGTAACTTGGCAATAAACTTACAGTAAAAATCTGCGCTAGCTGTAACTATATATATTTCAGATTTAAATTTTTTTGCTTTTAATAATTTTTTATATACAGAGATGTTTTTGAATCTTAAAAAAATATATTTAGCAAATTTCTGTGAGAAACTCTCAATTTCTTTCTTATTGTAACCCTCTAATAATTTAATCAAAAACTTTGATTTTGTGTGTGTATTATCCAAATTTTTATAAAGAAAATGTTGAAAGGATATTAAAACTAAAAAGGGAATTTTAAAAAGAATTTTAAAAGTATTTCTTTTAAACAAAAAAAGTACTAAAAGTTTAAGAGTATCATGTGTTATTAATGTTCCGTCTAAATCAAATAAAACTATTTTTTTTTTATTCATAAAGTAATAATTTTTTTTCAAAAAAATTTTTTTCAGTGCATAAATCAAGCCAATTGAGCTATTAGTACTGGTCAGCTGCACGCATTACTGCGCTTCCACATCCAGCCTATCAACGTGGTGGTCTACCACGGCTCTATAGGAAGAACTAGTTTTGAGGTGAGTTTCCCGCTTAGATGCTTTCAGCAGTTATCTCGTCCATACTTAGCTACCCGGCACTGCAGCTGGCGCTACAACCGGTCCACCAGTGGTATGTTCAACCCGGTCCTCTCGTACTAGGGTCAACTCCTCTCAATTCTTCTACACGCATAGCAGATAGGGACCGAACTGTCTCACGACGTTCTGAACCCAGCTCACGTACCACTTTAATTGGCGAACAGCCAAACCCTTGGGACCTGCTCCAGCCCCAGGATGTGATGAGCCGACATCGAGGTGCCAAACACTGCCGTCGATATGAGCTCTTGGGCAGTATCAGCCTGTTATCCCCGGCGTACCTTTTATCCGTTGAGCGATGGCCCTTCCACTCAGAACCACCGGATCACTATGACCGACTTTCGTCTCTGCTCGACTTGTCAGTCTCACAGTCAGGCAGGCTTATGCCATTGCACTCTACGAACGATTTCTGACCGTTCTGAGCCTACCTTCGCACGCCTCCGTTACTATTTGGGAGGCGACCGCCCCAGTCAAACTACCCACCATACAATGTCTTGACGCCGGATAACGGCAGTCAGTTAGATACCAAGAAAAACAAAAGAGGTATTTCACTGTTGACTCCACAAAAGCTGACGCCTATGCTTCAATGTCTCCCTCCTATACTAAATATGTTTTTCCTAATACCAATGTAAAGTTGCAGTAAAGGTGCACGGGGTCTTTCCGTCTAACTACGCGAACTCCGCATCTTCACGGAGAATTCAATTTCACTGAGTTGATGTTGGAGACAGCGGAGAAATCGTTACGCCATTCATGCAGGTCGGAACTTACCCGACAAGGAATTTCGCTACCTTAGGACCGTTATAGTTACGGCCGCCGTTTACTGGGGCTTCAGAAGTTAGCTTGCACCAACCGCATTAACCTTCCAGCACCGGGCAGGCGTCAGACCCTATACATCCACTTACGTGTTAGCAGAGCCCTGTGTTTTTGATAAACAGTCGCTTCTCCCTGGCTTGTGCCACCCATCTCTAGTTGCCTAAAAACAGGTCTTCCTTATCCCGAAGTTACGGAAGCATTTTGCCGAGTTCCTTCAACATCATTCTCTCAAGCGCCTAAATATACTCTATTAATCCACCTGTGTCGGTTTAGGGTACGGTCTAATGATGGAGCTATTTCTTGGAACCTTTTCGCGGCAAACTCAATCCATTAAGAGCTCACAACTTATAAGATCCGTCACTACCATCTGGTTAAGGAATATTAACCTTATTTCCATCGACTACGGCTTTCGCCCTCGCCTTAGGTGCCGACTAACTCTGCGCGGATTAACCTTGCGCAGAAACCCTTGGATTTTCGGCGAAGAAGTTTTTCACTTCTTTTATCGTTACTTATGTCAGCATTCGCACTTCTGATACCTCCAGGATCCCTCGCGGGTATCCCTTCACAGGCTTACAGAACGTTCCGCTACCAGTTATAACTTTCGAAAAAATTATAAATCCACAGATTCGGTATATGATTTTAGCCCCGTTACATCTTCGGCGCAGAAACTCTATTAGACCGGTGAGCTGTTACGCTATCTTTAAAGGATGGCTGCTTCTAAGCCAACCTCCCGGCTGTTAAGGAATTTCCACATCCTTTCACACTTAATCATAATTTGGGGACCTTATCTGGTGGTCTGGGCTCTTTCCCTCTCGACCATGGACCTTAGCACCCACAGTCTGTCTGCTGAAGAACAACGTTTAGCATTCGGAGTTTTATTAGGTTTGGTAAGAATCTCTTCCCCCTAGCCCATTTAGTGCTCTACCTCTAAACGTCTATTTATTCAACGCACTACCTAAATAGTTTTCGCGGAAAACCAGCTATCTACGAATTTGGTTGGCCTTTCACCCCTTACCACAAGTCATCCAAAGACTTTTCAACGTCAACTGGTTCGGTCCTCCGGTTGGTGTTACCCAACTTTCAACCTGCTCATGGTAAGCTCATTCGTTTTCGGGTCTAATTCATTAAACTAATCGCCCTATTAAGACTTGCTTTCGCTGCGCCTACACCTAGATGGCTTAAGCTTGCTTAATAAATTAAGTCACTGACCCATTATACAAAAGGTACGCCGTCACTCTAAAAAGAGCTTCGACTGATTGTAGGCATGCGGTTTCAGGTTCTATTTCACTCCCCTAATAGGGGTTCTTTTCACCTTTCCCTCACGGTACTAGTTCACTATCGGTCACTGAAGAGTATTTAGGCTTAGAGGGTGGTCCCCCTATATTCGAGCAGGATTTCACGTGTCCCGCTTTACTCAAGAATTTTGTTAAACATTACTCATACGGGACTATCACCCTCTATGGTTAGCATTTCCAAACTATTCAAATTTTTTTAACAAAACTACTGGCCTAGTCCGCGTTCGCTCGCCACTACTAACGGAATCTCAATTGATTTCTTTTCCTCTGGTTACTTAGATGTTTCAGTTCTCCAGGTTGTCTCTTTAAACCTATGTATTCAGTTTAAAGTACCACATAAAGTGGTGGGTTTCCCCATTCGGAAATTTTCGGATCAAAACTTACATACAGCTCCCCGAAACTTATCGCAGTATATCACGTCCTTCATCGGCTTTCAGTGCCAAGGCATCCACTACACGCCCTTAAACGCTTGATTTATGCACAGAAAAAAATTCTGTGTTGAATCAAATTTTTATTTTGAACATTAGTTAATTACATTACTAATGTTCGGATATAGATATTGATATTAATTATTAATTATTTACAAATTTTTATAACTAAGTGTTTTGGTGGAGGATAGCGGGATCGAACCGCTGACCTCCTGAATGCAAATCAGGCGCTCTCCCAGCTGAGCTAATCCCCCATGATCTAAATTTGGTGGGCCGAGAAAGACTCGAACTTTCGACCCCACCCTTATCAAGGGTGTGCTCTAACCAACTGAGCTACCGGCCCCTATGCAAAGAGAAACACTACTTTAAGAAGAGAAATGAGGACGGTCAACATTACCTGTATATTATTTAGAATGAAATTTTACTTTCATTCATCCTTAGAAAGGAGGTAATCCAGCCGCAGGTTCCCCTACGGCTACCTTGTTACGACTTCACCCCAGTCGCTGACTATACCGTGGTCAAGGGTTTTAAACCTTGCCTTAAGGTAGAACCAACTCCCATGGTGTGACGGGCGGTGTGTACAAGACCCGGGAACGCATTCACCGTGGCACGCTGATCCACGATTACTAGTAATTCCAGCTTCATGCACTCGAGTTGCAGAGTGCAATCCGAACTGAGGTATCTTTTAAGGATTTGCTTGACCTCGCAGCCTTGCTTCCTGTTGTAGATACCATTGTAGCACGTGTGTAGCCCAACACGTAAGGGCCATGAGGACTTGACGTCATCCCCACCTTCCTCCAGCTTATCACTGGCAGTTCTTTCAGAGTGCCCAACTAAATGATGGCAACTAAAAGTGAGGGTTGCGCTCGTTGCGGGACTTAACCCAACATCTCACGACACGAGCTGACGACAGCCATGCAGCACCTGTGTTTCGTCCGGCCGAACCGAAAACTCTAATCTCTTAGAGTCGCGACGAACATGTCAAGTGTTGGTAAGGTTCTGCGCGTATCTTCGAATTAAACCACATGCTCCACTACTTGTGCGGGTCCCCGTCAATTCATTTGAGTTTTAACCTTGCGGTCGTACTCCCCAGGCGGTGTGTTTATCGCTTTCGCTGCGACACTGAAAATAAATTTCCAACGTCTAACACACATCGTTTACGGCATGGACTACGAGGGTATCTAATCCTCTTCGCTACCCATGCTTTCGTTCCTCAGTGTCAGTAATGATCCAGAAAGCTGCCTTCGCAATTGGTATTCTTTCTAATATCTACGAATTTCACCTCTACACTAGAAATTCTGCTTTCCTCTATCACACTCTAGCTGAAAAGTTTTAATGGCAGTTCCAGAGTTAAGCTCTGGGATTTCACCACTAACTTTTTCAACCACCTACGAACTCTTTAAGCCCAGTAATTCCGAACTACGCTAGGTCCCTTCGTATTACCGCGGCTGCTGGCACGAAGTTAGCCGGACCTTCTTATTCGGGTACAGTCATTTTCTTCCCCGACGAAAGAGCTTTACAACCCAAAGGCCTTCTTCACTCACGCGGCATCGCTGCATCAGAGTTTCCTCCATTGTGCAAGATTCCCCACTGCTGCCTCCCGTAGGAGTTTGGGCCGTGTCTCAGTCCCAATGTGGCTGATCATCCTCTCAAATCAGCTATTGATCACAGTCTTGGTAGGCCATTACCCCACCAACAAACTAATCAAGTGCAGGCTCATCCAATGGTGCATAAAGCTTTCTCCGTTAAGACTTATCCGGTATTAGCACAAGTTTCCTCGTGTTATTCCAGGCCAAAGGGTAGATACCTACATGTTACTCACCCGTCTGCCACTAAGTATTGCTACTTCGTTCGACTTGCATGTGTTAGGCGTGCCGCCAGCGTACGTTCTGAGCCATGATCAAACTCTCAAGTTTAAAAACGGCGCACACTAGCTTCCATATAAATTCTAAGAATAAAATTTATATGTGATTGAAGTGTGTACGACAAATTTTTGGTAACCTTAACCGTCCACACTTCTCTTCTTAAATTTTAACTTTTAAAATAGCTAATTGAGCTAAAAAGGCTCAATAATCCTCACTAATTTATTGTGTTAACAATAATTTTATTGAGAAAGTTCAGTGCTTATAGGCTAAAAATAATGGAAATCAAGCATTTAAGAATAAATATTTAAATAAAAACACGCCATTTTAAGGGCTTTTTTTTGATTTTTAACACTGTCTAAACTAATAATTGTGTTCGCTTAAATATAAAATGTTGAAAATTCTATTAAGTAAAACAAAAAAAAACTTAGAAATTTTTGGCTTAGTTTTATTGATTCTTTTTACTGCTATCATCGCTACTAATTTGAATTCAACAAAAAAAGAGAATTTAGAAATCTATAATAATTTAGTTGATAACATTTACTTTAAAAAAACACTTACACACATAGTTGAAAACCTTGAACCAAAATACAAAAAAATAAAACATAAAATAAAATCTGGTGAAACATTTGATAAAATTTTAGAGAATTATCTAGTACAGAAAAAAGAAATATTAGAAATAAAAAAAGCCTTAAAAAAAAAAGTTAATCTTAATAAATTAAATACCAGACAAATTATTGAGTTCAGCCTAGATAAAACTAATAATCAAATAAGTGAATTTACTTTTCAAATATCAAATAAACAAAAAATATTTTTAGTAAGAGACAATTCTGGTAATACCTTTAATGATGAAATTATTTCAATTAAATTAAATAAGAAAATAGTATACAGAGAAAATTTAATTTTACAAAGTCTATACAAAGCTGCAACAGATGAAAAAATACCAGCAAATATAATAATTGAATTTGCTAGGATATATGGTTTTCAAGTAGACTTTCAAAGAGATGTAAGAAAACAAGATAAGTTTCAAATAATGTATGAAATTTTCCTTAATGATAAAAATGAAATCATTGAAACAGGAGATATACTTTTTGCTAATTTAAAATTAAGTGGTCAAGATAATGGGCTTTATTATTTTGATAAAGAAGGAAGCGAAGGGCATTATGATAAAAATGGTAAGAGTGTTAAAAAAGCTTTAATGAAAACTCCAATTAATGGAGCAAGACTTTCATCATCTTTTGGTATGAGAAAACATCCCATAGATGGATATAATAAAATGCATAGAGGAACTGATTTTGCAGCACCCACAGGAACGCCTATTATGGCATCTGGTGACGGTGTTGTAAAAAAAGCTGGATGGTGTGGTGGAGGTGGTAACTGTGTAAAAATAAGACATAACTCAACTTATCAAACAGTGTATGCTCACATGTCAAAATTTGCTCGTGGCATTAAAGCAGGAGTAAGAGTAAAACAAGGTCAAACAATTGGCTACGTTGGTTCAACAGGTAAGTCTACTGGACCTCATTTACATTACGAAGTAATTGTAAATGGAAAAAAAGTTAATTCTCAAAAACTAAAACTTCCTTCAGGTAAAATATTAAAAGGTAAAGAGAGAAAATTATTTGAAACCAACAAAATCAAACTGGATGTTCTTAAATCAGAAAAAATTATAGGTTTGAATTAATTAGCCTCTGCTGGTGTTTCAGTTTGAATATCTAAGTTAGAATTATCTTTTAAATTTTTTTCAGAAACATCAATATTTTCTGATGGCTTATTTGTTTCTTTTTCATTTTCATCAGATTTCTCCTCTAAATTTCTCTCTTTTTTGAAGCTTTCTCTTTCATTTAGTATTCTTGTAAAATGATCAGCATGCTGAAGATAATTTTCAGAAAGAATTTTATCACCATTTGACAAAGCCTCTCTAGCTAAATCATTGTACTTTTCGATTAATTTTGGTGCATTGTGATTGTTTCTGCCTGGAGACTTTCTTTTGAAATTATCACCATTAGAAAAATTTGAACTAAATTTCTGCCTGTCACCATTAGATTTAAAATTTCTGTCGTTTCTTCTAAAATTATTTCTTCTATTGTTGTTATTACTGTTATTCCTAAATGTTACCATGATTTAAATAATTATATTTTTGTGCAAATTATGCATCGATCATTATTAGCAAGATCTTTTAGAGCACTATTTATATAAAAACCCTCTTTATTTAATAATTTAATTACTTTATTTTTTTGATCAAAACCAATCTCTAAAATAAATTTACCATTTTTTTTAATCAGCTCAGATGATTTTTTAATAACTTTTCTGATTTCTGATAAACCATCTAATCCACCATCTAGTGCTATTTTTGGTTCAAACCTAGCAACTCCTTTATCCAAATATTTTATAATATGCTTTTTAATATAAGGAGGATTAGAAACTATCAAATCATATTTGCCCAAACTAAATTTGTCAACATTAGATTTATATAATTTAAGTCTATTATGTACTTTTAAACTAGTTGCATTCATATTAGCTATTTTTAAACAATTTTTGCTTATATCTATTCCCGTTCCATAAAAATTTTTTCTCTCTTTTAATATAGACAAAAGTATACATCCAGATCCTATGCCAATATCTAAAATACTAAGTTTACTTTTATTTTTTGTTAAATTTAAAATATTTTCTACAATTAGCTCAGTATCAGGACGAGGTATTAAAGTATCCTCTGTTACAAAAAATTCTGAATTCCAAAATAACTTTTTATTTGTCAAATGAGAAACTGGCTTACCTTTGGACCTTTCATTAATTAGTTTTTGAAACAAATTTAAATTTATTTCTTCTATTTTTTCTAGAGAATTAAGTATTAAGTATTTTTTATCCTTATTAATTGCTTTTGACATTAAAATTTCTGAATCCAAATAAGGATTTAAAAAAAATTTATCTTTTAAAATTTGAGCACCTTGAGTTATTGCTGATTGAATATTCATTTATTTTAAATTACTTAAACTTTCTTCTTGTGCTTGCAGTGTAAGTGACTCTATCATTTCATCAAAAGCCTCACCTTCAAGAAATTCTTCTAATTTGTGCAAAGTTAAATTTATTCTGTGATCTGTAACTCTACCTTGTGGAAAATTATAAGTTCTAATTCTTTCTGATCTATCTCCAGTACCAATTTTAGTTTTTCTATCTTGTGATCTTTCTTGATCAATTCTTGATCTTTCAAGTTCATACAATCTTGCTCTTAAGATTTTCATTCCTTTTGCTTTATTTTTGTGTTGTGATTTTTCATCTTGTTGAGAAACTGATAAACCAGTGGGTATATGAGTTATTCTAACAGCGCTATCTGTTGTGTTAACTGATTGTCCACCTGGACCACCTGCTCGAAAAACGTCAATTCTTAAGTCAGAGTCGTTGATTTTTAAATCAACTTCTTCAGCTTCAGGTAAAACAGCAACTGTGGCTGCAGATGTATGCACTCTTCCTTGTGTTTCGGTATCTGGAACTCTTTGAACTCTATGCACACCACTCTCATATTTTAATGTAGAATATATATTTGTACCTTTAATAGATGCAATTACCTCTTTTAAACCCCCAGCATCACTTCTTGAAATAGAAATAAGTTCTAATGACCACTTTTTTTTATGACTTACTTTTTCATACATTTTGAAAAGGTCTGAAGCAAATAAACTTGCTTCTAGTCCACCAGTTCCAGCCCTTATTTCTATTATTGCATTTTTTTTATCTGCTTCATCTTTTGGTAGTAGAAATAATTTTAATTTTTTTTCATTGATCTCATGTTGAGATTTCAAATCAACAAGTTCTAACTCAGCCATATTTTTTAATTCTTTATCTGATGAGCTGTCCTCTAATATTTTCTCTAATTCTTGTTTTTCATTTTCGAAAGATAAGTATTTTTTAGCATTTAAAATTATTTCATTAACATCGGAATATTCTTTTGATTTTTCAGCAAATACTTTATTATCCAAATTTCCTGATGATAGATCTTTTTCTAGTGTAGAATGTTTTATAATTAATTCTTCAATAGTCTTTGTTGGTATCATTGTAAATTTTCTAATTCAGAGGCCTTTTTTTCTACTTCTGCTACGACTTTATTAACTATATCATTAGTTAATACTTTTTCACTTTGTACCCCAGATAAATAAAGCATGTTGTTACCTTTTCCACCTCCAGTTATTCCAATATCAGTTAAAGCAGCCTCACCAGGTCCGTTCACAACACAGCCAATTATAGATAGGGTAATTGGAGTTTTTATATGAGATAATTTTTCCTCTAAAATTTTAACTGTATCAATTACTTGAAACGCTTGCCTTGCACAAGATGGGCAAGAAATTATTTTAACTCCTCTGTTTCGTAATCCTAAAGATTTAAGGATTTCATTTCCAATCTTAACCTCTTTAACAGGATCATCTGACAAAGAAACTCTTAAGGTGTCACCTATTCCGTCTAACAGCAATGAACCTAGTCCTATTGAAGACTTAACACTTCCTGATACAAAACTTCCAGCCTCAGTTATTCCAAGATGAAGAGGATAATCAGTAACATCTGAAAGCTGTCTATAAGCTGCAATCGACAAAAATACATCAGAGGACTTAACACTTATCTTGAAATTAAAAAAATCTTGATCCTCTAATATTTCAATGTTTCTTTTTGCGCTCTCTACTAATGCTTCAGGGCATGGCTCCTTATACTTTTCTAGAATATCTTTTTCAAGAGAACCTGCATTAACTCCTATCCGAATTGAACAATCGTTATTTTTTGCTGCACTTAAGACCTCATGGATTTTATTTTTATCACCAATATTTCCAGGATTTATTCTTAAACACTTCGCTCCATTTTCTGCAGCCTCTATGGCTCTTTTATAATGAAAATGAATATCTGCAATTACAGGTATTTGAACATTTTTTGTAATTTCTTTTAAGGCTTTTGAGGAGTCTTCGTCTGGACAGGAAACTCTAACTAAGTCTGCACCCTCTTCATGAATTTTATTTATTTGTTCTATAGTAGCTGAAATATCTGTGGTCAAAGTATTGGTCATTGATTGAATTGATATTGGATTGTCGCCACCAACTTTAATACCACCAACGTTAATTACTTTAGTTTTTTTTCGATTTATATTTCTAAATGGTCTTACATTCATAAGTTTAATCTAGTTTAAATTCTTTATGAAGAGCGGCTATTGCTTTTTTTACATTTTTTGATGAAACTAATACTGAAATTTTAATTTCAGATGTTGATATAACTAAAATATTTATTTGTTTTGAAGCTAAAGCTTGAAACATCCTGTAAGTAATTCCAGGTGTAGTAATCATCCCAACTCCAATTATAGAAACTTTGGAAAGATTTTTATCAAAAGAAAGTTTTTTATAAGATATCGATTTATTTTGCTTAATTAATTTCTCAGTTTTGTTCAGATCATCAGATTTAATTGTAAAAGTTAAGTCAGTATCTTTTCCATTTTGAGAAATATTTTGTACAACCATATCAACGTTAATTAAATTTCTTGATAGTGGTCTAAAAACTGAAGCAGCAACACCAGGTCTATCTTTAACTCCTACAATTGTGATCTTAGCATCATTTTTAGTTGAAGATATCCCGGTAATTATTTGATCGCTAAACGCTTTTTTAGAGCCTGTTATTAATGTACCTGGTTTATTAACAAATGAAGACTTAACTTTAATATCAATATTATTTAACTTTGCATCTTGAACTGATGTTGGTTGCATCACTTTTGATCCTAAAGATGCCATTTCTAACATTTCATCATAAAATATTTTTTTAATTTTCTTTGCTTTTTTATGTTGTCTTGGATCGGTAGTATAAACACCATCAACATCTGTATAAATAATACATTCATCAGCTTTAATAAATTTTGCTAACATTATTGCAGTTGCATCAGAACCACTTCTTCCTATTGTTGTAATTCTATTTTCATTATTAATTCCTTGAAAACCAGTAACAATTGGGATCCCACCTTGTTTCACATAATTATTTAATTCTTTTGTAACTATCTTATTTATTCTTGCTCCAGAATAAGGTCCATCAGTAATTATTGGTAATTGCCAAGAAACCCATGACCTAGATTTAAAACCATCATGAGTAAGTCTTCCAGCAATTAAAGCACATGAAACTTGTTCTCCAGTGGATACAAGTGCATCATATTCAGATCTGCTAAAATTATTACTAATTTGCTTCGATTTTTTTACGAGCTCATTGGTTACTCCACTCATTGCAGATGAAATCACCAAAACTCTATTTTTTTTCTTTTTATAAGTAGCTATAATTTTGCTTACTTTTTTTATCCTATCGATACTACCAACAGAAGTTCCGCCAAATTTTAGTACAACAGTTTTCATGATCAGTTGAATTAATATAATTTAATTATAAATTGATAAAGTACATCTTAATTGTTATGTCAACTAATTATATATTATGAACAGTATTAATAAAAAAGAAATAGAAAAATTTTCAAATATGGCGGCCGAATGGTGGGATCCAGAAGGAAAATTTAAACCTCTTCATAAATTTAATCCTATAAGAATAAAATATATTAAAGAAAATATAGTTAAGGAATTTCAACTTAAAAATAAAAAATATCCTCTTTCTGGAATAAATGTCCTTGATATTGGATGTGGAGGTGGATTGTTATCTGAGCCCATGTGTAGATTAGGAGCTGATGTTACAGCAATCGATGCTTCAAATAAAAATATTGCCATAGCAAACCTACATGCAAAAAAAAACAATCTAAAAATAAACTATATATGTTCATCGCCTGAAAAACTAAAAACTACAAAAAAATTTGATGTAATTTTGAACATGGAGATTGTTGAACATGTTGAGGATGTTGATTTTTTTTTAAAATCATGTGCTAATCTTTTAAAAAAAAATGGATTAATGTTTGTTGCAACTATAAATAAAACCTTAAAATCTTATATATTTGCAATTGTTGGTGCAGAATATGTTTTGAGATGGCTTCCTATTGGTACCCATGAATGGGAAAAGTTTGTTAAGCCTGAAGAATTAAAAAATATTCTAATCAAAAACAATCTAAATCTTAAAAAAATAGATGGAATGAATTTTAACATTCTGAAGGATGAATGGAATGTTTCAAAAGATTTATCAGTAAATTATATTGCTGAATTTAAGAAAAACTAATTTTCTTTTTCATCAACCCAAGGAATTAATTGAGTATCTATACCCTCTTCTTTGAGCTCTTTAACGTCTTTCTGAGAGGCTTTGCCATATATCCCTTTTGTAGGTTTCTTACTATTGTAATGAATAGATCTGGCTTCATATGCAAAATTATCCCCAACGTACTTAAAATTATCTTTTATAAATTTTTGGTAATTTTTAATTGTTTTTTTAATTTTTTTATACTTCTGAGTATCAAATTTTTCTTCATTTTTAGCTTTTCTATTTATTAGCTGAGGAGCCATTAATGTTTTTTCAACTTTTTCAGAATTACAGTTGTGACAGATTAAAAGTTTTTTCTTTTTTAGTTTTTCATATTCTGATGATGAAGAAAACCAACTATCAAACTTTAATTCACAGTCGTTGCACAAAAGTTTGTATTTTATCATAGTATAGAATTAGTTATCAAAATTTATATTTCAATATATTCAACTTCTATAATCAGCATTAATCTCAATATAATTTTTTGTAAAATCCATAGTAAAAGCAGTAAAGCTTTTAGGACCAGTAAACAAATCTACGTTAATGTCTATATTTTCACCTTTCATATACTCAGCTACTAATTTTTCATCGTAGTACTTGTATAATTTTCCATCCTGAATTATTTGATAATTTCCAAATTTCAAACCTAATTTATTTAAATTTATTTTTGGTCCTGCTTTTCCTATTGCCATCACTATTCGTCCCCAGTTTGGATCTTCTCCTGCAATAGCTGTTTTTACCAAAGCTGAATTTGCTATTGAGAAAGCAATTATCTTTGCATCTTGTTCACTTTTGCTTTTATTAACATTTATAGTTACAAATTTTGATGCTCCTTCTCCATCAGAAACTACTCTCTTAGCTAAATTTAACAAAACATTGTTTAATGCTTTGTCGAATTTTTTTAGTTTTATATCATTAATACTTTTAATATTTGAATTGTTTGCTTTATTTGTTGCAAAAATACTAACCATGTCATTTGTGCTAGTGTCCCCATCACACGAGATAGCATTAAATGTATTTGTAATATTTTTTTTTAATAATTTACTTAAAATATCATTCGATAAGTTGGCATCTGTAAATATGTATGCCAAAGTTGTTCCCATATTTGGAAATATCATACCCGAACCTTTGGCAACACCATAAATTTTTACCTCTTTATCTCCAATTTTACATTGTTCCATCGCAAGTTTTGGTTTTGTATCAGTGGTCATTATTCCTAAGGCTGCTTTCATCCAAAGAAATTTGTTTTGTGTATACTTAATTTTTTTAATCAAGTTTGGAATTTGATCTATTATCTTTTCACATGGAAATGTTTCGCCTATTGTACCAGTGCATCCAAAAATAATTTCCTTTGAAGTAATTTTCTTTGGATAATCTTCATCTTCATTTTGTTTTTTTGATAGTTGCTCAGAAGTTAAATCAGCAATTTTTGCAAGACTTGTGTAACCTTGTTTGCCTGTGAAAGCATTTGCATTTCTAGTATTTACAATAAGAGAATAAATTTTTTTTGATTTTTGATTTATATTCCATTTAATATTTTCTGAAATAATTTTTGACTTTGTATAGACGGAGGCATGATTTGCACCATCTCTAAAGTAAAACATTACTAAATCATCTCTTTTAGTTTTGTATAAATCTGCACTTAGAGCTGAAATAGATAAGCCATCTATATGATCTAGGTCCTGGAAATCCATCATTCTGGTATTTTTTGATTTTGAGGTTAAAAAATTTGTTAAATTAATACCCATGATATTTAAAATAATTGTTTAATACATATATTAAACAATATATTTAAAGAATAAATCAAATAGTAATGTTTAACCCGCTTAACCTAATTACAAAATTTATCAAATCTAGTAATCAAAAAGAACTAGATAGAATTGGAAAAATTGTAGAAAAAATAAATTCACACGAGGAACAATTCATAAAATTAAGCGATACAGACTTTCCAAAAAAAACAGTTGAATTTAAAAATCAATTAAAAAATGGAAAAAGTTTAGACGAAATTCTACCTGAAGCATTTGCAATAGTAAGGGAAGCTGCAAAAAGAACAAGACAGGAAAGACACTTTGATGTTCAGCTTGTTGGGGGAGTAGTTCTTCACGAAGGTAAAATTGCAGAAATGAGAACGGGTGAAGGAAAAACACTCACTATTGCTTTAGCAGCCTATTTAAATGCACTTTCTGAAGATGGGGTCCATATAGTAACTGTTAATGATTACTTAGCAAAAAGAGATTCGATGGAAATGGGTCTCATATATAATTTTCTAGGTCTTACATCTGGATTTATTAATAATGACCAAGATGATCCAGAAAGAAAGAAAAACTATAATTGTGATATTACTTATGCAACTAACAGTGAATTAGGATTTGATTATCTAAGAGATAACATGAAGTTTTCTCAAAAAGAGATGGTTCAAAGATCTCATGCATTTTCAATTGTAGATGAAATAGATTCTTGTTTAATTGATGAAGCAAGAACTCCACTTGTAATTTCTGGAGCTGCAGAAGATAAAACTGCTCAATACCTAGCAATAGATAAACTTATTAAAATTTTAAATAAGAAAGATTTTGAAATAGATGAGAAAGAAAAAAGTATACTTTTAACAAACGAGGGTATTAATAATGTTGAAAAGCTTTTCTCTAATGCGGGTATCTTAAAAAATGATAATTTTTATGACCCAGAAAATCTTCATTTAGTTCACCACGTAAATCAAGCACTTCGTGCAAATCATTTATTTGAAAAAGGAAAAGATTACATAGTAAAAGATGGAGTTCTTAAAATCATAGACGAGTTGACCGGTAGAATTTTAGAAGGAAGAAGATTTGGAGATGGACTTCATCAAGCTCTTGAAGCTAAAGAAAAAATTCAGATACAAGCTGAAAATCAAACTTTAGCATCTATTACCTATCAAAATTATTTTAAACTATATAAAAAAATATCAGGTTGCACCGGTACTGCAGTCACAGAGTCTGAGGAATTTTTTGAGATATATAATCTTTCAGTAGTTGTAATACCAACAAATAAAGAAATGATCCGAAAGGACTATAATGATTTAATCTTCAGAACTGAAAAAGAAAAAAATGATGCAATAATTAATAAAATTATTGAAAAGCATGAAGTTGGTCAACCAATTTTGGTTTTCACATCTAGTATCAACAAATCTGAAATTTATTCTAAATTATTAAATGAAAAAAATGTTAAACACGTAGTTTTAAATGCAAAGAACCATGAAAATGAAGCTGAAATTATTGCAAATGCTGGAAAAGAAAAATCTTTGATAATTACAACCAGTATTTCTGGTAGAGGTGTTGACATCCAGCTTGGTGGAAAAAAAGGATCTATTCCTGATGATGAGTTAAAAATAGATAAAGAAAAAATTAAATCTCTGGGTGGCTTATTCGTAATTGGTACAGAAAGAATGGAGTCTAGAAGAGTAGATAATCAAGCAAGAGGAAGAGCTGGACGACAAGGAGATGAGGGTAGTTCTGTATTTTATGTAAGTTTAGAAGATGATTTGATGAGAATTTTTGGCTCAGAATCTATGAATAATATGCTTGAAAAACTTGGTTTAAAAGATGGTGAAAGTATTGATCACCCTTGGATCAACAAAGCATTAGAAAGAGCTCAGCAAAAAGTTGAAGCCAGAAATTTTGATATCAGAAAAACACTTATCAAATTTGATAATGTTTTGAATGACCAAAGACATGTTGTGTTTTCTCAAAGAAAAAACGCAATGAATAGTGAAAATATTTTTGATTATTCTGACGAATTTTTAAAAGAAATATCAGAAGACTTGATAAAATTAAAAATTCAAAATCTAACTAATCCAAAAAGTAATGAATTTAACAATAAAGTTAGGCAAATTGTTGGAAAAAGTTTTAATGATACTGAACTTGAGAGTTTGATTTCTGCAAAAGATAATGAACTGAAAGAGCAAATATCCTCAAAATTTAATGAGACACGTAATGAAAGAATTAAAGTTCTAAACGAGCAGCATGCAAAAGAAATCGAAAAAAGAATATTTTTGCAAACAATAGATTTAAATTGGAAATCACATATACAATATTTAGAACAACTTAGACAAGTGATTGGATTAAGATCTTACGGTCAAAGAGATCCTTTAGTTGAATATAAAAAAGAAGCTTTTGATTTATTTTCAAATTTATTAGAAAAACTAAAATTAGACTACGTGACAATTTTAATGAATTTAAAAGTTATAACAGAAGAAAGATCTTCCAATGAGGAAAGAGTAAATCCAAAACCACAAACCAAAAAAATGGGAAGAAATGAACCTTGCTTTTGTGGATCAGGCAAGAAGTTTAAACATTGCCATGGAGCTTTGTAATTCTTAAACAAGAAAAAATAAGAAAGCTATCAATAATAAACCTGCACCAATACCAAATAATAATTTTTTTGACTTAAAAATATTATCAAAATTATTTTTTTTAATAGTCAAATTGCTTAAATCTTCTGCATTATTCATGAAACCATCATTTCTTCCAATTTTTAAGAACTTATTTTTTCTTTCATTCATTATTTCTTCTGATGACATTTCTTTATATTGATCTAAATTTTTAGAAATAGATTCTCTAACATTATCTAACATCAGATCTTTATCCCTATGAGCACCGCCTAATGGTTCTGGGATTATTTCATCTATGACTTTTAATTTTAATAAATCTTTTGCAGAGAGTTTCATTGCTTTTGCTGCATCAAGCATTTTTTTTGGATCTCTCCACAATATAGTTGCACAGCCTTCAGGAGATATAACTGAATAAATAGCATTTTCTAGCATGATAACTTTGTTAGAAGATGCTAATGCAATCGCACCACCTGAACCACCTTCACCTATAATTATTGCGATACTTGGCACCTTAAGTTCCATGCAACATTCAATTGATTTTGCTATTGCCTCAGCTTGACCTCTTTCCTCTGCACCAACACCAGGATAAGCACCTGGCGTATCTACAAAAGAGATAATTGGAATTTTAAATTTATTTGCTAAATTCATTAATCGAATAGTTTTTCTGTAACCCTCAGGTCGCATCATCCCAAAATTTCTTTCGATTCTACTATCTAAATCCTCACCCTTTTCTTGGCCAATAACCAAAACCGAATAACCATTAAATTTTGCAAAACCTGTAAGTACAGATTTATCTTCACCATAATAACGATCTCCAGATAGAGAAATAAAATCTTCGAATAAATTATCTATGAAAAATTTAGACTTTGGTCTGTCTTCATGTCTTGCAACCATGGTAGTTTGCCATGGATCAAGGTTTGAATATATATCATTTAATTTTTGATCTAACTCAACTTGTGTTTTTGAAATTTTTTGCGTATCTACTTCTGACAATCCCTCTTGATTATAGGGATCTTTTAATTTTTCCAATTCTGTCTCTAAATCTTTAATCTCAGTTTCAAAATTAAGATAATTTTTCATAATATGGTTATAGCGGATGGTTAATTCATAAAAAAGGCAATAAAATGATATTTAATTTAAAGTGTAATTGTTATTAATTGACTCTTTTCTAGAAGAAGATACATATTTTACTGTCGGGAGAGACTAATAGATTTAGCACCGAAGGAGCAACCACCCCGGAAACTCTCAGGTAAAAAGGACCGATAGTTGCATAACACTCTGGAAAGAGAATTAATTCCGCCGAAGGAGCAAAACTCTCAGGCAAAAATACAGATGGGGTAATTTAGGTGATATGCAAGAAAAATATATAAATATAAATACTTTAAAAGTATCTGAAAAGCTTTCTCAATTTGTAAGTGACGAGCTATTAAAAGAAACAGGTCTATCTGTTGACAATTTTTGGTCAGGGTTCGAGAAAACAGTCAATGAATTAGCACCTAAAAATAAAGAATTAATAAAATTTAGAGAAGACTTACAAAAACAAATAGACAATTGGCATATAAAAAATAAGGGAAATGAATTTAATTTGTCAGAATATAAAAAATTTCTAACAGAAATTGGTTATCTGAAAGAAGAAGGTGACGATTTTGAAATATCTACTCAAAATGTTGATGAAGAAATAACAAGTATTGCTGGACCTCAACTTGTTGTACCAGTAATGAATGCAAGATACGCATTAAATGCTGCTAATGCTAGATGGATGAGCTTATACGATAGTCTGTATGGAACAGATGTAATTGAACAATCAGAAGATAGTGTATCTGAAAGATACGACCCATTAAGAGGTGAGATGGTAATAAAATATGGAAGAGATTTTTTAGATAAATATTTTCCATTAGCTGGATTGAGTTGGCAAAAAATTACAAGTTTTGCGGTTAAGTATGGAAAATTTAAAGCTTTAAAAGGCGCTGATATTTATGATTTGGTAGATGAGAATAAGTTTATTGGCCATAGGGGTGAAGCTGACAACCCATCTGCTATAATTTTAAAAAATAACAATTTACATATAGAAATTTTAAAAGACTCAAGAGCTTTTGCGGCTCAACAAGATCATGCTGGAATTAATGACATAATTTTAGAATCTGCAGTGTCAACTATATGTGATAATGAAGATAGTGTTGCTGCTGTAGATGCAGAAGATAAAATTGTTTGTTACAGAAATTGGCTAGGTCTGATGAAGGGTGATCTAAAATCAAAATTTGAAAAAGAGGGAAAACTATTTGAGAGAAAACTTAACCCTAACAGAAGCTATGTTTCAAAAGATGGAAAAGGTTTAAAGCTTCATGGAAGAAGTTTGCTGCTAGTTAGAAATGTTGGTCACTTAATGACTAATCCATCAATAATTTTAAAAGATGGTAGTGAAGTTCCAGAAGGAATAATGGATGCGTTCATTACTACAGCTGCAGCCCTTCATGATATTAAGAAAAAAATCAATTCAAGAACTGGTTCTATTTATATCGTGAAACCAAAAATGCATGGACCAGATGAAACTGCATTTACTGATTTGCTTTTCTCAAAAGTTGAAGAAGTTTTAGGTTTACCAAAATACACATGCAAGATTGGAATAATGGATGAAGAAAGAAGAACCTCAGCTAATTTAAAAGAGTGCATTAGATCGTTAAAAAATAGAGTTTTCTTTATAAATACAGGTTTTCTAGACAGAACTGGTGATGAAATGCACACTTCTATGGAAGCTGGTCCAATGATTAAAAAAGGTGACATGAAAACTTCAAAATGGATTACAGCATATGAAAACAACAATGTTGATATTGGTTTAAAATGTGGATTTTCTGGAAAAGCTCAAATTGGAAAAGGAATGTGGGCAATGCCTGATAAAATGAAAGATATGATGGAGCAAAAAACTGGGCATTTAAAAGCAGGTGCAAATTGTGCATGGGTTCCATCTCCAACTGCTGCAGCTTTGCATTCGCTACATTATCATGAATTAAATATTTTTGATGAACAACAAAAAATTAAAAATAGAGAACAAGCAAAGCTTGATGATCTTTTAACAATACCTACTGCTGATAGACCAAATTGGTCTGTGGATGAAATTAATAAAGAAATTTCTAACTCAGCTCAAACTTTATTAGGTTATGTGGTCAGATGGATCGATCAAGGAGTTGGGTGCTCCAAAGTACCAGATATAAATAACGTAGGTTTGATGGAAGATAGAGCTACACTTAGAATTTCATCTCAACATATTGCAAATTGGATACATCACGGAATTACAACAAAAATTCAAGTTGTAGAAATTCTTAAAGACATGGCTAAAATTGTTGATGATCAAAATAAAAATGACACTAATTACGTAAGAATGAGTGATAACTTTGAAAATTCAATTGCATTTCAAACTGCATGTGATTTGGTGTTTAAAGGAAAAGAACAGCCATCTGGTTATACTGAACCCTTACTGCATTTAAATAGACTTACTAAAAAGTCTAATCTGAATTAGAAATTAAATTAGACCGATTTTTAAAAGCAGAAAACAAAGTCCCATCATCTAAACTTTCAATTTCACCACCTACAGGTAAACCCTGTGCAAGTTTTGTAATTTTTACATTAGAATTTTTTAGGCTATCTTGAATGTAGTAAGCAGTTGTTTGACCTTCAACAGTTGCACTTGTGGCTAATATGACTTCTTCAATTTTATCTCGGTTAACTCTCTCAACCAACGAATTTACAAGTAAATCTTCTTTTCTTTGACCTACTGATGAAATGGTGCCTCCAAGAATATGAAAATACCCTTGGTAAATATTTGAATTTTCAATTGACCATTGATCTGCAATGTCTTCTACAACACAAATCTTTGAATATTTATTTTTTGTATTTTCACAATTTATACATCCAGTTGAAATTGATTTAAGTGAACCACAAGAATTACATCTAGTTACATTTTTATAAACTTGAGCCAATGTATTTGCCATTGGTTTTACTAATTCATCACGGTTATTAATGAGTTTTAAAACAATCCTTTTGGCAGATTTTGGTCCTAAACCTGGAAGCTTTGAAATTAATTTTATTAACTCTTCAATCTCGTTAATATTTTGCATCTACTATAGCGGCCACTTAAAACCAGGTATTCCAAATCCACCTGTAGCTTTTGATATCTCTTCTGATGTTTTCGACTTTAATTGTGATTTAGCGTTATTATGTGCAGCTACAATTAAATCTTCTATTATTGATTTGTCTTCTTTCATTATTTCATCTGATAGTTTAATTGATTGCATTTCACCTTCTCCATCCAAGACGATTTTTGCTGAATTTGAGCCAGAAACACCCTCTACTCTAATCTCCTTAATTTTTTGCTGACTCTCTTTCATTTTTGCTTCAAGTTCTTTTGCTTTATCTAATATTTTATTAAAATCAGTCATTATCCTTATCCTCCTTAGTTATCGATTTAACATCTACCAGTTCTGCATCAGGAAAATTTTCCATAAAGTTTTTATAAATTTCAGTTTGTTTAGCTTTTTCAATTAATATTTTTTTTTCATTTTCTTTTTTTTCTCTAACTGAGAGATCTCCTTTTGATTTACTAAGAGTGATAATCCATCTTTCTTTTGTCCATTCAAAAAGCTTTGTGGAAAGATCTTTTACAAAATCTTTATCAAGGCTGTCATTAAATGAAATCTCAATCCTATTTTTTTCAAATTTAACCAAATTGACATTTTTCTCTAATTCAAATTTAAGTTTTAATTCTCTTTTACTTGTGCAAGTAGCAATTAATTCATCAAAAGAATTAATTTGAGTTTTAATTTCTGCTTTAACTTCAGTTTGTATTTCAGGATTCTTTTTTTCTTCTTGAGAAATATTTTTTATTTGGTCAATAATTTTAGTCTCTGTTTTTATTTCAATTTTGCTAGTTGAATTTTCTTCTTTAGGTTTTGTATCTATTTGTTTAACTTGTTTTACAGAACTTAAATGCATTAATCTAATCAAAAACATCTCAATTGATAAATGTTGATTTGATACAATATCTAATTCTTCTAATGACTTGATAGAAAATTGCCAAAATAAAATTAATACATCTGGTTGGATTTGATTAGAAATATTTTTTATTTTGTTAAATTCTTCATCATTGAGAGAAAAATTTGTGCTTTCTAAAGTTAAAGAATTTATATTTTTAAAGTAATACAACAGTTCTAAAAAATCATTTAAAAATATTTTTGGTTCAACTCCCTGATCATATATTTTTCTATAAATTTTAATTACCTTTTCTTCTTCTCCTCTTAATATCAATTCAAATAAATCAATTAATTGTGATTTATCAAAATAACCAAAAATCTTTTGAGCAGAATTTAAATCTAGTTCTTTATCATTATCTAAACTCAATAACGCTCTATCTAACAGAGATAATGCATCTCTTACTGAGCCCTCTGATATTTTTACAATTAATTTTAGAGCGTCATCCGTAACTTTTCCGTTTTCTTTATCTTTAATTTTTTTTATAAAATCTAATAATTCAGAAGATTTAATCCTTGAAAGATCAAAACGCTGACACCTTGAAACGACAGTTATAGGAATCTTTTTTATTTCTGTTGTGGCAAATATAAATTTTAAATATGAAGGTGGTTCTTCCAATGTTTTTAGTAAAGCATTAAAAGCTTGTTTGCTTAACATATGAACTTCATCGATTATAAAAATTTTGTACTTTGCTGAAGTAGGTCCGTATCTGGAAAACTCAATTAGATCTCTAACATCATCAACTCCTGTCTTGCTGGCCGCGTCCATTTCAAGTACATCAATGTGACTTGAGTTTGCAATCGACTGACAATTTTCACACAAATTATCAATGCACATTTTTTCAATACCATTTGAGCAATTCAAGGCTTTTGCTACAATTCTTGCGGTTGTAGTTTTTCCAATCCCTCTAATTCCAGTAAACAAATATGCATTAGGTACTTTGTCAGCTTTTATTGAATTTATAATTGTTTCAGCAACAACTTCTTGACCAATAAGATCATCAAATATTTGAGGTCTATATTTAAGAGCTAGTACTTTTGAATTGTTATTCATAAATTTTTTAAGGAGACTAGAACCTGAATAACTGTCTTTACGACTGCTTCCGTTAAGATCTGGTCGGGTTCAAGCAGCATCCACCTCTAGCCTCCAAATCTATTATAGCAGTTAAAATTTCTAATCTACAAGAAAAGATTATTGTTTTTTTTGTCTCAAACTATCGGCTTCAAAAACACCCAGGACGTGAAAATCCTCACAATGTAAGCCTAGCTCTTCAAGAGATTTTTGAACTTTTGGATCTTCAATATGTCCATCTAAATCACATAAGAAAAAATAAGAGTCGAAAGAATTTTTTTCAGGGTAACTTTGAAGCTTAGTAAGATTTACTCCATTGATGGCAAATCCTCCAAGCGATTGATAAAGAGCTGCAGGTTTACTTTTAAGTTTAAATAAAAATGAAGTTATATATTTTTTATTTCCAAACTCAGGTTGAGATATATTTTTTCCCATAACAAGAAATCGTGTTAAATTTCCACTCTCGTTTTCTATATTTTTTTTAATTACATCAAGATTATAAATTTCAGCACTTAGAGATGATGCTATTGCTGCCTGTTTTTTGTCTTTTGTTTTAGAAATCATTTCGGCTGATCCAGCTGTGTCTGCTCTTATATGTTCAGCAATATTATTTTCTTTTATGAAATTTGAACATTGCGACAAACCCTGTGCATGAGAGTAAACTTCTTTTATATCAGACAGTTTAGCTCCCTGTTGACCTAATAAATTATGTTCGATTTTTTGAAAGTGCTCTTGGTAAATATTCAATCTATGTTTAAAAATTAAATATTCGATACCTATATTTCCTGTAATTCTGTTAGACTCTGGTATTATTATTCTACAATCGGGTTCTTCTGAAGCTTTATTAAAACAATCATCAAAAGTTTTACAAGGTAAAATTTCAGCATCAGGGTCTATTGATAATGCTGCTAAATGAGAATAAGCTCCAAATGTTCCTTGAAAATATATTTTACCCATCAGGACTTATATTCCATTATTTTTTTTAAGGCCAGATAATCTTCCTCTGTGTCAACTCCTATAGGGGCTTTGCTTGCTAGAGCAACATTTATTTTAATATTATTGTCTAGAGCTCGAAGCTGTTCTAATTTATTTTCAATTTCATTTTTTGATTGTGGTAATTCAACAAATTTTTTAAGAATTTCAGATGAATAACAGTAAATTCCAATATGGTGATAAATATTTGGGGTATCTTCAGATTTCCTTAAAAATATTTTTGCTTTAGAAAACGGGTCATCTTCTAAATTATTTTCAGTAATAACTTTAACTATATTCTCATTTGCTAAATCTGATTTATTCTCAATTTTAGCAGCAAGGGTTCCTATTTTTGCTTTGTGATCTATCATCATTTGGTTTAGGTTTACAATATCCTCTATATTTATTGCTGGCTCGTCACCCTGTAGGTTCATTATAAAATCAATGTTATCTAAGTTGAGTTTTTGATAAGCTTCATATATTCGGTCTGTACCAGTTTTATGTTTATTGCTTGTAAAAATAGCATTTCCTCCATTATTTTTAATATCATTGACAATCTCTTGATCCTCTGCAGCAACAATTACCTCTCCAATATTTGCTTGTTTTGCCTTATTAAATACATGTGAAATAATTGAAATATCATTGATTTTTAATAATGGTTTTCCTGGAAGCCTAGTTGCGGATAATCTAGAGGGTATAATTATAAGAGTTTTCATTAATCACTAATTAAAATAGAGGCAAATTTGTACATTAAATTTTAGTCAAATTTTAATTTATCATGTTATACGTTCAAAATTAAATTTATAAAAATGGATTCTTTTGAAATTAACAAAATTGTAGCCGCAGTTCTAATGGTAGCACTTCTTGTTATTGGTATAGGAAAATTATCTGATGTAATTTTTCATGTAGAAAAGCCAGAAACTCCAGGATACACGGTGGAAGTTGAGCAGGTATCTACCGCCTCATCTTCTACAACAAACGCTGCAGAAGAAAAAATCGACATTGCTGCATTAATGGCCATGGGGGATATAGCAAGTGGAGAAAAAATATTTAAAAAGTGTGCAGCCTGTCACTCAATAATTAAGGGTGGGAAAAATGCTATAGGTCCAGCTTTATATAATGTCGTTGGAAGAAAAGTTGGAGCAGTTGAAGATTATAAATATTCAAAAGCATTAGCTGCTTATGAAAAAGAATGGACATTTGAAGAGCTAAATGGATTTCTAAAAAAACCTGCAAAATATATTAAAGGTACAAAAATGGCTTATGCAGGCTTAAGAAAAGAAGCAGATAGAGCTTCTGTAATTAAGTATCTAAATGAAAATTCAGATAGCCCAGTTCCACTACCTTAATTTTCCAAAACAATACAACAGTATACTTTTTTGAACATGAACTCTATTAAGAGCCTGCAACCATACATGAGATTTTTTTCCTAAGAAAATATCTTCAGAAACTTCATTCCCTCTAGGCAGACAGTGTAAAAAAATACAATTCTTATTTGCAAAACTCATTAATTTTTTATCAATTTTAAATTTTTTAAATGCCTGAATTTTTTTCTTTTTGTTTACTTTGTCATTTAACGAAATAACTTTATCAGAAAAAATTACATCAGCTCCGCTAGCAGCTTTTTTTGGATCATTATAAATATAAATTTTTCTCTTATTTTTTTTTACCCAATTTCTCACTTCTTTTCCTGGTTCAAAGTTTTTCGGACAGCCAATGCTTAATTTGAAAGAAAACTTAACTGAAGCAGCGATCAAACTATCCAACACATTATTTGAATCACCAATCCAGCAAATATTTAATTGTGAAATGGGTTTTTTTGTAATCTCTTCAACTGTAAAAACATCTGAAAGCACTTGAGTTGGATGAGATGATGGGCTCAAACCATTGATGACTGGAATAGATAAATATTTTTTGAAATCTTCAATTTTTTTATCACTATCTGTTCTCAACATAAATCCATCCCCATAAGTTGACAGAACCTTCGCTGTGTCTGATATACTTTCACCACCTTGTCCTAAATGAAGTTCATTAGATCTAAGTGTTAAAGTACCTCCTCCAAGCTGTTTTATTGCTAAATAAAAACTCATTCTAGTTCTTAAGCTTGGTTTTTCAAACATTTGGATCAAAATTTTTCCTTTTAATGGAGCACCTTTATCTATTTCTAGAGTATTGAGTTTTCTTCGAGAACTTTTTCTTTTTTTTGCATCAGTAATTATTTTTCTTAAATCTTTACTTGGAATATCTTTTAAATTTATAAAATGTTTCATAACTATTTAAATTGGCTACAAACTTTATTTATAATTTTTAAAGCTTCATCAAGCTCATTTTTATTAACATTTAGTGGTGGTAAAATACGGACAACATTTTCTGCGGCACGAATAGTTAATAATTTATTTTCCATTAATTTTTTAATGAAATTTGTCTGGTCTTGATGTAACTGCATCCCAATTAAAAAACCTCTTCCTCTTATTTGTTTAATAATACTAGGATATTTTTCCTTAATTTTGTTCAAGTTTGATAAGAAATATTTAGATAATTTTTTTACATTATTTAAAAACTTTTTATTTGAAACTATATCCATTACTTTATTACCAACTGACATAGCTAGTGGATTTCCTCCAAATGTAGATCCGTGAGTGCCAGGTACCATGCTTGAGGCTACTTTTTTATTCATAAGAACTGCTCCTATTGGAAATCCACCTCCAATTCCTTTGGCTATTGGGACTATATCTGGTTTTACTTTAGATTTTTCAAATGCAAAAAAATCTCCTGATCTACCTATTCCACATTGAACTTCATCCAAAATTAAAAGAATTTTTTTCTTATTACATAATTTTCTAAGCTCTCTTAAACAGAAATCTGGAATTACTTTAATTCCTCCCTCTCCCATTATCGTTTCAACCATTATAGCTGCAGTATCTTTTGAAATTTTCTTTTCTAATGCTTTGTGGTCTCCAAAAGTAAAGTGATCAAATCCCTTTACTTTGGGCCCAAATCCTTCTGTCATTTTCTTTGATCCACTCGCATAAATTGCAGCTAATGTTCTTCCATGAAATGAATTTTTAATGCATAAAATTCTATTTTTATTTGGTTTACCTATTGAAAAAAAATATCTTTTAGCAACTTTAATAGCTGCCTCTGTAGCTTCAGCTCCACTATTTTGAAACATTACATAATCAGCAAATGTTTTTTTACATAATTTTTTAGCTAAATTTTCTCCCTCAGGAATTTGGAAAGCATTTGAAACATGCCAAAGTTTTTTAGATTGTTTATTGATTGTTTTTACTAAACTTGGGTGAGCATGACCTAAAGAATTAACCGCAATACCCATCACAAAATCAAGATATTTTTTTCCATCAGTAGAGTAAAGATAGCTTCCCTTTCCATACTTAAATGAAATTTTTTTTCTGTTATAATTTTTTGCTAAATTGCTCATAAATTAAATTTGTTTTATAAATTTTATTTCATAGATACAAGTTATGATTGAAAAACTAATTTTATTTGAGCTAGGCTTTTATTGTTGATAACTCTAATTTTTTGATTGTTTCAATTAAATTAATAACAGTATATTGTCGTTTTATAAATAAATAACACAACATATAGATATGAGTTGGACTGAAGAAAAGGTTTCAAAATTAAAAGAATTATGGGGCAAAGGCAATACAGCTAGCCAAATTGCTGAAATTATTGGAGGCATAAGTCGTAACGCTGTGATTGGTAAAGCCCATAGATTAAATCTTTCAGCAAAAATCAAAACTAGAACTGCTACTTCTAATAAAAATTTCGAGAATTCAATTGAGCAGAATAACATTCAATCAAAAAGAGGCCGTAAAAGTAAATTTAAATCATTAATTATTGAAAAAGATTTTGAACCAGAAAATCCTAAACAATTAGAAGAGCTAGATGAGAATTCATGTAAGTGGCCAATAGGTCATCCAGATGAAAAAGAATTTTATTTTTGTGGCAGATCCTCTTTAAAAGATTTCTCTTATTGCAAACTTCATTTACTTTATGCTTATCAACCAAAAGGTAAAAAAGAAGAAGTTACAGAAAAAGAGGAAGTTCCAGAGTTTATTGAAAAGAAAATTCAATCTGCTTAAATTTTAACTCGTTTTAATATCTATATTATCTGAATTATATTTTTCTGTAGAAAATTGACCACCTTCCCTCCACATATAACAATATTTTTTAACTTCTTCATCGAAGTATTTTAAGCTTGGAACTCCCATGTCTGAGTTAGATTTATATTTACCAGATAAAACATTATCATATTTTAAAAGTTTTAATTGATCTCTGGTCAAAACTGGCTTTGGCATTATTTCAAAAAATCTAGCTGACAATTGAGCTAATGGTAAAGGCATTGGTATCAATAATCTTTTCTTTCCTATTAAATTTAATAATTTTTCTAATATTTCTTTAAACGAAATAATTTCGGGACCAACACATTCAATTATTTTAGAGTTAACATTATTAAAAATTACATTAAAAATAACGTCTGTTAGATCGGAACAATGAATTGGTGCAAACTTAGTTTTGCCTTCATAATAAAGCGGGAATATTGGCAATCTATTCAAAAGAGTCATGAAATTTGTCGTAAAATTATCATCTACTGAATAAACAATTGATGGTCTTATAATTGTTGCTAAAGGAAAATTTTTTAAAATTCTTTCCTCTCCTTCTAATTTGCTCTTGGCATAATCAGAGTCCGTAGCCTCATTTATTCCAAGTGCTGATAAATGAATAAAATGTTTAAGTTTATATTCTTTAGAAAGTTTAGATAACAAAGAAGGAAAAACAGTGTGAATGTTTTTAAATGTGTTTCCTTTTTTTGACTCAAATAAAATACCAATTAAATTTACACAAATATCTGCTTTTTCAAAAAGCTTTCTAAATTTTTGCTCTTCAAAAATATTGGATTCAACAATATCTATGTAGCCAGCATTTGCTTGAGTTTTAATTATATAACTTTTTTGATGAATGTTTCTTGTTACAACAGTTACTTGATAATTATTCTTTGTAAGTTTTCTAATTAAATTTCGGCCAATTTGACCACTTCCACCAAAAATTAGACAATTTTTTGCTTTCATATATATATGTTTAAAAATGAGTAATAATATTCAACTTCACAAAAACGATCTACCAGATGATTTAAATTTAGGCAATATAATTGCCGTAGATGGTGAATTTATGGGTCTAAATGTCAGACGTGATCCATTGTGCTTAATTCAAGTATCTTCAGGCAACTCAGACGCTCACATAGTTCAATTTGATAGAGAAAATTATCAAGCACCTAATTTGGTAAAACTTCTGAATAATGAAAACATAACTAAAATTTTTCATTATGGACGTGCAGATATGGCACATATTAAATACTATTTAAAAACAGATACTAAAAATGTTTTAGATACCAAGATTGCCTCAAAACTAGCGAGATCTTACTCTGATAATCATTCTTTAAAAACGTTAATTAAGGAGTTCACAAATATAGACATTAGTAAGCAATTTCAAAGTTCAGATTTTGGTGGAGAATTAACACCTGCACAACTTAAATACTGTGCTAATGATGTAATTTATCTTCATAAGATTCATGAAGAACTAATTAAAATTCTAAAAAGAGAAAATAGAATTAAACTTTACGAAAATTGTTTGCAATTTTTAAAAACAAGAGTTGATCTTGATTTAGCACTTTTCAAAGAAGATATCTGGTCTCATTAATGGATAAAAAAAAATTTTTATCAGTTGCTAAGGATGTGATTAATCTAGAAATAGAAGCGTTACAGAATTTAAAAAAAAATTTAAATAAATCTTTCAACGAGGCAGTTTTTCAAATAGCAAATTGTCAATCAAAAGTAATATTATGTGGCGTTGGGAAAAGTGGTCTCATAGCATCTAAAATTGCTGCTACATTAGCATCAGTAGGAACACCATCTTTTAGTCTTGTGGCAAGTGAAGCATCACATGGAGATCTAGGTATGATATCTAAAAAAGATATTTTAATACTTATAAGTAATTCAGGAGAAACTGTTGAGTTGAAAAATATAATTCAATATGCAAAAAGAAATAAAAATTTGTTGATTGGAATTGTATCTAAAAAAGACTCTATACTTTATAAAGCTTCAGACATAAAATTACTTACTCCTAAAGCAAATGAAGCAGAAGGAATTGTACCCACTGCGAGTACAACTTCACAACTAGCTTTAGGTGACTCTCTTGCTATAGCATCAATGAAATATAAAAAATTTGGTAAAATGGATTTTAAGAAACTCCACCCTGCAGGGAGCTTAGGAGCACAGCTTAAAACTGTTGAAGATATAATGATATCAGGAGAAAAAATTCCTTTTGTAAATGAAAATTTAGAAATGAATAAAGCTTTAAAAATTTTAAGTAAAAAAAAATTAGGCTTTCTTGTTGTTTTAAACAAAAAAAAAGAAACTATTGGAATTATTACAGATGGTCAAATAAGAAGAATTTCTCAAAAAAATTCAAACTTCCAGTTATTGCCGGTTAAAGATATTATGACCAAAAAACCATTTTCTATTAATAAAGATGAATTGGCAGCAAAGGCTTTAACATTGATGAATAGTAAAAGAATTACTTCACTAGTAGTTACTAAAAAAGAAAAACCTAAAATGACAATTGGAGTAATTCATATCCATACTATATTGCAGTCAAATATTTTATAAATGATTGTCAAAAAATTTTTTAAAATTTTTATTATTTTATCTTTAATTTTTCCTACTACCTATTTTTTTTATTTAAAGATTAATAACAAAGATGTTGGAGTAATCAGTGATAATGAAACTGAAAATGATGATATAAATCAAAATTCAAATATCATATTAAACGTAGAGTATACAAGTAAAGATAGTGATGGTAACGAATATTTAATTAGAGCTGAAGAAGGTACTATAGATTACTCCAATCCTAGCATAATATTTTTAAAAAAAGTAAATGCTTTAATTAAGTTAAATAATTCAGAAAACATTACAATCTTGTCAGATTTTGGAAAATACAATAGTGATAATTTTGATACAATTTTTTCAAAAAATGTAATAATTGATTATTTAGTTAATAAAATTACTGGAGATTATCTTGATTTTTCTTTAGAAAGAAATTCAATATTGATTTCAAAAAACGTTATCTTTAAGAACTCAGATAACATCTTAAAAGCTGATGTTTTTGAAATGGATATTATATCAAAAGATGCAAAAATATTTATGTACGAAGAAGAAGAAAAAGTAGAATTAATTAGTACAAATTAAATGGCAATCATAAAAAAGTTCAGGATCAAATCTTTTAAAAATATTAACTCGATAATTGAATTTAACAATATCTCCTTGTCTTACGGAAATAGATTAATTTTAGATAATATAAGTTTTAAAATTAATGAAGGTCAAATTTTTGGTATGCTTGGACCAAATGGTGTGGGTAAATCTACAATTTTTAACTTAATAACAGGATTGATAAATCCAAATAATGGTCAAATTAAAATTGCTGGACAAAATGTAAATGGTTATCCTGTGTACCTTAGAACTAAAAAATTTAAAGTAGGATATGTTCCTCAATACGGCGGATATTTTAATGATCTTTCTCTTCATGATAATCTCAAAGCAATTAGTGAAATCGTTATCAAAAACAAAAATTATCGATCAGAAAGAATAAGCTATTTAATGGCTAAGTTTGAACTAGATAATTTAAAAGATATTAAAGCAAAATTTTTATCAGGTGGACAAAAAAAAAAATTAGTAATTGCGCTCTCTTTATTAAGTGACCCAAAAGTTCTTTTATTAGATGAGTGCTTCGCTGCATTAGATGTTTTAACAATTAAAATGTTGCAAGAGATTATAGTAAACCTGCAAAGTGAAAATAAAATAACAATTTGTATATGTGATCATCAGGCAAGAGACTTATTAGCTTGTGTAGATATGGCAATGATATTAAGCAATGGAAAAATTATCGCTGAAGGTACACCTTCTAATTTAGTTAACAATATTAATGCGAAAAATGCATATTTTGGCGATAACTTTAAGTTTAATTAATATCTAATGTCAAAAGTTGTTAATATAAACAAGAAAATTGAAAATTTTAGAAAAATTATAGTTGTCCCTGGTGACAAAAGTCTAAGTATTAGATGGGTGTTATTTGCATCATTAGCAAATGGTAAATCAAAGGCAAAAAATCTTTTATTATCAGAAGATGTTTTGGCTGCCATAGAAGCAGTAAAAAAATTAGGTATTAAAATAATAATTAAAAAAAAAGAATATGTAATATTTGGAAAAGGCATAGATGGCTATAAATACAGAAAAAACTTAAAAATTGATGCAAAAAATTCAGGAACACTGGGAAGACTTATTCTTGGATTGCTAGTAAACTCTCCAAATCAAATTACTTTAGTTGGAGATAAAAGTTTATCAAAAAGAGACTTTAGAAGAGTCTCTGATCCTCTAAGTAAATTTGGAGCTAAATTTAAATTAAAAAACGATAATCATTTACCATTGAAAATTTATGGTTCCTCAAATTTAAAGCCTATCAGATACTATGAAAATAAAGGTTCAGCTCAATGCAAAAGCTCAATTATTTTTGCAGGGATGAGAACAAATGGAGTTACGAAAATTAAAGCAAAGAAATCGAGAAATCATACTGAGTTATTATGCAAGCATTTGAAGTTACCTATTAGCATCAAAAAAAATAGATATTTTGATGAGATTAAAATAAAAAAAGTAAAAAAAATTAACACTTTAAACTATGATATCCCTTCAGATATTAGCTCAAGTGCGTTTTTTATCGTTTTAACAGCTTTATCTCCAAGTTCAGAATTAACAATTAAAAATGTAAATATAAATCCATCAAGAATAGGAATAGTTACTATTTTAAAAAAAATGGGAGTGAAAATAACTTTTAAAAATGAAAAAATTTACAAAGGTGAAAAGAAAGCTGATATTAAAATATATGGTAGCAAAATTTTAAAAGCAATTAATTGTCCACCACACCTAAACAGTGGAGCAATTGATGAGTTTTTAGTTATTTTTCTAGTTGCTGCTAAAGCCAAAGGCATTTCTTATTTTAAAAACTTAGGTGAACTAAATCAAAAGGAAAGTCCAAGACTAAAATGGGCTAAAAAAATTCTAACAAATCTAGGAGTCAAAACTGTTACAACAAATGACTCGATTAAAATTTATGGTAACCCAAATTTAAATTTAAATCACAATAAAAAAATAATTATTAAAAATTATTTGAAAGATCACAGAGTTTTTATGACAAGTATAATTGCAGCTTTATCTTTCGGTGGTAATTGGAATGTTCATGACAAAGATTCTATAAATACTTCGTTTCCTAATTTTTTAAAGATTATTGATAGTTTAAAAAAGTGATAAAAAGAAAAAATATTTTAAAAATTGCTATTGACTCACCTGCTGCTGCAGGGGCAGGAACTTTAGCAAAGGCAATTTCAAAACATTATAATCTTCTTTATCTTGATACTGGTAAAATTTATCGATTTATCGCACATCTAAAAATAAAATATCCTAAAAAATTTAATAATAAATTTATAAAATTAAAAATTAAATCTTTAAAAATAAAAGATCTTGCAGACAAAAATTTATTGTCTGATGAAGTTGGAACTGAAGCTTCCATAGTTTCTAAAATTAAGTCTTTAAGAAAGTTAGTTCATTCATTTCAATTAAATTTTGCTTATAATCCTCCTAGAAAATACAATGGTTCTTGTTTAGATGGGAGAGATATAACTTACAATATAGTTCCTGACGCTGACCTAAAATTCTACATAACTGCTAATCTAAAAACTAGAGCTATGAGGAGATATAAAGAATTAAAAGGCTTAAAAAAAAAAATATCATATATGGAAGTCTTAAAAAGTATTAAAAAACGTGATAAAAGTGATTTAAATAGGAAAATATCTCCGTTAAAGAAAACAAAAGATTCACTATTGATTAATACGACAAACCTTAATAAAAGGGCATGTTTTTTAAAAATAAAAAAAATAATAGACAGGAAAATAAATAATTAATGGAAATTTACAAAGACTTATCAAATCCAGCATCACAAGAATTCGAAAAGCTACTAAGCAGCCAACTTTCAAAAGTTCAAATAGAAGAAGGTAAAATTATAGAAGGGAAAATAAATAAGATTACAGAGAAATTTGTATTCTTATTTGTTGAAGGTCTAAAATCGGAGCCAGTACTAGATATAAATGAATTAAAAAGCATGGGACTTACTGATAAAATTAAGGTTGGAGAAACAATTCCAGTATTACTAGAAAAAATTGAAGACAAAAATGGTGAGGTATTGGTCTCAGCAAGTAAAGCACAGAAAATTAAAGGTTGGGATAAACTAGTTGAAGCTTATGAGAAAAATGAGCCTATCATGGGTAAAATTACATCTAAATGTAAAGGTGGTTGCATAGTTGAACATATAGATACAGGCTCACTAATGTTTTTACCTGGATCACAGATAAGCGACAAACCTTTAAAAGATATAAGTCATTTAATGAATGAACCACAAAAATTTGCTCTCATAAAACTTGATAAAATAAGAGGAAATGCTTGTGTATCTAGAAGAGAAATAATTTCATCTTTTAAAAAAGAAGATAAAGCAAAAATAGTTGAGAAATATAAAGTGGGAGACATTATTAAAGGTGCAGAAGTAAAAGGATATAGTTCATTTGGATGCTTCTTTAATGTCAATGGTGAATTAGATGTATTGGTTCATTTACAAGAAATTTCTTATTCAAGAGTAAATCATCCTGATGAAGTATTTAATATAGGTGAAAAACACGACCTAAAAGTTATCAGTGTTGATAAAGAAAAATTACAAGTTGGATGCTCGGTAAAACAATTATCTCCAGATCCTTTTGAGCATATTGAAAATTACGAACTAAATAAAATCTACAAAGTTAAAGTAGTAAAATTAATGGACTTTGGTGCTTTTTGTGAGTTAGAACCAGGTTTAACAACTTTACTTCATTCAAGCGAACTAAGCTGGACTAAAAAAAATATTTCAGCAAAAAAAATGTTTAAAGTTGGAGATGAGATA
This sequence comes from Candidatus Pelagibacter sp. HIMB1493, assembly GCF_052047995.1. Taxonomy (NCBI): domain Bacteria; kingdom Pseudomonadati; phylum Pseudomonadota; class Alphaproteobacteria; order Candidatus Pelagibacterales; family Candidatus Pelagibacteraceae; genus Candidatus Pelagibacter; species Candidatus Pelagibacter sp. HIMB1493. Next base: position 1,370,800 of record NZ_JBNAIP010000001.1, on the reverse strand, counting down.
GATTGTGTAATTACTGAGATAGACAAAGATAAAAGACGAGTAGCTATTTCACACAGGTTAACTCAGGATAATCCTTTCGAAACATTTGAAAAGAAATATCCTGTTGGAACGATAGTCGAAGGAGAAATTGTAAACAAAAATGAATACTCTTTATTTGTTAAAATTGAAGACCTAGATATTGATGCTTTTTTACATTGTAATGATTTAACATATTTAAATAATGGGGAAGAAGAACTTTCCAAATATAAAAAAGGTGATAAGCTTAAGGTTAAGGTATTAGAAATCAAATCCTCTGAACAAAAAATTAGAGTTGGTTTAAGACAAACTCAAGCAGATCCGTTTGACTGGTTTAAAGATAAGTCAAAAAATCAAACAATAACTGTTAAAGTTGTTTCAACTGATAACAAAGGACTTATAGTAAGACCAGAAGGTTGTGAAATGGACTTCCAGATTAAAAAATCTGCAATAGCAATTAATGCTGCTGATGCTAGACCAAGTAGATGGACAGGTGGTGAAAAATTAGACTGTGCGATTGCAGATTTGGACATGAATAAGAGAAAAGTAACATTAAGCATTAGATTACTTGAAGAAATTGAGAAAAAAGAAGCTCTTGATAAATATGGATCTGAAGGTTCTGGTAAAAACCTACCTTTTTCATCATTATCTGAAGATTTAAAGAAAAAAGAAGAAGAGAAAGAATAATTGAAGAAGTTATAAATTGGCTATTGTAAAATCAAAGCTTTTAAAACAACTCACTAGCAACTACCCAAATTTCTTAAAAAAAGATTTAGAGAAATTTACTGATATAATTTTAAATGAAATAAAAAGATCACTTCGTAGAGGAGACGGAGTTGAATTAAGAAATTTTGGAACATTTAGAGTTAAGACTCAAAAAGCCTCCATTAGAAGAAATCCAAAAACTGGTGAAAAAGTTGCAGTTCCTGAAAAGAAAGTAATATCATGGAAAATGAGCAAGGAAATGTTTAAAAAGATCAATAATGAAGAATAAAATTATATTCGTTGCATGTGATACTTCAAATTTAAATCAAATAAAGAAAATTCTTCAAAATATTAATACAAAAAAGTTAAAAATTATTCCAAAATTTGGATTACAGTTTTTTTACTCAAAAAATGGAAGAAAATTTTTAGAAAAATATAAATCAGATTTTTGGTTAGATTTAAAAATTAACGATATACCACAAACAGCTCTTTCTGCAGTTGATAGTTTAAAAGATTTAAAAAATTGCAAATATATTACAGTTCATGCAAACGGTGGCCTTGAAATGCTTAAAGCAATTAAAAATAAAACTAAACAAATTAATAAAAATTTGAAAGTACTAGGAGTTACTATATTGACTAGTCTTAAAAACAAATCTTTAAAGGAAATTGGTCATACCAAAACAGTTGATCAACTAGTTTTAAAACAAGCTAGTATTGTTAAAAAATCAGGGTGTGATGGAGTTGTTTGTTCAGCGCAAGAAGCAAAAATGATTAGAAAAAAATATAAAAATTTTTTAATCATAACGCCTGGTATAAGAATGCCAGGTGATAATTTAAACGATCAAGCAAGAGTAATGACACCAAAGGATGCATTCAAAAATAAAGTTTCAGGAATTGTAATTGGTAGATCACTTACAAAGGGTAATATTAAAAATAATGTTAAAAGACTAATTGATCATTTAAACTGATGTTCAAAGGATGTAAAATCTGTGGGATCTCAGATCCTAATACTTTGAACTTTTTAATTAATCACCCTCACCCGCCAACATTTATAGGATTTATTTGTAACTATCCAAAAAGTTCTAGATATGTTGAATATGAAAATTTAAAAAAACTTTTAAGCATTATTCCAAAACAAAGTTACTATGTTGCCGTTCTAGTTAAACCAAATACGAATATTTTAGAGAAAATTAAAAACTTACCTTTTGATTACTACCAATTGTATGATTGTACGCCAGGAGAAATAAAAGAGATAAAGAAAAAATATAAAAAGAAAATTATTACAGCCTTTACAATAAAATCAGAGTCTGATTTAGAGGATTATAAATTATACTCTGATCATACTGACATTTATCTATTTGACAGTAAGGGCTATGAGAAAAGTCAATCTTTTGATCATGACTTGATTAAAAATATCAACTTAAATAAGGAATTAATGATTGCTGGAAATATTCAATATAACGATGAGCTTAAAAACTACAAAAATTTAGCAAATTTTATAGATTTATCTGGTGGCGTAGAAACATCTGGATTAAAAGACTTATCCAAAATAGAATTTTTTTTAAATAAAGTGAATGAAATTAAAAATGAAGCTTAAAAGAGGTATTCCATTAATTGATCAACATGATCAACAAGGTTTTTGGGGAGGAAAGTTTGGTGGTAGTTTTATACCTGAAACTCTAAAAAAACCTGTAGAGGATTTAACAAAAGAATTTAAGAAACTTAGAAATAATAAAGAATTTTTAAAAAAAAGAGATTATTATTTTAAAAATTATATTGGATCTCCAACCTCTTTTGTGAAATTAGAAAATTTGTCCAATCATTTAGGTGGAGCTCAAATTTGGGCAAAAGTAGTTTCTGAAGCAAATGGAGGTGCGCATAAAATCTATAATGCCACTGTTCATGCACTAATTTGTAAAGCTATGGGTAAAAAATATATCGTTGGCGATACTGGTGCTGGATATGCAGGAAAAATGTTAAGTATGGCAGCTAAAAAATTTGGGCTTAAATGTAAAATTTTTATGGGTGCTAAAGACATTAAAAGACAAAAACCAAATTGTGACGCTATGAGAAAAAACGGTGCAGAAATTGTACCAGTTTATTCTGGAAGTCAGACTTTAGTTGATGCAGTGAGTGAATGTATGCGATATTGGGTATCTAATTGTGATAATACACATATGTGCGTTGGTAGTACTGTTGGACCAAATATCTTTGTAAAAATATGTGGTTGGTCAACTGCACAAATTTCTAGAGAATTAAAAACGCAGCTTAAAGAAGAATTTAAAAAAATTCCAAATAAAATTAAGTTAATTAATTGTGTTGGAGGCGGTAGTTCTGCATATGGATTTTGGAGTGAGTTTATTGATTTTGATAAAAAACAAATAGAATTAATTGGTGTAGAAGCTGGAGGTCCTAAAAAATCTAAACTTCATGCAGCACCTCTAAGTAGAAATGCAAAAGTTGGTATTTTGCACGGAGCAGCTTCTTATGTTTGCCAAAATAATGAAGGACAAATTAATGATACAGAATCTATAAGTGCTGGTTTAGATTATCCTGGAGTTAGTCCTATTCATTGCTTTTTAAAAGATACTAAAAGAGCACGATATACTTATGCAACAGATGAAGATGCACTAAATGCGCATGTTATGGTTACTAAGTTTGAAAAACTCAATCCAAGTTTGGAACCAAGTCATGCTTTTGCAGAGGCGATAAAGATTGCTCCAAAATTAAGTAAAGATACAATTATAATTGTTAACTCTTGTGGTGATGCAAAAAAAGATAGAGATATTTTAAAAGAGAGATTGGGAAAAAATTAATGAGCTCTTTACTTAATAAAGCTTTTTTAAATGCAAAAAAAGAAAATAGACCTGCTTTACTGACCTATACAGTTGCAGGAGATAATACTAAAAAAAAATCTTTAGAAATTCTTAAGTCTATTTCAAACTATGCTGATATTTGTGAATTAGGTTTTCCTCACAACACTCCCATAGCTGACGGAGGTCAAATCCAGACTAGTGCCTACAGAGCAATTAAAAACGGTATAAAAATTAATGATGTATTTTCAATTGCAAAAAATTTTAAAAAATCAAAAAAAAATACACCCATTATTCTAATGGGTTATTACAATATGATATTTCAGTACAATGAAAATAAATTTTTAGATAAATGTAAAAAATCAAAAGTAGATGGACTAATTGTTGTAGATTTACCTTATCCTGAAAACAAAAGTTTTGCATCAAGATGTAAAAAGAATGGAGTGAATTTTATACAACTGGTCTCACCTACTACTTCTCAAATTAGATTAAAAAAAATAATAAGGGACTCGCATGATATGGTTTACTATATTAGCATGTTGTCAACCACAGGGGGTAAACTAAAAGTTTCCCCAAAGAAAATCTTGGAAAGATACAATAAAATTAAAAATCAAAATAAATCAAAAAATGTGGTGATTGGCTTTGGTATTACAGAAAAGACGATTAAATCTCTTAAAAAAGCTGATGGTTTAGTAGTTGGTAGTGCGATATGTAAGGAAATATCTAAATCAATTGACAGAAGACAAAATACTGTCACAAATGTTACTAATATCGTTAAAAGATTAAGAAATAAAATTCAATGAACTGGATAACCAAAATTATCAAAGCAGGTGAAAAAATAAAAACTGCTATACGTGAACGAGCTACTAAAGAAGATATCGCAAAAAGTGAATGGACAAGTTGTTGTCGAGGACCAATTCTAAAAAAAGATTTAGAAGCAAACCTTTGGGTATGTCCAGATTGTAATAAACATCATAGAATTAAACCTAAACAAAGATTTGATATTTTATTTGGAAAAAACAATTACGAAGTTTTTAAAACACCTATTCCAAAAGATGATCCTTTAAATTGGACAGACTCTAAATCATACAAAGATAGATTAAAAAGTGCTCGTAAAAAAACTGGGTTAGATTGTGGAATGATGGTTGCATCTGGGACAATCAATAATATTAAAATAACAGCTGTTGCATCTGACTTTGATTTTTTAGGAGCTTCAATGGCTGCTGCAGAAGGTGAAGCATTTTTATATGGAATTCAACATGCAATAGAAAATCAAACGCCATTTATATGTATTAGTGCTGGTGGAGGAATGAGAATGATGGAAAGTTTAATTTCATTATCTCAAATGACAAGAACAACACTTGCAATTAATGAATTAAAGAAAAATGGTTTGCCCTACCTAGTTTGTATTACAGATCCAACTGCAGGAGGAATAACTGCTTCCTATGCAATGTTAGGAGATATTCATATTGCTGAACCTGGTGCTTTAATTGCATTTGCAGGTGCAAGAGTTATTCAAGGAACAGTAAAAGAAGAATTGCCAGAAGGTTTTCAAAAAAGTGAGTATGTTGAGAAAACTGGGTTTGTTGATTTAATCGTAGAGAGAAGAGATCTAGCATCTAAAATAGGAACTTTATTATCAATATTGTTAAAACAAAATTCTGCTATAAGTTCTGAGCAAAATGAAACTTCAGAAGACACTCAGCAATTTTCAAAAGTTGCATCCTAAAGAAATAGATTTATCTTTAGATAGAATTCAAAATCTTTGTAAAAAATTAGGAAATCCCCAAGATAAAATTAAGGCCATATCAGTTGTTGGAACTAATGGAAAGAACTCTACCATCCAGGCTATTTATGCAATTCTCAAGGAAGCAAATTTAAAATGCAATGTGTATACGAGCCCACATATACAAAAAATTAATGAAAGATTTGTATTTAATAATCAGGAATTAAATGACGAGGAATTAGCTGATTTATTAGAAGAGGTAGAAAAAGTTAATAATAACGAACCAATAACTGTTTTTGAAATGTTATCAGCTTGTTTTTTTTATAAAGCTGCCCAATATCCTGACAATATCAACTTAATAGAAAGTGGTTTATTCCACCGTTTTGATGCTACCAATATTTTAAAGAGTAATCTTGCAAGTATAGTAACATCTATAAGTAAAGACCATCTCGACTGGCTTCCAAAAGAAAATCAAACAATTGAGCAAATTGTTTTTGAAAAAACATCAGCCTTACTTAATTCAAATATTGTTATCGCAAAGCAAAATAAAAAAGAGACAATGGAATGTATTAAAAAAACTATTAAACATAACTCTTCAAATAAGTTATTTTTTAATGAAGACTATAGTTATTCAATTCAAGAGAATGGTTTTTTTTACTATGAGGATAAATTGGGAGGTTTGAAGCTTCCTCTACCGAACGTTCTTGGTCAGTTTCAACTAGAAAATATATCGACTGCTATTGCAACTATAAGAACTTTAAATCTTGGAATTCAAAACAATGAAATAGAAAGTGGTATTCAAAATATTAATAATCTTGCAAGATTACAGGAAATTAAATCTGGAAAACTAAAAGAACTTGTAAAAAATAATACATTATTAGTTTCTGGGGATCATAACCCTGATGGAGCTAGAGTGGTAAATGAATACCTCCAAACTTTAGATTGTAATAAACACATAATCTTAGGTATGATGTCCAATAAGGATCATAATGAGTATATTAGTTATTTTAAAAATATCTCAACCTTGACCACTATTGATATTCCAAACCAACCTAATTCAATTGGCGGAAAAGACTTAAAAAACAAACTAAATTCATTCAAAAATGTTCAGTACAAAGAAGATATATTTGATGCAATCAAGTCCATTTCGGTCAAGAAAAACGATATAATCTTAATTACAGGTTCTCTTTATCTAGCTGGAGAAATACTTAATTTGAATTAGATGTTTTTTTCTAAAAATTCTTTCATGTGGCTTTCAGGTACCCCACCAACTTTTCTATCTACTTCAACACCTTTTTTGTAAATAATAACAGTTGGTACGCCTCTTATGCCAGCAGCACTTCCAGTGTTTATTCCACCATCTTCTACATCAGCATAATAAAAACCAGCTTTACCTTTGTATTCATCAGCTAATTTATCCATCACTGGTTTTAAAGCTTTGCAAGGTCCACACCAAGCAGCTGAAAACTGAATTACTGAAACATCTTCATTTTTGATTTTACTATCAAAATCTTCATCTTTAAAATCTATAAGCATAAATCCTTTCTATAAATTAAAGTTTTAAAGTCAACTATGCAATTTCATATTTTTTTTCAATTGACATAATAAATTCATTTATTTCATCTAATTTTTTAAGCTCTTCCTCATCATCTCTATTTGATGCTTGATCTCTTAAGGTATCGATTTCAGTGTATGCCATTGCTATAGTTTGCCACTTTTCTCTATTTTTACTCAAAATTCTTCTAGCTATCTCACTTTTAATATTTTTATATAAATCAGGTGGCAATACGTGAGGTGCTTCTTGGTAAATAATTTTTTGCCCAAACCATGCACATCTTTTATCTTGAAATTTATCTAATAATCTTAATTTATCTTCCCATGATGAACTGTGCCACGTTTTGAATAAAGCAGTATCTTTGTTTGGAACAAATTTCTCATACAAAGTTTCTTCGGGAAGTAAATCTTCTTGATTTTGAGTTTGTGACTTTTCTTCTGCAGCTTCTCTATTAATGATTTGAATATTTTTGCATAAGTTTTCACTAGATCTAACTAATTTAGCTCTTTTTTGAATTGTTTCTAAATCTAGTTCTGTGTAGGCTTTTTCTTTTAACGCAAATTTTTTATCTAATACAACAGGCGCTTTATTTGTTTTTATAACTCTTAGAGCTTTTGGACTGATTTTTTTAAGATTAGCTTTAAGCTCATTAACTGACATGTTTAGAAAAGGCTCTGGATCTCTTCTTAAGTCCCATAGATATCCCCAAGAAGCATAAGATGGATGAAAACAATGTTCTGGATGTAATGTTGAAACTAAATACATCATATTTCTTCCTTTAACATTTTCAAAAATTGAATAAATACCTTCTCCTTTTAAAATAGATTCCACACTACTCTTTGTTGAGGTAGTTAAAAATTTTTCCCAATTGTCATTATGCTTTTCTTTTATAATTCTTAAAATTTTTAAACTTGTAAATGCATCATGATATGCGGTGTGTTGTTGTGAAGTATCAAATCCTTGTTGTCTTGCTAAACCTTCAAGAGCAAGACTTTCATTTCCAGCATCTGTTAGTTCTGTTTTTAAAGTTTCAGAATTAATTGTTTGTGCAGCTCTTGCAACATGAAGACCATCGTGTTCTTTATTTGGGGACGAGTGAGTAATGTAAGGATATCTGTTACCTTTAAAGAAATTGAAATGGAACATTCGTCTATCAAAATTTAAGTTACTCCATCCCATAAATAATGCTGGGGCAGCTTTTGAAAAGAAGTTTTCAACTGCTCCTAAAAATTCATAATGAGAATAGTTTCCTTTGGTAAGTAAATCTATACTTGTTGAGTTTACCAATAGAGCTTTAGCACTTGGCACTTCTCCTTCTGGCATTCTGCCTCTGATATTTAACTTACCAATTTCATTTAAATTTTTATCAACAACAACTGCTCCAACCTCAATAATTGATCCCCAAATAGTGCTATTTGTTGTTTCAGTGTCGTAGATTACAAATTTGTCCATATTTTCTTATATATTTTAAGTTAAATTAGATACTTCATGAAATTTTTTTAATCTTCCTAAAAACAAATTTTGATAGATGACTAAATCATGTCCTTGAATTTTAAATTCTTGGAATAATTTATCTACAGTGCAGACCAAAATAACACAAGAAGTGATATTTGAGTTATACACAACATTATGAGCTAAAGAATACGCGCTAGTTTGCAATAACCATGAATCGATATACTCAGCTTTCTTTGGTTTATTACTTTGTTTAAAATCTATAATTGTTTCTCTTCCTTCATAAACTCCAACACAGTCCGCAGTGCCAGCATACTTATCTGGATAGTAAAGTGTACACTCAACACCCCATATTTCTTCCAATCTATTTTTTAAACCATGATCTATTATTTCTTTTGCCATCAATTTATATTGTTCATTATCATCAAAAAAACTTAAATTTTCTCTCCCAAGCAAATAAGATTCTAAGTAGTTATGCATCTGTGAGCCTCTGCTACTTGCTGCTTTTGTGATAGCTTCAGCTTCTTTATATCCTGTTCTCTCCCTCCAATTTGCTAAAGCTGCTTTATCCTCATCAGATTTAGTAACATCTAAAATTGAAGTCACACTTGGTAATTTTTCTTCTCCCAAAAGGTATCTTCTAATACCATCAACTGTTGCCCTTGAAGATTTTGGATAATCATATTTACGATTCCATTGCATGAGACTTCTTATAAATGGTATTATCAAAAAAAAGAAATTAATTTTTAATTTGTCTTTGTTTATCAACAAATTTTTCAACTTTGTCTGTTTGTACAGCTTTCTCAACCTGCTCTGGATCTTTTATGCTTTCCAAAGTTCTATTTATTGATCTTGCATCTGTTCCAAATTTATCAACCACACCCATAGCATCTTCTAATTTTTTTCTTAGAATTATTATGTTGTCAAAGTGTTTTGAAAATCTTGTGCTTATTGTTTTTAAATGATTATAGATTTCAGTTGCTCCTTTTTGAACTTTCAAGGATTGAAATCCCATGTGTAAAGATTGCAAATACGCTGACAAAGTATTAGGGCCACAGATTACAACTTTATATTTTTTCATTAATTCTTGAATTAATAATTCTTTTGTACTTGGGTCTTGGTATTCAGTTAACTCTTTGTATAAACTTTCTGTAGGAGCATACACAATTGCAAAGTCAGTGGTTTTTGGTGGTACAATATATTTTTCATTTACACTTTTGGCTTTTGCTTTAAATGCAGTGGCTAATTTTGCTCTAGCATCGGCAACTAACCTTTTATCCTCCGCGTCATGACCATCGGTAATTGCTTTAAATTTTTCCACCGGAAAATGACTATCAACTGGAACTAAAACATCATCTTGTAGCTTAATTGCAAATTCTACATTCTCACTTGTATTTTCTTTCATTTTCACATTTGTCATGAATTGAGAAGCTGGTAGTAAATCTTTAATCAGTGCATCCAAACTAAACTCTGCAAGAGTTCCATATTTTTTAACTCCAGCCAAAATTTTTGTTATTCCTTCTTGGCTTTGGTTTAATAGTTGAACTTGTTGATTAAAATTTCCAACTTTTTCATCTACTTTAGTTAAAGCTTCTGTCATATCTTTTGTTACTCCGGTAGACAGATTGTTAAATGAAGTGGACATTGCTCCAAGTGAACTATTGATTGTTGTATTTAAAGTATCCTTTAAACTTGAAATTTCGGATTTTAAATTAGCTATTTCTTCAGCTTCTTTATTTTCTTTTTGATCTTCAGGCTTAGATCTCAAATTTAAGTAAAGAATTACCGAAACTACTCCGAGTAACAGAATTAAGATAACTAAAAATATAGCTTCCATGAATCACTTTATATCATATATAAAATATGTAATGGAATTATTATTAATATTCAAAATTATTATTGGTTTAGGAATACTAGTTGGTGTTTATGCAATCCTTCGAAACCTGGATATTATTAAAATTATTCTTATTTATTGGAAAGATTTAATTCTTAGAAAGTAATCTAGCTAAACTTTGAAGAGATTTATTTTTAGACGATGATTTAGATATCATCATACAAGCCTCTGATTTTAATATTTCACCATCTTTTAAAATTCTTAGATTATTAGCTTTTAAAGTTTCTCCTGTTGAAGTGATATCAGTAATTATTTCTGATGAACCAGTAAAAGGATATGCCTCTGTAGCACCTAAACTATCTACTAATTTAAATTGAGTAACCCCTTTGGAAAATAAAAAATCTCTTGTTAAATTTGGATATTTGGTTGCAACTCTTAATCTTTTCTTTTTCTTATCTCTAAACTCAAATGCTATTTCCTCTAAATCAGCAATAGTTTGGACATCAATCCAAGGATCTGGAATTGCAACTACTAACGTAGCCTTCCCAAAATCATATTTTTTAATAACATTAATTTTCTTTTGAATATTTATTTCACTCTCTTTCAATAAATCAAATCCGGAGAATCCTAGATCTAATGAACCATCTCCCAGTCTTTCTATAATTTCTCTTGCATGAAGGTATAAAATTTTAACATTTTTCTTTTGTTTAATTGAACCTAATAAATCTCTTTCTCCTCTTTCTGAAATTAGATTTAATTTATTTTTTTTAAAAATATTTAATATATCTTTTCTAAGTCTTCCTTTGCTCGGTATACCTATATTAAGTAATTTACTCATATTTAAACTCTTTCAATTCATCTTTAAATATTTTATTCATTTCTAAAATTAAATCTTTAGTTAACAATTTTTTATAATTATTTTTTGGCCCTAAATGAAAAAAATCAATTTTTTTATTTTTTAACTTTTTTTTAACAGACTCTGAAAATCCTTTCTCTAATTCCATTTTTTTCATTTTTTCGAATTGACATGATTGAATAACTTTTTTTGCTTTTTCTCTATCGAAAGATTTTCCTGAGTTAGTTATAGATTTTATGAAATAAATAACATTTTTAAAAGTATCGAAAGTTTTATTTTGCAAGTCTTCGTACCTTATTGTGAGAACAGGAAATAGTTTATTTTTTCTCCAAGTTTTTTGGTGACTTTTCCAAGAAAACAAAGACACAAAACCAAGATATCTATTATTTTCTTTATGCAACAAACATCTTTTTTCATCAAGCATAAATTCTAAGGCCTCCTCATAATATTTTTTATCAAAGTGATTATATATAGAGTTAATAACATTTCTTGGATCTCTAATAATGTATATAGCTCCAAGAGAATTTTTCTGATCTGTAAATATTGAATCTTCTATTCTGCATAAAGCATTGTGTGTTTTAAGAAATTTTATTTTTTTATCTTCATTAATTTTTCTTTGTGCATGTAACCAATATTTTGATGTACTCTCAGGTTTTTCAAATTTATCTTCATAATTTTTAAAATGTGTAAAACTTGGAAATTGGTCTATATAATTTAATAATTCAAAATTAAATTCACCATTATCACTGTAAAAATATGAAGCTATCATTGACCTCAGCCATGTATTTCCACTTTTAGGATATGAAGCAAGCCAAATAATCATAAGATCATATTGATTGCAGCGCCAACTGCTGGTATTTGTTTTTTTGACCCAAGATCAGAAATTAATCGATCATAACGACCACCATTAATAATATTTTTTAATTTATTTTTTGATTTAACATCAATTTTAAAAACCATCCCTGTGTAATATTCCAATTGTCTTCCAAAAGAAGTTGAAAATACTACATTTAGTTTTGAAACTTTGTTGTTAGAGACAGGAAAATATCTTTGATCAACCACCAAATTAATTCTATTTTTTTTAAAAAATTTATTTAACTCAGATGCTGCTTCATTGATTGGGCATTTGATTTTTAAAAAGTCTTTAATAATTTTTGAAACACCTTTACCTTTACTAGCTCTTCTTGGATCTTTAATTTTGTTATCAAATCGATTTAATATCTCATTAATAGTTCTTCCTGCTATTACATTTGATAAATCTTCTTTCAGCATTTTTAAATAACGCTTTTTATCTATTTCAACGATAGTTGGATCTACATCAGAGTTTGTCTCTAATCTTTTTAAAAGATCGTTAAAGTAATCTTCTCTCCAAAAATGTCTTGATAATCTTAACTTCCATCTTTTTGGAATATCTAGTTTTGAAATTAACAAATTAAATATTTCAACATTTCCAATTGTTAATTTGCCTGATGAATATTTAATATTTTGAAGAGATTTTAATGAGGTATTGATAATTTCTTTATCATCATTTTTTTCATCTTTAGAGCCTAAAATTTCAAATCCAATTTGATCTCGGATAATAGAATCACTTTTATTTTCAGATTTTCTATAAGCTTGACCACTATAAAAAATTTTTTCTTTTCCTTTTAAATTATTTTCTAAATATCTTAAGCAGGATGCAATTGTTAAATCTGGTCTAAGACATAGCTCACTTCCATTTTGATCAGTAAATGAAAAAATAAATTTTCTAAAGTTTTCACCTGACCTTTGAACAATATGATTTGCCTCAATAACTGACGGTAAATCAATATATTTGTAACCCTTAGATTTTACTGATCTAAGAATGCTTTCAGATAAGTTTTTTGATTTCATCTATTAAATTTGATTTTGGAAATGTTTTGTTATTTTCACCTTTAACACCTTTAAGATTTTTTATCGTTACTGTGTCTTCAGTAAATTCATTGTCACCACATATAACTGCTACATTTAATTCACGCTTATTTGCTAAGGTTAATTGCTTGCCTAAATTTTTCTTTGTGTCTAAAAAAATTTCTGTATTAATGTTATTTTCTCTCAATTGATCTACAATTTCGTAATAATTTTTTAGATATTTTTCCTCCATCACACAAACTAATACAGGCTTTTGATCATCCACCTTAATCTGATCCAATTGTAAAAGTGCAAACAACAATCTATCTACACCAAAACTAATTCCTGTACCTGGAATATCTACCCCTTTAAATCTTGAGATAAGCTTAGCATAAGACCCTCCTGAACAAATACTGCCTATATCAACTTCTTTTCCTTTATTATTTGTAATTTTAAAATTTAGGTTAGTTTCAACAATAAAATCAGAATAATAAGCTAAACCTCTTACAATAGTAAAATTGGTTTGTACTTGTTCCAAATTAGAACCAAATCCTAAAATTTCAAAAACTTCCTCAAGCTCTTTAATTCCTTCTTGAGACATTGGATTTTTTAAATTTTCTTTTAATTGTTTTAAATCTTTTATTTTTAAAAAATTTAAGATTTGTGATGCTTGTTCATCTGTTAGATCAGCGCCTTTTGTAACTGCGCCGCTTGCATCTTTTCTCTCTTTTTTAAGAAGATCTTCAACACCTTTTAAACCAAATCCAGGTTTATCTAATTTATCAATAGCTCTAATTACTTTTAATTGCTTATCTTCAGATATTTTTAAATCATTAATTAAACCTTGTACAATTTTTCTATTACTAATATTGATCGTAAATTGATCTTTATTCAAACCACAATCTAAGAGTGTACTCGAGATTAAATTACAAAGTTCCGCATTAGCTTGGGCCGAATTAACATTTCCAACAATATCAAAATCGGCCTGCATGAACTCTCTGTATCTTCCATTTCCTGCTTTTTCATTTCTAAAAACATTTTGAATTGCATATCTTTTGTAAATTGATGGAAGCTCTTGGTTATTTTGAGCAACAAATCTAGCTAAAGGACTGGATAGATCGTATCGAAGAGTAATATTTTTATCGCCATCTTTAAATGAGAATACATCAGACATAGGGTTATCCTCGTCCTCAGCCAAAAACGAACCAATATTTTCGCTGATCTCAAAAGAAGGTGTCTCTAATGGTTCGGCTCCAAATTTTAAAAAATTTTTTTCAATCACTTTTAAAAGTTGTTTTTTTAGAACTAACTTTTTATTCCAACGATCTTCAAATCCAGATGGTAAGGAAGGATTGAGTTTTTTATCTTTTTCCATTTTAGTGGTACTTTGGGTAGGTTACGCTCCTACGACTTCGGATCCACAAACCGACGTGATACTATTTCACCACCAAAGCTTATCCTTTAGTTATTATCTTATTTTATGTGGAATGAAAATTATAATATAAACAAATAGCCTAATGGCTATGGAAACAGTTTCTGTGAGTACTTCTATAAGTAATTCTGTATATAATATTTATATTCATGAGCAGTCTTTTAGACAAAAATTATTAATATTCAAGGCTTAAATAAAAAAAGGACGTTAATCTACTAAATGTAGAAATAACGTCCTTTAGAAATTTTACGAAAATTAGTCTATTTTTTTTAAATTTACTGCAGAAGGACCTTTAGGACCGTCTTCTAATGTGAATTCAAGTTTATCACCTTCGTTAAGAAATCTCATTCCAGCAGCTTTTACAGCTGAAGCATGTACAAAGGCATCTTTCTCTTTGTCGTCTCTCTCTATAAAGCCATATCCCTTTTTACCATTATACCATTTTATTTTACCTTGTAGTGTACTCATCTTATTTCTTCGTCCTTTTGTTATTTATTATATTAATTAAGTTAATTTCTTTTACAGGTATTTCAAGATCAAACTTTGTGGTGGTGGCTGAGGAAGGATTCGCACCTCCGACACAAGCCTTTTCAGGGCTCTGCTCTACTCCTGAGCTACTCAGCCTTATTTATCCTCTAAAGATAATTCTTCCTTTAGTAAGATCGTAAGGTGTCATCTCGACAGTTACATTGTCACCTTGAAGAACTCTAATTCTGTTTTTTCTTAACTTACCTGCTGTGTGAGCTGTAACCGTATGACCATTCTCTAGCTTAACTCTAAACATTGCATTCGGAAGCAGGTCTATCACAGTCCCCTTGAATTCAAGTAAGTCTTGTTTTGACAAATTTATTTTCTCCTTATTCTTTTTAATACTGATTGAGCATGCCCAACCAGGCCTTCATAATTTGCAAGTGTTATAACTGATGGTCCAAGACTTTCAATACCCTTTTTTGATAGGTTTATGTATGAAATTCTTTTGTAGAATTCGTTTACACTTATACCACTTGAATATTTTGCTGATCCGTTAGTTGGTAAAACATGGTTTGAACCTACATTATAATCTGTCATAGCCATAACGGCATATTTTCCTAAACAAATTGATCCTGAATTTTTTATTTTTGAAACAATAGATTTATAGTTTTTAACATTTAACTCTAAATGCTCTGGAGCTATTTTGTTAACAATATCGATAATTTTTTTATCTGAATTTACATGCATTAAAATTCCATTATTTTGCAAACTTCTCTTTGCAATAGACTCTCTTGGAATATCTTTTAATTGTTTAATTATTTCAGTTTTAACTTTATTTAATAAGTTTTTATCTTTTGAAATCAATATGCACTGTGCAAGATCATCATGTTCTGCCTGTCCTATTAAGTCACTTGCAATCCATTCTGGATTAGAATGCTTATCACAAACTATTGTAACTTCAGAAGGACCAGCAGTCATACCTTCAATTCCAACATCTCCAAAAACTTCTTTTTTTGCAGCTGCAACGTAAGCATTTCCAGGCCCTACAATTTTATCAACCTTTTTAATTTTTTTTGTTCCATAAGAAACTGCAGCAATAGCAGATGGTCCACCAATTGAGTAAATTTCCTTAATTTTACATTTTTTAGCAGCATACAATACCGCAGGATTTTGTTTTCCTTTATAGCCTGGGTTAATCATAACTATTCTTTTTACACCAGCAACAATAGCTGGAACTGCATTCATCAATACACTAGATGGATAGGATGCAGTTGAACCAGGTACATAAATTGCAACCGATTCTAATGGTAAATATTTATACTCAAGTTTATTTTTAAATTTATCAGTGTAAGAAATATTTTTAAACTTTTGTAATGAATGAAATTTATAAATCCTGTTGTAAGCAGTATCGATAGAATGTTTTACAATAGAATTTAATGATTGAATTGATTTTTGAATTTGATTTGAGCTAGGCTTGATTACTGAATTTTTGTTAAATTTTTTCTCATATTTTAATAAAGCTTTATCACCATTTTTTTTAACATCTTTAATAATGTTAGTGACTGAAACAGAGCTTGATTGAACTTTTCTCTTTCTGTGCAATAACAAATTATCTAATAGTTTACCAAAATTTTTCTTGCTACTATCTAAAACCTTCATCTCTAATTTATTTCACTTTGATCTTCTAATATTGCTTCAATCGTTTCAGCGGTCAAAGCGATATGAGCATTATTACTAAAAAAAAGATTTATTTCATAAACATCGTTATTTTTCAAATAATCTATTCCTACTAATTCTAAAACCAATTCTTGATTTGATTGATCAATATTTTTTGACTTTACCTTATCAACAAAATCAAATCTGCAAATACTATTGACTTTTTTGTCCTCATTTTCATTTTCTACTTTAATACGTTCAATTGATAATAAAAATACTTTATTAGATTCTAGATACTTAATGTCTGAAACTTTTACTTTAGCTCCTGAGCTACAAGCTGAAATCATTTGCAATCCCTCTTTGTCTGTAGCAATAATTTTGGCTAAATATTTGTTCATCTTTTTAATCTTTTTATTTTAACACCAATATTTTTTAATTTATTTTCAATTTTTTCATAACCACGATCTAAATGATAAATCCTGTTAATTACAGATTTCCCTTGTGCAACCGAAGCTGCTAAGACAAGTGCCACTGATGCTCTTAGATCACTAGACATGACTTCTGCACCAATAAATTTCGTATTACCCTCAATATAAGCTTTATTATTTTTAGTCGTAATATTTGCACCTAATCTCTGTAATTCGGCAACATGCATAAATCTGTTTTCGAAAATATTCTCTGTGATAGAGCTTTTTCCTTTTGCTTTACACATTAAGACCATTAATTGCGCCTGTAGATCTGTTGGAATTCCAGGAAACTCATTTGTTTTAATATTTTTAATAGACTTAATTTTTTCTGGTCCATTAATATGAATTTTATTTTTGCTTACTTTTATTTTGGCTCCTGTTTTTTTTAATAAATTAAGTTCTGTATTTATTATTTTTGGATCTAAATTATTAATTTCTAGAGTTCCTTTAGCTAAAGTTGCTGCTACGCAAAAAGTACCAGCTTCAATTCTATCAGCCATCACTGAATAATTTGTTGAATTTAAAGAACTTACTCCGTTAATAGTACAAGTTCTCCCTTTCCAATTAATTTTTGCACCAGCTGAATTAAGAAAATTAGTAAGGTCTTTTATTTCTGGTTCAACGGCGCAATTTCTTAATACTGTTTTTCCTTTTGCCAAGCATGCAGCAATTATAGAATTTTCAGTTGCACCAACAGTAATTTTTGGAAATCTAATTAACCCTCCTTTAAGTTTGCCAAAAGATTTTGCTAATATGTAACCATCCTTAATTTCATAATTCATCCCAAGTTTTTCTAAAGCTGACAAATGATAATTAACTGGTCTTGCACCAATTAAGCAACCACCTGGTAGTGATGTTTTTGACTTATGATATTTTGCAACCAATGGCCCTAATACCAAAATTGAACCTCTCATTGTTTTAACTAATGAATAACTAGCAAAAGTTTTCATATTTTTATTGTTTGAAATTTTTGCAGTTTTTTTATCTTTAGAAAGTTCAATTTTTGATCCAAGAGATTTAAGTAAATTAAGCATAGTACTAATATCTTTTACTCTTGGAAGGTTATGAAGAGTTACTGGTAAATCAAAAAGTAATGTTGCCGCTAATATTGGCAATGATGCATTTTTCGAACCTGATATTGAAACTTTGCCTTTGATTTTGCTAGGACCATCAATCAGAAATTTGTCCATAACTTACTTTTTAATTTTAGCAACCTGAATAGTAGTTTGTCCCTGATATTTACCGTTCTTAGATTTATAAGTTGTCTCTGGTTGAGTCTCTGATTTAAAGAATAAAAATTGGGCTATACCTTCATTAGAATAAATTTTTGCTGGATTAGGTGTAGTGTTGCTTAGCTCTATAACTATATTTCCCTCAAATTCATTTTCAATAGGAGTTACATTACAAATTATACCTGTTCTTGCATAAGTGCTTTTACCAACACATATGCAAAGTACGTCTTTTGGAATTCTGAAATATTCTACTGTTTTAGCTAAAACAAATGAGTTTGGAGGAATAATGCAATGTGGTCCCTTTTTCTCTATAAAATTATCATCTGAAAAATTTTTTGGATCAACTAAGGAATTATTTACATTAGTGAATATTCTATATTCATCAGAGATCCTAACATCATAACCCATGCTACTTAATCCATATGATATTTTTCCCTCTGCAACTTGATGATCCAAAAATGGTTCAATCATGTTGTGCTCTTTGCACATCTTCTTAATCCACGAGTCAGGCTGAATAGACATTACTTAGATTTTTTTTTGTTTTTTTTTTGGAATAGTTTTCTTTTTTTTAAGTTTTTTCTTAAAGCTAAGCTCAAACGCTCATTTTTATCTTTTGAACTCATTCTTTGTTGGGATTAGTCAAAAAATCTAATGATATTGGTTTATTAGGATCTAATGGTTTTGATGTGGGCTCTTCTTTTTTTGGGCCTTCTTTAGCTAAACGTTTGGCTTTTTTTTCAGCAAGCTTTCTTTCTCTTTTAGCTTGCTTCTCCATAAGCTTGTTGCCTTTTGTAGATTTATAATCGTAGTGAATTCCCATAACATTTTTTTAGTAGATATAGATCATTATGATCAAAAAATTAAGGCAATAATTTGAAAAAAATGCTTTATTATCAATAAATTACTAAATGTATTTTAGCTCCTGTAGTTAAATGGCATAACAAGTCATTGGTAATGACTAGTTCCCTGGTCAGTACAGGGTGGGAGCACCATTAATCTTTGTAAAATCTTTTCCTAAACAAGATAGTAGAAATAATTAAAACAAAAAAAGCTAAAAGAGGTAAATAAATATCAGGGGAGAATATTATATCACTTATTTTAGGAACTTTGCTATTATGATCAATAATTTTTTCAATACCACTACCTATAGATGCAATTAAAAACACACCTGGAATAATTCCAAAAAAAGTGGAAAAAAAATAATTTTTAATTTTTACGTTAAATAAAAGAGGCAAAAGAGATTGTAGTTGCCAAGGAATTCCTCCAATAATTCTATAGATTAATAAATAAATAAATTCAGATTTTTGAAATTTTTTTTCAAGATTTTGAAATTTGTTTAAAAATTTTTCTCTAATTAATTCTTTTAAAAAGTAATTTCCAAAAATATATAAAAATGTAGCACCTATAGTTAAACCAGCAGCCACAATAATAGCTCCTATCCATTTCCCAAAAATAAAGCCACCCATGAGTGCTACAGGAGATCCAAAGCCTAGAAAAGGAAATACCCAAAGCACAGTTAGAAACAAAAAAGAAATTAAAACTAAAAATAAATTAGAATTCTTCAACTCAATTAAATAAGATCTGTTATTTCTCAAAAAATCATAAGATGTAATCTCCTGAAGACTGAATTTTGAAAAAAAAAAATATAAAAATAAACTAACAATTAATAAGTAAGATAAACCTATAAATAGTTTAATTTTTTTTGTTTTTTCCATAAATATTGTTACTTTATTCCTAAATCTTCTATTTGCTATTTTTATTATTGCTAATATAAAGGGGCAAAATTTATAAAATTTAATCAATTTATTTATGAAAAGAACATACCAACCTTCAAATAAGAAAAGAGCTCGAAAACACGGCTTTAGATCGAAAATGAAAACTAAAGGTGGAAAAAAACTTTTAGCTAGAAGAAGAGCCAGAGGAAGAAAATCTTTAACTGTATCAGTGTAAATTAATGAAAAGCAAAATTGTTGCTCTTTCAAAAAACGAAGAATTTAAAAATTTACTTAAACAAAAAAAGTTCTCGAATAAGTATGTAACTATTTTCTTTGGTAAATTAATGAATAAAAATAATAATAAACTCAATATTAGCTTTGTAACAAAAAAGAAATTAGGGAATGCAGTTAAGAGGAATAAGATTAAAAGAAGATTAAGGAATATTTTAAACGAAGCAGTTAAAAAAATATCAATAAATTTTAACTATTCATTCCTTGTTATCGCTAAGTCATCTATGCTAAATAATGAATACAAATTAATAAAAGAAACTCTATTTCAGGATTTTGAAAAAATAAAATAATGAATATTTTTACAAGTATATTAATTAAAACTATCAAAGGTTATAAATATTTGATTAGTCCTTTATTTGGACATTCTTGTAGATATTTACCTACTTGCTCAGAATACAGTATTGATGCACTTAAAGAATTTGGTCTGTTAAAAGGATCATTTTTAAGTATTAAAAGAATCTTATCTTGTCACCCAATCAAATTTTTAGGTGGTGGTGAAGGTTTTGATCCTGTTAAAAAAAACACAAAATTAAAATAATATGGATACTAAAAATATAGTAGCAGCAATTTCATTATCAGCAGCAGTTATAGTTTTGTATTCACTATTTTTTGCTCCTCAACCAATTACTAAAGAAAATGTGGCTGAAGGAAATAAAGTTGAACAAAACAGCGATACACCTTCATTAGATCAAAAAGAAAATGTTGCTGAAATTTCTAGAGAAGAAGCTTTAAATCAAAGTGAAAGAATTAATTTTGAGAATGAGAGTATTGTTGGTTCTATTTCACTTAAAGGTGGTGTTATTGATGATCTAACTTTTAAGCAATATAATGTCAGTCTAGACTCTCAGGAAAAAGTTACACTTCTTTCACCAAGAAATTCAAAAGATGGTTATTTAATTGAAAGTGGTTTTATTACATCTGATAAAAATGTTGAAATTCCAAATTCAAATTCTATTTGGAAAGTTTCAGGAAATAATAAGTTAACAGATCAATCTCCTATAAAATTATCCTGGACAAATGATCAAGGTATAACATTTGAAAAAGAGATTGCCTTAGATGAAAAATTCTTATTTACAATCAAACAAAGTGTTATCAATCCTACCAATAAGAAATATGATTTTTATACTTATGGGCAAATCATTAGAAATGAAATACCTGATATATCTAACTTCTATATTCTTCATGAAGGTTTGATTGCAGATTTAGATGATGAATTAATTGAAGAAGATTATGATGATATACAAGAGAAGAAATTTTCAAGAACAGCTCAAAAAGGATGGCTAGGTATTGGAGATAAATACTGGGTAACTTCACTAATTCCACCTAGAGAAAAAGAATTTAAAACAACATTTGATTATAAAGATAAGTTCAGAGCAAATTTTGTATCAACAGAACCATTGGAACTTAATGAAAATTCATTGATTGAAGAAACCTTACAAATCATTGTTGCTGCAAAAAGAGTTGATGTAATTGATGGATATGCTGAATCTTTAAACATTGATAAATTTGACTTAACAATTGATTGGGGATTTTTATACTTTATTACCAAACCGTTATTTTTTGGAATAGATTATTTCTTTAAATTACTGGGAAATTATGGCCTAGCGATTATAGCAATTACAATTTGTATAAGATTAGCATTTTTTCCACTTGCAAACTTTTCGTTTAGAAGCATGGCAAAAATGAAAGCCTTACAGCCTGAAATGGCGAGACTGAAAGAGCTGCACAAGGACGATAAAATGAAATTACAACAAGCGATGATGGCTCTATATAAAAAAGAAAAAGTAAACCCAATGTCTGGTTGTTTACCAATACTTGTGCAAATTCCAGTTTTCTTTGCTTTATATAAAGTTTTATTTGTAACAATTGAAATGAGACAAATGCCTTTTTATGGCTGGATACAAGATTTATCTGAGAGAGACCCTACCTCTTTATTTAATCTATTTGGATTATTGCCTTATGATGTACCATCATTTTTAGTCATTGGAGCATGGCCTGTCGCAATGGGTGTTTCTATGTGGGTTCAACAAAAATTAAATCCTGCACCAACAGATCCGATGCAAGCAAAAATATTTATGTTCTTTCCATTATTCTTAACAATAATTTTGGCACCTTTCCCAGCAGGGTTGGTAATATATTGGACAGTAAATAATATTTTAACTATGGCACAACAAGTTTTTATAATGAAACGAACCACTGTTAAAACAACAACTTAATGTTGGATATTAAAGAAGAAGAATTAAAAACAATTCTACCACTCGATGGTCCTTCAACTGAAGAAGTAAAAAAATATTTAGAAAAATATAACGATGAATATATTGTTATTAAATGTGGTGGTAGCGTTTTAATTGATCAAAATCTTTTTGATATTTTTATTAAAGATATTTCAACACTAAATAAACTAGGATTTACTCCTATTATTGTTCATGGGGGTGGGAAAAGAATAAGCAATAAACTTAATGAGATAGGTTTAGAAAGTAAATTTATAAAAGGATTAAGGGTAACCGACAAAGAAACTATTAAAGTTGTAGAAGAAGTATTAATTGATTTTAATAAAGAAATTATCAATGCTCTAGATCAGCAAAATTGCGAAAGTCAGAGTATTAATTCCAAGGAAAATAATATTTTAACAGTTGTACAAGAAAATGAAGAGCTTGGTTTTGTGGGCTCTCCTACAAATGTAGATCAATCAATAATAGATAAAATTATAGCAGATAAAAAAGTGCCTATTATTGCCCCCTTAGGTTTAGATAAAAATGATCAAACTTATAACGTCAATGCAGATACTGCAGCTGGCTTTATTGCAAAAAAAATTAACGCAAGAAGGTTAATTATATTGAGTGACGTAGAAGGTGTTTTGGATAACAATAAAAATCTAATTCCAGAAATTAATTCAGAATCTATAAAAGAGTTAATAGATAATGAAACAATTACGGGTGGCATGATCCCAAAAATAAATAATTGCTTAGATGTTGCTAGTAACGGAGTAAAAGGAGTTGTTATAATAGATGGTAGAAAAAATCATTCTGTTCTATTTGAACTTTTATCAGATGGGGGATCTGGAACTTTAATTAGACAATGAAAAATTTAAGCAATATTAAAAATATTTTATTTGATTGTGATGGTGTTCTTTATAGCGACCTAGAGGCAGTATTTGGACAAGTAAGCCGAAAAATGACAGAATATATCTCAAGTAAACTTAATGTAGATTTAAAAAAAGCCAAAGAACTTCAGACAAATTACTTTCACAAATATAACACAAGCTTAAATGGTCTAATGATACATCATGAAATTGATCCTAAAGAATTTTTAGATTTTGTTCATGATATTGATTTATCTTTTTTAGAAAAAGATACGGCATTAAGATATGAGTTGGAGAATATAAATTTAAGAAAATTTGTCTTCACTAATGGTAGTCAAAACCATGTAAAGCATATCACTACAACACTAGGAATTGACGACCAATTTGAAGGCATATTTGATATCATAGATGCAGAATATCACCCAAAACCAGAAGCTAAAGCTTTTGATTTAATGGTAGAAAAATTCAAAATTGATCCAAAAGAAACTTTGTACATTGAAGATATAGCAAAAAACTTATCGATAGGTAAAGAGCGAGGAACAATTACTGCTTGGTTAATTAATGATGAGGAATGGGGCAAAAAAGAATCTAATAAAGAATATATTGATTATAAAATTGAAAATCTTACTTTATTTTTAAAAGAAATAAGGTTATTAAAAAACCAATAAAACTATGAGTATAGAAAACATTATAAATGAAGCTTGGGAAAATAAAGATCAAGTTAATCAAAATTCAGATCAAAAATTAAAAGATACTATTAATCAAGTAATAGAAGATCTAGATAGTGGTAAATCCAGAGTTGCTGAAAAAATTGATGGTGAATGGGTAACTCATCAACACCTAAAAAAAGCAATTATGCTAAGTTTTAGAATTCATGGAATGGAAACTTTAGATGGTCCCTACTCAGCTTGGAGAGACAAAGCTCATTTGTTAAAAGGAAAAACAGCCGGATGGTCAAACGCTGATTTTGAAAAAGCAGGTTTTAGAATGGTACCAAATACTGCAATGAGAAAAGGATCATATGTTGCTAAAAATGTTGTTCTAATGCCAAGTTATGTAAATATTGGTGCTTACATAGATGAAGGAACAATGATGGATACATTTAGTCGTGCAGGTAGTTGCTGTCAGATTGGAAAAAATTGTCATATTTCAGCAGGAACTGGTATTGGTGGAGTTTTAGAACCAGCACAAGCACTTCCGACTATTATTGAAGATAATGTTTTTGTAGGTGCTATGTCAGAAGTTGTGGAAGGGGTAATAGTTGGTGAAGGTTCAGTGCTAAGTATGGGTATGTATATTGGCCAATCAACTAAAATCGTTAATAGAAAAACTGGTGAAGTAACTCACGGTAAAATACCTCCATACTCAGTTGTTGTTCCTGGATCATTACCAGACAAAAACAATCCTGCTGCGCCCTCATTGTATTGTGCAGTAATCATCAAACAAGTAGATGAAAAAACAAGATCCAAAACATCAGTAAACGATCTTTTAAGAGATTAAAATGCAAACCATTAATGAATTACAATTAGCCAAAGAGCTAATTCGTTACCCGTCTATAACACCAATAGATGCCGGGGTAATGAAATTCTTAGAAAAAAAATTAAGAAAACTTGGTTTCAAAACTAAAATATTAGAGTTTCAGGAAAAAAACACTAAACCAGTAAAAAATCTTTATGCAAGACTTGGAACCAAAGGTCCAAATTTTTGCTACGCTGGTCACTTAGATGTTGTACCTGCTGGAAACTTAAAAGATTGGACAGTAAATCCTTTTAGACCCTCAATTAAAAAAGGACATTTAATTGGAAGAGGAGCAAATGATATGAAAAGCTCTATTGCAGCTTTTGTTTCTGCTGTCAGTATTTTTGTTAAAAATAATAAAAAATTTGATGGATCTATAAGCTTACTAATTACAGGTGATGAAGAAGGAATGGCTATTAACGGTACAAAAAAAGTTGTTGAATACTTAAAAAAAAGAAAGGAGAAAATTAATTTTTGTTTAGTTGGAGAACCAACTAATCCAAATAAATTGGGAGAAATGATCAAAATTGGTCGAAGGGGAAGTATGACCGGCAGACTTTCAGTCATAGGTGTTCAAGGTCATGTTGCTTATCCTCATAGAGCTAACAATCCATCAACTACTCTTGTTCAAATATTGAAAGAATTGAAGGAAATTAAATTTGATAAAGGAACAAAAGATTTTCAGCCAACAAACCTAGAGGTTACAAAAATAAATATTGATAATTCTGCTGATAACGTAATTCCCGGTTTAGCTAATGCAACTTTTAACATTAGGTTTAATAACAAACATTCATCGAATTCAATTAAAACAAAAATAAATAAAATATTGAAGAAAATTTGTAATAAAAATAAGTCAAATTACAAAATTGAATATAGTGTATCTGGTGAAGCTTTTTTAACTAAACCAAATCAAACTACATATATGATCCAAGATATAATTAAAAATATTACTAAGATTAAACCTGAACTCTCAACCACAGGAGGCACCTCTGATGCAAGATTTATTAGAAAGATTGCTCCCTGTTTAGAATTTGGTTTGGTTGGAAAAACAATGCACAAAGTAGATGAAGCAGTTTCTTTAAGTGATTTAAAAAAATTAACTTTAATTTATTCAAATATTTTAAAGAATTATTTTAAGTGAAAACAGCTTTAATTACTTCTGATACATACAAAAATCATAATACAGGAGATGGACATCCTGAAAAAATAGACAGAGTTACAGCTGTTATAGATAACTTTAAAAAATTAGATAACAAAAATTTAATATGGAAAAAGCCTTCAAAATTTGAAAAATCAATATTAATAAAAACTCATTCTTCTGAATATATTGATCATGTCGATCAATCATACCCTCAAAATGGATTTAATTTTTTAGATGGAGATACAGTTGTCTCCCCTGGTAGCAAAGAAGCAACAATGGACGCTGTTGGATCAATTATTGCAGCGATTGACGGTGTGAAGGAAAAAGAATTTAAAAATGCTTTTTGTGCAGTAAGACCTCCAGGTCATCACGCAGAAAAAGAGAAGGCCATGGGCTTTTGTATTTACAACAATGTTGCAGTTGGAGCTAATTATTTAATTGAAAAATATGGTTATAAAAAAATTGCTATAATTGATTTTGACGTCCATCATGGAAATGGAACGCAAGATATTTTTTTCAATAATGAAAGAGTTTTATATATTTCCACTCATCAATTTCCATATTACCCAGGTTCAGGTTCGGAAAAAGAGATTGGAAAATTTAATAATATTTTAAATATTCCACTTGAAGCTGGCACAAGTGCTAGAGAATATTTAAATGCATATGAACTGGTATTAAAAAAATTAAATGAATTTAAACCAGAATTTCTTTTATTTTCTGCAGGTTTTGATGCTCATATTGATGATCCTTTGGCACAATTAAAACTTAATGCTGAAGATTATTATACAATTACAAAAAGAACTTTAGAAATTTCAAAATCATTTTGTAGAGGTAATGTAGTATCTATACTAGAAGGTGGATATGACTTAAAAGCACTACAAGATAGTACTCAAAGACATGTTGATGCTTTAATAGAATTTAATTGATAATTCTCAATAAAAAACTAAATAAAACTCAATGAAATTATATAAAATTAAAAAATCTGATATCGATAAAAAAGGTAGAGGACTTTATGCTACTAAAGATATCAAAGAAGGTACAAAGATAATCGATTACGTTGGTAAACTAATTACAAAAAAACAAACTGAAGAGTCTGATAAATATGACAACAGTAAACCAATCTATTTATTTACTATCAACAAAAGATATGACCTTGATGGAGATTTTTCATGGAATACTGCAGGATTAATTAATCATTCTTGTGACAACAATTGTGATTATGATGGTAAGGGTCTAAAAATTTGGGTTAAAGCAATTAGAGATATCAAAAAAGGTGAAGAATTTACCTGCGATTATGGTTTTGGTTATGATGAAAATTACAAACAATTTCCCTGTAAGTGTAAGTCAAAAAATTGTTGTGGATACATCATAAGAGCAGAATCTAGATGGCGAATAAATAAAAAATTTGCCATGAGTAATAAAAAAAATCTAATAAAAAACTCTAGATAAAAATAATCCTGTAGGTGGTGCTGGAGGAGCGCACAGTGACCTTTTTTTAGACTTTAGAGCTTTGTCAAATTTTTTTAAATCCCATTTCTTTTCACCTAAATATTTTAAACAACCAACCATAGATCGTACTTGCTGTTGAAGAAAAGATTGAGATTTAAAATGAATTTCTATTTTATCATTTAAAGATTTTAATTTTACAAAATCCATCGTTCTAATTGGACTCTTAGCATTGCAACTTGAAGCCCTAAATGTTGAGAAATCTTTAGTACCAACTAATTTTTTTGCCCCTAATTTCATCAAATCTAAATCTAATTTTTTTCTTACATGCCAAACTTGATTTTTTTCAATCACAGGTGAACTTGTTCTATTTAAAATGAAATATTTATAAACTCTCTTTTTTGCAGAAAATCTTGAGTGAAAGTTACTAGTTCTTTTTCTTATTTTAAGAATTGTAATATTTTCATTTTTTAAAAAGTGATTAATTGAGTTAATAAATTTATCTAAGTTCAATAATTTATTTTTTAAATCAAAATGTGCTGACTGCTCGATAGCATGAACACCAGCATCTGTTCTACCTGATCCAACTATGGTAACATTTTCTTTTAATAACTTTCTAATTTTGTCTTGAAGTATTCCTTGAATAGTTTTATTTTTTTTTTGAATTTGCCAACCTTTATAATTTGTGCCTAAATACTCTATCAAAAGCTGATATCTAAACATTTATATTTTTGAGCCTTTTTTTATCTGCGAACCTTGAATAAATTCACTAATATTTTGAGGTCTTTTACCTTGCCTCTGAATTTCCTTAATAATTATCGATTGATTATTACCACAAGCAATTTCAAGATTATCACTCAATACTAACCCTGGATTTCCTTGAGCTCTTCCAACTTGAGCTTTTAGAATTTTATATCTTTCTCCATTAAACATAAAAAATGCTCCTGGTGATGGATATAAACCGTTTATCTTACCAATAATTTTTTCAGCATTTTCATTCCAGTTAATTTGACCTTCAGTTTTTTGAATTTTAGATGCATAGGTTGCTTTCGAATGATCCTGCTCAATAAAATTTGCTTTACCATCTAAAATATCATCTACGTTATCTAAAATTTTTTCTGCTGCTAAGCTAGAAAGCTTTTCACTAATTTCTAACGCATTCAAATTTTCATTAAGTTGGATTTTATAATTATTACAAACTGGTCCTGTATCTAATTTTTCAGCAATTCTCATTATACTTATTCCAGTCTCCTGATCTAAATTCATAATTGACCTTTGAATTGGTGCGGCACCTCTCCATTTAGGCAGTAAAGATGCATGTATATTTATAAAACCTTTTTTAGTTAGGTTTAGAAATTTTTTAGGTATGATTTGTCCGTAAGCAACAACTATTGCTAAATCAGCATCTAAAGAATTTAAAAAATTATACTCCTCTTCATTATTTATAACTGTCGGCGTTCTATATTCTAAATTTAAAGTTTCAGAAATACCTTGTATTGGAGACTTATTAATTTTTTGTCCTCTTTTTGATTTTTGAGGTGGCTGTGTATAAACATAAGAAATATTATATCCATTTTGATATAAAGATTTTAAAATTGGTACAGCAAACATGGGCGTACCCATAAAAACTAACTTTTTTGACATTTTTTAAACTTCAGCTGTATTTGATTTTAATTTTGAAAGTTTCTTTATGATCATTGATTTTTTTAGTTTTGAGAGATAATCGATGAATAATATCCCTTCCAAATGATCCATTTCATGCTGTATGCATGTTGCAAGTAATCCATCTGCCTTTAGTAACTGTTTCTTTCCATAGTAATCTAAATACTCTACTTCACATTTGCTTGGTCGATCAATTTCAGCAAATTGATTTGGCACAGATAAACACCCTTCTTCATAAGTTGCCTTAAGTGGATCTTTATTTTTTATTACTGGATTTACAAAGTATCTAGGCTCTTTTTTGTTTTCATCCTTGCTTATATCCATCACTATAATTCTTTTTGGTATACCAATCTGAATTGCTGCAAGACCAATACCATTAGCATCATACATTGTATCGAGCATATCATTCATTAATTTTTGCTCTTCACTTCCAACGGCTTCTACAGGTTTTGATACTTGTCGAAGTAACTTGTTTGGTTCTGTAATAATCGTTCTTATCGCCATAAAATTTGTATGTTATTATAATTTTTATACTTTTAAAGGAAGAACTTTTAGCAATAGCTTATTTCTAATTAGGTCAGCATTTATTTGATTTAAGGTATTCGAAATAAAATAAAGTCTTTTTTCATCAATATTTTCTATTTTGTCATTACCTATTATCTCAATTAAAGATAATAAAACTGTTCCAACTTCATTTGCTTCTATCAACTCAGCTAAATTTTCGTCTAATTCAAAAGGTTTTTGTGAATACAAACTTTCATACTCGCTTGGTATTTCTACTCCGTCTGATTTCAGACTTTCTATAAAAATTATATCTTTAATGGACAAAGTTTCATTACTAAAAATTATTCTATCAAGAAATTTTTTTAAATCTTCTTGTATTTCAGATTTTGAATAATCTCCTCTAAAATAATTTACCCACTTAGATTGATGTAAAATATTATTGTTGTATTGAATTTTTTTGAACTCTGAATTCTGATTTTTTGAATAGTTATTATAAAAACTTAAATAATCTGAAGGAACATTATTTACTTCAATTTCCTTCAAAAAGTTATTGAGCTCTTTATCAAAAGCTAAACCAATTTTGTTATCCTCAAATAACTGCTTCAACAACTGTAAAAATTTCAATTTCAATTCTGGTTCACTCGTTAAAAGTGCTCTTTGATAAATTAATGCTCTGGCTTCTAACGGAGACAGCAACTTGTAAGTATCAGTTGCACTTAACAATTGATCAATATTAAATTGAAATTTTTTATAATATTCAAATAAGTCTTTTTCTGAGAAAATTTTATAATTTGCAGCTTTCTCAATAATTAAGATTTTATCTTGATCATTTATTTCAACATTACTTAGATCTGGTAGTAAATTTGAATTTGATAGATATTTCCAAATTAATTTAGGCGTATTTTCATCGGGTTCAAATGAAAAATCTGGATTTGTTCTATGAGCTAAATGAAACTCAAATACTGAACTTTCAGAGACTTCTTTGGATGCTTCTTCAATATAACCAAACAGGTAATTCATTTTATTTTCAAAATACTCATCTTGAAAACCTAACTCTTTTTTAAGATCTAGAATTAATTGGGCTTCTTCATTTTTTCCATAATTTACTAAACAATATAAATTTAATTTAGATAAATATTCATCTTCAACTGGTTCTTTAATTTTTGTAAAAAATTCACAGGTCTTCTTTATATTTTTATCTGATAAATAGTTATCTAATAAATGTCTGGTTAGTTTGGGATGAGAGTTTACAATTTGATTATTAACCAAAAATTCTTCAATAAGTTCTAAATTAGAATTTTTAATTAACCAGTCAGATTTAAATTTTAAAAATTCATTTTCAGTAATATTTTGATTAGGATAATGAGCGTTAGTTAATAATGAAACTTCCATAATTTCTAATGCATCATTAGAAAGATTAATTTTCTCTAAACTGTTAAATAAATTTTTTAACTTTTGACCATCAGAATTCGTCCACATATCAATAGTCAAACCGTGTTCTGCAGGATCGTATAATCCTACTATTTTGACTTCTTTTGATGTTAAATTTTCATCTAATTCTATCGAGCCAGTATTTTTATCTGACTGCATATCAAAAACACTTATTTGATCATTATTATTTTCACCTTCTGTAATAACTGCTTCCTCAACAGTTTCATTTTCTTTTTTTTCAAGATTCCATATATCAATTGGATTATCTTCTGCGTGAATAGGATTTAAAATAATTAGATAGCTTAAAAAAATAAAAAAGAAATTTTTATTTAACAATTTTAAAATTTTCATTTGGAATAATTTTTTCAATTTCCTTTTTAGGAGCAGGAAAATCAATTGAATTGAGAATTAAAACAACGCCAAGAACAATTACTAGTCCAAAAATAGATTTAACAACTAGTCCAATTATACTTTTTTTACCTGAACTTGTATTTTTGTTGAATTGCATATAACTTTAGATAATTTCAAATTAAGACATATTTGTGTTTTTTCAATATTTAAACTTATGAAATCAAAAAAAAATCTTGTTTTTTTAGGTATGATGGGTTCTGGTAAGAGTTCTATAGGCTCTTTAGTAGCAAAAAAATTTAAATTAAATTTTGTAGATATAGATAAAGAAATAGAGAAAAATTTAAATACAACAATTCGAAAAATATTCGAAACAAAAGGAGAAGAATATTTTAGAAAAATCGAAGAAAAAACTACACTTAAAAAATTAAAACTTAGTTCTACAGTTATCTCTTTAGGAGGAGGTGCTTTTGCAAATAAAAATATTAGAAATGAAGTTTTAAAAAATCATTATTCATTTTGGTTAAATTGGAATGAAAA
Organism: Candidatus Pelagibacter sp. HIMB1493; assembly: GCF_052047995.1. Classification (NCBI taxonomy): domain Bacteria; kingdom Pseudomonadati; phylum Pseudomonadota; class Alphaproteobacteria; order Candidatus Pelagibacterales; family Candidatus Pelagibacteraceae; genus Candidatus Pelagibacter; species Candidatus Pelagibacter sp. HIMB1493. Next base: position 1,339,039 of record NZ_JBNAIP010000001.1, on the reverse strand, counting down.
AATTTTAATTGAAAGAATTAAAAATAGCAAAAAAAGACCTTTAACAATTAATGCTACAGATAATGATTTAATTGATTTAATTAAAAAACGAACTAACATTTATTCTAAAGCTTTATATGAAATCAAGTGTGATAATCTCACTAAAAATGAAATAGTAAGAAAAATTAAAGAAATTTATGAAACCAATTAAATTAAAAATTGAAACAAAAACACAAAAATATCCAATAATAATTGGATCAAATCTAATTACTAACTTTTCAAAAATAATTAAAAATAATTCCTTAACATTCAATCAATGTCTTCTTGTAGTTGATAAAAATGTACCAAAAAAATTTATAACTAAAATAAAAAATTCATTAAATAAAAAGCAAATACATATATGTTTTTTTAATGCCAGTGAGGCCAATAAAAACTTTAATATTATTAATAAGATCCTAGAAATTTTATTAAATAAAAACTTTTCTAGAGATGACTGTTTAATATCAATAGGTGGGGGTATTACAGGTGATGTAAGTGGTTTTGCATCTAGTATCTTTAAAAGAGGTATGAAATTTATAAATATACCAACAACACTTTTATCCCAAGTCGACTCCTCGATTGGTGGCAAAACTGGCATAAATTCACATTATGGAAAAAACCTAATTGGTAGTTTTTATCAACCAAACTTAGTTATATCAGATGTTGATTTTCTTAAATCGCTGCCAAAAAGAGAGATTGTTTGTGGATATGGTGAAATTTTAAAACATTCCCTAATAAGAGATAAAAATTTCTTCAAATTTTTAAATAAGAATGTGAATAAAATTACTAAACTGAGTTCTCCATTTATTGAAAAAGCAATTTATGAAAGCTGTAAAATTAAAAAAAGTGTGGTTGAAAAAGACGAGAAAGAAAAAAATTTAAGAAAAGTTTTAAATTTTGGACATACATTTGGCCATGCTTATGAAGCAACCCTAAATTACAACAAGAAATTAAATCACGGTGAAGCAGTAATTCTAGGGATAAGGACGGCACTAAGTTTTAGTTTAAATTTAAAAATACTTAAAAAAAGTGATTACAACCTAATATTAAATCATATCAATAATTTAAATCTATCAATATCTGTTAATAAATTTTTTAATAAAAAAGATATAAATAAAATATTATTTTTCATGACAAAGGATAAAAAAAATAAATCTCAAAAAATTAATTTAGTACTTTTAAAAAAAATTGGATCTCCACAAATTAATATTGAATATCCAAAACAAAGACTGAAAAAATTTTTTAATGATTACTTAAGATAGTTGAATTTGAATTGAGTGAATAGTTTCTTTCAACTCTCTATCTAATACTTTATAAATTTTTTTATTGCTTTCAATTCTGTTCATATTTTTTAACTCATCAGAAACTATACTTAATTTTAAATGATATTTGCCTTCCTGATTACCTTTGTGATTTTTATGAAGAAAAGATTTATCTTCTATATCTATACTTTGAATATTTATTTGATCTGATAATTTTTTTTTTATAATTGCAATTAATTCATTTATATCCATATAGTAAATATTATATCATGAAAAATATTTGTGACTGGAATAATTGTAATGAAATTGGTGAATACAGAGCACCAATTGAGAAGGATAATAGCAGGAAATATAGAATGCTTTGTCTAGAACATGTTAAAGAATTTAACAAAAACTGGAATTATTTTTCTGGGATGAGTGATAACCAAGTAATCAATTTTTTAAAGTCAGATATGACTTGGCACAAACCTACTCAAAATTTTAGTTCTTCAGATAATTTTTTTAAAGTCCTATGGAACACAACATTAAAAGATGAATTTGATAAAGATAAATTCAATGGAGACTATAATCATATGCGTCAATTTAAATTCGATCATAAAGATATTAAAGCATTTGGAATATTGGGAATATCTGTGGGTTTAAAATGGCAAAAAATACAAGAAAAATTCAAAGTGCTTGTTAAAAAATTTCACCCTGATATGAATGCCGGAAATAAAAAATACGAGGAAAAATTAAAACTGATCACTTTAGCTTATACACAGCTAAAAAACACTTATAGGGAAAAAATTGACTCCAAATCTTAACATTCAACCTGACATAAAAGTTTCTTTAAAACAATCTTTTGGAATAGATTCTGAAATGGAAGTAGATGCATTTTCAAAAAAAAGTGAATATGTGCCTGAAATAGATAAAAACTATAAATTTGATAGAGATACTACACTTGCAATCATTTCAGGATTTGTGTTCAATAAAAGAGTATTAGTACAAGGATATCATGGTACTGGAAAATCAACACACATAGAGCAAATAGCTGCAAGACTAAACTGGCCGTGTATTCGAGTAAATTTAGACAGTCATGTTAGTCGAATAGATTTAATAGGTAAGGATGCAATTGTCCTAAAAGATGGAAAACAAGTCACACAGTTTAATGAGGGTATTCTACCATGGTCAATTCAAAATCCAGTTGCTTTAGTATTTGATGAGTATGACGCTGGAAGACCTGATGTTATGTTCGTTATTCAAAGAGTTTTAGAGGCTGAAGGAAATTTCACGCTACTAGATAAAAACAAAGTAATAAGTCAAAATAAATATTTCAGATTGTTTGCTACATCTAATACAGTTGGACTTGGTGATACTACTGGACTTTATCACGGAACACAGCAAATTAACCAAGGTCAAATGGATAGATGGAATATTGTAACAACATTAAACTATCTAAGCCTAGATAGAGAAATGGATATAGTTTTATCAAAGAATAAAAATTTAAATAATGCCAAGGGAAAAGAAAAAGTTGCTAATATGATTAAAGTAGCATCCTTAACTAGAAAAGGTTTTATTGCTGGAGATATATCTACTGTAATGAGTCCAAGAACAGTCCTTCATTGGGCTGAAAATTCTGAAATTTTTAAGGATACCGGATATGCATTTAGAGTAACCTTTTTAAATAAGTGCGATGATATTGAGAAAAATACAATCGCGGAATATTATCAAAGATGTTTTGGTGAAGAATTGCCTGAGTCTTTGTTCAATATTCAAATTTAAATGAGCAATAGAGAAACAAATTTAAAAGAAAAATTTAGAATTGCTTTATCTTCAACAGCAAAAGTAATCGCAGACGATATTGATATAAAGAACAAATCTTCTGAAGATAAAAAAACGAAAGATATTTCATCTTTTGAAATAAATGATCTAACCAGTCCAAGTGATTTTATAAAATTAAGGGCTGAAACAGACTCTACAGCACTTAAAAAAAGGTTTTCTAATGAAAAAATTTACAAAAAAAATTTACCTTCAAACACTTCATCTAGATCTTTATATAATATAGCTGAAAAGATTAGATATGAAGCCCTAGGAGGCAAAATGTTAAAAGGAATTCAAAAAAATTTTTCTGAAAACTATTCACAAATAATTAATCGTAAAAGAAAAGATCAGCTTAAAACAAAAGAAGACGTTCCTGTTGCTGAAGCATTTGAGCTATATATGCTTAAAAATTTTCATAATATAGACCTAAATCCTTTAACGTCTAGAATGCTTAATTTCTGGGAAAAAGATTTTGAGCAATCAATTAAGAAGCATAAAGAGTTTTTATTAAATAATTTAGAAAATCAAAATACATACAGTTCTAAATTTTCTAAAATACTTGAAGAAATGGATATTTTTCAAAGCGATGAGGAAGACCAAGAAGAGGAAGAAAATCAAGATCAAGGTCAAGACAATCCCTCAAATGATGACCAAAATAAAGATAATGAAGATAGCAAAGATGAAAATGATGAACAGCAAACAGAGGCATCTGTTGATGCTGATTATAGTATAGACGAGTTTAATTTGGATGAGCAATTATCTGATGTTGAGTCTGATGAACAAAACTCTGAGCAAGTAATTCAAAAAAAAATTGATAATGTAAATATAGATTATAAAATATTTACTACACAATACGACGAAGTGGTTAAAGCTGAAAATCTAGAAAATGCAGATGAAGCTACAAAACTTAGGAAAAATTTAGATCAGCAGTTAATTGGTTTCCAAGATGTAATTACCAAGTTAGCTAATAAACTTCAAAGACAATTACTAGCAAAACAAAATAGAGCTTGGGAATTTGATTTAGAAGAAGGCTTACTTGATAGTTCAAAGTTACCAAGAATAATAATGGATCCATATAACTCTTTGTCATTTAAAAAAGAAAAGGATTTAGATTTTAAAGATACAGTTGTAACTTTACTTATTGATAATTCTGGCTCTATGAGAGGAAGACCAATAACGATTGCTGCTATTTGTGCAGATATTTTGTCAAGGACACTCGAAAGATGTTCAGTCAAAGTAGAGATTTTAGGATTTACTACAAAAAACTGGAAAGGTGGACAGAGTAGAGAATTTTGGACTAAAAATTCAAAACCAAAAACACCTGGAAGACTTAACGATCTAAGACATATAATTTATAAAGGTGCGGATACACATTGGAGACAAGCAAAAAATAATTTAGGCCTAATGTTAAAAGAGGGTTTGTTAAAAGAAAATATTGATGGCGAAGCTATATCTTGGGCATACAACCGTATTAAAAAAAGGAAAGAAGAAAGAAAAATTTTAATGGTAATTTCTGATGGAGCTCCAGTTGATGACTCAACACTTTCAGTAAATTCAGGAGATTTTTTAGAAAAACATTTGAAGAAGATGGTCAAATTTATTGAGAATAAATCTGATATTGAAATTTTAGCGATTGGTATTGGACATGATGTTTCAAGATATTACAACAGAGCTATAAAAATTACTGACGTAAATGAGTTAGGAGATGTAATGATATCTCAACTTAGCTCTTTGTTTGAAACAAAGAAAAAATTTCATTGAATATTAAACAAATCTTTATTTCTCCATTTAATTATTACTTCTGCACCAGACCTTGTTTTGGAGTTTCTACAATTCACATTAGCAAAATTTTTTTCTAACAATGTTTTTCCTATAAACAAACCTAAACCAAGTCCTGTTTTTGATTTATCTTGAGGATTATTTGATTTTAAATATGGTTCTCCTATTTTTGATAAAATATCTTTTGGATAACCTGGACCATCATCCTCAATACTTATTTCTGTAAATTCACTATCGCTCTTTAGGTTTATGAAAATATTTTCATTAGAAAATTTATTAGCATTACCTATAAAATTTCTTAATCCATAAACAATTTCTATAGATTTTACTATTTTTTTTGAATTAGAGTCTTGATCAAAATTGAAGACAAACTTCTTTGTGCTTATCTCTTTAAATGAATTTAAAATTTCATTTAAATAATCTCTAATAGTAATATCTACATCAATAAACTCATCCTCCTCGTCTGGGTTTAAAGTTAATTTTTTTAATATTTCATTACATCTTTCAACCTGACTAGATAATAAATTGATATCTTTTTCTACATCTTTATTGCCTTCGAATTGTTTTAGTAATTCTTGAGTAATTATTTTTATGGTTGAAAGAGGTGTTCCTAATGAATGAGCAGCTGCAGCAGCTTGACCACCCAAGGACAATAGTTCGTGTTCTTTGGCCATTACTTCTTCCATTTTTGTAAGAGCTTCTTTTCTTAACCTAGATTGAGTTCCAAATGTCATTGCAAAATAATTTAAAAAAACAAGAGCAATAATCAAAGCAATCGGGATAGAATAATAATAATAAGGGCTTACATGAAAATGATCCCCAAGTGGAGAAGGTAATTTTGTTGAATAAAAAGTTAAAAACATAATTGATAAAACTGTTAACAACACAAGCATAGTATTTGTTCTAAAACTTAAATTAGATGATGAAAATACACTTGGAATAATTATAAAAATAACAAATGGATTAAGAATTCCACCTGACAAGTAAAGTAAAATAGCTAATTGCAAAATATCAATAACTAAGAAAATGAAAGCTGATCTGTCAGATAATTGAGTTTTTTTATAAATAAAAATTAAGTAAAAATTACTTATGATGCCAATAAATATAATTAGATTAGAAGTTATAAAGTCAAATTTAAAATCGAATACAAAGTATACAAAATTAACTGCAATTAACTGTCCAATTATACCAATCCATCTTAAGGTAATATAAGTAGATTTTTTGAATGAATGGTGTTTTGAAGTTTCAAAAAACTTCATTTTTAAATATCAAGATTTTTTACATTGATAGCATTTGAGACTATGAAATCTTTTCTTAACGCAACATCACTTCCCATTAGTGTATGGATAAGACTTTGATCTTTTTTAAGATCTTTAGAGTATTGCACTTGGAGCAAATTTCTAGTTTCAGGATCTAAAGTTGTATTCCACAACTCTTCTGGATTCATTTCACCAAGACCCTTAAACCTTTGTATATTCATTTTTGATTTTTCTAAATCTAAGGCATTCAAATAGTCTTTTGAGCCTCTTTTCAATTTCTTTAATTCCTTGTTATTATTTACGATATAATCCTCTAATTCTTTCTCATCTTTAATATAAATCCCTTTTGAACCTTTATTAATTTTAAATAATGGTGGTTGAGCTAAATAAACATGACCATTTTCAATTAATTTATTAAATGGTTTGTTATTAAAAAAAGTTAACAACAATGCTCTTATATGAGAACCATCAACATCCGCATCGGTCATTATAATTATTTTACCGTATCTTAAATCTTTTAAATCTATTTCCTGAGATTTAGGATCAAGTCCGAGTGCATTAATTAATGTTACTATCTCATTTGAAGATATCATTTTTGCTAGAGCTTTTGTTCTTAGATCTGAACCATTACCATTGCCATTGCCATTTTTTTTTAAATTTATGTCCTCGACATAAGTGTTTAAAATCTTACCTCTTAGAGGCAAAACAGCTTGATTTGCTCTATTTCTTCCTTGCTTTGCGGACCCACCTGCTGAGTCTCCCTCAACGATAAACAATTCAGTACCTTCTTGTTTTCCTATCTGACAATCAGCTAATTTTCCTGGCAATCCACTTAACTCAAGCGCTCCTTTTCTTCTTACATTTTCCCTAGCTTTTCTTGCAACATCTCTTGCCATAGCTGCTTGAATAACTTTAGCCAATACTATTTTGGCGATAGATGGATTTTGGTCAAACCATATTGATAGTTTTTCATTAACCAAAGTTTCAACAATCATTCTTACCTCGGAAGAAACTAACTTATCTTTAGTTTGTGAAGAAAACTTAGGATCAGGGATTTTAGTTGAAAGCACACATGTTAAGCCTTCTTTAATATCATCTCCTGAAATAGCTAATTTATTCTTTTTTAATAGATTATTTTCATTGGCATATTTGTTTACAACCCTTGTAAGAGCACTTCTAAAGCCTAATAAATGTGTTCCGCCATCTTTTTGATAAATATTATTTGTGTATGGAAATATATCTTCTGCATAACCAGCATTCCATTTTAATGAACACTCTATTTCAATATTATTCTTTTTGCCTTCAATATAAATTGGTTTTCGAAATAAATCGTTACCATTTTTATTTTGTAGTTTTTCTCTTTTCTCATCTAAAAAGTCTACAAACTCTAAAACACCACCATCAAATTTAAATTCAGATGTCTTTTCTTTTTTTTGACTAGCGTCAGTAAAAATTATTTTTATACCTTTATTTAAGAACGCTAACTCTCTCATCCTTTTAATTAAAATATTTGCACTAAATTTAATTGATGAGAATATATCTTTCGAAGGTAAGAATGTTATTTGAGTTCCTGTATTTTTAGATTTTCCAACTACTTTGAGAGGGGATTTTGCTTCACCATTTTTAAATTCTATTATGTGTTTTTTTCCATCTCTATTTATTTCTAATTCTAATTTTTCCGACAATGCATTAACAACTGAAACACCAACGCCGTGTAGTCCACCAGAAACTTTATATGAGTCATGATCAAACTTACCACCAGCATGAAGTTGAGTCATAATTACCTCGGCTGCAGATTTTTTTTCCCCTTTATGCATGTCAACAGGGATACCTCTTCCGTCATCATTTACAGTAATTGTTCCGTCAGAATTAATTTTTACATTAATATTTTTACAATGACCTGCTAATGCCTCATCTATCGAGTTATCTACAACCTCATAAACCATATGATGTAAACCTGTACCATCATCAGTATCTCCAATATACATACCTGGTCTTTTTCTCACTGCCTCAAGGCCTTTTAAAACTTTAATTGAGTCTGCTTGATATGAATTTTTATTTGTCATTTTTTAAATTTTGGAAAAAAAAAATTATAACATTATTTTTAAAAAATGCTTATTTATCTTAAAAATTCAGTAATTAATTGGTTAAATTAATGTTGAAATACAAAGCAAATTTAATGGCAGATAAAATTGGATTAGAACCCATGAAATAATTGAAGAAAATATATTATAATTTTTACTATTTTATTTAATAATAAGCATTATCTCAAGATAGATGCAAATCGATTTGCATGAATTTCAATTTGCAGTTTCTTTTCTTTAACTATCTGATCAACAGCTTGTTTGACTCCCTTAGCTTCACCATGGGTATAATCATCGCATAAAATATAGCAATCCTTTTTAGTATTATCCAATAAAAATCCTAACTCATAATAAACTGTTTCAAAACTATGTCCTCCATCTATATAAATCATATCAAAAATAGTCGTATCAACATTTTTTAATGTTTTTTTTGTATCTCCTTTGATTAATTTAATATTATTTTTAAATTTTTTTAAAAAGTTCAGAACAGAGTCAATTGAATTTAACTGCTCTTTTTTTATTATATTGTAATATAAATACTTTAATGGATTAGAAAATTTTTGTTTATACCTTCTGATTGAATTTGGAGCAATTTCCAATTCGTTGATTTCTGAATAATCCTCGAATAAATCAAGTCCATAATATTTGAAATCATTACCGTAAAAGTAAAATAAATATTCACAAATATTTCTGGCATTTACACCAGTATAAACACCTATTTCTAAAAAATTTTTTGGTTTTTTTTTTTTTAAAATTTCTAAAAAAATATCACCATGTTGATACATGGTGGAAGATCTCCAATATTTTTTGTATTTTGGATACATAATAAAAAAATAAAATATAGTTTTGTTACAATTATTTTACATTAAATTTCTATGAAATAGAATTTTTCATGATTGAGCTAAAAATGTTAGTATTGGCGGAGAGAGCGGGATTCGAACCCGCGAAAGAGTTGCCCCTTTACACGCTTTCCAAGCGTGCGCCTTCAACCACTCGGCCACCTCTCCATATCAAATAAATTTGAATTACTTAAAAAGTATTTTTTTTAAATCACTTATTAGTAAAAAGTTATATTTTGATATATCAATTTTCTTCTTAAGAGTTAATTTTCTAGTATTAATTTTATTTTTTGGGTTCAAAAATATGTTGTTGGGAAATCTTTTCTTCTCAAATTTATATAAATTATTTTTTTCCATAAATATTTTTTTGTTGTAAGCAATTCCTTTATACAACCAAGCTGATATTCTATATTTGTAAATATCTTCATCTAAAGGTAAATAAACAGCTTGTATTTTATTTATATACCTTTCATCAATAAACTCTAACAAACTTACATTTTCAAAATTACTAAATAGTTTTTTTTTTATGTTTGAATTTTTACTTAAAATATAAATTTTTAAATCTTTATTTTTTTTAATAAAGTTTTTAATTAAATTTTTATCAAAATGGTGCCTTGTTGGTATAAGAAATGTATTATTATTTTTTATTACAACTTCTGTATTTTTAATTTTAATTATAGGATGATGTGTGAAAAAAGCATTTCTTTTAAATTTAAAAACTAATAATTGTTTTGAATGCACATTATAGACTAAGTGGTTAATATTTTTATTTAAAAAGTTTAATAAAAAAAATCTAAATTTTTTTTTTATGTTTAAAGTATCGTGTTCAAAAACAAATATTTTAAAATAATCTAAATCCATAAGTATCCCAAGAACAATTAGAACTAAAGGCTCATATGATAATAGAACTATTTTATTTATTTTTTTTTTTTTAAATTCTTTAAACAATTTATATAATTGAACTATTCTAAAGAAAAAATTTTTTTCTAAATTTATATAATTAATATTTTTTCTTTTGTTTACTTTTTTTATTATTGCTTTGTTTAGGTAAATAAATTTAAAGTTTTTATTTAGATGTTTTATATAAAAATTAATTATATCAATGTGCCCAATGGGACTTAAGTAATCAACTAACACTGATTTCATTAAATATCTTTGTTAATTTTAAGCACTCCAATAAATGCTTCTTGTGGTATTTCAACTCTTCCAAATTGTTTGGATCTTGCTTTACCTTTTTTTTGTTTTTCCAATAATTTTCTTTTTCTATCTGTAGCTCCACCACCATGAATTTTTGTTAAAACATCTTTTTTAAACCCTTTTATAGTTTCTCTAGCAATAATTTTACCTCCAATTGCAGCTTGAACAGGGATCATAAAATTATGTCTTGGAATAAGGTCTTTAAGTTTTTCACAAACTTCTCTCCCTGTTTTTTGTGCAAAATCTTTATGTATCATCATAGCTAAAGCATCAACAGGTTCAGCATTCACTAAAATACCAAGTTTTACTAGATCACCTTCTCTATGCTCAATTATTTCATAATCAAAACTTGCATATCCACTCGTCATTGACTTAAGTCTATCATTGAAATCAAACACAACTTCATTTAAAGGAAGTTCATAATTTACTACTGCTCTACTTCCAGAATAACTAAGGTTGGTTTGTACTCCTCTTTTGTCTTGACACATTTTAATTATTGAACCTAAGTACTGGTCTGGAGTAATAATAGTTGCCTTAATCCAAGGTTCTTCAATATATTTTATTAATGTAGGGTCTGGTAAACTTGATGGATTTTGCAAATCTATCGTACCACCATTATTCAAATGAACTTTATAAACTACTCCTGGTGTTGTTGTTAATAAATTAACATCAAATTCTCTCTCAAGCCGTTCTGTTACTATTTCTAGATGAAGTAAACCTAGAAACCCACATCTAAATCCTAAACCTAGAGCGGAGGATGATTCCGGTTCAAAGGAAAAACTTGCATCATTTAATTGTAATTTTGCTAAACCATCTTTTAATTTTTGAAACTCTGAACTATCTACAGGAAACAATCCACAAAATACTACAGGTTTACTAGGTTTAAATCCTGGCAAAGCCTCTTTTAATGGTTTTGTTGCGTCACAAATTGTATCTCCAACTTTAGTCTCTGATAAAACTTTTATCCCTGTTGTGATAAATCCTATTTCTCCTGTTTTTAATTCAGTGATATCAACTGGCTTTGGTGTAAAAACACCAACTTTTTCTACAATATATTCTTGATTTGTAGACATCATTTTAATCTTCATATGTTTTGAAAGCTTGCCGTCTATAACTCTAACTAATATTACGACCCCTAAATAAGTATCGTACCAACTATCTACTAGTAAACATTTTAAATCCGATGAACTTTGACCTTTTGGTGCTGGTAAAGTCGTTATGATTTGCTCTAAAATATCTCCTATTCCTTCGCCAGTTTTTCCAGAACACGGAATAGCGTTCTCAGTATCTATCCCAATAACTTCCTCAATTTGTTTTTTTGTTCTTTCTAAATCAGAAGCTGGTAAATCTACCTTATTTAATACTGGGACAATTTCATGATTTGTATCCAATGCTTGGTAAACGTTTGCTAAAGTTTGAGCTTCAACTCCTTGTGTACTATCCACAATTAAAATTGAACCTTCACAAGCATATAATGATCTACTTACCTCGTAGCTAAAATCTACATGGCCTGGTGTATCTATAATATTTAAAATATATTCTTTTCCGTCTTTAGCTTTATAATTTAGCTTTACAGTTTGAGCTTTAATGGTGATACCTCTCTCTCGCTCAATATCCATTGAATCTAAAACTTGAGCTTTCATCTCTCTTTCAGTCAGACCACCACAATTATGAATTATTCTGTCTGCAATAGTAGATTTTCCATGATCAATGTGTGCGATGATTGCAAAATTTCTTATATTATCGATTGAACTCATTATCTTTAGGATCGAATTTTAGCGCCAGTTTTATTTTCGACTGTTTCTATAATTGACTTATTTATTTGATCTAAATCCGCTTCTTTAAGAGTTTTTTCTTGAGATTGAATTGTAACACTGATTGCAATTGATTTTTGGTTTTCAGGAATATTATCGCCCTCATAAACATCAAAAACTTTAATGTTAGAAATCAAATTTTTATCAACATTTGATACAACATTTAACAAATCTTGAACCTTAATTTCCTTATCAACTATAAAAGCAAAATCTCTTTCTGACTTTTGATAATCTGAAATAGAATATTTTGTTTTTTGATCTTTCAATGATTTTTTTGGTAATTTTAAATTATCAATAAATATTTCAAAACCTACTAATGACTCGGTTTTCATATCTATTTGCTTAATGATATTTGGATGAATTTCACCAAAGTATGCAGCCACACTTTCTTTACCTCTGTTCAAAAATAATCTTCCTGATTTACCTGGATGATAATAATCAGGAGTTTCGTCATCAATAAAAAATTTTTCTGCATCGTAACCTGCTTCAACTAAGGTTTGAACTACATCTTTTTTAATATCAAAAACATCGACATTTCTCTCTTTTTCTAACCAAGAAAGACGAGATTTTTTTCCAGCAGATAAACCACAGACTACTATATTTTGTTCACCAGGTTGTTTTCCAAAAAATGTTGGTCCTATTTCAAAAATAGATAAATCTTTAAATCCTCTATCTATATTTTTGCTCATATACATAATTAAATTTGAAAATATTGAATTTCTTAAAACTCCTAATTCTGAACTTATAGGGTTCACAATTTTTAATTCATTATTTTGTCCTTTGAAATGATTGTTATATTTTGCATCTGTAAAAGACCATGTAATTGCCTCCAAATATCCTTTTGAAGCAACAGATCTTTGCAAGAAATGAAATAATTTTTGAGTTTGTGTTAAAGTAGATTTTTTTCTCTCTTTGATTGGTTCTTCTATCTTGATTTTATCATATCCAACTATTCTTACCAATTCCTCAACTACATCTATTTCCTGAGTAATATCTGGTCTCCAAGATGGTATGGTTAATTTAAAAACTTTTTTATCTTTTTTACATATAAAACCTAAGTTATCTAAAATTTTTAACATATCTTTTGTTAAAATTTTAAAACCTGTAACTTTTTCAAATGAATTTGGATCAAATTTAATTATTGGATTTTTAAATGCAGTAATTTTTTGGATATCAATCTTACTAATTTCACCACCACAAATTTCTTTAATTAAAAATGCTGCTTTATTTAAACCTTCTTCAATCGACAATTGATCTATTCCTCTTTCAAATCTAAATTTTGCATCTGTATCGATATTTAATCTTTTTGCTGTTCGTCTAATTGATCTTGGATCAAAATAAGCTGACTCGATTAAAACATTTTGTGTATCCATTTCTGTTCCAGATCTTGTGCCTCCAATAATACCACCTAGTCCCAACACGCCTTTGTCATCACTAATTACACACATATCATCTTCAAGTTTATAGGTTTTGTTATCTAAAGCTGTGAACTCTTCACCAGATTTTGAGTTTCTAACAATTATACCTTTTTCAATTTTATCGGCATCATATGCGTGTAATGGACGATTAATATCTATCATTACATAATTTGTAATATCAACAATTGCTGAAATAGGTTTTTGACCTATAGAATTTAATTTATCCTTTAACCACTTTGGACTTTCAGTGTTTTTTACATTTGTTACCAAACAGCTCCCAAAAGAAAAACATCCTTGGTTTTTTTCATTTGTAATTTTTACTTTTATTGTTTGAGATTTTTTCGATTTTATTTTTTGTTCTTTAATCTGTTTTAATTTACCAAAGCCTGAAGCCGCTAAATCTCTAGCTATCCCTCTAACACCAAGACAGTCTGGTCTGTTGGGTGTGATTGATAAATCAATCAAATTAGAACTAGATTGAGTAAAAAAACTTTTTCCAATACTATTGTTGTATTTCGAAGATGAAAGCTCTGTAATTCCATCACTTTCTTCAGACAAATTAAGTTCTGATTCAGAACAAAGCATACCATAAGATGTAACATCTCTAATTTTTGCTATAACTAATTTAGTTTTATTTTTTGGAATAACCGCACCAGGAGGAGCATAAACAGTAATTAAACCTTCTCTAGCATTTGGTGCACCACATACGACCTTCTTAATCTCTTTTTCACCTACATCAACATCACAAACTTTTAAACGGTCTGCATTAGGATGTTTTTCGGTTTTTAAAATTTTTGCTACTTTGAATAAATCTAAACCTTCAGATAAATTTTCAACACTTTCAACTTCAAGTCCAATATCAGTTAATTTCTCAAGTAACTTCTCTTCCTTAGCACTTACAGATAAATGATCTTTTAACCAATCAAATGTTATCTTCATCGACTTAGACCTCTATAATTTGTAGGTACATCAAGTGGATCAAATCCAAAGTGATTTAACCATCTATAATCACAGTCAAAGAAAGCTCTTAAATCGTTAATACCATATTTTAGCATAGCTAACCTATCTATACCTATGCCAAATGCATATCCTTGGTATTTAGCAGGATCAACTTTGACATTTTTTAAAACGTTTGGATGGACCATTCCACATCCTAAAATTTCAAGCCACTGATCTCCTTCTCCTATAACAATTTTACCATCTTTAATTTCGTAACCAATATCTACTTCTGCAGATGGTTCTGTAAAAGGGAAATGACTTGGTCTGAATCTCATTTTGATTTTTTCCACTTCAAAGAACTCTTTAATAAAATAATTTAAACATCCCTTTAAATGACCCATATTAATATTTTTATCTATATGAAGGCCCTCAACCTGATGGAACATTGGTGCATGTGTTTGATCACTATCTGATCTATATGTTCTGCCTGGAGCAATAATTTTAAACGGTGGCTTGTCTTTTAACATAGTTCTAATTTGAACTGGTGAAGTATGCGTTCTTAACAAAACCTCCTTATTTTCGTCTAAATAAAAAGTGTCGTGCATGTCACGAGCTGGGTGATTATCTGGAGTGTTTAATGCAGTAAAATTATTATATTCGTTTTCTACATCTGGTCCTTCTTCAACACTAAAACCTATTTCTGAAAATATAGATGAAATTTCATCTATCGTTTGAGATACAGGATGAATTTTTCCTCTAACAAAAGATCTTCCGGGTAAAGTTATATCAACTTTTTCTTTTTCAAGTTTTTGATTAACTTCTTTTGTTTCTATTTCTTTAATCTTTTCTGAAATTAAAGATTGCAGTTCATCTTTTATTTTATTCAAGTCTGCTGCAAAAGTTTTTCTATCAGACTCTGGTATTGATCCTACAGTTTTGAATAAAGATGAAATTTGACCATTTTTTCCAAATAACTCTGTTTTGATTGAATTGATTTCATCCAAGCTTAGTTCATTTTTAAGCTTTGATACAAATTGATCTCTAATATTTTTTATGTCTGACATATTAGTAGATTATTTCCTTAAGAAATAAAAACAATAGAGATTAATTTAAAGCGGATTGAGCTTTTTGTACAATTGTTTTAAATGCTTCTGGACTATCGTAAGCAATTTCAGCTAAAATTTTTCTATCTATTGTAACACCACATTTACTTAAACCATTAATGAATTTTGAATAAGTCATACCCTCTGCTCTTACACCAGCATTAATTCTTTGTATCCATAATGATTTGAAATCTCTTTTTTTGTTTCTTCTATCTCTGTAAGCATACTGCATGGATTTCTCCATAGCTTGTTTAGCAACTCTGATAGTATTTTTTCTTCTGCCCCACTGACCTTTTACGGCTTTCAAAACTTTTTTATGTTTTGCTTTACTTGTTACACCTCTTTTAACTCTTGCCATTGTTACCCTCTTAAACTGTAAGGCATGTATGATTTAACAATTTTGCCATCTTGTTTGGACAAAGTCGTAGTGCCTCTTAATTTTCTAATTTGTGAATTCGTTCGTTTAATCATACCGTGTCTTTTACCTGCTTGAGCAGATATAACTTTACCCTTAGCTGATATCTTGAATCTTTTTTTTGCTGAGCTTTTTGTTTTTAATTTTGGCATAATTCTGCGGACTTATACAAAGAATGTTGAAATTTTACAACCTCTATTAAGGCTTATAAAGGTTGAATTACCATGATCATTTGCTTCCCATCAAATTTGGGTTGCAACTCTACTCTACCAATATCCTTCATATCCTCTTTAATTTTACCCATTAGTTCATTGCCTAAATGAGAGTGTTGGAGTTCTCGACCTTTAAATCTGATAGTAAATTTAACTTTATCTCCTTTGGAGATAAATTTTTTTGCATTTTTAACCTTAAATTCATAATCATGAGTTTCGGTTACAGGTCTCATTTTAATTTCTTTTAATGAAATAATTTTTTGTTTCTTTTTTGCAAGATTTGCTTTTTTTTGTGCATCATATTTATACTTTCCCATATCCATGATTTTACAAACAGGTGGGTTTGCATTAGGTGCAATTTCAATTAAATCCAAACCTTGGTTTTTTGCCATTGATATAGCTTCATTAGTACTGATCACTCCAAGATTTTCACCATCACTTGCAATTACTTGAACATCCGGTGAAGATATTCGGTTATTAGATCTTGGACCTCTATCCTTTGTTCTTCTTTGAAAGTAATTTTGTTTGAAATCTGCCACTTAGTTTGATGATGCTTTATTTAAAGCAGAGAAAGTTTTTAAAAATGAAACTATATCCATATTTTCTTGTTTATTAGAGTCTAACCTTCTAATCGTTACTGAATTAGAGTCAACTTCTTTTTTACCACAAATTAATAAAAGAGGTATTTTTGCTAAAGAATGATCTCTAATTTTATAGTTTAAATTATTATTTTTAATATCAACTGCAGAACTTATGCCTGCATCTTTAATTTTTTTAGATACTTCTATTGCGTAATCATTAAATTCTTCTGAAATTGGAATTACCATTGTTTGTAAAGGTGAAATCCAAAAAGGAAATTTACCAGCATAATTTTCAATCAATATTCCTATAAATCTTTCTAGAGAACCAAACAACGCTCTATGAAGCATAACAGGAACTTTTTTTGTTCCGTCTTTATCTACATATGATGCATCTAATCTTCCAGGTAAATTTAAATCAACTTGCAAGGTTCCACATTGCCAATCTCTTCCAATAGCATCTCTTAAAACAAATTCAATTTTAGGACCATAGAAGGCACCTTCACCTTTATTGATGCTATATTCTAACTTAGAAGCTTTAACTGCTTCAAGAAGTGAAGCTTCTGCTTTATCCCAAACCTCATCATCTCCAACTCTAATCTCAGGTCGATCAGCATATTTTAAAATTACATTTTCAAAACCAAGATCTTTATAAATATCTAAGATTAAATTTGTTACATTTAAACATTCACTCGTAATTTGATCTTCCGCACAAAAAATATGCGCATCATCTTGTGTAAAAGCTCTTACTCTAAGCAAGCCATGTAAAGCACCTGATGGTTCGTAACGATGAACCTTACCGAATTCTGTGATACGTAATGGAAGATCTCTATAACTTTTCAATCCTTGATTAAATACTTGTATATGACCTGGACAATTCATTGGTTTTATCGCAAACACTTTTTCATCAGGAGTTTCTGATGTGTACATATTCTCTCCATATTTTTCCCAGTGACCAGATTTTTCCCACAATTGTCGGTCTAAAATTTCAGGTGTATTTACCTCTTTATATCCAGCAGCATCTTGTCTACCTCTCATATAATTAATTAATTTTTGAAATAATGCCCACCCTCTCTCATGCCAAAAAACTGAGCCTGGACTTTCTTCTCTAAAATGAAACAAGTCCATTTCTTTTCCTAATTTTCTATGATCTCTTTTTTCTGCTTCTTCTATTCTTTTTAGATGCTCATCTAAATCTTTTTGAGAAGCCCAGCTTGTACCATAAATTCTTTGAAGCATTTCATTGTTTGAATCACCCCTCCAATAAGCTCCTGAAACTTTCATTAATTTAAAGTATTTACCTATTTTACCTGTTGAAGAAAGATGAGGTCCTCTACAAAGATCATGCCAATCTCCATGAAAATAAATTGAAACATCCTCATTCTCTGGTATTGCCTCAATTAACTCGGCTTTATAGATTTCACCTTTTTTTTTAAAATGATCTATGGCTTTATTTCTATCCCAAACTTCTCTTTTGGTAATCTCGTCTCGATCAACAATTTCTTTCATTTTATTTTCAATCTTTGCTAAATCATCTTCTGTAAACGGATCTTTTCTAGCAAAATCATAATAAAATCCGTTTTCAATTACAGGGCCAATCGTAACTTGTGTTCCTGGAAACAATTCTTGTACTGCCATTGCTAATATGTGAGCAGTATCATGTCTAATGGTTTCTAGACCCTCAGGATTTTTAGATGTAAAAATTTTTACTGAACAGTCTTTCTCAATTAGATGTTCTAAGTCTTTTAACTCACCATCTACACTTATCACCATTGCTTGTTTAGCTAATGATTTGCTAATTTTTTCTGCTACTTCTAATCCAGTAACTTTATTTGGGAAATCAATATTATTTCCATCAGGTAATGTAATTATAGGCATTTAATTTATTAATCTTTTATACTCTGAATAAGTAGAAAAGCACATTTTTTCAACATTAAATTTTTGAACTATATTTTTTCTTCCTTCAACACCAATTAATTTTAATTGAGTTTCGTCAATTGTCAGTGTTTTTAAAATTTTCTGACTTAAAGACTTTGCATCACCCGCTTTAAATAAATAGCCTGTTTTTTCATCAATGACAGTCTCATTAGAGCCACCAATATTACTCGCAATAATTGGTTTCTCCATAGATTGGGCCTCTACAGAAACTCTACCAAAAGCTTCTGGTTCAATAGAAGCTGAAACAATTATATCAGACACTTTGTAAGCTAACGCCATATCTTTGCAGTGATCGATAAATCTTAGCTGTTTAGTTAACCTATATTGTTCTGAAAGTCTTATTAGTTTTTTTTTATACAAGTCTCTTCCCTGATCACTTCCAAGGATAACAGCATAAAATGCTTCATAACCTAATTTGATATTTACCAGATTGATTGCTTCAATAAATACCTCTTGTCCCTTCCAGGTAGTTAATCTACCAGGCAAAAGTATAATCTTTTTATCTTTTTCTATTTCCCATTGTTTTAATAATTTTTTCTCTTCAGTTTCAAGTTTTGTGGTAGGATCAAAATAATCAACATTAATTCCTCTAAATACTACTAATAATTTTTTTTTTTGATTTAAGTAATTTGAATAATTTTCTTTGATGTGTGAAAAAATAAAGTTTGATCCTGCAATAATTAAGTCAGATCGAACCATTACTGAATTATATAATTTTTTCAAATTACTTTTAAAATTATAAGTTCCATGAAATGTAGTCACAAACTTTTTATTTGTTATCTTGGAGGCTATTAAACAAGACCATGCAGGCGCTCTACTTCTGGCGTGTATGATCGAAATATTATTAAATAAAATAATAAAAGTTAAAATTATCGCATTAATTAAAATTAATATTGGATTTTTACTTTGAACTGGAAGTCTAAAAACTTTTACTTTATTTTTATCTACAAATTTAAGTAACTCACCACCACTAGTAACTATAAATGATTTGCAACCGTTTTCTGGTAAATAGTGAGCAATATCATAACAGCCAGTCTCTGCACCACCATATCCAAGTTTTGGAATTACTTGCAAAACTTTTAAATTAGATGACATTTGGTATGATTATATATTAATTAGCAATTCTTATAAACGATTATGGCAAATTTCAGATACCACACAATTTCAAAGTCTAAGAAAATTAGACATATTTGTAAAATTTATAAAAATTCTCCATTCATAGTTTTTTTACATGGATTTATGTCAAATCTTGATGGAAAAAAGCCAGAAGCTTTTTTAAAATTTGCAAAAAAAAATAAAATAAGTTTTCTTGCTTTAGAATATTCAGGTCATGGAAAATCTACAGGTAAATTTACAAATGGAAATATTTCAAAATGGACTAAAGAAACTTCTATATTGATAAGTAAATATATAAAAAATAATAATTTTTATGTCATTGGTTCAAGTATGGGTGCTTGGATTGCTTTAAGACAATTCAAAATATTTAAAAAACAAATTATGGGATTTTTAGGAATTGGGTCAGCACCTGAGTTTTTAGAAAATTTGATGTGGAAAAAATTCTCCAAAAAAATAAAGCAACAAACAATCCAAAAAGGTATATATCAACTAAAACATGGGAATTATGAGTATCCAATCACTTATCAGCTTATAAAAGATGGAAGAAAAAATAGAGTTTTAAATAAAAAAATAAATTCAAAAATTAATGTTACCATGGTGCATGGTGAATATGATGAAGCTGTACCGGTAAGTTATTCTAGAAAAGTTTTAAAACTGTTTCCAAAAGCAAAAAAGAAATTGATCATTATAAAAAAGGGTGACCATAGCTTATCAAATAAGAAATGGCTTAATATAATCTTAAAAGAATTAAAATTATTAATTAACTAACTTCTTTTATAACTTTTTTTAAACTGATAGGGTTTTTCAGTTTATCTAACATTTCTTTAGGACAAACCTGAATGAAATTATTAATTTCATTATCATAATTTTCAATTATTTCTTTAGATAACAAAGATCCTGTCTCTTCATGGTGTTCTTTGATTAAATTTTTTAAACTTTCTTTCCAATAATCTGTTTCAACATTCTGCCAAACTACTGACTCTGGGTTTACTTTTTTTTCAAATTCTTGTGATTTGTCATAGATAAATGCCATACCACCTGTCATACCAGCAGCAAAGTTATCTCCAACATCTCCAAGAATTACCACAGTTCCACCAGTCATATACTCACAACCATTCGAGTCACATCCCTCAATAACTGTAACTGCACCTGAATTTCTTACAGAGAATCTTTCACCAGCCTGGCCGGCTGCAAAAAGTTTTCCAGATGTTGCTCCGTATAGAACTGTATTTCCTAAGATAGTATTTTCATTTGAAACTAAGTTACTTTCCTCTGGTAGTCTTATAGAAATTGTAGCTCCTGAAAGACCTTTGCCAACATAATCATTTGCATCACCTTTTAATACCAACTTCAAACCTTTGGATGAAAAGGCTCCAAAAGATTGGCCAGCTGATCCTTTAAAGTTTAATATTAAAAAATTATCATCAAGTTTTTCATAGCCATATTTTTTATATAAATGATGAGAAATTCTTGTCCCAACTGCTCTATGAGTATTTTTAATTAAATATTCTTTTTCAATTTTTTCAGAATTATCTAAAGCCTTTTCAATCTCTGGCCATATCTCTTGGTCTAGAGTATCTGGCACTGAATTAATTTCTTGGTTTTCACAGTATCTAGTATTGTTCCCAGTATCTGCTTGAACAAACAAAGGATTTAAATCTAAATCATCTAAATTATCTGAACCCTTACTAACTTGTCTAAGTAAGTCAGTTCTACCAATAATATCGTTTAATGATTTAAAACCTAATTTAGCTAAAATTTCTCTAACCTCAGTTGCTATAAACGTAAATAGATTAACAACCTTATCTGGTGTTCCAGTAAATTTTTCTCTTAATTTTTCATCTTGAGTACAGACACCAACGGGACATGTATTCGAATGACATTGTCTTACCATTATGCATCCCATTGCAACTAGAGCCGTTGTTGCAACTCCATACTCTTCTGCTCCCATCATGGCTGCTATAACGACATCTCTACCTGTTTTAATCCCACCATCAGTTCTAAGTGTAACTGTGTGTCTAAGATTATTTAATGTTAAAACCTGATTAGCCTCTGTTAGTCCCATCTCCCATGGAATACCTACATATTTTACACTTGTTTGCGGGGTAGCTCCGGTTCCACCGTTATGTCCTGAAATTAATATTATGTCTGCTTTTGCTTTAGCAACTCCTGCAGCAATAGTCCCAACTCCTGAGGAAGCAACTAGTTTTACTCCAATTCTTGCTTTTGGATTAATCTGTTTTAAATCATAAATAAGCTGCGCAAGATCTTCAATTGAATAAATATCGTGGTGTGGTGGAGGAGAAATTAGTGTTACTCCAGGCGTTGAGTGTCTTAACCTTGCTATTTCATCAGTAACTTTGAAACCTGGGAGTTGTCCACCTTCTCCTGGCTTTGCACCTTGTGCAATTTTTATTTCAATCTCATTGCAATTGTTTAAATAATTAACTGTTACACCAAATCTTGCTGAAGCTATTTGCTTTACTCTTGAGTTTGCACTATCTCCGTTATCTAACACTTTAAATCTTTTTTCATCTTCACCACCTTCACCACTACAAGAAGCTCCTTTAATTCTATTCATGCCTGTAGCTAAAGTTTCATGCGCCTCTTTAGACAAAGCGCCATGAGACATGCTTCCACTTCCAAATCTTTTTAAAATATTTTCTATTGGTTCTACTTGTGAAATATCTATTGATCCCTTTAATTTTTTTTCTCTGAAATCAATTAAGTCCCTTAAATTTATTGGTGGTAAATTATAAATACCTTCTACATATCTTTTATAAGCGTCATAAGAATTAGAACCAACTGCACTTTGAAGTAAATGTATAAGTTTCCCTTGATATTGGTGTGTTTCTCCATTTTTTCTATATCTATAAATACCTCCAATAGGAAGAATTGTATCTGTGCTTTCAAATGCTTCTTTATGAATTGCTCTAATTTTTTTTTCGATTCCAGTAAGTCCAATACCAGAAATTTTAGACACAACTCCTGGAAAATAATCTGAAACAATAGTTCTGCTTAATCCAACAGTCTCAAAATTGCATCCACCTCTGTAAGAACTTAAAACAGAGATGCCCATCTTAGACATGATTTTTAATAAACCTGCATTTACAGATTTAATGTATCTTTCAACACATTCTTCAAAACTAAACTTTCCAAATAATTTTTTTTCAAATCTTTGATATAAACTGTCGAACGCCAAATAAGGATTTACTGTTGTTGCTCCAACACCAATTAAAGTTGCAAAAGAGTGTGTATCTAATGCTTCTCCAGATTGGATATTGATTGACACATAGCCTCTTAATTTTTTCTCAATTAAAAACGAGTTGATTGCACCAACTGCAAGCAGCATTGGAATTGGAAGTTTTGATATTGATAAATCTTTATCGCTAAGAATTAATTGTGTAACACCCTGTCTAACAGCAATTTCTGCATCTTTTTGAATTTTTTTAATAGCTTCGTATAAACTATTATTTTCTTCAAAGGTACAATCAATTATTGTTGAATTATTTCCAAAAAAATTGATGAATTTTTCAAACTGAGAATTAGATAAAATTGGGCTGTTAAGAACATAAATATTCTGTTTTGTTAAATTATCAAAATCTAGAATATTGCCTAAATTTCCAAATCTTGTTTTTAAACTCATCACTTTGTTTTCTCTCAAAGAGTCTATTGGTGGATTTGTAACTTGGCTAAAATTTTGTCTAAAAAAATGATATAGAGGTCTATATTTATCTGAGAGCACAGCTAAAGGGGTGTCATCGCCCATAGACCCTGTAGCCTCTTTTGCATCCTCAGCCATAGGGTGTAAAATTAATTCAAGATCTTCTAAACTAATTCCAAAAGTATACTGTCTTCTTCTTAAATCATCTCCTGAAAAAGAATTTTTTTCATTCTCAATCGTTAGCTTGTCATCTAAATCAATAATTTGTGAATTAAAATGTTTATACTCTTTTGCTAAGTAATCCTTAATTTGTTTATTAGTAAATACTTTACCTTTTTCTATTCTTACTCCTATAATTTCTCCAGGACCTAATCTTCCTTTTGATAAAATTCTTTTTTCATTTAGCTCGATCATCCCAGTTTCTGAGCCTGCAAACAATAACTTATCCTTTGTGATTGCATATCTTAGAGGTCTTAATCCATTTCTATCGTTTGCTGCAATAACCCACTCATTATCAGTTCCAGCTATAGCGGCAGGTCCATCCCAAGGTTCCATTGTGCTATTTAAAAAATTAAATAATTGCTGATGATCTTTTGGCAAAGTCTTATTCTTCTTAGACCATGCATCAGGAACTAACATTAATTTAGCTAATGGCGCAGGTTGACCTGAAATGTTTAATAATTCGAAAACATTATCTAAAGCTGCAGAATCTGAGGCTCCTTGTTGAATAACTGGCTTAAGATTTTCTATATCATCAAATAGTGGACTATTCATTTCTTGCTCATGAACTTTCATCCAATTTTTATTTCCTCTATAAGTGTTAATTTCTCCATTATGTGCAATTGCTCTAAATGGTTGGGCAAGATTCCAACTTGGAGCTGTGTTGGTTGAAAACCGCTGATGAAATATTGCGTATCTTGATACAAATCTTTCATCATTTAAGTCTAGATAAAATTCTGAAATTGCTTCGGCTAAAAACATTCCTTTGTAAATAATTGACTTTGAACTTAACGAACAAATATAAAAATTATTTAATGATTTTTTAAAAGCTTCGTTTTCGATTTTTCTTCTTGTCTCATAAATTCTTCTCTCCAGATCTTTATTGGTAAGTTCTTTATTATGAGGTTTGAAAAGTACCTGAATAATTTCAGGCATAGTTTGAAAAGCTTTTTCACCTAAAACCTTTGGATTAACAGGAACTTGTCTCCAGCCATAAATATTAAAATCATTTTTCGTTAATTCGCTTTCAACAATTGTTTTGCAGCTCTCTTGTGCTGCATAGTCATTACGTGGAAGAAAAATCATTCCTACGCAGATTTCAGAATTATCGTGCGTGTGTCCAGTAACTTCAATTTTTTCAATAAAAAAATCTTTTGGAATTTCTACGTGAATTCCAGCTCCATCTCCTGTTTTCCCATCAGCATCTACCGCACCCCTATGCCAAACAGCCTTTAAAGCTTCAATTCCATATTCAACCACATTCCTGGATTTTTTCCCCTCTGTTGAGGCTATCAAACCTACTCCACAAGCATCATGCTCCATATCTTCAGAATAGACATTGTTTTTCTTAAGTAGATCAAAATTTTTTTTATAAGTTTTCATTAAGCAACTTTTTTCTCATTTTTGGATTTTGTTTCTAAATAATTTTTTATAGAATCTGCTGCGTCTCTCCCATCTTTAATTGCCCAAACAACTAATGAAGCTCCTCTAACAATATCCCCAGCAGCAAAAACACCACTTAGATTAGTTTCCATAGTATCAAAATCTGTTTTTATTGTTCCCCATTTTGTAACTTGAAGTTCATTGCTATCAAATAAATTAGGTAAATCCTCTGGATCAAATCCAAGAGCTTTAATAACCATATCTGCTTTTATTTCATAACTTGATCCTTCTTGTACTTCAGGTTTTCTTCTGCCAGTTTCATCTGGTTCACCTAACTTTATTTGATCTACAATTAAATTTTCTATCTTATTAGTTCCTTTAAATTCTTTAGGACTAGATAACCATACAAATTCAACACCCTCTTCTTCAGCATTTGCAACTTCTCTTGCTGAACCAGGCATATTTTCTTTATCTCTTCTGTATAAGCATTTTACTGATTTTGCTTTTTGTCTAACTGAAGTTCTCACACAATCCATTGCTGTATCACCTCCGCCAATTACAACAACATCTTTTCCCTCAGCATTTAGAATTCCCTTGTCAAATAATTCAACGTCATCGCCCAATCCTTTCTTATTTGATGCTGTAAGAAAATCCATTGCTGGAAAAATATTATCTAAATCATTACCTGGTAAATTAACTTCTCTTGCTTTGTAAACTCCTGTTGCAATTAATATTGCATCATGTTTTTTTCTTAATTGCTCTAAACTTGCATCCTTGCCAACTTCAAAATTTTGTATGAATTCTATTCCACCATCTCTTAAAAGCTTTGTTCGTCTTTCAACTATTTCTTTTTCTAATTTAAAATTTGGAATTCCATATATTAACAATCCTCCAGCTCTATCATAACGATCGTAAACTGTAATTTTATACCCATTTTTTCTTAACTGTTCTGCTGCCGCTAATCCAGCAGGACCAGCTCCTATAATTCCAACACTTTGATTTTTTTCATTTGTAACTTCAATTGGTTTAACCCAACCTTGTTCCCAGGCGTTATCTGTTATATATTTTTCAACGGAACCAATTGTAACTGTTCCATGACCAGACTGTTCAATTACACAATTCCCCTCGCATAATCTATCTTGCGGACAGATTCTTCCACAAACCTCAGGCATATTGTTAGTGCTTTGGGAAAGCTCATATGCTTCTTTTAATCTTCCTTCAGCAGTTAACTTTAGCCAATCAGGAATATTATTACTCAAAGGACAATGAACTTGACAGAAAGGAACTCCACATTGAGAACATCTGCTTGATTGTTCTTTAGCTTTTTCATTCATATATTCGTCATATATCTCGTTAAAATCCTTTTTTCTTTGATCAACTTCTCTTTTAGGTGGAGTTTGTTGACCTATCTTCACAAATTTTAACATTTTGTCAGTCATAAAAAATATAATTTTTGGCAAATTATATAATGATTTTATATAATAAAGCATTAAATAGGTCATATTTATTGACCTTTAATATCTCATTTTTGTTATAAATAAACAGGTTTCTAATAAATGCATAGCTACTATGATCAAATCGTATTGTTTGAAATATAAGCTTTATAAGCTACGAAGAAATTATGTTTCAGAATATTATAGAAGTTTTAATCCTTTCAGCAATTCAAGGGGTTTCAGAATTTCTTCCGATAAGTTCTTCTGCACATTTAATTTTAGTTTCAAGCTTATATGAATTTAAATCTAGCTCATTACTAATTGATATAAGCCTTCATCTAGGATCTCTTTTTGCAATAGTTTATTACTTTAAAGAAGAGTTGTTAAACATAAATAAAAATAAAAGACTAATAAGTTTAATTGTTATTGGATCTATTCCATTAATAATCTTTGGGTATTTTTTGTATACCACAGGGCTAATTTATAGTTTACGAAACATTGAAACAATTGCATGGACAACTTTAATATTTGCGATTGTTTTATATTTATCTGACAAAAGTCGTTTTGATAAAAAAATTTCTACAAATTTAAATATTCAATCAATTCTATTTATAGGAATAATGCAAATTTTATCATTGATACCTGGAGTAAGCAGAGCAGGTATTACAATAACGGCTGCGAGGATTTTAAAATTTAATAGAGTAGATTCGAGTAAAATATCTTTTTTACTATCTATCCCAGCATTAGCTGGTGCAAGTGTACTTAGTTTAAAAGATATTTTTAATCAACCGACAGAATTTAATTATTTAGTAATAATTGCAATTATATCTTCTTTTATTCTTTCTTTTTTAACAGTTAAATATTTTTTAATTTTTATAAATAAGTTTTCTATGAATGCATTTGTAATTTATAGAATAATAATTGCTTTAGTATTGTTCGGTTTAATTTATTAAATTTTTTTTTTTATGAGTGGGAGTAATTGTGATAATAAAACACCACACAAAATAAAAAAACATCCAAGTATATTATTTATATCTAATACTTGATTTAAAATAAACCATGCAGCTACAGTTGCAAATACACCCTCAAGAGAGAAAATAATTGCTGCTGGTGCAGGTGTAATATTTTTTTGTGCATAAATTTGTAATACAAATGCAAATCCTCCAGATAATATTCCAGCATATAATATAGAATATATTTCCATTAGAATGTTGTTCCAAACAAATTCTTCATAAAGAATTCCGATGAAAAAAGATAAAATAGCTACGATTAAAGCTTGAATTGCTCCAATTGTAAGTGGAAGATTGTATTTAGAAATAATAATTCCAGTAAATATAATATGTGTGCTCCAAAATAAAGCTCCTAGTACAACTAGAGTATCTCCCAACCTAACAGTTGCATCATAAAAATTTGTTAATAAATATCCTCCAATTAAACATAAAATTACTGAAGGCCATACACTCCAATGAATTGATTTTTTTCCAAACAAATAAATTATGATAGGCACCATAGGTACATAAAAGATCGTAAAAAAGGCTGCATTTGCAACATCTGTATAGAGCAAAGCAACCTGTTGTAATGCAGAACCTAAAAATAAGGACAATCCTATTAAAGACACATAAATTACAAATGTTTTTTTATCTGTTTTTAATTCTGGTTTAAAATTTTTTAATTCAAATAAAATTATGAGTGGGGTAATAGCTAAAAAACCAACAAAAAATCTAACAGCATTAAATGTGAAAGGACCAATATTGTCCATGCCTGTATCTTGAGCAATAAAAGTTGTGCCCCATATAAAAGTACATAACAAGGCACTAAATAGGGAAATGGGTTTGGACATTTTAGATTATACAGCTAGCTTATAAGCAAAATTTTTGCCTAGATTTTCTTTAAGGTCATTGTTAAATCTTGCGGCCTCAGCACCATCAATAATTCTATGATCATAAGATAAAGAAATCGGTAGCATTGTTCTAATTTGAAACTTTCCATTTATATAAATTTGTTTTTTCTCTGACCTACCTACTCCTAAAATTGCTACTTCAGGATAATTTATTATTGGTGTAAAAAATGACCCACCTATTCCACCCAAACTAGTAATGGTCATCGAACCACCAAACAATTCTTTTTTGTCTATTTTTAAATTTCTACAAAGCTCACTTACCTCTCTTAACTCTCTACTAATATGAGAGATTTTTTTATTATTAGCGTTTCTAATTTTTGGAACCATTAATCCATTTGGAGTGTCTACAGCTATACCTATATGGTAATATTTTTTTATTGTCATTTTGCCTGTTTCAATTTCATCAATCGAGGAATTAAAACTTGGAAATTTTTTTAACGAAGCAACTAAAGCTTTTACAATAAATGCTAAAGGAGTAATTTTAATTTTTTCTCCCGTATAAATATCAGTTAAAGAATTTCTGAAGCTTTCCATTTCTGTAATATCAGCCTCATCATGATTTGTAACATGAGGTATGGTGGTCCATGAATTTGTTAAATACTTTGATGATAATTTTTTTACTCGCGGTATATCTTTTGTCTCTATTTCACCAAAATCTGAATGCTCAAATTCATTTTTAATTTTGTTTGATTTTTTTTCCTCAATAACTTCAGCTTTATTGTTTGATCTTAATGCTACAAATTTTTTTATATCGTCTTCAACTACTCTTCCATCTCTCTCGCTTCCTAAAACTTTGTTTATATCCACACCTAGTTCTCTAGCAAATTTTCTGGCTTTTGGGCTTGCTGATGAAATGTTAGATATATTATTTAAAACTTTAGTTTCTTGTTGAACTTCAGGTTCTATTACTTCAATTCTTTTAAACTCTTTTTCTATTATTGGCTTCTGTTCAACTTTTTGATTTATCTGTGATGACTTTTCTAAAGTTAAAATTAAATCTCCTTCAGATACTTTATCTCCAACTTTTATATTTAATTTAGAAATTTTACCTTCAAAACTAGATGGTATTTCTACGCTAGACTTATCACTTTCTATTGTAATTAAAGGGTCATTTTTTTTAATTGATTGGCCTTTTTTTACTAATACCTCAATAACCTCAACATTTTTAAAATCTCCTATATTTGGTACCTTAATTTCAATGTCTGACA
This sequence comes from Candidatus Pelagibacter sp. HIMB1493, assembly GCF_052047995.1. Lineage (NCBI taxonomy): Bacteria > Pseudomonadati > Pseudomonadota > Alphaproteobacteria > Candidatus Pelagibacterales > Candidatus Pelagibacteraceae > Candidatus Pelagibacter > Candidatus Pelagibacter sp. HIMB1493. Next base: position 1,309,461 of record NZ_JBNAIP010000001.1, on the reverse strand, counting down.
TTATAATTTTGTTGGCATAGGTTTATCGCCATCAATTTTGTATTTTTTCATAGCATCTTTTGCATATTTTGAAGCTATCAATTGTTCTTTTGCTAAAATGCTTAATCCATAAGCTACTAAATGCTCTTTATCTACCTCAAAGAATTTTCTTAAATTTTTTCTAGTGTCACTTCTTCCAAAACCATCTGCACCTAGAGAATAAAAGCTCTTATTGTTTGTGTAAGGTCTTATTTGATCAGAGTTCATTCTCATATAATCAGATGCTGCCATAATTGGTCCTTCCGTACTTCCAAGACATTGCTCTACATATGATTTTTTAGGAGTTTTGTCCGGATTTAGAAGGTTATATCTTTCAACTTCCATCCCATCTTTTCTTAACTCATTAAAGCTTGTAACACTCCATATTTCACTATCAATTTGATAGTCGTTTTGTAAAATTTCAGCTGCTGACATCATCTCTCTTAATATCGTTCCTGAGCCTAAAAGTTGAAGTTTTGTTTTTTTATATTTGTTAAATTCCTTTATCTTATACATTCCTTTAAGAATTCCCTCTTCACAATTTTTATCCTTAGGCATTTCAGGATGTGAATAATTTTCGTTCATTGTTGTAATATAATAAAAAACATTTTCTTTCTTCTCATGCATTCTTCTTAGACCCTCTCTAAAAATAGTTGCTAATTCATAGTGAAATGTAGGATCATAAGTTACACAATTAGGAATTGTTGATGCAATCAAATGACTATGTCCATCTTGATGTTGTAACCCTTCACCTGCTAATGTTGTTCTTCCGGCTGTTGCACCAACTAAAAAACCTCTAGCTTGGCTATCACCAGCAGCCCAAGCTAAATCTCCAATTCTTTGAAATCCAAACATAGAATAAAAAATGTATATTGGAATCATTTCAATATCATGATTTGTATAAGCAGTTGCAGCTGCTATCCAAGAAGACATCGCTCCCGCCTCATTAATTCCTTCTTCAAGTACCTGTCCACTTTTATCTTCTCTATAAGAACTTAGTTGTGCAGCATCCTCAGGCTCATATTTCTGCCCTTCATGAGCGTATATTCCAATTTTTTGAAAAAATCCTTCCATGCCAAATGTTCTTGCTTCATCTGGGATAATTGGAACTAATCTAGGTGAAATATTTTTATCTCTTAACAAATTAGTTAACATTCTGACCAGCGCCATTGTGGTAGACATTTCTTTTTCACCAGTTGAAACTTTCATAAAATCAAAAATATCTTTTGATGGTGCTTTAATAGGTTTTGCAAAGGTTGATCTCTCTGGTAAATAACCTCCCAGTTTAAGCCTTCTTTCTTTTATGTATCTAATCTCTGGAGATTTCTCATCAGGCCTAAAGTATTCTATATTTCTAACTTGTTCATCAGTTAGAGGAACGTCAAAACGATCTCTATAATACATAAGATCATCCACATCTAATTTTTTTGTTTGGTGAGTAGTGTTCACACTTTCACCTGTTTTTCCCATTCCATATCCCTTGATTGTTTTTGCAATAATAACTGTTGGACTTCCTTGGTTTTTAATTGCTTTATCATAAGCTGCGTATACCTTATGAGGATCGTGTCCTCCTCGATTTAATCTCCAAATATCTTTATCTGACATAGATGAAACCATCTCTAAAGTATCTGGATTTTTTCCAAAAAACTTTTCTCGCACATATGCGCCATCTCTTGCTTTCATAGCTTGGTATTCACCATCTACAGTTTCATTCATAATTTTTACTAATTGACCAGTTTTGTCATTAGCTAATAATGAGTCCCAGTATGAACCCCAAATAACTTTTATTACATTCCATCCAGCGCCTCTGAAGCTACCTTCAAGTTCTTGTATAATTTTTCCATTTCCTCTTACAGGTCCATCAAGTCTTTGGAGATTACAATTAATTACAAAAATTAAATTATCTAGTTTTTCTCTAGCTGCTAATCCAATTGCACCCATGGATTCTGGTTCATCCATTTCACCATCTCCTAAAAAAGCCCAGACCTTTCGTCCCTCATCTTTAATCAATCCTCTATTGATTAAATATTTCATGTATCTTGCTTGATAAATTGCAAGCATTGGTCCTAACCCCATCGAAACTGTCGGAAATTGCCAAAAATTTGGCATTAGCCAAGGGTGAGGGTATGAAGATAATCCTCCAGGTTTTACTTCCTGTCTAAAACTATCTAATTGTTTCTCAGTTAATCTACCCTCTAAAAATGCTCTAGCATACATTCCAGGTGCACTGTGTCCTTGGAAATATACTAGATCACCTCCAAATTTATTATTTTTTGCTCTCCAAAAATGATTCATTCCAACATCATATAAAGTTGCAGCAGATGCAAAGGTTCCTATATGTCCTCCTAATTCTGGAAATTTTTTGTTAGCTCTTACGACCATTGCGGCTGCATTCCATCTGATCAGAGATCTTATTCTTCTTTCAATATTTTGATCTCCATTTGATTTTATTTCAGCCTCAGGAGGAATAGTATTTATATATGGAGTATTTTGGGTGTAAGGAATATTTGCTCCTTCACGGTAAGCTTTGTTAATTAATTCCTTAATTAAAAAATGAGCCCTTTGATTTCCATCTTTTGAAATTACTGCAGATAAAGATTCTAGCCAATCTTTAGTTTCTAAAGGATCTGCATCTAATCCATTTGTAACTTGAATTATAGGTTGTTTTTTTTCTTTAATTGGCTCGGGTACATTCACCTGCTCCTCTTTATTTGCAGCCATAGCTTCCTCAGCTTGTTTAATAATATTTTCTGTATCTTTAGGAAGATTGCTCTCTTGAAGACTTTTGGTTGAATTGCTTAAACTTAAAAGTAAATCACCTTTTGAAACTTTATCACCTACTTTTACATTAATAGTGTCAATTTTTCCTGAAATAGTTGATGGAATTTCAACACTAGATTTATCACTTTCAATTGTAACTATTGGATCATTTTCCTTGATTGTATCTCCAGGCTTTACAAGTAATTCTATTACCTCAACATTCTCAAAATCACCAATGTCAGGAACAAGTAATTTTTCGCTCATTATTTAAAAGGCTTATACACTCAAATAAAATATATTTTTATGTTATTTTATCACATTAATTAATCTTTTTATGCAAAGCTGTGTTTTAATTGAACAAAATTTGTTAATAAAACCATAAAATACAGTATCTTTAATAAAAATTAATTTTGGACCGCTGGCCAAATTGGATAAGGCGCTCGGCTACGAACCGGGAAATTCCAGATTCGAGTTCTGGGCGGTCCACCAAAAAAGGATAAAAATGATTGATTGGCTTTTAAAAGCATCTTTACAAAAATCTGTAATTTACTTTTTTATAATTATTACATTGTTATTATTGCTATTAACAATTGTATTGTAAATTTTATGAGTAATGAGTTTGAGCAAATAAGTCTAACCCCAGGGTTCATGAAACATAATGGAGGTGTTTTGTTTAGAAACATCTCTGAAACTGAATATGAATTTAAATCTACTATAAATGAAAATCACTTAAATGCTGCAGGAATAACTCATGGAGGCTATCTATCAGCATTAATAGATGCTGGTGCTGGAACTGCAGCTCACAGATCTGCTGGTAATGCTCCATGTGTAACAATTTCGTTAGATATTAAATTTATTGGTGCCTCAAAAGTTGGTGATGAAATTATTGGCCACACAAAAATATTAAAAAAAACAAATACATTAATATTTTTATTTTGTGAGCTTAAATGTAACAATAAAATTATAACATCAGCAACTGGAGTTTGGAAAATTTTAAAAGTTAAACCTTCAAACTTAGGTCCAGGTGGTTAATTCATTCCTTTCTTCTGATATTAAAATATCCACAAATAACTAATAAAATTAAAGCAATTGGATAAACTATATTTTTCGATGGTCTATCAGAATTTTCAATTTTGAATTCACTGATATAATCTCCCATTTCAAAACCATTTTTTTTTGCTTCTCCATTCCATTTTAAATTATCAACTATTATTTTTTCATCCTGCTCTAATAAAATAATCCCATAATCCTCTAGAGTAAAATGATCCTCAAATGTATTTTTTGATATTACAAAAAGCTTATATCTTTCTCCATATAAACTAGGTCTCGTTATTTTAATTTGAATTTCTTTTTCTGAATCTAATTTTAATGAATTTATTTTACCAATTTCTTCATAATTATATTTTGGATAAAATTTATTTAAAACAAAATCTGGAGACAACAAAGAAATAGAAATGATTAAAAAAATAATAATTTCGTACCATTTAAGTTTATTTACAAACCATCCTTGTGTCGCTGATGTAAAAACTAAGATTCCAATTAATGAAGTTATAATAACAACTAGTCCATGCCAAATATTCTCAATACCAATAAGTAAAAGTTCATGATTAAATAAAAATACTATCGGCAATATTCCTGTTCTTAAACTATACCAGAAAGCTTGAACCCCAGTTCTTAATGGATCTCCTCCTGATATTCCCGCAGCTGCATAAGAAGCTAGTCCTACTGGTGGCGTTACATCTGCCATCAGTCCAAAGTAAAAAACAAATAAATGAACTGCTATCAGTGGAAAAATAAACCCAGATGCATTTCCAACATCAACTAAAACAGTTGCCATCAAAGATGCAACCACAACATAGTTTGCTGTAGTTGGTAAACCCATTCCTAACAACAAACATAAAATTATTGTTAAAAATAATAGTATTGTGACGTTATCTTTAGCAATAGATTCGATAACAATAATTAAGTTTGTACTTAAGCCTGTTGAGCCAACTGCACCTACTATGATACCAGCTGTAGCAATTGCTATACCAACTGCTACCATATTCAATGCCCCTTTTTCAAAACCAACGATTGTTTGATTAAACCATTCTTTAAAAGAATCTTTAGAGTAATTATTTTTAATAATTAAGTTAATTAGATTTACTAAAATTAAAGTAATTGTTGCATAAAAAATTGAATACGAAGCAGTAAACCTTAAATAAACAAGAGTATAAATTAAAACAAAAATAGGAATTAAAAAGTGAATTCCAGATAAAAATGTTTTTTTCAAATTAGGAACATCGGCATCGTCCATTCCTTTCAGATTTAATTTTAGAGCTTCTAGGTGAGATATGTAAAATAGAGCAATATAAGAAATAATTGCAGGTAAAAAAGCATGTTTAACTATTTCAAAATAAGTAACCCCAATAAAACTTGCCATTACAAATGCTGCGGCACCCATCACAGGCGGCATTATTTGTCCATTTACAGATGATGAAACCTCAATTGCACCTGCCTTTTCTTTAGAGAAACCTGTTTTTTTCATTATTGGAATAGTAAATGTTCCAGTAGTTACGGTATTAGCAATTGATGATCCTGAAATTAAGCCAGTCATTCCTGAACCTAGAATTGCGGCTTTGGCTGGTCCACCTCTCATTTTACCAACCATCGCAAAAGCTAAATCTAAAAAATATTTACCACCACCTGCCGTTTCAAGTAAGGCACCAAATAAAACGAACAGAAAAATAAAATCTACGGAAACCCCAATAGGGATTCCAAATATTGCCTCTTGATCCAACCATTGAAATCCTACCAATCTATTTAAAGATAAGCCTCCATGAGATATTATTTCTGGAGCATACCTTCCAAAATATGAAAATAATAAAAAACAAGTTGCAATGATTACCAAAGGTAATCCAATTGCTCTTCGTGTGGCCTCTAAAAGAATTAAAATACCACATCCTCCTAAAATTAATTCTACTGGAAAATTAAATGTATCAGTGATTTTCAAACTTAAAAGAACACCACCCCTCTCTACTAATTGATCATAAAAAAAATAAATATAGAGACAAGAAAAAGCGCCCACAAAACTTATAATAATATCAAAAAATGAAATTTTTTTTCCTTTTGCTACCGGGTAAATTAAAAATGCTAAAGTTAATGCAAATCCTAAATGTATTGCTCTAGCCGGTAAACCTTTGAACATTCCAATATTCAACATAAATGGAAATGGTGATGCGTACCAAAGTTGAAATAAGGACCAAATGATAGCTATTGCAGATACTACCTTTAAATGAAATCCAGTAATGTTTCTAGTTGGTGATAAATCTTCGCTTATTTTATTTTTTATATTGGCACTAATTGAATCACTCATAAGAAATATTCATACCATAAAAAAAAGGCCCGGTAAAAATTACCAGGCCTTTTAAAAAGTAAAAAACTTAGATTACATTAATCCAGCTTCTTTATAATATTTAATTGCACCAGGATGTAGTGGAGCAGATAAACCATCTTTAATCATGTTTTTCTTTTCCAAAAATCCAAATGCTGGATGTTGTTTTTTGAAATCATCAAAGTTTTCAAAAACTGCTTTTGTAACTAAGTATACTAATTCTTCAGAAACATCTGCCGAAGTTACCACAGTTGCTTTAACACCAAATGTAGTAGCATCTTTTTTCTGTTTTGTATAAGTGCCTTTAGGAATTACAGCCTGCGCATAATAATCAGCACCATCAATTAAGCCTTGAACTTCTGGTCCAGTCAAATTGATTGGAGATGCTTTAGCGGCACAAGTTGCTGCTTGTTCCATTGCACCATTTGGAAATCCAACCGAATAACCAAATGCATCAATTTTACCATCACATAAAGCTTTCACTTGCTCTGAAGAAGTTAACTCTGTTGTTGATTTAAAGAAACTATTATCAACACCCATAGCTTTCATTAGCTCTTCCATAGTTCCTCTCTGACCAGAACCAGGGTTACCAATGTTTACTACTTTACCTTCTAAGTCTGCAAAATCTTTAATTCTTGCTTTTTTTCTAGCCCAAATTTGAAAAGGTTCGTTGTGAACTGAAAACACAGCTCTCAAATCACTAAACTGTTTTCCTTCCCATTTGCTTGAACCATTCGCTGCATGATATTGCCAGTCAGATTGAGCTACACCAAATTGAAATTCTCCAGCTGCTATTTGTCCAATATTGTAGTTTGAACCACCTGTCGATGGAGCAGTACATCTATACGCTTTAGCTGTACCTTTTTTTCTACCGTGCTCAGCACTAATTGCTGATTTATGAAGCATTTTACATATAGCGTTACCTGTTTGGAAATATACTCCAGTAGGTCCACCAGTTCCTATCGTGAAGAACTCAGCTGATTTAGCAACTGTAGTTAAGGACAGTGATGCAAATAAAATCAGTAAAGCACTTGATAGGGATGTGATTATTTTTTTCATTATTTTTCCCTCTCTATAATTGTATGTCGTTATTTTTTATAAATTAATCTTACCAAAAAATTATAATAGATGTATAGGCTGATTTTAAAGATTTTCTGACCATTTTTTTAAATTATCAACACCTTCTACAACCTTTGGTGCCAACTTTTCGATTATATTAAAGTCAATAGATTGGTCTTCCTTAATACTATTCATGAATTTTTCTCCATCAAAATCAGTAAAGCTTAATCTTGCAAGCATTTTACTTTCATTAAATCCAAAATCTGATCCAGGTAATAATGCAACACCTGTTTCTTTTAAAATATTTTCACACATTTCTGATGAAGTTTTAAATTTAGAATTTAAAAATTCAGGCATTAAATAGAAACCTCCTTGAGGTTCATTAATTAAAATTTTGTTTGATTTTAAATTTTGATAAACATAATTGCCGACAGCCTTTAAAATATTTCTAGATTTGTTAATATATTTACTATGATTGTTTTCATATGCTTTTATTGCAGCATATTGGATAGGCGCACTTACTGCTGAAAAGGTTTCACTGGCTAAAACATTAATCATGTTTTTTATGTCATTTAAGCTCTCTGGAACAATAAAATATCCCAATCTCCAACCACCAGCTCCACACCATTTACTTAGGCCGGTACTGATAATTGTTTTTTCAGGACAAAAATTTGAAATAGACTTATAATTTTTTGTAAAAGTCAGTTCTGAATATATCTCATCAGATAAAATTATAAGATTATGTTTATTTGCAACATTAGAAATCTCTTCCAAATTTTCACAAACTTGTCCTGAAGGATTATTGGGGGAATTTAAAAATAATAAATAATTTTTATTTTTATCTTTTAATATTACCTCCTCTATTTCTTGAGCTGTAGGGAACCAATTATTTTCTCTTTTTGTTTGTAAAATTTGAATTTTGTTTCTTCCTAATATTGCTTGTGGCGCGTAAGAAACCCAACTAGGTGCAGGCAATATAATTTCACCATCGAATATTACATGAAGTAAAAACATCAACTCTTTAGAGCCTGGTCCTATGATGACATTCTCAGAATTATATTCATAATTTTTTTTCTTTGATGAGTATTTTGCAACAGACTGTCTTAGTTCTGAAAGACCTTGCATGGGCAAATATTTGTTTTGATACGCATTATTTTTAAGCTCCTCTACTACGTCTTGTGGAACTTTAAAGGGTGATTGTCCAAAACCAAATTTAAATATTTTTTTTCCTTCATCTTCAAGTTTTTTTGAAGCTTCATTGATTGCTAGCGTAGAAGATGGTTTTAAATCTTTAACTATATTTTTTAACATTTAATAACTTAACTGTTTCAAATTTTTGTATTGTTTTAAAACTTCTGGGTTTGCTAAAGCTTCTTTATTTTTAACAACACTTCCTTCTATAGTACTTTTAACAGCAAGCTCAACGATTTTACCACTTTTGGTTCTTGGAATATCTTTTACAACAATTACTTTACTAGGGACATGTCTTGGTGATGCATTTATTCTTATTTGAGTTTTTATTCTATTAAGCAAAGAATCATTAAGTATGTATTCATTACTCATTACAACGAAAAGAATTATTCTTATATCATTATCCCAAGATTGACCAACTACTAGTGCTTCTTTAATTTCATTAAACTTTTCAACCTCAGAATATATTTCAGCAGTACCAAGTCTTACACCTCCTGGATTAAGGGTAGTGTCAGATCTTCCATGTATAATAAAACCATCGGTATTTCTTCTTTCAGCATAATCACCATGATGCCAAGTATTTTTATATCTATTGAAGTAAGCTTTTTTAAATTTTACGTCATTTTTATCTTTCCAAAATTTAAGAGGCATTGATGGAAATGGATTTTTACAAACTAGTTCACCTTTAGAATTTTTTAAAGATTTACCGCTATCATTAAAGACATCAACATCTAAACCTAAGCCAGAATTTTGTATTTCACCAATATTTACTGGCTGATATATATTTCCTAAAACAAAACATGATACAATATCTGTACCACCCGAAATAGATGAGAGATGAACATTCTTTTTAATATTTTTGTAAACATATTTAAAACCTTCGCTTGATAAAGGAGAACCTGTTGAACATATTGTTTTTAGTTTTAGAAGTTTATATTTAAATTTAAGATTAGGTTCTAATTTTCTTAGAGCATCAATATATTTAGCACTAATTCCAAACAGAGTAATTTTTTCTCTTTGTGCTATTTTTAAAAGTAAATCACTTGATTTATACATTGGAGAACCATCAAAAAGTACTATTGATGCCTTTGAAGCTAACGAGCTTACTAACCAATTCCACATCATCCAACCACAAGTAGTAAAATAAAACACGTTATCATTTTCTTTTATATCGCAATGTAATTGGTGTTCTTTCTTATGTTGAAGAAGAACTCCACCAGTTCTGTGGCAAATACATTTTGGTTTTCCAGTTGTTCCACTTGAATATAAAATAGTCAACTCACTTTCGAAATCATACTTTTTAAAATTTATTTTTTCAGATTGATTATGAATAATCTCACGCCATTTAATTAAATTTATTTTCTTATATTTACTTTTATTAGTGACATATTTTTTTCCAGGATAATTAACAATCACAACATTTTTAATTGACGGAATAGATTTTAAAATTTCAGATAATCTCTCTAATACATTAATTTTTTTCCCATTGTAAAAATACTGGTCTGTAATGAACAAAACTTTTGGATTAATTTGAGAAAATCTCTCAACAACACCTTTAATACCAAAATCAGGACTGCATGATGACCAAATGCTTCCTATAGTGCTCGCTGCTATAAACGCCTCAACTGTCTCGATAGTATTAGGCATATAAGCTGCAACTCTATCTCCTTTTTTAATTTTAATTTCCTTTAAAAACTTTACAATTTTTCCTGTACTTAAATTTAATTCTCTCCAAGATTTTTCTTCTCTAAAGCCATTTTCGCTTATAAAAGTAATCGCCTTATCATCATTATTTTTTGACAATAAATTCTCACCAAAATTTAACTTACTACCTGGTAAGAATAAATTTTTATAAAATATTTTAGATTTTTTAATTTTTTTTTTACTTTTCAATCCTTTAATTTCTGAAAATTCCCAAAAATAATTCCAAAACTCAGGAGAATTTTTAATAGTCCAATTTAAAAAAGTTTTGTAATTTAAATTAAATTTTTTTTTGATTTTTTTTGAAATAAATTTCTCAAAAGCATAAAGATTTGAATTTTTTTTCTCTTTAAAAGATGCTTCCCAAAGTTTATTGGTCATTTTTATTTTTTTAAATTACTATTATAGAATTAATCTCAATTATGATATTCTCATTAATATTAATATAAAAATGAGAACTTTTTACCCTCCGATTCGGTCATGTTTTAGTCTATTTTTGTTCTTTAGCACTAACAATATCTGGTAGGTAAAAAAAATTATACACCAAAGATAGAAATGCCTAAAAATAAAATTACAGCTGTTCTTGGTCCAACAAACACAGGTAAAACTCATCTTGCAATTGACACAATGCTATCTTTTGACAGCGGAATGATTGGGTTCCCATTAAGATTATTAGCAAGAGAGGTTTACGATAAAGTAATAAAAAAAATTAGTATAGACAAAGTTGCTTTAATTACTGGTGAAGAAAAAATAATTCCTACAAACGCAAAATATTATTTATGCACAGTAGAATCAATGCCTATTGAAAAACATTTAGAATTTGTGGGCATAGATGAAATTCAAATGTGTGCAGATCATGAAAGAGGTCACATATTCACAGATAGATTATTAAATTTAAGAGGTGAAAAACTTACAATGCTAATGGGTTCTAGTACTATTAAAAACATCATATCTAAATTAAATGAGGATTTAGAATTTATTAATAGAGATAGATTATCAAAACTCACTTATGCCGGACATAAAAAGATATCAAGAATAAATAGAAAAACTGCAATCATAGCTTTTTCAGCGGAAGAAGTTTATGCAATAGCAGAATTAATAAGAAGACAAAAGGGTGGGGCAGCTATAGTTATGGGTTCATTAAGTCCTAAAACGAGAAATGCTCAAGTAGAACTTTACCAATCTGGAGATGTCGATTTTTTAGTAGCCACTGACGCTATTGGAATGGGAATAAATATGGATCTAGATTATGTATATTTCTCAAATCTTAAAAAATTTGATGGAAAAAAATTAAGAAAATTAAATTTATCTGAAATAGGTCAAATAGCAGGAAGAGCTGGAAGATATTTGAATGATGGTGGTTTTGGAATAACTGGTGATTGTAAAGAAATTTCACCTGAAGAAGTGGAATTAATTGAAGGACATAAATTTGAAGAAATAAGAACTTTATTCTGGAGAAATTCTGATCTTAATTTCAATAACCCAAATTCACTGATTAAAAGTCTTGAAGAAAGACCCCAGATGGAATGGTTAAGAAAAGTTCACGAATGTGAGGATGAAAGAGCGCTAAAATATTTTATAAAAGATGAAAAAAATAATCTAGAATTTAACGAAAGAACTCTCAAATTATTATGGGAATGTTGTCAGATACCTGATTTTGTTAAAAAAACCTACGGCAATCATTATGAAGTGATCAGAAATGTTTTTAAATTTTTAAACAGTGAAAAAGGTCTAATTTCAGAAGATTACATGAGATTACAGCTCATGAAACTTGATAAATTAGAGGGAAATGTAGATTCTTTATCAAATAGAATTGCAAATGTAAGAACTTGGTCTTATGTTTCAAATAAAAATAATTGGGTAGAAAATCAAAATTATTGGATAGAAAAAACAAAACATTTAGAAGATAGACTTTCTGACAGACTTCATGAAGAACTTACCAAGACTTTTATCGACAAAAGAGCAAGTATACTTGCAAGAGGTTTAAAACAAGACATGGAATTCAAAACTGAAATATTACAGAACAATGACGTTAAAATAGATGATCAGTTTATTGGTAAAATCAAAGGTTTGAAATTAGAATTAGATTTAAAAAAAGGCTCTCTTGAAACTGATATCAAGTCATTAAAAAAAGCTGCTAGACAATCAATTGGACCTGAGTTTGATAAAAGAATTCAGTCAATTGTAGATACAGGATTAATAGATTTAAAAGAGGATTTTAAAATATATTGGAATGAATTTCCAATTGCTAGACTGTTACCAGGAAATGATTATTTAAGTCCTAATTTTACTTTAGTTGTTGATGACATTATTGAACAAAATCCAAAACAAAAACTAAATGATTTTATTCAAAAATGGCTAAACTCTAAGATAAGCGATGTCTTGAAAAGTTTAATAGATTTAAAAAACATTAAAGAAGATAAGTCTTCGATTAAAGCTTTAGCTTATCAGCTTTATGAAAATAATGGTGTTTTAAAAAGAGAACAAGTTTCTGATTATTTAAAAAATCTTGAACAAATAGATAGAAAAGTACTTAGAGAATTGGGTGTAAAATTTGGAAGATACCATGTATTCCTTTATCAGCTTATAAAACCAGATGCTGTATCTTTAAGAACCTTATTGTGGAAAAATTTTCATCAAAAATTCTATAATTTAAAACCACCAACTTTCGGATTAAATTTTTTAGAAGATAAAGTTTCTCAAAATAAAAACTTTATGCTTCTCTGTGGATTTGAAAAATTTGATAATCTTTTTGTAAGAATAGATATTCTTGAAAGACTCTTTGTACAAATTATTAATGCTACTTCAAAAGAAAATAATGAAATAAAAATGATACCTGAAATGTTAAATCTTTTAGGGTGCAGCAAAGAGAACTTTAGAAAATTATTACAAAAAATGGGTTATAAAACTTATGAGAAAGAACAAGACATGTTTTTTAAATATAATCCTGTTAAAAAATTTAAAAAAATACAGAACAAAAAAGTTTCAAATGAAAATCCATTTAAAGTTCTTAAAAATCTCAAGCTAGGTTAATTTTATGTTTTTTAAAAAGACAGATAAAAAAGAAGAGAATAATTTTATAGTAAAAGTTTGTGCTTTATTAATCCATGCTGCAAAAATAGATGAAAATTATACTGACAAAGAGGAGGAAATAATTAAAAAAACACTTCTAGAGTTGGGCCTTGAAAGTGAAAAAATCACAAAAACTATACAAGATGCAAAAATTATTGAGGAAAATTCAAACCAAATTTTAGACTTCACAAGAGAAATTAAAAATTTACCTGAAAAAGAGAAAATTAAAATAGTGGAAGCTCTTTGGTCAATTATTTATTCTAATGAAGATGCGGATATGTATGAAACAAATCTTATGAGAAGATTAGCGGGACTTTTATACATTGACAGTAAAACTATGGGGGATATTAAGCATAAATTAAAAGAGGAAAGTAAAGAGTGACTTATATTGTAAACGACAATTGTATTAAGTGTAAGCTTACTGATTGTGTAGACGTTTGTCCGGTTGATTGTTTTTATGAAGGTAAAAATATGCTTGTAATTAAACCGGATGAGTGTATAGATTGTGGCGTTTGTGAGCCAGAGTGCCCCGTTGATGCTATAAAAGCAGATACAGAACCTGGAAGCGAAAAATGGTTAGAGATCAATAAAAAATATTCAGAAATCTGGCCAAACATAAGTGAGAAAAAAGATCCCCCAGCGGATCACGAAAAATTTAAAAATGAGCAAAATAAGTACGAAAAGTATTTTAAAGAAAATCTTTAAAGGTAAATCAGATAAAGAAATGACAAAAAAAGTTAAAAAGAAAAAAGTAACTAAAGTTAAAAAAGCTGTAAAAACTAAAACTAAAAAAGTCAAAAAAGTAGTAGTAAAAAAAGCTAAAAAAGTATTAAAAAAAATTCCAAATAAATCTCCTAAAATAAAAAAAGTTTCAAAAACTACTGAAACGCCAGATGAACCGAAAGTTGATAATTTAAGAATATCAAAAACTAATGAGGTTAAACCTGAGATAAAAAAAGTTAAAAAACAAGAAACTGAAAAAAGAGAATTTAAAATTAAAGATTATGTTGTTTATCCAAAACATGGCGTTGGTCAAATTACAGAATTTAAAAAAATAAATATCGGTGGTATTGATGTTGAAACATATGTTATCAAATTTGAAAAAGATAAAGCTAATGGTATGGTACCCGTTAACAAACAGTCTCACCTAAGGCCTTTAGCAACAATTAATCAAGTAAATAAATGTATTTCTATATTAAAAAGTAAGCCAAAAATCAAAAGATCAATGTGGAGTAGAAGAGCACAAGAATATGAGGCAAAAATTTCATCAGGTAAAATTTATGAATTAGCTGAAGTTGTAAGAGATCTAAACAAAGGTGATGATCTTATGGTTGATCAATCTTATAGTGAAAGACAACTTTTTGAAAAAGCTTATGAAAGAATGCAATCAGAATTTCAGATAATTTTAAATTTATCACCAGAAGATACTCAAAAAAAATTAGATAAAGCATTAAAGAGAAATGTTGGTGGACAAGCACAAGCTATTAGCGCTACTCCTAAAACTCCAAATGCTGATTTACCTGTCGAAGAGCCTATTTCTGAAACTGACGAACCTTTAGACGAATAAAAAAAAACGCCTCTCACACAAAAAGTTATGAGAAGCGTTTTTTGTAAAGAATACTAAGTTATTATTTTCTTCTTTTCTTAGCCTTTTTAGCTTTTTTCTTAGCTTTTTTCTTAGCTTTTTTCTTAGTTTTCTTTGCTGCTTTTTTTCTTTTCTTAGGCATCTTTAGCTCCCTTTTTAGTTTAACGAATCAAATTGATTCGCTGTTAACTTATTTTTATTTTTTTATACAACTTATGTCAAATCATTAATTAAAAGCGAATTTTAAAAAAAATATTTTTTATTTTTTATAAAAAATTTTTTTATTAATTTAGTTAATGTTTATGCGGTAAATAAACTCTTAATTTAAAGAAATTTAATAAAGTTTTTCTATTTCACTTTTATACTTTTCAATAATTTTATATCTTTTTAACTTTAAAGTTGGTGTCATTAATCCATTTTCAATTGTAAATTGATCTTTAATTACAAAAAACTTTTTAATTTTTTCTATCTTAGATAAGTTTTTATTTATTGCTTCTATTTCTTTTGAAATGTTTTCATCTGACACATTACTTTCATTATTATTTAAAACTAAAATAGCTATTAAATATGGTTTGTTATCTCCATAAACTAATGCTTGCTCTACATATTCAATCTTCAGTAAGTCATTTTCAATTTTTACAGGTGAAATATTGTCACCACCTGGTGTAATTAAAATATCTTTTTTTCTATCAGTAATTTTTAAGTATCCATTTTCAAAATGTCCTATATCTCCAGTATATAACCAGCCATCCTTTAAAACTTTTTCAGTCTCTTCCTTTTTATTCCAATAACCTAACATAACATTTTCACCTTTAACCAGAATTTCACCATCATCAGCAATTTTCACCTCATTACCACTAAAAGCAGGACCTACTGTATCTATCCTTATATCTTTTATTGGGTTACAACTTACAACTGGAGAAGTTTCAGTTAACCCATATCCTTGCAAAGTCGGTAAACCTATCGAATTTAAAAAAACACCCACTTCTTTATCTAGCGCACCTCCTCCAGAAATGAATGCTTTTAAAGAACCTCCAAACTGAGCTTTTATTTTTTTTCTAACTATTTTTTCACAAATTGTATTTTGCACTTTTTCAAAAAAAGTAAGTTTTTGATTTGTTAGTACTTTTTCTCCTAGATATAGCATTTTGTTTATTAGAGATTTTTTAAAACCAGTAGCTTTATTAAAAGTTGAATTAATTTTTTGATACAGATTCTGATAAAATCTTGGGACAGCTGTCATAATATCTGGACTACACTCCCCCATATTTTTAATTAACTTATCTATGCTTTCTGCGTAGTAAACTTCGGCACCTATTGCTATTTGGACAAACTGAACGGTGTGTTCATAGGAATGAGATAATGGTAACCAAGTTAGGAATTTAGGTTTGTAAGACATTATCTCTTTCAAAAGTGAAATAGAACCTTCACAATTATTTAAAATCCCCCCATGACTAAGCATTACTCCCTTGGGGTTACCTTGGGTTCCTGATGTATAAATAATACAAGCTACATCTTTTCTTGAAATTTCTAATTTTAAAAAATCGATCTCTTCACAGTCGTTCCTCAAAAAAATGTCTTTAACGCATATAGTATCAGATTGACTGTCAATTTGATCAAAGGTGATAACCTTTTTTATAAATGGCTTTATAGAAATTATATTTTTAATTTTATTATATTGAACTTGATCTGAGACAATTATTACTGATGGATTACAATCATCAATTAAATATTCATAATCTCTTTCGGTATAAGTGGTATAGGCTGGCACGGTAATTCCACCTGCTAACATTATAGCTAAATCAGATATCATCCATTCAGGTCTATTTTCTGAAATTAATAAACATCTATCTTTTTTTTGAATTAAAGATTTAAGCTCATTGCTTAATTTTATAATATTCAAATAAGTATCTCTCCAAGAAAATTTATCGTTTGGATTTTTTAAGGATTTTAGAAAAATTTGATCTGCTTTTTCTTTTGTATACTGATTATAAAATAATTCTAAAAGATTATTATAGTTTTTTATATTCATAAACTTTGGTGGGCGAAGAGAGAATCGAACTCTCACTTCTTGCGAAACACGATTTTGAGTTATACGCGTTCACTATTACTCCTTAATTTATTGAATGAATATTATGTTTTTTTTAGTGTACGACAAGTGTACGATCTAAAAAAGGAGATTTAGTTGACTTTTTAATTGAAAACCTAATCTTTATTGTATATTTTGATTTTATAATGAAAAATAAATATTTATCCAAAATTCAAGCTGCTACTAAAATTTTTAAAGAAAGAAAAATACCTTTAACTTCTAGAGAAATAGTAGAGATAGCAATGAGAAGAAATCTTATTAAAGTAAATGGTAAAACTCCACATGCTACTATGAACGCAGATTTCATCAACGAAGGAATTAGAAGATCGAAGAGAAGACTTAAACCTAGGTTTTCGAGAACTTCTGATGGTAAATGGAGATATGATGGAGACTAAAAAAGATTTAGGACAGTTTTTTACTCCCAAATTTATTGTGGAATTTATGATAGGTTTAATTAAAAAAAAAAACCTAAAATACTAGAGCCATCTTGTGGTGAGGGTATTTTTTGTGATGAATTATTAAAAAAAAAATTTAATCACATCACTGCTTTTGAAATAGACAAAAGATTTTGCCCATCTTACGCGGTCAATCAAAGTTTTATATCATCTGAATTTAAAGAGAAATTTGATGTTATCATTGGAAATCCACCATACATAAGATGGAAAAATCTAAATAAAAAACTTAAAAATGAACTAGATACGAACATACTATGGAAGAATAATTTTAATAGACTATGTGATTATTTATATATTTTTATATTAAAATCTATTCATTTACTTAAAGATGAAGGTGAATTAATTTTTATTACTCCAGAGTATTGGTTTAAAAACTTACATTCTCAGAACTTAAGAAACCTAATAATAAATGACTGCTACATAGATGAAATTTATTATTTAAATGAAGTAGATATTTTCAAAAGTGTTAAAAGTTCTTTTATTATTTTTAAGATAATAAAAAAAAAAATTAAGCCAAAAATTAAGTTATTTAAGATAAAAGAAAATTTTAATAAAATTGACAATATAGAAAATATTTTTTTAAATATTAATCAACACTTTGATTTTTTTGAAATTGATCAATTTAAATTAAACAAAAAATGGCTGCTATTCAAAAAAAACTTAATTGACGAATGTGATCAGTTAGAAGTTTCTTGTATTAAATTTGAAAGAGAAAAAGAATTATTCTCTAGTAATAATCCTAACACTCTTGAAAAAATATCTACTATAGCAAATGGGTTGGTTAGTGGTTTTGATAAAGCCTTTATTTGTAATGATATTTTATATTCTAAATTAAATAAAATAGAAAAGAAATATTTAGTTTCAATTGTTAAATCAAAACATCTTATAAAATATAAATTCATAAATTCTCAAAAATATATTTTATTAAATGATGCTAATATAAAAAATTTTAAAAAAGAATTCCCTAATTTTTATGATCATTTTGAACCTTTTAAAACAAAGTTATTGGAAAGGTATGATTATAAAAATGG
Organism: Candidatus Pelagibacter sp. HIMB1493; assembly: GCF_052047995.1. Classification (NCBI taxonomy): domain Bacteria; kingdom Pseudomonadati; phylum Pseudomonadota; class Alphaproteobacteria; order Candidatus Pelagibacterales; family Candidatus Pelagibacteraceae; genus Candidatus Pelagibacter; species Candidatus Pelagibacter sp. HIMB1493. Next base: position 1,291,127 of record NZ_JBNAIP010000001.1, on the reverse strand, counting down.
AATAAATTATTGGGATTGGTCATTTTTAAGAAGTTATAAACTACAAAAAACAGATCAAAAAAAAATTTGTATCCCTTGTAAGCTAAGAATTAAAAGTTATGAGGATATAAATTTTTCATTGGTTGATGAAAAATATCTTTTAACACAAGATGTTACATCAATTTTTTTAAACAAAGAATTAAAAGAGGATATAAGATATATATTAGGTTTTTTAAATTCTTCAGTTGTAAAAAAATGGATTTTTATAAATAACAATAACAGAGGAAATGTATTAGAATTTTCAGAAGAGCCTTTAAAAAATATTCCAATAAAATTAATTGATTGGAAAAATAAATCTGAAACTAAAATTTATGATAAAATAGTTTATTATACAGATAAAAATCTAAGTGAATATAATACAAAAAATTCTAAGGCTATAGATCTCCTTGTTAATGATCTAATAAATATAAAAAAGGATTAATAAACTTTTTATCAAGTATTTTTTTTCTATTTTGAACACTTTTTATATAAGTTTTTAGATAATCTGATGCCCAATCTTTTTTACTTTTTGTATAATTTTGATCAATAGTACTAACATCAAATTGAATTTGTAAGGCGGCAGCCCAATTAATATAAATTTTTTCTGGTGTAATTTTGAATAGATCTCTTATGACAATTTCTTTTAAATCTAAGAAATTACCATTTAGCTCCCAATCAATTCCGATGTAATTAATATCTATTTTATTTCCATCATTATTATTAATAATAGACTCAGCAATATGAGCCATTTTATAGGCTGAAATTATATTGGGAGGTTGTCCTTTTTTTGAAATATTTTTGGTTTTAACATCAATTATAGTATTCACTTTATCGTCTATAAAAAGAATATCCGCAGTATCATTTTGTTTTTCCTCAAACATTGCTTCGGGCGTCCACTTATCAAGCGACGTTTTTCCACGATTTATTATAAAACCAAAAGTTCCTTTGAATAATTCAAGCCTCTCTTGTGCTGTTTTTTTTGAACTATTTTGTTTTAAAAGCTTATTTAAATACTCATATTGTTTAAAAATATTATTATTATTTTTTTTTTTTAAAAAATTATATATTTCATCACAAAAAGGTTCCCCAGAATTATGCCCTGAAAGCTGTCCTTGTGGCTTATTTATTTTTAAATTAGCCAACTCATCAAAATATTTCTTTTCAAATTTGATGCTCATTAATGATGATTATCATAAATAAAGTATGACAGGAATATAAATATATTTATGAAACAAAATATATACTATGAAATGAATACTTGGTTGAATGAACACAAATTTGATATTTTTGGTTCTTTATCATTTAAAAATCATTTTAAGGACAACATTAAACAAAAAAGTTTTCAACACTTTTGGAACAGAGTGGACAGTCACTATTTTGGTAGCAATAGAAGAAATAGAATTGAAAGAATTTGTTTTAATCATATAGGTTATTCAAACACAAACTTACATTTTCATTTTTTGGCAAAATGTCCAATAGTTGAAGATACACATAAATTTAATGCTGTTTTAAATTTAATTTGGTTTGAAATGAAAGAAAGTGGCAAGTATTCAAAAATAGAATTAATCAATGACAATGTAGCAGTTGCTAAATATGTTGGACACGAAACTTATAAATTAGGCACAGACACAATTAACACAGAAACCTCTCATCTTACTTAATAGGCAATATAAAAAATTCTAATCAGCGATGCTTTTTGGAGTTAGTCTTTGGAGATACAAATTGGTTATACATAATAACCTTTATCCACAACTATTGTCTAAAGTATTAAAACTATACCTCTCATCAATTGTATTAATTTAAAAAGAAAACAACTTCAAATACAGATTTCTACTGTTTTTGAGTCAAAATCAGTAGTTTAATGATTTAATAATATGATTGTTTTTAAAACGCTTTGCTCTTTCACGTTCACTTCTTAAACGCAGCTTTAACGCTTCAATACTGCGTCGTATAGCGTTGATAGTATGCTGATTGGATTGATTAAGCAGTAGAGTACTGCGTGGTTTAAACTCGCTAAATCTCATACAAATTTACTTATCTGTTTCAATTTCAGATTAAAACATAACAGAACATACATAATGTTATGTTTTGACGACTTCTCCATATGCTGTGGGAGTTTTAGCGAGTAGTTAAAAATCGATTGCTCTTAAAACATAATGAAACTACTTTTTTTGAAACAAAATCATATGTGAGGAACAAATGAAACAAGCAAAAATATTAACTCAAAAACAACTAAATTTATTTTTTAAACAACTCGAAATTTATCCTAACGCAAAACGCAATCGATTGATTATAGCATTCACTTTTTTTGGTGGATTAAGAATTGGTGAAGTGGCAAAACTACATTGGAAAGATGTCGTTGATATCAACTACTGTGTTAAAGATGAAATGATACTCTTGGCAGAAAATACTAAATCAAAAGAAAGTCAAAAGGTTTTTATCAATAAAAAACTTAGAAATGAAATTATTGAATACAAAAGATATTATAGCAACAAATACTCAAAAATTGACTTAGGAACTCCTCTATTAATAACTCAAAAAAGAACTCAATTTTCAGCAAACTCACTGTGTCAATTAATTAATTCAATCTATAAAAGATGTGGGCTTTCAAATGTAACTTCACACAGTGGCAGGCGCTCGTTTATCACAGCGTTAGCAAATAAAAGTATCAATGCCAAAGTGATAATGAATTTAGCAAGACATCGAAATTTGAGCACTACACAGCGTTATATCGAAGTGAATGATCAACAATTAAAAAATGCTGTAGAACTAATTTAAATTTGGTGGGCGAAGAGAGAATCGAACTCTCACTTCTTGCGAAACACGATTTTGAGTCGTGCGCGTCTACCAGTTCCGCCATTCGCCCTCTATTAAAGTTATATAATAAAAATATCTTAAATGAATAATGATTGAAAGTTATATTTTTTTATATTTAGCAAATTCTTGATTTAATGATTCATTTTTCTTTTTTTCTTTTTTCCAAAGATAAAAAAATATTAAAATTAATAAAGGTTGAATAAAAACAAATATTACTATGTTTGCCAATTCATATCCCATACCTGTGACATTCCCAATTACTTCAAGAACATAAACACACCAATCAAAGAAATCATTTATCATTGAAATATTATGAAAGATTAATTTGGTAAGAATATGTCTGGATTAGTTGAAATTAATTCCTATATAAAATGTATTGATAAATATTGATTATACAAAAGACCTCCACGATTTAAACACCGTTAAATCTGCCTTAAGAGAGTGTATCTATTTAAAGATACTCAGGCATCAAGAGGATTTCATAAATATGATTATTGAAACAGATGAGGCTTATTATTATGCCGAAAAAAATTATAGAAATAAAATTGTTGAATCAACATTGAATATAAAGGTTTTCAAACAACAGAGAGATCGGGTTGTTCACTTACATTACGTATACTATAAAGCTTTATATTTCTTAGTAGACAGAGTTTCAATTGATTACAAAAAATTTATGATATCTCTTAGAAAAGATAGGATAAGATTTCATAAATGGTTTGAAAAAAATGGAATTATCAATACGACAACATATTAAATTTTAAAAAAATTTCATTTATCTTATAACCTAATCAATTTTTGGTTTTTTTAGTTATTGTATAACTCTTACCTTTATTCCAAGGTATTCTCCCTGTTTTGTAACTTTTGCCTTTGTTCCAAGGAATTCTTCCTTTTTTTGACAGTGATATTTTTTTTCTAGCTTCCTCTGAATGTGTTTTTCCAAACATTGGGTTATTTTTGCCTTTAACCTTCTTCGATATTTTCTTTTTTGTCTCCTTAGATAAAATTTTACCTATAGAACCAGCTGACATTCTTTTCCTAACAGCTTTTGACCATTTTCTTCCTTTGTTAATTAGAGAGATTTTTTGAAGTGTAGTCTTGCTATAAATCCTTGTTTTATTTGACTCTGTAATTCTTTTTTTTTGATAGTCAGTCAATTTCAGATTCATATTTTTTTTAGTCAAAGAAATTATTTTTTTTGTTTTTTTTGAATGTTTTTTTCCATAAAAATTATTTTTTTTTCCTATTCGAGTTCCTTTTAATGCTTTTGAGATATTTGCTATTACCTCATTATCCATATGTATTGCTGGAAATGCTGCTTTATTAGCCCAATCTTCTTTTTTGTATATTTTTTTATTTACTTTAGTTTCATACTGGATTGCTTCTTTTTCAGTGTCAAAAGTCCAACCTAATCTAAAAGTAAAATTTTGAGGATTTTTTTTAAATTCACTACAAATATTTGATTTACTACTTCCAAAATATTTAATTCCAAAATCATTAATGGGAGAAACTTTATTTCTATATCTTACCCCATGATATTTTTTTCCATCTGATTTTCTTGAAATAAAATATGTGTACGGTTTTACTTTATTAAACTCATTAGTTTTCATTTTTATAATCTAAAAATTTAAAAAAATTATTCATTAATTTTATATGATTTAAATTTTTTGGTGAACTATCTAATAAATTTGGATTAAATAATATTATTGAGACAACTTGTGCTCTAGAGATGGCAACATTTAATCTGTTTCTACTAAAAAAAAATTCTTTATTTCTAGGTAATGAATCGCTATCTGAGGAAGTCATTGAAATTATTGTTACAGGTGCTTCCTGGCCTTGAAACTTATCAATAGTTCCAACTCTTGGATTCTCTATTTTAGACTCTTCTAATTTTGAAATGAGTAAATTAACCTGAGTATTATATGGACTGATAATTAAAAAATCATCTACAGCTAATTTTCTTATCTTTCCTTGGTCATCAAACTCAAGACCAATCATTTCTTTCATAAGATCTCTAATAACTTCAAATTCCTCAATGCTGGTTTGAACATTATTTGTATGATTCATTTCAATATAATGAATTCCGGTATCTTGGATTTTTGACTTTTTATTAAATTTAATTAATCTTTTGTCTGTTCTTTCATCACTAATTAATCTCTCTTCATAAAAATTTGATGAAATAAAGTTATTCAATTTAGAATTAAGCCTATATGTTTTATTTAAAAAGATACCTCTATCTTCAGGAATAGTGTCTTTTCCCTCTAATAAATAATCTAATATAGATTGACCAGATTCATTGGGGTGACTTCCTTTAATCGGTTGCCCAAGTTGATTTTGATCACCAATTAAAATTATATTTTTTGCTACAGTTCCAATACTTATCAAATCTGCCAAACTAACTTGTCCAGCTTCATCTATAAATAGATAATCAATTTTCTCATCATAAAAAGTACTTGCTAAATGATATTTTGTTCCAGCATAAATTTGTCCAACATCCGACTCTTTTAGGGCGTCCATAAAAACAGGATCTTTTTCATAAGTCTTTATATACTCACCATTAAATACTGTATCTTCGTCTTCTAAAGTTCCTCTTTTATATCCCTTGAATTCAAATTGTTTCTCAATCGCCATATCCTCTATTCTTTGGAGTAGATTATGAATTACTTTGTGAGATAGTCCTGTGATCGCAATTTTTTTATTTTGTTTTAATAATTCAATAATCGCATTTGCTGCTTGATAAGTTTTTCCAGTTCCGGGAGGTCCTTGTATGTAAAGATAACTATTTTCTAAATTTAGTATAATTTTAGGTATTTCTTTATCAAACTGCTCTGAAGAAATTAATTTATCACCAGTTTTTATACCTTTAATTTTTGGATGTTTTTTTTCTAAAAAATTATTTAACGCATGATATTTTTTTTCTTCATTAATCAAACTATCAATAAACTTATAGGTATTTGAGATTAATTTATTATTTGCTCTAGGTTTATCTGGACCAATGGAAAGAACATAGGGCAGCATACCAGATGCTGTTCCTCTTTTTAAAAGAACTTCTTTTGTTTTATAATCAATATCTATAATTGTTCCCGCATTATCTTTTTGTTCGATATCTTGGTTATTTGCGATAATTGCTCTTTTACTTTTTCTTAATTTGAAATCTTGATCTTCAAACTTATAAGAATAAATTAATGATCTTTTTTCTGGAGTAGGTTTTCCATTTAATTTCATGTCGCCTATACATTCTGGATCATCAATTAATTCTTCATCTGATTTTGTTCGTCTATCAAAAAATTCACGCCAAGCAGGTTTGTCTTCTCTATTATAAAATCCAATTATATCAGCCATTAGTTGTTTAATTTGAGAATTTTTAATCTTAGATTTTTCAACTTTATCTTGATACGCAAGCATATCTACTTCCCAATCTCTTAAATTCATTTCGTTATCTTCTTTTTGAGAAGTAAACCATGAAGTCTCTTTGGGCTTAATATTTAAAAGCCATCTATGGAGTTCATATGTAGATCTACAATCTTGTTTATTATAGCTTTCTATTTCATCTAAATATTTTTGATTCTGGGTTTCAACCCATTCACTATAATACTCTTGAGAAACATCACCTTTTTGTACATCTCCTTCTCTTTTAAAATTATAAAATTTTTCAACATTTTTTAATGAATAACTATTCTCAGAAATAAACAGTCCTTGAGTATTTACGTTTAATAAATTTACGAACTTATCTAGGTTCATATAATGATCATACTCAATACCTTTTACTTTATGTAAGGATGTTAATTTTAATAAAGCTGTTATTTCATAAGATCCATAATGGTAGATTTTAGAAGATGGATATTTTTCAAAATGTGACTTGGTGAACTCAAAGAAATTTATTACATTTTGTTTTTCCTCTTCTTTATTGTGAGACCATAGAGCTTTAAATTTTTCTTTATCATCCTCTATATAATAAATACCTAATAGATATTCTAAACCGCCTGGATAAATGTGATCTTCGACACTTTCTATGTCAAAATACAAATCACAAGCTGAGGGCTCTGGTAATAAATTAAAACCTTTTTTTCCATCTAAATTTCTTGGATTTGGTTGATGAATTGGAACATTAGTTTTTTCATATTCTTTTTGAAGTTTGGCTTGAGTAATCAATTTATATGAAATTTCTTCTCTAAAACCTTTAAGATTCTTTTTAGGATCTTGTTTTGATAATTTGCTAGCAGTATCTATTTTTAATTGTAATAATTTTTTTAAATGAACTTTTGTTAAACCACCAACTTGATTTAGGTTATCTTCCTTTATCCATATCTTTTCACACTCTTCCTGCCATGAACAAACTTTACAGAAACTACATTTTTCTGGTTTAGTTTTATCAATTCCATTTGATATAAATTTTTCATAATTTTCTCTATGAGTTTTAAAAAATTTATTAACTTGATTGACTTGTACATTTTCTTCAATCATATCTTTCAGTACAACAGTGAATCTTTTAGGTAATACTCCTTGAGTTTTCTCTAACATATATGTGTACATACCCAGTTGAATAATATGATCAGGTTTTGGTTTGTTTGAGTTTTTTGTATCTATTACTTCATAACTATAATCACCAAACTTTGATTTAAGATCTTTATTGATAATCAAGAAATCAAACTCTCCACGCCACTTATCTCTTTGTAAATAACCACCATGAATAACCTCCCAACCTTCTTTCATGGCTTGTATTGTTTTAGGAACTTTTTCTTCTTTTGAGAGTTTAGAATTTTTTAAATCTATTACTTTTTTATATTTTTTCTTAAGTTCTTTTAGATAGTTTTTTTCGTGTAGATTTCCTTTTTCTAATCTTAATTGATCATTTTTAGATAATTCTATTTTCTTTAGATTTAACTTCTTTTCATTTATTTCATTAAAGATTGTGTATTTACAGCTCAAATAGCTTTTTAACATTGATGGTGAGTAGAGGTTTTTCATTTGTCTAATGTAACTTGATCATTATTGATTGAACAAGTCTATTTTTTAAAATTCTGTAATATTCAAAGTTATTAAGAAACAATTTTAATTTGAGACCTATTAATTCTAGTTAATCTACCAATTAGTTCGTCTGTCTGAACATTGGCTGTATAGAATTTGTCAATCATATCTGTTGATGTATCTAAATTTTTAGCAATATCGGTAGCACTAACTCCATTCTGAATTTGAAATAAAATGTAAGTGTGTCTGAAACTTTTTGAATCTCTTTTAACAAATTCATTTCCAATTTTTTTAGTTTTTAAACCTGCGTCCAATAACAAACTATTAAGCCCTTCTCTAAAACTCTTATTTTTAAAAATTTTTGTTGAAGGAGAAATTTTAACTTTATTTTTTTGATAAAGTTTCATTATTTCTTCAATAGCAAAATAACACGAACCCATTCCAATATTACTGTTAGCTCTTTGTTTTTTTCCAAATGCGTTGTTAATTGTATAATACCTCTCCAAACGGTTATAAAAATTATTACTAAATGATTTTTTTAAATTAGGTTTGACTTGATGTTTGTCGATCAATCTCACATCTTCAAATTTTAGATTTAAACATTCATTAACTCTTAAACCACTACCTGCTATAAATATTATAAATTGATGTAATAAACTTCTTTCAAATTGTACTCTCGTTCCTCGTGCTTTAGCAATCCTATTACGAGATGTCTTAAGTAAGTGCTGATACTCTTGTCTTGTAAAATGAACTCTTTGTGTTCTTTCATTCCTTAATTTCTTTTCTAATAACTTTGTAGTTATTTTTTGTAATTTCTCTTTTCTATATCCCTTTTCAACACTCCAACTCAAAAAATTAGATATAGTAACTAAATCACCTCTTAATGTTTTTCCACTTAGCTGTTTTCCTAATTTATTAGATTCTTCATTTCTCCATATTAAAAATTTCTTCAAATGCTCATAACTAATTTCATCAATTTTTGATTTCATTAATGGTTTACACTTCATAATCACGTTCATACGGGATTTGATGCTTTTATTTGAAGTCTTGCTTCTACTAATGTCATTTTTTAGCTCATTTAAAAAAAATGAAAGACAATCTTCAAAAGTTGATTGATGTACTTGTAGTCCTTCAGCAAGTCTAAAATGTAGTCTATCAAACCATTTTTCTAAAATCTTAATTGCTTGTTTTTTATTGGACGTTTTTGAGCTTATTTGAATTTGTTTCTTATCGATAAAAGTTCTCGCATACCAATTTTCACTTTTTTTATCTTTACGTTTGTAGACATGAAGTCTTCCATCTTTTCTTTTAAAGAGAGTGTTATCTTTGTAATAAGTCATAAAAACTCGTACACTTTTTAAATATAATTGTATGAAAGTGTACGACTAGTGTACGAATGTAAAGTCTTTAAAAAATAAAGCAAACAAAAGAGTATTAATAATTAGACTCACGTTTTGAGTCGTGCGCGTCTACCAGTTCCGCCATTCGCCCGTTATATTAAATTATAATTAAATAGTATAAGAACTAAAATTATATTAAAACTAAAAAATGTTCCAAAGTCTTTATAAATATTGTTTAAATTTAGCTGCTCACAAAAGTTCAAAATTATACTTAGGAATTGTTTCCTTCACTGAAAGTTCATTTTTTCCTATACCTCCAGATGTAATGATTATTCCTATGGTGATTGCTAAAAAAAAAGAATATTTTAAAATATTTTTAATCGCATCTATATTTTCAGTTTTAGGCGGAGTTTTTGGATATTTACTAGGTTATTTGTTTTATGATTTAGCTATTCATTTAATTGAATTTTATGGTTATGAAAATAAAGTAGAAAATTTGAAGACAAGTTTGTCTCAAGGATCAGGTTTTTTTGCCTGGCTAAGTATTCTTTTTCTAGCAGGATTTACTCCTCTTCCCTATAAAGCATTCACTATTGCTAGCGGTGTTGTTGGTTTTAGTTTACCTGTATTTATTGTTGTAAGTTTAATCTCGAGAAGTCTTAGATTTTTTATTGTTGCTTATTTATCTTATAAATTTGGTGACTTATTTACTGAATTCATGGAGAAGCATGGTTCAAAATGGTTCACTATAATTGGAATTTTAATAGTTATAGTATTAGGAATTATATTTTTAATTTTTAAATTTAATGCTTAATAACAAATCATTGTTTCTTAACCTAATTTTATTAGTCAGTTTCGTTGCTTTAATGTCAGCGTTCTTTATTGAATATATTTTGGGTCACCAACCATGCAATCTTTGTATCTTAGAGAGAATTCCATATGTAATTGCAATAGTAATTATACTCTTGAATTATAAATTTTATCAGTTTGAAAAAATATTTTTGGTTTTATTGGTAATTGTTTTTTTAACAGCTACTATCTTATCAGTTTATCATTTTGGTATTGAACAAGGGTTTATCGAGGAATCTCTAGTTTGTGACCTAAAAAATGGCTCTGAAGTAACATCCAAAGAAGAAATTTTAAAACAATTGCAAGAACAAAAAGTTAGCTGCAAAGATGTAACATTTAAAATTTTTGGATTATCACTTACAACTTACAATATTGTAATTTCTATACTAATTACAATCAATGCATTAAAAATTTATTTAAACTATGCCAAAAGTAAGTAAAAAAAAAATTGAAGAATTTATAAGGGTAGATCATGCTGGTGAACGTGGAGCAGTTAAAATATATGAGGGTCAATTGTTAGCTTTAAATACATTTGTCAAAGATGAAAATTTGAAAAAAATCATAGAAGATATGAAAATTCATGAAAAGGAACATAGTGAATTCTTTGAAAATGAAATTAAAAAAAGAAACATTGCTCCTACAAAACTTTTACCACTGTGGGATTTGCTAGGTGTTGGTTTAGGATTTGGTTCTACTTTGTTAGGGAAAAAGGCAGCCATGCTATGCACAGCATCTGTAGAGGAAGTAATTGATGAACACTATTTAAATCAAATTAATCAATTAGATGAAGATGAAAAATTTCTCAAAAACAAAATTACAAAATTTAGAGAAGATGAGCTTAATCATAAAGATATCGCTTATGAAAAGGGTGCAACTAAAAAAGGACCTTATAGTATTTTAGATAAAATAATTAAAACTGGTTCTAAAATTGCAATTAATATTTCTGAAAAAATTTAAGTTTCTAATTCAACATCCCAATATAAATAATCCATCCAACTTTTGTGTAAAAAGTTAGGAGGAAAGTTCTTGCCATTTTTATGTAAATCTTCTGTTGAAGGTCTAAATGGATATTGATTCAATTTCATTCCTGAATTTTTTAATAATTTTCCACCTTTTTTTACATTGCAAGCTGAACAAGCTGTAACAACATTGTCCCAATTTGTTTCTCCACCTTTAGATCTTGGAAGCAAATGATCAAAAGTAAGTTCCTCATTACTTCCACAATATTGACAAGAGAATTTATCTCTTAAAAAAACATTAAATCTAGTAAAACTTGGTTTCGTTTGAGGAACAATATAGTCCTTCAAAGCTATAACACTTGGTAGCTTCATATTAAATGAAGGACTTCTAATAGTTCTATCGTAATGACTTACAATGATAACTCTATCAAGAAAAACTGATTTCACAGTGTCTTGCCATGACCATAATGATAGTGGGTAATAGCTTAGAGGTCTGTAATCAGCATTAAGAACTAATGCAGGACATTTTTCTAATGATACATCTTGTTCAATAAAGTTGTTCACATCAAAACATTAACTTAGTTTAGCATCATAATCAATATGATCAGATGTTAAATTTTTTTTAAAATATAATTTAATGCTGTACTTGATGCCTCGATAGGAATGTGATGATCACAATTTTTTATTAATAACGTTTCAACAGGAATATTATTTCGAATTAAAAAATCTTTAGCTTCAAGTAAATGTGTTGATGGAACAATTTGATCGACATCACCATGTATTAGTAATGTATCTGTGCTATTTTTGATTCTATCTTTCAAATTAATTTGATCTATTATTTTTCCTGAAAATCCTATGACACATAAAAATTTTTCATTTGAGGTAAGACCAACATTCAAAGACATCATGCATCCCTGGCTAAAGCCTGATAAACAAATTTGTTGATTTGATAAGTTGTATTCAGTTTTAACTTCCTCAATAAATTTTTTGATAACATTTTCAGCTTTAATTGACTCTTCAAGAATATAAGATGGATCTTCTTTGGTTAAATCAAACCATTGATATCCTGATGGATTAATTGCACATTTTTCATGTCCATTAGGACAAATAAAAATAGTATTTGGTAAATGTCTTTTCCAATTTAAAGTTAACATACTTATGTCTTTTCCATCTCCACCATACCCATGAAGTAAAATTATCGCATTCTTAATTTCTGTTCCTTCTTCTGGTTTGATGATGATTGAATTAAGGCAAAATGTCATAGATGATTTATTATGTTTTTTATTTTTAAAAACACACTACAATAATAATATGTTTTCTGGAATATTAGTTAAAATTTTATCTATCGCTCTTTTAATAGCTGTTGGAATAGTTTTGGTTTTGGGTATTGGAACTTTATTTAAAGGTGGAGAAACAAGTAAAAAATATTCAAATAAACTAATGCAGCTTAGAGTGCTGCTGCAATTTGTGGCCATACTTGTTTTGGTAGCTTTCGCATATTTTTTTAAAAACTAATTATATTTCTCAATCCACTTTAAAAAATCTTTGTCATTAAAGTCTATGTCACCAAGAACCCTAGCAAATTCCTTGCCTTCTTTATTTATAAATATTGATGTTGGAACTCCTCTTAGAGAAAATGTTTTAGCTAAAGTTACTTCTGGATCAAAAAAAGGTTCCAAATTTTTTAAGTCTAATTTCACAAAAAATTCTTCAACTTTATTTAGTTTTTCTTTCCCAATATTAATAGGAAAAACTTTTAAATTATTAAGTGATGAATTTGCTTGCATATTGTCTAATGAAGGCATCTCTTCTTTGCACGGAGGACACCAAGTAGCCCAAAAATTTAAAACTAACAATTTTCCTTTGAAATCATTAATTTTAATTTTTTCATTTTTCTTATTTAAAAAAAATACATTTTCATACGTTTTTGGAACTTTATGAATAACAATATTTTTAATGTTCGGTAAATCACTGGCTTCTACAGTTGTAATTAAAAAAATAAATAATGCTAAAATTCTCATATTAATTAGGTATAACTAAATATCATGGCAAAAAATAAAAACAACCAAGCAATATGGAACACGCGAATACAAAAGGAAGCGTCAAACTTATTTCAAAAAGTTGGTAATTCTATTGATATAGACAAGAGACTTTACAAAGAAGACATCCAAGGATCCATTGCACACGTTGAAATGCTTTTTAGACAAAAGATAATTTCCTTTAAAATAAAAAATAAAATTATTTATGGTCTAAATAAAATTTATAAAGAAATAACTCACAAAAAATTTGAATTTAATAAAAAATATGAAGACATTCATATGAATATAGAGAAAAGATTATTTCAAATAATTGGTGATGAAGCTGGATACATTCATACGGCTAGATCAAGAAATGATCAGGTAATAACTGATTTTAAAATTTGGATTAAAACTGCAACAAAAGATATTAATAATAATATAGATAAAGTAATCAAAAGTTCAATTAAACTGGCTGAAAAAAATGTTGAGACTATTATGCCAGGGTTCACTCATCTTAAAAATGCTCAAGCTATATCATTTGGCCATTATTTAATGGCTTATGTGGAAATGTTTACTAGAGATAAAAAAAGATTTTTAAACAATTTAGATAATTTAGATGAAAGCCCGTTGGGTGTAGCGGCTCTATCAGGCACTTCATTTAACATAGATAGAAATTTTACATCTAAAAAACTTGGGTTTAAAAGACCAACCAATAATTCAATAGATACAGTTTCAGATAGAGACTTTGTGCTAGATTTTCTTTATGCTGTTTCTGTATGTTCAATGCATATTTCTAGAATTGCAGAGGAATTAATTATATGGAATTCAGATGGATTTAACTTAATCAAATTATCAGATAAAGTTGTTACAGGCTCTTCAATTATGCCTCAAAAAAAGAACCCTGATCTTCTGGAATATCTAAGAGGAAAAACTGGTGCTTCTTATGGAAATTTTTTTTCTATGCTAACTATACTAAAGGGTTTGCCGCTATCCTATTTTAAAGATTTACAGGATGATAAGGAATTAGTTTTTAATTCTAATGACACTCTCATAAATTGCTTAAAAATATTTGATGAAGTTTTAAAAAATTGCAGTGCAAATAAAAAGAAAATGCTTGAACTTGCTAATACAGGTCATATTACGGCAACAGATTTAGCTGATTATTTAGTTAAAGAACACAACATGTCATTTAGAAAGGCATATCAAAAAACAGCTGCTATTGTGAACATGGCAGAAAAAAGAAAGAAAAATTTAAACGAGTTGACTTTACATGAACTAAAAAAAATTGAACCAAAACTCACAGAGGAAGTTTTAAATATTTTTGAATTAAAAAATTCTATTAATTCAAAAAAATCTTTTGGAGGAACATCTTTTGATAATATAAGAAAAATGATAATAAAATATAAGAAAACAAAATGATTAAAAAAATATCACTTTTAATTTTAATTTCATTTATGCTGGTATCTTGTGGTAAGAAAAATTGTCCAACTTATACAGGTTCAGAAGAGGAGAAATGTGATCCTCTATTTAAAACAAGATGAAATATATAAATAAAAAACTTTCAATTGATAAACATTACTTCCAAGATATTGCTCAAAAGTACAATACTCCAACTTATTGTTACTCATATTCAAAGTTAAGAGAAAATATATTAAATTTCAAAAAAAATTTTAAATCAATATCACCATTGATATGTTTTGCAGTTAAATCAAATACAAATGTAAATTTAATACAGGAAATAGCAAAATTTGGTTTAGGAGCTGATGTTGTTTCTGTTGGTGAAATGATGATGGCTCTTAAAGCGGGTGTTAATCCAAAAAAAATTGTTTTTTCGGGAGTAGGTAAAACTACAGATGAAATAAAATATGCAATAGACAAAAAAATTTTATTAATAAATGCAGAATCTAAAAGTGAAATAGAAGAAATAAATAGAGTTGCTAAAATTAAAAATAAAATTGTAAAAATTGGTCTAAGATTAAATCCTAATACTGATGCCAAAACATTAAGCCAAATTTCAACTGGTAAGAAAGAAAATAAATTTGGTGTAAATGAAAAAACATTTTATGAAATTATTGATTATTGTAAAAATTCAAAAAATATTGATCTTAATTGTTTAAGTGTTCATATTGGAAGCCAAATTTTAGATCATAAACCATATGAAAAAATGCTTAAGGTGGTTGATAATATTCTGAAAAAAACATCTCATAAATTTGAATATATCGATTTAGGTGGTGGTATGGGAATTAAATACACAGACGATAGTAAAAAACTTAATTATAAAAAATATAATTTAGCCATTAAGAAATTTTTAAAAAATAAAAAATGTAAAATAATATTTGAACCTGGGCGGTCTATAATAGGAAATGCTGGAACATTAATTACAAAAGTTATTTATATAAAAGACAGTGAAAGTAAAAAATTCATTATATTAGATGCAGCAATGAATGATTTAATGAGACCAGCATTATATGGTGCAATTCACAAAACTTTACCTGTTATTAAATCTGGAAAAGTTTCTAAAAAAACTTATGAATTTGTAGGACCTATATGTGAAACTACAGACAAGTTTGTAACTATTAAAAACTTTCAGGAACTTCAAGAAAAAGACTATGTTGCAATATGTGACGCAGGAGCTTATGGAATGTCGCTGAGTTCAAATTATAACTTAAGAACAAAGCCCTTAGAATTACTAATTAAAAACAATAAAATAAAAATAATTAGAAAAAGACAAAAGCATAAAGAAATAATCTAGCTTTTGAGACAATGATAAGAAACTTTTTATTTTCAATAATTTTTTTTACTGGAATTATTGTTATTTCTATAATTTTTTTACCTTCTTTCTTTCTACCAAGAAAAGTTGTTTTAATTGGTGGCAAATTAATGGGCTATTGGACTAGTATTTGCTTAAGGTTTATCCTTTCAGTAAAAATCCTTATCAAAGGTGAAGAAAATATAATCAAAGAGGATAAATTTTTTATTGCTGCATCTCATCAATCAATGTTTGAAACTTTTTATTTGCAAACTATTTTTAATTCACCAGTTTTTATTTTAAAAAAAGAGCTTCTCCAAATTCCAATATTTGGTTGGTATTTAAAAAAAATAGGATCAATTTCAATAAATAGAAATAAAACAACTAAAGATAATTTGGGTTTTTTTAATGATATTTCAAACACAATATCACAATCAAATCGTCCATTAATTATTTTTCCTCAAGGTACCAGGGTATTACCTGATGATAGAACTCCATTTAAAAAAGGAGCCTCAAGGATATATGAAGAATTAAAAATAAATTGTTTACCAGTAGCCATAAACTCTGGTTACGTATGGCCAAAAAAAGGTGGAAAAAATAGTAATAGAACAATTACTATATCAATATTAAAACCTATTTCAGCTGGCCTAGAAAAAAATGAATTTTTAAAAACTCTAGAAAAAAATATCTATCAAGAATTAGATTTAATAAATTAACCCTTCATTGGCATCACAACATAAATACTATCAAAATCGCCTGGATCTTTTATTAAAGCTGGTGAGCCCATATCATTAAAAAAGATTTCGACTCTATCACCATCTAATTGTGAAGCCACATCAATCAAATATCTGGAGTTAAAACTTATTTCTAAGTCGTGATCAAATTTAACATTTAATGTTTCTTTCCCGTCTCCACTATTAGTATTATTTACCGAAAGATTTAGAGTATCATTTGATAAATTAAATTTTACACCATCTTTTTTATCTAGAGATACGGAAGCCACTCTATCAACTGAGTTTAAGAAAAGTTTTAAATCAATTTCTAATTTTTTTTGATTATTTTTAGGAATTACCTGAATATAATTCGGGAATTTTCCATCGATAAGTTTTGAAATTAAAATACTATTATTTAGTTCAAACTTAATTTTTGACTTTAGATTTGATACTTTTACATCACCATCATAACTATCTAACAGTGAACAAAGTTGAAAAATTGTTTTTTTTGGAAGTATAATAGGGTCAAATTCAATTTTTTCATCTAGCCTGATTTTTGAAATCGACATTCTATGACTGTCAGTAGCTACAGCTGTTAAATAATTTTTATCTTCAACTTCAGTTTGGTGAAAATAAATACCACTTAAATAATGTCGAGTTTCATCATTTGAGACAGAAAACTTACATTTATTTAGAAGCTTCAGTAATTGTTTTGATTTTATAATAAATTCATTTTGATTAAAATTTTCATCAGTCAATGGGAACTCGGTAGCACTAATACAATTCAAATTAAAAATGGATTTTTCCGATTCTACTTGTAATTTACTTACATCGGTAAGACTAAGGTTAATTTTTTTTCCTGATGTTAATTTTCTGATTATGTCATACATAATTGACGAGGTTGTTGTTGTTTTTCCTTCTTCTAGAATTTCAACATTATTTAGCTGGTGTATAAAAATTAAATCAAGATCTGTAGCAGTAATTGTTAATTTAGAATTGCTAGCATCTAATAAAATATTAGATAAAATTGGTAACGTGCTTCTCTTTTCAATTACACCCTGACAATAATTTAGTGCTTGCTGAAGGTCTTGTTGGTTGACGTTAAATTTCATTTTCTTTGTTATTGTATAATATCTGATTTTTAAGTTTATTGATATTATCTACCATTTCTGGATCTTTTTCTTTGATTTTCTCAATTGTTTTAACAGAATGGATAATTGTTGTGTGATCTCTATTTGAGAATTCTCTACCTATTTCTGGTAATGATTTTGAAGTTAAAATTTTAGTTAAGTAAATTGCAGTCTGTCGAGGTCTTACAAGATATCTTGATCTTCTTGAAGAAAGCATTTCATTTTTACTTATCTTAAAAAACTTACACACAATAGTCTGTATTAAATCAATTGTTACTTTATTTTCTGAGATATTTAAAAGATCTTTTAATACCACTTTAGTTTCAGGTAAATTTGGAACTTTGTTATAAATTCTTGAAAAAGACACTATTCGATTAACTGCTCCAACTAATTCTCTAACACTTCCTGAAATCTCATTACTGATAAAATCTTGTATATCTTTTGATACTTGAAGCTGATCCGAATATAAATTGTTTAATTCTTCTGTTTTTTTTTGAACTATTTTTTTTCGTAATTCTAAATCAGGTTTTTGAATGTCAACAACCAATCCACCTGAAAATCTGGATTTAATTCTCTCTTGAATACGCATTAATTTATTAGGTGCTCTATCTGCAGATACTATAATTTGTGATCCTTTATCTAACAAAGCATTGAATGTATGAAAAAATTCTTCCTGCATTGCTTCTTTGCCGCTAATAAACTGGATGTCATCTATTAATAAAATATCAGTATTTCTAAAATATTCTTTAAACTTAACCATATCATTTGATTTAATTGATTTTACAAACTGATACATGAAACGTTCAGCTGAAATGAACATCACTTTATTTTTTTTCTTCATCTCAAAACCAATAGAATTTAATAAGTGAGTTTTCCCCATTCCTACACCACCATAAATATAGAGTGGATTGTAATGAGAGATAGTTTCTGTAACCTTTAAAGAAGCTTCATATGCAAGTTTATTGCTTGATCCAGTTATAAAGTTATCAAATCGTTTGTTTGGATCTATTCGGTTGTACTGAAGGTACGAGTCTTTTATAAATGAAACATTTTCATTTTGGGTATTTTCAATATTTGTTGTTTCTTTTAAATCCTTATCAACTTTTTGATCAATAATTTTAAATTCAATTCTAATTATATCTTTTTTATACAATTTAATTATTTTCAGAATTTGGTCTAAATACCTCGAAGTAATCCAATCTCTAATAAATCTAGTTGGAACAGATAAAAGTAAATAATTATTATGCTCCTCAAGAAATGATATTTTTTTTAACCAACTTTCATAAATTTCCAAACCTAATTTATTCTTCATTTCAGATTGAATTTGTTGCCAATCGATCTCTTCTGAAGCAAAATTATTAATATTTTTATTTGTAAAAGATTTATTCATAACTTAAGGAAAGATCTCAGTTAGAACGATTTAAAAAATTTTGCAACAAGTATTAAATTTAAAATTAAAAAAAAATTAAATCTGCAATTGTAGAATTTATTGTCACAATCATTTTTTTTATGGACACAAATTTTTAAATTAGTTTTAAATTTTCTTAAAAATAAAATTTTTGATTGAATCAAATACAGATTGAATCAAACATTGATTGTATTGTGTAAGATCAAAGATTTACTAAATCTAAATATAGTAATTTGAAAATATTTAGATCTTATATAATGTGTGTGTGAAATTTATCTTCGAAACAACTTAAGGTTTTTAAATTGCTGCAATCTTTTTAGTTATTCTTGAAACGTTTCTTGATGCATTTTGTTTTTTAATTACACCAGTCTTTGCAATTTTCATCAACTCAGAGTTTAATTTAGGTAAGAATTTTAACGCTTCATCTTTCTTTTTGGTATCAATTAAAGCGTTCATTTTCTTTAATGCATTTCTAAATCTACTTTTTCTAGCTTTATTAACTGCTGTTTGTTTAGAAATACGTCTTATACGTTTAATAGCTGATTTTGTATTTGCCATGCGCAGGGGTATAGCTTGAGAACTGAAAACGGTCAACTAAATATTTGCCTAATTTTGGCAGGAATTACAAAAAAAAGTAGATCTATTTGATACAATTTTTTTCTGTATAGTATCGGTACATCCTATAGTTTTACATCTTAATCCTTCTTGCTGATACACTTTAAATTCTTTTTGATAGTTTCCAGAAGATCCCAACGTATCCTTAAAATCTCTAATACTTGAACCACCTTTTTTAATTGCTCTTAATAAAATTTTTTTTGAATAATAAATAATTTTTTTACAATCTTCTCTAGTTAACAAACTTGCTTTTTTAAATGGATAAATCTTACTTAGAAATAAAATTTCACTTGCATAAATATTCCCAATTCCAGAAACAAATTTTTGATCTAATAAAAATGTTTTAATATTTTTATTCTTTCCTTTGAAGTAATTTAAAACATAATTCAAATTAAAATTTAAATTGAATGGTTCTGGTCCCAAATTTTTAAACCTATTTTCTAATTTTTCACTATTTTCTACTAACTCAAAAAAACCAAATCTTCTTGGGTCATTATAAATTACTTTCAAAGAATTAAATATTAATTCAATATGATTATGTTTTTTTGGTAATATAGGAGAATGATAAAAACTAGCATTAGTAAATTTTAATTTTTTTTTACTATCAATGATGTGTATGGTTCCAGACATACCCAAATGTATCAAACAAAACTCTCCACTTTTAAAATTCAATATTAAATACTTGGAAAATCTATCTACTTTAATAATTTTTTTATTCATTAAAAAAGAACTAAAATTTTTTGGAAGTGGAAACCTAAGATTTTTATTTCTAATAATTACTTTTTTAATACTTTTTTGTTTAACTTTTTTGTCTAAAGATTGTCTAACAATTTCTACTTCTGGTAATTCTGGCATTTCTCACTATATTCAATATATATTTTTTTATGCAACAATATCTTCAAAATAAAAAAGGCCTTGTGGAAGGTGTTTTTGATCAAGTTTATAATAAATACGACTTGATGAATGATTTTATGTCACTAGGCATTCATAGATTTTGGAAAAAAAGTCTAATCAATATAATGAAACCATCTCCAAATAGAAAGTTAATAGATGTTGCTTCTGGAACTGGAGATATCGGTAAATTATTTTTGAATAGTACAAATCAAATGTCAGAAGTCACTTGTGTAGATCCAAATAAAGGTATGATTAATCAAAGCAAACAAAAATTATCTAATTATAAAAATATAAAATGGATCAATGCAGCTGCTGAGAAGCTTCCACTTCAAGACAACGAATTTGATTATTACACAATAAGTTTTGGTCTTAGAAATACAAAGAATTTAGATAAAGCTCTATCTGAAGCTTATAGGGTATTAAAACCAGGTGGAAGATTTCTATGTTTAGAATTTTCAAAAATTCAAAACTCTAACCTAGATTTTGTTTATAAAAACTATTCAAAAATAATTCCTCATATTGGTCAATTTATTGTTGGCGATAAAAAACCATATGAATATTTAGTAAAAAGTATTGAAGAATTTATTAATCAGGAAGAATTAATTGACTTAATGAAAAAGCATAATTTTACGAAATGTAATTATAGGAACTTTTCAGGTGGTATAGTTTCTATCCATAGTGGTTGGAAAATATAATGCTAAAAAAATTAATTACTTTATTTAAATTAGGAAGAAAGATTGCAAAATCTGATATTTTAGATATTGCCTCTAAATTTAAAAAACCGCCAGTCGCGATCACAATTTTATTTCAGCTATTAGCAATATCTTTTGAAAAAAAAGAATTGAGTCATCATGCGCTAGATGATGGTGAAAGACTTTCAAAATCATTAGAGTCAATGGGTACAACTTTTATAAAATTAGGTCAATTTTTAGCTACTAGACCTGATATTATAGGAGAAGAACTTTCTACAAAGCTGGAAAAATTACAAGATCGTGTACCACCATTTTCTATTAATCAGGCAAAAGAAATAATTAAAAATGATTTAGGCAATGATGCTTACAATTCTATTATTGATTTAAGTGAGCCAGTTGCTGCTGCATCAATAGCACAAGTTCATAAAGCTAAAATAAATGACAATGGTACAATTAAAGATGTAGCAATAAAAATTATAAGACCAGACATAAAAAAAATATTTAATGAAGAAATTGATGCGATGATGCTATTTGCATTTATCATTGAGTCATTTTTAAAAAAAACTAAAAGATTAAAACTTGTGGAAGTTGTTTTTTTGTTGAAAGAAATAACTAACCTAGAAATGGATTTAAGGTTTGAGGCAGCAGCCGCAAATGAATATGCAGAAAATACAAAAAATGATGCTGGATTCAAAGTTCCTGAAATATATTGGAACTTTACTAGTGAGAATGTAATGACATTAGATTGGATAGATGGAATATCTATTCGTGAAACAGAAGAGCTAAAAAAAAGAAATTTAAATACTAATAAAATTGCTGAAGATATTATCCAACATTTTTTAAGACATGCAGTAAGAGATGGTTTTTTTCATGCTGATATGCACCAAGGTAATATATTTATTGATGAGAATGGTCAAATAGCTCCAATAGATTTTGGCATAATGGGTAGATTAGACAAAATGAGTAAACGTTTTTTAGCAGAAATTTTATTTGGATTTATACAAAGAGATTATAAAAAAGTTGCTGAGGTTCACTTGGTAGCAGGATTAGTCCCTAAAAATGTGCCAATAGATGATCTTGCACAAGCATTAAGGTCAATAGGAGAGCCAATATTTGGTCAAGAGGTTAAAGATATTTCAGGTGGAAAATTATTAAAACAGCTTTTTGATGTTACAGAAAAATTCAATATGCAAACTCAACCTCAATTGTTGATGTTACAAAAAACAATGGTTGTAGTTGAAGGTGTTGCAAGAAAATTAAATCCTAACACTAATATTTGGACAACCTCTAAACCAGTTCTTGAAAATTGGTTAAGAGAAACAAAAGATCCTATAAATAATTTTAACGAAACACTTAAAAATAGTACTGAAGTAATTAAAAGATTACCTGAATTACCTGAAATCATGGACAAAGCAAATCAAGCTCTAACATTTTTAGCCAGCGGACAAATTCCTCAAAACTCCAACTCTTATACAGCTTTAAACGATAAAAAATCTGAAATGATAGCATTTAGAAACCAATCTATTATTGGTTTATTACTTCTTGTAATTTTTGGTCTTATAGTATTTTAATTCTGCAAATGAAAAATCTTAATAACAAAAAAATTCTTTTTATTATTTGTGGTGGTATTTCAGCTTATAAAAGTCTTGAAACGATTAGATTATTAAAAAAAAATGGTGCAGAAATAAAAACTATACTTACTGCTAGTGCTAAAGAATTTGTAACTCAATTATCAGTAGCATCATTATCTCAAGGTAAAGTTTATAGTGATTTGTTTAGCTTAGAAAACGAAACTGAAATGGATCACATTTCACTTTCTAGATGGGCAGACGTTGTTATCGTTGCACCAACTACAGCAAATACAATTTCAAAATTAGCACAAGGTTCTACAGATGATTTGGCTTCTACTGTAATACTTGCTTCAAATAAACAAATTTATTTAGCACCAGCGATGAATGTTAGAATGTGGGAACATAAATCTACAAAAACTAATTTAAAAAAATTAAAAGATTTTGGTTATAAGTTTATTGGTCCAGAAATAGGAGATATGGCATGCGGAGAATACGGACAAGGTAAGATGTCAGAACCATTAAAAATTGCGGATGAATTAAACCAATTTTTTTTAAACCAAAGTCAAAATAAAATATTTAAAGCTTTAGTTACTGCGGGTCCAACAAATGAGTATATCGACCCTGTGCGTTTTATAACAAATAAATCAAGTGGCAAACAAGGATATGAACTAGCTAAATGTCTATCGAAAAAAGGTTTTGATACAACACTGATTTCAGGACCAACTAATCTAGAAGTAGAAAAAGATATTAAACTCATTGAAGTTGAAACAGCAGATGAAATGTTTGCTGCTACACAAGAGAATTTACCTGTAGATGTAGCAATTTTTTCAGCAGCAGTATCAGACTTTAAAGTAAAAAATAAATCTCAAACAAAAATAAAAAAAGAAGAAGCATTAAATTTAAATTTAGAAAAAAATATTGATATTTTAAATTACATATCAAATCATAATTCTATGAGGCCTGAAATCGTGATTGGTTTTGCAGCAGAAACAAACGAAGTTTTAAAAAATGCAGAAGAAAAATTAAATAAAAAGAATTGTGATTGGATAATTGCTAATGATGTTTCTAAAAAAAATATTGGATTTAACTCTGATTATAATGAAGTTGTAATCCACTACAAAAATAAATCTTTAAAAAGTGAAGTCCTACCATACAAAAGAAAATCTGAAATTTCTGAAGAAATAGTTGATAGAATAATTGATCAATTAAATTAATGGCAAAAATCCTTGTTAAAAAATTAGATCCTTCAATAGAGCTACCTGCCTACAAAACAGAAGGAGCTTCGGGAATGGATCTTATGGCATTTATAAAAGAACCTATTATACTTAAATCCCAAAATTCTTG
Source organism: Candidatus Pelagibacter sp. HIMB1493 (assembly GCF_052047995.1). Lineage (NCBI taxonomy): Bacteria > Pseudomonadati > Pseudomonadota > Alphaproteobacteria > Candidatus Pelagibacterales > Candidatus Pelagibacteraceae > Candidatus Pelagibacter > Candidatus Pelagibacter sp. HIMB1493. Next base: position 1,267,045 of record NZ_JBNAIP010000001.1, on the reverse strand, counting down.
TTTAGTTCCAACTGGAATTGCCGTTACTTTTTCAAATGAATTTGAAATTCAAATACGACCTAGATCAGGTTTAGCAGCAAAAAATAGTATTAGTGTTTTAAATACACCAGGAACAATAGATAGTGATTATAGGGGTGAGATAAAAGTAATACTTTACAATCACGGAAAAGAAGATTTTTTAATAAACAATAAAGACAGAATAGCTCAAATGGTTCTTGCACCAGTGATAAAAATGAATTTAGAAGAAACAGATGAGCTCCCAGAAACAATTAGAGGCGAAGGCGGATTTGGCTCAACAGGAAAATGAGCAAAAAACTAAACAAAAAACAAATCGAACGTTTTTCAAGACAGATCATATTAAAAAATATTGGTATTTTAGGTCAAAATAAAATTACAAATGCAAAAGTATTAATAATAGGCATGGGTGGTCTCGGGTGCCCAGTAGCAGAATTCTTGACTAGGTCAGGGGTTGGCTCATTAGGAATTGTGGATCATGATCGAATAAGCCTTTCAAATATTCATAGGCAGAGTTTATTCAATCAGAAAGATTTAAATCAACTAAAAGTCAAAATAGCTAAAAAAAAATTAAACAACATTAATTCTTTAACAAATATAAAAATTTTTAATTACAAATTAAATAAATCTAATTTTCAAAAAATTATTAAAGATTACGATTATATTGTTGATGGAACTGATAATTTTGAAAGTAAATTTCTAATTAATGATTTAAGTTTAAAGTATAAAAAGTTTTTGGTAACTGGTGCTATAAGTAAATTTGATGGTCATATCTTTACATTTAATTTCAAAAATAAAAAAGAACCATGCCTTCGATGTTTTTATCAAGAGGAAAAAATATCAGATGAAATACTCAATTGTGAATATGAAGGAATCCTGGGAACTGTAGCGGGAATAGTTGGCACGATGCAAGCTAATGAAATTTTAAAAAATATTTTAAATATAGGCCAAAGTTTAAATAATTATATTTTAATTATTGATTTATTAAATTTAAATTTTAGAAAAGCAAAAATTAAAAAAAGAAAAAACTGTCTATGCAATTAATTATAAGAATAATTTTAATTTTTATCTTATCAATTTCAATAAGTTCAGCTGATGAAATATTTGTTTCTTTAAAAAAAAATAAAGTAAACGTTAGGTACGGTCCAAGTTTTGATTCTGATGTAAAATATGTTTACAAAAAAATTAACCTTCCTTTAAAACAAATAGATAAAAAAGAAAACTTTAGAAGAATTATAGACCTTAAAAATAATGGTGGGTGGATACATATATCTCAATTAAAAAAAAATAATTCTGCAATAGCAACAAAAGATAAAATTTTATTTAAAAACCCTACATCTTTTGCAAAACCAATTGCTCTTATTAAGGAAGGTAGGTTATTAATTTTAGAAAAGTGTGAACAAGAATGGTGTCAGATAACATCTGGAAAATTTCAAGGTTGGGTTAAAACAGATAATTTCTGGGGATTTAATTAACTAAAATCAGCAGCAAGTGACTTTTTGTTCTCTAAAGACAGCTTGGTAGTATGGGAATATTCTTTATGGTCTATTCCTATTTCAACTTCAATTTCTTCAGATTTAAATTTAGCTATTTGGTCATCTGAAAAATTAAAATGAATAAATTGAACTGAAGAAGCTTTTCCTTCAGCTGATGTTCTATCAACATCTTCCTCTGGTATAGCTTTTATTTTTTCTCCATTAATTTTCATAAACACTGTTTCTTCTATTCCACCCACTTTTCCTAGGAAAGCTGCACGTGATATAGGATTGTCTATTTCAAACATCAAAGTAGCTGTTAATTCTTTACCATTTGGTATTAGAGGATTGTATGCTGATAACTCATCTTTAAGTTGTTCATCTCCACCTTTTTCAATATATAACATTTCTTGAACTTGAGCTAACATTGTCTCGTAACTTTCAAAATAAAAAGTTGCATAAGGACCTAATGCAATTCTTCTATTTTTTTTAAAATCAACAATATTTTTTCTCAGTTCTCTTCTATTTTTTGTGTAGACATCCAATGGCATAATGTCTTCTTTTTGTATCTCTCTTTTTTCTCTAGGCATAATCATAATTTATAACTTTTAGCCATCAATTCGATAGGATGTAGTGCCTCATCATTGGAGATGTTAGTATCCACTTCTAGCTGCTTCAAGTGCTTACCTGCTAAAGGACAATCAGAAGCCATGTACTTGTTGTTTTTTGTTTTAATTTGTCTTGCAGTTGGTCTTCCTACTTTATTGGCCAGATCATGTGTTTCTTTCATCACACCAAAAGTTCCACCATGCCCAGCACATTTCTCTACAACATCAATTTTAACATTCGGGATAAGTTTAAGCATATCTCTGGCTTTGATACCCATGTTTTGTGCTCTTGCGTGACACGCATGGTGCACTGTCACTCCACCATCTATTTCTTGTAAACCATCTGCTAATCCCTCATTGTTTGCAATATCAACAACATACTCATCAATATCCATAACGTTTGCAGATAATTTTTTTATTTTATCATCATTAGGTAAAAGCAATGGCCATTCAAATTTTAACATTAAACCACAACTAGCGGTTAATGTAACAACTTTGTAACCTTTGTTAATCCATTCAACTAAATCTTTAGAAACTTTTTTTGCCTGTTCCACAACTTTAGGAAGATCAGCTTGCTCTAAGAATGGCATTCCACAACATCCAGGATAGGCTTCTTGAACTTCTACACCATTTTTCTTTAGAACTTTTAAAGCTGCAACACCCGTATTTTTTTTATTAAAGTTAACAAAACAGGTAGAATAAATTACAACTTTTCTATCATTAGTTTTTGTCTCGTAGTTTATTTTGTCATTATTTTTCTTAAAAAAGTTAGAGAAAGTTTCTGAATTGTATTTTGGAAGTTGAACCCTTTTATCGATACCAGCAACTACCTCTAATATTTTTCTGAACAACTTATTTTTTATATCTGATGCCCAATTAATTATTTTAGAAAATAAAACCCCAATTTTTGCGTTTCTATCTATTTGGGCTAATTGCATTGGAACACTTGGTAATTTACCTAATTTTTTTTGTGCCGTTCTGTACCTCAACATTAAATGAGGGAAATCAAGATCAAAATCATGAGGAGGTACATAAGGACATTTGGTCATAAAACACATGTCGCAGAGAGTACAGGCATCAACAACCGGAGCAAATTGCTCACTTTTTAAACTTTCTACGTCTTCATTTTCAGACTCATCAATCATATCGAACAATTTTGGAAAGGAATCACAAAGATTAAAACATCTTCGACATCCATGGCAAATATCAAACACTCTTCGCATTTCTGCATCTAATTTTTCAGAATTTAAAAAATCTGGATGCTCAAAATCAATAGGGTGACGAATTGGGGCGTCTAGACTTCCTTCTTTGCTCATCCGATTATATTAGAAATTATAATTAATGATAAAGAAACTAATACCACTGGTTCATTAAACCAGTCTTTTAATAATTGTAAAAGTTGCTCTTTCATTTTTTTTGATTTTATAAATTTTGTTAAATTTAGTGGGCGGTAAACGCCCACTAATTAATGTCATTTAGGCAATTGACTCTAAAGTTTTTTGAAATTTACCAGCATGAGATTTTTCAGCTTTTGCTAAAGTCTCAAACCAATCTGCAATTTCTTCAAAACCTTCTTCTCTTGCAGTTTTAGCCATACCTGGGTACATGTCAGTATATTCATGCGTTTCTCCCTCAATTGCTGAAGCTAAATTTGCTTTAGTTTCACCAATTGGTTTCCCAGTAGCTGGATCTCCAACTTGTTCAAGGTATTCTAAGTGACCATGTGCGTGACCAGTTTCACCTTCTGCTGTTGATCTAAATACTGTAGCTACATCATTATAACCTTCGATGTCAGCTTTTTGTGCAAAATAAAGATATCTTCTATTTGCTTGACTCTCACCAGCGAATGCTGCTTTTAAGTTCTCTTCTGTTTTACTTCCTTTTAAAGACATTTTTTTCTCCTTAATTTAACTTTATAGACCATATAGTGTCTAAAACTTTAATGTCAATAGTTTAGAATTATTATAATCTAGATTTTATATAATTGATTTAATTGAATTATTTTTGAGTTTGATTATCACTCGCAACTTTAACCAAAACTTCAACTGAATTTATTTTTTTTCCTGTAATATTTTTTTTAATATTTACTGGGTCTATATCATTTTCATCACAATCTATTAGCTGATGAGTATCTTCATCATAAAAATGATGATGCACAGATGTGTTTGTATCAAAATAACTTTTATCGCTGTTAATCGAAATTTCTTTTAAATAACCTTTTTTCTGAAATGCATGAACAGTGTTGTAAACTGTTGCTAAAGAAATTTTTTCATTCATCTCCTCAGAAATCATTTTTACGAGATCATTGATTGTAAAATGAAAAGTTTTTTCTCTATTAAATAGAACTTCACACATTTTAACCCTTTGTTTAGTGGGTCTAAGTCCTAAATCTCTTAATTTTTCAACAAAATTACAGTTTTTTACCATTTTATTTTATAATTATTCTAATGTATGAATAAAAATATACAGTTTTATTATATTATATTGGCATTAAATCAAGTAATAAGGTCTCTCAAAAAATATGAAAAAAAATTCCTACTCATATGACGATCTAATAAGTTGTGGAAATGGTGATCTTTTTGGACCAGGTAATGCAAAATTACCACTTCCTCCAATGTTGATGTTTGATAGAATAACTGAAATAAACGAGAATAATGGAGCTTTCAATAAAGGCTCTTTAAAGGCTGAATTAGATATAAAAAACGATCTATGGTTTTTTGACTGTCATTTTAAAGAGGATCCGGTCATGCCTGGGTGTCTAGGTTTAGATGCTATGTGGCAACTAGTTGGATTTTTTCTGGGCTGGTTAGGAAATCCTGGCAAAGGTAGAGCTCTAGGAGTTGGTACTGTAAAATTTACTGGTGAAGTTTTACAAAATGTTAAAAATGTAAGGTACGAAATAGATATGAAAAAAATTATGTCGCCAGGTGGAACAACTGTTGGTCTTGCCAATGGAATTGTACTTGCTGATGACAAAAAAATATATTCAGCAGAAAGTTTGAAAGTGGGGTTATTTAAATAATGAGAAGAGTAGTAATTACAGGCTTAGGAATTGTCTCTTGTTTGGGAAACAACCAAGAGGAAGTTTATCAATCATTAATTAATTCAAAATCAGGAATTTCTTATGCTGAGGAATATAAAGAACATAATCTTAAAAGTCATGTTCATGGCAAACCAAATATAAAATTAGAAGATCATATCGATCGAAAAACAATTAGATTTATGGGTTCAGGTTCAGCTTATAATTATATTGCAATGAAAGAAGCTATTGAGGATTCTGGATTAGAAGAAACTGAAGTTAGCAATTTTAAAACTGGAATAGTTATGGGTTCTGGTGGTCCATCAATTGAAAATGTTATTTTGGCTGCGGATAAAACGAGGGCTAAAACTCCAAAATTAATGGGACCGTTCATTGTTCCAAGAACAATGGCAAGTACAGCTTCTGCAACACTTGCTGTTCCATTTAAAATTAAAGGAACCAACTACACAATGAGTTCTGCTTGCGCAACAAGTGGCCACTGTATTGGTAATTCAATGGAATTAATTCAAATGGGAAAACAAGATGTTGTTTTTGCAGGTGGAAGTGAAGAAGTTCATTGGGCTATGACGGCAATGTTTGATGCGATGACTGCTTTATCATCAAAATATAATGATGCTCCCGAAACAGCATCAAGAGCATATGACAAAACAAGAGATGGTTTTGTGATTGCAGGTGGTGCAGGTGTGTTAGTGCTAGAGGAATATGAACACGCTAAAGCAAGAGGTGCTAAAATATACGCAGAATTAACTGGTTATGGAGCAACTTCAGATGGATACGATATGGTAGCTCCATCAGGAGAAGGTGCTGTCAGATGTATGCAAATGGCAATGTCTACTGCTAAAAATAAAATTGATTATATCAATACTCATGGAACTTCCACTCCAGTTGGAGATATCACGGAGCTAAATGCAGTTAAAAATACTTTTGGAGACAATATCCCAAAGATTAGTTCGACAAAATCTTTATCGGGACATCCACTTGGTGCGGCTTCAGTTCATGAAGCAATTTACTGTTTGATAATGATGAAGAATAATTTTATAGCTGGCTCTGCAAACATAAGTGAGATGGATGAAGAAGCTAAGAAATTTCCCATAGTTTCAAAAACTGAAACGGGGGCAACTTTAAATACAGTAATGTCAAATAGCTTTGGTTTTGGTGGAACTAATGCAGCTTTAATTTTTGAAAAGGTTTAATTTATGAGTTTAATGAAAGGCAAAAAGGGATTAATCATGGGTGTTGCAAATGAAAGATCTATTGCCTGGGGTATATCTCAAAAACTTGCTGAGGCAGGAGCTGAACTAGCATTTACATATTTAGGTGATGCTTTAAAAAAAAGAGTAGTTCCTTTAGCAGAAAAATTAAACTCAAACGTTACATTTAGTTGTGATGTTGAAAAAAAAGAAGAAGTTGTAAAATTATTTGAAGATATCAAATCCCAATGGGGTGAAATAGACTTTGTAGTTCATGCAGTTGCTTTCTCTGATAAATCAGAGTTATCAGGTGAATATTTAAATACAACTAGAGAAAACTTTTTAAGAAGTATGTTAATCTCATGCTTTTCATTTACTGAAGTAGCAAAAGAAGCTTCAAAGGTAATGAAACAAGGTGGAAGTTTATTAACTTTAACTTACGAGTCTACTAAAGCAATTCCAAATTATAACGTAATGGGTGTTTGTAAATCAGCTTTAGAAGCTAGTGTTAAGTATCTAGCTCGAGATTTAGGTGCCAAGGGCATGAGAGTAAATGCAATAAGTGCGGGACCTATAAAGACGCTAGCTGCATCTGCAATCGGAGATGCGAAATTCTTATATAAATGGAATGAAGACCATTCTTTTCTAAAAAGAAACGTCGATATCCATGATGTTGGTAATTCGGCACTATACCTACTAAGTGACCTTGCAAATGGAGTTACTGGTGAAATTCATTATGTAGATGCAGGATACAACAAAGTTGGAATGCCCGATCCAAAAAATATTAAATAAAACTTATTCAATTTATTTAATTACTTTATCTTTTTATAGCTAACCTCACGCTTTCATCAATTCTGTTTAACAATAAGTTCTCATTATTTTTTTTCATATATTCGTCAGTTGCTTGACGGGCACCTCGACACCAACCATAATCATCAATCACTAAAACTCCTTCCTTTGTTAAAATTGGATACAAATGTTCTAGCTCGTGATATGTTGAATTATACCAATCGGTATCTAGCCTTAGTAATGATATTTTTTTAGGTATAATATTTGGAATTGTCTGTTCTACGGGCCCTTTAACAAACACAAAGTTTCTCTCAGGATAATCTGTTGCGGAAAAAATATTATTTTTAACATCATCAACATTTCCTCCATATCCCCACAATGGTGCTTCTATTCCCCATTTTGGTTTTTTTTTGTAACCTAATTTTTCAATTTGATTTAATGAATCCTGATCCCATTTTTTTTTAAGAATTTTTCCATGCCAATCAACATCATTATTATCGGGTTCTGTCATTCCAGTAAAAGTATCATATAAAAAAATTTTTCTTTCAGTATCTCCAAAATATTTTAAAGATAGAGCCATAAGTATTACAGAGCCGCCACGCCAAACACCACATTCAACAAAATCTCCAGGAATTTTATTTTTAACTAAATAACCAATTGATTTAAAAAGTGAATATGATGGCTCTATTCCTCTTCCAATAGTCATTGTATATGGTGCAAATTTAGCAATAGTTTTAACGAAAAAAAGATCATATGGATCACCCTTTATGATATCTCTATAACTAAATTTTTTTCCATCAGGTAAAGTTATGGTTAAAATAGATTTATCTTCATCAAATTTAATAGAACCTTTAGACATTACTTTATTACAAATGTTCTTATCATAAAAACTGAAAACCTCTTGTCCATTTATAAAAATAAATATATTTACATTAGTTTTCGAACTAAAAAAGGCATTCTAATAGAACTCCTTAACAATTTAACTAAGAGTCTACTTGTTTCATAGAAAGTTTAACTTTACCTCTATCAAAGCCAATCACTTTAACTTTTACCTCATCGCCTTCTTTGACAACATCGGTTACTTTAGCAACTCTTTTATCTGCAAGTTCTGAGATATGAACAAGCCCGTCTTGTTTTCCTAAGAAATTAACAAATGCACCAAATTCCATAATCTTCATTACTTTACCTGAATAAATTTTATTCAGTTCAGCTTTTGCAGTTATGTCTTTAATCATTTGCATTGCGATGTATCTAGACTCTTCATCTGGAGCAGCAACTGTTACCACACCTTCGTCATTAACATCTACTTTCGCACCTGATTTTTCAACTATCTCTCTGATTGTTGCACCACCTTTTCCAATGACAGCAGCAATGTCTTTTTTATCAACATTAACTTGTTCCATTTTTGGAGTGTGTTTTCCAACATCAGATCTTGAAGCTGATAATGCTTTATTCATTTCTCCTAAGATATGAACTCTTCCATCTTTAGCTTGGCTTAATGCTTGCTCCATGATTTCAAATGTAATACCTGTAATTTTGATATCCATTTGAAGAGAAGTAATTCCATCTTTAGTTCCAGCAACTTTAAAATCCATATCCCCTAGGTGATCTTCATCACCTAAAATGTCTGATAAGACACTAAAGTCATCACCTTCTTTAATTAAACCCATTGCAATACCTGCAACTGGCTCTTTAATTGGCACTCCCGCGTCCATTAACGCTAAAGAAGTTCCGCAAACAGTAGCCATAGAAGAAGAACCATTAGACTCAGTTATTTCTGAAACTACTCTAAAAGTATATGGAAATGCCTCTTTCGTTGGTAATGAAGAGTTAATCGCTCTCCAAGCTAATTTACCATGTCCGATTTCTCTTCTACCAGTTCCAATTCTTCCAGTTTCTCCAACTGAAAAAGGAGGAAAATTATAGTGAAGCATAAATCGTTCTCTCTGAAGCCCATCTAAACTTTCAATTCTTTGTTCGTCATCAGAAGTCCCTAGAGTTGCAACAACAATTGCTTGTGTCTCACCTCTAGTAAATAATGCAGAACCATGAGCTCTAGGTAAAATACCCACTTCACACTCGATAGGTCTTACATCAGATAAACCTCTTCCATCAATTCTATTTTTATTTTTTAGGATATCAGTTCTAACAATTGATTTTTCTAGACTTTTTAGCTGACTGTTAACATCAAGATCTGTGTAGTTTTCATCTTCCTCATAAAGTTTTTTAGCTTTATCAGTAATTTCAGAAATTTGATTTGATCTATCTTGTTTATCTCTTGTAGCAAAAGCTTTTTTAAGATCTTCAGTAAAAGTTTCCTCAAGTTTTTTCTTAACTTCAGACAAATCTTTTTTCTCAACTGTCCATTCAGGTTTTCTACATTCTTTTGTAAGCTCCTCAATCATTTCAATCACTGGAACAAAGCCTTCATGACCAAATTTAACTGCATTTAACATTTCTTCTTCAGTTAAACCGCTTGCTTCTGACTCAACCATAAGCACAGCATCTTTTGTACCTGCTACAACTAAATCTAATTTTGATTTTTCTAACTCTGCTTTAGATGGGTTTAAAACATATTTTCCATCAATAAATCCAACCCTTGAGGCCCCTACAGGTCCCATGAATGGCATTCCTGATATAGCTAATGCTGCTGATGAAGCAGTGATTGATAAAATATCTGGTTCGTTTTCTTTGTCATATGAAATTACAGTTGGTAATAACTGTACTTCATTTTTAAATTCATCAGGAAACAAAGGTCTGATTGGTCTATCAATTAATCTAGAGATTAATGTTTCACTCTCAGTTGGTCTTGCTTCTCTTTTAAAATATCCACCTGGAATTTTTCCAGCTGCATAATATTTCTCTTGGTAGTTTACAGATAATGGAAAGTAATCCATATCAGGATTTACTTTTTTTGCCCCTACTACTGTTGCTAGTACGACTGTCTCTCCGCATGTTGCAATTATTGCACCGTCTGCTTGTCTTGCTACTTTACCTGTTTCTAAACTTATCTTCTTTCCCGCTACTTCAATTTCCTTCTTGTATACTTTAAACATTTCATTTCCATTTCGTTTCGTTCGTTTCGTTCCATTCTATCTATCTTGACTTCTATTTTCTTAAATTCAATTTCGACAGTACATTTTTGTAAGAATCCATTTTGTTTTTTTTTAGGTATTCTAACAATTTCTTTCTTCTATTTACCGCTCTCAACAATCCAACAGATGAATGTTTATCCTTCTTGAATTGCTTAATATGCTTCGAGAGAGTTTCAATTTTCTCTGTTAGCAAAGCAATTTGAATTTCTGAAGATCCAGTATCTTTATCATGCATTGCTAATTCTTGTGCTTTTTTATTCATGCCTCTTTCTTCCTATTTATTTGTTTGTTTTATTAAGTTTTCTATTTTTTCCGCATACTCAAAAGACTCATCTTTTCTAAAAAGTAATTTTGGTAAAAATTTCATAACCACTTTTTGTGATAAAATTTTTCTTATTAAAAATGAGTATTCTTTCAAAACATTAATTGTTTCTTCAGCATCTTTTCCTCCCAATGGAAGAACATATGCTTTAGCAATTTTTAAATCAGGACTCATTCTAACCTCAGTAACTGTTATAGTATTTGTTTCTAAATTTGGCACCTTAGCCTCATTTCTTATAAAAATCATGCTTAAAGACTGCTTAATCATCTCTCCAACTCTAAGCTGTCTTTGTGATACTGGTTTTCCTATTCTATCAGCCATTAAATTGATCTCTCTGTAGATGTAACACTGAATGCCTCTATTGTGTCGTTTTTTTGGAAATCCATATAATCTTTAACGGTAATTCCACATTCTTGACCATCACTAACTTGTTTTACTTGATTTTTTTCTCTGAAAATTGTTGAAACTTTTCCTGTGTAAATTATTGCCCCATCTCTAATAATTCTCACATCAGAATTGCTATTTATTTCACCTTCTGTAATTTTTGAGCCTGCAACTTTTCCAGCACCTGAAACTTTGAATATCTCAAGAATTTGCGCTGTTCCGGTAATTGTTTCTTGAACATCAGGAGATAATAGTCCAGACATTTTTTGTTTAACATAATCCAAGACTTCATAAATGATATTATAAGAAGAGATTTTTATTTTTTCATTTTCGGCAAGTTTTTTAGCTTCTTTACTCGGTTTAACATTGAAGGCTATTAGAACGGCATTAGATGCTTTGGCCAATGTAACATCAGTCTCAGTTACCATTCCAATATCTGCTAAAATTATTTTTGGTTTCACTTCTTCATGTTTAATTTGAGCAATTGCATTTTTGATAGCCTCAGATGATCCTTGTACATCGGATTTAATAATTAAATTTAATTCCTCAGAAGACTTATCTGAAAAAGCAGAATCTTGTGTTGCAAAGGTTAACAGGTTTTTTCCATCTTTGCTCTCTTGAGCTCTATTTTCACTCAAAGTTTTAGCTTCTTTTTCAGTGTCTAAAACAATAAAATCATCTCCCGCTTTAGCAGCACCATTTATCCCTAAAACTTCTACAGGGGTTGATGGTGGAGCCTCACTAATATTTTGACCTTTATCATTAATTATTGCTCTAACTTTTCCCCATTTTAAACCACTAACAAAAAAGTCGCCCTTTTTGAGAGTACCTGTTGTTACAATAATATTCGCAACCGGTCCTCTCCCAACGTCTATTTTTGATTCTAAAACGATTCCTGTAGCTTTAGACTCATAATCTGTCTTAAGATCTAAAATTTCAGCTTGTAAAATTATAGACTCAACTAACTTATCTAAATTTTGTTTAGTTTTTGTAGAAACTTCAACCATTAAAGTATCACCAGATAAGTCCTCTGCTATCAATTCATGTTCAAGTAATTGGTTTTTAATTTTCTGTGGATCAGCTTCAGGAAGATCACACTTATTTATAGCAACTACAATTGGAACATTCGCAGCTTTTGCATGTTTTATAGACTCGACTGTTTGTGGCTTAACTCCATCATCAGCTGCAACAACCAAAACTACTACATCTGTTAGTTTTGACCCTCTAGCTCTCATTTCTGTAAAAGCTGCGTGACCTGGAGTGTCTATAAAAGTTAATTTATTATTTTGACTTTCAATTTGGTATGCTCCTATATGCTGAGTAATTCCACCAAACTCTCCTGAAACTACATTTGCACTTCTTAAAACATCTAAAACAGAAGTTTTACCATGATCAACATGACCCATAACAGTAACAATAGGTGGTCTATTTTTTAAATTTTCTACTCTAGTAGCCTTTATTTTTTGAATAATTTCTTCTGCTTTTTCTTCTCTTATTGGATTATGTCCAAATTCTTTAACTAAAAATTCAGCTGTGTCAGCAGCTAAAGATTGATTAATTGTTACAGTTACTCCCATTCCAAATAAATATTTAATTACATTGCTGGATTGCTCCGCCATTCTATTGGCTAGCTCTCTAACAGTTATTGCCTCTGGAATATTAATATCTCTTTTTACTGATTTTGAATTTTCTTGCGCCTCTTCTTTGGAAGTGTTTTTCATTTCTTTTTGTCGAGCTCTTTTTACTGATGCTAAACTTCTTTCTCTTGCTTCTATTTCATCACTTAATGCTCTTGAAACAGTTAATTTTAATTCTCTTTTTTTTGTTCCAGCTTTTAATGTTTTTTTATCTTTTTCACTATCTCCCTTAAGTCTTTTGGTAGCTCTTTGTTCTGCCAGTTTTCTTCTTTCAAAATCGCTTGTAATTGGAGGAGATTTTGGTGCAAAAAATGGTTTCAATGGTGCACCTCTATTAAATGAGGTAGTAGATTTTGATTTTCCTACACCAGGTCTAAACGATCCACCTCTATTAGTGAATTTTCCACCTTGCTTTTCAATTACTCTAGAATTTTTTCCTTGAGTTTTAGCTATCTCAATATTTCTTATAGATTTCTTTGCAGAGCCGGATATTGTTAATTTTGTTTTTTTCTCCATTGCTCATCTCTCAATCTTTATAAATTATATTTCTAGCAGACATAATTAATTCATCTGCCTCTTCTTTAGATAAAGCAAAATCCTCTAGATAACCCTGAATTTTAACTCTCTCTCCTTTAACTACATCGTAGCCACCAGTAAGTTCATCAGATGCAAGATCTGCAAAATCTTCTAATGTTAATATTTTTTGTTCACCCAATGTAACTAACATTCCTGGAGTTAGACCTTTGAAGTTGATAAGAGCATCTTGTAGACCGAGCTCTTTAATTCTTTCCGATATATCTTCTTGATCTTTTTGATGAAACTCTTTTGCTCTTTCAATTAACGCTATAGCTGTTTCTTCCTCAATTCCCTCTATTTTAGTTAAATTTTCTGGCAAGCTATCTTTAATATCGTCTATTGTTGAAAAACCTTCAGCAACTAATAACTGACCTAAAGTTTCGTCCAATTCTAAGTTTTTAACAAAGTTATCTGTTTTTTCTTTGAATTCTAACTGTCTTCTCTCGGAGTCTTCCGCGTCAGTCATAATATTAATTTCATAATTTAACAACTTGGTTGCCAATCTTACATTTTGACCCCTTCGACCAATCGCTTTACTCAAATTTTCTTCAGTTAAAATCACATCAAGTTTTTTTCTTTCTGCATCAACATTGACTCTTTGAACTTCTGCGGGTGACAAAGCATTTGATACTAATATTGCAGCATCCTCTGACCAATTCACAATATCAATTTTTTCTCCTTGAAGTTCATTTACAACTGCCTGAACTCTAGAACCTCTCATACCAACACAAGCTCCAACAGGGTCTAATGATGTATCAACTGCTTTAACACAAATCTTTGCTCTACTTCCAGGATCTCTTGAAGAAGATTTAATTTCGATTAATCCATCATATATTTCGGGAACCTCTTGAACAAAGAGTTTTTCCATAAATTTTGGGTGAGCTCTAGACAAGAAGATTTGTTGACCTCTTGGCTCTCTTCTTACGTCATAACAATAAGCTTTTACTCTATCACCAGCTTTAACATTTTCTCTAGGAATTAATTCATTTTTTTGAATGATTGCTTCTGTTCTACCTAGATCAACAATAACACTTCCAAATTCTAATCTTTTAACAATACCACTTAAAATTGTATCTTTTTTATCAATAAAGTCATTAAATTGTCTTTCTCTCTCTGCTTCTCTAACATTAAAGCTTATTACCTGTTTTGCAGTTTGAGCAGCTATTCTACCAAAATCAAAAGATGGTAGTGGCTGAAGAACTTCATCACCGATTGATTTATCTTTATTATTTTCATTAAGACTTATCGCATCTTCTAATTTTATTTCTGTATTTGCGTTTTCAGGATTTTCAGAAATAACAAGTTTTCTGAACAATTCTATGTCTCCATTATCTCTATTGATTGAAACTTTAATTTCATTTTCTTGACCAAACTTAGATTTAGCTGCTTTAGCTATTCCTGTTTCCATAGAACTAATTATAAGTTCTTTATCTATAGATTTTTCCAAAGCTACTGCTTCAGCAATTCTTAATAATTCTAATTTATCTGCTCTTTTATTTAACATTTTTTAACTACTCCAAAAAAAAATGGGCCAAGGCCCATTTTGATAATTCAACAATGTAAAGGCAATATAGTAAAGTTTTTTTTTAATTCAACAGAAACTATTTAGAAAAAACATCGATTTTATCAGTTTTTTCCCACGAAAATGATCCATCATCTCCTGGAGTTCTTCCAAAGTGACCATAGGCTGCTGTTTTTTCATATATAGGTCTATTAAGGTTTAACATCTCTCTAATTCCTCTAGGACTAAGATCAAAATTTTCATTAATCTTTTCAACAACAAATTTGTTTTTATCTAAATCATTATCAAACAAATCAACATAAATTGATAGAGGTTTTGAAACTCCTATTGCATAAGCTAACTGTATCAAACATTTATCTGCTATTTTTGAAGCAACAACATTTTTAGCAATATATCTTGCTGCATAAGCAGCCGATCTATCTACTTTTGTAGGATCCTTGCCTGAAAATGCTCCTCCTCCATGGGGCGCTGCTCCACCGTAGGTATCTACAATAATTTTTCTTCCCGTTAAACCACAGTCCCCATCTGGACCACCTATTACAAAATTACCAGTTGGGTTTACATAAAACTCTTCTTCATTAAAGTCTTTAAGAAATTTTTCTGGAATTGATTTTAACATATACGGTCTTAATAATTCTCTTACCTGAGATTGATTTACACCAGATACATGTTGAGATGATATAACAACAGATTTTACTTTAGTTGGTTTACCATCAGTATATTCGAATGTAACTTGGCTTTTTGAGTCAGGTTCGATATTTTTTAATTTACCAGATTTTCTATCCTCAGCCATAAGTCTTAAAATTTTATGCGAGTAATGAATTGGTGCAGGCATAAATACATCTGTTTCATTACATGCATAACCAAACATTATACCTTGGTCTCCGGCACCCTCATCTTTGTTTCCAGATGAATCTACACCCATTGCAATATCGGCAGATTGAGAATGCAAATGACTTTCTATTTTTGTTGCTTCTTTCCAGGTAAATCCTTCCTGATCATATCCAATATCTTTTATACAATTCCTTACTTTTTCGATTAAAACATCTTTTTTAATCTCAGGTCCTCTTACTTCGCCTGCAAGCACAACTTTGTTTGTTGTCGTTAAAGTTTCACAAGCAACTCTTGAATTAGGATCTCCAGAAATATAACTATCAACAACCATATCAGAAATTCTATCTGATACTTTATCTGGATGTCCCTCTGAAACTGACTCACTTGTAAATAGGAAATTTTTTAAATTACTCATTTTTAATTTTATTAAATGAAAATATTAAAAAAATATACAATAAAATTATTAAACCAAAAATTTTATTCCCATATTTAGAAAAGGGTGTTGATTGAATTTTTCTCATTTTCGTAAAATCAATATATCCAACTTCATTAAACTTAATTTTTTCCTCAACGATACCGAGAGGATTTACTATTGCAGCTATTCCGTTATTAGCTGATCTAATTACGTATTTTCCACTTTCGATAGCTCGAAATATACTGTGAACAAAGTGTTGTTCTGGTCCTATTGATTGACCAAACCATCCATCCTCTGAAATATTTACTATTATATCAAAGTTATGATTTTTATATAATTTTCCAGAATAAATTATCTCATAACAAATTAATGGTAAAAATTTTATAGAAAAATTATTTTGATTTAACTCTATAATTTCCCTTTTATGACCTTTTGTGTAGGATTGATAATTGTTAGTTAACGATTTGAGACCTACTTTTTTTAATAAATTTTCCATGGGTAGAAATTCGCCAAACGGTACAAGATTTATTTTATTATAATAATTTAATAAATTAAGGTTATGGTCATAAACCGATAAAGAATTGTAATACTTAACTTGATCATTAACTTTTGATTTATTGTTTATACCTAAGATAAGTAAATGATTTTCGTTAAAACTTTCATTAAATAAATAATCATAACTTTGAATTTGATCCTGTGAAATTCCAGGCAATATACCTTCTGGCCAAATGAAAATTATTTTCTCTTTCTTGTTTGGTGAACTAATATTTATAAGATCTTGTATACTTGATAAAGGCCCTTCTCCTGAATAAAACCTATCTAAAGAAATATCAGTACCAACTAATCTTATTTTATAATCAAGTTTTTCAACATCACTATTGTAAAAATCCTGCTTATTTGAATATCCAAAGAAATAAAATAATAAAAATATTGAAGGTAAAATTAAGCAAAAAATTAAATCTTTTTTGTCATTCCGTAAAATGAAGAGCGCAGGACTTAGAAACAAAGTTATACAAAATAAGTTGAAAGAATATGTACCTATTAAAGATGTTATGCTTAAAATTTCTAAATGATTTGAAAAACTATATGCAATTAAGTTCCAAGGAAAACCAGATAAAATTGAACCTCTAATGAATTCTAGAAAACCAAAGATTACAGAAAATAACAAAATTGAACTCAATGTTTTATTTGGTTTAAAGAAAATAAATAAATAACATACAAAACCGTAAAATATCGCAATAAAAGAAGGAACTAAAATTAAAGCAAATGGAATTAAAAATTTAAAATTTTCATCAAATGTTAGTGAAATAGAGATCCAATATATATTTGTTAAAAAATATCCAAATCCAAATAACCAGCCATAGAAAAAAAATAATTTATGTTTGTTCTCTTTTCTTTTTATTAAAAAAATAAAGAATAAACTAAAAGATAAAAAATTAATTATTAACAAATTGAAAGGTGGTAAACTTAGTGAAGTTATCACTCCAAGAAACAATAAATAAACTATGTCAATATATAAATTTTTTTTCAATTTACTTAATTTTTGAGATAACTGATTTATAGATTTTTTCTTCTTCTTTTAACATTTTCAAATAATCTTTATTTTTTACATGATCAAAACCTAACAAGTGTAAAAAACCATGAATAAATATTTTAATTATTTTTTCTTTAAATTGTTTATCTGTTTGTGATTTTGGTTTATTCATAAAATTAAAACTAATAATTATATCTCCTAAGTAAGTTTGCTTTGATATTTTTAATATTTTGCTAGATGGGAAAGATAAAATATCAGTAGATTTATTTTTATTTCTAAATTTTTTATTTAAAATTTTAATTTTTTTATTATTTGAAAGAAGTAAAGATAAACTTATTTTTTTATTTAAAAATTTAAATTTTTTTGGAAAAGCATTTGCAATGCTTTTAAAAAAAAATTCTTTCTTTTTTAGTTTTTTAGACCAAGCCTTCTCTTCTGAGAAGACGTTTAAATTAATCATTTTTAGAGTAGGCTTTTACAATTTTAGAAACCAATGGATGTCTAACTACATCTGAATGATCAAAGTCTACAACTGAAATTTCATTTAGATGCCCCAATAATTCTTTTGATCTAACTAATCCTGACATACTTTTGTTAGGAAGATCTATCTGAGTAGGATCTCCATTGACTACAATTTTTGAATTTTCACCGATTCTTGTTAGAAACATTTTTATTTGTGTATCTGTTGCATTTTGTGCTTCATCTAATATGGCAAAAGAATTTTTTAGTGTCCTGCCTCTCATAAATGCCAAAGGAGCAATTTCGATATCACCAATTTCGATCATTCTTTGTATTTTTTCAAAATCAAATA
This sequence comes from Candidatus Pelagibacter sp. HIMB1493, assembly GCF_052047995.1. NCBI lineage: Bacteria > Pseudomonadati > Pseudomonadota > Alphaproteobacteria > Candidatus Pelagibacterales > Candidatus Pelagibacteraceae > Candidatus Pelagibacter > Candidatus Pelagibacter sp. HIMB1493. The sequence continues at coordinate 1,248,798 of NZ_JBNAIP010000001.1, read as the reverse complement.
AATCGTACAAGGAATCATATAAAGGTCTTAAATAAGGATCTACTTTTTCTTTCATATCTCCAGGTAAAAAGCCAAGTCTCTCTCCTGCTTCAACAGCAGGCCTAGATAGAATAATTCTTTCTATTTTTTTTTCTAACAACATAGTTAAACCAACTGCTACAGCTAAAAAAGTTTTTCCTGTTCCAGCTGGACCTGCTGAGATTACAATATCACTTTGTCTTAGAGCTCTGACATAGCTTTTTTGTTTTTCGGATCTGGGAATAATTGATTTTTTTGGTGTTTTTATAATGTCAGTTACATTATTATCTTTAACTTTCTCTTTAATCATAAATTGATCAACTGATGATATAAGATCTTTATTTTCGATTGAACCATTATTTATAAATTGATTAGTTAAAAATTGAATTGCATTTTTTATTAATTCATTTTTTTGTGGATCTGATTTTATCATTATTGAATTTCCCCTAGAATACAAACTAGAGTTAGTCATCTTTTCTAATTCTTTTAAATTTTTATTAAATTCTCCGGCAACACCCATGAGTAATTCGTTGTTGTGAAATATTACACTTAATGAATTGTTATCTGAGTAAACAAATTTTAGAGTGGTGTCGATTTTTTTTTTAATTGTATTATTCAAAGATTATGCCACCTTTTGATCTGGGTTGCTTAACAATTCTCCAAACAATGTAGTTCTATTACTATTTGTAATTTTTACTTTCACAATTTTTCCAATATGTTCTCTTTTACCATTAAAAATTACTGATGTCATATATTCAGTTCTGCCAAAAGCTTTGGATTTATCTTCAGTTAAATTTTCAACCAACACATCAATTGTTCTATTTTTTAATTTTTTGTTCATTTGGGTTTGATTTTCAGATAATAAATTTTGAATAATTTCTAACCTTTTCATTGAAATTTTTTTATCAATTAAATCTAAACCTTCTGCCTTTGTCCCAGGCCTAGGACTAAAAATAAATGAGTAAGAATTTATAAAATTAACTTTTTTAATTAAATCGACTGTACTTTGGAAATCTTCTTCAGTTTCACCAGGATAACCAATAATAAAATCACTAGAAAATTCAATTGATTGATTAATTTTTTTCAATTCGTCATAAACTTTTAAATAATGATCTATTTTATGTTTTCTATTCATCAACTTTAAAATCCTATCGGATCCACTCTGAACAGGAAGATGGACTAAAGGCATTAACTTTTTTGAGACTTTATATACTTCAATTAAATCATCAGTCATATCTTTTGGATGCGAAGTTGTGTATCTAATTCTTTTTATATCTTTAATCTTTTCAGTTTCTAAAATTAAATCAGATAGTCTTTTGCTATTATTATTGTAAGCATTTACATTTTGTCCCAAAAGTATGATTTCTTTTGCTCCATTTTCTGACAAATAATTTGCCTCCTCAATTATTTGATTAAATGGTCTAGAATATTCTGGTCCTCGAGTATATGGAACGACACAAAAATGACAAAACTTATCACATCCTTCTTGAATAGTTAAAAAAGACGAAACTTTACCTGCCTCATTCTTTATTTTGCTAAAATATTTAAATTTTGAAACAGCATCAAAATCTGTTTGTTCAATTTTTTTTCTTTTTTCAATATGATCCAGAATTGTTTCGTTAATCCTATGATAGGCTTGAGGGCCAATTACTAAATCTATATAAGGTTCACGTTTAAGCATCTCTTGGTTTTCTGCTTGAGCAACGCACCCTGCAATTATTACTAATGGTTTTTTTTTGGCTCTAAAGCTTTTTTTAACTCTTCCTATTTCAGAATAAACTTTTTCTTTTGCTTTATCTCTAATGTGACAAGTGTTTAATAAGTAACAGTCAGCATCTTCTAGATTTTCACTTTTTTGATAACCAATTTTCTTTAATGAATCAAAAATTCTATTTGAATCATATTCATTCATTTGGCATCCAAAAGTTTTTATAAATATTTTTGATTTTTCAATCATAGGGATTATACTATGCCAACTATGTCTTGATCTACATATGCATTAAATGAAACAGATCTTCTTTCTTCCTCAGTGTCTGTAAAAGGATAAACTGTGTGCATAACATAATTTGGAAAAAAATAAAAATCACCCACTTTTGGCTGGATTGTAAATATAGATTTAGAAAGAAATTGATGGGAACCATGAACCAGAACTAAATTGCCATTTCTATTTTTTTTATCTTTCTGAACGGTTTTACCCATATTATCAGGAACCTTTAAATAGCCGACTCCTGAGACATGACCACCATGAAAATGAATTGGATTGTATTCATTCTTAAACTGTCTAACGACCCAGGATGCAATTAAATCAAATTTTTTTATTTTTTTTTCAGTTTTTTTTAATAACCAGTCCTGTACGGAAAGAGCTAAGAAATCAATCCATTTTATTTTTTTCATGAAATCACCCTCCAATCTAAATTCTTGAGTAACATTACCTGCTAATTTATAGCCACCATCTAAAATTTCAGATTTTTTATTATCTTTTAAAATTTCATCAACATAATTGTTCATTGAATCTATAATCTCTTTAGGTATAGAAACCTTTGCGATTGAAGGGCCAAAAGGTTGTAAAATCTCTAAATCATTCATTATTATTTTTAATTTTAATTCCGTATAATTCTAATTTATGATCTACTAATTTGTATCCATATTTATCTGCTACTTTTTTTTGAAGTATTTCTATTTCTTCATCAACAAATTCTATTATTTCACCTGACTTCACATCAATTAGATGATCATGATGTCCTTCATTAAGCTCTTCATACCTTGCTTTTCCACCTTTAAACTCATGCTTGGTAAGTATTCCAGACTCTTCAAATAATTTTACTGTTCTGTAGACGGTGGCAATACTTATTTTATTATCAATCTTTGAAACTCTATTGTAGAGTTCATCAACATCAGGATGATCGGTAGACTCTGACATAACCTGGGCAATTATTTTTCTCTGATCTGTCAATTTTACACCTTTTGCTAAACATTTTTGTTCAATTGTTTCAGACATAATTTAATTTTAACTTATATAAATAGGGTTAATCAAATTTTTTTTAATTTTAAATTTATCACACAAATAAGGGACATTTTCATATTTTACATCTTTTTCACCTTTAAAATCTTCTAAACTATAGCAATAATAATCAATACTTTTTGCTAATTTAAGAGCCTTTACAACAGAGATAGAATTTCTAATCCCTGCAAAACTTCCTGGGCCTCTGTTAATGTATATTTTGTTAATATCCTTCAATTCAAATTTATTTAATTCCAAAAATTCTTTTATTAACAAAGTTAATTTTTCATAATTTATTTTAGTATTCTCATGAGTAATATTGTAAATATGATCATTAACTATGAGCATTAAAAAAATTTTATCTCCAGCTACATCAATTATAAGTTTATTCATTTTATCTTTATTCTTTAATTTTAGTTCTAAATCAGATGAAAATAATATCAAATTTTATTCAGAAGATAATGGCATTTTATCAATAATGTATCATCGTTTTAATGAACATAGGTACCCATCAACCAATATTAATATGGATGTGTTTAAGAAGCACTTAGAAATTGTTAAAAATTCTAAATACAATTTTCTTAATCCTAATGAATTTGATTCAAAATTTAAAACTTCAAAATCAGAAAAAGAAGTTTTGATAACAATTGATGATGCATTTGAATCATTCTACAATGAAGCTTGGCCACATTTAAGAGACAACAAAATTCCATTTATACTTTTTGTTTCAACAGAACCAGTTGGAAACAAAGGTTATATGACCTGGGATCAAATTAGAGAAATTGATACAGTGGATTTTTCTTTAATTGGACATCATTCACATAGCCACGGATATCTAATTGAAGAAACTGAAGAAAATTTCATTTTAGATATTGAAACTGCAAACAAAATTTTTAAACAAGAACTTAATTATATTCCTGATTTGTTCTCTTATCCATTTGGCGAATATTCTAAATTTATGAGAGATTATATTTCTCAAAACTTTGAATACGCATTTGGTCAACATTCGGGGGTTATTGATCTTAATAAAAATAAATTTGAATTGCCAAGATTTCCGATAAATGAAAAATACGGAGAGCTTAAAAGATTTAAATCTATAATTAATTATTATCCTTTAGAATATAAAAGTTTATCTCCAAATGAAAAACAGCTTACAATAAATGATAATCCACCAAATTTTAAAGTTGAATTTTTTAAAGAACAAAAAAATTTAAGTAAAATTACATGTTATTCCAACGAAGGAGACAAGTGGGATAAATCTAAAACTAATTTATCTAATCAAATCTTAACTATTGAATTTAGAGAACCTTTTAAGCCTAGAAGAGGCAGAATCAACTGTTCTTTAAATGACGATGGAAAATGGAGATGGTTTGGAGTTCAATTTCCAATCAAAAAAAATTAAATTAAGCTTTCTAAATCCTTGCTAGATGGCAACAATCTTGCCTCATCAAAATCTTTCAATTTATTTTGATTAATTATTTTTTGGAGAACTTCGATGTACTGATTTCCTGTTTCAGCATATTTATCTAAATGTTTAGATAAAATTATACTATCAAGTGGTTTATCATTGCTTCTCAATTCACTCCTAGCTTTTCTTAAATTTATGTAAGATTTATGAGTATTTAAATTTCTTAAATATGCTCTCACAGATAACTGTAAACTATTAAATTTCATGACTTTATGGGTTTCACCTTTCTCAGCTTCTTTAGGTTTTAAACCTTCACCTGACCATGTCCATTGACCAAATAAAGCATTCCCTTTTCTTGCAAATCTTGAAGTTCCCCAACCTGTTTCTTTTGCTGCTTGTGCAATTGCTAACGAAGCTGGAATTTCATCCATTCTTACCTTTAATGATGAAAAATCATTTTGCCTAACACCATATTGCTTAAATTTTTTCTCAAGCCATTTTTTTTCGATATCAGTATTGCTATTTTTATTTAAAATCGAAAAGAGTCTTTTTCTATCTATTCTAATTTTAGTATTTTCTTTAACAATCAATGGGAGTATTATTTTAATAAACATCTCCTTTTTTTTCTTTGAACTTGAAATATTATCAATTTCATTTGGAAGAAGTCCTATATCGATAGGCTTAACAAGCTTATTTTCTCTCACATCATTTAAATTATAATTTACTTCCTTAAATAAGGTATTAATTTCTGATGTTGTATACCTGACTAAATTAATTTCTGAATTATTTTCCTCTAAAATATCATAAAGTAAATCCATCTCATCTACTTCACCTGATATATCTTCTTCAATTAAACCATTTGTATTAAGTTTTTTTAATAAAAGATTTTTAGAATTATTTGTAAATTCCTTATGATTAAAATTTTTTTCAGCAAAGTTAATAAACATCGGGGTTATATAAAAAAATGAGATTAAAAAAATTCCACTTAACATAAATCTAGAAATAGAATTAATGCTTTTATTTTTACTAAATTGAAATTTAACTAAATTTTTTTTCATAAACTTTTATATCGCAACAACTTGTTTTACCTCTGGAAGATAGTGACATAGAAGATTTTGTACTCCTTGCTTTAAAGTCATTGTCGAACTTGGGCAGCCTGAACAGCTTCCTTGTAGTTGCACTTTTACTATTCCGTCTTTAAATTCTTTAAACTTTATATCACCGCCATCTCTTCCAACTGCGGGTCTAATTTTTTGATCTAAAATTTTTACAATTTTTTTCTCTATTTCACTTAGATTGTCATTTTTTTCTTCATCATTTTCATCAATGACGTATTCCTTACCATCTAAATAAAAGTCGTTTATTAATGAGATAACAATATGTTTAATTTCTTCCCATTTAATTTGGTCATTTTTATTTACTGAAATAAAATCCTGTCCTAAAAAAATACCCTCAACTCCATTGACTGATAAGATATTTCTAACCAAATCATTATTTATTTGATCTTTATTTGTGATTTCGTAAGGACCACTATTTGATACTTTCTTCCCAGGAAGAAATTTCAAAGAATTAGGATTTGGCGTTATTTCAGTTTGTACGAACATATTGTAAATATATATAGAGCTTATTTATAAAATTTAAACTTGATATTTAAATTATATTAAAATCCTAGTATTTCTTTAATTCTATCTATCTTTTTTGATGCAATTGAGTTTGCTTTTTCAACTCCTTCTAGAAGGATTTTATCTAAATAAGGTTGATCATTTAAAAGTTTTTTTATTTCTAGAGATATAGGTTCAATCTTTTTAACCAATAAATCAGTAAGTTGATTTTTAAATTCAGAAAAATTTTTACCTGAAAAAATTTCGACTGTATTTTGTAAAGTTGAATTATTTAAACTAGAATATATTCCAAGAAGGTTTCTTGCTTCTAACCTCTCATTTAATTCTTCAACACTACTTGGCATTGGTAACGGATCGGTTTTTGCTTTTTTAATTTTATTTACAATTGCATCTCTGTCATCTGTTAAATTAATTCTGCTTAAATCTGATAACTCGGATTTACTCATCTTTTTTGATCCATCTTTTAAACTCATAATTCTAGAAAATTCTTTTTGAATTAAAGGTTCAGGTACTTGCAAAAAGTTATCTTGATCAAAATCGTTATTAAACTTTTGAGCAATATCTCTACATAGCTCAAGATGTTGTTTTTGATCATCACCAACAGGGACATGAGTTGCATCATACAAAAGAATATCTGCTGCCATCAAAACAGGATATGAATACAGTCCAACGCTTGCTTTTTCTTTATCTTTACCTGCTTTTTCCTTGAATTGCGTCATTCTATTTAACCAACCCATTCGAGCAACACAGCTCAAAATCCAAGCTCCCTCTGAATGGGCTGCTACACCAGATTGATTAAAAATAATGCTTTTTTTGGGATCAATTCCACTTGCTATAAATGTAGCTACAGTCTCTCGGATATTATTTTTTAGCTCTTTTGGGTCTTGTTTAACTGTAATTGCGTGCAGATCAACTACACAGAATATACAATCATTATCAACGTCATTACTAAGGTCTACAAAGTTCTTGATTGCACCTAAATAATTACCCAAGTGAAGATTACCTGTTGGCTGAACACCAGAGAATATTTTTTTACCCATATTCTTAATAGTTTAATTTAATATCACTAATTTTAAAAGCTTTGATGAAATAACAAATAAATATGTAAAAGAATAGTGCAAATAATACGCTTAAGATTAAATAAATTGATTTAAAGCTATAATAAAATGAAAGTTGATTTTCAAAAAAGTTTAATAGAAAATTAAAGAATAATCCCATTAAAATTGATGCAAAAATTATTTTAAAGAAATTTAAAAAAAAGTTATTTTGAAAATAGAATAATTTATTATTTCTTAAGTATATAAATAGCACTATTGCATTAAACCATGACGAGATTGAAGTTGCGATTGGAATTATAATAAAACCTATTTTGTTAAAATAATAAATACTGATTAAAATATTTAAAAGAACTGAAATCAACGAAATATAAAATGGTATTTTTGTATTATGATTAGCAAATAAAAAACTTGAAAAAACTTTTATCAAAGCAAAAGCGGGTAAACCTAAGGCAAAATAGAATAAAGCAAGACTTGAATTATTAACAGATTCTTTATTAAAATTCCCATAACCAAACAACGCTGAAATTATTTCTTCTGAACCAATCACTAAGGCTATTGTTGCTGGAATACTTAAAAATAAACTTAGCTCTAAAGCTTTGTTTTGAATAAGAGAAATTTTTTCTTCATTTTTAGATTCAATAAACCTTGAAAGTTGTGGCAGAATCACGACTCCAATGGCAATACCGGCTATCGCTAGGTTGATCTGATAAATTCTGTCTGCGTAATAAAGATAAGAAACTGCGCTAGCTTGAAATGAAGCAATAATTGTTCCAACCAAAATATTGATTTGTGTTACGCCAGATGAAAAAATGCTCGGTAATAGTTTTCTAAAGAAAAACTTTACTTTTTCATCAATTGCTAAATTAAAAGTAAATTTTAATGAAAAAAATTTTTTAACAAAATAATATAAAAAAATTAACTGTAATAATCCTGCCAAGGATACACCATAAGATAAATAGTACACAAGTTCATCTCCTAAAGCTTTGGAAAATAATAAGACAATTATTAAAATAACATTTAATAGAATTGGTGCTGCAGAAGCTGCAGCAAATTTATTATGAGAATTTAATATTGCAGAAAAAAAAGATGCTAAACTAATAAACAATAAAAAAAGGAAAGTAATTCTTGTTAAACTGATAGCTAAATTCATTTTTTCTATATCGTCTACAAAACCTGGGGCAATAATTGATACAAATCCAGGCATAAAAACCTGAACGACTATTGTTAAAATTAAGAGACCTAAAAATAAAAGATTAAAAATATCATTTGCAAACTCGTTTGCAGATTTTTTTCCTTTGTTCATTTCAGACGTGTAGCTAGGTACAAAGGCTGCATTGAAAGTTCCTTCTGAAAATAATCTTCTAAATGTATTTGGAATTCGAAATGCTACAAAAAAAGCATCTGCCAACAAACCTGTTCCAAGAAATATTGCAATTAATATATCTCTAATATATCCAAGCAATCTGCTAATGATGGTATAAAAGCCAAATGTGCCTGTTGACTTAATTAAGTTCATAAATCATATTAGTCTTAATTTTACCCTAATTGTATACTTATTATCAGAATATATAGATCAAATATTCCAAATAATAAAAAATATAAAATAGATAAAGTTTGTATTCAGTTTAATAAAAATGAAAAAAACAAAGATTGATCATTACACAGATAAAGAAGCTTTAGATTTTCATAAGGATAAAAAACCTGGCAAGATCGAAATAATTTCTTCAAAGACCATGACTACTAAAAGAGATCTTGCTCTTGCTTATTCTCCAGGGGTTGCTGCCCCAGTTAAAAAAATAAGTGAGGATCCAGAAGCAGCTTATGATTATACGAGTAAAGGAAATTTAGTAGCAGTAATTAGTAATGGTTCTGCAATTTTAGGATTGGGAAACTTGGGAGCATTAGCATCTAAACCAGTTATGGAAGGAAAAGCAGTACTATTTAAAAGGTTTGCAGATATAGATTCGATTGATTTAGAAATAGACTGTAAAGACGCTGATGAAATTATCAATTCAATTAAAAACTTTGCTCCAAGTTTTGGAGGAATAAATTTAGAGGATATAGCTGCACCAGATTGTTTTATCATAGAGCAAAAACTTAGAGAAATATTAGATATTCCAGTATTTCATGATGATCAACATGGAACAGCAATTATCACAACAGCAGCTTTATTGAATGCACTCGACATAAGTGGAAAATCAATCAAAGATATAAAAGTTGTGGTTAATGGCGCGGGTGCTTCTGCTCAGGCTTGTACGGAGTTATTTATTAACTCAGGTGTTAAATCTGAAAATGTAATAATGCTAGATCGGAAAGGTGTAATTTATAAAGGAAGAGCGGAAGGTATAGATCAGTGGAAATCAAGATTTGCAATTAATACAGATCTAAGAACTTTAAGTGATGCAATTAAAGGAGCTGATGTTTTCTTAGGATTATCCTCAAAAGGTGTTTTGAAAAAAGAAATGGTTAAAAGCATGTCTAAAAATCCTATAATATTTGCATGTGCAAATCCTGACCCAGAGATTACGCCAGAAGAAATAAATGAAGTAAGAGATGATGCAATTATTGCAACTGGAAGATCAGATTATCCCAATCAAGTAAATAATTTAATTGGATTTCCTTACATATTCAGAGGCGCACTAGATGTAAGATCGAAAACAATTAATGAGGAAATGAAAGTTGCTGCTGCTAAAGCTATAGCAAAACTTGCTAGAGAAGATGTGCCAGATGAAGTTGTAGCGGCTATGGGAGGAGAAAGACCTCATTACGGCAAAGACTATATTATCCCATCAACTTTTGATCCAAGATTAATTAGTGTTATTCCAGCTGCTGTAGCTAAGGCAGCAATAGAAAGTGGAGTGGCTAGAAAAAAAATTGATAATTTTGAGAACTATAAAGAGCAACTTAAACAAAGATTAGATCCAACAGTTACAATTATGCAAGGTATAAACTCGTTCATTAAAAAAAATCAAAAAAGAATTGTTTTTGCAGATGGGGAAGATGAAAATACTTTAAAAGCTGCAATAGCATTTAAAAATTCAAAACTTGGTATTCCAATTTTAGTTGGTAAAGAAAGTAAAATTAAAGAGCAGATTAAAAATATCGGATACAGCGAAAATTTTGATATTGAAATTACCAATTCGAAAGATGAAGAAAAAAGAAAAAAATACGTAAATCATCTATTCAAAAAGCTTCAAAGGGAACAAGGCTTATTAGAGCGAGATTGCGATCGAATGGTTAGAAATGATAGAGTTGTTTGGGCTACAAGTATGGTCGCTTGTGGAGATGCAGATGGTGCAGTAACAGGAAATACTAGACGTTTTGGAGCATCTCTTGAAAAAATAAAACAAGTTGTAAATGTTAGAAAAGGCGAAATAATGTTTGGACTAAACATGGTTGTTAATAAAGGAAAAACAATTTTTATTGCAGATACAAGCGTTCACGAATACCCAACATCAGAAGAAATGGCAGAAATAGCAATTTCAGCAGCAAGAGTAGTAAGACTTTTTGGAATTGATCCAAAAATCGCATTTGTTTCTCACTCTACATTTGGACAACCTTTAACAAGTAGAACAAAACACATTCGTTCAGCAGTAGATATTTTAAAAGATAGACAGGTTAATTTTGAATTTGATGGTGATATGCAGCCCGATGTTGCTTTAAATCCTGATTATGAAGAACTGTACCCTTTTGCAAAAATAGTAGGTAAAGCAAATATCTTGATAATGCCTGGACAACATAGTGCAGCAATATCATATAAACTTATGAAAACTTTAGGTGATACTAAAGTTATAGGACCCTTATTGATTGGACTTGGTTTGCCAATTGAAATTGCTCCTCTTAGATCTTCAACATCAGAAATTATTAATTTAGCTTCAATTGCTGCTTATTCATCTGAGGTGATTGAATATCTAATAGATTAATTTTTTTGAATTCTCAAATCCTCAAGTAGCAAAATACTTGCCACAACATCTTCAACGTCAAGAATTTCTTTTGCTTCACTAATAACCATTTCTTTTTCTTCGTCAGTTAAAGCTATTCCATAAACATAAATTTTCTTTTTATAAGTATCAATTTGATAGTTGGTTGCTTTGATATTTTTATTGACTATTAGAGCTGTCCTTAATTGAGACGTTATTAGTAAATCTTTTGCTGATTGCTTAAAATTAAATTCCTCTTTTATTTTGATATCATTTCTTACCGATCTAGCGCCTTTTGTTTCCCAAGCAATTTTAGTAATTTTTAATTTCTCTTCTGGTGCATCAACTTTCCCAGTAATAAATATTCTTCCATCCAAAACTTTAGTTTTAACTTTTAAAAAATGTTTTTTATCCATAGCAAGTATTTTACTTGAAATTGTTTTTTGCATAATTGAGTCATCTATTTGTGTTCCCACTGTTCTCGGATCAATTGCAACTGACACTCCAGTGCCAAATAGACCAGTTGAGCTAACTCCTGGTACACAACCCGATAAAATAATAGATAAAAAAATAATTATTAAAAATTTAATTTTCATTTTTTAATTTTAAGCAAAAATTATAAACAATTTTTTTAGGAATATTTTTATTCCTACATATTAAATCTGTAATTTCTTTTGTTGTTAATTTGGTAATCATTTTCTTAATCAGATTAATATCTGATTCACTTAGCTTTTGTGAAGCTTTTTCTTCTTTTTTTTCAGAAATAACTATTGTTAACTCACCTTTTAATTCATTGTTAAATAATTCTAGTTCATCAATATTCTTTCTAATGTACTCTTCATATAATTTAGATAATTCTCTACAAAAGACTATTTTTCTTCCAGTAAAAAATTTTTTAAATCCAGGAATAAATTTATTTATTTTTTTGGATGATGAAAAAAAAACTAAACTGTGATTAAAATTTGATAGTTTTTTTAATTCATCTTCAATTTGATTTTTTTTTTCTGGTAAAAAACCATAAAACAAAAACTTATCCGAAAATCCACTTGCTGCAACAGCAGTTGTAACTGCTGATGGTCCAGGTATTGAAAATATATTAAGATTATTTCTTATACATTCATTTACCAATACTAAACCTGGATCAGAGATGCTTGGAGTTCCCGCATCTGATATAAGTGAAATTAATTTACCTGATTTTAAATATTCAATTATCTGTAATGTATTTTTTTTTTCATTGAATTTATGATTTGAAATCAATTTTGATTTAATTTGATATTTTTCTAATAAATTTTTAGAAACGCGTGTATCCTCACAAAGTATATAATCTGATTTTTCTAGAATCTCTAATGATCTAAATGATATATCTTTTAAATTGCCTATTGGTGTTGCCACTAAATAAAGCCCATTTTTATAATCATTTGATTTAAATTGTGGTTTTGTGATCATAATTCAGCTTAAAAATTATATAATAACATCAAAATGAAAAAGATTATCAAAATTATTTCAATTTCTTTGCTTCTCTTATTCTTAAACTTTTTAAATTTAGTAAATGCCAATGAAAAAATAAAAATTGGACTGTTAGTTCCGATGACTGGAGAAAATAAAGATCTGGGATCGTCTATTATTAAGGCTGTAAGTTTAGCTGTCAAAGATATTAATAATGATTTAATTGAAATTTATCCAAAAGATACCGCGTCAAGAGCTAACCAAACTCTTAAGTCTGCTTTTGAATTAAAACAAATGGGAATAAAAATTGTTATTGGACCAATATTTCATGAAAGTTTAACTTATTTAGATGAGATGAAAGATTTAACTTTTTTATCATTAACAAATAAGACTTTAGATTTACCTGAAAATGTAATTTCTGCTGGAATAAATTCCACATCACAGTTTAATACTATAAAAAAATTTTTAGATAATAATAATTTACAAAAAACTCTTTTTTTAACACCAATTCAGAATTTTGAGTTTGAAGTCAAATATGGTGTGAAAAATTCTAAAATAAAAGTTTTTAAAAATTTTGAATATAATACTGAACCAACAAAACTTACAAAACAAATTGAGGAAATAACTGAATACAAAATTAGAAAACAAAATCTAGCAGATGAAATAAGAAGAATTAAAGAGTCAAATGAACCAAATAAAGAAAGAAAAATTAAAAGCTTGGAAAAAAGATATACAATTGGAAATGTTAATTTTGATTCAATTGTTATATCTGATTTTGATGAAAGTCTTAAAAGTGTTGCAACCTCTTTACTCTATACCGACGTATCTCCAAAAAATAAATACTTTATAACCCTTAACCAATGGTTTGATGAAAGTTTAATGGAAGAAACAAATATTCAACCAATTTATTATCCATCAATTAATAAAGAAAACTTTGATAATTATAAAATCAAATATTTTAATGCTTTCAATAAAAACCCATCCCATCTCTCACTATTAAGTTATGATTTAGTTGGTTTAGTATATTATCTTTCATTGAAATCAGATCTTTCGAAAATGGATAAATTATTTAAGAAAGAAAATTCATTTAAAGGAAAGATAGGAATTTTTGATATTAAAGATAACAAAATTAATCACAGATTAAATTTTTATAAAATAGAAAATAAAAAACTTACAGAAATCTTTTAAGCTTTTTAAAAGCTTGATAACGATGGTCCATTTTGTATTTTTGAGATGGTTTCATTTCACCAAATGTTTTAGTTTTTTTAAGTGGGATAAAAATTGGATCATAACCAAATCCATTTTTTCCCTTTGGCTCATTTGATATTCGACCCTCAACTTTGCCTACTACACAGGCAATTTTTTTATTTAAATATGAAATTGATAGAGCGCAAACAAATCTTGCTTTAATTTTTTTATTTTTCCAATTCTTATCTTTTTTATCTAACTCTCTAAATACTTTTTTAATAGCTTTGTTAAAATCCCCAGATTTTCCTCCCCATCGTGCAGAATAAATTCCGGGTCTTTTATCTAAATGATCTATCTCCAAACCAGAGTCATCAGCCAAGCATATTAAACCAGTCTTTTTAGAAAAATATTTTGATTTAATTAAGGAATTTTCCTCAAAAGTTTTTCCATTTTCAACAGGACTTTTAAGTTTAAAATTAGAATTGGAGTAAATTTTGATATAATTTGGTAATAAACTCCTAATTTCTCTTAATTTACCCTTGTTGTTGGTACCTATTAGTAATTGTTTAATTTTTTGCTCAGACATCTAGAAATAATTAAATTGCTTACCATATATGAGCTCATGGAAAAAGAAGAAAACCAAAACAATACTCTAGAAAACGAAAATCAGAATTTAGAGAAAGAAACAGAAAAAACTGATGAAAGCTCAGCAGGTGAAAACAATCAGGAAACACTTCAGGAAACCAAAGAAGAGATTAAAGAACCAACTCCAGAAGAAAAAATTGCTGAACTCGAGGATAAACTGGCACGAACTTTTGCTGAAATGGAAAATCAAAGAAGAAGGTTTGAAAAGGAAAAAGAGGATGCCTTTGAGTATGGAGGTTCTAGCTTTGCTAAAGAAGCATTAAATTTAATTGATAACTTAGATCGTTCTAAACATGTTTTAGAAAGCGATGACAAGTTAAAAGAAACAGACGCTTTAAAAAAGACACTGGAGCATTTAGAAATAATAAAGAAAGATTTAATTTCTATTTTTGAAAAAAACAATATTAAACCAATTGATTGTATTAACAAAAAACTAGATCCTAACTTTCATCAAGCAATGATGGAGATTGAAGACGACACTAAAGAAGCTGGAACAATTATTCAAGAAATTCAAAAAGGCTTCACAATTAAAGATAGACTTTTAAGACCCTCATTAGTTGGTGTCTCAAAAAAAATTACCAAAAAAGAAGAAAAAACTGAACAAAATCAAGAAAATTCAGGAGATAAATAATAGTGAGATCAACTTGTAGTTTCAAATTTAAACCCTATATGACGAAAGAGACAATAATATTATGAGCAAAATAATTGGCATAGACCTAGGAACAACCAACTCTTGTGTTGCAGTGATGGAAGGAACACAAGCTAAAGTTTTAGAAAATGCAGAAGGAGCAAGAACGACACCTTCAGTAGTTGCATTTACTGATGAAAATGAAAAATTAATAGGTCAACCTGCTAAAAGACAGGCAGTAACAAATCCTGAAAACACAATTTTTGCAGTTAAAAGATTAATCGGAAGAAATTTTGACGATCCAACAGTAAAAAAAGATGTTGAGGCTGCACCATTTAAGATAGTTAACTCTGAAAAAGGAGACGCTTGGATTGAAGCTAAAGGAGAAAAGTATTCTCCCTCACAAATCTCCGCATTCATATTACAAAAGATGAAAGAGACAGCTGAAAAATATTTAGGATCAGAAGTAACAAAAGCTGTAATTACTGTACCAGCATATTTTAACGATGCACAAAGACAAGCTACAAAAGACGCAGGTAAAATTGCAGGACTAGAAGTTTTAAGAATTATCAACGAACCAACTGCTGCATCACTAGCTTATGGTTTAGATAAAAAACAAAATAAAAAAATTGCTGTATACGATCTAGGTGGCGGAACATTTGATGTTTCTATACTTGAGCTAGGTGACGGTGTATTTGAAGTTAAATCAACTAATGGTGATACTTTTTTAGGTGGTGAAGATTTTGATAATGCTATAGTTGATTATTTAATTTCTGAATTTAAGAAAGATAATGGTATTGATCTTAAATCAGATAAACTTGCTTTACAAAGATTAAAAGAAGCGGCTGAAAAAGCAAAAATAGAATTATCATCAGCAGAGCAAACAGACATAAACTTACCGTTTATAACTGCAGATAAAACTGGTCCAAAACACATTAATTTAAAGATGACTAGAGCAAAGCTTGAGGCTTTAGTTGAGGACTTAATTGCTAGAACAATGCCTCCATGTCAGACTGCTTTAAAAGACGCAGGAATTACCGCAAGTGAGATAGATGAAGTAGTTATGGTTGGTGGTATGACTAGAATGCCAAAAGTTTTAGCAGAAGTTAAAAACTTTTTTGGAAAAGACCCTAATAAAAGTGTAAACCCTGATGAAGTAGTTGCAATGGGTGCTGCTATTCAAGCAGGAGTGTTACAAGGAGATGTTAAAGACGTTCTTTTATTAGATGTTACACCTTTATCATTAGGTATTGAAACACTTGGTGGTGTTTCAACAAAACTAATTGATAAAAATACAACAATTCCAACTAAAAAAAGCCAAGTCTTCTCAACTGCTGAAGATAATCAGCCAGCTGTTTCTATTAGAGTTTTACAAGGTGAAAGAGAAATGGCTTCTGATAACAAGTTATTAGGTAATTTTGAATTGGTAGGTATTGCTCCAGCTCCAAGAGGAGTTCCTCAAATTGAAGTTACATTTGATATTGATGCTAACGGTATTGTAAATGTTTCAGCAAAAGACAAAGGAACTGGTAAAGAACAAAAGATACAAATTCAAGCTTCTGGTGGATTAAGTGATGAAGAAATTGAAAAAATGGTCAAAGATGCTGAAGCTAACAAAGAAGCTGATAAAAAGAAAAGAGAGTCAGTTGATGTAAGAAACCAAGCAGACACTTTAATTCACTCAACAGAGAAGAACTTAAAAGAGCATGGATCAAAAATTTCAGGTACAGATAAAAAAGCGATTGAAGATGCATCATCTGCTGTAAAAGAAGCTCTAAAAGGTGAAGATATTGAAGATATTAAGAAAAAAACAGAAGCTTTAGTTCAAGCTTCAATGAAACTTGGAGAAGCAATCTACAAATCACAACAAAGTGCTAAACCAGAATCGGGAAAAGATGATGGTGAAGATAATACAGGTAAAAAAGACGAAAATGTTGTTGATGCTGATTTCGAAGAAGTAAAAGACGAGAATAAAGAAAAAAGCGCATAAACTGACATTTAATTGTCTGGGGTAATTTGATGGCTAAAAGAGACTATTATGATGTCCTAGGCGTTAACAAGAGCGCAAGTCCTGATGAACTAAAATCTGCGTATAGAAAACTAGCAGTTAAATATCATCCAGATAAAAATCCTGGTGATTCAAAAGCAGAGGAAAAATTTAAAGAAGCTAGTGAGGCTTACGGAATACTTTCAGACAAAGAAAAAAAGCAAAACTACGATAACTTTGGACATGCTGCTTTTGAAAATGGTGGTGGTAGACCGGGTGGTGGTTTTGGTGGTTTTAGTGGAGCTGATTTTTCAGATATTTTTGAAGATTTCTTTGGAGATTTTGGAGGTGGGGGAAGATCAAAAAACAGAAGATCAAATAACAGAGGTTCAGATTTAAGATACGATTTATCAATTTCGTTAGAAGAAGCTTATCACGGTAAAAAACAAGATATAAAATTTGCAACTACTGAACAGTGTGGAACTTGCAAAGGTAATGGTTCAGAACCAGGTTATTCTCCAGATAGGTGTTCTTATTGTGGAGGAAATGGAAGAATAAGATCTAACCAGGGTTTCTTTACTGTTCAACAAACTTGTCCACAATGTAATGGTAATGGTGAAGAAATTACTAATCCATGCAATGATTGTAATGGTCAGGGTAAAAAACAAACATCCAAAAAAATATCTGTAACTATTCCTAAAGGAGTAGATGATGGTACCAGAATAAGACTTGCTGGAAAGGGTGAAGCTGGTAGTAGAGGTGGTGCTACAGGTGATTTATATTTATTTATAAATGTTCATTCTCATGAACTATTTAAAAGATCGGATGAAAACCTATTTTTTGAGTTTCCGCTATCTCTTGCTGATGCAGCTCTTGGAACTACCATTGAAATACCAACAATTGATGGTGGACGAGCAAAAATAAAAATTCCAGATGGAACTCAAAATGGTAAACAATTTAGATTAAAGGGCAAAGGAATGCCATTTATGAGAAGAGGTGATTTTGGTGATTTATATGTTCAGGTAAAAACCGAGGTGCCTGTATATCTAAACAAAAAACAAAAAGAATTATTGGAACAATTTAGAGAAATAGAAAACGATAAATCAAATCCAAGTATCAAAAAATTTTTTCAAAAAGCAAAAGACTTTTGGAAGAATTAAGATATGGGTTTAGAAGAGATTATTCCATCTATAGCTTTAATATTAATACTAATTCTAATTTTACCTAGCTTCATAAAATCAAACTTTAAGAAAAAAGTATTTTTTAAAAATTTAAGTATTTGGGGTGTCATTATAATTGTTCTTATGATACTTCTATACTTTATCAATTAATGAAAAAAATTAATTTAGCTATTTCTGGTTGCATGGGTAGGATGGGTCAACAGCTCATAAAATCATCAAAAAAAAATAAAAATTTTAAATTAGTTACACTCACAGAGAACAGATTAGTTGATAAAAAATTTAATGGGATTAAACCTGAGTTAAATTCTCATAAAGCATTTAAAAAAACTGACGTAATTATTGATTTCACAGTTCCAAATTGTACGCTTGAAATACTTAGAGTAGCCTCAAAATTAAGAAAAAAAGTAGTAATTGGTACAACTGGATTTACTAGAGAACAAGAAAATCAAATTAAAAAATATTCAAAAAAAATACCAATTTTAAAAGCTGGTAATATGAGTCTTGGAGTAAATTTATTGATGTATCTAACTGAAATTGCCTCTAAATCACTAAATGAGGAATACTTGACCAAGATATTTGAAGTACACCACAAACATAAAAAAGACTACCCATCTGGTACTGCTTTAATGCTCAGTAAAGGAATTGCTGATGGAAAAAATAAAAATTTATATAATTTAATTGGTAAAAAATTCTTAAATAAAAAAACTTTTCCTTATGGAAAAAAAATTAATTTTAACTCAATTAGAAAAGGTGAAATTATTGGTGAGCACGAAGTGAAATTCTCAAGTGGAAAAGAAGTAATTACACTAAACCATGAGGCTTTTGATAGAGCACTTTATTCAGACGGAGCTTTGACGGCTTCTAAATGGTTGATGAAAAAAAAACCTGGATTATATTCTATGAGAGATTTGCTTAACTTTTCATAATGAATGAAAAACAAAAAGCAAAAATCATAATAAAAACTTTAAATAAAATATATCCTAAAGCACCTGTTCCTTTAAAAAGTAAAAATACTTTCACACTTTTAATTTCAGTCTTACTTTCAGCACAATGTACTGATGTAAATGTAAATAATGTAACAAAAGACATATATCCAAAATACTATAAGCCTGAGCACTTTGTAAAATTAGGAAGAAAAAAAATTGAAAAATTAATAAGAAAAATTGGAATTTTTAGAGTTAAAGCCAAAAGCATTTATTTAATGTCAAAACAAGTGTTGGAAAAACACAAAGGTAAAGTGCCTAAAACTTTTGAAGAACTCGAAAAACTACCCGGTGTAGGACACAAAACAGCAAGTGTAGTAATGTCCCAAGGTTTTGGATATCCAGCTTTTGCTGTTGATACTCATATTCACAGACTTGCACAACGTTGGGGTTTAACAAATGGAAAAAATGTAATTCAAACTGAAAAAGATTTAAAAAGAATATTTCCTAAAAAAACCTGGTCTAAACTTCATCTCCAAATAATCTTTTATGGTAGAGAATATTGTAAAGCAAGAGATTGTCATGGAATGAAGTGCAAAATATGTACTACTTGCTATCCAAATAGAAAAAAACCTGTTATTACCAAAAAAGCTTAATATGAAAATTTTAGGAATAGGAAACGCTATTGTGGATGTCATTTGTAAAGTTGATGACAATTTTATCAATCAAAACAACCTTACAAAAAGTACGATGAAATTATTTTTTGACGAAAATGAATTCAAAAACTTATTAACAAATCTAAAAATTGAAAAAACAGTTTCTGGAGGATCAGTTGCAAATTCAATTGTTGGTATATCTCAGCTTGGAAATAAAGCTGGCTTTATAGGAAAAATTTCAGATGATGAGTTTGGTAGTAATTATGAAGAAGGGTTAAAGAAAGAAAATGTAGAATATTTTTATTCCAAAAAAAAAGAGGAATTACCAACTGGAACATGCTTAATACTTGTGACTCCAGATTCAGAAAGAACAATGTGTACTTTCTTGGGCACAGCAGGAAAAATTAATGAAAACGATGTTAGTTCAGATGCTATAAAAAAAAGTGAAATAATATTTTTAGAAGGTTATTTGTGGGATGAAGGAGAGCCAAAGAAAGCGTTTGATAAAGCTATAAATAATGCAAATAAAGTTGCAATGTCTCTTTCAGATCAATTTTGCGTCGATAGACACAAACCTCATTTTTTAGAACTAGTTAAAAATAAAATTGATATAACTTTTGCTAATGAACAAGAAATTGCTTCATTAATTGAAGCAAAAAATTTTGAAGAAATTATTAATTTTTCAAAACAACTTAATAAATTAGTGGTTGTAACCAGAGGAGAAAAAGGTGCGATGGTAATTAATGGTAATGAAGTTGTTGAAAGTGATATACAAAAAAATCTAAAAATAATTGACCTCACGGGTGCAGGTGATCTATTTGCTGCTGGATTTCTACATGGATTTATTAATAGATTATCAATAAAAGAAAGTTTAGAAAAAGGAACAGAAATGTCATCAAAAATAATTCAACAAATTGGTGCAAGATTAAATAAAGACTAAATAAATGAATGAAAAGAATGAAATATTAAAATTATTTCCTCAGCCAGTGTTTAAATTTAAAGTCAAAGACTATGAAAATCTAAATTTAAAACTTCTAGAATATATTTATAAACTTCAAAAAAAAGATCAAAAAGGAGTTAAAAAATCAAATGTAAATGGATGGCACTCCCAACCTTTTGATTTATCTAATCCAAATGAGATTCCTAACAAATTTTTTAGTTCAATTAATATCTATATAAAAAGTGTATTTAAAAGCTATGGTTGGTTGTTCGAAGGTAACAAGGTTAAATGCACTTCAATGTGGGCAATTATTAATAAAAAAAATAATTTCAATATTGAGCATGCACATCCTAATAATTATTTAAGTGCTGCGTATTATGTAAAAGCCCCAGATAAGTGTGGAAATTTCAAAGCATCAAATCCAAATATAATTAATAGGAACATGTATCCCAAAGCTGAAGTCGCTTCAGAATTAAATTCTAATAGCGCTGTAATCAATATTAGCGAGGGAGACTTGCTAATATTTCCGGCTTATCTTCCACATTCTGTTGAAGAAAATCAGTCAAATGAAGACAGGGTGATAATAAGTTTTAATTTAGATATTCTTAGATAGTTTGTTTAGATAATATCCCTTTTTATCACTTAAAATAAAGTCTTTTCTACCAAATATATTCAATATTTTTTTTCTTAATCTATGTATATGTGTTTCAACAGTATGAGTTTCTAGTTTAGTTTCATAACGCCACACTTTCAACTCAAGTTCTTTAATACCTACACATCTCTCAAACTTATTTAAAAAATTAATCAAGTTAGCTTCTTTTTCAGTTAAATTAATAACTTTTGAATTAAATATTAGTTCTCTTGAATTTAAATTCAAAATATAATTTCCGATTATTTGATTGGAATTATTTTTTGTCTTAAGTTTAATAAATTCAATATTAATTTTTTCAATTAATTTCGAAATTTTAATAGGAAAAGTAAATTCCAAAGTATTTTTATAATTAAGATTTTTTTTCCAGGTTAATATCAGAAATTCTAGATGATTAATTTTAGATAAATCTTTAACATCAGTAAAACTGTATAAATTATAATTTAAGTCCTCTTCTAATTCTTTTAAAACTTTATATAAAATAGGAATTGAGTAAATAATTAAATTTTGTTTAATCATAAATAGTAAAATATGATAATTTTTCTTAAAAATAAAGATACACTTATAGTAGGTGATTTTAAATTTAAATGTACTGTTGGGAAAAAAGGTTTATCTACAAAAAAAAAAGAGGGTGATAAAAAAACACCAAAAGGATTATTTTCACTAGGAAATTTATACTATAGAGCTGATAGAGTAGAAATACCCTTCACAAGGCTTACTAAAAAAATAATCAAAAAAGATATGGGATGGTGTGATGATATTAATTTTCCAAGATTTTACAACAAACTTATTAAAGTAAATAAAAAAATTAAGCACGAGAAACTTTTTAGGAAAGATACTAAGTACGATATGATGATATTGATTAAGTACAATTCTATTAAACCTAAAATCCCTAATGGTAGCTGCATTTTTTTACATTTAACAAATGATTTAAAACCAACAGCGGGTTGTATTGCAATTAAAAAAAGTGATTTTTTAATACTAATTAAATTAATTAATCCAAAAACAAAAATTTTAATAAATTAACTTCTTTTACCAAAAATGTTTGATCCTATTCTTAAATAGGTAGCCGAATATTTTGAAGCTTTCAAATAATCAGCTGACATACCCATACTTAACTCTTTAAAATTATATTTTTTATTTAAAAATTCCATTTTTTTAAAATAATCTTCAGCTTCTATGTTCTGTGGGGGTATACACATCAAGCCAATTACATTTAAGTTGAGACCCAAACAATATTTATAAAAGTCATCTAATTTTTCTATTTCTATACCTGATTTTTGTTTTTCGTCTCCAATATTTACTTGTATAAAAAGTTTAATTTTTTTTTTATTTTTTTCTTCTTCAGTGGCTATTTTATTTGCTAATTTTTCACTGTCTAATGAATGAATATAATCAAAGATTTTAACTGCAAATTTGACTTTGTTAGATTGAAGCTTGCCGATCAAATGAAGCATAATATTGGAGTTCTCTTCTTTTATTTTACTCCATTTATTGATTGTTTCTTGTACTTTATTTTCTCCAAAATGAATGTGACCAAAATCAATTAATGGCATCATTTTCTCAATAGGAAATGTTTTTGAAACTGCAATAATCTTTAAGTTTTTAAAAGTAATATCATTTAAATTAAGTTTTAATTGATCTTTTATGATATTGAGATTTTTAATAGTGATATGCATAATTTTTTTAAAAAATACTTTTTCATTAATGAATTTGAACCAAATCTAATTAAAAACCAAGATAAAAATACAACCATAATCTATCGAAATTATGATGAAAAAATTGATTTAAATAAAATATTAAAAATCAAAAATTTTTGTAAAAAAAATAATATTAAATTTTTTCTATCAAATAACATAAAATTAGCTGTTAGACTTGACTTAGATGGTGCCTATATTCCATCGTTTAATAAAAATTTTAATCATTTGACCTATTCATATAAAAAAAAATTTTCCATCATTGGCTCTGCACATAATTTAAAGGAAATAAGAATTAAAGAAAGACAACAAGTTTCTAAAATAATATTATCATCAATTTTTAAGAAAAATAAAAATTATCTAGGTTTAAATAAGTTTAACAATTTCTCTAAACTTTCAAAAAAAAGAATGGTCGCTTTAGGAGGTATAGACAATAACAACTTTAGAAAAATAAATTTATTAAATATTTCTGGTTTTGCAGGAATAAGTTTTTTCAAAAAAAAGGCCCCTATGTAAGGGGCCTTTATTAATCTTAACTTTAAAATAAATTAGAATGCAAATCCTAAATTAAGTTCGTATCCTTCAACATCAGCAGCAGTTGCACTACCACCTCTGTTTTCTACTGTGTTCATATGACCAGCAATAGTTATACCACCCATTGTGTATGAAGCTGAAATACCTGAATACTCTTCATCAGATGTCCAATCACCATCATTGTATGTGTGTTCATTGTAAGATACTGAGAAATCATCAGTTACTTGGTAAGAAATACCGATAGTATCTGACTCATCAGAGTTTGTTGCAGAAGCTGCATCTGACTCAGATTGTTGGTAACCAACAGTTATTGGACCATAAGCATACTTAACGTATAAAGTGCTATCGTCAATTGGTGTACCTGCAGTAGCTTCTGTTTCACCCATTGCATATCCAATTTCTAAACCTTCAGCCATTTCTGGTTTGAAAGTTATACCGAAGTCATTGTATACACCATTGTAAGCTGCAGCACTGTTCAATAGAACTGAAGCATGAACAGTTGCACCGTTAATGCTTGGTGAGTCATATCTTATAAGATCATTTCCACCATAACCATTGATAACTGAATCAGTACCAGTTTGAGTTAGACCATCCCATGCTTCTTCATAAGCAGTTGGAGTTTTGTCGTCCATTCCACCTAATACAGAATCACCACCGTGACCAGCGTACGTAATTGTACCTGAACCATCAGTGTCTATCGTGATAGAGTGATTGTCGATCGCACCATCATCTGATTCATCACCATCTAATTGTAAACTGAAAGTTACAGTCATACCATTGTCAAGCTCACCTGAACCTGAGAAAGTTACATGGTCATCATTTGAAAATGTAGTCTTTCCATTTTCGTCTGTTGTTGTCATATAAAGGTTAGCACCACCACTAACTGTCATCTCTCCTGCACTTGCTGAGAATGCAACTAAAGATCCAGCTAAAGCTGACGCACCTAGTTTTTTTAGATTGTTCATATTAATTACTCCTTATTAGTTTTTATTATTAATAATAAACATTAGCTTTTTAACAGTTCAGTTAAATATTGAGTTAAATAATCCCTTTAAATGCTAAAAAAATAGACAGTGTGATATATTTGCCACTATATTTGTTATATTTTATCTTAATTTTATGTAAAATTACTAAAACTAGTGTAAACCATGAATAAATTTCAATGATAACAAAATTAATTAACACAAAACTATTATTAATTTTTCTGATTTCAATTTTCTTAACCAACTGTGGAGGAAAACTTGGAGGATCAGATGCAAGAAAAATTTCACCTGACCCCAAAGCTAGGGTAAAAAAAAATCTTGAAGAGGGTAAAGGTTTTAGATTAGGTGATACCCTAAATAATAAATCAGGAACAAATTATGAATTTGCATCATCAAATGAACTTTGGAGGGCTTCTTTAGACACAATTGATTTTATGCCATTGTCAACAGCAAATTACAGCGGAGGCATTATCGTAACAGATTGGTATAGCGACAATCAAGAAATTGGTGAGTCTATAAAAATTACAATAAGATTCTTAACAAACGAGGTTAGATCCGATGCAATTAATGTTAAAGTTTTTTATAAAAAATGTGAGAGTACATTAAATTGTAAAATAAGTGAGTCCAAAAGCACTTTAAGAGAAGAGTTAACAAGATCAATTTTAAAAAAAGCAGCACTTTATAAAAAACAGAATGATGCGGAAAATTTTGTTCCTTATACTGATCCAAAAAATACTAAAGGACTTTAAAAATTAAATATCAGTGTCCAAAGAAAGATATAACTTTAAATTAATTGAAGATAAGTGGCAAAAGGTTTGGTCTGAGCAAAAATCTTTTAAAGCAGAAATAAAAAAAGATAAAAAAAAATTTTATTGCCTAGAAATGTTTCCATACCCTTCAGGAAAAATTCATATGGGTCATGTAAGAAATTATACTATTGGTGATGTGTTAGCGAGATACAAGAATTTAAAAGGATACAATGTCTTACATCCAATGGGATGGGATTCTTTTGGTATGCCAGCAGAAAATGCTGCAAGACAAAATAACTTGGATCCGAAAAGTTGGACAGAAGAAAATATATCCAATATGAAATCACAACTAAAAAGGCTGGGATTATCTATTGATTGGGATAGAGAAATCTCAACATGCTCCTCTGATTACTATAAACACCAACAAGAATTTTTTTTAGAATTATACGATAAAGGATTAGTTTATAGGAAAGAACAATATGTTAATTGGGATCCAATAGACCAAACCGTATTAGCCAATGAACAGGTCATAGATGGAAAAGGCTGGAGATCAGGCGCCATTGTTGAGAGAAAAAAGTTAAATCAATGGTTTTTTAAAATATCTAAATTTTCAAATGAACTCTTAGAAAATTTAGATCATTTGGAAAAATGGCCAAATAAAGTAAAAGTTATGCAAAAAAACTGGATTGGAAAATCTGTGGGATGTGAAATTGATTTCAAAATTGAACCAAAGAATAAACTGAATCATATTAAATGTTTCACTACAAGACCAGACACTTTATTTGGAATGTCCTTCCTAGCTTTGTCAGTAGATCATCCTCTATCAGATAATTATTTAGAAAATAAAGAATTTTTAGAATTTAAGAAAGAGTGTTCTAGGGTCGGCACTACAGAGGAGGCAATAGCAAATGCCGAAAAAATTGGTTTTAAAACTAACTTGTATGCAATTAATCCTTTTAATGATGAAAAAGTACCAATTTATTTTGCAAATTTCGTTATAATGGATTACGGACATGGCGCAGTTTTTGGTTGTCCCGCACATGACCAAAGAGATTTTGAATTTGCACAAAAATATAATTTAAGAATTAAGCCTGTAGTAACGCCAAATTTAAATGATAAAAATTTTGAGGTTACAAATGAAGCATATACAGGTGAAGGTTTTATTTTTAACTCTTCTTTTTTAAATGGCTTGAAGTATCCGCAAGAATCAGTTTTAAAAACAATTGAATATTTAGAAAAAAACAAAATTGGTAATAAAAAAATAAACTACAGGCTTAAAGATTGGGGTGTATCTAGACAAAGGTACTGGGGATGCCCAATCCCAATTGTATATGATCAAGAAGGTAATCCTCATAAGGTACCAAAAGAAGATCTACCAATTAAATTACCAAAAATAAGTAAATTAAAACCCACTGGCAATTCATTAGATGAGGAAGTTGATTGGAAATATATAAATATAAATGGAAAAAAATTCATTAGAGAGACAGATACGTTAGATACGTTTGTAGATTCCTCTTGGTATTTTTTAAGATTTTGCTCGCCTAATAATAAAAAATATGGATTTAAATTAGAGGAAGCAAATTATTGGATGCCTGTAGATCAATATATTGGCGGAGTTGAACATGCGATTTTACATCTACTCTACTCAAGATTTTTCATGCAAGCCTTATCCTTTAAAAATGAAACATTTAATTTTAAAGAACCATTTAAGGGCCTTTTCACCCAAGGAATGGTTTGCCATGAAACATACAAAGATAATAAAAATAATTGGATAAGTCCTGATGAAATAATTTCAATCAGTGGTGAAAATTTTCTAAAAAGAGACCAATCAGTTAAGATTACAACTGGACCGTCTGAGTCTATGTCTAAATCAAAAAAAAACACAATAGATCCAGAAAAGATCATAAATAATTTTGGAGCTGACTCTGTCAGACTTTTTATTCTTTCGGATAGTCCGCCAGAAAAGGATGTGCAATGGTCAGACGATGGTATAGAAGCTGCACATAGATTTGTATTAAAATTATGGTCATTACATTGTAAAATCAAAAAAGAAATTGAAAAAGATCACGATATTGAGGAAGGACAAAATTTAAATAAAATTACAAATATTTTTATAAAAAAAATCACAGATTCTTTTGAAAACTTTAATTATAATAAATCAATTGCAAGTATATATGAAATTTACAATTCACTTAATAAAGAAATAAATTCGAAGTATAAAAAAAATACTTTATTAAACAATTATAAAAAAATAATAATCTGTCTAAACCCTGTTTTGCCACATTTAAGTAGTGAAATTTTAGAAGAATTAAACTTAATAGACAATTATAGTTGGCCAATTCATGAAGATAAATATTTGGTTGAAAAAGATATATTTTACGTAATTCAAATTAATGGCAAAAAGAGATCTCTAATTAAATCATCAAAAAATATAAGTGAGGATGAAATTTTTGAAATGATACTGAAAGATGATAAAATTAACAAATATTTTAAAGATAAAAATATTAAAAGAAAAATATTTGTCCCAGGAAAATTAATAAACTTAATATTATAAATAATGAAAAATTTTAAATTTATATATCTTGTTATTTTTCTTTTTTTATTTAGCTGTGGTTACTCTCCGATTTATACATCAAGTGACAATAAAGATTTTAATATCAAAATTATAAATACAAATGGAAATAATGAAATTAATAATTTGTTCTTAAAAAAACTTGAAGTTTATAAAAATGAAAATAGTGATAAAGACTTTAACATTATAATAAACTCCTTTTATAATAAAAAAATATTATCAAAAAATGAAAAAGGTGATGCTACAAATTATAGATTAATTTTAGAAGTTAAAATAAATACTAATATTAATAACGAAAATATTAATTTAAACTACAGAGAAACTTTTGATATGAAGAAACAAGCTGAAATATTTGAAGAGGAAAGATATGAAAAATTAATTAAAAACAATATGATCACATCAATTGTGAGAAAACTTTTGAGCACCTTAAGTCAGCAGAAATGATATATAAACCTTATCATTTAACTAGTGAGATTGTAAATAAAAGTAAACTTTGTTTATTATACGGAAAAAATGAAGGTCACAAGAATGAAATTATTTCATCTGTAACTAAAAAGAATAAAAATATATCAAACTATGATGAAAGAGAAATTATAGAAAATTCATCTCAGTTTTTAGAAAATTTATTTAATCAGTCTTTATTTGATAATAAAAAATTTATTATAATTAAAAGAGCAACTGATAAAATACTTAAAGTTATTGAAGAAATTGAAAAAAAAAATATAGATGAAACAACAATTTTAATTTGTTCAGATGTTTTAGAAAAAAAATCAAAGTTAAGAAAATTTTTTGAAAAAAGCAAAGAAAACCTTTGCATACCTTTTTATCCAGACAACAATCAAACACTGGTAAAAATTTCCACTGACTATTTAAAAAATAAAAAAATACAAATGTCTCAAGTAAATATTAATTTGATTGTAAGTAAATGCAATGGTGATAGAGAAAAATTATTTAACGAATTAAACAAAATTGAAAACTACTCATTAAATGGCAAAAAACTTGATAGTCATAATATTTCTAAACTAATCAATTTATCCGAAGATCATAATATTTCGGATCTTATTGACAACTGTCTTGCAAAAAATAAGAAAAGGACAATTACTATTTTAAATGAAAACAACTTTGTTAGTGAAGATTGTATCGTAATTGCAAGAACTTTTCTAATTAAACTAAAAAAAATACTTATACTTTCTAGTGAATTTAAAAATAATAATAATATTGATTTAACAATATCAGGTGCAAAACCACCAATTTTTTGGAAAGATAAAGAAATTGTTAAACAACAAATATTCAATTGGGGACCAGAAAAAATAAAAAAGTTAATTTATAAAATTAGCGAAATTGAGTTTCTTATTAAGAAAAATATGCAAAATTCTGTTAATTTGATAAGAGATTTTATATTAGAACAATTAAACTCTAAAACTAATAATTAGATTTTATAATATCTATTATTTTATTTAACTGATCTAGATCTTTGTATTCAAAAGAAATTTTTCCCTTATTTCTTTTATTATTTTTTATATCAACATTTAATCCAATTTTATTTGATATTGATAATTCAAGTGCAATAATATTTGTATCTTTTGATAAATTAGTTTTTTTTTTATTTTTGAAAATTTTAACAAAATTTTCTGCTTGTCTAACAGATAATTTTTTTTCAATAATTTTATTTGCAACAAAGCTGGCATTATCAAGACCAACCAAAATTTTAGCATGTCCAGTTGATAATTTTTGCGTTTCAATTAATTTTATTACATCATCTGGCAAATTTAATAACCTCAAAGAATTAGTGATGTAACTTCTACTTTTACCAATAAATTTTGATACCTTTTCTTGATCATAAGAAAATTCATCAATTAATCTTTTATAACCTTGAGCTTCCTCTAGAGGGTTTAGATCGTGCCTTTGAACATTTTCTACAATTGCAAATTCTAAAGACTTTAAATCGTCAGCATCAGTAATAACAACAGGAACATTATGTAGACCTGCCCTTTGTGCTGCAAGCCACCTTCTCTCTCCTGCTATTATTTCAAATTTACCTTCAGCATAATTTGATTTTCTAACAATAATTGGTTGTATCATTCCCCTTTCTTTAATTGAGTTTGTCAAATCAATTAAATTATTCTCATCAAATGTTTTTCTTGGTTGATATTTATTTGGAACAAGGTCACTAATTTGTACTTCATTGTTCTGTGACTCTACTTTTGCTTCACCAATCAATGATGATAAACCTCTCCCCAGACCCTTTTTAATTTTATCCATTAAGCAGCACTTCCTATTGTTGACTCTTGATTTATAAATTCATCTGTAAAACTAAAATATGATTTACTTCCTGGACATGATTTATCATAAATTAAAACTGGCATTCCATGTGAAGGTGCTTCTGATAATCTAACATTCCTTGGTATTACTGTTGTATAAACTTTTTCATTAAAATAATTTCTTGCTTCTTTTTCAACTTGCGAGGATAATTTATTTCTTTTGTCATACATTGTTAAAAGTATACCTCTAATTTTTAATTCTGGGTTTAGATTTACCTTTATTCTTTCGATTGTCTTCATAAGCTGAGTAAGGCCCTCAAGAGCAAAAAATTCTGTCTGCAACGGAACTAGGAGAGATCCTGAACACACTAGTGCCATGACAGTTAACAGGCTAAGAGAAGGCGGGCAGTCTATAAGTATATAATCATAGGACCCTCTAGAATCATTTAAATAAGCTGCTAATTTACGCTTTAAAATAAAGGCTCTATTTGTATCATCAGCTGTTTCAACTTCCAATCCTGATAAATCAACATTAGAAGTTACTAAATCCAAATTTTCAAACTGTGTTTTCTTGATTACTTGATAAATTTCTTTAGTTCCATTCAAGACTCCATAGATTGTATCGCTTGAGTTTTCCATATTAGATAATCCAAGACCTGTAGTCGCATTTCCCTGAGGATCTAGGTCTATAACTAAAATTTTTTTATTATGTTGTGATAATCCGGCTGCAAGATTTATTACTGTTGTAGTTTTTCCTACCCCACCCTTTTGATTTATGACTGAAATAATTTGCATGTGATTTTTTTCAATTTCTTTTTAATTTTTTTTTTTAATTTTTTTTATATTTATCAAAAAAGAGTCCTTACTAGTTAAACTTTTCTTTTCTATATATTCTAAATTCCATTTTTTTTTTGAATTTTCAAAAACTTTTTTTCCACTTTTACCCATAAAAAAAATTAAATTTTTATATTTAGAAAAATTTTCATAAACTAAATCTAAAACTACTGGCATAGGTTTAAAAGCCCTCGACATAATTGTTCCTGTCTCTAAATTTTTTATCTCAAAAATATTTTTTTGAAAAACTTTTGTATTCAAATTTAATTTTTCTGAGACTTCTTTTAAAAAATGGCTTTTATGGTAGCTTTTTTCATACAAATGCACATTCATTTTATTTTTCATGTTTTTTAGTATAATTGCCACTATAATTCCTGGTAAACCAGCTCCAGAGCCTAAATCTGTGGTCGTATTGCAATTTAAATCAACAAAATCAATTATTTGTGCAGAATCAATAATATGACGCTCTATTATTGCATTTTTTGATGCTGTATTTTGACCAATTATGTTTATTTCTTTATTTTTTTCCAGAATCAGAGATATATAGTTTTCAAAGTCTAAAAATGTTTCACGTGAAACATTTAGATCATTAAGTCTAGAGTAAGAATTTAAAATTTCTTGATCCATTAAGCTATATGCTTAATAGACTTTCTTTTTACGTGTGACAACAAAATATATACAGCTGCTGGGGTTATTCCATCAATTCTTAAAGCTTGACCCATAGTTTTAGGCTTTATTTCTTTAAATTTAGCTTTAACTTCATTAGATAAGCCTGAAAGTCCATCATAATTAATTTTATCAGGAATAATTAAATTCTCATCCCTCTTAAATGCTAAAATATCTGCTTTTTGCTTCTTTAAATATCCTCTATAATGAGCATTAATTTCTACTTGTTCATCAATTTCTTTAGTAAAATAGGGTATTTCAGGCCATATTTCTCTAATTTTATTCATATTTACGTCTTTTTGAGTTAGCACCTCATTTGAAGATCTCAATATTCCATCTTTTGCTATTTTAATCCCAAATTTTTCTGCTTTAGATGGAGAAATACTAGACTTATTCATTTTTAAATTAATTTTTTTGATTTTTTCAAATTTATCCAAATATAAAGCTTTTCTTTTCTTTCCAATTAAACCAATTTCTATTCCCTTAGCTGTTAATCTTTGATCTGCATTATCTGCTCTCAAACTTAATCGATATTCTGCTCTTGAAGTAAACATACGGTATGGCTCCGCAACTCCCTTAGTCACTAAATCATCAATCATTACACCAATATAAGCATCAGATCTATCAAGTATAAAAGGCTCAAAATTTTTAACAGATAAAGCTGCATTTATACCAGCTATAAGGCCTTGCGCAGCTGCTTCTTCATATCCTGTTGTTCCGTTAATCTGTCCAGCAAGATAAAGATTGCTAATCTTCTTAGTTTCAAGGGTCAAGAATAGTTCACGTGGATCTATATAGTCATATTCTATAGCATATCCTGGTCTTATAATAGTAACATTCTCTAAACCATTGATATTATTACATATTTCTTGCTGTACTTCTGTTGGGAGGGATGTGGAGATACCATTTGGGTAAATTGTGTGATCATTAAGACCTTCTGGCTCTAAAAAAATCTGATGACGAACTTTATCTGCAAATTTTACTATCTTATCTTCTATAGATGGACAATATCTTGGACCTACTCCCTTTATATTACCTGAGTACATTGCACTTTTAGATAAATTTTTTTCTATAATTTTATGAACCTTCTCATTGGTATAAGTCATTCGACATGACACTTGTTTGTTTAAATTTTTTTTAGTCAGGAAAGAAAAAAAATAAGGATCATCATCTGCAAATTGTTCTTCAAGGTTTTTAAAATTTATCGTTCTTGCATCTAGTCTTGGAGGCGTTCCAGTTTTTAATCTTCCAATTTTAAAATCATATTTTGCTAATTGTTCACTTAAACCTGTTGAAGGCTTTTCATCATACCTACCTGCTGGTGTTCTTTCATCACCTATATGTATCAAACCATTTAAAAAAGTTCCTGTAGTTAGTATTAACTTGTTGCATAATACTTTTTTACCCTCTTTAGTTTCAAAACCGCTTATAGTGTTTTTATTAAAAGTAAACTTTATTACAGGATCTGAAAAAATGCTTAAATTACAGTAGTTTATAAGTTTTTCTTGCATAAATTTACGGTAAAGCGCTCTATCTGATTGTGTTCTTGGTCCACGTACTGCCGGACCTCTGCTTCTATTTAATAATCTAAATTGTATGCCTGATTTATCTGCAACATCTCCCATAACACCATCAAGTGCATCTATTTCTCGAACTAAATGACCTTTACCCAAACCACCAATTGCAGGGTTACATGACATCTCACCAATAGTTTCTATTTTATGGGTGAATAGGGCAGTGTTAACTCCTAGTCGAGCAGAAGCAGCAGCTGCCTCGCATCCTGCATGACCTCCACCAATTACAACTACATCAAATGACAAATCATTTTTCATGGGTTGAATTTATATGTGAATACATAATTTACAAGACAGGCTTAATTTTTTGTAAATAAACGTTAATTATCAATAGTTTTGGATAAAAAAAGTCTAAAAAATAAGGAAAATAGGGGATTACTTACCGATACAAAAATCGTTGAAAATACTACCTAATATCTCCTCTACATCAACTTTTCCAACGATCATACCCAAATGTCTAGTAGCTAATCTTAAATCTTCTGCTGCTTTATCAAAATCTTCTATTTCTTTTTTTTGATTAAAGTTATTCAAATGATCTAAACACTGTTCCAAATGTTGTCTGTGTCTTTCTCTAGTAATTAAAATATCATCACTAGTTATAAATTTATTTTTTAAATTATTTTTTATTTTTGAAATAAGTTCATTAATATTTTTATTATCTTTAATTGAGATTAAAACATGATTTATATTTTTAATTTCTGGATCAATTTCTTTTTCTAAAAGATCAGACTTGTTTATAACTAAAATTGCATTTTCATCTAATAAACCCTTCAAAACGTTTGTAAAATCAAGGCTTTTTGCTTCTACCACTACAAGCTTTAAATCTGCTTCTTCAGCTCTATTTAAAGATAATTTAATACCTTTTTTTTCTATCTCATCTTTAGATTCTCTTATTCCTGCCGTGTCAGATATTATTACAGGATAACCATCAATATTAAGATGAGTTTCGATAACATCTCTAGTGGTGCCTGCTATTTCAGAAACAATTGCAACATCTCTATTTGATAAATGATTTATTAAACTCGATTTCCCAGCATTAGTTGGTCCAAGAATTGCAATCTTAAAACCTTCTCTAATTCTTTCTCCAACTTTTTGATCATTTAAAATCTTTTCAATTTTTTGAATAACATCATTTGAATTATTTTTGATTTCATTCAAAATATTGTTTGGCAAATCTTCATCGGGAAAATCAATTTTAGCTTCAACATGAGACAAAATTTTTAGTAGTTTTTCTCTTAAAAAATTGAATTGATCTGCAGATTTTCCATTCATAATTTTAATTGCTTGTTGTCTTTGAATTTCTGTTTCAGATGAAATTAGATCAGCTATACTCTCTGCTTCTAGTAAGTTTATTTTTCCATTTTGAAATGCGAGTTTTGTAAATTCACCTGGCTCTGCTAATCTACAATTGTCAACTTGTGAAATGGAGGAGTGAAGAGCGTCTACAACAGCTTTACTACCATGAACTTGAATTTCAGCCATATCTTCACCTGTGTAGCTCTCAGGCCCAGGAAACCAAAGTATTATACCTTCATCAATTAGCTCTTGAGTGTTGATTTTATTGATTTTTCTTAATGTTGCTACTCTTGGAACAGGAACATCCTTTCCAGTAAGAAGTTTTATAACTTTTTGTGTTTCTTGTCCTGAAATTCTTATAACTGCTATACCTGAAATACCTGGACCAGATGATAATGCAAAAATAGACATATAATAATTTTTCTTAAACCATCTTTTTTCGATTTGTATAGTCTGTAATTTTTTTAATCAATTTTAAATTAGTTAAATTTTTCATTAAAAAGTGTTTGAATACATCTATAAAAATCCTTTGAGAATTTTTTTGTATCAAATAAGGGACTCGCTAATAACTTTTCATAAACTTCATTTCTTAAGTCTAATAACTTATCAATGTTTGAAGCATAAAATGATGCAATATCTATATAATTTTTAAAATCTTTTGCGATTAGTTTTTTCATTCCTAAATTAATATTAATAGATTCACCACACCTTGAATTAAAATTAAATCCTTTCATTACTAATATTGGAACACCCATCCACAGAGATTCGAAACTAGTTGTCACTCCATTATAAGGGAATGTGTCTAAACTTAAATCTATCTGTTTATATAGGTGTAAATGTTCTTTAAATGATTTAGTTTTTGCTTTAAACTCTATTGAGTTTGAAACACTGTATTTATTAAACCTTTCATACAATTTATTTAAATCTCTTGAAGAGCCAGACTTAAGAATTAGTTTTGAACCTTTGTTTTCTTTTAAAATTGTTGACCATGTTTCAATGGTCTCCTCACTAATTTTGGTAAAATTGTTAAAACTACCAAAAGTTATATATTTTTGTTTAATAAAAGGAGATGGATATTTTGGTCTTTCATATTTAAACCCAGAATGAACGTTCCATATGTTTGGCAAATAAACAATTTTTTCAGTATATAAATGTTTTTCGTCTGGATAAATTAAATTTTTATCAACAAAGATAAAATCCATTTCTTTTATGCCTACAGTATTGCAATATCCACACCAGTTGATCTGGATTGGTGCTATTCTATTTTTGTATAAAGCAATTCTGTTATCTGAAAGTAAACCCATAGTATCAATCATTATATCAATCTTTTGTTTTCTAATGAAATTGATAGCGTCTAAATCTTTTAAATTTTTTATGTTATAACTATTTGAAACTAATTTTTTAAATAGCTTTGTAGTTTCGTCTTGTTTTTTTATATCTATATTAAGAAATAAGTTAACCTCAAATTTATTTTTATTGTAATTTTCCAATATTGATCGTAAAAAATTATTTACTACATGATTACCTTTAATATCTGAGGACAAAATACCAACTTTAATTTTTTTCCCAATGATTTGATTTATAGGTACTAAATCAAATTCAGGAATTGCCTCCAATTTTTCATCAAATAATTTTGAATTTTCTAAAAAATTTATTTGATTCCATTTATATTTAAAGCTGTTGTGATAAATATATGAACATAAAATTAAGTGATCATTTTGTTCAAAATTCATAATTTTTTCTAAGTTTGTGATAATATTATCTACATCAGCAAATCGCTTATAAATTCTTGTAATAGCGAGCAAAATTTTTTTATTATTATCAAAGTGTTTATTATTTTTTTTATAAAAATTTATTGCTTCATAAAAATTTTCTTTACAATGGGACCTATTTCTCTCTGAAACATCCATATCGTAAAGATTTACACTAGAATTTACAAAATTATTAAATGCTCCAATTGTGTGGATACTTAAACTTTCTTTCAAGTATGCTTCTCTAAAAACTTTTATAGCTTCAATTAAATTATTTTTTGAATTACCATTTTTAAGCAATTTACAAACCCCCAATATATTTAACAATTGAGAATTTATATCTTTTTTGTCTATCTTATTTTCAACAACATCAATTATTTCATTATATTTTTTTTGATTAAAAAGTTCTGAGATATTTAGTTTTTTTTTAAGCATTAATTTGATTATTATAAATCAAATTTCTTACAAAAATAGATTTTATGAAGGCTTGTTCATTGAGTTAAAGAACTCAGCGTTATTTTTAGTATCTTTTAATTTTGAATTTATAAACTCTATTGCGTCCATGGTTCCCATTGGAGCTATAATTCTTCTTAATACATTCATTTTTTGCAAATCATTTTTATTGAATAATAGTTCTTCTCTTCTTGTTCCAGACTTTGTTATATCAATTGCAGGATAAATTCTTTTATCTGCAATTTTTCTATCTAGTACAGTTTCACTATTACCTGTTCCTTTAAATTCCTCAAAAATAACTTCATCCATTCTACTTCCAGTGTCAATCAAGGCGGTAGAAATAATTGTTAATGACCCGCCTTCCTCAATATTTCTCGCTGCACCAAAAAATCTTTTTGGTCTCTGAAGTGCATTTGCATCTACACCTCCTGTTAAGACTTTTCCTGAACTTGGTATTACAGCGTTATATGCTCTACCTAATCTTGTTATTGAATCTAGCAAGATAACAACATCTTTTTTGTGCTCAGTTAATCTTTTTGCTTTTTCTATAACCATCTCAGCAACAGCTACGTGTCGTTGTGCTGGTTCATCAAAAGTAGAACTAATTACTTCACCTTTTACAGTTCTTTGCATATCTGTAACTTCCTCTGGACGTTCGTCTATCAATAAGACTATAAGGTAACACTCTGGATAATTTTTAGCTATCGAGTTTGCTATGCTTTGTAAAATCATAGTTTTACCTGCTTTTGGTGGCGAGATAATTATTGATCTTTGACCTTTCCCAATTGGACTAACTAAATCAATTAATCTTGGGGTAAGATCTGGCTTTTTTTCTACCTTAGTTGTTTCAATTTCCATTACCAATTGTTTGTCTGGATATAATGGGGTCAAGTTATCAAACGCAATCTTGTGTCTTGCTTTTTCTGGTTCTTCAAAATTAATCTTGCTTACTTGTAACAATGCAAAATATCTTTCTCCCTCTTTGGGTGCTCTAACTGGCCCTTCAACAGTATCTCCTGTTCTTAAACCAAATTTTCTTACTTGGCTTGGACTAACATATATGTCATCCGGTCCTGGAAGATAGTTAGACTCCATTGCTCTAAGAAAACCAAAACCATCTTGTAACAACTGCAAGACTCCTACACCGGTTATTTCCTCTTTTTCAGCAACTTTTTTAAGAATGGCAAAAAGAATTTCTTGCTTTCTTAATGTGCTAGCATTTTCAATCCCAAGCTCTTCTGCCTGTGTAATGAGCTGTTCAGATGATTTAAGTTTTAGTTCTTGAATGTTCATGATTATTTTTTTGATAAGGACTTATCAGTTTTTATAATATATATGCTGTTTTTGTTATTTCAACCCTAGATTGGCTTAAAAATAGCTAAAAATACAACAATAATTAAAATTACAGTTGGTACTTCATTAATAATTCTAAAAAATTTAGAAGATCTGGTGTTTTTTTCATTTTTCAATGCTTGAAGACATTTGCCTAAATATTTATGATAAATTGATAGAAATAATACCAACACCAATTTGATTTGCATCCATAAATTTGAAAAAACTTCGAAGCCAATTAAATAAATTAATATTAATCCAAAAGCCCATGTTAGCAACATAGCAGGACGCATAATATAATTATATAGTCTCTTCTCCATCAAAATAAAAATATCATTGGTTTCTTTTTTTTCTTTGTTTTCAACATGATAAACAAAAATTCTTGGAAGATATAAAAGACCAGCCATCCAGGAAACAACGGCAATTAAATGTAAGGACTTAAAAAGCAAATAAGTATTCATTAATCAAATGTTTTTTTCAATTAAAGATTTTAATAAAATAATATGGTCCTCATTGTCATTTAAACATGGAACCATATCAAAGTTTTTTCCTCCAGCATTTATAAAATTTTCTTTACCTTGAATTAATATTTCTTCTAATGTTTCCACACAATCAGATGAAAAGCCTGGACAAATTGTGAGGATATTTTTAATTCCTTCTTTGGGTAAATTTTCTAATGTTTTGTCGGTGTACGGTTGAAGCCATTCTTGTGGACCAAATCTTGACTGAAAGGTAGTTTTGATTTTTATAAAATTAAACTTTTCTGAAATAAGTCTTGTTGTTTTATGACAATAGCAATGATACGGGTCTCCTTTATCAAAATATTTTTTTGGTATTCCGTGGTATGAAGCTATGATTAAGTCTGGTTTCCAGTTAATTTCATTAATTTTTTTATTAATTGAATTAACTAGTGCTTCAATGTAGAGAGGATTAGATTCATAGTGTGGTATTATTTTAAGGGAAGGTTGCCATCTCATTTTCATTAATGTTCTATAAACTTCATCACAAACAGTTGCTGTTGTTGCTGCTGCATATTGAGGATAGAGAGGAAGTATAACTAAATTTTCACAACCCATCTCGTGTAATTTGTGTATTTTACTTTTTATGCTTGGATTTCCGTATCTCATTGCAAAATCTAAAACAATATTTTCTTTTTGTAATAACTCGGAAGTTTTTTCACTTTGGTTTTTTGTATAATATAAAAGGGGAGACATATTTTCGTTTTTCATCCAAATTTCTTTATAAGCCTTGGCAGTTTTGGAAGGTCTAAAAGTTAGGATAAATAAATTTAAAATTATTTGCCAAACTATAGGATTTACTTCAATTACTCTTCTGTCTGACAGAAATTCCTTTAAATACTTTCTAATATCAAGCCAATTTGTCGAGTCTGGGGTGCCCAAATTAATTATAAGAACTCCTGTTTTCCCATATTTTATTGGCGGATGATTTTTATCCATAATTTAATTATTTTTTACTATTTCAATTAAGTTTGCAACCATCTCTGGATTGGTTTCAGGAAGAATACCATGTCCTAAATTAAATATATAAGGATGATCCTTGAAAATTTCTAAATATTTAGAAGTTTCTTTTTTCAAATTTTCATAGTCTGTTAAAAGAATTTTGGGATCTAAACCTCCTTGAATAGGAATTTTGATATCTTTAAGTATTTTTTTAGGATCAACATTATAATCAATACTTATTGCATCAGGTTTAACTATCTCACAAAATTCTTTATAATTTTTAATCTCTCTTGGAAAACATATTACCGGTACATTTAAAGATTTTACATACTCTACTAAATTTAAAGTAGGTGTGTAAATGTAATTTGGTAAATCTTTTTCCTCTAATAAACCAGCCCAACTATCAAAAATTTGGATAATATTTGCTCCATTATCTATTTGGTTTTTAATATGTACTTTTAAAAATTTTTCTATGATTAATAAAATTCTATTGATTAAAAAGTCATCTTTAAAAAAATTTTCATTTAAATCTTTTTTTGGAGATTTTAAATTAATCATATAGACTAGAAGAGTCCAGGGAGCACCTACAAATCCAATAGTGTTTTTATCTTTTACAATTGTATCAGAACTTACTTTTTTTATTGCTTTATAAACAGGATATATTTTTTCAACAAAATCTACTTCATCTAATTTTGCTATCTCATTTAGATCTAGACTATCTAATTTAGGACCAAAATTTTTCTCAAATTTTACTTTTTGACCTAAGCCATAAGGTAACATTAAAATATCAGAAAAAATTATTGCAGCGTCAATATTAAATCTTTTCAGTGGTTGTAGTGTTATTTCGGCAGATAAATTATCATTTAAACATAAATTAATAAAATCAGGATTTTTTTTTCTGATTTCTCTAAATTCAGGTAAATACCTACCTGCTTGTCTCATTATCCAGATAGGATTAAATGAAGTATCTTTATTGTAAATTATTTTGTTTAAAGGTTTCATATAAAAGTCTTATAAATTATTGTAGTATTAATATATCTTGTGAATAAAGGAGATTATTTTTTATAAACATTATACTTACAATTTATCAACAAGTTCGATGATTAAAATTGTTTAAAATGAAGCTTTTTTGATTATCTTAATTTTTGTGTATTGTTTTAGCTTATTTATTATTATTGTTAATAAAATTCAGGTTTTACAGATGTTATTGGAGAAATTTAAAATTGTGTAATTTAATCAAAATAATACAGAGTTTATTAACAATTTATTTATGAGTAATACATATCAAATTTATTTAATTTCTGACTCAACTGGAGAAACTTTAGATAGAATATTTTTAGCTCTTAAAGCACAATTTTTAAACATAGAATATAAAGTTAATTCTTATTCATTTACAAGA
This sequence comes from Candidatus Pelagibacter sp. HIMB1493, assembly GCF_052047995.1. Taxonomy (NCBI): domain Bacteria; kingdom Pseudomonadati; phylum Pseudomonadota; class Alphaproteobacteria; order Candidatus Pelagibacterales; family Candidatus Pelagibacteraceae; genus Candidatus Pelagibacter; species Candidatus Pelagibacter sp. HIMB1493. The sequence goes on along the minus strand of NZ_JBNAIP010000001.1, from coordinate 1,207,967 downwards.
ACAGAAAATCAAATTTTAAAAATCTTAGAAAATGCAAGAAAAAATGAAAATTCAATAATTCTATATACTATTGTAGATAATAACCTTGCTAAGTATTTAGCTAACGAGAGTCAAAATAAGAAAATACCATGTTTTGGAGTATTAGGTAATTTAATTTTAAATTTTTCTAAAATTTTAAATCAAAAAGCTACCCACGAGCCAAGTGGACAACACGTTTTGAATGATGAGTATTATGACAGAATTGAAGCAATTCAATTCACAATGAATCATGATGATGGAAATTTGATTAATGAAGTTGAAAAATCTGATATTATTCTTGTTGGTGTCAGTAGAACCAGTAAAACACCAACTTCTATTTATCTTGCTAACAAGGGCTTTAAGACATCAAATATACCTTTAGTTAATGAAAACTCCTTACCAGAAAAACTTAAAAAAAATCCTCATATAACTTGTGTTGTTGGATTGAGTACAGAACCCGAACGACTAGCAGATTTAAGAAAAAATAGAATGAATTCATTAAAAGAAACAGAAAGTATAGATTACACCAACTTAGAGAGTATAAAAAAAGAAGTTCTTCAAGCAAAAAAAACATTTCAAAAGTACAAATGGCCTTTAATAGATGTAACAAGAAAATCAGTTGAAGAGACCGCTGCCTCAATAATTAAAATACACGAAATATATTCAAACAATGTTAAGTAAAATTATTCTAGCGTCAAAAAGTAAGGTTAGAAAAAATATTCTCGATAAAAATAATATAGAAGTTATTGTGGAGCCTTCAAACGTTGATGAAGATATTGTAAAAATATCATTACTCAAAGAAAATGCTAGTCCAGAAATTATTTCAAAAAATCTAGCAGAGCTGAAAGCAAATAAAGTTAGTGCTAAAATTCAAGACAAAATAGTCCTTGGTGCAGATAGCGTTATTGATTTAGATGGAGAGTTAATTTCAAAACCTGAGAGTAGACAGGAAGCGATGGATATATTAAGGAAACTTAATGGTAAAATGCATTTATTAATAAGCTCTGTTTGTATTTCAAAAAATGGATCAATGATTTGGAACCACACAGACAAAGCAACTTTAATAATGAAAAGTTTTTCAGATTCAGAATTAGCAGAATATTTATCTAAAATATCAGATGAAAATCTTTATGCTTATAATGTCTATCAAATAGAAGGAGAGGGCAGAAATTTGTTCAGCAGCATAAAAGGAGACGAAGATACGATAATGGGCCTACCTATAAAAAAAATTAAGGAATATTTAAATCTACAAAAATGAAAAAATATTTTGTAATTGGAAACCCAATCAGTCATTCATTATCACCAAAATTGCATAACTATTGGCTAAAAGAAAACAATATTAACGCAGTTTATGAAAAAATTAAACTTGAAGAAAACGAAATTAAAGATTTTTTTCTTAAAATAAAAAATCAAGAAATAAATGGTTGTAATGTTACTGTTCCGTTTAAAAAATCAGTAATTCCTTTTTTAGATAAGTTAAGTGAAGAAGCAGAACAGACACAGTCAGTAAATACCATTTGCATTCATAACGGTGTCGTTGTTGGTCACAATACAGATATAATTGGTTTTCACAAAGCTATAAATAGTTTGAACTACAAAATTAAAGATAAAAAAATTTTAATTTTAGGTGCTGGTGGCGTAGTCCCATCATTAATTTTTGCTTTAAACAAAATGGAGGCTTCAGAAATAACTATAAGCAACAGAACTATTAAAAAAGCTGAGGATTTAAAAATTCAATTTAATAAAATTAATACTGTAGGTTGGGGTGAGTTGCCCGATTTTGATATGATTATAAATGCAACCAGTTTAGGTTTAAATAATGAGACCATCAATTTAAACACTTCTAATATTGGTGCAGATAAGTTGTTTTATGATGTTATTTATAATCCTAAAGAAACTAATTTTTTAAAATTAGGAAAAAAATTAGGTAACCAAATAGAAAATGGTAAACTAATGTTTATTTATCAAGCATTTGAAGCATTTAAATTGTGGCATGATGTTGAGCCTAACGTAAGTGAAAAAGTGTTAAAATTATTGGATCATGATTAAGATATGCATAATTGGTGAAATTGGTTCTGGAAAAACTTTTGTAGCAAATAACTTTGGATATCCAGTTTTTAATGCAGATCATGAAGTAGAAAAAATTTATAAAAAAAACAAAAAAATTTTTTTAAAATTAAGAAATGAACTTCCGCAATACATAACTAAATTTCCTATAGATAAGAATGAAATTATAAATGCAATTTTGAATAATCGGCATAATTTAAGAAAAATAATTAAAATTGTACACAAAGAGGTAAGAAAAAAACTTAATGTTTTCTTAAAGAATAATAAAAATAAAAAAATTGTAGTTTTGGATATTCCATTATTAATTGAAAACAAACTTTACAACAAAAAAGATTTATTGATTTTTGTTGATTCTAAAAAAAAAGACATTGATAAAAAACTAAAAAAAAGACCTAAGTTCAATTCAAAACTTTTGAAAATTTTTAGAAAAATTCAGTTAAGTCCAAATTATAAGAAGAAAAAATCTCATTATATAATTAAAAATACATTTACAAAAAAACCTGTTAAAAATGAAATTGCTAAAATTATAAATAAAATTTTATAAATGAAAGAAATCGTTTTAGATACAGAAACAACTGGAATATCAGTAAAAGACGGTCATAGAATAGTTGAAATAGGATGTATCGAATTAGATAATCTGGTGCCAATAAATAAGTTTCATACTTATTTAAACCCCGAAAGAAAAGTTTCTGACAAAGCATTTGAGGTTCATGGTTACTCAGATGATTTTTTATCAAAACAAAAGAAATTTTCTGAAATAGTAGATGATTTTCTTGATTTTATCGAAGGCAAAAATTTAATTATTCATAATGCAGAATTTGATGTTAGTCATTTAAATAATGAGCTCTCTTTGATAGGAAAAAAAAAAATTAGTAATGTAATAATTGATACTTTAGAATTAGCTAGATTAAAATTTCCAGGGACATCATCAAGTTTGGATGCATTGTGTAAGAGATATAGAATTGATAACTCTAGGAGAGTACAACATACAGCGTTAATTGACTGCGATCTTTTAGCTAAAGTTTATATAAATTTAATAGATCAAAAAGAGCCAGCACTTGACTTTAAAAATGATAATAATTTTGAAACAAAAAAATTAAATTCACAAGTTTCTTACTTTAAAAAAGTTGTTACTCCTTCAAAAGATGAAATATTAATGCATAAAGAATATTTGAAAAATTATTTAAAAAAAAATTATTTTAATTAAATCTTTTCATATAAAGATCTTCAAAATCTATTTTTTTTTCTAATTTAACACCTTCATAACCTGAATTATGAAGCATATTTAAAAATGATTTTTCAAGATCAGGATATATTTTAATTTGTGCATCACATAAAATTATTCTTTCTAGATCTTTTTTTTCTTTAACCTCATCATTTATTTTGACGATTGTTGCATAATTCATTTCAAAATATGATTTATGTGCTGAGTTTTCTTTGTCTTCAAATTTTAAGATTGTGTTTATTTCAACCATTTTGTTTTTTAAAGGTTTTGAATTGATATCAATATTTAGTTGATATTTTAAAATATTATCTTTTACATATACATAAGTCTCAGTGTCCTTTGTTTCACTTGACATATCTTTAATGAATTTTCCTAAAATTTTAAATTTATCTGTCATTTTTTTCGTCTAAATCTTCGTATTCGCCATCAATAAAATTTTTGTTTCTGGTATTTACAGTATTAAATTTTTTAAACAAACGATTAAATATAAATTTTCTAGTTAATGGAAAAATTAACAATAAGCCTAGTAGGTCAGTAGCAAATCCTGGAATTATTAATAATAAAGCCGCAAAAGCAATAACTGCACCAGATAAAATTTCATAAGCAGGAGTTTCGTTTTGTTTTAATTGGTTGAACGCTGATCTTAGGGTATTTAAGCCTTCATATTTTGCATAATATACTCCTACAATAGCTGTGATAAATATTAAAAATATTGTTGTTATTGCACCTATTTGAGCCCCTATCTTAATTAAAAGATAAATTTCAATTGCTGGTACAAAAATAATTGTTAAAAATATTGGGTTCATTTGTCCTTAATCTAAATTGCCGGTTGAAATTAATCAACAGAGTAATTACTATCTAACTATGAATTACAGTTTTGAGTACATCGATATAATATTACTTGCTATGATTGCAGGTTTTATTTTTTTAAGATTAAGAGGCATTCTCGGAAAAAGAACAGGTTTTGAGGGAAAATCTCCAGCTCAATTTAAAGAGGTTTTAAAAAATATTAAAGTTGATCAATCAACAAAACCCAAAGAAAGTTTTGATGATGAAGCACAAAAAGAATTCTTAAAAGGTGCTAAAATTGCTTATGAAACCATTATTACAGACTTTAGCGATAATGATAATAAAATTACAAATGCAAAGCCATTGCTAAATAAAGATATATTAAATCAATTTAATGAAGCACTAAAGGATAGAGCCAAAAGAGGCCATTTTGCAGAAATAACTTTTATTGGTGTAAATAAAGCAGATATCAAAGAGCATAAAAAAATTGGAAATATTTTAAATGTAACAGTAGATTTTATTGCAGAGGTCATTACTTGTATCAAGGATAAGGAAAATAAAGTTATTTCAGGAGATCCAGAAAAAATTAAAAAAATATATGATACTTGGGTTTTTTCTAGAGACACTACTTCAGTAAATCCAAATTGGCAGCTAGTTAATATATTAACTTAATTGAACGATAATATTTCAGATAAAGATAAAAAAGATTGGCAAACTTTTGTTTTAAGCAAAGATAAATTACCAAATAAAGATTTTAAACTACAAAAGCAGAATACGCCAAAAGTAAGATCTATTGATCTTCATGGATACACTTTAGAACAAGCAAATAATACTATAGAGAAATTTATATTAAAAGCGTATGAGGAAAAGGTTGGTAAACTAATCGTTGTTACAGGAAAAGGAATTCACTCAGATGTTGAAAATGATCCTTATGTTTCAAAAGATCTAAGTATTTTGAAATATTCAGTACCTGAATTTATTAACAATAATCAAAATTTAATGAAGGTCATAAATGATATACAGGATGCTACTATAGAAGATGGAGGTAGTGGGGCTTTTTATATATTTTTAAAAAAAAATAAATTTATAGAATAAATTTAGATAGATCGGTATCTTTAACGAGGTTATCAAGATTTTTATTAATATACTCTTTATCAATTACAATTTTTTCACCAGCCCTATCAGTTGCTGTGAAGCTTATATCATCTAATATTTTTTCAATTATAGTATGGAGTCTCCTTGCACCAATGTTTTCTACTGTTGCATTTACTTCAGATGCAATATTTGCAATTGTATCAATACCATCATCAGAAAATTCAAGATCAACATTTTCGGTTTTTAAAAGAGCTACATATTGTTTTATTAAACTGTAGTCTGGTTCTTTTAAAATTCTTTTAAAATCTCCGCTAGTTAAAGCTTCTAGCTCAACTCTTATCGGTAATCTTCCTTGTAATTCTGGTAGCAGATCAGATGGTTTTGCAAGTTGGAAAGCACCTGATGCAATAAATAAAATATGATCAGTTTTAATTGGACCATGTTTAGTATTCACAGTTGTTCCCTCGATAAGAGGTAATAAATCTCTTTGTACTCCTTCTCTAGAAACATCACCACCAACACGATCAGTTCTTGCTGAAATTTTATCTATTTCATCTAAAAATACTATACCGTTATTTTCTGTTGATAATTTAGCGGCTTTAACGATTTTATCTTGTTCAATTAGTTTGTCTGACTCATCATTTATTAAAATCTCATGAGACTCTTTAACTGTCATTTTTTTCTTTTTTTCTTTGTTACCCATAGACTTGCCAATCATTTCCCCAATGTTTATCATTCCAACATTAGCACCTGGCATTCCCGGGATTTCAAAAGACGTACCATTTGAGCCTGTATCACTTACAGCGATTTCTATTTCATTATCATCTAAGTCACCATTCCTTAGCCTTTTTCTAAAACTTTCTCTTGTTGCAAGGCTTGCTTTTTTTCCAACCAAAGCATCTAGTACTTTTTCCTCAGCTGCTTTTTGTGCTTGCGCATAAACTTCTTTCCTTTTTTTTACTTTTTCCATTGCAATTGCAATTTCAATTAAGTCTCTAACAATCTGTTCTACATCTCTTCCAACATATCCAACTTCTGTAAATCTTGTTGCCTCAACTTTAACAAAAGGAGCTTCAGCTAGTTTTGAAAGTCTTCTAGAAATTTCTGTCTTTCCAACTCCTGTTGGTCCAATCATTAAAATATTTTTTGGAAGAACTTCATTTTTCATTTCACCTTTCAAAGCCTGTCTTCTCCATCTATTTCTTAATGCAACAGCTACAGCTTTTTTTGCTTTATTTTGTCCAACAACAAAACGATCTAATTCTGAAACTATTTCTCTTGGTGAAAGAGCACTTACTAGAGAAGCTTCTTCTTTTTGAGTTTTCTCTTTTGGGTGTAGTGGGGTTACGTTTGAATTATCCATTAGATTTTTTCAATTTTAACATTTTCGTTTGTAAAAACACATATATCGGCTGCAACTTTAATAGCTTTTTTTGCAACATCTTCTGCGGATAAATCACCTTCAATTAAAACTTTTCCTGCAGCTAAAGCGTAATTCCCACCTGAACCTATTCCAATTACGTCACCCTCAGGCTCTAAAACATCTCCAGTTCCAGAAATTATATAACTATTATTTTTGTCACCAACAGCCATTAATGCTTCTAATCTTCTTAAGTATTTATCAGTTCGCCAATCTTTTGCTAACTCAACTGCAGCTCTAGATAAATTACCAGCATGTTTTTCTAATTTTCCCTCTAGTCTTTCAAATAAAGTTAATGCATCAGCTGTCGATCCTGCAAATCCTGCTACGACATCTCTTTTTTCAATTTTTCTAACTTTAGATGCTGTGCTTTTGACAACTGTATTTCCCATACTAACTTGTCCGTCACCAGCAACTACAACTTCATTATTTTTTCTAACCAGTACAATTGTTGTCATATCTAGTAAATGGTAACTATTTTTGATACTTCAAGTCTTTACACTAATATTGATATAGTTGGATTAAGTATGTATACCATTTAAAATATATGGCTAGAAAAGGAAAAGTATCACGAAAAACAAAAGAAACTAGTATCAATGTTGAATTAAACATTGATGGTAAAGGTAAATACCAAATTGATACTGGAATAGGTTTTTTAGATCATATGCTTGAACAATTATCAAAGCATTCATTAATAGATTTAAAAGTTAAAGCAAAAGGCGATACCCATATTGATCTTCACCACACCACAGAAGATACAGGGATTGCAATTGGAGAAGCTTTAAAAAAAGCTGCAAAAAAATTTGTTGGTATTAAAAGATATGCACACAGAGTTATCCCTATGGACGAAACATTAACTAGAGTTGCAATAGATGTTTCAAACAGACCTTATTTAATTTGGAAAGTAAAATTAAAAGTTGAGAAACTTGGCGAGATGGATACAGAACTGTTTAAGGAATGGTTCCAGGCATTTTCACAGTCCGCAGGCATCACAATGCATGTTGAAAATATTTATGGTGATAACAGTCACCACATTATTGAGTCTTGTTATAAAGCATTAGCAAGATCATTAAGAGAGGCATTAGAGATGGATCCTAGAAGCAAAAAAAGTATTCCATCAACTAAAGGCTCATTATAAGTTTAATGAACGTCACTATTGTTGATTATAATTCGGGTAATATAAGCTCTGTAATTAACTCGTTTAACGAAGTTGCCAAAGACAAAGTAAATATCGAAGTAACCTCAGATTTAAACAAGATTAAATCTTCTGATAAAGTAGTTTTGCCAGGGCAAGGTTCGTTTAAAAGTTGTGTCGATGCATTAAACAATATCGATGGTTTAGCTGATGCTTTGAATGAATTTGTAACCAATAATAAAAAACCTCTTCTTGGTATTTGTGTTGGGTTACAAATGTTTGCGGACATTGGATATGAAGAAATAGAAACCAAAGGTCTTGGTTGGATATCTGGCAAGGTATCTAAAATAGATAATCAATATGGAAAATTTAAACTTCCTCATATTGGATGGAATGAAATTGATATAAAGAAAGATAGTAAAATATTTAAAGGTATTGAAAATAAATCTCATATGTACTTTGTGCATAGTTATGAGTTTGTTCCTGAAGATAAAAATGTGATTTCTGCAACTACAAATTATTCATCAAATATTGTTTGTTCTGTTGAAAAGGAAAATATTTTTGGAACCCAATTTCACCCTGAAAAGAGTGATAAAATTGGACTTAAAATAATTGAAAATTTTATAAAGATATAATGAAAATTATTTTATTTTTATTATGTTTGGCAACCTTAGTTTCTTGCAACAATGCTTATGAAACCAAAGTAAATGATAACAATGAAAAACAAAATAAAATAATTATGAAAGTGACAGCTGCAACTGACATTAAAGTAAAAAAATGAAAATATTTCCTGCTATTGATATTAAAGACAAGAAGTGCGTGAGGTTGGTTAAAGGAGACTTTGATAACAAAACTGAATATGAAATGTCTCCAATAGAACAGGCTGGAAAATATAGTGACCATGGTTTTAAAAACTTACATATAGTTGATTTGGATGGGGCATTAACTGGTGAAACAATTAATTTAGATATTATTCAAGAAATAGTTAATAAATTTAATCTTAAAATTGAGATTGGTGGAGGTATAAGAAATTTTGAAAGTATTCAGAAATATACTGATGCTGGCGTTGAAAAAATTATTTTAGGAAGTGCTGCCATAAAAGACAAAAATTTTTTAAAAGAAGCTTGTAAAAAATTTCCAGACAAAATTGCTTTAGGTTTAGATGCTAAAGATGGTTATTTGTCTGTTTCTGGTTGGAAAGAAAATTCAGATCAATTGACTTTAGATTACCTAAAAGAAGTGAATGATTTTGGTGCCAGTAGATTGATTTATACTGATATCAATAGAGATGGGATGAAGCAAAGTCCAAATTTTGAGGAGACATTAAAAGTTGCAGATATCTCAAATTGTCCTGTGATTATATCTGGTGGCGTTTCCTCAATTGATGATATTAAAAAAGCCAAGGAATTAAATAATAAAAATATCGAGGGCATAATAGTTGGAAAAGCTATTTATGACGGTGATATTAAACTGGATGAATTAGTTAAGGAAGTAGATGCTTAAAAATAGAATAATACCTTGCTTAGATGTTAAAAATGGCCGTGTTGTAAAAGGAATTAACTTTGTTGATCTACAGGATGCAGGCGATCCAGTTGAACAGGCTAAAATTTATTCTGATGGAGGAGCAGATGAAATTTGTTTCTTAGATATTACTGCATCAAACGAAAATAGAAATACAATTTATGATGTTGTAGAGAAAACTTCTAAAAAATGCTTTGTTCCATTAACAGTTGGAGGAGGTATTAGAAGCGTTGATGATATAAATAAATTACTTAATTGTGGAGCAGATAAAGTTTCTATTAATACTGCAGCAGTTCAATATCCAGAAGTAATAGTTGAAAGCTCAAAAAAATTTGGTTCACAATGTATTGTGGTTGCTATTGATGCAAAAAAAGATGGAGATAAATGGGAAATTTTTACACATGGTGGAAGAAACAATACTGGAATTGATGCAATAGAATTTGCATCAAAAATAGAAAGTAGTGGAGCAGGTGAGCTATTGGTAACATCAATGGATAGAGATGGCACTCAAGCAGGTTATGATATTGAGCTTATGTCTAAAATTTCATCCAGGGTAAATATTCCTGTCATTGCATCAGGTGGGGTAGGGAAACTAGATCATTTAGTTGATGGAATTAGATTGGGAAATGCTAGCGCAGTCTTAGCAGCATCGATATTTCATTATGGCAAACACTCTGTAAAAGAGGCGAAGGAATATCTGGATTCAAAAGGAATACCTGTTAGAATTTAATATGCTTAATACATTAGAAAATTTAATTAAACTTGCAAGAGAGAGAAAAAATAATCCCCTTGAAGGTTCTTATACAAACAAATTACTTACAGATAAATCTCTCAGTAAAGCAAAAGTCTTAGAAGAAATTGATGAATTAATTGAAGCTATAGAAGAAAATACAAATAAAATACACGAAGCTGCTGACGTATTTTATCATTTATTAATGTATTTAGAAGCTAATGATGTAAAAATTGAAGAAGTAATGGAAGAATTAGAAAAAAGGAAAAAATGAGCTACGATGACAATAATATTTTTGCTAAAATTTTAAGTGGAGAGATACCCTGTAATAAAATTTACGAAGATGATTATGTTTTGTCATTTCATGATATCAACCCACAAAAGAAAATTCATGCTTTAGTAATCCCTAAAGGAAAATATATAGATCTTGATGATTTTAGTATGAATGCATCTTCAGAAGAGATGGTGGGCCTTTTGAAGGGTATTAATATAGTTGCAAAAAAACTAGGTATTTCAACAAAAGTAGGCCAAGGTTATAGGGCGCTAGCTAATATTAGTGAGCATGGTGGTCAAGAGGTTCCTCATTTGCATTTTCATTTATTTGGTGGCGAACCTGTTGGAAAAATGGTCGAGTGACAGAAGAAGTTAAAAGAAATTATCTAGAGATAAACTCACTGCATGATTTAAAAGATGGTGAATTACCTTCTGAAGATTATAAAGTTAATTTGATTGAACCGACCGATTTCCAGTTAAATAAATTTTTTTATAAAAATATAGGTAAAAAACATAAATGGATTGATAGATTAATATGGACAGAAGAGCAGTGGATCAAATACGTATCCAACAAAAATGTTAAAACATTTGTATTAAAAAATAAAAAAAATTTGGTAGGTTTTTTTGAATTAATTATCCATCCAGATAAGAAAGAGGTAGAGATTGCATATTTTGGAATATTAGAAGAATATCAGAATAAAAAATTAGGATCATTTTTGTTATCAGATGCCATTAAAAAATCATTTCAAGAAAAAGTAGATAGAGTTTGGCTTCATACTTGTTCATTGGATCATAAAAATGCACTAAATAATTATCTAGCTAGAGGAATGAAAATATTTAAATCAGAAATTGTTAAAATTTAATTTTGAAGAGGAGTTTTAAATATTTTTTCGTCAACAATTTGATTTGATTTAACTGAATAAAGGAGTGTGACAGCAATATTTTGATAAACATCCTTAGTTTGCCAGCCAATTAAATTATAATTATTTATATCAAAAAAAATATCTATCGATTGATTATTTTCATTTATTGTAAACTTGACCAGAGAATTATTAATAATTTCTTCGTTTAATTCGGCTATTTTTTTTAATAAGAAATTTTTATCTAAAATAAAATTTAATGGTGTTTTATCCAATGGATACCTGTAATAGCTAGAAGTAGATTTTATAACTAAAGATTTTCCATTTGAAACTATAACTTTGTTTTTTTGATCATACGCACAAAACATTTTTTTTGGATATTGAATTGTACAGTTTCCAAACTCAATTTTTCCATTTATACTTTGTTCAAAATCAAAATTTAAATTTAAGGTATCTTTTAATTTATTAATTATTTGACTTTTATTGTTTGCACTTACTTCATTAGATAAACTAATTAGATAAACCAATAGCAACAATCTCAACATCAAAGAACGTCTCTTTTACCCACATGATTTGCTTTGCTAACAATTCCATCAGCTTCCATCATATCAATTATTCGTGCAGCTCTATTGTACCCAATTTGAAGTTTTCTTTGTAAAAACGAGGTAGAGGCCTTTCCTTCAGATCTAATTATTTCAACTGCTTGTAGATATAATTCATCTTTATCTCCTTGATCTGTATTTGATCCCAACTCTTTCTCGTCTGCAAAATTTAAGATTTCATCAATATAATCTGGTTCAGCTTGTGATCTTAAAAAATTGTTTATTTTCTCTATTTCATTATCTGAGACAAATGGAGCATGAATTCTTACTATTCGATTAGCAGATGACATATAAAGCATGTCTCCCTTTCCTAATAACTGTTCTGCTCCTTGTTCACCAAGAATTGTTCTACTATCTATTTTTGAAGTTACTTGAAAAGATATTCTTGTTGGAAAATTAGCTTTAATTGTACCTGTTATTACGTCAACACTAGGTCTTTGTGTAGCCATAATAATATGAATACCAGCTGCTCTAGCCATTTGAGATAATTTTTGAATATAATTTTCTATTTCTTTACCTGCCACTAACATTAAGTCTGACATTTCATCTACCACCACAACTATGTAGGGCATTGGAAGTTTATGCTTGGCATTGTAACCATCAATATTCCTAACTCCTTCTTTCGTCATTAATCTGTATCTACTTTCCATTTCTTTTACGACCCAACCAAGTACTGACGCAGCTTTTTTTGCTTCAGTTATTACAGGGCAAAGTAAGTGAGGTATGCCTTCATATGTTGAAAGCTCAAGCATTTTAGGATCAATTAATATAAACTTACATCTTTCAGGTGTGTGACGGTAAAGAAGAGATAAAATAATTGTATTAATGCAAACAGATTTTCCTGAACCTGTAGTACCAGCAATCAGCAAATGCGGCATAGAAGATAGATCTCCTACAATAGATTTTCCAGAAATATTTTTACCAAGAGCTATTGGTAATTTAGTTTCCTTCTTTTTAAAATCAGCGTTATTTAGAATTTCACTTAGATAAACGTTTTCTCTTGAATTATTTGGTAATTCAATTCCTACAGTATTGCTGCCTGGTATAGTTGAAATTCTAGCAGATTCAGAGCTAGTATTTCTAGCAATATCATCTGATAAATTTATAATTTTAGAAACTTTTACGCCAGCAGCTGGCTCAAATTCATTGAGAGTTACAACTGGACCATGACTTACTTTTTGAATTTCGCCCTTAACTCCAAAGTCCATTAGAATTTTTTCTAAAAATTTAGGGTCATTAGTTTCATTTTTATTTGAGTTTTCTCTTTCTTTCTTAGTTGGAACTTTTAATAATTCTATTTTTGGTAATTGAAACTTATTTTTAGAATTTGATTTATTTTCTGCTTTGATAAATGGTAAGTCTTCTTGTATTAAGTTTTTGATTTCCTCTTGAGGAATATATTCACTTATAAGTTCACTTTTATCAGTGTAAGATTTATTTTCTTTTTTATTAAAAAATTTAAAAATTTTAATTAAAAAATTATAAAATTTAATAGGGTGAAAATTTACACTTAATAAAAATAAAGTAATTATCAGTATAATTAGAACATAGTAAATTAATGTTTCATTTGTAAGAATTATTGTGTTTAAAAAAGTTTGTCCAAAATAGTCTCCTACAAAACCTCCATTTCCATTTATATAAAGTGTAAAAGCATTAGAATAAAAATGGTTTAAAAATAACGTTCCAATTATAATATATAATATTGCTATAAAAGTATTTTCAATTATTAAAAAAAACTCCTTTAATCGAAATATATTGATACCAGTAATTATGTATGTGAAAGAAATAAGATAAGCAATGAATCCAAAAGATTGAAAAAACAGATCAGAAATAAAACTTCCTTGAAAACCTAATAAATTTTTAATTTCAGTATCTTTAGGAAAAATAAAGTTAGGGTCTTCAGGTGAATATGAAAAAAGTGCAATAAATAAAAGTATACCAGCGGAGAAAATTACTATACCAGATATTTCTGCTAATCGCTTTAAAGTAAAATTAAGTAATAAATTAGCTGTTTTTTTAATGTCCATTTATACAAATCAATTATACCACTTTGTATCATCTAATTTTTGTTGTTAAAATTAAAAATAATATGAGGATTTGTTTAATAGGAAGTGGATTAACTAGTTTAGCTTTAGCTAAAGTTTTAGTTAATCAGAATATACATGTAGATATTTTAAGAGATAAAAAAAAACAAATAATAGATCAATCTAGGACTATAGGTATTACAAAAAGTAATGTTGAATATTTTAATAATAATATAGTCAACATTGATAAAATAATTTGGAAATTAAATAAAATCGAAATTCTTTCTGACAAACTAAATAAAGAAAAATTGTTGGAGTTTCAAAATAATAATCAAGAACTTTTTTCAATGGTTAGAAGTTTTGATCTTTATAATATTTTAGAAAAAAGTCTCAAAAAAAGTAAATTTTTTAAAATACAAAATCAAATAAATTTAGAAAATATTCAGAACAAATATAATCTTTTAATAAATTTAAATTTTACAAATTTAATTGCAAAAAAATTTTTTAGTAAAAAAATTATCAAAAAATATAAAAGCTTAGCTTACACTTTAATACTAGAACATGAGAAAATCGATAATAAAATTGCACGACAAGTGTTTACAAAGATTGGACCTTTGGCATTTTTACCTATTTCTGATAAAGAAACTTCTATTGTTTATTCTATAAAAAATAGTACTCAAATTAAAAAAGAAAATTTAATAGAACTTATAAACTTACATAATCCAAAATATAAAATTAAAAAAATTAAAAAAATATCTTCATTTGAATTATTCTCTGTAAGTTTAAGAAATTATTATCATAAAAATATACTGGCTTTTGGTGAATTAACTCACAAAATACATCCTTTAGCTGGACAAGGTTTTAACATGACAATTAGAGATATAAAAATTTTATTAGAGATAATTCAAAATAAAATAGATCTTGGATTAGCATTAAATAGTTCTGTTAATAAAGAATTTCAAAAAAATACGAAACATAAAAATTTTATTTTTTCAAACGGGATCGATTTTATTTATGAATTTTTTAACCATGAGAGTAAGGCTAAAAATAACTTTCTCTTAAATTCTTTAAAATATTTAGGAAGCAAAAATTCTATAAATAACGTGCTAAAAAAATTAGCAGATACTGGTTTGAATTATTGATTATTGAATAGTGTTATTTTCATAGATATCGTGAGTATATGTTTTTAATATCTCAGCAATTTTATTTTTTCTAATATCTAAATTTTGGGCTTCCAATAAAACTTGTTTTTCTTCTAATGAAAAAGGTGAGGCCATCGCTAAGGCATTTATTGTTTCATCTAAACTTTGTTTTTCTAGTGCTTTCCAATTAATGATAAAACCTTTTTTTTCAAACAAAGATTTTAGGTCTTTGAAGATTAATTCTAAATCTGAAAATTTAAGATCTTCTTTTTTATTATCTAAATCTTGAATATAATCATTATAATCTACATGCAAAATTCTATATTTAGTTACAGTCTCTAATTCTTTGACAGATTTAAATCTTGCGACCCCCTTTAATTCTATTAAATACCTACCATCTTCTGTTTCTTTAAAACTAGTTATTTTACCAATACAACCCACTTTATGAAGTTCAGGTTGAACTTTTTGATAGCTAGATGATTGAGGTTGTATTATTCCTATTATCTTGTTTGATTTCATACTATCGTTAATCATATCAATATAACGAGGTTCAAAGATATTTAATGGGACTGTAGTTTTTGGAAAAATGATAAAATTACTTAATGGAAATACAGGAATATTAATTGGTAGATCTTCTTTTTTCATAATAAAATTAAATATAACATAGAAAATGTAAATTAGTATTGATTGAATTAAAAAAAGTGTTTAGTTATAATATTTTTTTAAGCGGGCATAGCTCAGTGGTAGAGCGTCTCGTTGCCAACGAGAAGGTCGAGGGTTCGACCCCCTTTGCCCGCTCCAATTAACTGTGATTAAATCAAAACTTATAACTGCTATTTTTCAAAAGTACTTAGATAATCATGATATTAGAGTTTTTAGAAAAAGTTTAATTTATTATTTATTATTTAGGGTTGTAAAAAATTTTCTATCACAAAATATAATTTTAAATATTTATGATTTTAAAGTTTATGGGAGTACTAATAAAAATAAAACTTCATATTTTTTATTAAAAAAATGTGAATTTGGAGATTTTCATGAACTTAATGTAATTAAAAAACTTTCAAATAAAAATAAAATTCTCTTTTTTGATTGTGGATCTAATTATGGTTTTTACTCTCTTTATGTTGCATCACTTTCCAAAGACAATAAAATAATATCAATTGAAGCATCCAAAAAAACATTTAATGAATTTGGAAAAAACATACATCTAAACAATTTTTTAAATATTAAGAATTTTAATAAAGCAATTTCTGACATAGATGATCAAATAATTACTTTTAACGAAAGCGAAAAAGATTGGGAAAGTTCCATCTCGCATAAAAATTTTAGCGTTTATTCATCTTATAAAGTTAAATCAATTAAAATTGATACTCTCGCTGAAGACTATAAATTAGAGAATTACGAAATAATAATTAAGTTGGATATTGAAGGAAATGAAATGAATGCAATACGTGGTTCATTAAATCTTATACGCAAATCATCTCCATTAATAATTATAGAGTTTTCTAAATATATTTTTAATAAAGATGATAATATTAAATATTTAAAAAATTTTTTATTTGATTATGATTATTCTATATATGATATAAATTATAAAAAAATGAAACTAGATGATATTATAATTAAATTAAATAATTTAAAAAAAAGACATAAAACAATTGGTAATTTTTACTTAATAAAAAATTATTCAAAAACTCTTAATGATTTTTTAAGTTGTGAATGATTTAACAAAAAAAAAATGTTTACCCTGTGAAGGTGGTGTTATTCCTTTTGATATATCTGAAATTCATAAATATCAAAAAAAAGTTGATGGTTGGGATATCACAGAAGATGAGAATAAAATTTTTTTTCTATTTAAAAAATTTAAATTTGAAAATTTTATAAGAAGTCAAAATTTTGTTAATGAAGTTGGCAAAATTTCTGAGGAAGAGGATCATCACCCAGACATAAGTTTTGGTTGGGGTTATGCAGAAATTAAAATTACCACACATGCTATTAAAGGCCTCTCAGAAAATGATTTTATTTTAGCTGCTAAGATAGATAAAATTACTAATGTCTGAAATGTCTTGTCTTAGAAAAGACCAGAATAGTATCTGTTTCGTTTGCAAATTTAATTATTTCTTTATCTCTAATTGATCCAGAAGGTTGAATTACAGCTTGAACTCCCGATTGAACTAATTTTTCAATTCCATCTACAAATGGAAAGAAAGCGTCTGATGCTGCAATCAAATTATCTCCAAATAAATTAAATTTTCTCATTTTATTAATTGCTATTTCACAACTATCTAATCTACTTGGTTGGCCTGATCCAATACCAACAATTGACTCATCTTTTGCTAGAACAATTGCGTTTGATTTAACATATCTACAAACATTGAATGCAAAAATTAAATTTTTAAGCATCTTAGGGCTTGGTTTTCTTTTTGATACAACTTTAAAATCTTCATTTTTAAATATTTTTAAGTCTTCAGATTGAATTAATATTGCTTCATTAGATGAATTGAATTTTGTAATTTCACTAATTGAATAATTTGTTGCATCAATTATACGTAAATTTTTTTTATTTTTAAGTAATCTTAGAGAATCATTATCAAAACCATTAGCAATAATTACTTCTAAAAAAAGTTTATTGAGCTCAACTGCAAGATTTTTCTTTATTTTAAAATTACAAGAGACAATTCCGCCAAAGGCGCTTATAGGATCACATGCTAATGCAGATTTATAGCTATCTATAGGATTTGAATTTATTGATACACCACAAGGGTTTGCATGTTTTACAATTACAGTGCCCTTATTTTTTGGTAATGATTTTGAAATAGTCAAGGCAGAAAATATATCGTTATAATTATTATAACTTAGTTGCTTTCCATGAATTTGTTTTAAATTAGTTTTTAAATTTTTTGAATAGTACCCACTGAATTGATGTGGATTTTCTCCATACCTAAGTTTTTCAATTAAATTTGCAGAAAAAATTTTTTTATCTGGCAAGTGTATATTTGTCTTTTTATTGAAATAACTTGAAATTACAGAGTCATAGTAAGCAGTTTCTGTAAAAGCTGTTCTTGATAGTTTTTCTCTGAAATTTAATGATGTAGCTCCGTTATTTTTATTCATCTCATCAATTAATTCTTGATATTGATTAGAAGAGGTAATCACGGTTACATCATTATAATTTTTAGCAGCAGACCTAACCATTGTGGGACCCCCCACATCTATATTTTCAATTATTTTTTTATGATTATTTGTAGTTTCTAAAGTTTTTTCAAAGGGATAGAAATTTACAATTACTAGATCAATATTTTCAAAATTGTTTTTTTTTAAGTCATTTAAATGTGTTTTATTATTTCTTTTATTAAGGATTCCTGCGTGTATTTTTGGATGTAAGGTTTTAACTCTTCCCTCTAAAATTTCAGGAGAATCTGTAAAATCAGATACTTCTAAACAATTAAATTTTAATTTTTTTATTTCTTTATAAGTTCCACCAGAACTAATAATTTTGATTTGATATTTTTTTAAAATTTCTAAAACTGGTTTCAAATTATTTTTATCTGATACAGAAATAAGAGCTGTCTTTATTTTTTTCATTATATTTTACTTATTTCCCATCTAATTACTTGTTCACTTTCATTGCTCATGCCAGAAATAAATATATTTTGGTTTTCTTGATATGAATTTTTATTACCGAAATATAAACCATTATCAATATTTATATCATAGTTATCACAACTAAATTGCCAACCCTCATCTTCTAATTGTATTAATATAAACTTATTATTTTGTGTTTTCATAACTTTAGAGTCGGGATGAAGATGAAATCTAATATCAAATTTAATTTGCTTATCTGGATCTTTTCTTACTATTTTATCATGACCAATAAATTTAAATTGTTCAGGATAGAATTCTATTTCTCTATGATGATCTAATTTAAACTTTTTCAAGTAACCATTATGACTAGCTGAAATTTTCCAATAATTCTTTTCAAAAACTATATTTTTATTTTCAATTTTTAAATCTTTTTGTATCAAAAAATTATCACCAGCTTTAATAAAATCGCATGAAGAATAATCTTCAATTGAAAGTGTACTTTGTAAAGCAGTGCTTTTGGAAAATTTATTTAGTCTGTTTTTTGGATCTGGATAATATCCAGAATTTGAAATTAATTTTTTATCGTTAGAAAAAATTTCAAAAGATAAGGCGCCTGCCTGATAATTTTTGGTATATATTTTTTCAGGATTTGATCCAATGTCAGCTGCAAGGATAAATTTTTTATTTTGTAATATTGTATATCCAGCTAACTCATTAATTTGATTTTTAAAAGTATATCCAAATCGTTTTAAATATTGGTCAAATTCATTATGATTAGATGAATAATTTCCATTAAAAAAGATATCTTGTTTTATGTTTTGCCATATAAAAGCATAACTGGATCCTAAATAATATATAGTTTCATCAACATATTCTGGAATTGGATTTTGCGATTCTTTAAACCATTCTCTAATAATGATTAGATATTTAAGATAAAAAACTAAATTTTGAATATTTCTTGATTTGGGAAAACCTTGTTTATCAAGAGAGTTTTTGATTAAATTTTTTAATATATTTAAACCACTGTCTAAATAATTTTTCTCATCTTTATACGCTAATCCTGTTAAAATTATTGCGGCACAGCCAATCAGTTTTTCTTCTGTTTCATCTAAATTTTTGATCTCATTTAATAAATGGTTAGTTTGTTTTTGAAGCATATGATTAAAATATAATCTATATTCCTCATTACTATCTTCATAAGTTAACTGATGATTGGAAAGCCAAGCAATAATTCTTTTTGCAGTAATATTGAATTCCCAAATATTTTCATTAAATTTTTCATTTTTATTAATCCAATTGAGAATAATTGATTGTGTGGTTTCTTTAGATGATTTTAAATCCAAACTAAAAAACCAAAAAAAATTGTTTAGTTTTTTGAAGTCTTTAGAAGAAATATTGTTTGTCCAGATAGTTTCAGTTACAAAATCTTCAATTTTATATTTTTTTTTCTGATACTTTATAATTGAAGATAAAAGATGAGGACTTGGTTTATATTCAAAATTGTTATCAAAAGTTTTTGAAATTCGCTTTTCATAAAAATTTGAATTTTTATATAATTTTTTAAATGAAGATTTTAATTTAAAAAATATTCCATTAGAAAGATTTAAGGAATTTTGAGATTGCATTAACTTATTTTGTTTTCAATAAATTAATATTTTTTTTAATATCTCCGTCATTGCTTTTAAAAACTGTTGTACCAGATACAAGAATATTAGCACCAGCTTCAATTGCTATTTTGCAATTGTCGAAATTTATCCCACCATCTATTTCAATATCAAAGTTAAGTTTTTCTATTTCTCTAATTTTTTTTAATTCTTTAATCTTTTCTAAAACTTCTGGCATGAATTTTTGTCCACCAAATCCAGGATTTACACTCATTATTAAAACTAAATCAATTTTATCTAATAGATTTTTTATTAAATCTATACTTGTTTCAGGATTGAGAGATACTCCTACCTTCTTCTTTAGATCTTTTATTTTATTTATTGAGTCTTCTAAATTATCAGTTGCTTCTGGATGTACAGTAATTATATCTGCACCCGCATCAGCATAATCTTCTATGTATTTATGTACTGGAGAGATCATTAAATGAACATCGAATTTTAATGAACAATGTTTTCTGAGAGCTTTAATTACTGGAGGACCGATTGTTAAGTTTGGAACAAAGTGTCCATCCATAACATCTACATGAATCATGTCAGCTCCACCTTCCTCAAGCCTTTTTATTTCAGTACCTAATTGGCTAAAATCAGCTGATAGAATTGATGGAGATATTTGTATATTTTTCATTGATACCTAGACTTACTAGTATCAATTTTTAAAATTTAATTGAATTAAAAAATTGATAAATCTGCCTAGAAATTTCACTTTCAAGAGGGAAGGATAACATTCCCATAACTGAATATCCCAAGATCCAAGGCATCAAATAAAATCTAATCATGAAAAAGAACCAAGCCACATAAAGAGGTACCAATGGTTGAATTATGAAAGAAGGAGTAACAGGTTTAAAAATTCTTAATAGGGGATTGGTAAATTTTACAAAAGCTTTCATAAAGAAAAAATTTGAGTCTTCTCTTTGAAAGATATTCATTGCTACTCTTCCAACTAAAGTCCACATTATAATTCCGAGAATATAGTCAATTATATAAACTAAAGGGTGAAAGTTGGCAGACATTAAGAAATTTATATTTGATCTTAAAAAGAAATAAAAGGGGCGAAATTAATCGCCCCTTAAAAAGATTATTTATTTTTGGCCGCCGATTACAGATGCACCCGCAGGTACCCTAGAATCATCAACCATTTTTTGTGTTGCAGCGCTTGGTGCTGAAGTCATTAAACTTACAACAACCATAGCCACTAAGCTAACAGTAGATCCGAAGATACCAAATGTTAACTGAGTAATTCCTAGGAATCCGCTTCCACCACTTCGTACCCAAACTAGATACGCGAAACCAGAAACTAATCCTAAGACCATACCAGCTATAGCACCTTCTTTATTAGCTCTCTTCCACCATACACCAAGTACAAGTGGCCAGAACAATCCAGACATCGCAAAGTCAAAAGCCCAGATTACTGAACCTAAGATACCTTGGATCTCCATTGCTGCAATAGTTGCTCCTGCAAAACCAATTACTACAAGTAATACCCTTGCAACAACAAGTCTTTTAGCAGTCTCAGCTTTAGGGTCTACCATTTTGTAGTAAACGTCATGCGAGATTGCATTTGCGATTGCAAGAATCAAACCATCTGCAGTTGACATCGCAGCTGCCAAACCTCCAGCAGCAACTAGACCTGAGATTACATATGGTAATCCAGCAATTTCTGGTGTTGCTAATACAACGGCTTTACCACCCATGAAGAACTCGTTTAATTCAACAGTTCCATTTCCGTTAAAGTCGCTTACAAACATCAGATTTGCTTGGTTCCAGTTTTGATACCAATCGATTGCTTGAACTTCTGCAATTGATTTACCAATAATACCTGTTGGTAAGTTTGGATCAATCAAAGCAAGTTTAGATAGTGTCGCTAACATTGGTGCAGAAGAATATAGTAGGAAGATAAAGAATACTGACCAACCTACTGATTTTCTAGCTGCTTTTACACTTGGAGTAGTAAAGAACCTCATCATTACGTGTGGTAATGAAGCTGTTCCCATCATCATTGCTAATGCTAATGAGATGAAAGCCCAAGGTGTTGCGTTAACTTCAGAGTGAGCCTTAGTAATACCAGCTAACCCTTTAGGCACTGTAGCTAAATCAGCAGCAGAGTTTTTAACAAACCCATACTGTTGCTCTAACTCACCAATTCTAGCAACTTCATCAGCTAACATGAAGTGTGGGAAGAAACCCGCACCAATATTATTACTGATCCAGAATACTGGAAGTAGGTAAGCTATAATTAGTACAATGTATTGCGCAACCTGTGTCCAAGTTACCCCTCTCATACCACCAAGCATTGAGCATAGTAAAATACTAACTAGTCCAACATATACTGCGTATTGGAATGGGATATCTAAAGCAACAGCTGCAATAGTACCTGTAGCGTTAATTTGTGCAGTCACATATGTGAATGATGCAACAGTTAAAACGATAACAGCCATCAATCTTGCAGTATTACCACCGTATCTAGTACCTACGAAATCTGGAACTGTGTAACAGCCAAATTTTCTTAAGTATGGTGCTAATAAAGTTGCAACTAACACATAACCACCTGTCCAACCTACAAGCAAAGCCATATACCCATAACCTTTGAAGTAAATTCCACCTGCCATTGCAACGAATGAAGCACCAGACATCCAGTCGGCTGCTGTTGCCATTCCGTTGAACACAGTTGGAACCGTTCTTCCAGCTACGTAATAGTTACTTGCTTGGGCTGTTCTAGATAGCCAACCAATTGCTGCGTAGATGAAAATGGTAAAACCTACAAAGCAAATACCTATTGCTTTTGCAGACATACCCATCTGCTCACCAATCGCCATTAAGATTATGAAACCTATAAATCCACCTGTGTAGATTCCATAAACTTTAGGCAAGTTATCTATAAAATTACCCTTAATCATTAGTCGTCTCCTTTTTCACTAAAGCCGAATTCTTCATCAATTTTTTCTTGTCTACCTGCAAACCAGAAAATAAGGATTACAAATATTGCAAGAGAACCTTGACATGTGAACCAATAAGTTAATGGATACCCAAAAGGTCCAGTAACTTCGTTCATTTCAGCTCCGAAAAGGAATATACCCATTGAGAATACAGCCCAGATTGCTAATGTAACAAATAGCAAACCTCTGGTCTTTTCCCAGTGTTGAGCGTTTTTCGCCATGTATACCTCTCTTTTTTAGTTATAACTGATAAAACCTTAACCATTATGAAAGAGAATAAAAGTGTAAAATTAGCCGTATTAGGTTAATTTTTTCTAATATTTTCAATAAAATTAACTTTTTATGGATAAAAAAAAATTAAGTTGGAAAGATTTATCTTTGAGTGATTTCAAAGTTTATTTTTTTTCATTGTTTAAAGCTTTTATTCCTAAAACAAAAATTAAAACTTTAGATGAGTTAGAGGAGTTTATCCAAACAAAATCTGCCTGGGTATCTCAAGTTACACTTTATAGTTACTTAAAAACTAGAATGGGGACAAGGTATGTTCTTCATTTTGATAATGATGAATTTATGAAGTCTGTCAATGAAGCTAAATGGAATATTTATTCTGTTGCTCTTCAAGATTTAACATTTTTCACTTTTTCTTATTTAAAAGTTAATTCTAGTTATAATGAATTAGATAAAGCTAAGGAAATTTTTTTAAAAATTTTAGATGATGAAACAACAAATAATATGCCTTTGAATATTATTGAAGAAGCAAAAAAAGAATTTGATGAAAGATTAATTAAAATTGATTGGGAAAAGTATCACAACGATCGTCCTTTCAATCCAAGTGCTTTGGCAATGTACAAATGGGCTCCAATAGCAGATGAATTAAAAACTCTTGATCGAAAAATAGTCTTAAATTCCGTTATTTTAAAATGGGATGTTATTAAAAAAGAATTTAAAGACAGAATACAGTTCTAAATATTTTTTCTGTTTTCAACCAAACTATCTACAACACTAGGATCGGCTAATGTAGTTGTATCTCCTAATTGACCATGTTCATTTGCAGCAATTTTTCTTAAAATTCTTCTCATAATTTTTCCAGACCTTGTTTTTGGAAGTCCCGGAGTGAAATGAATTAAGTCAGGTGTAGCAAGAGGACCAATTTGTTTTCTAACCCAAAGTTTTAGATCTCTTTCGAGTTCACCAGTTTCTCTTTCACCAGCATTTAATGTTACATAACAATATAGTCCATTACCCTTAATATCGTGTGGGTAACCCACAACTGCTGCCTCTGCTACCTTTGGATGAGCCACAAATGCACTTTCAATTTCAGCAGTACCCAAGTTGTGTCCTGATACAATAATTACATCATCTACCCGGCCTGTAATCCAATAATATCCATCCTTGTCTCTTCGACATCCGTCACCAGTAAAATATTTACCTTCAAACTGAGAAAAATAAGTATCTATAAATCTTTGATGATCCCCATATACTGTTCTCATTTGTCCAGGCCACGATTGAGCTATACAAAGTCTTCCTTCACCAGGCCCTTTTATCTCTTTGCCTGATTTATCAACTAACATAGGCTTAATTCCATAAAATGGTTTTGTTGCAGAGCCAGGTTTTAAAGGAATAGCACCTGTTTGAGGGGCAATTAATATCCCTCCTGTTTCTGTCTGCCACCACGTATCTACGATCGGGCACTTAGAATTTCCAACTGTTTTATAATACCACATCCAAGCTTCTGGATTTATTGGTTCACCAACAGTTCCAAGTAATTTTAAAGATTTTCTGGATGTTTTTTTGACAGGCTTATCACCTTCCCTCATTAAAGCTCTGATTGCGGTAGGTGCGGTATAAAATGTATTTACTTTGTATTTATCTACTATCTGCCACCATCTAGAGCTATCAGGATAGTTTGGTATTCCTTCAAACATTATAGTCGTTGCACCGTTCGAAAGAGGACCATAGATAATATAACTGTGACCTGTTACCCAACCAATATCTGCAGTACACCAATAAATATCTTTAGGTTTGTAATTAAAAATATATTGATGAGTCATTGATGCATACACCATGTATCCACCTGTTGTGTGTAAAACTCCCTTTGGTTTTCCAGTTGAACCTGATGTGTATAAAATAAACAAAGGATCTTCAGCGTTCATTTCTTCTGGCTCGCACTGAGAAGGAACATCTTTAATTAAATCATGATACCAAACGTCTCTATCATAATTCCAACTAACTGAGTTACCTGTACGTTTAACAACAATACATTTTTTTACATTAGGACAACTCTCTAATGCTTCATCAGTTGTTTCTTTTAATGGAATAGTTTTTCCTCCCCTAACACCTTCATCTGCTGTAATTATATATTCTGACTCACAGTCATTCACTCTTCCAGAAATAGAGTCTGCTGAAAAACCTCCAAAAATAATTGAGTGGACAGCACCAATCCTAACGCATGCTAACATTAAAATAGCAAGCTCTGGTATCATTGTAAGATAAATTGTAACCCGATCTCCCTTTTTAATGCCTAATTTTTTTAAACCATTTGCCGCTTTAGAAACTTTTTGGTGAAGCTGTTTGTATGTAATTTTTTGACTATTTTTTGGATCATCACCAACCCAAATTATTGCTGTTTTATCTTTTTTATCTTTTAGATGTCTATCGATACAGTTTGCAGATGCATTTAGCGTTCCATCTTCAAACCATTTAATTTTTACTTCTTTAGAACTGTATTTAACATCTTTAATTTTTTTATAAGGTTTAATCCAAGTAATTCTTTTTCCTTCTTTTTTCCAAAATTCGTCGTTATTTTTTATAGATTGAGAATATTTTTGCTCGTATTTAGTTTTGTTGGCCAAACTACTTTTGATCCACTCAGGTTTAGTTTTTATAATTAATTCAGGAGCAGGTTTTTCACTTTGTTTTAAAATTTTTTTTGATTTTTTTCTTTTAACTTTAGTTTTTTTCTTAACTGCAGTTTTCTTTCTTGTTTTAGTTTTTTTTTTAGATTTAGCTTTTTTCTTTTTTTTTGGCATGGAATATTTTTTTTTAAATTTTACTCATGTTATTTATAATTTTCCAGCTTTTATCATCAATTGGCATTACTGAAAGTCTACTTTGTTTAATAAGCGCTAAATCGCTCAAATCCTTATTTTTTTTGATATTTTCAAGGGTCACTGGTTTAGAGAACTTACTTTTAAATTGGACTGTTACTGCAACAAATCTTCCAGTCTTATCAGTTTTATCTAAATAGTGTTCTTTAATTACTTTTACTATCCCAACCACTTCTTTGCCAATATTAGAGTGATAAAAAAAACATAGATCACCCTTCTTCATACTTTTTAGATTGTTTGCTGCTTGATAATTTCTAACGCCATCCCAAGGTGCTCCTTTTTTTCCAGCCTTAATTTGTTGATCAATTGACCAAACATCTGGTTCAGATTTTAATAACCAATAGTTCATTACAGTTGCACTCCTGCACCTTTCAAAAATGCAGCTTTTTCATCTAAAGGCCATCTTGGTTTAGCTGGATAGTCCAAAGTATTAAATTCATTTAATTTGTATTTTTCTAGACCTACCATTGCAATCATTGCAGCATTATCTCCACAAAGTTCTATTGGTGGAAATATACTTTCATAATTATTAGCTTCACATAAATTAATTAACATTGATCTAATTTTTTTGTTAGCAGCAACTCCCCCAGCAACTACAAAAACTTTTTCTTTTAATTTATTTTCTTTTTCAAATTCTTCAAATGCTATCTTTGTTTTTTTATAAAGAATTTCTTCAACTGTCTTTTGAAAAGAGGCTGCTAAATCAAATTTTTCCTGATCTGTTTTTATAGATTTTGCAATTTTTAAAATTGCGGTTTTTAATCCTGCAAAAGATAAATTACATCCACCTTTATTAAAAATTGGTTTAGGCAAATCATATTTTTCAGGATCTCCTTTTTTTGCCAAAACTTCGATTTGTGGTCCACCAGGAAATTCAATTCCTAAAAGTTTAGCTGTTTTATCAAATGCTTCACCTAATGCGTCATCAATAGTTGTTCCCAATCTTTTATATTTTCCAAGACCTTGAACACTTAAATATTGTGAGTGACCTCCTGAAATTAATAATAATAGATAGGGATAATTTAAATGAGAATTTAACTTAGGACTTAATGCATGACCCTCAAGATGGTTAACTGCTATAAAAGGTTTATTAATTGCGCTTGCGAAAGCTTTTCCAAAACTTAAACCAACTGACAAACAAACAATTAAACCTGGCCCAGCAGTAGAAGCAACAGCATCAATTTCTTCAATTTTTTTTCCACTATCTGAAATTGCTTTTTCAACAATCCAATCTATTTTTTCTATATGTGATCTTGCTGCTAGTTCAGGAACCACACCCCCAAATTCTTTGTGAACATCAACCTGACTAGAAACAATATTAGATAAAACTGTTGGAATTCCTTTGTCATTTTCAGTTATTATAGATGCTGCCGTTTCATCACAGCTAGTTTCTATTCCAAGAATTAAGGGTTTTTTACTCATTCAAATAGTTTTTAATAATTGTACAATCTCAATACAAGTAAGAAATAAATTTTTAATGAATAGAAAAATTATAATAGGCTCAAGAGGAAGTAAATTGGCTTTGCTTTATGCGCAAAAAGCTAAAGATAAAATTATTGAAACTTTAGACTTACCAGATGATCAGATTGTTATTCAAACAATAACCACAAAAGGTGATCAAATTCAGGATCGAAGATTATCAGAGGTCGGTGGTAAGGGTTTATTTTCTAGTACGATTGAAAAAGAACTGAAAGAAAAAAAAATTGATATAGCGGTACATGCATTAAAAGATATGCCAGCCATCGAAACTGAAGGACTTAGAACTAATTCATTTTTACAAAGGACAGATCCAAGAGAAATTTTAATAACAAATGACAACAAAAATATTAAGGAATTAAAACAAAATGCAACAGTAGGAACCTCATCTTATAGAAGGGAATTTCAAATTAAAAAAATAAGATCAGATGTTAACTGTAAATTAATAAGAGGAAATGTAGATACTAGAATCAAAAAGCTAAAGGAAGGTATTTATGATGCAATAGTTTTATCTTATGCGGGTATAAAGTATTTAAATTTAGATAATGAAATTTCTGAAATTTTTTCGACTGATCAAATTATTCCAAGTGCAGGCCAAGGTATTATTGCTTTACAGTGTAGAGATGATGATGATGAAATTATAAAAGTTTTGGAAAAAATAAATCACAAAGATACTTATATGAGAGCTCACATAGAGAGAAACATTTTAAAGGTATTGGAAGGTGATTGCGAAACTGCAATAGGTGCTCATTCAATTATAGAAGGGGATAGAATAACAGTTGAAGCTGAACTATTCTCATTAGACGGTTCTCAAATATTTTATGAAAAAAAATCTGGTAATATTGATATGTTTAAAGAAATTGGAACAGAAGTTGGTAAAACTTTAAAAATTAAATCAAATAATTCATATAAAAAGTAAAATGCATATTTTGTTAACTAGACCTATAGAAGATTGTTCAGAAATGATAATTAAGTTTCAATCTTTAGATCATAAAGTTTCTCACCTGTCATTAATAAATGTTGAAAATGTTCAACATGAAAAAATTAACTTTAATGATTATGGTGGTATAATATTTACAAGTTCTAATGCAGTAAAAAATTTAAATATAGAAAATTTAAATAAAAAATTAATTTGTTTTTGTGTTGGTAGTGCTACAGAAAAAAAAGCTAGAAGTTTAGGATTTCAAAATACAATTGCTGCAGAAGGAAATGTTTCAAATCTTAAAGAACTAATTTTTCAAAATTATGAATTAAAAGAAACTCCACTTCTTTATATAAGTGGTGAGATCATAACAACTGATTTAGACCAACAATTATTAAAAGAAGGGTATGCTGTTAAACGTATTATTAATTATAAAGTAAATCATACAGAAAATTTTGATGAAAATTTTGTTAACGAATTAAAGCAGAATATACCTGATATTGTTTATGTTTATTCTCAAAATAGTGCCTCTAGTTTCTTAAATTTTATAAAAATCTATCAAACAGAAAACCTTTGGATGAATACAAACTTAATGTGTATAGGTGAAAAAACCTCGTCAATATTGAATGAAATCAAATGGAAAAAGATATTTCTTTTTAATCCTGGAGAAGAAGAGTTTTTGTTATATAAAATTTAGGTATGGAATTAATAAATAATTTTTCTGAAATATTTTTATCTGTTTGGAATAAAGGAATACTTGGTGTTGATATTTTTCAAATTTTAATTGGAATAGGGATATTCTTACTTTTTTTAGTCTTTAGAGGGTTAATCAGTAAATTAATTATAAAAAAATTAGAAATTATTTCAAAAAGAACAACAAACAAATTAGATGATACTTTTGTTCAGTCATTAATTGGTCCAGCTAGATTTTTACCAATTGTATTAGGTTTCTTTATAGCGAGTTACTACATGACCTTTTCAACAGAGGGTAGGGAAGTAGTTGACACAATTAATAGAACGTTAATTACGATATTAATTTTTTGGGTTATTCACCAAATTATAGAACCTATTTCATATATCTTAAGTGGACTAGATAAACTTTTAACTAGAGAACTTATTGGTTGGATAATTAAATCACTTAAGATTTTAATATTTATTTTAGGATTAGCTGCAGTACTAGAATTATGGGGTATTAAAATTGGACCAATTATTGCTGGTCTTGGTTTGTTTGGAGTTGCTGTTGCACTTGGAGCACAAGATTTATTTAAAAATTTAATTTCTGGAATTTTAGTATTAGTTGAAAAAAGATTTAAAATTGGAGATTGGATTGCAGTGGATGGGATTATTGAGGGTACAGTTGAAAAAATTGGTTTTAGATCAACAACAATAAGAAAGTTTGATAAATCTCTAGCGATTATTCCTAATTTTCAATTTGCAGAAAATGCTGTTGTTAATGTTAGCGAAACATCCAATTGGAGAATTAGATGGATAATTACATTACAGTACGATTCTACAATTGATCAATTAAAGAAAATAAGAGAGGAAATTGAAAGTTATATAAACAACAGTGAAGACTTTAATCAATCAACTGGGGTTGCGGTTAGAATTGAGAAGTTTTCTGATAGTTCCATAGATTTATTGGTGAGATGTTTTACCAATTCAAATAGTTGGAGTAATTCACTAGAAGTTAAAGAGAGATTAGCAATTGAAATTAAGCAGATTGTAGAAAAAAATAAGGCCTCTTTTGCTTTCCCAAGTCAGTCAATTTATGTTGAGAAAAAATGATAGCAATTTTTTATTTAGTTTTACAGATTTTAAAACTGTATTCTTATGTAGTAATAGCAAATGTAGTTATAAGCTGGTTGATAGCATTTAATGTTTTAAATACTCAAAACAGATTTGTTTACTCAATTTTAGAGCTTACTTATAAATTAACTGAGCCAATACTTAATAAAATTAGACGTTTTTTACCCAATTTAGGATCACTAGATATTTCACCAATCGTTCTTCTTCTATTGATTTGGTTTATTGAAATGTGTATGAAGCTCTACATTGCACCAATTATATTTTAGAAAGTAAAATGATTTTAATTGACGGAAAAAAAGCTGCAGCTGAATTAAGAGAAGAATTAAAACAAGAAGTATCAGGACTTAAATCCAAATATAATAAAGTTCCTGGTTTAACTGTAATATTAATTGGAGATCTTACTCCAAGCCAAATTTATGTTCGTAATAAAGAAAAATCAGCAAATGAAGTAGGGTTAAAATCAGAAGTAATTAAATATCCAGATAGTGTTGAAGAAAAAACTGTTTTAGAAAAAATTGAAGAATTAAATAAAGATGAAACAGTATCAGGAATTTTAGTTCAATTGCCGTTACCAAAACATATAGATAAGCAAAAAGTTATTGAGGCAATTGATCCTTCTAAAGATGTAGATGGTTTTCATCCAATGAA
This sequence comes from Candidatus Pelagibacter sp. HIMB1493, assembly GCF_052047995.1. NCBI lineage: Bacteria > Pseudomonadati > Pseudomonadota > Alphaproteobacteria > Candidatus Pelagibacterales > Candidatus Pelagibacteraceae > Candidatus Pelagibacter > Candidatus Pelagibacter sp. HIMB1493. Next base: position 1,176,925 of record NZ_JBNAIP010000001.1, on the reverse strand, counting down.
TGTAGGAAATCTTTCATCGGGTTATGAAAGTTCAGTTCCTTGTACACCTCTTGGCTGTTACTTGTTAATTAAAAAAATTGAACCAAATTTAAGTGGAAAAAAAGCAGTAGTAGTTGGTAGATCAAATTTAAATGGAAAACCAATGACGCAATTACTTTTGAAAGAAAATTGTACCGTAACAATTACCCATTCAAAAACTAAAGATCTAAAAGCTGAATGTTTAGAAGCTGATATAATTGTTGCAGCAGTTGGAATACCTGAGCTTGTAAAAGGAGATTGGGTAAGGAAAGATGCAATAGTAATTGATGTTGGTATCAATAAAACTGATAAAGGTATTGTTGGAGATGTTGATTTTGAAGATGTTTCAAAAAATGCAAAAGCTTTAACTCCTGTTCCAGGTGGAGTGGGGCCAATGACTATCGCTTGTTTATTAAAAAACACAATTGAGTGTTTTAAAAGATCCCAAAAATAAAGACTTTTTATATAAGTTTAATTGTCTCAAGGATATTTAAACTGATTTAATTACTGTTGTATTTGATAAGCTACTTTAGATGAAAAAACCTAAATACGAATACAGAATTGCAATAATAATGATCTTATTAACTGCTGTTCCAATTGGAGCTACTCAATTAGGTTGGTATTTATATAATAAACAAGTTGGTTTTGATTTTGGAATGATTGCTGGAGTTTTTTCTGTTATCTTAGCTGGATATTTGATGTACGAAAAAGGTTGGAGAGATGAGGATGAGGATTAATTAATGGAAAAAATTATTTTTTTTGCTTTAGCAGTGCCAATTTTAGGATTTGTTTTTTACTTAGGTGGTTCTGCAATTATGAAGGGTTTTAAGGCTAAAGTTGATAATCGACCAAATAAACCTGAGGACACAGAATCACATTCAGAAACAGTAATTAGACCTTCAAATAGTAACGATCTAAGTTCTGAAATTTCTAAATTAAATGAGTTGTATAAAAATGGAGCTCTTACTCAAGAAGAGTTTGAAAAAGCTAAAAGTAAATTACTGAATAATTAAATTTAGACATGTTTAAGATTATTCCCAATAAAAAAAATATTGGGGCTGAGATTATTGGTAACGTTAAAAAAATTTCTAAAAAAGATTTTAAAATTTTTTTAAAAGCACTTGAGCTTTATGGTATGATTTTTTTTAGAAGACAAAAACTAAATTCTTCACATTATATAGCGTTTGCTAAACATTTTGGGAAATTAGCAAATTATCCAAGACTAAAAGGATTAAGTAAGAAATATAAGCAAATTACTGTCGTTCAAAGGAAAGCAACAGATAAGGGACCTAGTTTTGGAGAACAGTTTCACACAGACTCAATTTACACAAAAAAACCACCTAGATTTACAATGCTTTATTCTAAACTAGTTCCTAAAAAGGGTAGAGCAAATACTGAATTTTCCTCTCAATACTTAGCTTATGATTATTTGCCTAAATCAATAAAAAATAAATTACTCAAAGTGAAGGGAAGGTACTCTTCTGAAGGACCAATTTCAGTTACTACAAGAGAAAGAGTAAAAGAGAAGGGTAGAAAGATTGAAGAATTGAAATCTATTCATAAAATTATAAAAAAGATAAACTCTAAAAATACGATTTATTGCAGCCCCGGACATCTTGTAGGATTTTCTCCAAATTTAATAAATTCTGAAAAAGTTAAAAAACAATTATTTAAGCACCAAGTTAAAAAAAAGTTTCAATACTCATTAGAATGGGAAAAAGATCAGTTAGCTATTTGGGACAATAGATCCATGCTCCACCAAGCTACCCCTTTTAAAGGTAATAGAATTATGCACAGAATAACTATATTGTAGTTATAATAATTCGTTTAAGGATTTTACCTCTCCAATATTAAATGTAATTGCATCTTCTCTTTTAAATCCATAATTTTCTGCATTATCTTTAAATCGTATTGGTGGTTCCATAATTGGCTCTAAAGATAAAACAAAAGTCCCCCAATGCATTCCTAATACTTTTTTGCTTTTAAGATCTTTTGCTACATTTAAAGCTTCTTCTGGGGTTGTATGGTAAATAGTTTTATCGAACATTGGTTTAAAATTATATGCTCCAATGTTGATCATAGTAAGATCAATCGGACCATATTTTTCTCCTAGTTCTTTATAGATATTTCCATAACCAGTATCACAAGCAAATAAAATTTTTCTATTTTTATATTCAATTAAAAAATTCCCCCACAAAGTTTTATTTGTGTCTGTTAGACTTCTTTTTGACCAATGAACTGCTGGTAGTAAGGTTATTTTTAAATCACTATTTATATTTTTGTGATCATACCAATCCATTTCATTTACATCTTCATAATTCTTAAAATATTTTCCAAGGTTAAGTGGAACTAATACTTTTGCATCCTTGTATGGAAAATTTTTGATAGTTGACATGTCTTGATGATCATAATGGTTATGAGTTAATAAAAATAAATCTATTTTTGGAATTTCTTTAAGATCTAATGCAGGTTTAGTAAATCTCTTTGGTCCAAATATTAACGGACCTGCATTTTTTGAAAAAACAGGATCAGTAATAATTGTTGTATTACCTAATTTAATTAAATAAGTAGCATGCCCAATCCAGGCAACGTAATCATCATTTTTGTATTTTTCTAAATCAGATTTAACTTTTTCTTTTTTGACAATATGCTCTTTTGGAAAATTAAGACTAATATTTTTTCTTAATTTACTGAAAGTTCTATAAGAAAATTTACCTGATCTAGATATTACAACAGGTGAACCCTTAGGATTTCGAAAAGTTCCATCTGATAAGTGGTGATAAGGTTTTTCTTTCATTTTATTAATTTTTTTTTTCCATTAGCCACAAATCATCTCCAGCTAAAAAGTAAATTTTCCCATCAACTGGGTGAACTTGTATGTCTCTAATTCTCCCAATTTTATCCTTAAAAATAATTTCATCTTTGATTTTAGATGTGTTTGAAAATATTAATTTTCTTAAAGATTTATCTTTAAGAGAAGTAATTAATGCGTGACCATTCCATTCCTCAAACTCTTTACCTTTATAAATTGTAATAGCACTTGCAGCAATTGATGGAACCCAATATTGAATGGCTTTTGTAAATCCTGGTTTCCATTTTGGACCAATTTTAGTTCCAGAGTAATTTGTTCCTCCCCACCCTAAAATTTTCCAACCATAATTTTCTCCTTTTTTCGCTTCTCCAAACCAATCACCACCTCTTGCACCATGATTGCTCATATAAATTTTTCCATCAAATTCTGAAAAAGTTAAACCCTGAGGATTTCTAACTCCAATCTGGTATATCTCTGGAAGCCAATCTGGCTTTTTCTCAAACTTAGGGTTATCTTTTGGAATAGTTCCATCTAAATTTATTCTAATAATACTTCCTGGATGTTGAGTTGGATCTTGAGCAATCATATTCATGCCCCTTTCACCTGCAGAAGCAAATAAATAATTTTCCTTGATAGCAAGTCTTGATCCAAAATGATATCCAGACTCAATAGGTGGTTCAGCTTGAAATATATTTTTAAAATTTAAAGAATTCTTATTTAAATCTGCTTTTGCAATTGAGGTACTGGTTTTCCAGTCTCCTCTATTTTCTGAATATGAAATCCATAATTTTTTATCTTTATGAATAATATCTAAAAGACCACCTTGACCATGAACAAAATAGTTTAAATTATGTTCAACTTCTGAAATATTTTTTGAAACAATGTTTATTATTTTAATTTTGCCACCTTTTTCTGTAACAATTAATTCTTCACTATTGATGAAACTTGAACCCCATGGTTCACTAAAAGACCCTAATTTTTCAAAATTATAATTTTTAGAATTTGCTGTTGCAGAAATTAAAATAAAAAAAAATATAAAAATAAATTTTTTCACTTTATGAAAGTTTAGATCTACCGCCATCTACAGCTATAACTTGACCAGTGATCCAAGAACTATCTTCTGTAAGTAAAAATTTAGCAAGTGATGCTGAATCTTTTCCTTCCCCTAATCTTTTTAATGGATGCGCTTTTGCAATACCTTCTGCTAAAGCAGCATTTTTTAACATTGGTTCAGCAATTTTAGATTTTGTTAAGCTTGGTGCCACACAATTTACTCTTATGTTTGGAGCAAATTCTGCAGCTAAAGAAACAGTCAGACCTTCAACAGCTGCCTTTGCTGAAGCTATAATTGCATGATTGGTGAAACCTCTTTGTGCTGCAACAGTTGAAAACATTACAATTGAACCTTTATTTTTTTTTAAACTTTCTTGATATCCCTTGATAGCCTCTACAGCAGAATAAAGATTAAGTTTCATGCATTTTTGAAAATCTTGTTCATTAATCATTCTAAGTGGCTTTAAGTCTATAGATCCTACACAGTAGGCCAATCCTTTGATTTCAGAAATATCTGATTTAACTTTTTCTACAAAACCTTCTTCAAGAACATCTACGATAGTATGTGAGCACCCAAGCTTTTCTACAATTGGAGCAAGTTCACTTTCATTTCTTGCAACTAAATGAATATCATTTCCTGAATTTTTTAATTGTTCTGCTAAACTAGATCCAATCGAGCCAGTTGCACCAAAAATAAGATATTTTTCTGACATAAAAATTTTTATTAGTTATATTTAAATATGAAGTTATTTTTTATACTTGGCAATCAATTATTTCCAACAAAATACATTGACCGCTTCAAAAAAGACCATCTATTTTTTATGGCTGAAGATAAGGGTTTATGCACCTATGAAAAGCATCATAAACAAAAAATTTTATTATTTTTATCATCAATGCGATCTTATGCTGATGAGTTAAATAAAAATAAATTTAAATTAGACTATGTCAAAATTGAAGACAAAGAGTTTCATGATGATTATTTAAAAAAGTTAAAAAAAATTATTACTCAAAAAAAAATAAAAGAAATTTCTAGTTTCGAAGTAGAGGATAAATTTTTTGAAAAAAAAATTTCTCAATTTTTAAAAAAAGAAAAAATTAATTGGAATGTAATTCAAACACCAATGTTTTTAAATTCTAGAGAAGATTTTAAAAATTATTTATCAAAATCAAAAAAACCTTTTATGGCAACTTTCTACAAGGATGTTAGAAAAAAATCTGGAATATTGATGGGGTCAGATGGTAATCCAATCGGAGGTAAATGGAGTTTTGATGAAGATAACAGAAATAAATTACCAAAAGATATATTAATTCCTAAATTTCCAAAAATTAATGAAACTAGTCACACAAAAAAATTGAAGCATATTATTGAGAAGGAATTTAAAAATCATCCAGGGAGTACAGAGAATTTTTGGTTTGCTACTGAATATGATGATGTAGTTAAACTTTTAAACTTTTTTATAAAAGAAAAATCTAATCTATTTGGTGATTATGAGGATGCTGTTGATCAAAAAGATAATGTTCTTTTTCATAGCGCTTTAAGTCCTTACATAAATTTAGGTATAATCACACCTGAATTTGTTATCCTAAAAATTTTAGATTTTCATAAAAAAAATAAAATTAGAATGAATTCTTTAGAAGGTTATATACGTCAGGTAATTGGTTGGAGGGAATTTATGCGTGGAATTTACCAGTCCTACTCACAAGAAATGGAAACTGGAAATTTTTTTAAACAGAATAGAAAAATGAGAAGTTCATGGTATGAGGGCTCAACTGGTCTTCCACCTTTAGATTATGCAATTAAAAATGCAGTCAATTATGGCTGGTCACATCACATTGAAAGATTAATGATCTTATCCAACATCATGAACCTTTGTGAGATAAAGCCCGCAATTGTTTATAAGTGGTTTATGGAGATGTTTGTAGACTCATCAGATTGGGTAATGGTTCCCAATGTATATGGAATGGGATTGTTTAGTGACGGAGGGATTTTCGCGACTAAACCATATATATGTGGATCTGCATATTTTATGAAAATGATGGACTTTAAGAAAGGTGATTGGTGTAACACCATGGATGGTCTTTATTGGAGATTCATAGACCGAAACAGAAAATTTTTTTTAAAAAATCCTCGTCTTTCAATGATGGTCCGTATCTTTGATAAAATGAAACTTGATAGAAAAAAATTAATTTTATCCGAAGCAGATAAATTTATTAAACAAAATACAAACTAAATTTTATGTATATTGCCATTACTGGCTTAAAGCCAAAAAATTTTTTTTCAAAATTAAGATTTTGGTTGTTAGCAATCCCGTCTTTTAAGGCAGCACAAAAAGCCGAAGGAAATATATTTTGTGAAACAAAGCCATTTAACGGATACCAACATACTTTAACAGCTTGGAAAGATAGAGAACTAATGGTTAAATATTTAAATGGAACTCAGCACTTAAAAGCCATGCGAAACTTTAGAGCAATTGCAACAGGCTCTACATATGGTTATGAAAGCGATCATATTCCAACTTGGGATGAAGCTTTAGATCTTTGGAATAAAAATTTTAAAGAATATTAAATTGAAAAAACAAAACTTACCCACAAAAATATGTCCTGTATGTAAAAGACCATTTACGTGGCGAAAAAAATGGAAACTTAATTGGGATAAAGTAAAATATTGTTCCAAGAAGTGTTCTAAGCTAAATTAATTATAGTGAATATAATTGTACTACAACACATTAGAATAGAGGATCCAGGTTACATTAAAGATTTAATGCTATCTGATGGATTTAATTTAACTACAATAGAGTTAGACGAAGGTGAAAAAATACCAGAGGATCTTAGCAAATTTGATGGAATGTTTTGTATGGGAGGTCCAATGGATACCTATATGGAAAAAGAATATCCATGGTTAATTGAAGAAAAGAAAAAAATTAAAGAATTTGTTGTAGATTTGAGAAAACCATATTTAGGTTTTTGCTTGGGCTGCCAATTATTAGGAGAGGTAGTAGGTGGTAAAGTTGTTAAATCAAATCCTGCAGAAATTGGTATTATGGATATTGATTTTTCTAAAGAAAAAGAAAACGATAATTTGTTTTCACAATTTCCTGATAAGATAAAAAGTTTACAATGGCATTCTTATGAGGTCCAAGGAATTGAAAAAAATAATGATATAACTTTATTGGCTTCCTCACCGATTACTAAGTATCAAATATTTAAATATCAAAACCACGCTTACGGAATTCAATTTCATATAGAAATAAAAGATACAACAGTCAATGAATGGGGATGCGTTCCTGAATACAAGAAAGCTTTAGAAGATCAGCTTGGTAATAATGCTTTAGAAAAATTTGATCAATCAGCAAAAGATAATATGAATGACATGAACAATTATTCTACAATACTTTATAATAACTTTAAAAAACTTTTATGATTTGCATAAAGACAGAAATACCTAATGAGCTAAACGATATAGATGATGAACTTAAAGCAATCTATCACAGCAAAGATACAGTTTGTTTTTACATTTTTAAAACAAGAGAGTTAAGAAATGAATTTTTAGAAAAAACAAAGGGTATGAATAAAAGTGAACGTGAAGAGATATGTAAAAATTATGAATAATAAAATTTTTGAATGGGCAGGGGTTGTTACAGCAATATTATATTCTTTATTTGTGGCTTTAAACATAGGTATAGAATTTTTTGGTTTTTGCTTATTACTTTTGTCATCTATTTTAATCGGAATTTGGGCTTACAGAGGTGGACACAAAGGAATTCTCTTACTGCAATTTTTTTATGCTACCGCTGGAATTATAGGTATGGTTCGATGGTTTTAGCTCAAGGTTGAAACAATTTTGGGAATATAATTTTTAAAATTAAAAAATCCTTTATTACAATATTGCCAAGCTAACTGATCAAGGCTTCTGTATAAATAATCTACCTTTAAATTATTTGAGTTTAAGAAGTCTAAATTTTCACCAACTGTAGGATACAAACCATAACAATTTTCAATGTTTGTCACTTCACTTATATCAATTAACTGAAAATCAATAGATTGATTTTTTAATCTTTGTCCTTGGTCTTCTATTAACTGAGATTTAAATTTCACCAATTTTTCACTGAGTTTTATAGATCTATTTTCATTTTTGTTAGAAACTAAGTAAATTTTCTTAAAGTTTTTTTCTTTAAAGTCAGTGATTTCAAATGAGAGATTATTATCAAAAATTAAAAGATTTTTTTCTTCAATATTTTGTGGATTAGTAAAATCTTGTTTTATTATTTGATAAGATTTTTCTGAGATCTTAGGAGGGGCATTTTCATTTAATTTTATGTTTTGAAATCTATTGTTCGTGAATTTTTTAATATTCCATTCACTAGCAAGATAGTGTTTGCCTTGAGTTTGGATACCCGCAACCCATCTCCATCCTAGAGTATTTGATGCAGCATCTCCATCATAAAGATTTTGCATGAAAAATTCTGCACCTAGTTGCCAAGGTAGTTCTAAGGTAAAAATCCAAATGCTAGCAAACCACATTCTTGTGTGATTATGCAAATAATTGTTTTCTTTTAGTTCTTTAACCCACTCATTGAAGCATTCAATATCTGTTTTTCCCTCAATTGCTGATAGGTAATTTTTATTATTTTGAAATTCATTTTTTATTTGATTTAATTCAATAAGATAATCTGTCCAAACATTTGGTCTTAGCTCTAACCAACCTTTCCAATAAGTTCTCCATAAAACTTCTTGAATAAATTTTTCATTTTTTGAAAAAGAAAATTTGCTTAGAGCTTTCTGGATGACCTCTTTTTCGTTAATAATTCCATGTGTTATGTATGGAGATAAGCAAGATATGTTATTTCTTTTTTCAGGACCAAAATCAAAATTTCTTAATTTAGAGTATTCTGCAAGACCGTTATCGATAAAATTATTTAATTGATTTAAGGCCTTAGCCCTTGAAGCTTCAAACATCATTTTAAATTATTTTGATTTTTTTTTCTTGAGACCCAATTTATCACTATGTCTCAATCTTAAGACAACAATTGCTCCAGCAATTAATAAAATCGCGACCGCTTCATAAACAAGTGCAGTAGGATCCATTTCTTTTCCTTGTAAAATAATAAATCGTGCAAGAGCAGTAATCGCAATAAGCAGTGGAAGGGTAATACTAATTGATTGTTGGTTCCAAAAAACTCTAACCATCGCTAGGACCTCTAGATAAAGAAACATTAATAGTAGATCAGCTAATGTTACAGATTGATTTAAGAACATATTTTTCATCTCAATTCCAACTGCAATAACTGTGCTGATTAAGATAATAACCATCAAAGCTAGTTGTAAGTTTTTCGCTATCTTGTCCATTATTTATCTTTACTAAATGGAAGCCATTTTTCAAAAACTGATTTTGACGGCCCATCATAAGGAATTGAATAAGAACTAGGATTAGGACTAGTTAATACTTCAATACCTTTTGAAAAAACAAATATAAATACTATCACAAAAACAATTACCATAATCTTAAATGGGTCAAAATTTTTAGTTTCAAATACACTGCTAGATCTTTCCTCTGCTTTATGAAATTGTTTAAAAGTCATATACACAGCAAAAATTAATCCTACATGCGCCACATAAAGACCTGCCCAACCAAATGCAAATGTTGTGTATGAGAATACATATAAACTGAAAACCGTAGTCCAAATAAAACTTAGAACTAAAAGAATTTGAAGTCTAACTGTTTTGGGTAGTGCTCTCAGATCATTTTTACTATCATCAAACAAAATGTTTGCAGCATCTTTCATCCAGTTTTTTAATGAGTCCATGTATTTAACATATAGTTTTAAAAAGTTATAACAAAGGAAAAATTGACTTAATTTTAGTTTAAGTTTGAATTTATTGCATTTTCCAATTGTGTTACACTTTGAGCACCTGATATAAAATCATTTCCTATCTCATAAAACGGAACACCACTTATATTTTTTTTTGTAGCAATTAATATTTTTGAATTTACATCCTCAATGTTTTTATCATTGATAAAATTTTTAAAGATCTCTTCAGAAATATCATGTTGTTTTGCAATATTGGTTAAAACATAAATATCTCCTATGTCGAGACCATCAATAAAATATGATTGATAAATTTTTTCTTTTATCTGGTTTTGTATATTAAATTTTTCACTCAAAATTATTAGCAAATGAGATAGAACTGTATTAGGAGTTTTTTTTATTTTATCTAAATTAAAATTCATTCCAGTCTCTTTTGCTTTTAATTTCATATTTTCATACATAGGTTCTGCAAATTTTTTCCCACCAAATTTTATCTCAAGATATTTATCACGAGCTATTCCCTCTAGAGGCATATCAGGGTTTAATTGAAAAGGTATATGTTTAATTTCAAATTTAATGTTTGGAAATTTTTTAATCGCTTTATTTAAATTTTTATGACCTATGTAACACCATCCACAAATAGTGTCTGCGAATATTTTTATTTCCATTTATTTATGAACGAAGTTTTTTCTTATGAAAATTAATAAATCTTTCAACATTAGATTTGTTAAATGTTTTATTTTCTTCAAAGGAAACTTTTTTCATAGAGTAGGCTGAACTATTTGTAATTCGAGACTCTATTATTACATTTCCTTTATAAAGTTTAAGTTTTACTGAGCCATTAACTTTGTTTCTTTTAAGATCTACAATTTTTTGAAGTTTGAATCTCTCTTTTGAATACCAATAACCATTATAAATAAGTTCAGCATATCTTGGCATAATCTGATCTTTTTTATGCATTGTTTCTTTATCTAAAGTTACGGACTCGATTGCTCTATGCGCATGAATTAATAAAGTTCCACCTGGTGTTTCGTATACACCTCGAGACTTTATTCCAATAAATCTGTTTTCAACTAAATCGACTCTTCCTATTCCATTTTTTCCAGCAATATTGTTCAATTTTTCTAATAGTTTTGAAGGAGACATTTTTTTTCCATTAATTGCAAAGGGATCTCCATTTTTAAAATTGATAGTAATAAATGAAGGCTTGTTTGGAGCTCTCTCAGGAGAAACTGTTCTTTGGAAAATAAATTCTGGCGCAGAATTTTTTGGATTTTCTAATACTTTCCCTTCCGTTGATGTATGAAATAAATTGTCATCTACTGAAAAAGGTGGAGCACCTTTTTTATCTTTTGGTATTGGTATCCCATGTTTTTTTGCATAGTCAATTAAATCAGTTCTTGATCTTAATTTCCAAATTCTCCATGGAGCAATAATTTTTATTTTTGGTCCAAAGTAATGATAACCTAATTCAAATCTTACTTGGTCGTTTCCTTTTCCTGTAGCGCCATGTGAAACTGCATTAGCTTTAAATTTTTTAGCAACTCTTATTTGGTCTTTGGCAATCAATGGTCTAGCAATAGAAGTACCTAATAGATACACCCCTTCATAAATTGCATGTCCTCTAATCATTGGATAAACGTAATCTTTTACAAAAACATCTTTTAAATCTTGGATAATAATATTTTTGACACCAAATTTTTTTGCATTCTTAAAAATTTTTTTTCTATCAATTTCTTGACCAACATCAGCAGTATAACAAATTACTTCAGCTTTATAATTTTCTTGAAGCCATTTTAAAATTATGGATGTGTCTAAACCGCCTGAGTAGGCAAGTACAATTTTATTTTTTGATTTCATTTAATTATGTGCAAGCTTTTTTTGATGCGTTGTAAGCTTTTGTAAATCCAAGTAAAGAATAATGATCAATTGTTTGGGATCCATTTTGATTGTAACCGGTAATCATTATTCTTGATCCCTTCTTCATTCTACTAATCATTTTTACTTCAATTTTGTTATCAGCAATCCATGCAAATCCTTGCTGCATTATATCAAACTTAAATTTGTTCTTTCCAGATGCTGCAATAACAGAATTCTTGTTATTAAATTCATATCCAGGAGTAACACTTACTTCATTTGAAATACTTTCTTCTGGTCTAAAAGTTACAAATAATTTTGCATCTCTTTTGTTTGATTTTGGTGCTTGAAGTACAGGTACTGATTGAGCAAAACATACTTTGCCATCAGGTTCATATGCTACCATTGCCTCCCAATCTTTATATTTACCAATTTTTTTTACTTCCTGAGCAAATAGATGATTTGAACTTAAGATAAATATAGTTGATAAAATTATTATTTTTTTAATTAAGGACATGGGTTTGGATAAATTGTTTGAACTTGATTGATTTCTTCAATGACATCATTAGATAAATTTACATTTACACTTTCTATATCTGATTTCAACTGCTCCATTGTAGTTGCACCTATAATTACACTTGTCATAAATTCTTGAATTTCACAGAATTTAATAGACATTTGAGTCATATTTAAATTGTGTTTTTCACAGATTTTAAAATAAAGTTCTACAGCAGCCTCTGTGTTGGGTTTTCTATATCTTGTCCAAAAATCAAAGTCTCTTTCCATTCTTGATCCTTTAGGAAAATTTTTATTTCTGTACTTTCCCGTTAAGTATCCACTTGCTAGAGGTGAATATGCAAGGCATCCAATTTTTTCTCTAATAGAAACCTCGGCTAATCCCACTTCATAAGATCTATTTAGTAAGCTGTATGGATTTTGAATAGACATCATTCTTGGTAAATTTTTATCTTTTGAAAGCTGCAAATAATTTAACGCTCCCCAAGGAGTTTCGTTTGAAAGACCAACGTATCTTATTTTCCCAGCTTTAATATATTTATCTAATTCCCCAAGAACATCTTCAAATTTATTCCAATCATTTTCTTTATGAACGTAACCAAGTCTTCCAAAATTATTTACATTTCTTTCTGGCCAATGAAGTTGATATAAATCAATATAATCTGTTTTAAGTCTTTTGAGACTATTGTTCAAAGCCGACTCTAAGTTTGGACCTGTAAAACTATTTTCTCCATTCCTTAAATAATCTCTTGCTGGACCAGCAACTTTCGTAGCTAAAATAACTTCATTTCTTTTTTTTGTTTTTTCAAACCAATTACCAATTATTTCTTCAGTGTCCCCATAAGTTTCTTTACGAGGAGGAACTGCATACAATTCAGCTGTGTCCCAAAAATTTACTCCATTGCCTAAAGCAAAGTCCATTTGTTCAAATGCTTCATCTTGAGTATTTTGTTCTCCCCAAGTCATTGTACCGAGACAAATTGTACTTACATCAAGATCGGTATTTCCCAATTTTTTGTAATTCATTAATGTTTTATGTTAACTTTTTATTAATCTTTTAAGGTGTCTTGAATAATTATTAAAAGACTATTATATGTAGCATATTATGGAATTTGATAAAAACGGAATATTAAACAGAGCAAAAGCAGCGCAACAAACTGCAGCTGTAATGGATGAAGGCTTAAGAGCCTACATGTTAAAAGTTTACAACTATATGGCAACAGGTGTGTTGTTAACAGGGATCATTGCATTAATGACATTTAAGATGTCAGTCGTGACTGATCAATCAGGAGCAATTGTTGGATTAACACAAATGGGGAATGCAATCTATTTGTCAGGACTTAAATGGTTAGTAATGCTGGCTCCTTTAGGTATCGTTTTTTACATGAGTTTTGGAATTAATAAGATGAGCGCTTCAAAAGCTCAAACAACATTTTGGGTGTTTGCAGCTTTAATGGGTCTTTCATTGTCTTCAATCTTATTAGTTTATACTGGCTTGAGTGTTACTAGAGTGTTTTTCATAACATCAGCAACTTTTGGAGCGATGAGTATTTATGGTTATACAACAAAAAGAGATTTAACTAAGTTTGGCTCATTTTTGATGATGGGATTGATTGGTATAATTATTGCATCAATCGTTAATATTTTCTTGAAGTCTTCAATGATGTACTTTGTAATTTCAATTTTAGGTGTTTTAATTTTCGTAGGTTTAACAGCCTATGATACTCAAAAAATTAAAAACATGTATGTTGCAAGTGACTCTGGTGAAATCATTGGAAAAAAAGCTGTCATGGGTGCTTTAACATTATACCTAGACTTTATTAATCTATTTATAATGTTGTTAAGACTTTTTGGTCAAAGACGATAGTTTATTTTTGAAGTTTCTTCCAATTAGTATTTTTAAGTAAAGACTTAAGCTCATAAGAATTTTTTAAAATCTTACCGCTTGTGTCTGTGATTAAGTATTTTAAATTTTTATTTTTTGGCTTAAAATTTTTACAAATTTTATAGAGCGCATTCTCTGCCGCATTCCTAAATACACTAAAGCTAACTTGTTTGCTTGATATGTTGAGACCATAATCTTTCCAAGAGCCTTCGGAAACCATCTTTGCATAAAGATCTAAAATAATTTTAAGCTCATCTTTTTCAAAAAATTGTCTTTCCTCTATTTTATTATGTGGATTGTTTACTACTAATCTTAAGTTATTACGCATCTATTTTATGTTTATTTATCAAAGGTACCTGAAATCCAGTAAACACTATTGTTATTGGAAGCATTCCCCATACTTTAAAATTAACCCAAAATTCTTCAGTTTGTGTTCTCCATACAAATTCATTTAATAATGCAAGACCAAAGAAAAAAAACATCCATCTTCGATTTAAAATTTCCCATCCGATATCTGACAAAGGTATTGATTTCCCCATAACTTTTTTAAGCACTGGTTCTTTCGTAAAGTATTTTCCAAAATATAAAGCTAGAGCAAACATGATATTTATTATTGTTGGTTTTACATAAATAAATATTGGATCATTAAAGTAGATAGTGAGACCTCCAAAAAAAGTTATTAGAATTCCACTTAACAGAGGCATTGGTGGAATTTTTTTTTCAAAAAACCAAACAACAGCCAATGCAATAATAGTTGCAACTATTAAGGGAGGAATTGCTACTGATAAATTTTTTCCACTGTTGTAATAATAGAAAAAAAATATTGCTAGTGGTCCAAAATCAGTAACAAATTTTAAAAAAGATTTATTCACTTAAAAGATATTAACATATTTGCCACATCACAAAACATTAATATTTTTTACATTGATTTTTATTTTTAAATACCCATACTAACTAACATGGCAATTCAAAAAGCTAAATTCTCAATTGGAGATATTGTTAAACATAAGCACTTCGAATTTAGGGGTGTTATTTATGATGTAGATTTCGAGTTTAACAATTCAGAGGAATGGTATCAGTCTATTCCAAAAAATGTTAGACCAAGAAAAGATCAGCCTTTTTATCATCTACTTGCCGAAAACGACGAAATCACTTACGAAGCTTATGTTTCAGAGCAAAATCTTTTGATGGACGATTCAGACGAGCCTATAAAACATCCGTTAATTGAAGAAATTTTTTCAGGTAAAAAAGGCTCAAGTTATTTCAAGCTTTCTAATTAGCTATCATTATTCAAACACATTTATTTCCAATCTAGGCCACACTAATTTTTTATAAAATAGTTATATTCTGATCAAGAGTGTTAAAAGTTAATCTTTCTTTATTATCTCCCCCTCTTCATTCTTGATCAGATAATTTTTCACAATAGTATTTTCAAAATAAATCCCTAAATTAGAGTTATGTTTAAACTTTTAGAGCCAAATAAAATTTTTCAAATTACTTCGAAGGCGCCAAAATATGTTTTATTTTTATTTGTTGTTGTTCTATCTGTTGGATTAGTTGAAGCACTAATATTGTCTCCAGAAGATTACAAGCAGAGTGACGCTGTTAGAATTATGTATGTTCATGTTCCTGCTGCATGGATTTCTCTTGGAATTTTTTCTTCGATAACTGTTTTGTCAATTTCAGGATTTATTTTTAAAAACAAAAATTTTTTTTTAATATCCAAAAGTTTAGCACCTTCAGGTTTTGTTTTTAACATAATTGCTTTGGTAACAGGTTCTATTTGGGGGAAACCAACTTGGGGAACATGGTGGGCTTGGGATGCGAGGATTACTTCGATGTTAATTTTAGCTCTATTTTATGCTCTATACCTAATCTCTTGGAGAATTTATGAAAATGAAGAAAAAGTATTTAAAATCTCAACCTTTATTACCATTCTTGGAATTATCAATGTGCCAATAATTAAGTACTCTGTTGATTGGTGGAACACACTTCACCAACCTGCCTCAATAAATATCTTGTCTAAAAGCTCAATTCATTCATCAATGCTTTATCCTTTATTAATAATGACTGCGGCATTTGCTCTATTTTCGTTGTTAATTTTCTTAATGAAATATAATACAGAACTGATAAAAATTAAAAATAAAGGTTTAGATAGACTATGATTAACGACTTATTATTTATGAATGGATATGCAGTATACGTGTTATCTGCATTTGGTTTTACTTTATTAAGTTTCCTAAGTTTATATTTAGTAACAAAAGTTCAATTTATTAAAGAACAAAGTAAATTTGTTGCTAAATTTGGATCACTTAACACTGAACAAGCTAATTCTGCAAAATCACAAAGAATAAATAAAGAAATTTTAGCTGACGCAACAAACAACTAATTTTTGATCGATGTATGGTCGAAAAGTTAAGTTAAGATTTCTATTTGTTTCGACTATTTTATTAATTTTAATATTAACTGTTTTTTTAGTTCTAAAATCTTTAGAAGAAAACGTTGTTTATTTTCAATCTCCTTCAGAGATTAAGTCATTAACTGAGCTTACAAATAATAAAATTAGAGTAGGTGGAATGGTTAAAAAAAATTCTATTAATATGAATTCTAATGAAGTGAATTTTATTATTACAGATTTTAAAAATGAGATTAATGTTACTTATTCAGGTGCTGTCCCAAATTTATTTGAAGAAGGAAAGGGAGTTGTGGCCGAAGGTGTTTTGAAAGACAGAAATTTCTTTTCAGCAACAAAAATTTTAGCAAAGCATGATGAAAATTATATGCCTCCCGAGGTTAAAGCTGCATTGGAGGAAAATTAATTGATTTATAGTGTTGTTGGATATTATGCACTTATTTTAGGATTAATTAGTGGTTCAATTTTGATTTATTTTTCAATTCAAAATTTTAGAAATTCAGAAATTTTGGATACTAAAATATTATCATTATCATTTTTACAATTATTTTTTGTTGTTGTTAGTTTTTTTGGTTTGGTTTTATCTTTTATAGTTTCAGATTTTAGTAACGAAACTGTATTTAGTAATTCCCATACTACTAAACCTTTGTTTTACAAAATTACAGGAACCTGGGGGAACCATGAGGGTAGTTTATTATTGTGGTTGTTGGTTTTAACATTATTCATTTTCATTTTTTTATTAAGAACAAATAATCAATCAATAAAATATAAAACTCTAACAACAATATTTCAGCAGATAATAATTATTGGTTTTTTTATATTTTTATTAAAAACTTCTAATCCATTTAATTACTTATTCCCAATTCCTGAGGAAGGTTTAGGTTTAAACCCAATATTGCAAGATCCTGCATTAGCAATTCATCCACCTATTCTATATTTAGGCTATGTTGGTTCATCAATAATATTTTCTTCCACATTAGCAGCAACAACTTTAAAAATGGTTTCTGGAAGCTGGGCAGCTCATATAAAAAAATGGACTTTAATTTCATGGATATTTTTAACGTTAGGAATTTTACTAGGTTCTATTTGGGCATATTATGAACTTGGGTGGGGAGGATTTTGGTTTTGGGATCCAGTTGAAAATGTATCTCTTATGCCTTGGTTAGCATTGACCACATTGTTACATTGTATATTAGTTTTAGAGAAAAAATCGATTTTAACCTCTTGGGTTATAATTTTATCTATTGCTACATTTACACTTAGTATGTGTGGAACTTTCTTAGTCAGATCAGGTATCCTTAATTCAGTTCATACTTTCGCTAACGACCCTGAAAGAGGTCTGTTCATATTAATATTTTTATTTGTTCTAATTTTTATTTCTTTATTTATTTTTTTCTTTTTTCATAAAGAGGGTCAAAAAAATTCAATAAATCTTTTTTGGTTAAGTAAAGAAAGTGCGATTATATTAAATAATTGGTTCATGATGTATTTTTTATCTGTGGTTTTAATTGGTACAGTGTATCCAATTTTTTTAGATGTAATTTCTTCAGAAAAAATATCAGTCGGTCCACCGTTCTATCATAAACTAATTATCCCTTTCTTAATTCCATTTTTAATCGCTATGGCGATTGGACCTCAATTGAAATGGATTAAATCTAACTTAGAGAGTAAAAAAATTCTTATATTTTTATTATTTATATCAATTTTAATATCTTATTTGATTATTAAGAATTTTCATAAAAATTTACTTGTAAACACTATTTTAATCTCAAGTGCATTTTATTTGTTTTTTATTACTGTGAGGGATTTTTTTACAAAAAAATATAAAAACATTTCTCAAACTATTGCTCACTTTGGATTTAGCTTATTAATTTTAAGTATTTTATTTAATAATTTGCTTTCTAGCGAAGTAATAACCAATCTTAAAATTGGTCAGAGTTATGAAAACTCAAAAATTAAAATTACACTTGAAGATGTAAACCAGAGAAGTGAAAAAAATTACAACTCAGTGGTAGCAAATTTTAAAATAATTTCTTCAGATGGAAAAATTAATAAAATGTCTCCAGAGTTAAGAATTTACAATCAGCCAAATATAGTAACTAGCGAAGCTGATATTAAAACTTCTTTAATGAAAGATAAATTTATTGTCATAAACTTAGTGCAAAATCAGGAATATTTTAATGTTAGATATCAAGACAAACCTTTTATGCTTTGGATATGGGTATCAGTATTATTATTAAGTATTGGTGGAATATTAAGTTTTTTTAAAAAGAGAATATGAAAAATAAATTAATACCTTCAATAGTAATAATAAGTTTTATAATTATTTTTTTAATATTTTATAAAGGTTTGCAAAATACAAATATTTATACTCCCAAGTCAGAAATAAAAAAAGATATTCCAAGTTTTTCTAGTATTAAATTTGATAGCAAAGAAAATGTAAATTCATCAGAAATATTTAATTCAAATAAATTTTATTTATTAAACATATGGGCCTCGTGGTGCGTACCCTGTAGACAAGAACATTCTTATTTAATGAAATTAAGTGAAAACAATAAAGTAACTTTAATTGGATTAAATTATAAAGATAATTTTAATAATGCTCAAAATTTTCTAATAAAATTAGGAAATCCATACGAAACAATTTTATTAGATGAAGATGGTACAATTTCAATAGAGTGGGGGGCATATGGTGTGCCAGAAACTTTTTTGATCCATAAAAATAAAATAGTTGCAAAATATATTGGACCATTAAATGAAAAATTAATTAACGAAATTAACTCGATAATAAAATGAAAATTTTAAAAATTGCTTTAATTATTTTATTATTAATTCCAAAAATATCATTTGCTAGTGATCAGCTTGAAAGAAATAAGATTACGAAAAATTTAAGATGTTTAATTTGTCAGGGTCAATCTGTGTATGATTCTGATTCAGATTTTGCAAATAGCATGAAAATTTTAGTTGATAAAAAACTTGAGGAAGGATTATCTGAAAACCAAATTTATGATTTTTTTAAAGAAAAATACGGAGAATGGATTTTGTATGATCCTGGTTTAAATAAAAATACTTATATTCTTTGGTTATTGCCAATATTGATATTTTTACTTGGAGGTGCAATAATCCTCAAAAAACTAAAATTTAAAAATTAATCCAAAATGCATTTAAAAAAAATTCTGATTTTACTTATATTTCTAGCGTTTCCGATTTCATCAAATGCAGAGGAAATTAAACAGAGAGATTTAAATACTGAGTTTAACGTTTATACTGGGATGTTTGATTTTAGTGACGATGGAAAAAAATCAGAATTAATTGGCTTTCAGCATCAAAATGAAAACTTAAATAGAGATACTTTTCTTGGAAATTTATCACCTATTACTGGTGCTCTTATAACTGCAGATAGTGCGGCTTATGTTTATACAGGAGTAGAAGCACAATATAAAATAGGTTCTTTAAATTTTAATCCAAGTTTTACTCCAGGATTATATCACGAAGGTGATGGAAAAGACTTAGGTCACGTTTTAGAATTTAAATCTGAGTTACAAATTTCTTTAGATATGTCTGAGAGCAGTCAATTTGGTTTTTCATATAATCATATATCTAATGCAAGTATAGGAGATAAAAATCCTGGGGCAAATAGTTATATGTTTAATTTCTTTAAAAGCTTCTAATACACTTTTATGAATTTAAATGATTGCTATAATTTTGATGACTTTAGAAAATTAGCCAAGAAAAAATTACCAGCACCAATATTTCATTATATTGATGGAGGTGCTGATGATGAAATAACTTTAAACAGAAATACAGACTCATTTAACGACTGTGATTTAGTTCCTAATATTTTAAACAGTGTTGGAGAGCCAGATTTATCTACAACAGTTTTTGGTAGAAAAATTGATATGCCTCTATTTTTGTCTCCTACAGCGATGCAAAGTTTGTATGACCCAGAAGGTGATAAAGCTTCTGCTAGAGCAGCAGAAAAATTTAATACAATTTATAGTATGTCAACAATGGCATCATTCTCTATAGAAGAAGTTGCGAATGTTTCTAGCGGTCCAAAACTATTTCAACTTTATATCCATAAGGATAAATCAATTACTGATGATTTAATTGATAGATGTAGCAGAGCAAATTTTGACGGTATGTGCATTACTGTTGATACATTAGTTGCAGGAAATAGAGAAAGAGATCATAGAACTGGTTTTACTACTCCACCTAAATTTACATTAGATAGTTTATTAAGTTTTGCCATGAGACCTGGTTGGGTTTTTAAATATTTTACTAATAAAAAATTTGAGTTAGCAAATATTAAAAACAAAACCGACAAAGGAACAAACATAGCTAAATCAGTAATGGATTATATTAATGAGCAATATGATCCAGCGATGAATTGGAAAGATGCAGAATACTGTATTAAAAAATGGAATAAACCAATGGCACTAAAAGGTGTAATGTCCGTTGAAGATGCAAAGAGAGCAATTGATATAGGCTGTACAGCGATAATGATATCTAATCATGGAGGAAGACAATTGGATGGATCTAGGTCACCCTTTGATCAAGTTAAAGCAATTTCAGATGCAGTAGGTGATAAGTTAGAAATTATTCTAGATGGTGGAGTAAGAAGAGGAACGCATGTTTTAAAAGCTCTTGCAGCCGGCGCAACAGCTTGTAGTTTTGGAAAAGCATTTCTTTTTAGTTTGGGCGCTGGAGGACAACAAGGTGTTGAAAGATTACTAGAGAACATGCAAAAAGAAATTAGAAGAAATATGATTTTGATGGGCTGTAAATCTGTAAAAGATCTTGATGCATCAAAAATAATCTACAGAAATTAAGATAAATTAAGGAAATTCAAATTTTATCTTAATTAATAGACAATCAATTTAATTTATGTATATTTTCCAACTTTATTATGAAACTAGCAGCATCACTTAATAGACTTGGAACAGAGAGTGCTTTTTCAGTTTTAGCAGAAGCTAAAAAATTAGAAGCGCAAGGAAACCCAATGATACATCTTGGATTGGGTCAACCAGATTTTAAAACACCTAAACATGTTGTTGAAGCTGCAAAAAAAGCTTTAGATGATGGTCACCATGGGTATGTTCTTTCAAACGGAATTTTAGAGTGCAGACAAGCGGTTACTAGATGGATCAAAAAGAGATATAACGCTGAAGTAGATCCAGAAAGAATTATCATAATGCCAGGTGGAAAACCTACAATGCATTATGCAATACAGTGTTTTGGTGAGCCAGGAGCAGAAATTATTCATCCAACACCAGCTTTTCCTATTTATGAATCTATGATTAATTATACAGGCTCTACTGCTGTACCTTATGATTTAACAGAAGATAAAGATTTAAAATTTAGTGCAGATAAAATTTTATCTTTAATCACTGAAAAGACTAGATTGTTAATTTTAATTAACCCTAACAACCCAACTGGAAGTTTTGTTGAGAAGTCTGAAATTGATAAATTAGCAGAGGGTTTAAAAAAACATCCGCATGTTACAATCCTAAGTGATGAAATTTACAGTAGACAAATATTTGACAATAAAGAAATGCCAACATTCTTTAATTATCCAGAGTTAAGAGACAGACTAATTGTTTTAGAAGGTTGGAGTAAAGCTTACTCAATGACAGGATGGAGACTTGGTTGGAGTTTTTGGCCAGAGCAATTAATTGAACATATAAATAAACTATTAATCAATAGTGTATCTTGTGTTAATGCTGCAGCTCAATTTGCAGGAATAGCAGCACTTGATGGACCAGACGATTCAATTGATTTGATGATGGAAAAATTCACACAAAGAAGAAAACTAATTCATGAAGGATTAAATAGTTTACCTGGAGTAGAATGCAGTTTGCCAGGGGGAGCTTTTTACGCATTTCCAAAAGTTATAGGAACTGGAATGGATGGTTCAGAGTTTTGTAAAAGAGCTATGCATGAAGCGGGTGTTGCTATTGTCCCAGGCACAGCATTTGGAAAAACATGCAAAGATTACGTAAGATTTAGCTTTGCTGCATCTCAGGATAACATTTCTAACGCATTGGAAAATATCAAAAAAATGCTAGGTTAAGCTATGTCTGAAATAGCTTTGCCAAAAATTGATAGATCTATTGTATCTAATAAATCTCAGATAGTAAAAAAACTATCAAGCATAACTAACCCAGAAAACGTTTTAAGCGAAGCTGATGAATTAAGACCTTATGAAACTGATGCACTTTCAGTTTATACCCAAACGCCCCTAGCTGTGGTCTTGCCTGAAAACACTAAAGAAGTTAGCGAAATTCTTAAATATTGTAATGAAGAAAATATCAAAGTAGTTC
Organism: Candidatus Pelagibacter sp. HIMB1493; assembly: GCF_052047995.1. NCBI lineage: Bacteria > Pseudomonadati > Pseudomonadota > Alphaproteobacteria > Candidatus Pelagibacterales > Candidatus Pelagibacteraceae > Candidatus Pelagibacter > Candidatus Pelagibacter sp. HIMB1493. Next base: position 1,154,241 of record NZ_JBNAIP010000001.1, on the reverse strand, counting down.
CAAGAGGCGCTGGTACAGGTTTATCTGGTGGAGCATTACCTTTGCAAGATGCCATCCTTTTGGGTTTAGGAAAATTTAATAAAATTTTAGAAATTGATTATGAGAATAAATGTGTGATCACTCAACCTGGTGTTACTAATTTAGGAATTACTCATACTGTAGAACATAAGGGTTTTTATTATGCTCCAGATCCATCTAGTCAATTAGCATGCTCAATAGGTGGTAATGTGGCTGAAAATTCAGGAGGTGTTCATTCTTTAAAATATGGAACCACTACAAACAATATTTTAGGTGTAGAAATGGTAATGATGGATGGAACCATTTGTAAAATTGGAGGAAAATCTTTTGATCAAGAAGGGTATGACCTTATGGGATTAATTTGTGGTTCAGAAGGATTATTAGGCGTTGTTACTGAAGTAACTGTTAAGATTCTGAAAAAACCAGAAGTTGTTAAAGCAGCTTTAATTGGTTTTCCATCTATTAAAGAAGGAGGAGATGCAGCGTCTGAAATAATTTCAAGTGGAATAGTTCCAGCTGGAATGGAAATTATGGACAAAGCTCTTATTGAAGCAACAGATAATTTTAGCAAAGCTGGTTATCCAAGAGATGCTGAATTATTATTAATCGTTGAACTTGATGGAACAGAGTCAGAAGTAAATGAGTTGATCAAAAAAGTTGAGATAATTTGTAAAAAAAATAATTGTTCAAGTTTAAAACTAAGTAAAAATGAAAAAGAGAGATTATCTTTCTGGGCTGGGAGAAAAGCTGCGTTTCCAGCATGTGGAGCGATGGCCCCAGATTATTATTGTATGGATGGCTCAATACCTAGAGGTAAACTCGCAGAAGCTTTACTTGAAATAAAAAAACTTTCAGAAAAGTATAATTTACCAGTGGCAAATTGTTTTCATGCAGGTGATGGAAATTTACATCCACTAATTATGTTTGATGGAAATGATAAAGAGCAGTTAAGAAAAACCGAAGAGTTTGGATCAGAAATATTAAAGACTTGCGTAAGACTTGGAGGAGTAATCACAGGAGAGCATGGAGTTGGTATCGAAAAAAGAGAACTTATGTGTGAGATGTTCAATGACGATGATATTCAACAACAGTTAGATATTAAAAAATCATTAGATGAGAAAAATTTATTAAATCCTGGAAAAGTATATCCTATTCTTAGAAAATGCGCGGAGGAAGGAAGGGTTCATGTCCACAAAAGCAAAGATAAATTCCCAGATCTTCCAAGATTCTAATAATATCTATTATCCAAAAAACGAGAGTGAAGTTTCAGAATTAATTAGAGAACTTTATAAAAAAGATTCTCCCACAGAAATAATAGGACATAATTCTAAAAGCTTCATAGGAAATAAAGCTCAATCAGCAAACACAATGTCGCTTTCAAAATTAACAGGCATAATAGATTACAGACCTGAAGAACTATATATTAAAGTAAAGGCTTGTACGCCAATAGAAGAAGTTGAAAAAATACTTGATGAAAATAATCAGGAATTAGCTTTTGAGCCTATTGATTTTGGTTATATAAAAAATGGTGTATCTAACAAAGGAACTATAGCAGGGTATTTATCCTGTAATTATGCAGGCTCAAGAAGGTTTAAAGTTGGAAGTGTTAGAGATCATGTGTTAGGTTTTAAAGGAGTAAATGGTAAAGGGGATATTATCAAATCAGGAGGTACAGTAGTTAAAAATGTTACTGGTTATGATTTGTCAAAACTTATAGCTGGATCCTTTGGCACCTTAGTAGCTTTAACAGAAATCACTTTAAAGGTTCTACCAAAAAAAGATTCTTCAAATACAATTGCAATTTATATTGATAAATCTGAGGAAATTTTTGATTTATTTATTAAATTATCAAGTTCCAGCAGTGAAATATCAGGAGCAGTGTATGTTCCTAATAAATCAAAGGATGATGATTTTTTGAAGAAAAAAAATTCTGTATTTAAATTTAATGATTTAAAATCAAATACTTCTTTTCTAGCTTTTAGAGTAGAGGGAGATAAAATTTCAATTAAGGAAAAAATTAAAAATTTAAGTAAAGAGCTTGAACTTGATAAATTTGAAAATTCTACTTTAGATGTTTATCAGTCAGAACCATTCTGGAAAAAAATCAATAATTTAGAAATTTTTGAGAATACCAAAAATAATTTAATCAGAATGGTTATTCCTCCAGCAAAAGGATCAAATTTATTAAAATTTTTAGATAATAAATATAAATATTTTGTGGATTGGTGTGGATCATTATTTTGGATAGAAGTTGATGAACATAAAGAAGAAAAAATAAAAGAGCTAAAAAAAATAGCTTTGGAATCTGGTGGTTATTTAACTGTAATAAAAACTTCTGCAGATTATGATTATGGAGAATCAATTTTTACAGTTGATGATATACGTTTGATGATTTCAGAAAAAATTAAGAAAAGTTTTGATCCAAAAAGAATTTTAAACCCTGGAAAAATGTATAGAGGAATTTAATGCAGACAAAATTTACTGAACAGCAACTTAAAGACTCTGATAATTTTGCTACAGAAAAAGTATTTAAAAAGTGTGTTCACTGTGGAATGTGTAATGCTACTTGCCCTACACATCAGCTGTTAGGTGATGAATTGGATGGTCCAAGAGGTAGAATTTATCTTATTAAGGACATGTTGGAAAATAACAGAAAACCAACTGAAAAAGTTGTTAAGCATATCGATCGTTGTCTTTCATGTTATAGCTGCATGACTACTTGTCCTGCTGGTGTGAATTACATGCACATCATAGATCATGGAAAAAAATATATTGAAAAAAATTATCAAAGATCTTTTTTTGATAAACTAATTAGATATTTTTTATCAATCACTTTACCAAATGTTAAAGTATTTAGACTCTCAAGTTTTTTTGTTAAATTGGCAATGCCATTTAAATTCTTAATGCCTACAAAGATTAAAGACATGATTGAATTAATGCCAACAACTTTTCCAAAAAAAACTTTACCTATTAAAGAGATTTACAAAGTTTCGGACAAGAAAAGAATAGCAAGAGTTGCTTTATTAACTGGATGTGTACAAAAAGAAATTTCACCTCAAATAAATGAAGCAACAATCAGATTATTAAATAGACATGGGGTTGAAGTTGTAGTTCCAAAAAAAATTCGTTGCTGTGGATCTTTAAATCACCATCTAGGAAAAGAAGAGGATGCTCACCAAGATTTTAAAAATAATATAAATACTTGGTATGAGGAGCATCAAAAGGGAAATTTAGACGCAATTTTATCTAATACATCAGGTTGTGGTACTACCATGAAGGATTATGGTTTTATTTTTAGAGATGACAAAGAGTTAAGTAAAAAAGCAAAAGTCATATCAGATCTTACAAGAGATATTTCTGAATATATTTTTGAAAGTTTAAAACTAAATATAAAATCTAAAGGAAAGAAATATAAAGTTGCTTATCACTCTGCATGTTCAATGCAGCATGGTCAAAAAGTCCATTCACAACCAATTTCATTACTTGAAAAAACTGACAATGAAATTATGGAAATTCCACAAGGACACATTTGTTGTGGATCAGCTGGAACTTATAATATTTTACAATCAAAAATTGCAAAACAACTACTAAAAAATAAGGTAAATAACATAGAAAGTTTAAACCCTGATTTTATTTCAACAGGAAATATTGGTTGTATTACCCAAATTTCTCATGGTACTAAAGTTCCAATTTTACATACAATTGAAGTTTTGGATTGGTACACAGGCGGTCCCAAACCTGAAATTTTAAAATAGGGGTTTTATGAAAAAAATTTTAATTACAAGAAGACTGATCCGAGAGAGTGAAGATAAAGCATCAAAATTATTTGAAGCTAAATTTAATTCAAATGATGAACTTTATTCACAATCAAAAATTATTGAAATGAGCGAAGGATGTGATGGAATTTTATCATCTTTAACTGAAAAATTAGATGCTGATACAATAAATAAACTTCCAGATAGTATTAAAATAATTTCAAATTTTGCAGTTGGTTTTGGAAATATTGATTTAGATGCTGCTAAAAAAAGAGGTATTGCCGTAACTAATACCCCAGAAGTTTTGTCAGATGCTACAGCTGAGATAGGAATATTGCTTATATTAGGAGCTTGTCGAAGAGCGTCAGAAGGAATTGAATCTGCGCGTGAGGGTGGATGGAAATGGTCCGCAGATTATTTAATTGGAAAACAGTTAACAGGAACAAGACTAGGAATTTTAGGTATGGGTCGTATCGGTCAAAAAATTGCAAATATTGCTAAATCTTTAGGCATGGTTATTCATTATCATAATCGTTCAAAATTAAGTGAAGATAAAGAGCAGGGCGCAATTTATCATGACAGTATAAAAAGTCTTTTTTCAGTTTCAGATGTTTTATCTATCTGTTGCCCAGCTACAAAGGAAACAGAAAACCTAATAAATAAAGAGACAGTTGAGTATTTCCCCAAAGGTGCTGTGATAACAAATGTTGCTCGAGGTGATATAGTTGATGATGAAGCTTTGATTGATGCATTGAATAGAAGAAAAATTTATGCTGCAGGATTAGATGTTTATAAAAATGAACCAAACTTAAATCCTGGTTATTTAAAAATCCCGAGTGTTTTTGTTTTGCCTCATTTAGGAAGCGCTACAAAAGATACTAGAATTGCAATGGGAAATTTAGCAATCGATAATATAGATGAATTTTTTAGAACTGGTAATTGTGTAAATAAAGTAAATTAAATTTATTATATTAATTAAATGGAACCCATTTGCTATTATTTTTACTAGACTCTAAAATAGTTTCTATAAATTTCATACCTTCAACACCATCATAAACTGTCGGATAACAATCATTTGATTTATCATATTTTTTTTTATTTATTTCAGCAAATAATGTTTTAGAAACATCGCTATATATATTAGCAAACCCTTCTAAATAGCCCTCAGGATGTCCAGGCGGAATTCTTGTAACGTCCTCTGCCTCTTTGCTAGTATTGCTACTCCCTCGAGTAATCTTTTGAGTTGGATGACCAAATTTTGTGAAATATAAATAATTAGGATCTTCTTGTCTCCACTCCAATCCGCCATTTTCACCATAAACTCTTATTTTAAGATTATTTTCATTCCCAACTGCAACTTGACTGGACCATATTGCACCTTTTGCACCACCTTTAAATCTAAGCATGATTTGAGCGTTGTCGTCTAGTTTTCTGCCCTTAATGAAAGTATGAATGTCGGCTGATAACTCATCCAATTCTAATCCAGTAATAAATCTGACAAGATTGAATGCGTGGGTTCCAATGTCTCCTATACACCCTCCTCCTCCTGATCTTTTGGGATCAGTTCTCCACTCAGCTTGTTTTAAACCAGTGTCTTCGGCTTTTGTGGTCAACCAATCTTGAGGATATTCTGCTTGAACAACTCTTATGTTTCCCAGATCACCTCTTTTAATAAGAGATCTAGCATGTCTTACCATAGGATATCCAGTGTAATTATGTGTTAAAGCAAAAATTAATTTTTTTTTTTCAACAATATCTCTAAGAGAATTTGCTTCTTCAGTCGTTAGAGCTAGAGGCTTATCACAAATTATATGAATACCTTTTTCTGCAAAAATTTTTGCTATTGGTACATGAAGATGATTAGGAGTTACTATAGAAACAACATCAATTCCATCAGAAAGAGCAAACTCTTTTTCTGCCATTTCCTGGTAAGTTTCATAAATACGTTCATCTGATAATCCAAGTTTATTTCCAGTTTCTTTTGAATTTTTAAAATCAGACGAAAAACAACCTGCTACTAATTCATAATGACCATCAAGTCTTAAAGCTATTCTATGAACACCCCCAATAAATGCACCTTCTCCACCACCTACCATTCCAATACGTATTTTTCTTTGCATTAATTTATACCAAGCATTTTTTTATTAGCCTCAATGTCAGCACCACTTCCTGCAAAATCATCAAATGCTTTTTCTGTAGTGTTAATGATATGATTTTTGATAAATTCAGCTCCTTCTCTAGCCCCATCTTCTGGATGTTTTAGACAACATTCCCACTCAAGAACAGCCCAGCCATCATAACCATAAGTAGTAAACTTTGAAAAAATTGATTTAAAATCTACCTGTCCATCACCAAGAGATCTAAATCTACCAGCTCTATTAACCCAAGATTGAAAACCACCATAGACACCTTGTTTTCCAGTAGGGTTAAGTTCTGCATCCTTAACATGAAACATTTTAATTTTTTCATGATAAATATCTATATGAGCCAAGTAATCTAAATTTTGCAAAACATAATGGCTAGGATCATAGAGCATGTTGCATCTTTTATGATTACCAACTTTTTCCAAGAACATTTCAAAAGTAATACCATCATGAAGATCTTCACCAGGATGTATCTCATAACAAAGATCAACTCCATTTTGGTCAAATTGATCAAGAATTGGCTTCCATCTATTTGAAAGTTCATTAAATGCATTTTCAATTAATCCTTCTGGTCTTTGTGGCCAAGGATAAACGTAAGGCCAAGCTAATGCTCCAGAAAAAGTAACATGCCTATCAAGTCCAAGATTTTTCGAGGCTTTAGCTGCCATCATTAATTGATTGACTGCCCATTCTTGCCTTGCTTTTGGATTTCCTCTAACTTCAGGTGCGGCAAATCCATCAAATGCTGTGTCGTATGCAGGATGCACTGCAACCAATTGTCCTTGAAGATGCGTTGATAGTTCAGTGATCTCAAGATCATATTTTTTTGTTATTCCTTTAATTTCATCGCAATAATCTTTACTTTCAGATGCTTTCTTTAAATCGATCAGTCTATTATCCCAACTTGGAATTTGTACACCTTTGTAACCTAAAGATGATGCCCACTTACAAATATTGTCTAAAGAATTAAACGGTACATTTTCACCCACAAATTGTGCTAGAAAAATTGCAGGACCTTTTATATTATTCATAATTTCCCTTTCTTTAAATTTATCAACAATTTATTTTTTTATAAAAAAATACTAGCAGGCACAAAACATTTTGGATAGATTATAATTAGATTAATTAAACTAAGAGGAGATAAAATGAAAAAAATAATGATTTTATTGTTTGTTTCTTTATTTTCATTCTCTGTAAATTCAAATGCTAAATCTATCACTTTAGGATGGGCCGCTTGGGACCCTGCTAATGCTTTGCAAGAATTAACTAAAGAATTCACAGCAGAAACTGGAATAGAAGTAAACTTTGAGTTTGTACCTTGGCCAAATTTTGCCGACCGTATGTTAAATGAACTTAACAACAAAGGTAAAACATTTGACCTATTAATTGGTGACTCACAATGGATTGGTGCTGGTGCAGTTTACGGACACTACGTAAAATTGAATGACTTCTTCGATAAAGAGGGAATTTCAATGAATGATTTTTCACCAGCAACTGTTTATGCATACTCAACTTGGCCAAAAGGAAGTGAGAATTACTATGCATTACCTGCTATGGGAGATGCATTAGCTTGGGCTTACAGAAAAGATTGGTTTGATAGACCAGAGCTTAATGCTGCATTTAAAAAGAAACATGGATATGACCTAGGAGTTCCTGCAAATTGGAATCAATTACATGACATGTGTTCTTTTTTCCAAGGCAGAGAGATTGATGGTCAGAAAAGATATGGAGCTGCAATTAATACAGAACGTGGATCTGAAGGTATAACAATGGGTGTTACAGCTGCAATGTATGCTTGGGGTATGGAATATGAAAATCCAAATAAACCATATGATATGGAAGGATTTTTCAATTCACCACAAGCTGTAGAAGCAGTTGAATTTTACAGAAAGTTATATGAAGACTGTGCACCTCCAGGACACTCAGATGCATACATGGTTGCAAATCTAGACGCTTACAAATCTGGACAAGTTGCATTCCAAATGAATTGGTATGCTTTCTGGCCAGGTGTATCTAAAGAAGATAGCGATGGAAGAGTTAGTGGCTTCTTTGCAAACCCTAAACAAAATGTTGCGGCCGCAACATTGGGTGGACAAGGTATATCTGTTGTTAAATATTCAGACAAACAAGATCTTGCTCTTGAGTATATCAAGTGGTTTGCAAGACCAGATGTACAACAAAAATGGTGGGATCTTGGTGGATATTCATGTCATAATGATGTTTTAAATTCACCATCATTTCCAACGTCAACTGTCTATGCACAAGGTTTCTTAGACTCTATGGGTATTGTTAAAGATTTTTGGCAAGAACCAACATTTGTAGAATTGATGCTTCCGATGCAAGAAGCAATTCATGACTATGTAGTTAATGGAAAAGGAACTGCTAAAGAAGCTCTTGATAAAATTATCGTAGAGTGGGTTGATGTGTTTGAAGCAGACGGAAAACTGTAAACATAATACGTTAAAATAATTTAAAAAAAGGGGGGATGCATCTCCCCTTTTTTTATAACAAAATTTTTATGAGCGTAAAAAAGAAATTTAAAGGACTATCTGATAAAGCTGTAGGATGGCTCTTTATTGGACCAACTGTAATTCTTTTATTGGCGATAAACATTTATCCACTGATCTATGCAATCAGAATGTCATTTACAAATTTTTATGCAAATAAAATTGGACGAGAACCAGAATTTATTGGTTTAAAAAATTATATTAAAATTCTTAACAGGGAAGCTATATGGGAAAAAATGCAAGTTACAGCAAGCTTCATGTTTTGGACATTACTGCTTCAAGCAATAATTGGTTTAGGTTTAGCCTTACTACTTAATAGAAAATTTAAAGGAAACGAATTATTAACAACTTTAATTGTTCTTCCCATGATGTTGTCTCCAGCTGTAGTAGGCGTATTCTGGACTTACTTATATAATCCTCAAGTAGGTCTCTTTAATTACGCAGTAAATTTTTTTTACGATCTGGGTAGTTTTGACATGATAGGTTCTAGTGCTTTAGCACCTTGGGCTATAGTAATAGTAGACACTTGGATGTGGACACCTTTTACAATGTTAATTTGTTTGGCAGGTCTAAGATCAGTTCCAAATTATTTATATGAAGCAGCTGAAGTTGATAGAGCAAGCAAATGGCAGCAATTCTTATACATAACATTACCATCTGTTTTACCATTTTTATTATTGGCCTTGCTTTTTAGGGGAATAGAAAATTTTAAAATGTTCGACATGGTTGTTGAACTCACCTCAGGTGGACCAGGCTCTGCAACTGAGCTTGCATCAATAAATTTAAAACGAGAAGCTTTTGAAAAATGGAAAACTGGTTATAGCTCGGCTTTTGCAGTCATACTCTTTGTTACTATATTTGGTTTTGGAAATGTCTATGTCAAAGTAATGAATAAAATTAAGGAACGCTAATGGACACATCTAGATCATATTTGGAACCATCCTCATTCTCTAAAAAAATTGCTGCTGCGATTATAATTATTTACACAGTTATCACTTTGATACCAATATCATGGATGGTAATGACCAGTTTTAAAAATGTAGATAGCGCAATATCTTATCCTCCAGAGGTTTTTTTCGAACCTTCGCTTGAAGGGTATGTAAACTTATTTACTAACAGATCAAGACAATCTGAGGAATATTTAAACTCATTGCCTCCACCAGAAAATTGGTATGAAGAATTAGTTAGAAGTAGAGAGATGGTTATAACTGGACCATCAAAGTTTTTAGGTAGGTATTCAAATTCTATGATAATTGGTTTTGGCTCAACTTTTGCTTCAGTTTTTTTAGGAGCACTAGCTGCTTATGCATTTTCAAGATTTAGAGTTCCATTAAAAGATGATTTATTATTTTTTATTCTCTCAACAAGAATGTTTCCTCCAATAGCAGTAGCTGTTCCTATATTTATTATGTATAGAAAATTAGGTCTCGGTGATACGCACTTAGGTATGATTATTTTATACACCGTTGTAAATTTAAGTTTAGCAGTTTGGTTATTAAAAGGATTTATGGATGAAATACCAAAAGAATACGAGGAAGCAGCTATGATAGATGGATATTCCAGACTTCAAGCTTTCTTTAAAGTTGTTCTTCCACAGGCAATGACAGGTATAGCTGCCACAGCAATTTTTTGTATGATATTTTCTTGGAATGAATATGCTTTTGCAGTATTGCTAACTCAATTTAATGCTCAAACAGCACCTCCTTTTATTCCTACAATTATTGGTGAAGGAGGATTAGATTGGCCTGCTATTGGTGCTGGAACAACTTTGTTTTTATTACCGGTAATGATTTTTACAATAATATTAAGAAAACATCTTTTAAGAGGAATTACTTTTGGAGCAGTTAGAAAATAATGGAAGAAGAAAAATCATTAATCAGAAAAATATTTAGAAGAGTGTATTGGGAAAATCTATCAACTGTAATAATTCTTCTTGGTGTGTTTATGTTGCTGCAGCCTTTTGCAATGTGGATGTTTACTTATTCTTTCATAGTAATATTAGTAGGAACTATAGGTTTCGTAATAACAAGTCATTTCCCAGATTGATATGTCTCAAATTAAAATAGCAAATCTACAAAAGTCTTTTGGTGATTTTACAGCAGTAAAAAATTCTAATTTAACTATTAAAGACAAAGAATTTTTTGTTTTGCTTGGTCCTTCTGGATGTGGAAAAACCACAACTCTTAGAATGATTGCTGGATTAGAATTGCCAACATCAGGTGAGATTTATCTTGGAGAAGAAGAAGTTGGAATGTTGAGAGCATCTGAAAGAGATATTGCTTTTGTGTTTCAATTATTTGCTTTGTATCCACATATGAATGTCAGAAACAACCTCTCATTTCCATTGAAAATGCAGGGATACAGTAAACAAGACATAAAAAATAGAGTTGAAGAGGCAGCTAAACTTTTGAGAATCGATCATATTTTAAATTCCAATATATCTTCTCTTTCAGGTGGAGATAGACAAAGAGTTGCTCTAGGTAGGGCATTAGTGAGAAGACCAAAAGCCTTCCTTATGGATGAACCGTTAGGAACTTTAGATGCAGAATTTAGAGAACTAATGTGTTTAGAATTAAAGAAACTTCACATAGAAATTGGAGCTACTACAGTTTATGTTACTCATGACCAACTAGAAGCCATGTCTTTAGCAGATCGTATTGCTGTTATGGATGGTGGTGAAATATTGCAGGCAGATGAGCCAAGTATAATTTATAATAAACCCAAAACAAAATTTGTTGCGTCTTTTATTGGTTCTCCAGGGATGAATTTTATAAGTTTAGAAAAAGGTATATCCAAAGATCAATCTTCAATTGAGATTGATGAAACAAAATTTGAAATTCCTAAGCAATTTGAAGAATCAAAAGAAAACAACAATTATTTTGGAATACGTCCAGAAAATCTAACTTTAACTGATGAAAGTGGATTAAAAGGTTCTATTTATGGAATAGAATATCTAGGCTCTAGAAAAATTATTACAGTCAAAACAAGAGTTGGTGAGATTAAAGTTAGAACTGATGTTTCTAAAAAAGTAAAGATAAATGAAAATGTTCAAATAAAACCATCAAACAACAATATTATTATTTTTGATGGTTCAACTGATAAATCTTTAAAAAGTGAGTTTATGAATAATGGCTAAAGTAGAATTAAAAAATTTATTTAAAACTTACAATAAAAAAATAAAAGCATTAAAAGATATTAATCTTACAATTGAAGATGGACAATTTTTTGTGTTGCTTGGACCATCAGGTGCTGGAAAAACAACAACACTAAGATGTATAGCTGGTTTAGAAAAAATTGACTCAGGAAGTGTACTTTTTGACAATGAGAATGTTACAGAGGATCAGCCTGCATCTAGAGACGTTTCTTTTGTTTTTCAACAATACTCTTTATATCCTCACTACAGTGTTTATGAAAATCTTGCATTCCCACTGCGTTCTCCGATGAGGAAATTGCCTGAGGAAGAGATTAAAAACAAAATTGAAAACATCGCAAAGATGTTAAAAATTTCAAATAAATTAAATAATAAAGCAACTCAATTATCAGGTGGTGAAATGCAAAGAGTTGCGATTGGCAGAGCTCTTATACGTAAACCAAACATTTATTTAATGGATGAGCCATTATCCTCACTTGATGCAAAATTAAGAGAAAGTTTAAGAGTAGAATTAAAAAATATTCAAACAAATTTAAATGCAACCATCTTATACGTTACTCATGATCAAGCTGAAGCAACAACCTTGGCAGATAAAATAGGTGTTCTTAAAGAAGGAGTAGTAGTTCAGATAGGATCACCAGAAGAAATTTATGAAAATCCTAATTCTATTTATGTTTCGCAAAGACTTGGTTCTCCAAAAATTAATATATTACCAGGCTCATTATTTAAAAGTAAGGATGAGCCACCAAAAATAGGATTTAGGCCTGAGAGTGTTTCTTTAGGAAATGGTCAATATGAGGGTAAAATAATTTCAGTTGAGAATTTAGGTTCTGAAACTGTTGTCGCAATTGATTATCAAGGCAATGAGATACTTGCATCAGTACAAGGAAATTACAAATCTACAATTAATGAAATTATTAATTTTGACATTGATGCAAATAAAGTTTTAAAATTTGATAAAGAAGGAAACAGAATTTATGAGCGTTAATTTTTTAATATCACAAGCAAAAATCATTCAAAAAGTAATAGACGCCAATGCATCTGAAATTGAAAAGTTGGATCAAAATATAGGGGATGGTGATCATATTTTTAATGTACAAAGAGGACTAAAATTGGTCGTAGAGTTAGAAAGCACAATCAAAGATTTACCTCTTTCAAAAGCTTTGAATATGATTGCTATGAAGGTACTATCAGGTATTGGAGGTTCTTCCGGTGCTTTGTTTGGAACATTTTTTATGTCAATGGCTAAAACATCAAATTTAGAAGAAGTAAATTTTAGTAAAGCTTGTGAAATGATAATATCAGGTATTAATGCGATGAAGGATCGTGGTAAAGCTGATGTGGGAGAAAAGACAATGATGGATGTTTTAATTCCTGTTTCTCAAAAATTGAATGAAATTAAAAATGAAAATATTGATAAAAACCAAGGTTTAAAAGAGGTGATTAAAATTGCTGAAGAAAGAATGTTGTTAACTAAAGATATGCTAGCTACTAAAGGAAGAGCATCTTTTTTGGGCGAGAGAGCAAAGGGACACATAGATCCTGGTGCTCGTTCTTCACAGCTAATAATTGAAACAATATGTAAATCTGTAATTAATGAATAGGAGGAATAATGAAGAAATTTATTAACAACGTAGATAATTTTTTAAATGAAAGTTTAGAGGGCTTTGGTAAAGCTCACAAAGATATTATCGATGTAAAATTTGATCCAAATTTCATTTCAAGAAAGAATAAGACTAAAGAAGGAAAAGTATCTCTTATATCAGGTGGTGGAAGTGGGCATGAACCTATGCACGGTGGTTTTGTAGGTCATGGAATGTTGGATGCAGCGTGTCCAGGTTTCGTATTTTCAGCACCTACACCTGATCAAATGCAAGCTGCTGCAGAACATGTAGATAGTGGTGCAGGAGTTTTGTTTATAGTTAAAAATTACTCTGGAGATATTATGAATTTTCAAATGGGTGCCGAAATGTACTCTGGTAAAAATGATAGTATAATAACAAATGATGATGTTGCAGTAGAAGACTCCACATTCACAACTGGAAGACGGGGTGTTGCCGCAACTGTTTTAGTTGAAAAAATTGTTGGTTCTTCTGCAGAAAATGGTTTTTCTTTGGAAGAATGTAAGAACCTAGGAGAAAAAGTAAATAAAAATTCTGGCACAATGGGAGTTGCTTTTACAAGTTGTACAGTCCCAGCTGCTGGTAAACCGACATTTGATATTGGGAATGATGAAATGGAATTTGGTGTAGGTATTCATGGAGAACCAGGAAGAAAAAGAGAAAAAATTCAACCATCAAAAACAATAGTTTCAAATATGCTAGAAGCTATTCTTGAGGATCTAAAACCCCAAAAAAATGAGAAGGCCCTTCTTTTTGTAAATGGAATGGGCGGAACCCCTCTTACTGAATTATATCTAGCATATCACGATGCATGTGAAATTTTAAAATCTAAAAATATTGAAATCACAAGAAGTTTGGTTGGCAATTATTGTACATCACTAGAAATGCAAGGAGCATCTATAACTCTTTTAAAATGTGATGAAGAGATTTTAAAAAATTGGGACTCACCAGTTCATACTGCTGCAATGCGTTGGGGAATGTAGAAGTAGATAATTATTGTAGAAGTATATAATTTAATTAAAGATTTTTTAAGAACTGTTAATTGAGTAAACAAGGCTAACAAAATGCTTAATGAATAAACCTGTCTTAGCTAAATCAAAAGTTATTATAATTTTTTTAGTTTTTGCTTTAGGATATTTTATTTCTACTCTCTTAAGAGCAATAACAGCAACAATTTCACCTGAATTAGTAAACGAATTTAATCTTTCTGCAGGAGAGCTTGGATTATTGGGGGGTGGATATTTTCTTGGATTTGCAAGTGTTCAAATCCCTTTAGGTTATATGCTAGACTTGAGAGGTCCAAGAAAAATTGTTTCATACTTTTTGTCATTAACCATTGTTGGTTTATTAATATTTGCTCTCGCTCAGAATTTTTTAACTCTTTTAGTATCTAGAATAATTATAGGAGTTGGTGTTGGAGCTTGTTTAATGGGGCCTTTGACAGCTTATCGGATTTGGTATCAAGATGAAACCCAACAACGTGCAAACTCATGGATGTTAATGGTTGGTGCAATTGGTATGTTGTCATCAAGTTTACCAGTTCAATTTTTCTTACCTATAATTGGTTGGAGAAATATATTTTTGCTTTTAGCTTTCATAACTTTGGTTTGTATAATTTTGATAATTATTTTTATTCCTCAGTGGACTTCAAAAGGTAATCAGAAAAACGATGATGCAAAATTGAGTATTGTTTGGCAAAATCAATTCTTCAGAAGTGTAATTCCAATGGGTTTTTTTAGCACTGGAGGATTATTTGCTATCCAAACACTATGGGCCGGTCCTTGGATGATAAAAGTATCTGGATATACACCAGAGGAAAGTGCAAAAGGGTTATTTTTAATTTATTTTTTTATGCTGCTATCATTTTTAATATGGGGATATTTTGTTCCAAAATTTTCAAAGAACGTCAATGATGCAATCAGATTATTGAAATATGGTTCACCATTAAGTTTATTGGTATTGGGTGTAATTATTTATCTAGGTCCAAATACAGATTCAATTCATTGGGCATTATTTATAGTTTCAGCTGTATTTTTGTCCTTAATTCAGCCAGCAGTTGGGATGGCTTTCTCTGTATCTAATGCAGGTAAAGCTCTAACGTCTTATAATCTATTGATATTTATAGGTGCCTTCTTTCTGCAATGGATAATTGGGCTTATTATAGATTTAGGATTAAGTTTAAACTACTCTGAAATTGTTTCATTTCAATTAGCAATGTCTTTTGTACTAGTTACGTCTTTAACTTCTTATTTATATTTTTTATTAAAAAATAATTAATTTAGATGTTTATAAATTGTAGTTCTAGATACACCCAATTTTCTTGATGCTGCAGAAATATTATTAGTCTCACTAAAAGTTGATCTAATTAAGATACATTTCTCTCTTTTAATTTTTGTATTCTCACAATTTTTACAAGCGTAAGTTTTGTTTTGTTTGCCAGTTTCTATAAATTTACTTTCTTTAAAATTTTGACTTTTGACTACAAAAACAGATGAACCTAGATGATCTGTTATCTTTAGAGTTTTATTATTTAAGATATCTGATGCAATTGATGAAAATGAAGTTGTAAAAATTTTATTAAAATTTTCATTTTTCAAGTCAACTAGTCCGTTAAGCATAATTTTTGCATTGTTGTTTGCACCAACAATTAATCCATCACCATTTATTGCAAGCATCCCAACACTAGTTGTAGTTAGATATTCTTGTCTTGGGTGAAAAGAAATAATTAATTCGTTTTCAAACTTTTTAATAAACAATTTGGTTTCGATACTTCTAGTTGCAAGCCTAACTAAAGCTAGCGTATGTTGTTCTCTGGACATCGAATCTGTTGAAGCATCAATAATACCAATAATTTTACCGTCATAATTTATGATTGGACTTGCAAAGCATGAAATATTTTCATGAGCAGTAAAAAAGTGTTCTTTACCTGAAACGATAGTTGGTTTTTTTAGTTCAACAGATAATCCAAGACCGTTTGTTCCACAAATTTTTTCTGCCCAGATTGAACCTGGTATTACTGTTTTACCAACGTCAGTTTGTAAACAAGATTTGTCATAAATTGTATCCAAGACTAATCCTTTCTCATCTGAGTAAGCCACCATAAAATTTGTTCCTGCTATTTGGGAATATAAAAGTTCTAGCTCAGGAATAATTATTCTTCTGATAGTTTCATTTCGCTCTTTTATTTCTTTTAATTCAATTGATGAAATTACACTTTGTTTAGGATCATTAAACGGATCAAGGCCTTCATTGATACATCTCAACCAACTTTCATTAATATCTTTTCCCATTTCATAAGAGCCCATATTCCTTTTATGAAGGATATTTTTAAGTTCGCCGTTTGAGTGACTTAAGTTTGACATTTTAAAAGTTTATTTGTTTTTTTAGATACAACAACCAACCACAGGTTGTAATTGTTAACTTTTTGTACATATAAAGATGCCGTTGACTCCATTCTATATCAGAACTTTAATAGTGTTACTGAAATATTAAAGGAGAGATAATAATGAAAGCACAGGTTTTGCATAAATATGACCCTGAAATGAAAGAAAAGGTCTGGGTCACAGGTGAGGAGATGCCAGATCCTAAAATTGAAAAGGCGTCAGACGTTATAGTTAAAATTGGTGCTGCAGGAGTTTGCAGAACTGATTTACATATTATTGAAGGAGTATGGAAACACATCCAAGATCCAGATGGAAAATTATTACCATGCGTAATGGGACATGAAAATGCTGGTTGGGTAGAAGATGTAGGTTCAGACGTTACTGAATTTAAAAAGGGTGATCCTGTAATATTACACCCACTTATTTCTGGAACAGGAGGAACTTGTTTAGATTGTAGAAGAGGTAATGATATGCACGCTGAAGCAGGTGCATTTCCTGGATTAAGTATTAAAGAAGGAGGCTACGCTGAACTATTAAAAACTAGCGTTAGAAATCTAATTAAACTTCCAAAAGTATTAGCGCCTAAAGATGTTGCACCTTTTTCAGATGCAGGTCTTACAGCTTATAGAGTGGTAAAAAAAGCAACAAGACATTTGCTACCTGGTCAGAGCTGTACAATTATTGGTGCAGGAGGTTTAGGTCACATCGCTATTCAATGTTTAAAAGCTATGTGTGCAGCAGATATTATTATTGTTGAAAAATCTGAAGCAGCATTGAAACATGCAATGGAACTTGGTGGTGACCACGGAGTTTTAATTGATGGAAACGAAATTGAAAAAGTTCAAGAACTAACAAAAGGAAAAGGTTCTGAAGCTGTAATTGATTTCGTAGGTGAAAAAGGATCTACTGCCATGGGAATTCAAATGACTTCTAATGGTGGTTTTTACTACATAGTTGGATATGGAGAAGAAATTAAATCACTTGCAGTTGATTTAATTATTTCTGAGAAAACAATTGTAGGTAATTTAGTGGGAACGTGGTCTGAATTATATGAATTAATGGAGTTAGCTGACAGAGGTAAAGTCAAGCTCTCTATGCAGGAGTATAGTTTAGACGATGCTAATAAAGCACTTCATGATCTTAACGATGGTAAGGTTAAGGGACGAGCTGTTTTAGTTCCATAAAAAAAAAAAAAGAGAGGTAATAATGAAAATAATAAAAACCTGCTTAACGGCTGTAATATCAAGCATGATGATATTTAGCCCTATGGCATATGCTGATAAGTGGAGTGATCAATTCCCACATATCAAAGCAACAGGAGATATTCCAGGTGATTGTTCTTATGAGGAAATGTCTAAGAAAAATTATAAAGGAAAAACTCTTAAAATAAATACTCACGCAATTCCAGTAATGGGAGAGCCAACAGCTCTTCATGCTGAACAGTTTGAAAAATTAACTGGAGCTAAAGTTGATGTTACACATACACCAGCAGGTGATTTGTATTCAAAAGCAATGGTTCCTTTTCAAGCTGGACAAGCACCTTACGATATTGTGTTTGGATTTTCTAACTTTATCAATGACTGGAAAAGATATTTAGCGCCAGTTCCTAAGAAGTATATGAACTCAACAGAGATGAAAGACGTAACTAAATCTCATATGGGTGTATCATCTTGGGATGGAACTATGTACCAGTACCCAGTTGATGGTGACAGACACTATTTAAAATATAGAAAAGACGTCATTGATAATCCTGAAATGCAAAAAAAATATAAAGCAGAAACAGGGAACGATCTAAAAGTTCCAACAACTTGGAAAGAATATGCTGAGATGGCAAAATTCTTTAATGGTTGGGACTGGGATGGAGATGGTGAGTTAGAATATGGTTCAGCTGAAGTTATGAAAAAAGACGATTTAATGTTTGCAGCTTTTTTCAGCAGATCAGTTGCATATGCTAAAAATCCAAGAACTCCAGGTGGTTTCTTTTTTGATTTAGAGACTATGAAACCAAACATTAATAATCCAGGTTTCGTTGAAGCTTTAACTGATTGGGTTGAGGCTACTAAATATGTTCCTCCAGGAGGAATTAACTTTGGTTTAGGTGACGAAATTGGATCATTTGGTGGTGGACAAACTTTATTTAGTTTTTCATGGGACGATGCATTTATTGCAGCAATGCAAGATGACAGCCCTATTAAAAACAAAGTAGGTACAGCTCCTCTTCCAGGTGCTAACAAAGTTTGGAACAGAGTTTCAAATAGCTGGGAAAACCAATACAACCAAGCTCCTTACATTGTTTGGGGTTGGGCAGTTGGTGTTGCTAAGAAAAGTAAAGTAAAAGATATGGCGTTTGATTATCTTTGCTTCTTCTCAAACGGAGCAAATCACCAAGCTGATTTAGCAATTGGAAGATTTGGTGTTAACCCATTCAAAAACTCTGACTTCGACCCTAATATTTATATCAATAGTATGGGTTGGGATCCAGAGATTGCTAACAGTTACACTCAAACACTTTTAGATATGGAGAAAAGTCAAAACAGAGTTTTCCCTTTAAGAGTTCCAGGTGTATTTGAGTTTACAAGTGCTGTCGCTACAGGAACTTCTAAAGCTTTAGCAGGACAATTGTCTCCTCAAGAAGCATTAGACGAAGTTGCTAAAGAGTGGGAAGCAATTGTAAGCAGAGTAGGTAAAAAAGCAGTAAGAGATGCCTACGCTGTTGGTGTTAAAATGGAAGACAACCAATTATAAAAATACTTAATTTATGTGGCCATTAATTAAAATGGCCACATATAAAAAACATAATATAATCCAAGTTTATAAATGAACTTTAAGCATAAATATTTTTTTCTGTTTCCAGGTTTATTTGTGCTTATTGGAATTTTAATCTTTCCAATTATTTTTGTAGTTCGATTAAGTTTATCTGGGTGGAATAGTTACAATCCAGGTTTAGATTTTATAGGTATAGAAAATTATATTCGTCTTTTTACAGACGACCCAAGATTTTGGGAATCTTTTTTTAGATTAAGTTTTCTGTCTGTTACAACAGTAATTCTCCAGTATGTGATTGGATTTGCTCTTGCACATATGGTTTGGAAAGACATTAAATTTAAAAGATTTTTTAGAGTTTTATTTTTAGTACCAATGATGACAACTCCAGTTATCATGACTGTTATTTGGAGAACTTTTTTTCATGAATCTTTAGGACCTGTTAATGATATTTTATCTAATTTTGGTTTATCTCCTAAATGGTTAACAGACCCAGCTTTAGCTAAATTTACAGTAATTATAGTTGAGGTTTGGCAGTGGACACCATTTATGTTTCTGCTTTTATTAGCAGGTTTATTGTCATTACCCAAAGAACCATTTTTAGCTGCTGCAATTGATGGTGCCAGTCCTGTTAGAAAATTTATTTACGTAACTTTTCCATTAATGGCTCCAATATCAATTGGTGCAATAATTATAAGATTAATTGAGGCATCTAAAATTATGGATACCGTATATGTTTTAACTTCAGGTGGTCCTGGAACTGCAACCGAAACATCAAGTTTTTATATTTTTATTAAAGGATTAAGAGAGTTTCAAATGGGATATGCAGCCTCGATGTCTTTTACTTACTTAATTATTATGATCATAAGTTTAACAATTATTGCAAAGGTTTTAACTAAATTACTTTTAAAAGAATAAATTATGAGCAAATTTTATACATTTTTAAAATATTTTTTTATTGTCTTCTGGGCAGTGTTTGTTGTTGCTCCTTTTCTATGGGCTCTAACTACATCGTTCAAAGATTTTCAATCTGTAAATGGGGGAGTTACCTACATACCGTGGGTAGATTTTGAGCCTAATTTAGAGGGTTGGAAAGTTTTGATAAAATCTCCAGCCAAAGGTGGAGTTGATATAGTAGAACCTTATTTCAATAGTTTATTTGTAACGTGTACTGCAAGTTTAATTAGTATAATTCTTGGCACACTGTCAGCTTATGCTTTATCCAGATACACCTTTAAAGCGGGTTTTGTAAAAAATAATGACATTACATTTTTCTTTATCTCTCAAAGAATTATGCCGCCAATTGTTTTATCAATTCCATTTTTCTTATTTTTAAGTTCAATCAATCTACTGGATAGTCTTTTAGGATTAATTGTAGTTTATATTGTTTTACTGATGCCTATAGCAGTTTGGATTATGGTTGATTTCT
This sequence comes from Candidatus Pelagibacter sp. HIMB1493, assembly GCF_052047995.1. NCBI lineage: Bacteria > Pseudomonadati > Pseudomonadota > Alphaproteobacteria > Candidatus Pelagibacterales > Candidatus Pelagibacteraceae > Candidatus Pelagibacter > Candidatus Pelagibacter sp. HIMB1493. The sequence goes on along the minus strand of NZ_JBNAIP010000001.1, from coordinate 1,133,469 downwards.
TTAATAAAGTTCCAAGAGAAATTGATGAAACAGCTTTGATTGATGGATGTAATCCTTATCAAGCTTTCTTAAAAGTAGTGTTACCAAATTCTATACCGGGATTAATTGTTGCTGGTATGTTTTGTATTATTTTTGGATGGATTGACTTCTTCTTTGCATTCATTTTAACTTTTACAGAAGTACAGTTATTACCAGTTAAAATTGTTGCTCTGAACTCATCTGTTACACCATGGTGGAGTTTGTCAGCATCTGCTCTCGTTTCTGTTGCACCATTAATTATAGTAGCCTTCATTGTTGAGAGATATCTATCTAAAGGAAATCTATCAGGAGCAATTAAATAATGAATTTGATAGCTAACAATTTAACTTATAAACCAAGTGAGGAATATCACTTAAATGAAGTATCATTTAATTTTAAAGAGGGGAATTTATACACAATTCTTGGAAGAACATTATCAGGTAAAACAACTTTATTAAAAACTATAGCTGGGCTTTTAACCCCAGACAGTGGTGCCATCGAATTTGATGGTAAAGATTTTTTAAAGATTCCAGTTTGGCAAAGAAATGTAGCGATGGTGTATCAACAATTTATTAATTATCCTCATTTAAATGTATTTGAAAATATTGCTTTTCCTTTAAGACAAAGAAAAATCGATAATGAAGAAATCAAAAATAAAGTAATGGAATCTTTAAAATCGGTTGGGTTAGTTGGTTACGAAAATAGAAAAATCCAAGAGTTATCTGGTGGTCAGCAACAACGTGTCTCTCTAGCAAGATCATTAGTTAAAAATGCTAAAATATTATTGTTAGATGAGCCTTTGGTAAATTTAGATTACAAACTGAGAGAACAACTTAGAGAAGAATTTAAGAGCTTGTTTTCAAAGGGTTTAGCGGATGAAACTATCTTAATTTATTCTACTACAGATCCAAGAGAAACCATGGAATTAAATGGAGAGGTTATTGTTTTAGATGAAGGTAAGGTACTACAAGTAGGTCCAGCAAAAGAAATATTTGAGAACCCAAGCTCATTAAAAGTTGCTGAAATTTCTAACGATCCACCAATGAATATTATTGAAGCAGAAATATCTAACGATCAAATTAGATTTGAAGGTATTGAAATCAAAGCGCCAAATCATTTATCAAAGTTAACAGATAGCGGATTAAAGATTGGTTTGAGATCATCAGATATTGAACTTGATGAAAATGGTCATGAATTTGAAGTTGAGCTTGCTGAAATTAGTGGTTCCGAAACTTTACTCCATCTAAAAAGAGGAAGTATAAAAATTATTATTTCTATAGAAGAGGTTTTAAATTTTAAAATTCATGACAAGATTAAAATAGATTTTAAAATAGACAGAGCTTATGCCTTTGGTGCTAATGGTAAATTAGCATCCTCACCATTTGGAGGAAATAATGGCTAAAATTGATTTAAGTAATATCTCGCATTCTTATAATCCAAATGATCCAAATCCAATTTATGCATTAAATCCATTTTCGATGACTTGGGAGAATGGAAATAGATATGCAATCCTAGGTCCTTCTGGATGTGGAAAAACAACAATGTTAAATATTGTTTCTGGATTAGTTAGACCATCAGCTGGAAAAATATTGTTTGATGATAATGATGTTACAGATTTAAAAACAGAAGAAAGAAATATTGCTCAAGTTTTTCAGTTTCCAGTAATTTATAACACTATGACAGTTTTTGAAAATCTTGCTTTTCCACTAAAGTGTAGAGATTTCTCAAAAGCTAAAATAGATGAAAGAGTTAATTCTGTTGCAGAAACTTTAAATTTAAAATCTTTTTTAAATTTCCCTGCACGAAAATTAACAGCAGATCAAAAACAATTGATATCTTTAGGAAGAGGTTTGGTTAGAGAAGATGTTGCAGCGGTTTTAATGGATGAGCCTTTGACCGTTATTGATCCTGATTTAAAATTTAGATTGAGAAGAAATCTAAAAGAAATAAACGAGCAATACAAAACAACTTTAGTTTATGTAACACATGATCAAAACGAAGCTATGACATTTGCAGACAATATAATTGTGATGAGTGAAGGAGAAGTTGTGCAAACAGGTTCACCTAAAGAATTATTTGAAAGACCAAATACAACTTTTGTTGGTTACTTTATTGGTTCACCTGCTATGAATTTATTTGATAGTGAAGCAACTTCAGAAAATACTGTTAAAATAAATAATACAATAATTAAGACGAATACAAATTTGTCTAATCTAAAAAGTAAAAATATAAAATTAGGAATTAGATCTGAGTTTATTAAAATTGCAAAAAATCAAAGTGAAAATCTTGTTGATGTAAATGTTCAAAAAGTTGAAGATTTTGGAAATTACAAATTGATTACTGCAAGAATGGATAATTTTGAAATTAAGTCTAAGGTTAATAGAGAAACTGAAATTTCAGGCGAAAAAATTAAACTTCATATACCAGCTGAAAAGTGCTGTATTTACGAAAATAACAAATTGATTTAAGTTTTAAATACTACCTATAATTGTAAAAAAATTCTATCTAACCCATTCTAGGTCACTTTTTAGAAAGACTCTAATCTAAAAATATGTTTTAGTCCTCGCCAAGTTAATTAACTAGAGGAGAATAAATGATTAAGAATAAGAAATCTTTGAAGGGTTCTAAAACTCCTTCAAGAAGAAAGTTCTTCAAAGCAGCGGCAGCAACTGGTGCAGCAACAGCAGCAGCAGTAGCTATGCCAAACATTGCTTTAGGTGACGGTCACGTTACTCTAAAAATGCAAGCTGCTTGGCCATCAGGTGCTAACATATTTTTCGAAATGGCTTCAGACTATGCGAAAATGGTTAGTGACATGTCAGGTGGTAAATTAAAAATTGATGTGCAACCAGTTGGAGCAGTTGTAAAAACTTCTGAAATTGGTCAAGCAGTTAGTTCTGGAGTAGTAGATATGGGTCACTGGGTGACAGCATACTGGTACGGAAAAAACCCTGCTGCATCTCTTTTTGGAACAGGTCCTTCATACGGAATGTCGTCTCAAGAAGTTATGGGATGGATGGAGTATGGTGGAGGAAGAGCATTATATGAAGAAGCTGTAAAAAGTGTAGGATTTAATTACACAGGTTTCTTCCATATGCCAATGCCTGCACAGCCTTTTGGTTGGTTCAAAAAGAACGTAACTAAAGTATCTGATGTTAAAGGTATGAAGTATAGAACTGTTGGTCTAGCGACTAACGTTTTAACTGCTATGGGAATGGTTGTAAGACAGTTACCAGGTGGTGAAATCCAACCAGCAATGAAAACTGGTTTGATTGATGCTGCTGAGTTTAACAACCCAACATCAGACTCACAGTTTGGAATGCAAGACGTCTCTAAACACTATCACTTAGGAAGTTTCCACCAATCTCAGGAAATGTTTGAAATTCCTATGAACACTAAGAGACTAAACAGCCTTTCACCTGAACATCAAGCTATCTTGAGAAATGCTGCTTATGCTGCAAACTCAGATAACTACTTTAAAGCATTGGTTAGATATTCAACTGACCTTGCTAAGTTGATGAATGAGCATAAGGTTAATGTTTACCAAACGTCTGATGCTATCCTAGCAGAACAATTAAAAGGTTGGGATAAAGTTGTAGGAGAGTTTTCTGCTAAAGATGCTTTCTTCAAAAAAGTAGTAGACTCACAAAAAGCATACGCTAAGAGAACTATGAAGTATCTGTTGATGAATCAACCGAACTACAAATTAGCTTATGAAAATGAGTTTGGTCCAATCGAAAAAGTTAAAATCTAATTAACTTTAAAATAAATTTAAAAGGGGGTTGAAAAACCCCCTTTTTTTTACACATATTTTAATATATTTCTTTGATATGAAGTCATTTATACAATTTGCAGATACTCTTAGCACATCAATGGGTAAAGCTTTTTCGTGGTGCATAGTAGTTTTAATGGGAGGAACTGTTTATGAAGTAGTTATGGCTTATGTTTTTAATTCACCTACACTTTGGAACTTTGATTTTAGTATGCAGATGTATGGTGCAATTTTAATGATGTCAGGCGCATATTGTTTAGCTACAGAATCACATGTTAGAGGTGACGTTATTTACAGATTATTTAGTCAAAAAACTCAGGCTTGGATTGATTTGGTTTTATACTTTATTTTCTTTTTTCCAGGTGTGATCGCGTTAGCTTTTTATGGATATGAATATGCTGCGCTTGCTTGGAAAATAAAAGAGACTAGTTGGAGTAGTCCAGCTCAAATCCAAATTTATATGGTTAAATCGATGATACCAGCTGCAGGTGTTTTATTAATTATTCAAGGCATCAGTGAAGTATTTAGATCTATTATATGTATTCAAACAGGACAATGGCCAGCACGAATGGTCGTTGCTGAAGAAACAGAACAAGTTTTAATGAGAACAGCTCAAGAAGAGGACAAAAAAAATGTTATTTAGTTTAACAAATCCAGAAATTGCAATTTTAATGATGGGTATGTTTTTGTTTGCAGTTCTATTAGGTTTCCCGATTGCTTTCACTTTAATGGCTATGGGAATAGGCTTTGGATATTTTGCTTATTACGATGCAACAATGATGGAGCACATTTTTGATAATCGTATATTCCAATTGTTTGTTCAAAATACTTATACTGTTATGGACAACAACGTTCTTACGGCTGTGCCTTTATTTTTATTCATGGGATATCTAGTTGAAAGAGCAGGGATTGTAGCTAAACTATTTTTTGCAATTAGATTGGCAGCACATAGACTTCCAGCTTCAATGGCGGTAGCTGCACTAATTACTTGTACATTATTTTCGACAGCTACAGGAATTATTGGTGCTGTTGTAACTTTGATGGGATTGTTAGCATGGCCTGCAATGGTTAAAGCAGGTTATGATAAAAAATTTGCGTCAGGAATTATTTGCGCTGGTGGATGTTTAGGAATTTTAATTCCACCAAGCATTATGCTAATTGTTTATTCGGTAATAGCCCAACTATCGCCCTTAAGACTTTTTGCAGCAGCGATATTTCCAGGTTTACTTTTAGCAGGTCTTTATATTGCATATGCAGTATTTAGAGCATGGTTAAATCCATCAATTGCTCCTAGACCTCCTAAAGAAGATATTCCTCCAACTGGTGAAATTTTAAAAGAAGTTTTAGTTTCTTTCGTTCCGTTGTTTGGTTTAATTATGCTTGTTTTAGGAACTATTTTAGCAGGTATTGCAACTCCAGCAGAAGCTGCAGCAGCAGGAGCTTTTGGGGCAATACTTTTATCTTGGTTTTATAAAACACTTAAATGGCAAAACTTTAAAGAGTCTGTTTTTTTAACAGCTAAAACAACTGCAATGATCATGTGGCTGTTTATTGGTTCCTGGACTTTTTCATCGGTGTTTTCTTATTTAGGGGGACACGAGGTTTTTGAACACTTCTTTACTTCTATAAATATTACGACTTGGCAGTTTTTAATTATCACTCAAATAATTATTTTTCTTCTAGGATGGCCTTTAGAATGGACTGAAATTTTAATTATTTTTGTTCCAATATTTTTACCTTTGTTAGAAGTATTTGGTGTTAATCCATATTTCTTTGCAATGTTAATTGCTTTAAATTTACAAACATCGTTTTTAACCCCACCCATGGCTATGTCGGCTTATTATTTAAAAGGAGTTCAAAAATCTAATGTTGAACTTATGGATATATTCAGAGGAATAATGCCATTTTTAGCAATTGTAATATTTGCGATGTTTTTAATGTATATGTTCCCAGGAATAGCGCTTTGGTTACCGGAAACTTTATTTGCACAATAAAAGAAAATGACAGATGTTTTTTCATTAAAAGTTGAAGAACTTGCTGTAAAAATTAAAGAAGCACAAATTACATCAGTAGAGTTATGTAAAATTTATATAGACAGAGTAAATAAATTTGAAAAAGACGTAAAAGCATGGGCGCATTTAGATAAAAAACTTTTATTAGAAAAGGCATCAGAGGCTGATGAACATAGGAAATCAGGCAAACCACTCGGTCCACTTCATGGAATACCTGTTGCGGTAAAAGATATTGTTGGAACTGTTGATATGCCTACAGAATGTGGAACATCAATAAGAAAAGGGAAATCATATTCTCAAAATGCTGAAATAGTTGATCTATTAATATCTGCTGGAGCAATTATAATGGGCAAAACATCAACATCAGAATTGGCATTTTTAGGTCCTTCAAAAACTACAAATCCTCATGATTATTCTAGAACCCCAGGTGGATCATCTAGTGGATCTGCAGCAGCAGTAGCTTCTTTTATGGCTCCGCTTGCAATTGGTTCTCAAACAGGAGGTTCGGTTATAAGACCTGCATCTTATTGTGGAGTTGTTGGTTATAAGCCCAGTTATGGATTAATAAGTAGAAATGGAGTTCTTAAAACATCTGAAAAATTAGATCACATCGGTGTTTTTGGAAGATCGGTAGAAGATGTTGCTCTTCTTGCTAAAATTTTAATCAAAAAAGATAATTATGACACAGCAACAGTTCATTACTCTAGTGATGAAATGTTAGTAGAAACAAAAAAAGGACCTTTGTTTGATCCTAAATTTATTTTTTACAAAACTGATCATTGGAAGCTTCTTGGAAAAAAATCAAGAGAAGCATTTGAATACTTTATAAAATCATTCAAAAATAATATCGAAGTTTTTGATACACCTTCGTACTTTAAAGATATTCATAAATACCATCAAATAATTCATGAGACGGATTTAGCTAATAATTTTTCACTCTATTATAAAAAGTATAAGAAAAAATTATCTAAGTATATGCAAGATGCAATTTCCAAAGGTAACAAACATTCTGCAAAAGAATATGCAGAAGCTATAGATTTTATGAAAAGAAGTTATGAATCTTATAAGGAAGTTTTTGAGGATTATCATGGAGTTTTATCCCCATCTAGTCCTGGAGTAGCACTGAAAGGTTTAAAAAGTACAGGAACGGCAGAATTTAACAAAGTATGGTCTTATTTAGGTACACCTTGTATATCATTACCTATACTTCAAGGTGAAAACAATTTACCTTTAGGTGTACAATTAATTGGTGCAAAATATGATGATCAAAGATTTTTAGGTGTTGCTAATTGGTTAGAAAAGGAATGTAATAATTAAATGCAAAAATTTACAACATTTTTAGGTTCTCTTCTTGCAATTGCTTTTTTAGTAGGACTTGCAACAACGTTGACTAGATCATCGATGATTGGATTTTTTGATGTTCTTCCTGTTTATATTTTGATGGGTGGAGCAATCTTTATGATGGTTTACGAAGCGTTTTTCGATAAAAAATAATTTTTCTTAATATACAATTGTCTAGTCAAAATAAAAATTTATTAGCTTTATCTCTTTTATTTATTCAACCGATATTCATGGCATCTAATTTAATTGTTGCTAGAGGTGGTGTTGAGTTTGTACCCCCAATTTCATTAGCTTTTTGGAGGTGGACGTTTGTATTTTTACTTCTTTTACCTTTCACATATTCATCATTAAAAAAAAATTTCAAAGTTATTAAAAATGAATACTCAAAATTATTTTTTCTAGGCGCAATGGGATGTGGAGTTTGTGGGGCTTTTCCTTTTTTAGCAGGTAAAACGACAACTGTTACAAATATGGGAATTATTTATACCTCATCTCCTATTTTTATAATTATGATTTCTGCAATATTTTTTAAAGAAAAAATTAATTTATTAAAAATTATTGGTTTGATTTCGTGTTTAGTCGGAGTTTTAGCAATTATTATTAAAGGAGATTTAAATTTACTTTTAAATTTAAATTTCACCATTGGAGATTTATGGATGTTGGCAGCTGCGATTGGCTGGGCCTTATATTCGATTTATTTATTTTACTGGAAATCTCAATTATCGATTTTTACTAGATTTTCTATGATATCTTTTTTTGGTGCAGTTAGTTTATTTCCATTTTATTTGGCAGAAGAAATTTATTTTGAACAAACTATATTTAATTCTGATTTTTTATTGTGGACTATATTTGCAGCCGTTTCACCAGGAATTATAGCATTTACTTTATATACTAAAGCTCAAGAAAGCTTAGGAGCTTCACTTACTGGTTTTACTTTGTATGTATTTACTATCTATGCAGCAATTTATGGATTTATATTGTTTGATGAAAATTTAGAAACATTTCATTATATTGGTACCGCACTTGTTTTTGTTGGAGTTTACTTAGCAAAGAAAAATTATGATACCAAAAACTAGGAAGTTAATTTTGCAAATTATAATTTGGATCTTCGTTATATATCTTATTTTACTAGCTTATCTTTTTATATTTCAAAGAAATCTAATGTATCATCCCCAGGAAAATAATTATTCAGGAGATAAAATAGAAGTAGAAATAGAAAAAGTTCAAATTCAAACAGCAGATAACATTAGCCTTTTAGGATGGTTTCATAAAAAAGATTTGAAAAAATTTAAGACCGTTGTTTATTTTCATGGAAATGCAGGAAGCCTAGAAAATAGAATTCATAAATTAAATCATTTTAAAAATATGGATGTAAATTTTTTAATTATCGCTTGGCGTGGATTTAGTGGAAATTTAGGAAAACCATCTGAAAATGCTTTATATGAGGATGGAAAAAGTGCAATTAACTGGCTTAAAAATAAAGGTTTGAGTGACAGTGATTTAATCATTTATGGAGAGTCACTTGGCACAGGAATTGCAACTGAGGTTTCTCAAAATAAAAAATATGCTGGTTTAATTTTAGAAACACCTTTCACTTCAATGATTGCCGCAGCTAAGAATTTTTATCCATACATTCCTGTCTCTCTAATATTGAAAGATAAATATAAAAATGATGAAAAAATAAAAAATATTAATATTCCAGTTTTAGTTATGCATGGCGAAAAAGATCAAATTGTTCCTTTTTCAATGGGAAAGAAGATGTTTGATTTAGCAAATGATCCAAAGTCCTCTTATTTTACCAAACATGACGATCATATGATGGAATTTGATAATAATATGGTTTTCCAACTAAGTTCATTTATAAAAAGTTTAAATTAAGCCACAATCAAAACAATTTTATTCCAAAAATTCTAACTAATTTCTAATCATGAAGAAATTATTCATTTATATTTTTTTGACTTTTCTTGTTTCAGGAACTTCTTTTTCTAAAGAAAATTTGTCTTCAATTGAAAATTTATTTTTTATTGATCAAATGAACTCGCATGATGAAAATTTTGCTTTGTATTTTAAACCAAGAGAAAAGGCTATATTAGCAAAGGGGGAAGTAAGTAATTACATAAATGATTACCCTAAAGATCTCTATATATATGATTATAAAACAGAAGTATCATCACCATTGATTTCTTATGAATGGTTTCCAAGAAAAGCAAAAAATTTTTTAAAGGAATATAATTTTCCAGTTTTTCCAGATGATTTTGCTTATTATCTATTAAAGGATAACAAAACATTGGTAATGATTAGTGCTGTTAAAAGTTTAAAAGTAAATTTCAAATACGATATTCTTGAAAAGAAATTAGATTTATATCCAACTAATGGAAAGTTTGATTTCATTATTTCCTCTATTGCAAAGGACTGCGGACACTACAAATTTAAGGACAATTATAGATGTAGTTTCTATAAACCTTTAATATCTAGTAATTTAATTAAGTAATTTGTGTAAAGGCATCAGCAAATTTTTCAGCTTCAAAAATTTGCAGATCATCTTCCTTTTCCCCTAAACCAAGTGCAATAATTGGTATTTTATACTTTTTGGCTACAGCTAGAAGTATTCCTCCCTTAGCTGTTCCATCTAATTTTGTCATCACTAAGCCTGTAATTGGGATAATTTTATTAAATTCTTCAACTTGATTTAAAACGTTTTGGCCTGAAGTTGCATCTAAAACTAAAATCACATCATGAGGTGCACTTTCATCTATTTTTTTTGTAACGTTTGCTATTTTTTTATATTCTTCCATTAGGTTTTTTTTATTTTGCAGTCTTCCAGCAGTATCAATTAAAACTTGATTAAAATTGTTTGATATAGAAGTTTCTATTGCCTTATAGGCTACAGATGCAGGATCAGATCCTTGTGAAGATTTTGTAATTTCAACATTAATTTTTTTTGCCCAATTTTCTAATTGCTCTATAGCAGCAGCTCTAAATGTATCTGATGCTGCCAACATAACTTTATTACCATTTTCTTTTAATATTTTACTAATTTTCCCAATAGTTGTTGTTTTACCAACGCCGTTAACTCCAGAAACTAAAATGGCATTAAGTTTTTCTTTATTTTTAAAAAATTCATTATTTTCTAGAGGTTTCATAACTGAGATTATGTAGTCTTTAAGAATATTATTTATCTCAGCAGTTAAATCTTTGTTTGGATCTATTTTTGTTTTTGAGATTATTTCTCTAATTTCTGAGGCAGAAGCTACCCCAACATCTGATTGAATTAAATAATCCTCAATTCTGTCTAAAGTTTTGTCATCAATTTCTTTTTTGACAACTATATCTCTTAGGCCCGATGTAAAAGCTGAAGCACTTTTTTTAAACCCTGATTTAAATTTTTCGAAAATTCCCATTAAATTTCTATATCGATTTCTTTTATATCAGAAACAGGACCTTTCATGTGGATACTATCGTTTTCATCTATAGATATCGTCAATTTTCCAGTAGAAAATTCGATGTTAACTTTATCGCTAGCAAGTCCTGCCTGCTTAGCAGCAAAGGCAGTAGCACAAGCTGCAGTTCCACATGCTTTTGTCAAACCAGCTCCTCTTTCCCAAACTTTTACTTTTATTAACTCTTTGTTTACTATTGTGGCTATTGTGACATTACATTTTTCTGGAAACAGTTTGTGGTTTTCTATTTCTGGGCCAACTTTTTCTATTTTGAATTGTTCGTTGTCTTCCACAAAAAAAATTATATGAGGATTTCCCACATTGACGGCCGTTCCTCCAAAAAATTCATTATTATTTGAATCAACAATTTTAATATTTAAGTTTTTAGTTTCTAATTCTTCAGATAATGGAATTTCATTCCATTTAGTTCTGCCCAAACCAATTTCAGTAGATACTAATTTTTCTCCTAAAATATGAGATTTTAAATGGCCAGATAAAGTTGTTAATATAATCGTGTCTTTATTTTTTTCTTTTCCTAATAGCTCAGCCACACACCTTGTACCATTTCCACATGCACCAGAAATCCCACCGTCAGAGTTAAAAAATTCTATTGAAGCATCGTAATTTTGGTCTTTATTAATTAATATAAGTTGGTCGCATCCTATAAAGTTTCTGTCACAAATTTTAATTATTTGGTCTTTCGTAAGATTTGTAACTTTTTCTCTATTATCAATAATTACAAAATCATTGCCTAAACCGTCCATTTTAAATGCTTTAATATTCATAATTAGATATTTAACTTATTTATTGACTTTTTGAACCTCTATTATAGGTTGTTGCCGTTTCCGCAAAAACATTAACTTTGCGGTGTCTTTGGAAACAAAGAGATCGACACTAGTCAGCGAGAGTTCGCCCACTAGTGCGTTACTGCTATGCGTAACAAAAAAATATATGTTTGAAAATTTAACAAATAAATTTGAAGAAATTTTTTCTTCTTTAAAAAAAGCACCCTCTCTGAATGAAGCTCAGGTAGATGAGGGCTTGAGAAGTATTAGGCAAGCATTGCTTGAGGCAGATGTTTCTTTAGATGTTGCAAAAGAATTTGTTGAAAACGTAAAACCTAAAGCTTTAGGACAAGAAATCATAAGATCAACTTCTCCTGGAGATATGGTTGTAAAAATTGTCTACGATGAGTTAGTAAACTTACTAGGTTCTAGCAATGCAGATATAAATTTAAATGCTGTACCACCAGTTCCTATGATGATGGTTGGTTTGCAGGGTTCGGGTAAGACAACTTCTACTGCAAAATTAGCTAAATATTTAGAAGATAACAAAAAGAAAAAAGTGATGATGGTCAGTTTGGATATTTATAGGCCAGCAGCACAAGAACAGCTTAGATCTTTAGGTGAACAGAATAATATTTTGACACTTCCAATTATTGAAGGTCAACAACCAACTGATATTTGCCAAAGAGCCATGAGTGCAGCAAATCTAAATGGAGCAGATATAATTTTGTTTGATACAGCTGGGAGAACTCAAATTGATTTACAAATGATGAGCGAGATCAAACAAATTGAGAGCATTATTAATCCAGCAGAAACTTTTCTTGTAGCGGACTCTCTTACAGGTCAAGTTGCTGCTTCAGTTGCAAAAGAGTTCAAAAACACAGTTAACTTATCTGGAATAATCTTAACTAGAGCTGACGGTGATGCCAGAGGCGGAGCTGCCGTGAGTATGAAATATGTATCAAATGTTCCGATAAAATTTTTGGGTATAGGTGAAAAAATAGAAAATTTTGAGGTATTTCATCCAGATAGAATAGCAAATAGAATTTTAGGAATGGGAGACATTGTTTCTCTTGTAGAAAAAGCTGCACAAGATCTAGGTGAAGAGAACATTAAAAAAGCTGAAGAAAATTTAAAAAAGGGTCAATTCTCTATGGAAGATTACCTTTCTCAATTAAGACAAATGAAAAAAATGGGAGGCATTGAGGGGATCATGTCTTTTATGCCAGGAGTATCTAAAATTAAATCTCAAATGGATTCAGCAGGGATTGACGAAAGTATTATAACAAAAAACGAAGCTATCATTTTATCAATGACAAAAAAAGAGAGAGAGAATCCAAAAGTAATTGATGGTTCAAGAAAAAAAAGAATTGCTAATGGCTCTGGCACAGATCCAGCCACTATCAATAAATTGCTTAAGCAATTTAAAATGATGTCTGAAATGATGAAAAAGATGTCAAAAGGAAATCTGAAAGGTATGTCTGATCAAGGGATACCACCAGAGCTATTTAATAAACTAAAATAATAAAATAAGGAGAACAAATGTTAAAACTTAGATTATCAAGGGGAGGCTCTAAAAAGAGACCAGTTTACAAAGTTGTTGTAGCTGACAGTCGTTTCCCAAGAGATGGAAGATTTATAGAAAAAGTTGGTTTTTTTAACCCACTACTTCCTAAAGATAAAAAAGAAAGAGTAGGTCTTGAAGCTGAAAGAATTGAATATTGGCTAGGTCAAGGCGCTAAACCAACAACAAGAGTTGCAAGAATTTTAGGTGAAAATGATTTAATCCCTATGCCAGCAGCTGGAAATAATCCAAATAAAGCTGTTCCTAAAAAAGAAAGAAATAAAAAAGAGGAAGATGGTGCAGAAGCCCCTAAAGCTCCAGCAGCAGAAGCAGCTCCAGCAGCAGAAGCTCCAAAGGAAGAAGCTCCTAAAGCAGAAGCAGCTCCAGCAGCAGAAGCTCCAAAGGAAGAAGCTCCTAAAGCAGAAGCAGCTCCAGCAGCAGAAGTTCCAGCTGAGGAAAAAAAATAAACTGAGGACAGTATATGTGGCAAGCTCAAGTGTTTACACTTTATCCAGATATTTTTCCTGGTCCTTTGTCTAAAGGTCTATATGGAAAAGCAATGTCTAAAAATATTTGGAATTTAAAAGTAGTAAACATTAGAGATGCTGCTGATGATAAACACAAAACTGTAGATGATACTCCTTATGGAGGTGGTTCAGGTATGTTGATGAAAGCTGATGTATTAGCAAAATCATTAGATCAAAATAAAAATGAGGGAGAAAAAATATTATATTTATCTCCAAGAGGAAAAAAATTTGATCAAAATTATGCCAAAGAACTATCAAAGGAAAAATCGGTTTCGATAATTTGTGGACACTTCGAAGGAGTTGATGAAAGAGTGTTAAGCACGAGAAATATAGAAGAAGTTAGTATTGGAGACTTTATTTTATCAGGAGGAGAGTCAGCAGCATTTGTGGTGATTGATAGTATTTTGAGACTTTTACCCGGTGTTCTTGGAAATGAGAATTCTACGGTAAACGAAAGTTTTGAAAATGGATTATTAGAGTATCCTCAGTTCACAAAACCTCAAATTTGGGAGGAAAAAGCGGTTCCAGAAGTACTTTTGTCAGGAGATCACAGTAAAATTAAACACTGGCGTTTATCTCAATCTGAGGCTATAACACGCGTCCGAAGACCAGATTTATGGGAAAAATATAAGAAGAATTAATTTGATAAATATAACTATGAAAACAATTGAAGAGATAAATCAACATAACATTAAAAAAATACTTTCAGAAAAAAAGATACCTGAATTCTATCCTGGAGATGTAGTTAAAGTAGGTGTTAGAATTACAGAGGGAAAAAAAGAGAGAATTCAATATTTTGAAGGCGTTTGTATTGCAAAAAAAAGCAGAGATTTAAACTCGTCTTTCACAGTTAGAAAAATTTCTTTTGGTGAAGGTGTTGAAAGAACATTTCCACTTTATGGAACTCTAATTGACTCAATTAAAGTTATTAGATCAGGAAAAGTAAGAAGAGCAAAATTATACTATCTAAGAGATAGAACAGGTAAATCAGCAAGGATTGCAGAAAAAATCAGAAAAAAAATTGGTATTGATGTTGATGCAAAACCTGAAACAGTTACTGAAGAAAATGTAGCACCACCAACAGAAGCTCCAAAGGAAGAGGCTCCTAAAGTAGAAGCAGCACCAGCTGCAGAAGCTCCAAAAGAAGAAGCCCCTAAGACAGAAGAAGCTACTGCCGAACAATCAACAGAAAGTACTTCAGAAAAAAAATAATTTTTTTTTCAATGTCCACTACTCTTTACGATAAAATTTGGAATGATCATTTAGTAGATCAGCAAGAAGATGGAACAGCTTTATTGTTTGTCGATAGACACTTAATTCATGAAGTTACTAGTCCACAAGCTTTTGAAGGTTTAAGAAATTCAAATAGAAAAGTTCGTCATCCTAATTTAACTTTAGCTGTTGCTGATCATAATGTTCCAACGACAGATAGAACTAAAGGGATATCAGATAAGGAATCAAAAATACAAGTTGATACATTAGAATCAAATTGTAAGGAATTTGGTGTACAGCTTTTTGGTATGGATGATAAACGACAAGGAATTGTTCATATTATTGGACCAGAACAAGGTTTTACTCAACCAGGAACAGTTATTGTGTGTGGAGATAGTCATACTGCAACTCATGGTGCTTTTGGCTCGCTAGCTTTTGGTATTGGAACATCTGAAGTTGAACATGTTTTAGCGACGCAAACACTCGTTCAAAAGAAAGCAAAAAATTTTAGAATTAATGTTAATGGAACACTTCCATTAGGAGTAACATCCAAAGATGTAATTCTTCAAATCATTGGCAAGATTGGTACAGCAGGCGGAACAGGTTGTGTAGTTGAATATGCTGGAGATTTAATAACATCGTTAAGTGTTGAACAGAGAATGACCATTTGCAATATGACTATTGAGGGTGGTGCAAGAGCTGGATTAATTGCTCCAGATGAAAAAATATTTGAATATTTAAAAGGTAAACCCATGTCTCCAAAAGGAGAAAATTGGGAAAAGGCATTGGAATATTGGAACAGTTTGAAAACAGATGCTGATGCAAGTTTTGACAAAGAAATAAATCTTAATGCAAATGAGATTTTACCAATGATTACTTGGGGGACATCACCTCAAGACGTAATTACAATTGATGGAAAAGTACCTAATCCTCAAAATGAAAAAGATGAGGATAAAAAGAACTCAATTGAAAGAGCACTAAAATATATGGGATTAACACCTGATATGGCAGCAACTGATATCAAGATAGATAAAGTATTTATTGGAAGCTGTACAAATGGAAGAATTGAAGATTTAAGGGAAGCTGCCAAAATCTTAAAGGACAAAAAAATATCATCTCATGTAAATGCTATTGTAGTTCCCGGGTCAGGATTAGTTAAAGAACAAGCTGAGCAAGAAGGTTTAGATAAAATATTTGTAAATTCAGGATTTGAATGGAGAGAGCCAGGCTGTTCTATGTGTTTAGCAATGAATGCAGATAAATTAAAACCAGAGGAAAGATGTGCATCTACTTCAAACAGAAACTTTGAAGGAAGACAGGGAAGAGGCGGCAGAACGCATCTAGTAAGCCCTGGGATGGCAGCTGCAGCTGCAATCTCTGGTAATTTAGATGATGTAAGAAAGTATCAAAATTAAATGCAAAAATTTAATACATTAAAAAGTATTCCAGCTTATTTACCAATCGTAAATATCGATACAGATATGATTATTCCTAAGCAATTTTTAAAAACAATAAAAAGAACTGGACTTGGAAAAAATTTGTTTTTTGAAATGAGATATGACGATAATGGAAAAGAAATTAATGATTTTGTATTAAATCAGGAACCATTTAATAACTCAAAAATTTTAATTGCAGGAAACAATTTTGGATGTGGTTCATCAAGAGAGCATGCTCCATGGGCATTGTTAGATTTTGGAATTACTTGTGTGATTAGTTCAAGTTATGCTGATATTTTTTATAGTAATTGTTTTAAAAATGGAATTTTACCAATAATTCTCGAAGAAGAAAAAATAAAAGAACTTTCTGAATACGCAAATAGAAAAGAGGAAATTTCTGTAGACTTAAATGATCAAAAAATTATTTATGGAAACAATGAAATTAAATTTGAAATAGATCCATTTAAGAAAAAATGTTTGCTAGAAGGATTAGATGACATTGCTCTTTCTTTAAAAAAATCTGACAAAATTGAAAATTTTGAGAATCAATTAAAAGATAAAAAACCTTGGATTTTTAATGATTAAAGTTAAAAAAAGAAAAATTCTATTATTACCAGGAGATGGTATTGGACCTGAAGTAATTGGAGAGGTTAAAAAAATAATTAACTGGTTCAATGATAAAAAATCCTTAGACTTTGAAATAGATGAAGATCTTGCTGGTGGATGTTCTTACGATAAACACGGTACACCAATAACAGATGAAGTTTTTTATAAAGCTTTAGAGAGTGAAGTTGTTATGCTTGGTGCAGTGGGAGGACCCAAGTGGGATAATATTGAGTTTTCAAAAAAACCTGAGAGAGCTTTATTAAAATTAAGAAAAGAATTAAAATTATTTGCAAATTTGAGACCTGCAATATGTTTTGAACAATTAGTTGGCGCATCAACACTTAAACCAGAGGTGGTTTCTGGTTTAGATATAATGATTGTAAGAGAATTAACAGGTGGAATTTATTTTGGTGAACCAAGAGGTATTAAACCAATAGAAAATGGTGAAAGAAAAGGAATAAACACTCATACTTATACTACTAGTGAAATTACTAGAGTTGCAAGAGTTGCTTTTGATCTTGCTAGAAAAAGATCAAACAAAGTTACCTCTTGTGAGAAATCTAATGTAATGGAAGCCGGACAACTATGGAAAGAAGAAGTTCAGGAACTTCATGAAAAAGAATACAAAGATGTTGAGTTAAGCCATATGCTTGCAGATAACTGTGCAATGCAATTACTTAGAAATCCAAAACAATTTGACGTAATTGTTACTGATAATTTATTTGGTGATATGCTTTCAGATCAAGCTTCAATGTTAACAGGATCTTTAGGATTATTACCTTCTGCATCTTTAGGTGCAAAAAATAAAGATGGTGAAATGAGAGCAATGTATGAACCCATACATGGTTCAGCTCCTGATATTGCAGGAAAAGGGCTAGCAAATCCAATTGCAACAGTATTAAGTTTTGCAATGGCTTTAAGATATTCTTTAGATCTTGATAATGAAGCTGATGCTTTAGAAAATGCAGTACAAGCTGTGTTAAATGATGGTCTAAGAACGAAAGATATCCTTTCTGAGGGTATGAAAGAAGTATCTACTTCGCAAATGGGCGACGCGATAATTTCAAAATTGCAATAAACCTCTAAGTATTCTAAGCTTTTCAAATGCCAAGTTATTTTGCACCTGTTAAAGATATGATGTTTCTCTATGAAAAATTAAGAGATAATAAAAATTATAATGATCTTGAAAGATATAATGAAGTTAGCTCAGATTTGGTTAAAGATATTTTAGAAGAAGCAGCTAAAATCAATCAAAATTTAATTTTACCACTTGCTAAAGCAGGCGATGAAAATCCGGCAGTTTTAGAAAATGGTGTAGTTAGAACACCACCAGGATACAAAGAAGCTTATCAAAAATATATTGAGGATGGATGGACTTCATTGTCATGCGATCCAAAATATGGTGGTCAAGGAATGCCAAAAACAGTGAGTGCTTTTTTTGACGAAATGCTTTCTTCAGCGAGTTTATCTTTTAAACTTTATAGTGAATTAAGTATTGGAGCATACAATTGTATTAATCATCACGCCACTGATGAAATAAAAGATAAATATTTACCTAAAATTGTAGAAGGTAAATGGAGTGGCACGATGTGCTTAACAGAACCTGTCTGTGGTACCGATTTAGGTTTACTTAAAACAAAAGCAGTTAGTCAATCCGATGGAACTTATAAAATAACTGGTCAAAAAATTTTTATCACATCAGGTGATCATGACTTAACAGAAAACATTGTTCATTTAGTCTTAGCAAGATCTACCGACTCTCCTCCTGGAACAAAAGGAATAAGTTTATTTTTAGTACCCAAGTTTTTAGTAAATCAAGATGGATCGGTTGGACAAAGAAATGGTATTTCAACAGGATCTATTGAAACAAAAATGGGAATTAAAGGTTCTGCAACTTGTGTTTTAAACTTTGATGATGCAACAGGATACATGATTGGTCCTAAGGACAAAGGTTTAAATGCAATGTTTACCATGATGAATCTTGAGAGAATTGTAGTCGGTATTCAGGGATTGGGTATTTCAGAAATTGCTTACCAAAATTCACTTGCTTATGCAAAAGAGAGAAAACAAGGAAAAACTAATAATTCTAAATCTACAAATGGTGCAGATTTTATTATTGACCATGCAGATATAAGAAGAACTTTATTAAACATGAAATCAATAATTGAGGGAGAAAGAGCTTTATGCTTTTGGCTGTCTCAACAAACTGAAGTTAGTCTTCATCATCCAGATGAAAAAATTAAACAGGAAGCTTCTGATTATGTTTCTTTGATGACACCTGTAGTTAAATCTTTATTTACTGATTTAGCCATGGAGATTACGAGCGATGCTATGCAGATTCATGGAGGGTACGGTTACACTAAAGACCAAGGTATTGAACAGTTATATAGAGATAATAGAATAACACCGATATATGAAGGAACCAATTCAGTTCAAGCCGCTGATTTAGTATTTAGAAAATTAATAAACAGAAATGGTGATGTAATTTCTAAATATTTAGAAATGATAAAATCTGAATGTGAAAACAAACATGAAAAGGTAAAATCTTTTACAAAAGATCTTACACATTATCTTGATATTTTATCAAAATTCACTGGTTGGATTGTAGACAAAAGTAAAATAGAAAAAGATGATGTTTCTGCAGCTGCAAATGACTATTTAAAAACACTTGGTTATATTTCGATTGCTTTTTCATGGATAAAAATCTTAGAAATCAGCTTTAAAGATTATGAGGAAAATAAAGAGTTTTATTCAGATAAAATTAATACAGCTACATTCTACTTTGAAAAAGTGTTACCAAGAGCAGAATATCATTATAAATCTGCAGTTTCAGGTAGCTCAAATATAATGAAATTTAAATTTAATTAACAATGAATCATTACGATATTAATCTGGATAGAAATAATGCAAATTATGTTCCATTAACACCACTAACATTTTTACAAAGAGCCAAAGATGTTTATCCTGATTATGAGGCTATAGTTTATGAGGATAGAAGCTATACTTGGAATGAAGTTTATAAAAGAGCAGTAAAATTTGCCAGTGCACTTTCTAAAATTGGTATTCAAAAAGGAGATACAGTATCTTTTTTAGCTTTTAATACTCCTGAAATTTTTGAGGCACACTACTCAGTTCCAATGACAGGAGCTGTTTTAAACACAATTAATATAAGATTAGATGCTAATACAATTAATTATATTTTAAATCACAGTGATGCAAAGGTATTGGTTGTAGATAGACAATTACATGTAGAAGTAAAAAAAGCTTTAAAAAATTTAAATAAAAAAATCACTGTTATAGATATTAACGACAAACATGCTGATCAATCGAAATTAGAAAAAATTGGAGATTTAGAATACGAAAGTTTTTTAAATACTGGAGATGAAAATTTTGATTGGAAAATGCCTGATGATGAGTGGCAAGCAATATCTTTAAGTTATACTTCAGGTACAACTGGCAATCCTAAAGGTGTTGTTTACCATCATAGAGGCGCGTACTTAATGTCTACTGGAAGTACTGTTGCCTGGAACATGCCTAATCGTTTAAACTTTTTAACAATTGTTCCTATGTTTCATTGTAATGGCTGGTGCTATCCATGGACAGTTCCAATGTTAAATGGAAGAACAATTTGCTTAAGAAATATTGATGTTAAGAAAATTTTTGAACTTATTGATAAATATGACATTACTCATTTTGGAGGAGCGCCAATAGTTTTAAATATGATAACCGGAGCTCCTGAGAGTGATAGAAAAAAATTAAAGCATAAAGTTTATGTCTTAACTGCTGGAGCACCTCCCCCAAGTATTATTTTTAAAAAAATGAAATCTCTTGGATTTGAAGTTATGCATGTTTACGGTCTTACAGAAACATATGGCCATGTTACACAATGTGCGTGGAATGATGGATGGAATGATTTAGATGAAGATAAACAAAATGAGATTAAAGCAAGACAAGGAGTAAGATATCCTAACACAGAAGGAGTAACCGTTTTAGATCCAGAGACGATGAAAGAAGTTCCTAAAGACGGAAAAACTATCGGAGAGATCATGATTAGAGGAAATGTAGTAATGAAAGGTTACTTTAAAGATAAAGAAGCTACTGACAAAGCAATGAAAGATGGATGGTTTCATAGTGGTGACTTGGCAGTTATGTTTCCTGATGGATATGTAAAAATCCAAGATAGATCTAAGGATATTATTATCTCAGGAGGAGAAAATATTTCATCAATAGAAATTGAAAATACGTTATCCAAACATCCTTCAGTTTCAATAGCAGCGGTAGTTGCTAAACCAGATGAAAAATGGGGAGAAGTACCTTGTGCTTTCATCGAGATGGTTCAAGATAAGCCTGTTACTGAAAAAGAATTAATTGATTTTTGTAAAGAAACTTTGGCTGGATTTAAAGTTCCTAAGAAGGTTGTTTTTTGCGAACTACCTAAGACATCAACTGGAAAAATACAGAAGTTCGAACTGAGAAAAAAAGTTTAGGTATCTAATTGAATTTTGAAATCGAAAATAAAAGTATTTTTGCTTCAGATAATGGCAAAGGTATAGATAAAAACAAGGATACCATTGTTTTTCTTCATGGAAGTGGCTTATCTCATATTGTTTGGTCATTAAGTGAGCAATTTTTTTCAAATAATAATTTCAATGTATTATCTATTGATCTACCAGGACATGGAAATTCTGAGGGGCCATGTTTAAAAACTATTGAGGAAATTGCAGAATGGTTGGAACTTGTATTTGATGCCTTAGAACTTCAAAATTTAATTTTAGTTGGTCATTCACAAGGATGTTTAGAAATACTTGAATATTCCCATAGATACAAAGATAGACTAAAAAAAATAGTCTTTATAGGTGGATCTAATAAAATGCCTGTTCATCCTGATTTGATTGAGCTTGCAG
Organism: Candidatus Pelagibacter sp. HIMB1493; assembly: GCF_052047995.1. Lineage (NCBI taxonomy): Bacteria > Pseudomonadati > Pseudomonadota > Alphaproteobacteria > Candidatus Pelagibacterales > Candidatus Pelagibacteraceae > Candidatus Pelagibacter > Candidatus Pelagibacter sp. HIMB1493. Next base: position 1,111,852 of record NZ_JBNAIP010000001.1, on the reverse strand, counting down.
AAAATGGAGATTCTGATGCAGTAAAGTTAATGATGAAGTGGGGATACGAAGGTTCAAAAAAATTTATAGGTGGAAATCCAGTTGAAAGAATTATTCAATCTCCAAAAGATATTAGTGAAATACTTGCTGTAGATCTCATAGCTTGTAACAATTACAAAAATGGTTCAAACGCAGCTGGATCCATTGAGGTTCCATCAATGTTTGTTTTTGGTTCTTTAGATAAAATGGTTAATTTAGAATCTGGAAAAAAATTCTCTCAATTAATCAAAAATTCAACTATTTATGTAATAGACGGATGTGGGCATATGATTATGATTGAAAAAGCATTTGAAATGCGGGACAAGGTTTTAGAATTTTTAAATAAATGAAAAATTATTCAATAGCAAAATCTAGAAGACTTAGAAGTACACCATATACTTCAAGGATAGAAAAACAAGGTGTAACAGCTTATACAATTTATAATCATATGTTGCTACCAGCAGCGTTTGGATCTGTAGAAGATTCTTATCATCACTTAAAAGAACATGTTCAAATTTGGGATGTTGCAGCAGAAAGGCAAGTTGAAATTTCAGGAAAAGACTCAGCTAAATTAGTTCAATTAATGACTTGTAGAGATTTATCTAAATCTAAAGATGGTAGATGTTATTATTGTCCTATTATAGATGACCAAGGTGGATTAATTAATGATCCTGTAGTGCTGAAATTAAGTCAGGAGAAATGGTGGATATCCATTGCAGACTCTGATGTAATTTTATTTGCAAAAGGATTAGCAATTGGAAATAAATTTGATGTGAAAATCTTTGAACCAAATGTAGACATCATGGCTGTTCAAGGTCCAAAATCATTTAAGTTAATGGAAAAAGTATTTGGCGAAAAAATAACTAAATTGAAATTTTTTGGATTTGATTATTTTAATTTTGAAGGAGTTGACCACTTAATTGCACAATCAGGTTGGTCTAAGCAAGGTGGCTATGAAATTTATGTTCAAAATACTGAGTCTGGTCAAAAGTTATATGATCATTTATTTGAAGCTGGTAAAGAATTTAATGTTAAGCCTGGATGCCCTAATTTAATAGAGAGAATTGAAAGTGCTCTATTGTCATTTGGAAACGATATGGATAACAATGATAACCCGTTTGAGTGTGGTTTTGATAAGTATGTTAACTTAGATAGTGATGTAAAGTTTTTGGGTAAGGAAAAATTAATCAAAATAAAAGAAGAAGGAATTACTAAAAAATTGATGGGTATAAAAATTGATATTAATGAAATCAGTGTAACAGGTTCTCTAGATTTGACAGATGAAAACAACAACCTAATTGGAGAATTAAGATCTGCTTGCTATTCACCTCACTTCAAAAAAGTAATTGGTATAGCTATGATGCAAAAAGGATACTGGAATCCTGAGCAAAATGTAAAAGTTGTTGTAAATGAACATAATTGCGCTGGAAAAGTTTGCGATTTACCTTTCATTTAGTATAACAACCCCATCATGAATATAGCTATAGTCGGAGCCACAGGCAATGTTGGAAGAAAAGTACTAGAAGTGCTTGAAAGGAAAAATTTACATATTTCAGAAATTTTTTTAGTCGCATCTGCAAGAAGTGCTGGTTCAAAAATTAATTTTAAAGGTAAAGACATAGAAGTTGAAAGTTTAGAGACTTTTGATTTTTCAAAAGCAAAAATTACTTTTTTTGCAGCGGGTGGAAAAATTTCAGAAGCTTATGCCTTAAAAGCAGCAAGTCACAGTATTGTAATAGATAATTCTAGTTTTTATAGAATGGACCCTGATGTTCCTTTAATTGTACCTCAAGTAAATGCGGATGACTTAAAAAATATAAAAAAAAATATTATTGCTAATCCTAATTGCTCAACTGCACAATTAGTCTTACCATTAAAACCAATCCATGATTTATTTAAAATAAAAAGAGTAGTTGTAGCTACATATCAATCAGTATCTGGTGGTGGTAAAGCACCAATGGATGAATTAGTAGAACAGACTAAGTTAGCACTAGAAAACAAAGCAATTGAATCAAAAAATTTTACAAAACAAATTTCATTTAATTTAATTCCACATATTGATGTATTTGCTGATGACGGATACACAAAAGAGGAATTAAAAATGACCAATGAGACTAAAAAAATTCTAGATCAAAATATTGAATTATCAGCAACTTGTGTAAGAGTACCAGTTTTAGTTTCTCATTCTGAAGCAGTAAATTTAGAATTAGAAAAAGAATTTACAATTGATCAAATTAAAGAATGTCTTGAGAAAATGGAAGGCTGTAAAGTTATTGATGAGAGACAAGATGGTGGATATTCAACACCACTTGAAGCGGCTGGAAAAGATGAGACATTCATTTCAAGAATTAGAGAAGATAAGACTAAAAAGAATTGTTTAAATATGTGGATTGTCTCAGACAATTTGCTTAGAGGTGCAGCTTTAAATGCAGTTGAAATTGCTGAAACATTAATAAAAAATAATTTTTATGGAAAGTAAAAGACCCCTTTCTCCCCATATACAAATTTATAGATGGCACATATCTTCACTAGTATCTATTTCTCATAGAATAACTGGAATAATAAATATCTTGGCAATAACTTTAGTTTGCGTCTGGGTTTCTTGGCTAATTTTAGGAGAACCAAAATATGATTTGATAAACTTTTTTTTTAATTCATTTCTTGGAAAATTTGTTGCAATAGGGTTAGCGTGGTCTTTTAGTTTTCAGATACTTAGTGAAATCCGACATATAATAATGGATATGGGTTATGGCTATGAACTGAGGACTACTCGTATAACAGGTTTGATGGTGATCTTTGGTTCATTGATTTTAACTATTTTATTTTACTTAATTGGAAAAAACTTTCTTTAATATGAATTTAGCTACAAAAAAATGGGTGTTTTTAAAATTATCATCAATAATTTTAGTCCCTTTAATGTTTTGGTTTATAATTAATTTCATATCAGTTTATGATGAAGATTATTCTGAAGTAGTTAGTTTTTTTTCAAACAAAACAAATAAGTTTTTATTTAGTATATTTTTAATTTTTGCTTATTTTTTTTCTGCCCTAAGTATTAGTGAGGTTTTTGAGGACTATATTTCTAATGAAAAAACCAAATATGTCGCAAACAGACTTCTCTATATTTCTGCTATAATCATCCCATTATTAACAATAATAATTTTACTTAATCTAAAATAATGAGCGCTTATAATATTATAGATCATGAATATGATGTAGTTGTCTTAGGAGCTGGTGGATCTGGCTTGAGAGCCGCTGTTGGATTAAGCGAAGCTGGATTGAAAACAGCTTGTATTTCAAAAGTATTTCCAACTAGAAGCCACACATCTGCTGCACAAGGAGGTATCTCAGCTGCACTTGGCAATATGGGAGAAGATGACTGGAGATGGCATATGTATGATACGGTTAAAGGTGCAGACTGGTTAGGAGATCAAGATAGTATTGAGTATTTATGTAAAGAAGCTCCAAAGGCAGTCTTAGAGCTAGAAAAATATGGAGTTCCATTTAGCAGAACTGAAGAGGGAAAAATATATCAAAGACCTTTTGGTGGAATGACAAAAAATTATGGAAATGGAATTGTACAAAGAACATGTGCTGCTGCGGATAGAACTGGTCATGCAATTCTTCATACGCTTTATGGACAAGCCTTAAAACATAACACTGAGTTTTTTATAGAATATTTTGCATTAGATCTTTTAATGAAAGATGGAGCGTGCAAGGGATTGATTGCATGGAATTTAAATGATGGAACAATCCATAGATTTAGAGCGCATACTGTAATTATAGCTACAGGTGGATATGGGAAAGTCTATTATTCAGCTACATCTGCGCATACTTGTACTGGAGATGGAAATGCAATGGTATTAAGAGCTGGATTGCCTCTTCAAGATATGGAGTTTGTTCAATTTCATCCAACAGGAATTTATGGTCATGGCACTTTAATAACAGAAGGTGCTAGAGGTGAGGGTGGTTATCTAACTAACTCCAAGGGCGAAAGATTTATGGAAAGATACGCTCCAAATGCAAAAGATTTAGCATCAAGAGATGTTGTTAGTAGATCAATGTCTATTGAAATAAATGAAGGAAGAGGAGTTGGAAAAGATCAAGATCATGTTCATTTAAACTTAAGTCATTTAGATAAAGATATTATTGAAAGTAGACTTCCAGGAATTACTGATGCTGCAAGGTTATTTGCAAATGTAGATGTAACTAAAGAGCCTATACCTGTTGTCCCAACAGTTCATTATAATATGGGGGGTATTCCAACAAATTACAAAGCAGAAGTTTTAACCGTTAATGGTTCAGAAAAAACTGTTCCAGGTCTGATGGCTATAGGAGAAGCAGCATGTGTATCTGTTCATGGTGCGAATAGACTTGGCTCTAATTCATTAATTGATTTAGTAGTGTTCGGAAGAGCAGCAGCAAAAAGGGCAGCAGAATTAGTTAAACCCGGAACTCCTCATGAAGAGTTACCCGAGTCTGAGACACAAAGATGTTTAGATAGATTTGATAAGTTAAGAAATGCAGATGGTAATAATAGTACTGCAGAACTTAGACTTTCAATGCAAAAAACAATGCAATCTAAATGTGCAGTATTTAGAACAGAAAAAAATTTAAAAGAAGGCGTTGATGATATTAGAAAAGCTTATGATGGAATGGACTCTATTTCTGTTAAAGATAGATCTTTAGTATTTAATACTGATTTAGTTGAAACTTTAGAATTTGATAATTTAATAAGACAAGCAGTAACAACAGTAGAATCTGCATATCACAGAAAAGAAAGCAGAGGAGCTCATGCAAGAGATGATTATCCAAAAAGAGATGATGATAAATTTATGCAACATACTCTTGCTTGGTGTGATGGAAAAAATACAAAAATTAGTTATAGGCCAGTCCACAAGTCAACTTTGACTAATGAAGTTCAATATTTCCCACCACAAGAGCGGGTATACTAATGGTACAATTGAATTTACCAAAAAATTCTGAAGTCAAAAAAGGTAAATATTTTAAAGATAAAACAGGCTCTAAAAATCTTAGAAGAGTAAATGTTTATAGATGGGACCCTTCTACTGAAGAAAATCCAAGAATTGATACTTATGAAGTTGATATGGATAATTGTCCTTCAAAAGTTTTAGATATTTTAAATAAAATTAAAAACGAAATTGACCCAACATTAGCTTATAGAAGATCTTGTGCTCATGGAGTTTGTGGTTCTTGTGCTATGAACATGGGTGGCAAAAATGGTTTAGCGTGCACAACTCCACATTCGGAAATTGATGGAGATATAGACATATATCCACTGCCGCACTTGAAAGTTAAAAGAGATTTAATTGGTGATTTAGATGGTTTGTATAAACAGTATCAATCTATTGAACCTTGGTTAAAAAATAATTCAAAAGTAGAAACAAAAGAAATTTATCAATCTCAAGAAGATAGAGCAAAACTTGATGGCGCTTATGAATGTATTATGTGTGCATGTTGTTCAACATCTTGCCCAAGTTATTGGTGGAATGGAGATAAATACTTAGGTCCAGCAGTCCTTCTACAAGCTTACAGATGGATCGTTGATAGTAGAGATGAAGAAAGAAAAGCAAGGTTAAAAAAAGTTGCTGATGAATTAAAACTTTACAGGTGTCATACTATTTTAAATTGTACAAATGCTTGTCCCAAAGGCCTAAATCCAGCAAAAGCAATTGCAGAAATTAAAAAAATGTTAGCTACGGCTAATGTTTAAATAGACTATTAAGTTTTTTTGATTTAAAAGACCGTATTCATGAAATTAATAGAGCACTTCGTTAATGGAAAAATAATTCCAGGTTCATCTGATAGAAAAGGAAAAGTATTTAATCCTGCAACAGGAGAACAAGAATCTGAGGTTAGACTTGCAAGTAAATCTGATTTAGATCAAGCTGTAGAAGCAGCCAAAAAAGCATTTGAAACTTGGTCTGCAAAACCTCCTTTACAAAGAGCAAGGATAATATTTAAATTTAAAGAATTAATAGAAAAAAACTCTGATGAGTTAACAAAGCTAATAGTATCAGAACATGGAAAAGTTTTTGAGGATGCTAGAGGATCTTTAACAAGAGGGCTTGAGGTAGTTGAGTTTGCTTGTGGAATTCCTCATTTGTTGAAAGGTGAATATTCAGAAAATGTTGGAACAAATGTTGACAGTTGGTCAATGAGACAACCTCTGGGGGTGGTAGCTGGAATTACTCCATTTAATTTTCCAGCAATGGTACCAATGTGGATGTTTCCAATAGCAATTGCTTGTGGAAATACATTTATATTAAAACCTTCAGAAAAAGATCCTTCATGTCCACTTAGATTAGCAGAGTTACTTAGTGAAGCTGGATTGCCCGAGGGAGTATTTAACGTAGTTAATGGTGATAAAGAAGCTGTTGATGCAATTTTAGAAAATAAAGATATTAAAGCTGTAAGCTTTGTCGGATCCACTCCAATTGCAAAATATATCTACGAAAATTCAGCTAAAAATGAAAAAAGAGTACAAGCACTTGGAGGTGCAAAAAATCACTTAGTAGTCATGCCAGATTGTGATTTGGATGGTGCAGTAAATGGATTGATGGGTGCAGCTTACGGATCTGCAGGTGAGAGATGTATGGCCCAATCTGTTGCTGTTGCTGTTGGAGATATTGGTGATGAACTAGTTTCAAGACTTTCAAAAAAAGCAGAGGCCTTAAAAGTAGGACCTGGTATGGATAAAACTTCAGAGATGGGACCTCTGGTTACAAAAGAACATTTAGAAAAAGTAAAAAGTTATGTTGATTTAGGAGTTGAAGAAGGTGCTAAATTAGTTGTAGATGGAAGAAACTTAAAACTCCAAGGTTATGAAAACGGATTTTATATAGGTGGTTGTTTATTTGATCACGTTAATAAAGACATGAGAATTTATAAAGAAGAAATTTTTGGTCCAGTTCTATCTGTAGTTAGAGTTAAAACTTTTGAAGAGGCTGCAAAACTAATCAATGATCATGAATACGGAAACGGAGTAAGTATTTATACTAGAGATGGTGATGCAGGCAGAACATTTGCTAGTAAAATTCAAGTAGGAATGGTTGGTATCAATGTTCCAATTCCAGTTCCTATGGCCTTTCATAGTTTTGGTGGTTGGAAAAGATCATTATTTGGAGATAGTGGCATGCATGGCATGGAAGGAATAAAATTTTATACTAAACTTAAAACTGTAACATCACGATGGCCTTCAGGTGTGCGTACAAACGCAGAATTTGTAATGCCAACAATGAAATAAGAGGAAATAAATGAAAAAAATATCTTTAATTGGCGCAGGCCAAATAGGTGGAACATTAGCACATTTAATCGGAATAAAGGAGCTTGTTGATGAAGTTGTTTTATTTGATGTTGCAAGTGGAATAGCTAAAGGAAAGGCTTTAGATATAGCTCAATCATCATCAGTTGATGGATTTAATGTAAAATTATCAGGTACAGACGATTATAAAGATATTAAAGATTCTGATGTTGTTATAATTACCGCAGGAGTTCCTAGAAAGCCAGGAATGAGTAGAGATGACCTTCTTGGTATAAATTTAAAAATTATTAAACAGGTAGCTCAAGGAGTAAAAGAAAACGCTCCGAACGCCTTCGTAATTTGTATCACCAACCCTTTAGACGTAATGGTTATGGCGTTTCAAAAGTTTTCAGGTTTGCCTGCAAATAAAGTTGTCGGCATGGCAGGAATTTTAGATAGCTCAAGATTTAAACTATTTTTATCATTAGAGTTTGGTGTGCCTGTGAGAGAGATTGAAGCAATGGTTATGGGTGGTCATGGAGATACTATGGTTCCAATGCCAAGATTTACAAAAGTATCTGGAAAACCTTTATTGGATCTTGTGAAAGAGGGAAAGATTTCTCAAGAGAGAGTTGAAGAAATTAATCAAAGAACTAGAGACGGTGGAGCAGAAATTGTTAAGTATTTAGAAAAAGGTTCTGCTTTTTATGCACCTGCAGCATCGGGAGTTCAAATGGCTGAATCATATTTAAAAGATGAAAAAAAATTATTACCTTGCGCAGTACAGTTAAATGGTGAGTACGGAGTAGAAAATGTTTATGCTGGAGTACCAGTTGTAATTGGTAAAGATGGAGTTGAGAAAATTGAAGTAGTGGATTTAGATGAAAAAGAAAATAAAAAGTTTATGCACTCTATTGATGCTGTAAAAGCTCTTTGGGAAGCTGCCTCTAAAATAGATCCAGATCTTTCAAAATAATAATGAATATTCACGAACACCAAGCGAAAGAAATTTTAAAGAAATATGGAGCAATAGTTCCAGCAGGATTTTTTTCAACAAATGTTGATGACTTGATTGAAAAAGCAAAAAATTTAAAAACTGAAAAGTATGTTTTAAAGGCTCAAATTCATGCTGGTGGTAGAGGTAAAGCTGGAGGAGTTAAAATTCTTAATACACTTGAGGAATTAAAAAATTCAGCAAATGAGTTGCTTGGAAAAACACTTGTAACTCATCAAACTGGACCAGAAGGAAGAGAAGTTAAGCGATTATATGTTGAAGAATCCTCTAATATAGAAAAAGAATTCTATTTATCATGTTTAGTTGATAGAGCGAGCTCAAAGATCGCATTTATTTCAAGTGACCAAGGTGGAATGGATATTGAAGAAGTAGCAAGCTCAAATCCAGAAAAAATTATTACAACTAAAGTTGATATAGCTGAAGAAATATCAGATGCAGATTGTGAGTCAGTAATTAAAATTTTTGATTTAAACAGTGATGCAAAAGATCAAGCAATTTTACTAATCAAATCGATTTATAAAATGTTTATTAGTACAGATGCTAATATGGTTGAGGTAAATCCTTTAATTTTAACAAAAGAGGGAAAGATTGTTTGTTTAGATGCGAAAGTTAATTTCGACTCTAATGCATTATTTAGACACCCTGAAATTTTAGAATTAAGAGATCTAAATGAAGAAGATCCTACTGAGATTGAAGCTAGCAAACATGATTTAGCTTATATCAAGTTAGATGGAAGTATTGGATGTATGGTTAATGGTGCAGGTCTAGCAATGGCAACTATGGATATAATCAAATTATATGGTAAAGAGCCAGCTAATTTCTTAGATGTAGGAGGTGGAGCCTCAAAAGAAAAAGTTTCTGCAGCATTTAAAATTATTCTTTCAGATAAAAATGTGAAGGGAATTTTGATAAATATTTTTGGGGGAATAATGAGATGTGATGTGCTTGCACAAGGAGTAGTGGACGCTGCAAAAGAAATTAATATTAGTGTACCTTTAGTAGTTCGACTTGCAGGGACAAATTTTAAAGAAGGAAAAGAAATTTTAGATAATTCAGGTTTAAAATTAATTTCAGCAGAGAACTTAGATGATGCTGCTAAGAAAATTGTTGAGGCTATTAAATAAATGTCAGTTTTAGTTAATAAAGAAACTAAAGTAATTTGTCAGGGTTTTACAGGTGCACATGGAACTTTCCATTCAGAGCAAGCAATAAAATATGGAACAAATTTAGTAGGAGGTGTTACTCCTAAAAAAGGAGGTCAAAAGCATTTAGACAGACCTGTATTTAATTCTGTAGCTGAAGCTAAAGATGCAGTTGGGGCAGATGCCACTATGATTTATGTGCCTGCAAAATTTGCTGCCGCAGCAATTATAGAAGCTATCGATGCATCTGTTGAATTAATTGTTTGCATTACTGAAGGTATCCCAATTCAAGATATGCTTAAGGTTAGAAAAAAATTAGATGGGTCTAAGAGCAGACTTATAGGTCCAAATTGTCCAGGAATTATAACTCCAGATGAATGTAAAATTGGAATTATGCCTGGTAATATTCATAAAAGAGGTTCAGTTGGAATTGTATCTAGATCTGGAACTTTAACCTACGAAGCGGTTGCTCAAACAACTGAAAATGGATTAGGGCAATCAACATGTATCGGAATTGGAGGAGATCCTATAAATGGTACAAATTTTATAGATTGTTTAGATCTGTTTTTAAATGATGAAGAGACACAATCAATTTTAATGATTGGAGAGATAGGAGGTTCTGCTGAAGAGGAAGCTGCAGAATTTTTGAAAAACCATAAGATTAAAAAACCAACAGTTGGATTTATAGCTGGAATTACCGCGCCACCAGGGAGAAGAATGGGGCATGCAGGTGCAATTATTTCTGGAGGTAAAGGTGGTGCAGAGGATAAAATAAAAAAAATGGAAGAATGTGGAATTACAGTCGCAAAATCACCATCAATAATTGGTAAAACTTTATTTGATAAACTGTCTAATTGAAAAATATTTTTTAGAGGGATATATTAAATAAATAAGATGTCATCATCAAAAAATCTCGATTTCGAAAAAAATTCATTTTTACATAAATCAAATAGTGCATTCATTGAGCAAATGTACTTAAAATTTATTAACAAAGATAAAGATCTCCCTGAAAGTTGGTTAAATTATTTTGAAGGAATCGGTGATGAAATAAAAGTAATTGCTAATGAAATAAATGGACCGTCATGGGGACCAGAAAAGACCAAAATAAATATTGATGAGCTTCAAAAGAAAATAGATGAAAATGAAATTACTAATTTAAATAATGAAAAAATAGATACTTCAGAAAAATTTAATTTTCAATTACTTGCAGATTCTAACAAAGATTCAATAAGTGCAGTTGCGTTAATCAGAGCTTACAGATTAAGGGGGCATTTGTTAGCTGATCTTGATCCTTTGGGAATGAGAGAGTCTGAATATTTAGATGAACTTCATCCAGAGTTTTATGGTTTTAAGAAAGAAAACTATGAAAGAAAAATTTTCTTAAACGGCGTGATAAATAAAAAGTATGCCAATATTAAAGAAATTTTAAAATTTATGAAAAAAACCTATTGTGGAAAAATAGGTTATGAGTTTATGCACATTTCTAATCCTGATGAAAGAAAATGGTTTAGAGATAGAATTGAGCAAGATGATAAAGCTCTTCAGTTTACTAAAAATGGTAAGGAAGCAATTCTAAATAAATTAGTTCAAGCAGAAGGTTTTGAAAAATTTTTAGCAACTAAGTATGTTGGTACAAAAAGATTTGGATTAGATGGAGGAGAAAGTTTAATTCCTGCACTTGAGCAAATAATTAAAATTGGTGGTCAACAACAAATTAAAGAGGTTAAAATTGGAATGTCTCATAGAGGCAGACTAAATGTTTTGGCTAACGTTTTACAAAAATCTTATAAAAGAATATTTAATGAATTTGCTGGTGAATATAGTGATGACTCTGAGGATAGTGCTGGAGATGTAAAATATCATCTTGGTGCATCTTCTGACAGACAATTTGATGGAAATTCTGTTCATGTTAGTTTGACAGATAATCCATCTCACCTTGAAGCAGTAAATCCTGTCGTTTTAGGACAAACTAGAGCAAAACAATTTTTTCATAAAGACAAAGAGAGAAACAAAGTTATCCCAATACTAATTCATGGTGATGCAGCATTTGCCGGTCAGGGTGTGGTAGCAGAATGTTTTGCTATGTCAGGTCTACCAGGACATAACACTGGTGGAACTATTCATATAATTGTAAATAATCAAATTGGTTTTACAACGAGCCCTCGATTTGCAAGATCGTCACCTTATCCTTCTGATGTTGCAAAAATGGTTGAGGCTCCAATTTTACATGTTAATGGAGACGATCCAGAGGCAGTTGTTTATGCTACCAGAATAGCTACAGAATTCAGATTAAAATTTAATAGAGACGTTGTAGTAGATTTAATTTGTTACAGAAGGTTTGGTCATAATGAGGGAGATGAGCCATCGTTTACTCAGCCATTGATGTATCAAAAAATTAAATCTCACTCAAGTGTATATAAAATTTATGGGAATAAACTGGTTAATGAAAAATCAATTACTCAAGAATTATTAAATCAAAATGTTAAATCATTTAAAGATTTATTAGATGATCAATATAAAAGTGCAAAAGACTACAAGCCTAAAATAGAATGGTTTGAGGGTACATGGTCAAGATATAAACCTGAGAAAGGAAAAGATAAAAGAGGAATATCAGGTTTTGATGAGGAGAAATTAAAAATAATTTCAAAAAAAATAAATACAGTACCATCAGAAAAAAATATTCATAAAACTATTAGTAAAATATTAAATGCGAGAAGAGACTCGATCGAAAAAGGAGTGGGAATTGATTGGTCTTCAGCAGAAGCTCTTGCGTTTGGATCTTTGTTAGTTGAAGGATATCCAGTTCGTTTAGTTGGACAAGACTCTGGTAGAGGAACTTTTAGTCAAAGACATTCTGTACTAAGAAATCAAATTGATAATTCAAGATATATTCCATTAAATAATATTGTCAAAGGTCAAAAACAATTTGAAGTAGTAGATAGTTTTTTATCTGAACTTGCAGTTTTAGGTTTCGAATATGGTTACAGTTTGGTTGAACCAAACACTCTAACAATTTGGGAAGCTCAATTTGGAGATTTTGCAAATGGAGCTCAAGTTGTGATTGATCAGTTTATAGCATCAGGTGAGAGAAAATGGAATAGAGCATCAGGCCTTGTAATGTTGTTACCTCATGGATACGAAGGTCAAGGTCCTGAACATTCATCTGCTAGATTAGAAAGATTTTTACAGTTATGTTCAAACGACAATATGCAAGTTATGAATTGTACAACTCCAGCCAATTATTATCATGCATTAAGACGTCAAATGCATAGAGATTTTAGAAAACCACTAATTATAATGACTCCAAAGTCATTACTCAGAAATAAATACTGTGTTTCTAACTTAGAGGATTTTAACAAACAAAATACTTTCCATAGAGTTTTGTGGGATCATGCGATTGATCCAAAATCAAATGGTTTTATTAAACTTAAAGAAAGCTCTGAGATTAAAAAAGTTATTTTGTGCTCAGGCAAAGTTTACTTTGACTTACTTGACGCTAGAGAAAAATTAAAAAGAGATGATGTAATTATGTTTAGAATAGAACAACTTTATCCTTTCCCAGCAAAAGCTTTAGTAAACGAACTTAAACCTTATGCCAAAAATGCTAAATTCTTTTGGTGTCAAGAAGAGCCAAAGAATATGGGAGCATGGTTTTCAGTGAGAGATTATATTCAATGGACATTAGATACTTTAAAGGCTAAATATAATGAAATTTCTTATATAGGAAGAAGCCCTGATGCAACTCCAGCAACTGGATATGCAAAGAGGCATAATTCTCAGCAACAAGAAATAATTAATAAGGTGTTTGATTAAATTATAATGAGTGAAAAAATAGTAGTTCCAGTACTTGGTGAGAGTATTACAGAAGCAACGGTTGCAAAATGGTTAAAAAAAACTGGAGATGCAGTTGAGGCCGATGAACCAATTGTAGAACTTGAAACTGACAAAGTTAATTTAGAAGTTCCATCACCAATAACTGGTGTTTTAACAGAAATTAATTCACAAGATGGCTCCACAGTGGAAGTTGGAGCTTTATTAGGTTCTGTTTCAGAAAATGGTTCAGCAAAAGTGATACCAACTGAAAAAAAAGAGGAACCCAAACAAGTTGAAGAAGCTCCTCCTGAAAACAATGTAATAAAATTAGATACAAATAAAAAAGAACCAGAAATTTTTGAAGATAAAAAAACAGAAATTCAAAAACCTAAGCCCTTAGTTTTGACTGAGGAAGTAGCACCAAAACCAGCGCCAGTAATAGATAATAAAAATGATACTTTGTCTCCTGCTGTCAGAAAAATTGTTACTGAAAATAATATTGATGTTAATTCAGTTCAAGGTTCAGGAAAAAATGGTCAGGTTTTAAAAGGAGATTTAATTGGTCTAATGGGAGCAAATCCAAAACCATCAGAGAGAAAAATTCAATATGGTCAAGAAGAACGAATTAAAATGACCAGACTAAGACAGACAATTGCTAAGAGATTAAAACAAGCTCAAGAAAATGCTGCATTACTTACAACTTTTAATGAAGTTGACATGACAAATATAATGGAAATGAGAAAAGAAAATCAACAAGACTTTCAAAGTAGATATGGAATTAAATTAGGCTTCATGTCATTCTTTGTTAAAGCATGTGTAGTGGCCTTGAAACATTTCCCTGCTGTTAATGCTGAAATTGATGGCGATGAAATTATATATAAAAACTATTATAATATTAGTTTTGCTGTAGGTACGGATAAAGGTTTAGTTGTTCCAGTTTTAAGAAATGCAGATGAGCTTTCATTTGCAGATATTGAAAAAAATATCAAAGATATTTCTGAAAAAGCTAGAGATGGAAAATTAACAATTGAAGATTTACAAGGAGGAACATTTACTATCAGTAATGGTGGTGTGTATGGATCAATGTTATCAACTCCAATTCTAAACTTACCTCAATCAGGTGTTCTAGGTATGCACAACATTGTAGAGCGCCCTGTGGTAGTAGAAGGTGAAATAAAAATAAGACCTATCATGTATTTAGCTCTTTCTTATGATCACAGAATTATTGATGGCAAAGAATCTGTTTCTTTCTTAAAAATGATTAAAGAAAATCTAGAAGATCCTAGAAGATTATTTTTGGATATTTAAATGTCAGAAAAATTTCAAGCTGTAGTTATTGGAGGAGGGCCTGGTGGTTATGTTTGTGCAATTAGGCTTGCACAATTAGGTTTGAAAACAGCATGCATAGAGTCTAGAGGTTCACTAGGTGGAACTTGCTTAAATGTTGGCTGTATACCATCAAAAAGTTTATTAAATCTCTCTGAAGAATTTCATAAAGTTAAAAATTTATCCAATAAGGGTATCGAGATAGGTGAGGTGAAACTTAATCTTGAAAAGATGATGAAAAGTAAAGATAAAGCTGTAACAATATTGACTAAAGGTGTTGAATTTCTTTTAAAAAAAAACAAAGTTACTTATTTTAAAGGTCACGGAAGCTTTAAATCAAAAAATCAAATTTTAATTAAAGATGATAAGAATAATGAGACAATTATTGAGTCAGAAAAAACAGTAATAGCAACCGGATCTGTACCAGTTTCATTACCTGGAATTGATATTGATGAAAAAGTAATTGTTTCCTCTACAGGGGCCTTAAAATTAGAAAAAGTACCAAATAAAATGGTTGTGGTTGGAGGTGGCTACATTGGTTTAGAGATGGGTTCAGTTTGGTCGAGATTAGGTTCAGAAGTTCAGGTTGTAGAATTCTTAGATCATATTACACCTGGAATGGATAAAGAAATTTCATCTGAGTTTATGAAAATCTTAAAAAAACAAGGCATTAAATTTAATATGCAAAACAAAGTTGAAACAATTCAGAAAAATAACAACGGAGCAGTTGTTTCAACAGTAGATAAAGATGGCAATAAAAACAATTTTGAATGTGATGTGGTATTAATTTCTGTTGGAAGAAAGCCAAATACTGATGGATTAAATTTAGATGCAGTAGGAATTGATTTAGATGAAAGAAAAAGAATAAAAACTGACAAAACTTTTAAAACAAATGTCGAAAATATTTTTGCTATTGGCGATGTAATAGTAGGACCAATGCTTGCTCATAAAGCCGAAGATGAAGGAATTGCAGTTGCTGAAAATATTGCAGGGCAATCTGGACATGTTAACTATGATACAATTCCTGGTGTCGTGTATACAACTCCAGAAGTTGCATCTATAGGAAAAACAGAAGAACAATTAAAAGAACTCAATCAAAAATATAAAGTTGGTAAGTTTTCATTTATGGCAAATTCTAGAGCTAAAGCAATTGATGATGCTGAAGGATTTGTAAAAATTTTAGCAGATGAGCAAACAGATAAAGTATTAGGAGCTCATATTATAGGCCCTCACGCAGGAGAATTAATTGCAGAAATTGGTGTAGCTATGGAATTTGGTGCAAGTTCAGAAGATATAGCAAGAACATGTCATGCGCACCCAACTTTTTCAGAAGCAGTTAAAGAAGCTGCATTATCAGTAGATAAAAGAGCAATACACTCTTAATTTTTTTTCATATTATAAAAATATGAAATTTCCGATTCTTTTACCTAATATTTTTGATCATCCATTTACTTATGAAAGTAGTATTGATCTCGAATTGGGAGACTATGTGGAAGTTCCTTTTGGTAAATCAAAAATTACAGGTGTAGTTTGGGATGAATTTGAAAAAAACAGCAACAAAACGTTTAAAATAAAAAAAGTTTTGAGGAAGTTAGATGTGACTCCTCTAAAAAAAAATACTATTAAATTTTTAAACTGGTTTTCAGATTACAATATTATTCCAAAAGGAATGGCTCTAAAGCTTATTTTATTAAGTAGTCATGCAATAGAAAATAAGGAGCTAAGTTCTTATAATAATTTTAAAAGTGAGATTAAAAATACATCTATAAAATTAACCAAAGATCAAATCAAAGCATATGAGGAAATGGTAAGCACTAACCAAAATTTTAGAGTACATGTGTTACAAGGAACAACAGGATCAGGTAAAACTCTTGTGTATTTTGAAGCTTTAAAAAACCTTATAAAACAAGGATATCAGGGGTTAATTTTGTTACCTGAAATAGGTTTAACAGGTCAATTTGAAAAAAAATTTAATGAATATTTTGGTTTTAATGCGGCTGTGTGGCACTCAGGAGTTTCAAAAAAAAAGAAAGAATTAATTTGGAGTGGAATATCAAATGGAGAAGTTAAAGTAATTATAGGAGCAAGATCATCATTATTTTTACCTTTTAAAAATCTAGGTATGATAATTGTAGATGAAGAGCATGATCAATCATTTAAACAAGATGAAGGTGTAACCTATAATGCACGAGATATGGCAATTTCTAGAGCTTCATTTGAAAATATACCAGTTAATTTAGTAACAGCTGTTCCATCAATTGAAACTTTTGAAAATATTCAAAAAGGAAAATATTCTTTATCAAGACTTACAGAGAGGTATAAAAATGCTTCATTACCAAATTATGAAATTGTAGATCTTAATAAAACTAAACTTGAAAAACAATCTTGGTTATCAGATAAAATAATTGAAAAAGTAAATTTTCACCTTGAGAGAAAAGATCAGGTTTTATTTTTTTTAAATAGAAGAGGTTTTTCACCTCATGCGTTGTGCAAAAATTGTTTAACTAGCTATTCTTGTCCAAATTGTACTATCAACCTTGTTTATCATAAAAATAAAAATAATTTATTATGTCACTATTGTGGCTTTAAAACTGATTTAAAAAGAGATTGTCCAAAAGAGGGTGAATGTAATTTTGTCTTTAGTGGACCTGGTGTAGAGAGGATATCTGAGGAAGTTAAAAAAAAATTTCCTAATAAAGAAGTTGAAATTTTTTCAAGTGATACAATGAATAAAAAAGACTCATCAAGCAAATTAGAAAGAATTATAAATAATCAAACCGAGATATTAGTTGGTACACAATTAATTTCTAAAGGATTTCACTTTCCAAGTTTAAATTGTATTGTTGTTGTTGATATTGATTTATCAGCTAACGGAAATGATTTAAGAGGAGCTGAAAAAAATTTGCAGTTATATCATCAGTTATCAGGAAGAGCTGGAAGAACAGGAAAACCTGCAACAGTATATTTTCAAACCTATAACAATAATAAAAATATGATTTTAGAAATTACAAATAAAAATCCTGATATATTTTTAAAAAGAGAACTAGAAATTAGAAAAAAAAATAAACTTCCACCTTATCAAAGATTTATTTCTCTGATTATGACTGGTGAAAATCAAAAAAAATTAGAAAAAGAGGCTTATGACTTTAAAAATTATTTAGAAAATAATATCGAGGGGAATATATTAGGTCCAGTTGAAGCTCCTATATTTAGACTAAAAAGAAATTTTAGAGTCAGATTTTTAATTAGAGGCTCAAAGTCTATGAAACTGCAAAATGCTATTGCAAAATCAGTTCCAAAATACAAATTTTCTAAAGGAATAAAACTTTCAGTTGATGTTGATCCAATTAACTTCAATTAGGCCCAAAAAAGAGGACTTTTTCGTCAATCAGTCACTTGAAGACATAAAGGTCATATGCTAATTAGAGCGTGATTTTTAAATAATCTTCAACATTTTAGAGGTATCAAGTTGAGCAAAGACACAGGATTTTCAATTACTTCAGCAGAAAGGTATTCACTTGCGCTTTATGAATTATCTACTGAAAGCAATGTTACATCCCAAATAGAAGAGCAGTCACTCTCAGTTCTAAAATTGCTAGAACAAAGCCAAGATTTTTCAAATTTAATAAAAGATCCAACTACAAGCCAAGATGATTTATTAAAAGTAGTTAATACAATCTCAGAAAATTATAAATTTGATCAATTGTTAAAAAATTTTTTAAGTTTTTTAATTCAAAAGAGAAGGTTCTTTTTTGTAGAAAGAATTCTTAAAAGTTTCATCGAGATCTGTTCAGAAAAAAGGGGAGAACTAAAAGCCGAATTAAGATCTGCTAAACAATTATCTAATGAAGAAATTAAACAAATTACGGAAGAATTAACTAAAAACTTTAGTTCAAAAATAAAATTAAACTACAAACATGATGAAAGTTTAATAGGAGGTTTAGTAGTACAGGTAGGGAGTACTATGGTTGACACCTCAATTAAAAGTAAATTACAACAAATCGAAAATAGAATGATAGAGGCATAAATGGAAATAAATCCTTCAGAAGTTACAAAAATATTAAAAGAACAAATAAAAAATTTTGGAGATAAAGCAGAGGTTACTGAGGTAGGTCAAGTTTTATCAGTTGGTGATGGTATCGCTAGAATTTACGGTCTTGACAATGTTCAGGCTGGAGAGATGGTTGAATTTTCTGATGGCTCTAAAGGTATGGCCCTAAACTTAGAGAGCGAAAACGTTGGTGTTGTAATTTTTGGTGATGACAGAAATGTTAAAGAAGGTGATGTTGTAAAAAGAACTGGAAAAATTGTTGATACGCCAGTTGGAAAAGAGTTACTAGGTAGAGTAGTCGATGGTTTGGGAAATCCAATTGATGGCAAGGGTGCATTAGATAAAAGTGTACAAAAGAGCAGAGTAGAGGTTAAGGCTCCTGGAATTATCCCTAGACAATCAGTTAATGAACCAATGCAAACAGGTTTAAAATCAATTGATAGTTTGGTTCCAATTGGAAGAGGACAAAGGGAATTAATTATTGGTGATAGACAAACAGGAAAAACTGCTGTTGCAGTTGATGCAATCATAAACCAAAAAAAGATCAATGAATCAGGCGACGAAAAACAAAAATTATATTGTATTTATGTTGCCGTAGGTCAGAAAAGATCAACTGTTAGACAAATTCAAAAAACTTTAGAGGAAGCTGGTGCAATGGAATACACAACAATTGTTGCTGCAACAGCATCAGACTCAGCACCGCTTCAGTTTTTAGCTCCATATACTGGTTGTGCTATGGGTGAATATTTCAGAGATAATGGAATGCACGCGTTGATTATTTACGATGATTTATCAAAACAAGCAGTTGCTTACAGACAAATGTCACTTTTACTTAGAAGACCTCCAGGACGTGAGGCTTATCCAGGTGATGTATTCTATTTACATAGTAGATTATTAGAAAGAGCTGCAAAATTGAGTGATGAACATGGAGGAGGATCTTTAACAGCTCTTCCAATTATTGAAACTCAAGGTGGAGACGTATCTGCATTTATTCCAACAAATGTAATTTCAATTACGGATGGTCAGATTTTCTTAGAAACTGAATTATTCAACCAAGGAATTAGACCTGCAATTAATGTTGGTTTATCAGTTTCAAGGGTAGGTTCATCTGCACAAACTAAAGCAATGAAAAAAGTTTCAGGATCTATGAAACTTGAGCTTGCTCAATATAGAGAAATGGCAGCATTTGCTCAATTTGGTTCAGATTTAGATGCTTCTACCCAACAGTTATTGAATAGAGGATCAAAATTAACTGAGCTTTTAAAACAAAAGCAATATTCTCCAATGACAGTTGCTGAACAAGTAATCTCGGTTTTCTGTGGTGTTAAAGGATATCTTGATGATATCGATTTAAAAGATGTTGCAGGTTTTGAAAGCAAAATCATTGAGAAATGTAAATCAGAAAAACCTGAGATTATTGAGTCGATACAAAGTTCAGGAAAACTTGAAGAGGATAAAGAAAAGTTATTAGTTGAACTGATTACTCAATTAAAGGAAACCCTTAAATCTTAATTTGATATGGCAAGTTTAGACGACCTAAAAAAAAGAATAGCTAGTGTAAAATCTACACAAAAGATTACTAAGGCTATGAAAATGGTTGCAGCTGCAAAATTAAGAAAAGCACAAGAGAGTGCTGAAAAAGGACGACCTTATTCAGAAAAAATGAACAATGTAATTTTAAACCTTTCTAGTGGAATTTCAGATAAAGAAAATGCACCAAAGTTATTAGCTGGCACAGGACAAGACAAAGTTCATCTTTGTGTTGTTATGACATCAGATAGAGGTCTATGTGGTGGGTTTAATTCCAACATAATTAAGAAAGCAAAAAGTTACTTTTCTAAAATTTTAGATGAGAATAAAGAGCTTAAAATTATTACTGTAGGTTCAAAAGGTAATGACCAGCTTAAGAGAATTTATGGTGATAAAATAATTGAAAATATTTCATTTAAAGAATCAAAAAATGCAAATTATTTTGATGCAGATAAAGTAGGAAAAATTATTATTGAAAAATTTGAAGCAGGTGAATTTGATGTTTGTACAATTTTTTTTAATAAATTTAAAAATGTAATTACACAAATCCCACAGGCTCAACAAATAATTCCTTTAAATGATGAGGGAAGTGAAAATAGTTCAGATGAAAGTTACGAATTTGAACCAGATGAAGATGAAATTTTAAGCAATTTGTTGCCAAAAAATATTTCAACACAAATATTTAAGGCAATGTTAGAGAATTCAGCTAGCGAACAAGGATCCAGAATGAGCGCAATGGATAATGCAACCCGAAACGCAGGTGAAATGGTTGACAAACTTACTATCGAATATAATAGAAGTCGTCAGGCAGCAATTACTAAAGAACTAATAGAAATCATATCAGGAGCAGAAAGTTTATAATTATGAGCAAAGGAATAATCACACAAGTTATTGGAGCGGTAGTAGACGTAAAATTTGAAGGAGAATTGCCGGAAATTTTAACAGCATTAGAATGTAAAAATGGTGACAATAGATTGGTTTTAGAGGTTGCTCAGCACTTAGGAGAAACTACTGTAAGAACTATTGCAATGGATGCTACTGAAGGATTAAAAAGAGGAGATGAAGTTGTAAATACGAATGCTCCTATACAGGTACCTGTTGGACCAGAAACACTAGGTAGAATTATTAATGTAATTGGTGAGCCAATTGACGAAAGAGGTGAGGTTAAAACTAAAGAAAGCTGGCCTATCCACAGAGCTGCGCCTGAATTTAATGATCAATCAACTGAAACTGAAATATTAGTTACTGGTATTAAAGTTATCGACTTATTAGCACCATATGCCAAAGGAGGAAAAATTGGACTATTTGGAGGTGCTGGTGTTGGTAAGACAGTTTTAATTATGGAATTGATTAACAACGTTGCGAAAGCACATGGTGGATTTTCAGTTTTTGCTGGAGTTGGAGAAAGAACTAGAGAAGGAAATGATCTTTACCATGAGATGATGGAATCTGGAGTAATCAAGCAAGATGGCCCTGGTTCTAAAGCTGCATTGGTTTATGGACAAATGAATGAACCCCCAGGAGCAAGAGCAAGAGTTGCTTTAACTGGATTAACAGTTGCAGAATATTTTAGAGATCAAGAAGGACAAGACGTTTTATTCTTCGTTGATAATATTTTTAGATTTACTCAAGCTGGTTCAGAGGTATCTGCTTTATTAGGTAGAATTCCTTCAGCTGTAGGATATCAGCCTACATTAGCTACTGATATGGGTAACCTTCAAGAAAGAATTACAACAACAAACAAAGGATCAATTACTTCTGTGCAAGCGATTTATGTTCCAGCTGATGACTTGACTGATCCAGCACCTGCAACATCATTTGCTCACTTGGATGCTACTACTGTACTTTCAAGACAAATAGCTGAAATTGGTATTTATCCTGCAGTAGACCCATTAGATTCTACTTCAAGAATTTTAGATCCAAGAATAGTTGGTGATGAGCACTATAGAGTTGCTAGAGATGTACAAAGAATTTTACAATCTTATAAATCACTTCAGGATATTATTGCTATCCTTGGTATGGATGAATTATCTGAGGAAGATAAATTAGTTGTAGCAAGAGCAAGAAAGATTCAAAGATTTTTATCTCAACCATTCTTTGTTGCGGAAGTATTTACAGGTTCACCAGGAAAATTAGTTGATCTTGAATCTACAATAAAAGGATTTGATGCAATCTGTAAGGGTGAATATGATCACTTGCCAGAAGCAGCTTTTTACATGGTTGGTACAATTGAAGAGGCTATTGAAAAAGCTCAAAAAATGGAAAAAGAAGCTGCAGCTTAATGAGCGAAGAATTTAAAATTGAGATAGTAAATCCTGAAAAATCTTTTTTGGTCAAAGAAGATGTGTCGGAAGTAGTAGTACCTGCTTTTGAGGGAGAAATGGGGATATTAAAAGATCACATTTCAATTATCTCATTTTTAAAACCAGGTATTATCAAAGTAAGTTCAAAATCTGGTGATGAAAATTTCTATGTTGAGGATGGTATAGTAGAGTTTAAAAATAATAATTTATCTATTCTAACAAGCTCAATTTATAATTTGTCTGATATGGATAAATCTGTTCAACAGGGTTTACTGAAAAAAGCTGAAGAAGAGGCAGGAAAGTCAGATATTAATGATCAAGCTAAATATTTAGTAGATCAAAAAATTGAAGTTTTAAAAACTCTTAATTAAGAATTTTTTTTACTTTATCTTTAACTTCCTTATACACGTGTAGTTTAAAATCAACCACTAAGTCTGTGATTTTGTCTAGCTCTACCCATTTCCACTCTAAAAACTCAGGGTGTTTAGTTTTGATATTTATTTCACTATCTGACCCAACAAATCTCATTAAAAACCATTTTTGTTTTTGACCTCTGTATTTTCCTTTCCAAATCAAACCAAGAAATCTATCTGGAAGTTCATAAGTTATGGTTCCATCTAATTCCTTAACTAATTCAACATTTTTAATACTGGTCTCTTCCTCAAGTTCTCTGTAAGCAGCCTTTAAAAAATCCTCACCTTCATCTACACCGCCTTGCGGCATTTGCCAAAAATTTTTGGGGTTATCTATTCTTTTGGCAACAAACACTTTGTTCTCTTTATTTAACACAACAATGCCTACACCACTTCTTAGTGGAAGATTATGTAAATCTTTTTTCATTTTATCCGTTGAGTAATTTAATTGCGTAATTTAGTTGATTATCAGTTTCAGTTCTTATTTTAAAATTATCACCTTCTTCATTCACTTCAATGTCTGGACGTACACCAACCTCAGATATAGATTTTCCAGATGGAAGATAATATTTTGCAACAGTTAAACGTATTGCACCTCTATTTTTAAGAGGAATAATAGATTGAACTGAACCTTTGCCATAACTGTTCTCACCTACAACAATTGCTCTTTTGTGGTCTTTTAAAGCTCCTGCAACAATTTCTGATGCTGAAGCTGATCCATAATTTATCAGTACTAATAATGTTTTACCGTCAGTTATGTCTCCTTTTTTTGCAAACCATTTTCTATTATCAGATTTTTTTCTACTTTTAGTGGAGACAATTTCACCATTTTCTAAAAAGAAATCAGATATTCTTATTGCTTGGTTTAGTAATCCACCTGGATTATTTCTTAAATCCAAAATAAATGAATTAAGATTTTTATTTTTTTTTAATTTCTTTATTTGTTTTTCTATTTGATCACTACTGTTTTCATTAAATGAAGTTAATCTAATATAGCCAATATTTTCTTCTAATAACTCTGACTTAACTGATTGAATTTCAATTATTTCTCTAGTGATATTAAATGTTAATGCTTTTTTTTCTCCCCTTCGTCTTACTGTTAATTCTATACTTGAACCTACTGGGCCTCGCATTAAATCAACAGCTTCACTTAGAGATTTCCCTTGAACTTGGGTATCATTAATTTTCACAATATAATCACCAGCTTTTAATCCAGCTTTTGACGCTGGCGTGTCGTCAATAGGTGAAATAACTTTAACAACTCCTGCTTCCATACTTACCTCAATTCCAAGGCCACCAAATTCACCACTAGTTTCAGTTTGCATCTCCTCCAGAATTTCAGGAGACATATAAGAGGAATAAGGGTCTAAAGATTGAAGTAAGCCATTGATAGCAGAGTCCATGCTCTCAGATTGATTGATCTCATCAATATATTCTCTATTTATTTTTTCTAAAACCTCACCAAATAAATCTATCTTTTTGTAAATATCTACTTCAGAAGAGTTTGCTGAAATTAAATAAAAAAATGATAAAAAAATAATTGAGTAATATTTAATTATTTTCATATCATTACTTTTTCTTTAGGAATAAATTCTGACCAGATTTTTTCTAATTCATAAAATTTTCTTTTCTCTGGATGAAAAATATGAACGATTAGATCTATACCGTCTACCAATTTCCATTCACCACTTTCTTTACCTTCAATTTTAGAGTCTTTAATTCCATTATCTTTAAGCTTTTCTAACACTTGCTCAGATAAAGACTGTATATGTCTAGATGATGTACCGCTTGCTATTATCATATAATCTGCCATCGAACTTTTATCTTTTAGATCAATAGTTACTATGTCTTCAGCTTTGTTAAGATCTAATGTGGTGATTACAATTTCTTTGAGATCTGAAATTTTATCCATTAATTAAATTTAGACTATCAAATTTTTCTTAATTGAGAAGATGAAATGTTGACTTTATTAAACTCTATAAATTTGAGGGTGGTATTACCGAGAGCCCTAAATGTCTTTGATTTTAATGAGTTTTTTTTGTAGCCATGTCTATCGAAAACTAAAATATTACACTTTTGTGAAATAGATTTTGATTTATACCATCTGTGAAAATTTATTAAGTTATCAGCTCCCATTAAAAAATAGATTTCAATATTTTTATTTTTTTTTAAATGATTAATTAAATCGATTGTTTTATTTGAATTAATTTTATTTTCGTAAAATCTCACTTTTATAAATGAATTGTTACCAATAATTTTTTTACAGAATTTTATTCTTTCAGTAACTGAGGTTTTGCTCTGGTTTTTAAAAGGATTTTTTTTTGTGATTGCCCAAATAATGTTTTTAAGCTCAAATCTTTTTTTTGCTTCTTTTGAAATAGCTAGATGACCTTTATGAGCAGGATCAAATGATCCTCCTAAAATTCCTATTTTTGTCTTATTTGATTTCAAATTAATTTCTTATTTTACCGTTACTTGTAATTTGATACTTGTATGAAACAAGTTGATTAAGTCCTACAGGCCCTCTCGGTGGTAGTACATTGGTAGAAATTCCAACTTCTCCTCCAAACCCAAATTCACCTCCATCTGCAAATTGAGTTGAAGTGTTATGCATAGCAATAGAGCTTTTGACTTCTTTTAGAAATTGATTAGCTGTTTTTTTGTTTTTTGTAATTATTGATTCTGTATGCATTGTTCCATACTTATTAATATGACTTATAGCTTCATTGAGGTTGTTTACTATTTTAACAGAAACTGCTGAGCTTAAATATTCTGTAGACCAATCTTTTTCAGTAGCTTTAAAAATTTTACCTTTATAAAATTTAGCCAAAGTCTTTTCTCCATAAATTTTACAACCATTTTTTTCTAAATTACCCAGGATTGTATTGCTAAATTTTTTAACAATATTTTTATGTAGAATAATGGTTTCGGTCGCCCCACATATGCTGGTGTTTCTTAATTTTGCGTTTGTAACAACTCTATTTGCCATCTTTAATTCAGCATCTTTATCGACATATGTATGACAAATACCCTCAAGATGACCAATTATAGGAACCTTAGAAAGTTCTTGAACTTTTCTTACAAGATTTTTTCCACCACGTGGGATTATAACATCAATATATTCTTTCATTTTGGAAAGCATTACATCAACCATCTTTCTGTTTTTAGAGTCTATAAATTGTATAAAGTTTTCATCTACTTTATTTTTTTTGAGCGCTTTTCTAAAAAGTTTTGATAAAATTCTATTTGAATTGATTGCCTCAGAACCTCCTCTTAAGATTACTGCATTACCTGATTTGAAACATAAACTAGCAACATCGGATGTAACATTTGGTCTACTTTCATAAATTACACCAATCACTCCTATTGGAATTGATACTCTACTAATATTTAATCCATTAGGTCTTTTCCACTTTTCTAGAACATGATTAATGGGATCTTTAAATTTAATAATACTAATAATAGAATTTCTGATGTCGTTTATTTTTTTTTCATTTAAATGAAGTCTATTAATTAAATTTTCTTTTAATCCTATTTTTTTTGCGTAATTAATATCTTTAGTATTTTCTTTAATTATTAAACCTTTGTTTTCGTTAAGCATTTTAGCATAGGAGGCTAAAACACTATTTTTAACTTTTGTGTCTATTTTATATTGACTTGCTTTTCTTGCTCTTTTACCAATTAAATTCATATAATTATTCATTTATACTTCTACCATATCATCTTTATGAATAACTTCAGATTTTGCAACATACCCAAGTAATTTTTGAATTTCATTCGAATGGTGTCCCATAATTTTTTTTACTTCATCAGAAGAAAAAGAACTTAAACCCCTAGCACATTCATTATTTTTTTTATCTAAAACTTTTATATGATCACCTTTGTTAAATCTTCCTGATACATTTTTAATACCTGCAGCTAGTAAACTTTTTCCAAGCTTTAACGCTTTTTTGGCTCCATCATCAATTACAATATTTCCTTTAGGTGCAATTGAGCTAATTATCCATTTTTTTCTAGCATGAAGTTTAGAGACCTTTGGGCTGAACCATGTACAATTATTTTTTTCAATAATTTTTGAAATAGGATTTGAATACAGTCCGTTTGCAATAATCATACTGCTGCCAGCTAATTGACAAATTTTAGCAGCTTCAATTTTTGTTTGCATTCCTCCACTTCCATATTCATTAATTCCTTTGATATTAATTTCTTTTAAGTCTTTGTTTATATCATTTACTATTTTTATTAGTTTAGCTTCTTTATTTACTTTTGGGTTTTTTGTAAAAAGGCCATCTACATCTGAAAGTAAAATTAACGTATCAGCGTTTGTAATTTGAGCTACTCTAGATGCCAATCTATCATTATCTCCATATTTTATTTCAGTTGTTGCAATTGTATCATTCTCATTAACAACTGGGATAAATCCAAGTTCGAATAAATTTTCGAATGTTCTTTTGGCATTTAAAGATCTTCTTCGTTCCTCCGTATCTTCTAGAGTTAACAAAATTTGTGAAATATTTAATTTGAATTTTGAGAAGGTCTGAGAGAATAAATTCATTAGTTCAATTTGGCCAATAGAAGCAATTGCTTGACTTTTATCTAACTTAATATTTTTTTTGTTAAAATTCATTTTTTTACATCCAAGAGCGATAGCACCTGAACTAACAATGACTATTTTTTGATTTTTATCTTTTAGTTTTTTGATGTCCCTCGCAAAGCTTGAAAGCCATTTTTTTCTAATTTTTTTATTTTCATCGACTAATAAAGATGAACCAATTTTAATAACAATAATTTTCGAGTTTTTAAGATACATAGGATAATAATTTTGCCTTAATTTTTGAAACCGACTCTTTATTTAAAGTTGTCATAGTCATTATCTCACAATTTTTATCTTTAGAGAAATCATCAATTACATCTTTAGCTGTGTCTTCATCAATTAAATCTATTTTGTTAAACACAATTAACTCTTTCTTTTCAAGCATTTTAGAACTGTAATTTTTAAGTTCATTTTTAACCTGATCATAAGATTCCTTAAGATCAAGATTAGTAATATCAATTAAATGTAATAAAGATTTGCATCTTTCTATATGTTTTAAAAACTGTATCCCAAGTCCAACACCTTCATGGGCACCTTCTACTAATCCTGGTATATCAGCTATTGTGATTTCTTTATCATCATAGCTAGCAACACCTAAGTTAGGATTGAGTGTTGTAAATTTATAATTAGCAATTTTAGGATTTGCGTTTGTAAGTGCTGCTAACAAACTTGATTTTCCTGCGTTAGGTAATCCTATAATTCCGATATCAGCTATTGTTTTAAGTTGTAACCAAATTGTAAACTCTTCTCCCAAAGTTCCTTTCGTAAATTTTCTTGGAGCTCTGTTTGTAGAGCTTTTAAATCTAGTATTTCCCAAACCACCTTTGCCACCATTAGCTGCAATGTACTCTTCTCCTTTTTTGTTAAAATCAAATAATAGAGTTTTGTTATCTTCTTCAAATACTTGGGTTCCAAGAGGAACTTTTAAAACCAAATCCTCACCACTTTTACCTGTTCGATTTTGACCAGAACCATTCTCTCCACGTTGAGCTTTGTGA
This sequence comes from Candidatus Pelagibacter sp. HIMB1493, assembly GCF_052047995.1. Classification (NCBI taxonomy): domain Bacteria; kingdom Pseudomonadati; phylum Pseudomonadota; class Alphaproteobacteria; order Candidatus Pelagibacterales; family Candidatus Pelagibacteraceae; genus Candidatus Pelagibacter; species Candidatus Pelagibacter sp. HIMB1493. The sequence goes on along the minus strand of NZ_JBNAIP010000001.1, from coordinate 1,083,385 downwards.
TGTTGTTGATATCTGTAATCAATTAAAGTGTTTAAGTTTTCTTCTGATTTTAAAATGATAGAGCCACCTCTGCCTCCATCGCCTCCATCAGGTCCTCCAAACTCAACATACTTTTCTCTTCTAAAACTTGGTGAACCGTCACCGCCGTTTCCAGCCTTAATATAAATTTTAACTTGATCGAGAAATTTCATAATACAACATTTTCTTGGTTGTACTATTAATTGGGTTTTACTGAAACGTAAGTTCTATCTAATTTAGATTTTTTGAATACAACTTTACCTTTGATAACAGAAAAAATTGAATGATCTTTTCCCATTCCAACATTTTCGCCAGGAAAAATTTTTGTTCCTCTTTGTCTAACAATTATATTTCCAGGTATTACAGTTTCTCCACCGTATTTTTTAACACCAAGTCTTCGACCAGCACTATCTCGTCCATTTCTCGATGATCCACCTGCTTTTTTTGTTGCCATAATTTACCTAATAACTATTTACTTGAAGCTTCCTTAACCTCTTCTTTTTTGGAAGCTGGTTTAATTTTTTCAGCTTCAGATAATACTTTACCATCTTTTGAAAAAATTTTGTTAATTCTTATCAAAGAAAATTGTTGTCTGTGTCCATTTTTTCTTCTTGAATTTTGTCTTCTTCTTTTTTTGAAAATTAGAATTGTTCTATTTTTACTATTTTTAATTAAATCTGCCTCTACCTTAGCACCTTCAATATTAGGAGTTCCAACCTCAATATTTTTATCATCTCCATATGCTAGGATTTCATTAAATTCTATTTTAGTTTCAGGCTTTGAATCTGGGAGTTTTTCGATTTTTAATATTTCACCAGATTTAACTTTGTACTGTTTACCACCTGTTTTTATTACTGCGTATGACATAGTATGAATATTAAATTTAAGTAACCGCAATATAGTTACCGGAAGCTTATAGTCAAGCTGAATTAGTTAAAAATTATCCTTTAAATCCCTTAATTTTGAAAAGGTTTTTAGGTCATTTGCTCTTAAAAAAATATTACAATCAATTTCATCCTGTAAGGTTGATGGAATAGTAGGCAAATTATTATTTCTTTGTTTTTTTATAAATTCTATTTTCTTTAACAAAGAAGAGTTTTCAGAATCATGTTCCAAGCAAAATTTTGAATTGTTTAAAGTATATTCATGGCCACAATAGATTTTTGTTTCTTTAGGTAAAGATTTTAATTTATTTAAAGAGTTATACATTTGTTCGTATGTACCCTCAAAAATTCTACCACATCCAAGTGAGAAGAGAGTATCTCCGGTGAATAGTAAGTTTTCTTCAAAAAAATAAAAACAAATATGTCCTGTTGTGTGTCCAGGGATGTGAATAATTTTAGCTTTGAAATTTCCACTATTCCAAATTTCATTGTCTTTTAACAAGATATCAATCTCTGGTATTCTTTTTGCATCTCCATTAAATCCTAAAACAACAGTTCCAAATTTTTTTTTTAATTCAGTATTACCACCAATATGATCATAATGATGATGAGTATTTAAGATGTATTTTAAATTAATATTTTTATCGCTTAAGTAATTGATTATTGGTTTAGCTTCACTTGGATCAACAACACAAGCTTCCAGTTTATCTTCATCTATAATTAAATAACTATAATTATCTTGAAGGCAGGGTATAATTTCAATTTTCATTTATTTTTCTATTAAAAATATTCCAAGGTCAGCAAATAAATTTTTAGTTCCTAAATTATTAGTTGTTATATTTGAAGTGTTGTTGCTATTTAAAGCTAAAGTTTTTATCATTTTAATTTCTTTAAATTTTATAAAATTTACAAAATCTTTGATTGTGCACATATGCAAATTAGGTGTACTGTGCCATTGTTCTGGTAAAGATTTTGTTATTGGCATTGTCCCCTTAAATAGTAGATGCAATCTAACTTGCCAATTACCAAAATTTGGTATCGTTACAATTGCTTTTTTTCCAACCCTTAAAAGTTCATCTAAAACAAGTTCAGGGCTCAAAAATGCTTGGAGTGTTTGACTCAATACTACATAGTCAAACGATTTATCAGGAAATTGTTTTAAGTCTTTCTCTGCATTACCTTCTATTACAGTTAATCCTTTTGCAATACATTCTTGTACTTTTTCCTTAGAAATTTCTAGTCCTCTTACATTTATATTTTTATTTTCTTTTAAAAATTGCATCAAAGTTCCATCTGCACAACCTACATCTAGAACTTTTTTATTATCTTCAATTAAATCTGATATTACTTTAAATTCATTTTTCATTGTTTAACTCTGTATAAGATTTGTCTAAGAAATTCTTTAGTGCGTTTAAAAAATCAGGAACATCTAATAAAAAAGAGTCGTGACCTTTATCAGATACAATTTCTACAAAACCAACATCTGCTCCAATAGAATTTAAAGCTATAACAATATCTTTATTTTCTTGGGTTGGATAAAGCCAATCAGAAGTAAAAGAAATAACAAAAAATTTAGCTTTTGTATTTTTAAATGCATCAGATAAATTTCCATTAAATTGTTTAACTAAATCAAAATAATCCATAGCCCTAGTTATGTAGAGGTAGCTGTTTGCATCAAATCTATCTACAAACACAGATCCTTGGTATCTCAAATAACTCTCAATTTGAAAATCCGCATCAAAACCGAATTTCAAATCTTCTCTTTCTTGCAATTTTCTTCCAAACTTTTCCTGCAAACCTTTTTTAGAGAGATAAGTTATATGAGCTGCCATTCTCGCAACAGCAAGCCCTTTACCTGGGTTTGTGTTATTAGCTTCATAATTTCCATCTTTCCAATTGCTATCAGCAGTGATTGCCTGTCTTCCTAGTTCATTGAAAGCAATATTCTGTGCCGAATGACTTGAAGTTGTAGCAATGGGTATAACCGTTTTAGCTTTATCAGGAAAGTTGGTGATAAATTGAAGAACTTGCATACCTCCCATAGAACCTCCGGTAATTGCAAATAGTTTATCAATTCCAAAGTGTTCAAGTAAATTATATTGTGCATTCACCATGTCATTAATTGTAATAACTGGAAAATCAGTTCCAAAAGTTTTCTGTGTTTCAGGATCTTTATGGCTTGGTCCATAAGATCCCATACATCCACCAATTACATTTGAACAAATCACAAAATATTTATTGGTATCTATTGCTTTGTCTGGACCTACGGCAAAACTCCACCAACCGTCTTTTTTAGTAACAGGATTTAAACCAGTTACAAATTGATCTCCAGTTAGTGCATGAAATACTAATATAGCATTGTCTTTATTATCATTTAAAGACCCATAAGTTTCGAATGCAATTGGAAAATTGTTTATAGTTTTACCACAATCCAATTTAAGAGGTTTTTTTATAATTAATGTCTTAATATTTTTTTCTGTATTCATTTTAAAGCCTTTAGATGAATTGTGAGAAAAAAAACTATTTTAGCGGTTTTTTTTAAGCGCTCGCAATTCAGTTAAATCAGCGCATAAATTTTGTACAAGAACTTGTAATTTATGTCAATTTTTTAAAATAAGATCATATTCTCTATAAATATTTGTTTTTTTATCTATAAAGAGCTCATAAAAATAAAAAAAATGAGCACGCCTAAATTTAAAAAATTTAACATAGAAGCTTATAAGCCTGGCAAATCTAAAATTAACAAAATTAAAAAGGTCATTAAATTGTCAGCTAATGAGTCTGCTTTAGGAATGAGCCCGTTAGCAAAAAAAGCAATATCTCAAAAAAATTTAGTATTAGATAAATATCCAGATGGAAAATCTACTAATCTTAAAATGGCAATATCTAAAGCATATAAATGCAATTTCGATAAAATAATATGTGGAGCAGGTTCTGACGAGGTAATTCAAATGTTATGTCAATTATATCTACATCCAAAGGATGAAGTGATTGTTCCTCAATATAGTTTTTTAATGTACAGGATTTATGCAAAAATTGTTGGTGCAAAAGTTGTATTTGCAAAAGAAAATAATTTTAAAGTTTCAATTGAAGAGATATTGAAAAAAGTATCTAAGAAAACCAAAATAGTTTTTATTGCAAATCCAAACAATCCAACAGGAACATATTTAACTAAAAAAGAGACATTAGAACTTAGAAGAAAGTTGAATAGAAATATTTTATTAGTAATTGATGACGCGTACTCAGAATATATGAAAAATGATGATTACAGCTCTGGTTTAGAATTATTTAAAAATAAAGACAACGTATTTATATTACGAACATTTTCTAAAATGTTTGGCTTGGCCTCATTAAGAATTGGCTGGGGATATGGATCGAAACAAATAATTAGAGCGTTAAATGTAATTAAACCACCTTTTAATGTAAATGGTTTGGCTCAAGTTGCGGCCGCAGAGTCATTGAAGGATAAGCAATTCATTCAAAAATCAATTAGACATAATTTAAATTATGCAAATAGACTAAAAAAATTTCTCGAAAAATATAATATTTTTTCAAATGCTGTATCGGCAAATTTTTTACTATTAAATTTTGATGACTGTAAATATTCAGCAAATTTTCTTTACCAAAAATTAAAAAATAAAGGAATTATATTAAGATCTACTGAAGATGGTTATCATATTAAAAACAAATTGAGATTAACTATTGGCTCATCTAGAGAAAATTTAATATTCATGAATGCAGTGAGAAAGATTTTTAATTAAATGAAAAATATTTTAATCATAGGTTGTGGTTTACTTGGATCTTCAGTTTTAAGATCTATACACAAAAATAAATTAGCAGATAAGGTATATATTTATGAAAAGTCAAAAAAGAATATATCAAGAATTAAAAATCTTAAATTACCTGGAACAGTAGTTAGTTCATTAAAAGAAGCTGTAACAAAATCTAATTTTATTATTTTTTGTACACCTATGAGTGAATACAAAAATATTATTATGAAAATAAATAATTATATTTCTCCTAACACATTAATTACTGATGTTGGTTCTTCAAAAATTGAATCATCAAAAATAATAAAAAAATTTTTAAAAAAAGGAATTGCATGGACTTCCAGTCACCCAATTGCTGGTTCTGAAGTAAGTGGACCACAGCACGGAAAGAGCAACATGTTCGAGGGTAGATGGTGTATTTTAATTAAAGAAAAAAATACAATTAAAAAAAATTTAAATTTTCTGAAAAAATTTTGGGAGAAGATTGGATCAAAAGTAACAATCATGTCACCAGAAAAACATGACAAAATTTTTTCAATAACTAGTCATTTGCCTCACTTAATTGCATATAATTTAGTTAAGTCAGCTCAAGATTTTGAGAAAAAACAAAGCTATGATTTAATCAAATATAGTGCAGGAGGACTAAGAGATTTTTCAAGAATAGCAGCTTCTAATGAGATTATGTGGCGAGATATTTTTTTCAACAACAATAAAAATATTTCAAATGCTATTGATCTATTTATTAAAAATTTAAAATCATTTAAATCTGATATTAATTCAAAAAATAATAAATCTATTATTAACAAACTTATTGAAACTAAAAAAGTCAGATCAAAAATAATCAAACTCAAACAAGATATTAATAAGCCAGATTTTGGAAGAAGCTAAATTTTAATTTTAGCTATTTTTTTAACTTTAAGTTTTGCTGTATTTTCAATTCTTCTAATTGTCTTAATTATAGGCATGATCAATACTTTCTTTTCAGGTCCATATGCATGTATTAATTGTTTGGAATTTAAACACATTGCGACATGCCCTTTCCAAAAAATGATATCTCCCTTTTGATAATTTCTTTTTATGTTTCCTTTTAAATATTTGATTTGATCTTTAGTATCCCGAGGAAAAAACTTATTATTATAATAGTAAAATATTTGTAATAAGGCTGAGCAATCTATTCCCCTGTGATTTTTTCCACCCCAGATATATTTTACATTTAAAAATTTTTTAAAAATTTTAATGAAGTTTTTTTCTTTATAATTTATTTTTTTTATATCTTTTTTTTTAATCCATTTATTTTTATCAATTCTGGCATAATTTTTATAAGTTTCTTTAACTGACAACTTTGATCCAAGAGATAGATAAATATTAGTTTTTAAATTTGGTTTTTTATAGACATTTGCTTTTAAGCTACTTATTTTATAATTAGCTTTAAATTCTTTTGAATAGTCTTTGTTTTGAATGTACCCAGTATAATTGTCAAAGTTAGATTTTATTTTTATCCAGTTTTTATTTTTATATAAAATTTTAAATTTCTCTCCATATAATATTTGCGAGGTTACTTCTGAAAATTTAGAAGGTTTTTTATAAATATTAGAAAAACTACCTGTAAAATGAAATTTATTGCGCACTAATTTTAATTTTATTTTTTATCATCCATAGACATATTAGTGAAGGAATTACCATAATAGTTGTTAAGACAAAAAATGTTCCCCAATCTCCGTTTAACCAATCTACCAAAGCTCCTGATGATGATGCTAAAGTTGTTCTCCCAGCAGTCCCTATAGATGCAAGTAATGCGTATTGTGTTGCTGTATATGTTCGATCAACCAGTAAAGATATAAATGCTACAAATGCAACAGTTGCAAAAGCTGCAGTAATATCGTCAGCAATAACTGCTAATGCAAATAATAGTTCAGATTTACCAGTCCATGCTAAGACAGCAAATAACAGATTTGTAACCGCCATTAAACCTCCCGCAAAGAACATAGTTTTTATAGTTCCAGCCCTCATGGCCATTAAGCCACCAATTAAAGTAAATACGACAGTTGTGATCCAACCTAATCCTTTTGAATAGATTGCTATTTGTCCTTTTGAAAAGCCTATTTCTTTATAAAATACAATCGACATTCTACCCATGAATGCTTCTCCAATTTTAAATAAAAAGACAAATCCTAAAATTCCTGCAGCTATAGCAAAACCATTTTTTTTAAAGAAGCTAATAATGGGCCCACCAATTGTTCCGGTTATATAAGCAACAAAAGTTGTAATAATATTGTTAGATCCTAGTTTATCTTTAATTAGATTATCAGTTTCCTTTTGCTTTGATTGTCTGTCAGTTTCTACTGGTTCATGAACAAACATCAGGGCAATATTCATTAAAATAATTAGAACACCTAATATTAAAAAAGTTGCTTGCCAGTAATCTTGGATGCCAATATTTTCAAAGAATTCCGCAGTAAATAAAGCAACTACACCACCTAATTTGTAACCTGTCCACCAACCAACTACAGCCATTGCAGCACCTGCTGCCATTGATTTTCCCTCATTTTCATTAATTTGTTCAATTCTTAATGCATCTACTGTTATGTCTTGAGTTGCTGATGCTATAGCGATGATTAATCCAACTGTAATTATCAACGCTAAATTTTCTGTAGGATTTATAATACTCCAAACTAGTAAACTTAATAGAATTACCAATTGCATTAAAACAATCCAACCTCTTCGGTGACCTAATTTTTTAGTTAGGAAAGGAATTTGAATTCTATCTATAATTGGTGCCCAAAGATAATTAAAAGCATACACTCCAAAAATAAGTCCTGCCCACCCAATGGTAGATCTACTTAATCCTTCTTCTTTTAACCAGAGACTTAAACTACTAGCAATCAAGACCCATGGAAATCCACTGATTGCACCAAGTAATAATATTCTTAGCATTCGGATATCTTTGTAAACTGTGATGGATTCTAACCAGGATATTTTTTTTATTTCTGACATAATTAATTTTTCCAAAATGACGGTAAAAATAATACTAATATTGCAAATAATTCAAGTCTACCCAAAATCATACCAACTGTTAAAATCCATTTAGAAAGATCTGGTAATGAAGAAAAATCTCCATTTGGTCCAATTATTGGACCAAGACCAGGCCCAACATTTGAAATAGATGTAGCGGCACCCGAGATAGCTGTAATAAAATCTAAACCAGTTAACGATAACAATGTAGTAAGAGTAAAAAATATTACGATATAAAAATAAATAAATGAAATAATTGAAGCTATAAACTTTTCATCAACTGCACTTTGATCATACTTAATTACAAATACTCCTTTAGGATAAATTATTTTTTTTAATTGGTTTAGAATAAATAGATAAAGAATTTGAATTCTAAATATTTTTACACCACAAGCTGTAGATCCTGCGCATCCACCTATAAACATCAGTGCAAGAAACAGGGTTATAGGAAAACTACCCCATTTATCAAATTCTGCATTTACATAACCAGTACCACTCAGGATTGATATAGTATTAAAAAATATTGATCTTAAACTAAAGTTTTCTTGGTTAGAAAATAATAAGTAAATAGATAAAATAATAACAGTGAATATTATAATTTTTAAAAAAGTCTTGATTTGAATATCATTTAAAAAAATTTTTTTGTTACCGCTTATAAATTTAATGTAAGCAATAAAAGGAATACTTCCCAATATAATAAAAAACATTGATGAAACTTCAATTGACAAACTATTAAAGTGTCCAATTGACTCGTTGTAATTAGAAAATCCTCCAGTAGCGATTGTAGTCATTGAGTGGGTTAAACTGTCAAATTTACTCATACCAAATATCCAATAAGTGATTGCACAAAGGCCTGTTAATCCTGAGTAAATATAAATTAATCTAAGTGCTATTTCTTTTGATTTAGGGAGTATTTTTTCTGAAGAGTCATTGCTTGAAATTTTAAATAATTGCATACCTCCAACATTCATTATAGGCATTAAAGTAATTGCCATTACAATTATTCCAATTCCACCTAGCCATTGTAAAATAGCTCTCCATAAAAGAAGACCCTTTGGTGCGTTCTCTAAATCTGAGATTATTGTAGATCCAGTTGTAGTAATTCCTGACATACTTTCAAAAAAAGAGTCTGTAATTGAAAGTTCAATACTAGAGAATATAAACGGTAAAGATCCAAATACTGCAATACTAATCCAAGATAGGGCAGTTAATAAGAAAGCTTGTTGTAGATTAAGTTTTTTATCGTGATCTAAATTTGATAAAAAAAATAAAGTTCCAAAGATTATGGTTACAATAGATGAGCCAAAGAAAGATGAGTCTATCTCTGAGTAAAAGAATTGTACTATAATTGGGATGAACATTGATACACCCAATATTATTTGCAGAATTCCAAGTGTAAAAAAAACAGTTTTGTAATTAGACATTTTGAAAGAACAATATTTTATGGTAAATAAATTTCAACTCTATAAGAATTAATATAATCACTAGTTTAAGGTTAAAAAGAGCAATTCATGATTAAAAAAGATGTCCTAGAAAAGACAAGTGCTTGGCCTTTTGTTGAAGCTAAAAAAATGCTTCGTGAAAGAAAAGCTTTTATTGAAAAAAAAGGTAAGATTACTCTCCAAACAGGATATGGTCCAAGTGGATTACCTCATATAGGAACTTTCGGAGAAGTTGCACGAACTTCAATGATGGTTAATGCACTTAATCAACTCACAGATTTACCAACAGAAATTATTACATTTTCAGATGACATGGATGGCTTAAGAAAAGTTCCAGATAATGTTCCTAACCAAGAATTGTTGCAACAAAACCTTCACAAACCTTTAACGCAAGTACCTGATCCTTTCCAAAAATTTAATAGTTTTGGAGAACATAATAATGAAATGCTAAAGGATTTTTTAAACAGTTTTAATTTTAAATATAATTTTAAAAGTTCCACATCTTTGTACAAGGCAGGTTTTTTTAATCCTACTTTGAAAATCATTTTAGAAAATTATGAAGGAATAATGAATATTATTTTACCAACACTTGGGAAAGAAAGACAAAAAACATACAGTCCTTTTTTACCAGTATGTCCTGACACAGGTCATGTTTTGGAGATACCTGTTATAGAAATTGATCAGTCTAATTCTAAAATAATATTCGATAATAAAGGTAAAAAATTAGAGAGCAGTATCTTAGACGGGAATTGTAAATTACAATGGAAAGTAGATTGGGCAATGAGATGGTTTGCTTTAGATGTTGATTTTGAAATGTATGGTAAGGATTTGATTGAAAGTGCAATTTTATCTACAAAAATCATTAATTTGTTAGGTAAAAAGAATCCATCAGGATTTGCATATGAACTTTTTTTAGATGAAAAAGGTGAGAAAATTTCAAAATCTAAAGGTAATGGAATAACTATTGATCAATGGTTGAAGTATGCTTCACCAGAAAGTTTATCTCTATATATGTATCAAAATCCAAAAAGAGCTAAAAAACTTTATAAAGAAATAGTTCCAAAAGCAGTAGATGAATATTTGGATAACATTGAAAAATCTAAAAAACAGACTGAGCAGCAATTAGTAATGAATCCAGTATGGCATGTCCACAATGGGAGCATTCCAAAAGAAGACATGATTATGAGTTTTTCAATGTTATTAAATTTAGTCGAAACAAGTTATGCAGATAGTAAAGATTTATTATGGAAATTTGTAAAAAAATACAAACCCAATATTCAAGAAACTAATTTTCCTATTTTTGATGGATTAGTAGGTTACGCAATTAAATATTTTAATGATGTAATTAAGTCTCAAAAAAAATACAAAACACCTTCTGAAGATGAAAAAAAAGCTCTTGAAGCTTTAATTTCAACTTTAGCAAAATGCAATGATCAGATGTCACCAGAGGAAATTCAAACTTTGATTTATTCTACTGGAAAAGAAAATGGTTATGCTGAAAATTTAAGAGATTGGTTTAAACTTATTTATGAGGTGGTTTTTGGTGATGAAAATGGACCAAGAATGGGATTTTTTATAAGTTTTTTTGGTGTTAATGAAACAAAAGACCTTATAATGAGTAAACTCAAATAATGTATTCAAATTTAAGATCTTTAATTTTCAAATTAGATCCAGAAAAAGCGCATACTCTAGCAATTCAATCTTTAAAATTTAATTTAGTATCAAATGTATTTGATGAAAATAAAAATGATCCTATTTTTAGAACACAAATATTTGGCAAAGATTTAAGCAATCCAATAGGAATAGCTGCTGGTTTTGACAAAAATGCAGAAGTTTACAATCCTTTGTTTAAATTAGGATTTGGTTTTGTTGAAGTTGGAACCATTACTCCTTTAAAACAATATGGTAACGAAAAGCCAAGAGTATTTAGATTAGTTGAAGATCAAGCGTTAATTAATAGATTGGGATTCAACAATCAAGGATCTGAAACTATTTTAAATAGAATAAAATCAAATAAAAAAAATGGAATACTAGGAGTAAATGTTGGACCAAATAAAGACTCTGATAATCGATTAAATGATTATTTAATTGGATTAGAAAAATTTTATGAAGTTGCTGATTATATTACAATTAATATTTCTTCTCCGAATACTGAAAATTTAAGAAATTTTCATGATGAAAATAAATTAAATGAATTATTAAAATCAATCAAAGATAAAAAAAATGAACTGAAAATAAATATTCCAATCGTAGTTAAAATTTCTCCAGATATTGATTTAAAGCAAATAGAATTAATATCAGAGATTCTTTTAGAAAATGATATATCTGCAATAATTATTTCAAATACATCAGAAAGTACTAGAGATGATTTAAAAAACATTCAAAGACACCAAAAAGGAGGCTTGTCAGGAAAGCCAATTGAACAAAAATCAAATTTACTTATTAATCAATTCTTTAAATTGTTAAATGGTAGAATTAAAATAATTGGGGTGGGAGGTATTGACTCTGGGAAGTCTGCACATGATAAATTTTTGTCAGGGGCAGATTATATTCAGCTATATACCGGTATGGTATTTCAGGGACCCAACATTGCTGCAAACATTAAAAAAGAGCTAAAAGAATTACTTCTTAGAGATGGAGTGAAAAATATTTCAGAAATCGTTGGAAATAAAACTCTTTCTTAATTTTAATAAACTTGACGCCCTTAATATCTCCCCTTATATAGGCACTGAAATTATGTCAAAAAAATGCGAACTAACTGGTAAAATTCCTATGAAGGGTCATAATGTTAGTCATGCTAACAATAAGACTAAAAGAAGATTTTTACCCAATTTAAAAAAAGTAAAATTTACAAGTGAGCTTGCTGGAAGAAGTTTAAAACTAACAGTTAGTAATTCAGGAGTAAGATCAGTTGATAAAAAAGGAAGTTTTGACGAATTTTTAAAAACAGTAAAAAATAAAAATATATCACCAAGATTAAAAAAACTTAAAAAAGTTATTTTATTAAAATCACCATATAAAAAAAAGCCAGTAGCTAAATCTGCTTAATGAATAAATTTTTTATCAGCCTATCTTTAATGATGGGTGTGGTTGTTTTATCCTCAAACTATCTTGTTCAATTTCCAATAAATTATTATGGATTAAATGAAATTCTTACTTATGGAGCTTTTAGTTATCCTGTAGCTTTTTTGATAACTGATTTAGCAAATAGATCTTATGGAAAAATAATTGCGAGAAAAATAGTTTATTTTGGTTTTTTTATAGGAATTATTTTTACTCTATTTTTCTCAACAAACATCGAAGATTTAATTTCTATAAGAATTGCAGTTGGATCTGGAATTGCTTTCCTTACAGCCCAATTGCTAGATATTCAAATATTTGATCGTTTAAGAAAAAAACAGTGGTTTGTTGCACCTCTAACTTCATCATTAATTGGTTCAACTATTGATACTTTTTTATTTTTCTCAATATCATTTTATGGAACAGGAGTTCCTTGGGTAACTTTGTCCTTAGGTGATTTAGGTGTTAAGTTATTGGTAGCACTGATAATGTTAATACCATTTAGAATGTTATTAAAAATATTTAAGCCAATTAAAGTCTAATACAAAAATTTATAAGACAAAATTTTATAAGCTAATTTAGCAACAAGAAAATTATAGGAGTTAAATCCTTTAATTGGAGAAAGTTCATTAATGTCAGCTCCAACTATATTTGAATTTTTTGCTGCAATTCTAATTATCTCTAATGTCTCGTCCCACAACAATCCACCTGGTTCAGGTGTTCCGGTAGCAGGCATAATACTTGAATCTAATCCATCTACATCAAACGTTAAGTAAACAGTCTTATTTTTTATTAATTTTTTAAATTTATTTAAATTCCATTTTTTTTTATCTTTTGCCCAGAAGATATCTATTCTATTTGAATTTTTTTTCAAAAATGGAATCTCACTTTCTGATATATTTCTAACTCCAAAAGAAATTAAAGACACATTTTTATAATCTAAACACCTTCTTATTGCCGATGCATGTGAAAATTTTTCACCATTATAACTTTCACGTAAATCTGCGTGCGCATCAAAATGTAAAAGACAAATATTTTTATATTTCTTTGTAAAAGGAACAATGCATCCTGGTGTAATTGAATGTTCACCACCAAAAGTCATTGGAAATAGTTTTTTATCTAAAATTTCCCCATTGATTTTAGAAATTTTATTTAAAGCTACTTTGATATTTTTATCAATTTTAAATGGTTTTAATGTCTTGATACCTATTTTTTTGTAAGGTTCACAATTTAGTTCCTCATCATAAAGTTCAACTTGGTGAGAAGCTTTGATAATTTCTTTTGGTCCATTTTTTGTTCCACCACCATAACTAACTGTTTTTTCAAGTCCAAATGGAACGACTACTACTTTTTCTTTGAAGTTGAATGTATTATCAATTCCTAAGAAACCATGTTTGTTTGATAAATATTTCAATTTTATATAAATAATTTTGAGAAGTTTTTTCGTTCTCTATTTTTCCACTCACCTTTGTGGTAAGCATCGCTAGCTATTAATGGCAATACACTTGTTGCTTCAGCAAATACCATTTGTTCTTTAGTGATATCCACTTTACCCCAAGAACTTGCTTCTTTTAAAGTAGAACTACTACATGCACCATCTCTACTATCAGCAACTGTAATTTGTACAGCATACTTATGCATATCTACATTTTTACCAAGAAGCTCAGCACAAATAACAGTATCTTGAATAAAATTTTTAGGAACTCCTCCACCAATCATAAATAAACCAGAACCTTTTGATTTGATTTTAATTTCAGTTAGTTCTCTAAATTCTCTAACTGAGTCTATAGTCATATGTTTTTTTGGATTTTTTTCTTGATGCATTACAAGACCAAAGCCTGCGCTTGAGTCTGTGAAAGCTGGACAAAAAATTGGAACATCATTATCGTATGCTGTTTCAATTAAAGAATCTTTCTTTTTTGAATTTTTTTTTAAATATTTTCCCATTTCTAAAATAAATTCTCTAGAAGTATAACTTCTTGGTTCTAAAGTATCTGCAATTTCACAAATAATTTTATCACACATTTGAAGCTCTTCTTCATCGATATAAGTGTCGTAAATTCTATCAATATAGTTGTCTCTTAATTCAGTATCATCTTGAAATTGAGATCCCTGATAATGTTTAAATCCAAGAGCTTCAAAAAAATCCATATCTACAATTGATGCCCCTGTTGCTACAATTGCATCAACCATATTGTATTTAACAAGATCTTTATAAATATTCATACATCCTGCTGCAGATGTTGATCCTGCTAAAGTAAGAAAAATTGTACATTCCTTATCTTTAAGCATTTCGTTGTAAATGTTCGCTGCATTTGCAGTTTCTCTAGATACAAATGACATTTTCTCCATTGAAGAAATAATTGTTCTAGAGTCAAATGAAGTAATATCTATATGTTCGACAGGATTTTTTAAAAAATCTCTTTTACTGTTATGTCCTGGATTTTTTTGGTCTGACATTAAGCAACCATATGAGCGCTATTAACGTCTTTTTCATACATTGACATTATTGGTTTATCTTCAACTTCATAAATTTCATCTGAATAGTAACCATTGAATTGTGTTCTAAAAGTTAATCCATATGCTCCAAGTTGACCAAGTTCTATGTAATCATTTTCCTTAATATTATTTGGTAATACAAAAGGTCCTTTCATATAATCCATGCTATCGCAAGTAGGACCAAAGAAATCAAAAGCAGTCATTTTTTTTGAGATTATTTTATTTGAATTTTCTTTAATCATTTTAGATGGATAAACTATGTTAGGTGTCCCTGCATCAAATAAGGTTCCATATGTTCCATCGTTTATATAAAGTTTTTGTTTTTTTCTTAAATTAACTTTAACAATTGTTGAACCACTTTCTGCAACCAATGCTCTTCCTGGTTCACAAATTATCTCTGGCAACTTTTCTAATTTTAAATTAGATAAACTTTTTTTAATTTCATTGAAGTATTCATCTAGTGATTGAGGAATTAAATCTGGATAAATTGTTGGAAATCCACCACCAACATTTATTGTATCAGGTATTATTTTTGTTTTTTTAATTATATTCCCAATCTCATTTATACCTTTGGCGTATGAAATTGGGTGCATACACTGTGATCCAACATGGAAACTTAATCCAATTTTTTTTGCATATTGTTTTACTAATCTTAGCAATCCCACAGCTTCAGATGTTAGTGCTCCAAATTTTTTAGATAAATCAATTTCAGCATGCTCATTTGAAACAGCAACTCTTACAAATAATTCTAAATCTTTTGCATTATTTGTGCTTTCAATAATTTTAATTAACTCTTCTTTTGTATCTAATGAGAAGGTTTTTACACCATAATTAAAATAGGCCTCTTTTATACTTTCTCTACTTTTTACTGTATGCATGTAAGAACATTTTGCATTTTGAGTTATTTTTCTTATGGCCTTAATTTCCTCTATCGAGGCAACATCAAATTGGTTTACACCATTATTTAAAATAGTTTGAATAACTTCAGGATGTGGGTTTGTTTTGACTGCATATAATATTTTTCCAGGGAATTTATCTAAGAAAAATTTAACCGAAGTCTCTATGGATTTCTTCCTAATACAATAAACAGGCTTTTCAGGTTTCAGCTGATTTATAAGTTCTTCAACTGACTTAAATTTTTGCATTTCATATGCCTCCAAAAAAAAATTTAATAAAAAAAAGTTTTTAATAAACTTTAATAATTTGAGGCATATAAAGTAAACGTAGGCAATGTAAAGTAAATAATTCAAGCCTGATATGCGTATTTTTCATGTATTGTAATATTTGATTTAGACCCCATATGTGAGTTATGAAAAACGAAGCCAAATTGCAAAATTTAAGTGATTTTGAAAATAAATCGCTTCTAATTGCAGATGACGATAATCCTTTTAGAGAAAGACTTGCAAGAGCAATGGAAAAAAAGGGCTTTGAAGTTTTTCAAGCTGAGAGTGTAAAAAAAGGTATTGAGTCTGTTAAAAATAAAAAACCAGGTTTTGCAGTCGTAGACTTAAGACTTGGAGACGGAAATGGTCTTGAGGTTGTTAAGGAAATTCAATCTTCAAATAATGATAGCCGAATTATAATGCTAACTGGTTATGGAAATATTCCCACAGCAGTTGCAGCAATTAAAGAAGGTGCAATTGACTACTTAGCAAAACCAGCAGATGCAGAAGATGTAGAAAAAGCATTGTTGGCAGATCCAGCTAAAAAAGCAGCACCACCAGAAAATCCAATGTCAGCTGATAGAGTTAAATGGGAACATATTCATAGAGTATTTGAATTATGTAATAGGAATGTTTCCGAAACAGCTCGAAGATTGAAGATGCATAGAAGAACTCTTCAAAGAATTCTATCTAAAAGATCTCCTAGATAATATTTCTAATTTTAATTATTTGTTTAGTAACTAAAGCTAAAATAATAATTTTAAATAATTCTGCTAATAAAAAAGGTTTTGCACCTAGTGAGAATATTGGTTTATCCCAACCAATCAAAGTACCTAGCCATATTAAACCCAAGATATAAATCGTAGAGGTTGCAATAACTAATTTAGTTAAAATATTTATTAAACTATCTTTTGTATTAATTTTTGATGCTAAATAACAAGCAGTTAAAAAACCAATTAAATATCCCATCGTTGGACCAGTAAAATAGACTATACCAACTCCTTTTTCTGGGGAGTTTGAAAATACTGGTAATCCTGCAATACCCTCTAACAAATACAAACCTACAGAAGCTAAACCAATTTTATAACCTAAGCTTACACCTAAAAATAACACAACAAATGTCTGCATTGTCATTGGAACTGGATAAAATGGAATCTTAATTTTTGCAGAAATAGTTAAAGCAATTGAACCTAGAATTACTGCTAATAAAGATTTTATGATTTTTGTTTGTGTTAAGTTTTTTGTAAGTTCCATATTAAAATAATACTCAAAATATAAAAAATAATCTAGCTATATTAACCTTAAGATTTAATTTTATTTTTTTATATACAGAAATTGTTAGCAATGTAATATTTGTTAATCCTCATGAATAAAATACAAAAAACAGATCATTTTTATTTAATTGATGGCTCTGGTTATATTTTTAGAGCTTATTATGCCTTACCACCATTAACTAGAAAAAGTGATGGGCTACCTACAGGTGCTGTTAGTGGATTTTGTAGCATGTTGTTTAAATTATTAGAGGATTCAAAATCTGATCAAAATTTACAAAAACCAACTCATTTTGCAGTAATTTTTGACTCAGCCAGAAAGACCTTTAGAAATGAAATTTATAGTGATTATAAAGCAAATCGATCAGAAGCCCCTGATGATTTGGCACCTCAATTTGAATATATTAGAAAATCAGTTTTAGCATTTAATTTACCTTCTGTGGATTTACCAAACTATGAAGCTGACGATTTAATAGCCACATATGTTGATCAAATTCTTAAAAAAGGAGCTAAAGTTACAATCGTTTCATCCGATAAAGATTTAATGCAGCTTTATAAAAAAGGCGTTCGAATTTTTGATCCCATGAAAAATAAATTTATCACAGAGGACGATGTGATTAAAAAGTTTGGTGTTGATGCTTCAAAAGTTATAGATGTTCAATCTTTAGCAGGCGATAGTAGTGACAACGTACCTGGTGTTCCAGGAATAGGAGTGAAAACAGCCGCAGAATTAATTAATAAGTATGGCACTCTAGAAAAATTATTAGACTCTGCCCATGAAATTAAACAGAACAAAAGAAGAGAAACTTTAATGGAGAATAAAGAAAAAGCTTTAATTAGTAAAAAACTTGTAACTCTAGATAATAAGTCTCCAGTAAATAAAAACTTAACAGAATTTAAACTCAAAGAGGTTGATAAAGATAAACTTTATAAATTTTTAAGAGAAATGGAATTTAATAGATTGTTAAGTTCTGCAATTTCAGCTTATGGGGAACCAAAGTTATCTGGATCTGAGAATAATTTAAAATCTACAGAAAAACAAAAACCAATAAGCAATAAAGATTATCATCTAATTACAGATATTAATGAAATTGATGAGTGGATTGAAGAAGCTGAGGAAGCAGGGGAAGTTGCAGTCGATACAGAGACAAGTTCGTTGGACCCCCATCAGGCTGATTTAGTTGGAATTTCACTTTGTTCAAAAATTGGAAAAGCTTGTTACATCCCAGTTGGTCATAAATCTAATGATTGTTTAAATAGAGATAGCATTATTAATAAATTAAAAAATTTATTAGAGGACCCAAGTGTTAAAAAAATTGGTCAAAATATTAAATTTGATTTTATAGTTCTCTACAAACTTGGCATTTCACTTTCATCAATGGAAGATACCATGCTTATGTCCTATGTTTTGGATGCTGGAAAGAACAGACATAACATGGACACCCTTTCGGATATCCATCTTGGACATAAAACAATTTCATTTAAAGAAATTGTTGGTACAGGCAAAAAAGAAATAAATTTTAGTGAAGTAGAATTAGAAACAGCAAAAAATTACGCAGCAGAAGATGCAGACGTTACCTTCAGGTTATATAAAAAATTTGTCAAAAGTTTAAAATCTGAAAGATTATTTAATATCTATGAGATTTTTGAAAAACCACTAATTAAAATACTCGCATTTATGGAAATCGAAGGTGTTGAAGTAGATAGTAAATTTTTAAATTCCCTTTCCTCTAAATTTGATAAGAAAATTAAAAAAATTGAAAAAGAAGTTTTCAAGATTTCAAAGAAAGAATTTAACATTGCTTCACCAAAACAATTAGGAGAAATTATTTATAATGATCTTAAGATTGCAGGGACAAAAAAAACAAAAAAGGGAAGTTTTGCAACAAGTGCAAGTGTTTTAGAAGATTTAGCCTTCAAAGGTCATGAATTTCCAAAATTAGTATTAGATTGGAGACAGGTTTCAAAATTAAAAAATACTTACTCCGACGCTTTGCCAGAGCATATTAATCCAAATACAAAGAGGGTTCACACATCTTTTTTATTGGCAGCAACAACAACAGGCAGATTAGCTTCAAGTGATCCAAATCTGCAAAATATTCCAATTAAATCTGAAGATGGAAAAGATATAAGAAAAGCGTTTAAGGCTAAAAAAGATCATTTATTGATATCTGCCGATTACAATCAAATTGAGATGAGAATTTTAGCAGATCTTGCAGATGTTAAAGAACTTAAAAAAGCTTTTAAAAATAACGAGGATATTCACTCATTAACAGCTAGCCAAATATTTAATATTGATATCAAAAAGGTAAATCAAGACCACAGAAGGAAGGCTAAAGCAATTAACTTTGGAATAATTTATGGAATTTCTCAGTATGGTTTAGCCAAACAAATAAATGTTTCTAATTATGAAGCAGAAGAATTTCTTAATGCTTATTTTGCTAAATTTCCCGAAATTAAAGTTTATATGGATAGCACAATTAAGTTTTGTAGAAAAAGTGGCTATGTAAATAACATATTCGGAAGAAGATCTCATTTTAATGGAATAAATGATAAAAATTTTAATGTGAGAAATTTTCAAGAGAGAGCAGCAATTAATGCTCCAATACAAGGGTCAGCATCTGAAGTTATGAGGTTAGCAATGATCAGATTACACAAAAAATTAAATGAAGAAAAAAATTTGAAATCAAAAATACTTCTTCAAATACACGACGAGCTTATTTTTGAAGTCCCAAAAAAAGAGGAGAAGGCAATGGTCAAGTTAATACAGAATGAGATGACCAGTGTTACTCAAAGTGATTATCATTCCTTTTCTACCCCTTTAACAGTTGATGTAAATGTTGGTGATAATTGGGGAATGCTTCACTAATTATATTTGATTGCCTAATTTAGAACAATTTAATATTTTTATATAAAACATAAAAATGCAAACACAAACTATAGCTTTAATTGATGATGACAGAAACATACTAACTAGTCTTAGTATTGCTTTAGAAAAAGAGGGTTTCAAAGTTCAAACATATATTGATGGAGAGAGTGCATTAATCGGTCTTACTAGAATGCCACCTGACTTAGCAGTCATTGATATTAAAATGCCAAAAATGGATGGAGAAGAATTATTAAAAAAATTACGAAAAAAAACTTCTCTGCCTGTAATATTTTTAACATCTAAGGATGATGAAATTGATGAGTTACTTGGATTAAAATTAGGTGCAGATGATTTTGTAAAAAAATCTGGAGGATTTTCAATTAAAGTTTTGATTGAAAGAATAAGAGTTCAATTAAGAAAAAAAGATTCAAACAATTCATTAGAAGAAAATAAAAGCTTAATTTCACATGGTAGATTAAAACTTGACCCATCTCAGCTTGAATGTGAGTGGAATGGCAAACAGTTACCAGATAAATTAACAACTACTGAGTTTTTGATTGTTAAAGAATTGGCAAAAAGGCCTGGGATCATCAAAGAAAGAGCCCAACTAATGGACATTGCTTACAGAGAAGATACGGATATTGAAGATAGAACTATTGATAGTCACGTGAAAAGAATAAGAAAAAAATTCAAAAAAGTAGATCCTGATTTTTCAGCTATTGAAACTAGATATGGTAGTGGATATAGATGGAATGTTAGCTGATGTTTAGTAAATACTTAAAGACACTTTCTATACTTAAAAAATTTCTTTTTATAAACTTTGTAATATTTACAATTATTGGTTTATTTACACTTACTTATCTTACGAATATTGAACCAAGTTTATTAAAAAAAAAATCTGAAGATCATATTAATATTATTAATAATACGACTGATAATATTAAAAGATTGAATATAAAATTTCAGGAAAATGATATTAGAAAATTTTTATTTTCTACAAGATTTATTTTTCAAAATTTAGACAGAGTTATTTTCTTTGACAAAGAATTAGAATTAATTGGTGATACTGATACTTTAGATCTTGATCCACGATCTTTTTCATCACGATTAGATAAAATTGAATTTGAAAGTTTGAGTGATGAAGTCAAGGAAGATGAAAACAAAGAAAATAATTCTTCCCAAAATAATGAAACAAAAGCTTCATTTAAAGATTTATTAGAAAGATATAACAATTCAGATAACTATGGAAATTATTATACTTTTACAGAAGATAATTTAAATCAATTTAAAGTTACAACAGTAAAAAATGTAAAAAGTGATGAAAATGATTTAGGTTTTATAGTTATCTCTGAGAACGCCAATGAAATTAAGACAGCTATAGACGAGAGAAGAGCATTTGTAATTAGAACAGCAATATCAGTTGGTTTTGTAATTTTAATTTTTTCTTTTGTACTTAGTAGATATTTTATTAAACCAATTCAAAATTTAGTTGGATACACAATCAGAGTAAAAGAAAAAAATCCTGGTAAAACAGGAATTGAAAATTTGAAGAATAGAAATGACGAATTAGGATTATTATCTAATTCTATGGAGGATATGACTAATGAATTACAAAAACGAATTTCTCATGCAGAAAATTTCTCAACAGACTTAGTGCATGAAATAAGAAATCCTCTAGCATCTTTAAAAAGTGCATCAGAAATTTTAAAAGATACAAAAGATATAAATCAACAGAATAAGCTTTTAGATATTCTTACCCACGATGTACAAAGAATTGAAAGATTAATCACAGATTATTCACAAATGTTGAAAGATGAAGTTGCTCTTAGTAAAGAGCAAATGAAAAAATTAGATATACAACCAATTATCCAATCTGTTGTTGATGATTATAATAACATTTATAAATTCAAAAAAAATATCAGTATAAACTATCAAAACGATGGAAAGTCAGAGTATCTAATTAATGGAATTGAAAATAGGATTGAACAAATCGTTGCAAATTTATTGGATAATTCTATTTCATTTAGTGACGATGGTAGCGAGGTAACTGTAAACGTTTCAAATGGATTAGAAAAAAAAGTTACAGTTAAAATTTTAGATGAAGGACAGGGATTTAAAGAGAAAGATACTTCAAAAATTTTTAACCGTTTTTACAGTAATAGACCAGAAAATTTTGGTGAGCATTCAGGATTAGGTCTGAATATTGTAAAAAATTTAGTCCAACTTCATGATGGAAAAATTGAGGCATCCAATAGGGTCGATAAGCAAGGAGCATTGATAGAAATACAATTTCCTAGTTTGTAATCTTTAGTTGATAAAATAGAACTTAAATGTATAAAGCTCGCTATGGATGATTTTAAAGTAAAAGATATTTCCCAAGCTGATTTTGGAAGAAAAGAAATTTCTATCGCAGAAAGTGAAATGCCTGGTTTAATGGCATTAAGAGAAGAATATTCAAAAGAAAAGCCCTTAAAAGGCGCTAGAATTATTGGATGTCTCCATATGACTATCCAAACAGCAGTACTAATTGAGACATTAGTAGATCTTGGAGCAGAAGTAAGATGGTCATCTTGCAATATATTTTCTACACAAGACCATGCTGCAGCAGCAATAGCGAAAGCTGGAATTCCTGTTTATGCATGGAAAGGTGAAACGGAAGAAGAGTATTTATGGTGTATTAAACAAACAATAGTTGGAAAACCTGATTGGAAACCCAACATGTTATTAGATGATGGGGGAGATTTAACTGCTATCATGCACAATGAATACAAAGATTTAATGAAGGATATAAAAGGTGTTTCTGAGGAGACAACAACTGGAATTAAAGCATTAAATAAAATGGAGAAAGATAATTCTCTGTTAGTTCCTGCAATAAACGTTAATGACTCTGTAACGAAATCTAAATTTGATAATTTATATGGATGTAGAGAAAGTTTAGTTGACGGTATCAGAAGAGCTACTGATGTTATGATGTCGGGTAAAATTGCAATAGTTGCTGGTTTTGGTGACGTTGGAAAAGGAAGTGCCGCATCTTTAAGACAAAGTGGTGCTAGAGTTCTTGTTACCGAAGCAGATCCTATTTGTGCTCTTCAGGCAGCAATGGAAGGTTATGAAGTAGTTTTAATGGAAGAAGCTATTAGTAGAGCAGACATAGTTGTTACAGCAACTGGAAATAAAGATATAGTTACAGCTGATCACATGAGAGATATGAAAGATAGAGCAATCTTATGCAATATTGGACATTTCGACAATGAAATTCAAGTTGAGGCATTAAAAAATTATAAATGGACAGAAGTTAAGCCCCAAGTACATGAAATTGAATTGCCAAGTGGAAAAAGAATTATCCTTTTAGCCGAGGGAAGATTAGTTAATTTAGGTTGTGCAACAGGACACCCAAGTTTTGTAATGAGCGCATCTTTTACAAATCAAGTAATTGCCCAAATAGAACTTTGGCATAATCATAAAAATTATGAAAATAAAGTTTATGTTTTACCCAAGCACTTAGATGAAAAAGTAGCAACATTACATTTGAAAAAAGTTGGGGCTAAATTAACAAAATTATCAAAAGAACAAGCAGATTACATAAGTGTTGGAACAGAAGGCCCATTCAAACCAGATGCCTATCGCTATTAAAAATAGCAAGATCGATATAAGTTCAGAAGAAACAACAAAAGTTTTAGCAGAAAGTTTTAAAAATTTTTTGCAAGGTGGAGAGATTATATTTTTATACGGTGAAATGGGTGTGGGCAAAACTACATTTATAAAATATTTGATTAATGAATTTCAAAAAAGTTTAGATTTTCCAATTACAGAAGTTTCAAGTCCAACATTTAATTTATTAAATGAATATCAAGTAGGTCACAAGAAAATAAAACATTACGATTTATTCAGGATTAAAAATAAAAGAGATACTAATGATCTAAACATATTTGAAAAAGATAATAATTTAATTACTTTTGTTGAGTGGCCGGAGTTAGTTAGAGATATTCAGGAAAAAGTTATTGTATTAAGATTTAACTATGAAAATGAGCTAAATAATAGAAGTGTTGAAATCACAGGCATTGATTAAGAATATACTAGAATGAAAAATTCAAAAGATTTGCAAAAAATTAAAGGAGATGCATCATTTAGAGCATTTTATAGAAGTAAAAAAAATAACTCTATAGTTGTTTATGCAAAAAAAGAAAAAAAGAAGAATTTGTTAATTTATGATGCGGTCAACAAAATTTTAATAAAAAATAGAATTTCTGCACCAAATCTGATCAGCCATGATTATAAAAAAAACTTCATTGAAATTCAGGATTTTGGACATGTCTCATTATTTAAAATTTTAAAGAGTAAAAAAAATAAGTATTTATTTTTTAAAAATATTATTCACACACTTAATAAATTACAAAGTATAAAAACTAAAAAGATAAAAAATTTTTTAAATCAAAATTACAAACTTGAATTATATAAAAATAAAATTTTATTTAATGAAGCAAAATTATTTAGTGACTGGTATGTTGAAAAAAAATTAAATAAAAATAAATCTTTATTCAAAAAAAAATTTAAAAACGAGATAAATAAATTATTATCTAAACTTAATCATAAAAACGTTACTTTTGTACATAGGGATTTTCATGTTTCGAATTTAATGTATTTTAAAAATCAAATTAGCTTAATTGACAATCAGGACGCTCTCATTGGGAATAAAGCTTATGATTTAGCATCATTGATAGATGATGTTAGATTTAAAACAAACAATAGATTAAAAAAAAAAATTTTTAATTATTACATAAAAACCAATAAAAAAATTAACTCAATTAAATTTAAACAAGACTTTGAAATACTATCAGTTCTAAGAAATTTAAAAATCATTGGAATTTTCACAAGACTTGCTTACAGAGATCATAAAAAAAAATATATTCAATTAATCCCTTATGCTTGGGAAATGATAGATTACAGATTGAAACAGAATAAGATTTTTAAAGATTTAAAATTATTGTTAAAAAGTAATTTCCCAGAATTTGTCAATTAAATTATGAAAATAAATACAGCATTGATATTATGTGCAGGATACGGAAGAAGATTAAACCCAATAACATTAGATACACCCAAACCATTGTTAGAGTTACATAATGTAACAATGTTAGAAAAATGTATTCAATTAATTAAAAATTTGGGAATTAAAAAAATTTTAATAAATACGTTTTATTTAAAAGATCATTTTCCAAAATTTTTAAAAGATAAAAAATTTGATATTGATATTCAAATCATTGAGGATGGGAAAGAAATTTTAGATACTGGTGGTGGTATTTTAAATTTAATTAAGCAATCTAATGAAGATGATTTTATAGTTTTTAATCCTGATACTGTGTGGACAAAAGAATATGTTAGGGAAATTAATAAAATGGAAGAATTTTATTTTAATGAAAACTTAAAAAATAGTCTTTTGTTAGTTAACAAAAATTTAAGCTTCGATAAAAATTTTGAGGGTGACTTCAATTTAGTAAATAATCGAATTACTAAGGAATTAGAGAAAAATTATATATACACCGGTTGCCAAATATTAAGCAAAAAACTCTTTTTGAGTGAAACTATTGAAAAATTTTCAATTTCTAAAATTTGGAATGAATTAATTGATACAAGAGGTTTGTATGGATATGAAAGTAAACAAAATTTTTATCACTTAACTAATTTAGAAATTTTCAAAAAACTAAAAGATCTTTAGCTCTATCAGAATCTAAATATTTAGCACTCAAAACTTTTTTATCATTATTTAGTTTTATTAACAAAGGATTACCAGTTGGTATTTCTAATTTTGAGATTTCATCATTATCTAAATTAAACAGATATTTACAAAGAGCCCTGATTGAATTTCCATGTGCAGACATTAAAATATTTTTTTCATTTATAACTTCAATTTTCTTTTTATAAAAATCTATTACTCTCTCATAAGTGTCTTTAAGAGACTCTGTGCTAGGTATTTTATCTTGAGGAATATTTTTATAAATTTCTATATTTGATGGATGGTATGGATTTTCTTTATTAAGAGGATCAGGTCTTAAATCCCAAGACCTTCTAAACTGATGAACTTTATCTTCCCCTAGTTTCATTTTCATTTCATCTTTGTTAAGACCAGTAAGTGCACCATAATGCCTTTCATTTAATTCCCATGCCTTACTTGGAACAGTGTTGTCATCTAATTCACTTTGAATAATTTTTAACGTATTTTTGGCTCTTAATTGAACCGATGAGAAATAAATATCTATTGTTATGTTATTTTTATTAATTAATTGACCTGCTTTTTTTGCTTCAGATTTACCATTTTCTGTCAAATCAACATCTACCCAACCAGTGAATTTTTTTTCTAAATTCCAAACACTTTGACCGTGTCTGACTAAAATTAAATAACTCATGTGTTTATCTTTTAGAACAATTTGATAAATAAAACTATTACAATAATGATTAATATTTTTTCAAGATATAAGTTAATATTTTATTTTTTCAACTTTGTATTAATTTTTCTATATTTATTTCCTGGAAGTTTTTTAGGATGTTATCTATACGATGATTGCTTAAAACAACCACAAATAACCTCTGATTTTATAGTATCTTCAAATCATCTTTATGCATTTTTTATTCTTTCAGTAGTAGGATTTTTGACTTTCAAAAAAAGATCAGTATTTAAAATTTTAAGTATTTATTTAATTTCACTTTCAATAATTTTAGAACTTTTTCATTTTATAATTCCAGAGAGAAGTTTTGAATTATCTGATTTATTTGGGAATTTAATTGGTGTAATTATAGTAATCTTCTTAGGTTTTTTTTTAATAAAAAATGAGAATTATAAAAATTAGCTATATATTTTTTTTTCTCTTAGTTGGTTGTTCTTCAATACCAAAGAATGTATCTGATGGTTGTTCAATATTTAATGAAAGATATTTGTGGTACAAACACGCTAAAAAAACAGAAGCAAAGTGGGGCACACCTGTGTATTTGCAATTAGCTATTATAAAGATGGAGTCCAGCTTTGATTGGTTGGCAAAACCACCAAGACAAAAAATATTTAAAATTATTCCTTACAAAAGACCTTCCAGTTCTTTTGGATATTCTCAAGCGGTTAAAGGAACTTGGAAACAATATAAAGAAGAAACAGGTAATAAATTTGCAACAAGAACAAGATTTAAGGACAGCGTTGATTTTATTGGTTGGTACACAAATAAAACTGAAAAAATTTTAAAAGTTTCAAAGAAAGATGCTTTTAGACAATATGTTGCTTACCATGAGGGATGGGGGAATTACAAGAATTATAAAAAAAATAACAAGGTTATTAAGTTGGCTAAAAGAGTTGAGAAACAGTCAAATATTTATAAAAAACAATTATCAGATTGTAAAAATAAATTAAGTACAAGTAAGTATATTATTTTTTAATTTAATTGTTTTTTCAGCTCTATATCTACGGCATCAATCCGCTTAGTATTTTTTGCTAATGCTAAATACATTGTAGGAGTTACATATAGAGTAAAGAATGTTGATATAATCATTCCACCTAAAATAGTTGCTCCAACTGCTAATCTTGATCCTTCTCCAGCACCAGGACCTATATTTCCGATAACCAAAGGTATCATTGCAATCATAGTACTTAATGATGTCATTATTATAGGTCTTATTCTCAGCTTACATGCTTTCAATACTGCTTCTTGAATTTTAACACCTGTTGTTCTTATTTGGTTTGCGTAATCAACAATTAAAATACTATTCTTCGTTGAAATACCAATAAGAATAATCAGGGCAATTTGTGAAAATATATTTACTGAACTATTTAAAAATAAAATAAATACTAGACCTCCAAATACAGCTAAAGGAACTGTCAAAATAATTATGAAAGGGTGTACAAAAGAGTTAAACGTTGCTGCCATTACTAAATAAGCAGTCAACAAAGCTAAAGCAAAAATCAAATATATTTCATTTGTAGTTTCTTTCAATTCTTCTGATTTTCCTTTCCAAGTAATTTGGTTTTGAGGAGCAACTTTTAACATTATATCTTCTAAATATTTAACAGCTTCAGTTAGTGTATAATTTTCTGATAGTGCCGCTGAAATTGTAACAGCTCTTTGTCGATTGTATCTTGGTAGTGCCTCTGCAGTTCCTTTTTCCTCAAATTCCACAAGACTAGCTATTGAAACTAATTTTCCAGTTGTTTCGGATCTTACAAATATTTTTGACAATCCGTCTTGATCACGTCTATCAGCTAAATATTGTTGTAAGATTATTGGGTATTCCCTTCCTTCTTTACTGAAAGAAGTAACTCTCTTGCCTCCATATAGAGTCTCAAGAGTTCTACCTATATTTTCTGTAGATACACCTAGGTCATTAGCTCGATTTTTGTTTGTGATTAATTTAACTTCAGGTTTGTTTTTTGTGTAATCACTTTCAATTCTGAACATATTTCTATTTTTTCTTAATTCTCTTAGAACACTATTTTGAATATCTTCTAATTCTTCATAGCTTGTCCCATAAATAACCATCTGTACTGGTTTGTTGTAGTTTGAAACTCTTATTCCTTGTGGAGATATTGGAAATGCAAAAGTTTCTGGAACCGAAACCACTTGTCCAATAGCTTCTCTTAATACAGTTTGACTATTTTTTTCTCTATTTTTCCATTCATCAAGTAAAGCAATTATTATAAAAGTGTTATAAGACGTTGCGGATCTTCCAAATCCAGGAACCCTCATGATTAGTCTTTCATATGGGCTATCTTCTGTTTGCAATAATCTTAATATTCTTCCTTCAATTATCTGAGCCTTTTCTTGGGTATATTCAAATGAACTACCTTCATCTGTTGAACCTATTATTAAATAAGAACCTCTATCCTCCTTAGGTAATAATTCTTTTTTTGAAAAATTAAAAAGATAAGCAGATGCTACAATGATAAAAATTATAAATATCGAAATTGTTTTTTGTCTATTTATCCAGTACTTAAGTGTATCAATATAAAATTCAGTAAAAGATTTAAATTTATTATTAAATTTTTTAACTAAGAAATTAACTTTTTCTTTTTTATTTAAAAACTTACTTCCAAGCATTGGCGATAGAGTTAATGCAACAAAGGATGATACCACAATTGAAAATGATAGCGCTATGGCAGTCTCTTTAAATAAAGTTCCAGATATTCCTTTAATAAATATAAGGGGCAAGAAAACTGCAATTAAAATTAAAGTAGTTGCAATAATAGCAAAAGTAATTTGTTTAGAACCTTTATAAGCAGCAACCAGTGGTGTTTCACCATTTTCTATTCTAGTATAAATAGCATCTGTCATAATCACAGAATCATCAGTAATTATTCCTATTGCTAAAATAAAACTTAATAATACAAAAATATTTATTGAGAGATCAAAAATATATAATCCAAGAAATGAACCAATTAAACTAACAGGAAGAGCTACAGCTGGTACAATTACCGCTTTAAGATTTCCAAGAAAAAGATAAATAATTAAAACCACTAAAACAAAAGCAATAATTAAACTTTTGTAAACTTCTTCGATTGCAGCACCAATATATGTTGCTCTATTAAATGCTATTTCTAAACTTAGTCCATCTGGTAGTGACTTATTAAGTTCTTTTATTTTGGCTTTGATTTGATTAGACAACTCTACTGTTGAAGCGCCACTTTTAGCATAAATACCAATTCCAACAGTTTTTAGGTTTAGCGCATTTTTGCTTTGTGCTTTGAATAAAGTTTTTTCTGAAACTGGTCCAAATTCAATATTTGCTACATCAGAAAGTATTACTACTTTGTCTTTACTTTTTCTAAGAGGCAGTTGTTTTATAGTATCTATTTTTGAATAAGACTTATCTATATTTAAAGTTAAATCTTTATTATTCGCTTCTAACGTACCAGCAGGAATATTAAGATTTTCATTTCTTAAAGCTCTTTC
This sequence comes from Candidatus Pelagibacter sp. HIMB1493, assembly GCF_052047995.1. Classification (NCBI taxonomy): domain Bacteria; kingdom Pseudomonadati; phylum Pseudomonadota; class Alphaproteobacteria; order Candidatus Pelagibacterales; family Candidatus Pelagibacteraceae; genus Candidatus Pelagibacter; species Candidatus Pelagibacter sp. HIMB1493. The sequence continues at coordinate 1,053,474 of NZ_JBNAIP010000001.1, read as the reverse complement.
AACCTCTTGAATTGTAAGGTTATTGGCTGCTAATTTAATAGGGTCTATCCAAACTCTTACACTAAGCTCTCTTAGTCCACCAACTAAAATTCTTCCAACATTTGGAACACTTGAAAAAGCATCTATCAAATATCTTTCGGCATAATCTCCAAGATCAAGATCATCCCATGTAGGAGATGTCAGTGCTACCCACATTGTAGTTGTGAAACCTGCTGCTTGTTTTAGAATTTGGGGTGGATTAGACTCGCTAGGTAAATTGTCAACAACACGAGCAACTCTTTCTCTAATATCATTCGCTGCATCGTCTAAATCAATATCTGTATTAAATTGTATATTAATTCTGCTTCGTCCATTCAAAGAACTAGAGTCGATATTTTTAATACCTTCTGCACCACCTATAACATCTTCTAGTTTTTGAGTTATTTCCTCATCAACAATTTCTGCTGATGCTGACTTATAATCTGTTTGAACTTGAACTACTGGAGGCTGTATTCCATCTGGAAGTTCTCGAACTGGTAGCTCCACAAAAACAAATATTCCAAAAATAATTAGAATTAAAGACATTACCCAAGCAACAACAGGTCGTTTAATACTAACTTCGGTTATATACATTTAATTATTTTTTTTCTTTTTCAGATTTTTTAAAAATATTTTTTAACCAATCAAATTTACCTTTTTTTTCCTCAGCTTTTTTGTCTCCCTTTTTTTTACCCCAACCAGAATTTCCTTGTTTTTTCTTTGCACCTTTTTCTATAGGTCTGATCGTTAAATTTGGTCTAACTTTTTTTGTACCCTCAGCAACAATTTTATCTCCTTTATTTAATCCATCTAAAATTTCTACAAATCCTAAATATCTATCACCTACAGTTACGTTTGTTTTCATTACTTTATTTTTCTCATCCACTTTATATATAAAAATGTTTTCACCTTCGACTATTGTGCTTGTATCAGGTGCACTTAAACCATCTCTAACATTGTATTTAATTGAAATTTCTAAAAATGAACCTGGTAAAATTTCTCCAGATTTATTATCCATTTTTATTCTTGTAGCTAATGATCTGGTGTCCTGACTTATTCTGCTTGCAAAGGAATCAACTTCACCTTTATAAATTTTATTTTTATATCCAGAAAACTTTATATCAACTGGTAAACCAACTTTTATAAATGGAACAAAAATTTCTGGTATATCAACATCGCAATACAGTGAGCTAGTATCTTCTAAATTAATTAATAAAGAAGATTTTGATACTTCTAAATCTTCAGAAAATTCTCTTTTTCCAATAACCCCAGCAAATTGAGCAATAATTTTCCTATTCTTAAGATTAGCAACAACATCACCTTTTTTAACTTTTTTATTAAAATCTATTGGCTTTAATATCTCATACTTTTCAACCTTAAATGACTGAGTTTTAACTGGTGCTGCTGTTCCGTATGTACTTATAACATTTTCAAAAGTTCTCTCTTGAGTTGTGGTTACTATTATTCCAGGAGGAGGTCTTTTACTAAATTTTTTCTTAAAATGATTTCCAATCATTGTTCTGCCAATAATCACTATGGCAATAATTAAAAAGAAGATGACGATTATACTCGTGATTTTAGTTGATGTTTTCATAATTTAAATTCTTCCATATTCTGACCAAGATCCATCATAAATGGTTGGAAGATATTTAGTATTAACTAAAGAATATGCAAGCGCTAAAACACATGCAGTAACACCAGATCCACAAGAAAAAACTAAATTTTCCTCAAAATTTTTTGATATTTCTTGAAATATTTTATTTAAATCCTCTTTATTTTTAAAAGTCTTATTTTCATTTATTACCTCTACAAAAGGTAAGCATACCGAATTTGGAATAGAACCACTTCTTACATTTTTCCTTGGATCTGGAGCTTTACCTTCAAATCTTTCTCTACTTCGCGCATCTACTACTTTGAATTCTTTTTTAGAAATATTTTGATCAATTAAGACTTTATTTTTTACGAGTTTAGATAATTCATTACTCTCATAGTTAGATTTATTTAAATTTGCTGAAATATTTGAGGTCTTTTTATTTTCACTTTTCCATTTTTTAAAACCACCATCAAGAACATTAACCAATTTTGGATCATGACCAAAATAAATAAAATTATACCAACCTCTGCATGAACTTATGACATTTGAATTATCATAAATTATAATTTGATCATCATTTGAAATTCCTAAGTCTGAAATTATTTCATTCCAAGCCATTAAGCTTGGAAGCATATGAGGAAGGTCTGTGTCTTGTTTTGAATTTTTATCTAAATCAAAAAAAATAGCATTTGGGATATGCTCTTTATCAAATTCATCTTGAGCATTTCTATTTTCAGCAGGCATATGCCAAGAACAATCAATTATCTTCACTTTGTCGAGATTTTTCTCTAGCCAATCTGTATCAACCAATGACATACTATCTTTTTTCTAGATACTTTTGGTGATACTCTTCTGCTGTACAATAGTTTTTAGTTAATGAAATTTTTGTTACTACCTGGCCAGATAATTTAATATTTTCTTTTTCTATCATCTTTTGTGCAATAGTTTTTTGATCATCGTTTGTATAAAAAATTTCACTTCTATACTGAGTTCCAAAGTCAGGACCTTGAGAATTTAATGTAGTAGGGTCATGAAATTTAAAAAAATGTTCAAGAATATTTTCGTAAGAAATTATATTTGGATCAAATTCTAACTTAACTACTTCAGCATGATTGGTTGTACCAGAACAAACTTCTTTATAATTTGTTTTGTAAGAGTTACCCCCACAATATCCTACTTCTGTCTTTGCAACACCATCAAGTTTGCTGAACTTTATTTCTGGTCCCCAAAAACATCCTAAACCTAAAATTGCTATTTCCATTGATAAATACCTTAATTAATCTAAGTTAATCACATGTTGTCAAAAAATCAATTGGGCTTTTTTTATATGTTTATATCTGTATGCGCTTTCTCGCTAATGGATTTAATTGTTAAATGGTCTGATGATTATCCAGTTGGGCAAGTTTTGTTTTTTAGAGGCTTTTGTGGAATAATCCCAATTTTATTTCTCATTCCTAAAGATCGGTATCTTGATTTCTATAAAACAACGAGACCTATACTTCATTTTAAAAGATGCTTAGCGGGACTTATAGCATTAGTTTCTATATTTGTTGCACTTAGAAATTTACCTTTGGCAACTGTTGTAAGTATTTCCTTTGCTGCACCAATTTTTATTACAATTTTTTCAATTTTTTTATTAAATGAAAAAGTTGGTTTATATAGATGGATGGCAGTGTTAGTTGGATTTTTAGGAATAATATTTATTACTGAGCCAGGATTTAGTTCTTTAAATGTGTATTATATTTATCCAATTATTTTTTGTTTAGGTCTTTCCTATGTAGCAATTGCTATAAGAAAATTATCATCAACCGAACCTGCCTGGTTGATCAGTTTTTTCTTTTCATTCTCGATAATGCTTTTAAGTTTTTTATCGTTTTATCAGGGATGGATCTTGCCAAGTTTACTTGATTTATTTTTGTTATCAATGGTTGGTATATTAGGTGGTCTTGCAAATTTATGGCTATCACAATCTTATAAATATTCAGAAGTTAGTTTGGTTTCTCCCTTAAAATATCTTGGATTAGTTTTTGCAATAATATTTGGATATTTTATTTGGAATGAAATACCAACTTCTAAAACTTTATTAGGTGCTTTATTAGTTATTGTTTCATCTATAATTATATTTAGAAGAGAAATGTATTTGAAAAAAAAACTATCTGTTTCACGTCATGAGTAAAACCCCATCATATTGGAATAAAGCAAAAAAGTATTTATCAAAAAAAGATAAAACTATGTCTTCTTTGATTAAAAAATATAAGTCACCATCAGAAACTGTTCTTACATCAAGGCGAGATGTTTTCTTTTCTCTTTGTAAAAGTATAATTGGTCAACAAATTAGTGTAGCTGCCGCTAACTCAGTTTTTTTAAAGTTTAAAAAAAAGTGTAAAAACAAAATTAATGCAAAAACAGTGAATAAATTATCAAGCTCTCAATTAAAGAGCTGTGGATTAAGCAGACAAAAAGTTAAGGGTATAAAAAGTTTAGCAGAACAAGTATTAAACAAAACATTTAATCCTAAAGTTATTGCAAGTATGTCTGATGAAGAAGCAATTATTTATTTATCTAAACTAAGACAAATAGGTAGATGGTCTGCTGAAATGATTTTATTATTTACTTATAATCGTCCTAATATATGGCCTGTGCAAGATATAGGACTTCTAAGAGCTATTTCAAAAAATTATAATAAAAAATATCTTCCACCAGAAAGCTATGTAAAATTATTGCAAAAAAGATTTTCCCCATATTGTTCTGTGGCCACATGGTATCTTTGGAGAAGTATAGATCCTGAGCCTATTCAATACTAAAAGCTTCGACTATCTGCAAGTTTCTTTCGGTAGTATCTTTTGCAAGCGACCAACCTTCTTGATATTCTTTAGAGTCATGACACTCCATGGCTTTTTCATAACTAGGAAATTCCCAAATTACTGTTCTTGGGTAAGTTTCTCCTTCTAAAGTATTAAACTTTCCACCTCTTACTAACGGTATACCTCCATAACTTTTGATTACACCTGTAACTTTCTCTCCGTATTTTTTAATATTTTCTTGGCTATCTATCTTTTTATACAAAGCAATCCAGTAAACTTTCATCATTTCTCCTTTTTAAATTTTTTTACATATGATACTAAACTTCATGGCCGATAAACTCATAATCACTTTTGATGAATATATAAAAATTGTTGAGAAACTAGCAATACAAATTCACAAGGAATACAAACCGACAGTTTTAATTGGAATAATGAGAGGTGCCGCACCAATTCTTGATATCTTATCCAGGATTTTAAAATTACCAATAGCCTACATTGTTATTCAAAGTTATTCAGGCGAAGGAATGGAAGATAAGCAAGGTGAACTTATGTTTGCTAGAGAAATAAGCTCATTAGCGAATAACGAGGATTTTAGTAAGGTTTTATTGATAGATGATCTTTCTGATACTGGTTTAACTTTAAATAAGAGTATTGAGTGGTTAAAAAATTATCCTCAAACAAAAGATTTTATAAAAGAAGTTAAAACTGCTTGTCTTTGGAAAAAGAAATCATCAACTTTCGAACCAGATTTTTGTCCAGTAAGACTAGATTCTGACCCATGGATTGTTCAGCCAACTGAACATTACGAGGAATTATCTATCGAAGAATTAATTAAAAGAAATTAGTTAACAGGGCTAGTAAACTAGCCCTGTTAAGATCTTATTTAACTTACAGCAAAACTTACAACACTAAGTATTGCAACTACCCATATTGCTGGAGAAGTGCTTGAAAACTTTCCAGTAAATATTTTAATTAATGCGTAAGAAACAAATGCTAGGGCAATTCCATTACTAATACTGTATGTTAACGGCATTGCTATCATTGCAAGTATTGCAGGAGCAGACTCAGAAATGTCGTTCCACTCAATATCTGTAATATTTCTTACAAAAAGAACAGACACAAAAAGTAGAGCTGCACCATCAATTTGTTTAGGTAAACTAGTTGCTAAAGGAGCAAAAAAGATACATGCTAAAAATAAAATACCTATTACAAGAGATGTCATTCCTGTTTTACCGCCTGCTTTTACACCGGCACCAGACTCAACATAACTTGTTACAGTAGTAGTCCCCATCATTGCACCTGCAACTGTTCCAACACTGTCAGATAACATTGCTTTATTGATATCTTGAACTTTTCCATCTTTACCAACTTTACCCGCAACGTTTGCAACAGAAGTTAAAGTTCCAGCCGTATCAAAGAAGTCGATAAACAATAAAGTAAAGATTACTGTAGACATACTAGCAGTCATTGCGGCAGACAGATCAAAATCAAAAAGATATGTCATTGGAGGAGGTGAGCTAGCTAAACCATTAAATTTAGCAAGTCCAGCAGCCCAAGCAATGATACTAAATACCAATATCCCTATGATGATGTTACCTTTTACATTCATTTTTTCTAAAACAATGATTGCTATAAAAGTTGCACATCCTAAAAGAACTAATGGATCTCCAAGATTACCTAACTTAACTAAAGTAACAGGATCATCTACAACTACTTCCATAATTTGTAATCCGATAATCGCTAAAAATAACCCTATACCTGCACCAATTCCTAATTTTAAACTTTTTGGAATAGAATTAATTAGCCATGCTCTTATGGGTGTTAAAGATATTATTAAGAATAACACACCTGCTACCAATACAGCACCAAGTGCTTCTTGAGGTGTGTACCCCATTCCCGCACATACACCGAATGCAACGAATGCGTTAATACCCATTCCGGGTGCAAGTCCTATTGGCCAAGTTTTTCCATAAAAAGCCATAATAAAACATGCTAAAGCTGTTGCTAAAATAGTAGCTGTATATACTGCGCCAAAATCAAAGAAACCTTTTTCGGGTCCGGCGAATTCTCCCGATAAGATAAATGGATTTAAAAACATTATATAAGCCATTGTTAAGAACGTTGTTGTTCCCGCTATGACTTCTGTTTTAAAATCTGTTTTGTGTTTTTTATAATTAAAATAATTATCAAGCATTTGTCCTCCTAATGTCTGATAATTATTTGATTCTATTGAATAATACTTTGAATAAGTCCATTTTATTCACAAAATTCAACCCACAAGTTTATATTTATGCCATATTTGTAATGGTAGTGTTGTTATATGAAAAATTTGCGAATTTTATTTATTACGTTTTTTATCTTTTTATTTGTTTCAGGGTGTCAAACAGTAAAGCAAAAAACTGATGCTGTTATAGAAAAAGAAAATAAAAAGTTGAGTGAATTTATTGGTCAATCAGCAAGTAAATTACAAATGGAACTTGGAAAACCTGATGAAGATTTTGAAAATGAAAAAGGTAATTTCATTTTTATTTATAATACCAAGAGGTATGGCTTTCCATGTGAGAGAAGATTTGAGATTAATCCAGATAAGATAGTAATTGGATTTGCTTCTAATGGATGTTTTTAGGTTTTACCTGCGAGGATAAATCCTCGCAAGTAAGGGTAAACTTATTTAATTTCTATAAGTTTTTTCTTTTTGTGTTCTGGGATAATTCTTTCACAAGATATTGTTAAAAGACCATCTTTAAGTTCAGCAGCATTAACTTTAACATCATCAGCAATAGTGAATGATCTTGCAAATTGTCTTTGAGAAATACCTTTATGAATTATTTCTCCATTAACTTCATTGTTTTCAGATTTATTAACTTGTTTTGTTCTTACCGTTAATAAATTATCTTCAAACTCAACCTCAACATCATTTTTATTAAAACCAGCTAATGCAACTTCAATTGCATAATTATCCTTACCAGTTTTTCTGATATTGTATGGGGGGTAGTTTGATTGCATTGTCAAACCTCCATTGCCCAACATACTTTCAAATTGCTCAAACATATCGTCAAAGCCAATTGAAAAAGGTCTTAGTGAGTTAAATATAGATAGATCCTTACTTGTCATAATATCCTCCTTTTTTAAGCAAGTTTATTTTATGCAAGCCCCATTAGGCGACTTACAAAGTGTATTTAGGTATGATTAAAAAAATTTCAATATATGAGAAATTAAATTTTTTCTGAAATTTTTAATGCAAATGCGTAGTCGAGTACAATTTCTTCTATTGCTCCATCTCTACCAGATTTACCTCCATGACCTGCATTCATCTCTGTTTTGAGAAGTAATAAATTATTATCAGTTTTATAGTCTCTAAGTTTAGCTGTAAATTTTGCAGGTTCATCAAACAAAACCCTGTTATCACTTAAACTAGTTGTTATTAGTATATGAGGATAATCCATTTTTTTTATATTATTATATGGAGCATATGAAAATATATAATCAAAGTGCTCTTTGTTTTCTTTAGCATTACCAAATTCATCAAATTCACCAACTGTAAGTGGTAAAGAATGATCAAGATTTGTAGTTAATGAATCAACAAAAGGAACAGCCATAATTATACCTAAAAATAATTCAGGAGCTTGATTAACAACAGCTCCCATTAATAAACCACCAGCAGATCCACCCATTCCGATTATTTTTCCTTTTGAGGTGTAGTTGTTTTCTATCAAATATTTTGCAGCGTAAATATAATCTTCAAACGTATTTTTTTTATTTGTTAATTTTCCTTCTTTCCACCATTTCATTCCTTTTTCCATTCCACCTCTAATGTGTGCAGTAGCCCAAATAATATTTCTATTTATTAAGCTCAGTCTTGTTGAGGAAAAACTTGGACTCATCGAACTACCATACGATCCGTATCCGTATAGTAACAAATTTGCTGTCCCATTTATTTTTGTATTTTTGTGTCTTGTAATCGTAAGTGGAACCATCCTTCCATCATGGGATTTAAACTCTATTCTCTCAACTATATAATCATCTATATTATGGCCTGATGGTATTTCTTGTTCTTTTACAAGTGTTTTAGATTTGGTTTTTAAATTGTATTTGTAAACTCTCGAAGGTGTTTTGGGTGAAGAATATGAAACATAAACCTCATCTGTGTCTCTATTTCTTTGAGTTAATGAAACACCAGGAACACACACTTTTTCGTCAGAAAAAATTAGTTCTTCTTCATTATTTGTTGAAGTATCAATAACAAACAATTTGTCCAAAGCATCTGACGTTTCGGATCTAATTATCCAGTTATTTAAAAATGAAAGTCCACCAATTAACACTTCTTTTTTTGCAGGAATAAATGTCTCCCAATTCTGATTTTCTAAAGTTTCTGAAATATCTATTTTAAAGTCCTCTGCATTTTTATTTGTATGATTATAAAATTTTCCATTCCATGAATTTACAGAGTAAAGAATTCCTTTTTCGCGTTTAATTATTAATTTTGGATTTGGTTTTATTTCATTAACATGAAAGTAATATTGCTCCGAAGTATTGTGATCTGAAGTGTTTATAAAATAATATTTTTCATCAGAACTTAATCCAATACTAACAGTGAAAGCTTCACTTTTTTCTTCAAAGATTAGTTCATCTTCACTTTCAAAATCTCCAATTTTATGTCTATAAATTTTTCTAGCTCTATGATTTTCATCTAACTTTGAATAAAAAAGATACTTATCATCTAAGCTAAAAATTATACTTCCTGATGTTTCTTTGATTTTTTTTGAAATTATTTTATTATTTTTAATATTTCTTACATAAATTGTATAATACTCAGAACCTTTGGTATCTAGTGAGTATCCAAGATATTGATCATTGTTACTAACCTCTAAATCTCCAACACCAAAATATTCAACATTTAATTTTTCTTTTTCTTTATCTCCATTCCAAATTTCTTCAATTTCTGACGAACCAATTTTTTTTCTTAATTTTATAGAGTAATTTCCTTTGGCAGTAGTCTTTGTCCAATACTCATATGAATGATCTTTAAAAGGTAAGCTTTCATCATCTAATTTTATTCTAGCTTTAATTTCATCAAATAATATTTTTTGAACATTTTTCGTATTTTTTAGATGATAATCAGTATATTCATTTTCATCTTCTAAATATTTTTTTACTTCTGGAAGAAGCTTAGTCTTGTCTTGCAAGACTTCTAAAATATTTTCTTGATGTATCCAGCTATAGTTATCTTCCCACTCCACATTGTGACAAGATTTTAGCTCTGGTTTTTTTTTTAGATATGGTACTTTCATTTTTAACTGGAAATATATGAATTTTATAATTTATACATTAATAATTTTAGTTGGTTTATATTTTTTATTAAGACTTTTTATTCAAGTTGCGTCAAAAAAAATATCCAAAGGTTTAAGATTATTCTTATTCATAGTTTTAATCATCTTTGCAGTTTTGTTTGCAATAGGAGGTAAATTTTTACTTACTTTGCCATTTACCCTTGCAAGTCTTGCTTTTTTAAAACTGAAAGGTATGTCAATTTTTCAATTAATTTCGTTGTATAGATTAATACAAACCTTAAGAAATTCTGGCAGATTTTCATTTAATAACACTGCATCAAATTTAAAAACAATGTCTACTGAAGAAGCGTATCGTATACTTAATTTAAATCCCTCAAAAAATTTAACTAAAGAGGATGTAAATAAAGCTTATATTAAAATACAAAAAAAAATTCATCCAGATATTTCACCTGAGACTTCAAGGTTGTCTACATTGGTAAATGAAGCAAAAGAAATAGTCCTAAATGATATCTGCTAAGATATGATTGAAATTAATTTATTAAGTATTTTTTGAGGATTAATTTTATCTTTACCTAGAGTACCATGAGTTACTTCATTAACATCATCAGGTAATATAGGATGCATTTTAGAACTGTAATTTCCATACATCAGAGGAGTATCTGCCATTAAAGTTATCGTTTCTATTCCAAGCGCTGAAGAAAGATGACTAAAGCTTGAGTCATTGCATATTGATACATTACAATTTTTAATAATTGGCAAACATTCATTTATCGATAAATTATCTAAGGATAGATAATTTTTTTTGAGATATGAACTTTTAATTTCATTTAAAATTTTTTGTTCCTCATCATTTTTGCCAGTTGCTAAAAAAAATTTACAATTTTTTTGCTCAGAAATTTCTTTCATTACTTTTATAAAAGTTTTAGCTGGAACTCTTTTTGTTGGGCCAGAACCACCGATGCCTAGAAGTATATTAAGATCATTTTTAGAAATGTTATATTTTTTAGCTGCTTCCACAACATTTGAATTACTAATTTGAATATTTGGATTATTTTTTACTTGAACACCGATTTTGTCAAAAATTAATTTATTTGATGCTTCTATCATATCTTGTCCTTTTTTCTGAAACAAAGGAAATTGATTTATTTCATTTATACCAGACAATTTTGCTATTATTGCAAATCTTAAGGAAGAGTTAAAAATAAAAACTTTATTAAAATTATACTTTTTTAATTCATTTGCTAATTTCAAGCCTCCAAAAAATCCACTATGTTCTAAATTATTAATATTATTATTTCTCTTTAAAATAATAATTTCATCTATGTAATCTGTTTGACCCAAATACTCTTTACATTTTGAATTTTCTTGAACAAGCAAACTTATTGGCGTATTAAATTTTTTAGATATTGCCTCTATAAAAGGTAAAAATATGATACTATCGCCAATTCCCATTCTATTTTGAACTGCTAAAATTTTCATATTTTTATTTATAAACTTTACTAATTATAATTTTTATATAAATTTTTACTATGAGTAAAATAAATGGAGTTTATGCCGCAAGCTTGTCATTGTTGAATGAAGATCTTACTCTTAATGTTGATAAAACTATTGCACATGTAGAATTGACTATTGATAATGGCTGTCACGGAGCTGCAATATTTGGTAGCACTGGACAAGCTCAATTAATTTCTGTTGCAGAAAAAATCAACTTTCTAAATAAATTATCAACAAATAAATATAAAGATAAATGTATTATTGGCACCGGATTGAACTCTTTGGGAGAAATAATAAATTTAATGAGAATTGCTATATCATTAAATTTTGAAAAATTTCTAATTATGCCGCCAGCATTTTATAAATATAGCGATGAGGATGTGTTTATATTTTATTCTAAAATAGTAGAATCCGTGCCGAAAGCTAAAATTATTTTATATAATTTTGAAAAACTTTCTGGATATAAATTCAGTGTTCAATGTGTAGAAAAGCTTGTTAAAAATTTTCCTGAGCAAATAGTTGGGGTAAAGGATAGTTCATATAATCTTTTTGAAAATTTAAAGTTAGATAACTTTTCAGTTATGCCAGGTTCTGAGTCAAAATTATTAAAGGGACTTGAGTTAGGATGCTCAGGTATAATTACTGCTACATGCAACGCAACATCCCTAATGGCGAGAAAGGTATATGATGATTTTTTAAATGGTAAAGATCAAGAGGTAAATACTAAACTTTGTGATGTGAGAGGTACGTTTGAAAAATATAATTTAATTTCTGGTTTACATACTTTTTTTAAGCATAAAGAAAGTATTTACGAAAATTTACTTCCTCCTTTAAGAATTCTGAATAAAGAGGAAGAATTTGATCTTTTAAATAATTTGGAGAAATTAGATTTTTCGTTTGAATCATCTATGGCAGCTTAATATGCAACTAGCAAGTTTCTTAAATAGTGTTTTTAAGAAAGATGGTTTTATCCTAGTTGATGCAAATTCTAAAAGTTATATAATTGGAAATCCTAAGAACGAAAATCCTATAAAAGTTAAAATATTAAATAAAAAACTTCATTATAAACTTTTATTTCATCCCGATCTATATTTTGGAGAAGCTTATACTGATGGAGAAATAATCATTGAGAATGGTAGTCTTACAGATTTTTTAGATTTGTCTTTAATGAATTTTGGTAGAGGAAATTTAAACTTTTTTAGTTACTTAATTAATAGATTGAGAGGATCGTACAGATATTTAACAAATTTTAATTTTATCAAAAAATCTAAAATGAATGTTTCACATCATTATGATATCAAAGATGATCTTTATGATTTATTCTTAGATCCTAAAAGACAATATTCATGTGCTTATTTCAAAAATGAAAATGATACTTTAGAGACTGCTCAAAATAATAAAATTCAGCATATAATTAAAAAATTAAATATTAAGTCAAATCAAAAAGTCCTTGATATTGGATGTGGGTGGGGATCTTTAGCAGTCGATATTGCAAAGTCAGCTAATTGTGAAGTAACTGGCATCACATTATCTGAGAATCAATTTAAATATTGTAAACAAAAAGCTAAAGAACTGAATTTAGAAAATCAATTAACATTTAAATTGATGGATTATAGGGAGCTGGATGAAAAATTTGATAGAATTGTAAGTGTTGGAATGTTTGAACATGTTGGAAGAAAATTTTACAAAAAGTTTTTCTCACAAGTTGAAAAACTTCTTAAAGATGATGGAGTTTCATTAATTCATACTATTGGATCAGTAAATCCCCCAAGAGACCCCCATCCGTGGATAACAAAATATATATTTCCAGGTGGTTATACACCCAGTTTAAGTGAAGTAACTACTCCAATTGAAAAAGCTGGCTTAATCGTTGCTGATATTGAGGTATTAAGAATGCATTATTCTCACACATTAAGAAATTGGAAAGAAAATTGCCTAAAGAACAAAGATAAAATTATTAATATGTTTGATGAGCGTTTTTTTAGAATGTGGGAATTTTATTTAGCAGGTTGTGAAATGGCTTTTAAATGGGGAGATCAAGTTGTATATCAGTTTCAACTTACTAAAAACTATACTTCAACACCTGTTACAAGAGACTATATTTATCAATAATTTATTGATAAATAATAAATTCCTTTAAATGAAAAAAATAAAAAAAAGAAAAAAAAAATCTATTAAAAAAAGTAAAAAAAAACCCAATCTAAAATCAAAAAAATCTAAAAAAATTTCTAGAGCGAATAATACAAAACCCAAGATTAATAAAAGCAATAAAATAAAAACTAAAAAAAAAAATAATTTAAAAGTTAGAACAAAAAAAAAAATTATCAAAAAGCCCAAAGAAAAAAGTTTCCTTTTAAAAATAATTAATTTTCAAAATTCACTTAAACCTGGATTTAAATTCAGAATAAATATTAATATAGAAAAATATATTCAGGCATTTTTTGATAAAATATCTGAAACAATTAATAATTATAAAGTTCTTAAAAAAGACGAGCAAAGAAGAATTAAACTTGAAAAACAGGAACAAGAAAGACAGGAAAAATTAGCCTTACAGCAAGAGAAGCAAAAAGAACAAGAATTAAAGCTAAAACTAAATGAACAAGTATTAAAAGAAGAAATTAGGTTAGAGAAACAAAGAACGAAAGAAATTAAATTATTCCTACGAAAAGAACAGGCTTTATTAAGAATTGAGCAAGCTGAAAAGCAAAAGAAATTTTTACAACAATTAAAATTAGAAAAACAAATTGAAAAATTTAGAGTAAGGGAAGTTAAAGAATTAGAAAAATTAGAAAAAATATCATTAAAAGAAAAAAGAGAAGATTACGTAGGACTTCAACAGAGAATTGAGAAGTTAAAAGAAAAATATCGAATAATCAGGGATCAAAAAATAAGAGAGAGGGTAGAGGCTTTAGGAGTTAAAATTCAAGGTGATGAAGATAGGGAAACATTACTAAAGAAAGAAAAAGAATACACTTTAGCAAGGCAAAAAATTGAGTTTGCTCTTGAAAGTTTTTACAGAAGTGCGAGTAGTTTAGTTTTCCAATTGAATAAAAGACACATCACAAGACACATGTCTATTTTTCGATGTATAGATAGAAGATTTGAAACAGGTGAAATATTTGTTAAGTGGGATGAGTCTCCTGATGAGGAATGGTTATTATTAATCTATATTAAAAATAATTCTCCTGATGAAGGTATAGTTATTGAAGATAAAACTAATCCTGAAAAAAATATCTCTCACGAATTTAAAAATAATGAAATATTCAAAGCTTCGGACACGATGGTGGACTCTTTAACCCAATTAATTGCAAGAAAAAGAGATAAAAATAACAATTAATAATTACATTTAATTTAAGTATTATTAGTTATGTTTTTTGGAATAATTGCAATGGTGATTTTGTATGTTCTGTTAAGCTATATACTTGCTTGGATCAGATATTTTAATAGTCAAGACGAAAGGTTAGGACAATCAACTTGGAGATGGAGTTATGATTATGAAGTTGATGGAGAAAGAGACATATCAGATTTGGATGACAAAAATTTTGTAAGATTAAGAAGAAAAAGAAATAAAATTATTACTCTTATGTATTCAGTAGTTTTAATTATGTTTATCCTCTCAATGTCTTTATTGAGTCAAATTTTGATATTTTTTCTTAATTAATTTTTTAATTGTTTTTTATTTTTCAAATACAAAAAATACGCAACTATTTCATATCCATATTTAAAAATTGTAAAGATGATAGGAAGTTTGAAAAAACTATATAAAAATTTATATTTTGGTATTCTCTTCCAAACATAAAGGAAAGCTTCTGCACCTTCAATTACTTGATCGTTTTCTTTAATGTGCAATCTTCTTAAAAGTTCTTTGTCATTTTTGGAAGTTTCTTTTTCTGCGTCTTTGTTATTCGTAATATCTATCCAATCAATATTTTCAATATTTTCTTTTTTATACATGTTGATTTCTGATCTGCAAATTTTGCAAGAGTTATTAAAATAAACTTTCATGGAAAATTATATTAACTTTAAAATTAAGCATGTAAATGCGCCAAATGATTAGTTGAAAATTAATAATAAAGCACTATCTAAACTGAGTGAGTAATTTTTTTGACAAATCTGATTTAACAAGAAAAGATGCCGATGCAATAGTATCTGATACATTACAAAATTGTGATGATGGTGAGCTATATTTGGAGGATACTAAATCCGAATCTATTTTATTAGATGATAATAAAATTAAAAGCTCAAACTATAGTTCAGATTTAGGTTTTGGATTTAGAGCAATTACGGGAGAGGTTGTTGCATATTCTCACTCTAATGAAATATCAAAAGATTCATTAAAAAAATCTTCTGAAAATTTAAAATCTACACTTAAGTCTATGAAAGGTACTTATAATCAAGATATTTCAAGATCTAATAAAAAATTTTATCAGGATATTAATCCCATAGAGCAAAAAACATTAAATTCGAAATTAGAAGTATTAAATAAAGTAAATGAGTATCTAAGAAAAAAAGATCAATCTGTAAAACAAGTTACCACGAGTTTTGCAGGTGAACAAAAATCTATCGAGATTATAAGATCAGGTGGTGAAGTATTAACTGATGTACGACCATTAATTAGATTTAATGTATCTGTGATGTTAGAAAAAAATGGAAGAAAAGAAACTGGCGTTTATGGAATAGGTGGAAGACAGTCTTATGATGAATATCTAAAAAATGACAATTGGAAAACTGTATGTGAGGAAGCATTTAGAATTGCGTCAGTAAATTTAGAAAGTAAACCTGCTCCAGCAGGAGAAATGAAAGTTGTTTTAGGACCTGGATGGCCAGCAATTTTAATACATGAAGCTATTGGACATGGTTTAGAGGGAGACTTTAATAGAAAAAAAACTTCTGCATTTCATGATCTTATGGGCCAAAAAGTTGCCAGTGAGGGAGTTACGATTGTTGATGATGGAACAATTGACAATAGAAGAGGTAGCTTAACTATTGATGATGAAGGTACACCAACAGAAAAAACAGTATTGATTGAAAATGGGATATTAAAGAATTTTATGCAAGATAGATTAAATGCTAGATTGATGAATACCAAATCGACTGGCTCAGGAAGAAGAGAAAATTATAGACACGTTGTTTTGCCAAGAATGAGAAATACAATGATGTTGAGTGGAAATCAAACTCAAGAAGAAATGATCAAATCAGTAAACAAAGGAATTTTTGCAGTAAGTTTTGGAGGAGGACAAGTTGATATTACATCTGGAAAATTTGTATTTAATTGTACTGAGGCATATGAAATTAATAACGGAAAGATTGGTTCACCGATAAAGGGAGCCACATTAATAGGAGATGGTCCTTCAATTTTAAAAGAGGTTTCTATGGTTGGAAACGATATGATGTTAGATCCTGGTATAGGAACTTGTGGTAAAGCTGGACAAGGTGTTCCTGTTGGAGTTGCCCAACCTTCAATCTTAATTGACAAAATGACAGTTGGTGGGACAAAACTTTAAGTTATGGTTAAGGATCAAGAATATTTAAGATCAAAAGCATCATATTGCTTAGATTTAGCTAAAAAGTTAGGTGCAACTGGATCAAGCGTAACAGTAGGTCATTCAATTTCTGAAACTGTAAATTTTAGAAATAATACTTTAGACGAGTCTAATAGATCTGATGGATTAGCAATAAGCATTGAGACTTATTTGGGAAAAAAAAGGTCATCAATTTCTTCGTCAAACTTATTAGATGATAATATTAAAACATTAATAAAAAAATGTTTTGAAACAACCAAAAATACTCCTGAAGATGAATTTAATTCTTTACCAGATAAAGATCTTTTAGCTAAGGAAATTAAAAATTTAAATTTATATGATGAAACACACTTTGATAATGAAAAAAAAATTGAATATTTGAAAGAGCTTGAGAGCGTTGCATCTTCAGAAGAAAAAATCATAAATACAGAATCTAGTTTTACTGAAAATAAATCTAACTTTATTTTAGCAAATAGTGATGGATTTTGTGAAGGATACAAATCATCTTCATTTAGTGCATCTTGTGTTACTGTTGCTAAAGATGAAAATAGTATGGAAAGAGACTATGAATTTACAAGCAAACGTCATTTATCAGACATTAAGGGTGCAAAAGAACTTGGTCAAAAAGCTTCTGAACAAACCATAAAAAAATTAAGCCCAAATAAAATTGGAAGTGAAAAAATAAGCATCATATTTGACAAAAGGATAGCTAAAGGAATGCTAGGAGCTTTTGCTGGAGCCATATCATCATCTGCGATTTCTAGAGGAACATCTTTTCTTAAAGATAAAATTAATGAGCAAATATTTACAGAAACAATAAACGTTATTGATAAACCAGATATAAATAAAGGTGTTGGATCTCAAATTTTTGATTCAGAGGGAGTAAAATCAGATACTTTAAATCTTGTACAAAACGGCATCTTAAAAAATTACCTAGTTGATACGTACAATGGAAAAAAACTTAACTTAAAATCAAATGGAAGATCTGGTGGTACAACAAATTTATATTTTGATAATGGGAACATTAGTTTCGAAGATTTATTAAAAAGTAATTCAAAACACATTTATGTAACAGAAACAATTGGCCATGGAAGTAATTTGGTTACTGGAGATTATTCAGTAGGTGCAACGGGCTTTCTGATTGAAAATGGCGAATTTAAATTTCCAGTAAATGAGATAACAATTGCAGGAAATTTTAAAGATATGTTCAAAAATATAACTTTAGCTAGTGATTTAGATTTTGAATATTCTATCAACTCACCAACTATGATGATAGAGGGAATGACAGTTGCAGGTAAATGAGCACTTACTGTGTAATTGGATCAGGAATATCTGGTGCTAGAATTTCAAATTTATTAAATAAAAAACATTCTGTAGATCTCTATGATAAAGCAAGAGGTCCTGGTGGGAGATCATCATTTAAAAGGTTAGATAAAAAAGTGGGCTTTGATCATGGTGTTCAATATATTTCCCCTAAGAGTACTAAGTTTAAAAAATTTACAACAAAACTCATAGCAAAAAAAATATTAAAAAATTGGAAGGGTCAGCATATTTTTCAAAATAAAAAAATAAAAGAAAATAAAAATCATCAAAAAATAATTGGTAGACAAGGTAATAACGATATTAGTAAGTATTTATTAAAAAAAATTAATTGTAATTTTCAAAAAGAATTAAAAAAAATTGATTATAATAAAAACAAATGGAAACTTACCTTTGCTGATGGTGACAATAAATTTTATGATAATCTTATTTTAACGTGCCCACATCCTCAATTATTTAAATTAGCAAAAAAATTTATTAATCATTCATTTATTAAAAAAAAATTAAAAATGGATGCAAATATTACAGTCATGATAAAAATGAAAAAAACAAAAAAAAATATAAGTAGTTTTTTGTTTGATGATCAAATTTTAGGTTGGGCTGCTAGAGAAAATAGTAAGTTAAGATTTAAAAGTATTTATGAATTTTGGACACTCCAAAGTACGGCAATGTGGGCAAATAAAAAAATTTTGAAAAATAAAGAAAATAAAGATTTGAATTCAAAAATATTAATTAATAAATTTTTTGATCTTACTGGTATTAAAAAAAGTAAAATCCTTTTTTCTTTAAATCATGGATGGATGTATTCATCAAATTCAAAACCTTTAAAAATTAAAAGTTATTGGAACTCAAAAATTAATTTAGGAGTTTGTGCCGATTGGTTTGTTGGACCTAGATTAGAAGCAGGATGGATAAGTGCTAATGATCTTTTTAAGAAAATAAGCAGATAAAATTACTCAATATTTTTAATCCTATACTCCCAACTTCCCATTCTCTCATAGGTAACTTTAACTATTACCAAAGTTTTTTTATCAAGCCATATATCAAAATTTAATCTTTTGTCTTCTGGGAGAGTCATATCTTTAGAAGTGAGTTTAAAATGATCAGTATCAAATTCCTTCCCATTGATTGTGATTTTTTCTTTAGCGATAAACGTAACCAGTTGTTCTTTTATGCTTCCTGAAATAGGGCTAATTTGGCTCTCTGCCTGTAACAATTTATGGCTCCACCAATTTCCAATTGTATTTTTCAAAGAAGCTTTACCAGAAAAAGAAGATCCTTGAATATCAAATTTATTAGTTTGATTATTTAATATTAAATTTACGAATTTTTCTTTTTTATTCTGACGTGTTTTAGATTTAAAGGAAATTAAATTATCTCCTAAATATTTTTCTTCTCCAAAACCTTCTACTTCAAAAATAGTTGCTCCAAGTAGTTTTACTGTAAATTTATATTTATTATTTACAGTTGTTTCATTGTCTTTCCTGGAAAAAGAATAATTATTGTATCCTATAACTTCATTATTTCTTAAGATTTCAAGTTCAATTTTTTTGAAGTTATTATAATGACCAACATGTGCGTTTGAGTTAAAAGTAAATAAAAAAAATATAATAATAGTGTAAAATTTTTTCATGATAATAATATAAATAAAAATTAATCTAAAAGTATCAATAATTAATGTTCCTATCTATAAAAAATATTCCAAAAGTAAATTGGAGCTCAAACGAAAGTTTGAACTTCAAGCCAAAATTTTCAACATCATTTTTTTTAATTTTTGGTTTAACAATTTTTGGTTTGGGAGAAGGTTTGTTAATTTTATCAACAACTGGAAACTCACCCTGGTCAGTATTAGCTGAAGGAATTTCACTCAATTCTAGTTTATCCATTGGTGCAGCAACTTTTTTTGTAAGTGTAGGAGTACTTTTTTTATGGATTTTTTTGAAACAAAAACCAGGTCTTGGAACAATATTTAATATTATCGTGATTGCTGCCATGATTGATTTCACTCTAAATTATTTTCAGCCACCTTCATCTCTTTTTACAAAATACTTATTAGCAGTTCTTTCAGTAATTTTAGTAGGACTTGGTAGTGGTATTTATTTAGTAGCTAATCTTGGTCCAGGTCCACGAGATGGTTTAATGACAGGATTAACAAAAATAACAAATTTACCTATAGCATTGGTAAGAGCCTTTTTGGAAATTACAGTTGTAATTGTTGGTTGGTATTTAGGTGGGACCGTTGGAATAGGAACGCTTATATTTGCTTTTGGAATTGGACCTTGTGTAGCTTTAGGATTATTTTTAGTTGGAAAAATATTTAACTAAGCTGCTGCGCTAGTTTTCTCACTTCTTTTTCTTTCATGAGGATCAAGAATTGCTTTTCTCAATCTACAAGAATCAGGTGTAATTTCTAATGCTTCATCACTGTTAAGCATACTTAGTTGTTCAGCTATTGACATTTTTCTAACAGGAGTAAGAACGACGTTTTCATCTGTTCCTTGTGTTCTCATATTTGTTAATTTTTTTCCTTTCATGACATTTATAATCATGTCACCTGGTTTTGGTGATAATCCAACAATCATACCTGGATAAACAGGATCATTATGGGTAACAAACATTTCTCCTCTTGCTTGAAGATTAAAGATTGCAAAAGCTACTGCTTTTCCTTGTTCCATTGCAATTAATGCACCATTTCTTCTACCTTCCATTTCACCTTCAAAAGGACCGTAGTCATGGAAAATTCTATTAATTACACCTTCCCCTTTAGTAAGAGTTAGAAATCTACTTGTGTATCCCATCAAACCTCTCGTAGGTGCATGAAATATCAATCTTTTCTTATTTGTACCGGTATCTTTTAGTTCAATTAATTTACCTTTTCTTCTATTCATTGAGTCGATTACTTTTGAAGAGTGTTCTTCATCTAAATCCATAGTAATTTCTTCAATTGGTTCAAGTTTGTTTCCTTGATTATCAGTTTTATATAAAACTTTTGGTGGACTTACCGTCATTTCAAAACCTTCTCTTCTCATTTGAGTAAGAAGTATTTCCAGCATTAATTCACCTCGTCCACTTACAACGAATGAATCTTTTCCATCATTTTCTGAAAAAGTAATTCCTACATTGTTCTGTGCTTCTTGAACTAATCTTTCTCTAATTTGAGTACTTGTAAGTTTTTTACCTTCTGTACCTGCTAATGGAGAAGTATTAACAGTTATTGTAATCGACATTGTTGGAGGATCAATCGGAGTCGCTGGTATAGGATCATTAACTTCCAAATTACAAATTGTATCAGCTACATTTGCTTTTTCTAATCCTGCTACAACGACAATATCTCCTGCTTCTCCAACATCAATTGGAACTTTTTTAGTTCCTTCATATCTAAAAATCTTTGTTAATTTTCCTTCATCAACTTTTTCACCATTTAAATTAATAGCTTTGATTGATTGGTTTGCTTTTGCTGTCCCTTGTGTGATTCTACCTACTAGACTTCTACCTAAAAAACTGTCTGAATAAAGCAATGTTGATAACATTGCAAAAGGTTTGGTTTTATCTAATTTGGCCGGTTTAACGTGCTCCACAATTAAGTCTAATAAAGGATTTAAATTTTCTCTTGGCCCATCTACTTCATGATCAGCCCATCCAGATCTTCCACTTGCATATAAAACAGGAAAATCTAATTGTTCTTCATTTGCATCTAAACTTACAAATAAATCAAAAGTTTCATCTAAGACCTCATTAGCTCTTTGATCTGCTTTATCCAATTTATTAATAACTACAATTGGTTTTAAACCTTGTTTTAATGCTTTCGATAAAACAAATTTTGTTTGAGGCATCACTCCTTCTGCAGAGTCAATTAATAAAAGAGCTCCATCAGCCATGCTCAAAACTCTTTCAACTTCTGCTGCAAAATCTCTGTGGCCAGGCGTATCAATAATATTTATTCTTGAATCATTCCAGTTAATAGATGCAGGTTTTGCAAGAATTGTAATTCCTCTTTCTTTTTCTAGTTCCCCAGAGTCCATTAATCTTTCATCAACAACTTCATTTTCTCTAAATGATCCACTTTGTTTCATTAAATTATCAATCAAAGTAGTTTTACCATGGTCGACATGGGCTATAATTGTGATGTTTCTTATATTGTTGCTCATAAATTGTGGCTCTTATACATATTTAATTTGATATTAAAACTTAAAAAAACTCATGACTGGCTTGATTAATTTAAATAACTTGTGATTAATTAGGCTTTTTTTTGTTTATCTTTTTTAAGTTTCCTTTTTTCTTTAAAACTTAATTTGGGTTTCTTTTTTACACTCGAATCCTTAAATGACTTTCCACTGTATCTTTTTGACATAATTTAAATCTGCATAAAAAAAAGGCCATCATGTGATGGCCTTTTAAATTCTAGTTTTAGAGAAGTGGGATTACATTCCCATTCCACCCATTCCTCCCATGCCGCCCATACCACCAGGCATACCACCAGGCATTCCGCCACCAGCAGCATCTTTTTCCTCAGGTTTGTCAGCAATCATAGCTTCTGTAGTTACTAATAATCCAGATATTGAAGCAGCATCTTGTAGAGCAGTTCTTACAACTTTAACAGGATCTATAATTCCTTTAGCGAACATATCGCAATATTCTTCGCTTTGTGCATCATATCCATGTGTTTTTTTATTTTGCTCTAACAATTTACCAACAACTACTGAACCATCTACACCAGCATTTTTAGTAATTTGTCTGATTGGAGCTTCAAGTGCTTTTCTAACAAGCTCTACTCCAGCTTTTTGATCATCACCTTTTGCTTTAACCTTATTAAGGTCTTGAGCAGCGTAAAGTAATGCACAACCACCACCAGTCACAATACCTTCTTCAACTGCGGCTCTTGTTGCGTTCAAAGCATCTTCAACTCTATCTTTTCTTTCTTTAACTTCAACTTCAGTTGCACCACCAACTTTGATTACAGCAACTCCACCAGCTAGTTTTGCAAGTCTTTCCTGAAGTTTCTCTCTGTCATAGTCAGAAGTTGTTTCATCAATTTGTTGTTTAATTGAAGCACATCTTCCTTCGATATCAGATTTTTTACCACTTCCATTAACAATGGTACTGTTATCTTTATCTACTTTAACTTTCTTACATGAACCTAGGTCATCAAGTTTAACATTCTCAAGTTTAATTCCTAAATCTTCAGAAATAACCTGACCTCCAGTTAAGATAGCAATATCTTCAAGCATTGCTTTTCTTCTGTCACCAAAACCAGGTGCTTTTACAGCAACTACTTTTAGACCACCTCTTAACTTGTTTACAACTAAAGTTGCTAAAGCTTCTCCTTCAACATCTTCAGAAATAATCATTAATGGTCTACCTGCTTGAACAACAGCTTCTAATAGAGGAACCATTGGTTGTAGGTTTGTTAATTTTTTTTCATGTAAAAGAATGAAGGGATTATCTAACTCAGTAGTCATTTTATCACTATTAGTAATAAAGTATGGTGATAAATAACCTCTATCGAATTGCATACCTTCAACTACGTCTAGTTCGGTTTCAATTCCTTTATTTTCTTCAACCGTGATAACACCTTCGTTTCCAACTTTTTGCATTGCTTTTGCAATCATTGTTCCAATTTCTTTATCACCATTTGCAGAAATAGTTCCAACTTGTGCAATTTCATCACTGTCTTTTACTTTTTTAGCTGATGCTACTAAGTTTTCTTTTACAACTTCAACCGCTGCATCAATTCCTCTCTTAACATCCATAGGATTCATGCCAGCAGTTACGTATTTTACACCTTCTCTAACAATTGCTTGTGCAAGAATAGTTGCAGTTGTTGTACCATCACCAGCTTCATCATTTGTTTTGCTAGCAACTTCTTTAACCATCTGCGCGCCCATGTTTTCAAACTTATCTTCAAGATCAATTTCTTTAGCAACAGAAACACCATCTTTAGTAATTCTAGGTGCACCATAAGATTTATCCATTACAACGTTTCTTCCTTTAGGACCCAAAGTTACTTTAACAGTATCAGCTAAGATATTTACTCCTCTAATCATAGCTGCTCTTGCTTCAGCATCAAATTTAACAACTTTTGCCATTTTGTTTTCTCCTTTAAATTAAATTACTTACTTGAAATACCCATAATGTCAGACTCTTTCATTATGCTATATTCTTTGCCATCTATTTTGACTTCAGTTCCTGACCATTTGCCAAATAAAACTTTGTCTCCAACTTTAACATCCATTGGAATTGTTTTTCCATCTTCCGTTTTAGCTCCACCACCAACAGCAACAACTTTTCCTTCTTGAGGTTTTTCTTGAGCTGTATCTGGTATAATTATTCCACCAGCAGTTTTTTCACTACTGTCTAAAACTTCGATTAATACTCTATCATGTAACGGTTTAAACTTCATAAATCTCCTTTATAATTCTATATAAATATGAGCCTCATATAGATATTTCATAGCCTATTTCAAGATTAGAGAATCTTTTCAGAGTAATTATGCTAGGAAAATCTAAATATTATGGTTTATAGGTAAAATAATGACCAAAAATTTAGACTTAGATGGCCTTCAGTCAATTGCTGATAATTATGACCTTTTTTACATAGATTTGTGGGGGGTCATTCATAATGGTGTAAAATTACATAACTCAGCAATAGCAACCTTAAATGAACTAAAGAAAAAAAATAAAAGTTTTGTTCTTTTAACCAATGCTCCAAGACCAAATACTACGGTAAATAAATTTTTAGAAAAAATGGGCATGAGTGAAGATTTGAGAGAGCATGTTTTTACCTCAGGTGAGGCAGCATTAAATTTTTTAAAAACATCTTTTAAATCAAAGAATTTTTTTCATATAGGCCCCCCAAGAGATTTCGATTTGTTCAATGAATTTAAAAATAATAAATCAACTGAACTAAATGAAAGTGAATATTTACTTTGCACAGGTTTATTCGATGAACATGAAGATGATTTAAGTTATTATAAAAACTTGCTTGAAAAATACACAACAAAAAAAATGATTTGTACAAATCCTGATTTAATTGTTGATAGAGGAAATATAAGAGAGATGTGTGCAGGCTCAGTTGCAATGGTTTTTGAAAAAATGGGTGGAGAAGTAATTTATTTTGGAAAACCCCATGCGGAGGTTTACAATCAGTCTATAGACAATATTGGTAAGAAAGTTTTGGCAATTGGTGATAATTTAAATACAGATATAAAAGGTGCCAACTTATTAAATTACCATTCCTTGTTAGTTTGCAATGGAATTCACAAAGAAGAGATACAAAATAAAGGAGTTATTGAAGTTTCAAAAGAGTATGAAGCTATCGTTAATTTTACTCAAACAGAATTAAAATGGTAAAGTTATATAAAAATTTCAATATTAATAATCACCATAAAAATTCAATTATATTAATTGGAAATTTTGATGGTCTTCATTTAGGACATCAAAAATTATTTAAATTAGCTCTATCATATAAAAAAAAATATAATTCAAAAATTGGTGTGATTAATTTTGATCCAATGCCCAAGATGTATTTTAACAATTCATTGAAGAATTTTAAAATTTCGTCTGTAAATCAAAAATTAGAATTACTTAAAGAATTAAAAGTAGATTTTATAATTACAAAAAAATTTGATAAAAATTTTTCCAGAATAAAATCAATTAAATTTATAAAAGAAATTTTATATAAAAAACTCAATTGTAAGTTTATATTTGTAAGTAACAATTTTAGATTTGGAAATAAAAGAGAAGGTGATGTTAAATTACTTATACAAAATGAAAAAAATTATAATTATAAAGTTATTAAACCAAAGCCACTTTTAAAAAGTAAAAAAATAGTATCTTCAACGATAATAAGAAGCTTACTGGAAAAAGGTGATTTAAATAAAGCTAATAAATTTTTAGGAAGAGAGTGGACCATTGATGGAATAGTTCAAAAGGGAAGACAAGTTGGAAAAAAAATTGGTTTTCCAACATGTAACATAGATATTAAGGATTATGTCTTAGCACAGCCAGGAGTTTATGCGGTAAGAGTATTAAAAAAAAAAAATCAAAAAAAATTGAGTGGAATAGCAAATCTTGGCTATAGACCCACATTTAATCAAAAAAAAATCTTACTTGAGGTTCATTTGTTTAATTTTTCTGGAAATCTTTATAATAAGCTTTTATCAGTGCAGTTTTTAAAGTTTATTAGAAAAGAAAAAAAATTTAAGAATGTTGATCAACTCAGAAAACAAATTAAATCTGATTTAAATATTGCAAAAAAAACTAAATGAGCAAATCTGATATAAATCTACCTAAAACAGCTTTCTCAATGAAGGCGAACCTGCCTATTAGAGAACCAGAAATTCTAAATTATTGGCAAAAAATAAACCTTTATGATGAATTAAGAAAATCAAGCAAAGGTAAAGAAAAATTTGTCTTACATGACGGCCCTCCATATGCAAACGGTAACATTCATATGGGGACAGCATTAAATAAAATTTTAAAAGACATAATTGTAAAATTTCATCAAATGGACGGTAAAGACTCAATTTATGTACCTGGATGGGATTGTCATGGTTTACCAATCGAATGGAAAATAGAAGAGGAATATAAAAAAAATAAAAAAAATAAAAATGACGTCCCTATAGTTGAGTTTAGAAAAGAGTGTAGATCTTTTGCTGAAAAATGGATTGAAATTCACAAAGGTCAATTCAAAAGATTGGGTGTAGTTGGTGATTGGGAAAATTATTATTCTACAATGAGTTTTGATGCAGAGGCTCAGATAGTAAGAGAGCTAGGAAAATTTCTTAAAGAAGGAAGTTTATATCGAGGTTACAAACCAGTTTTATGGTCAACTGTTGAAAAAACTGCACTTGCTGATGCAGAAGTAGAATACCAAGATCATAAGTCAGATACTATATATACATCATTTCCAGTAAGGTCATCTAAGATCAAAGAATTAGAAAAAAGTGAAATTGTAATTTGGACCACAACACCATGGACGATTCCTGCAAACAAAGCTTTAGCTTATAATGAAGCATTAGAATATGTTTTATTGCAAGTTAATGATGGGGGAGATTTTCAAAACAGAAAAATAGTTATCGCACAAGCTTTACTTGGGTCGGTCATAAAAGAATGTGGAATTAAAAATTATAAAGAGATTAAAAAGTTTAAAGGAAAAGAGTTAAAGGATACTATTTGTAATCATCCCTTTTTAAACTTAGGTTATGAAACTGAGATCCCAATGTTAGAAGCAAGATTTGTGACGACAGAGCAGGGTACAGGAATAGTTCATTGTGCGCCAAGTCATGGACCAGATGATTTTAATTTATGTTTGAATAATGGAATAAAAGCAATAGAGACAGTTGATGGTGATGGGAAATATACAAATAATGTAAAATTATTTGAAGGTATTCATATTTTTAAAGCTAACCCAATAGTAATTGAAAAACTTAAAGAGCAAAAAAACTTATTGTCAAATGGTGAACTAGTTCATTCTTATCCTCATTCTTGGAGATCAAAAGCACCATTGGTTCATAGAGCAACACCTCAGTGGTTTATTTCTATGGAAAGTCATAAATTAAGAGACAAAGCTTTAAAAGCCATTGATGATACAACATTTTATCCAAGCAAGGGAAAAGAAAGATTAAAATCTATGATCGAAACCAGACCTGATTGGTGTGTTTCTAGACAAAGAGTATGGGGTGTCCCTTTACCTATTTTTGTTAATAAAAAAACCAAAGAAATTTTAGTTGATGATGAAGTTAATGAAAATATTGCATTAATTTATGAAAAAGAGGGATCTGATTGTTGGTTTTCAGACGATCCACAAAGATTTTTAGGCGACAAATATAAAGCCCAAGATTATGATAAATTAAGTGATATTGTTGAAGTTTGGTTTGATAGTGGCTCAACTCACTCATTTGTATTAGAGAAAAGAAATGACCTTAAATGGCCAGCATCAATGTATTTAGAAGGATCAGACCAGCATAGAGGTTGGTTTCATTCTTCTTTGTTAGAGTCTTGTGGCACAAGAGGGAGAGCCCCATTCGAGTCAATTTTATCTCATGGTTTTGTGGTAGATGGAAAAGGTTTAAAAATGTCCAAATCTCTAGGAAATGTTATTGCACCAGAAGATATATTGAAAAAATATGGAGCAGATATACTTAGAATTTGGGTAGCATCTTCAAACTACTCAGAAGATTTAAGAATTGATTATTCGATTTTGGACCAGCATGCAGACTCTTATAGAAAAATTCGAAATACATTTAGATATTTATTAGGAAATCTTAATGATGATTTTAAAGAAATTAATTTTGATGAGATTGATGTAAAAAATCTTCCAGAATTAGAACAGTATGTCTTGCACAAATTATTTAATTTAAATAATAGCTTTAAAAAATATTTTCAAAATTATGATTTTCATAATTTATATAAAGAATTATTAAATTTTTGCACAGTAGATTTATCTGCCTTTTATTTTGATATAAGAAAAGATACCCTTTATTGTGATGCCAAAAGCTCTGAAAAGAGAAAATCAACAATTTTGGTACTAAATATTATTTTAGACAAACTATTAAGATGGTTTGCTCCAATTTTGTCTTTCACAACAGAAGAAATTTATAGAATGTTATTTAAAAATAAAAAAAGCATTCACTTAGAGAAATTTGTGGAATTGCCAAGTAGTTTTGAAAATAATTCACTTAATGAAAAGTGGAATGAATTAATTAAAATCAGAAATATTTGCAATGTTAGTATTGAGGAAAAAAGAGCTAGTAAAGAAATTGGCTCAAGCCTTGAAGCTGAAATAAATATTCAATTAAGCAATAAGCTAGAAAGTGTGTGTAAAAATATAGATTTTTCTGAGCTCTGCATAACTTCTAAAGCATCCGTAACATATAAAAAAGATACAGATACAGTTGTTGAAACATTGAAAGCTAAAGGAACTAAGTGTGAGATGTGTTGGAAAATAAAAGAAGAAAAGTGTAGTAGAGATAATTGTCCTAAAAACAATTAATGATTTTAAGAAATTTTTTTAAAAGATATTTTTACGAATTAATCACAATTATTTTCATTTTTACAATTGATAGAGCATCTAAATTATATGTAATTAGTTTTTACGAAAAGACAGGAATTTCAGAGATTTATTTTTCAAAATATTTAAACATCCATTTTATATGGAACGAAGGAATAGCATTTGGACTGTTTTCTTTTGGAAGTAGTTTTTTTTATAATGTACTGTCATCAATTATTTTATTAATTATAATTTTTTTATTTTTCTACGCATTTAAGAATAATGGGATAAAAAAATATTCATTACTTATGATTTTTGCAGGCGCTTTAGGTAACCTATTTGATAGATTATATTACAAATCTGTTCCAGATTTTATTGATTTTCATTTTCAAAATTATCATTGGTTCATATTTAATGTAGCAGATATATTTATAACTTTAGGAGTGATTTTTATGATATTTTTAGAATTTACTGGTAATAATAAAAAAGAAAATGAATAAAATTATTAG
Organism: Candidatus Pelagibacter sp. HIMB1493; assembly: GCF_052047995.1. Classification (NCBI taxonomy): domain Bacteria; kingdom Pseudomonadati; phylum Pseudomonadota; class Alphaproteobacteria; order Candidatus Pelagibacterales; family Candidatus Pelagibacteraceae; genus Candidatus Pelagibacter; species Candidatus Pelagibacter sp. HIMB1493. The sequence goes on along the minus strand of NZ_JBNAIP010000001.1, from coordinate 1,023,933 downwards.
AACTTTTTTATTGTTAGTTTTTTTTGTTACAATTTCTTCGTGTGGAACTGCTAAGAAGGCTTTTACCAATCAAAAAAAAAACAGTAGTGATGAATTTTTAGTAGAAAAGAAAGCACCACTAACCATGCCGCCAGATTACAATGAACTACCACAACCAAAAGAAAACATTGAGGAAGATAAGACTACTAATAGCATAAAAGAACTTATTGCAGAAAACGAAGTCAGTGAGAATGACATCTCAAGCGAAGATTTAAATCTTGAAGAGACATTGCTTAAAAAAATCAAAAATAATTAATGTTAACAAAAAGTATTAAGTTTAAAAATTTTCAATTTAACAGCAATATTTCAAATACAAAAAAAAAACTTTATCAATTATTGAAAAAAAAAAATTATGTTTTTCTTTCAATGGGACGTTATTACAATGATAGTTATACAAAAACACTAATTCAGAAATATAAAAAATATAAAAGTTTTAGAATTATAGGAATGGGTGGATCTTCCCTTGGAACTAAAGCAATATATGATTTTTTAAAATCAAAAATAAGTAAAAATTTTGAATTTTTAGATAATCTTCAGATTGTTAAAAATAAAAAAGAAAAATATTTAAATTTAATAGTTTCAAAATCAGGAAATACTATTGAGACAATCGTAAATGCAAATATTTTTATAAAAAAAAATGAAAAAAGTATTTTTATAACCGAAAACAAAAATAATTATCTTAAAAATTTAGCACAAAAATTGAAATCTGACATAATTCATCATAGTAATTATATTGGTGGAAGATATTCTGTGTTATCTGAAGTAGGAATGTTGCCAGCTGAATTAATGGATTTAAATCCTAATAAATTCAGACAATTCAATACATTAATTAAGAACAAAAATTTTTTAAACAATTTAATAAAAAATGTCAGTATAATACTTAATCTGGTAAAAAATAAAAAGTTTAACTCTGTAATCATTAATTACGATGAGAGTTCTGACAATTTATTCAAATGGTATCAACAATTAGTTGCTGAAAGTCTTGGGAAGAAAAAAAAAGGAATTCTCCCAATAGTGTCTTCTATGCCTAAGGATAATCATAGTGTTATGCAACTCTATTTAGACGGATTTAAAAATAATTTTTTTACTTTTTTTTATGTGCATGAAAAAAATTCACCAAAGATAAATAATAAATTAATATTGCCCTCTAAGAATTTTTTGAAGGGCAAAACATTATCAAAAGTTATTTATGCTCAAAAAATAGCAACTGAAAATGTTTTTAAGAAAAAAAATATACCATTCAGAAGCTTCGAAATAACCAAGAGAGATGAAAAAACTCTTGGAGAATTATTTTGTTTTTTTATTATGGAAACAATATTGTTAGGAAAGTGTATGAACCTAAATCCTTACGATCAACCGTCTGTAGAATTAATTAAAACCGAAACGCACAAATTACTAAGATAGTAAATTTATAAATATTACTTTTGAAATTCCATATTTTTTATTTTCAATAACTTCAAAATTTTTAGGAAAGATATCTTTTTGATTTTTATGTCTATGAATTATGATAATTCCGTCTGTATTTAATAAATGTACATTATTTATTTTTTCTAAAATTATATTTAAATCATCTTTGTAAGGTGGATCCAAAAAAATAATGTCAAATTTATCAATGAAACTCTCAAAAAAATTATCTTCATAAATATCTTTTTCTATTATTTTATAATTATTGACTTTATTTAAATTTAATAAGTTTTTTTTTAAAACAGGCAAAACTCCACTATATTTTTCGACAAAAGTTACTTCTTCAACCCCCCTAGATAAGCATTCAATTCCAAATGATCCAACACCTGAAAATAAGTCTAATACTTTCGATTCTTGTAATGAAATTTTTATCTTATTAGAGTGTGCAATTACGTTAAAAATAGATTCTTTCGTTAAATCTTTTAAAGGTCTTGTTTTAATATCATTGGGCTCTAAAATTTTTTTACCTTTGTAAAAACCAGATATTATTCTCATTCTTTAATTACTTTGTAGCCTATATCTTTTCTAAAAAATCCACTATCCCAATTTAAGAGTTCAATATTTTTGAATATTTTTATTTGAGCGTCTTTAAATTCTTCTGATAAAGTTACAAAGTTTAAGACTCTACCACCAATTGCATAAATTTTATTATTCTTTTGTATAGTTCCTGCATGAAACATATACTCATCATCATTCTGTATAATTTTATTAATATTTTTTATCTCTATATTTTTTTGATATTCGTCTGGATAACCTTTTGAGCATATTACAAAACATAGACTATTTTTATTATGCCAATCAATTTTTGTTTCATTTAGTTTTCTATCACAACAAGATATAAAAATATCAATGATATCAGTTTTAAGTTTTGGCAAGATTGTTTGACACTCAGGATCACCCATTCTTACGTTATATTCTATTAGGTATGGTTCATCATCTACAATCATTAAACCTGCATACAAAAAACCTTTGTATTCAGTTCCAAGCTCAGCCAGACCTTTAAGTGTAGGTTTAATAATTTTGTTAATTATTTTTTTTTCTAATTCATCGTTTATTAGTCTTGACGGAGAATATGATCCCATTCCTCCGGTATTTTTTCCCTTATCTCCTTCCAAAACTCTTTTGTGATCTTGTGCTGTTCCAAAATTTTTAAATATTTTTCCATCATGTATTGTGAAGTAACTCATTTCTTCACCGTCTAAAAATTCTTCAATCAGTACTTTTTCAGCTTTACCAAATTTACCATTAAAAATTTCATCAATTGCATCTTCTGCTTCACTGTAGCTTTTAGCTATATAAACTCCTTTACCTGCTGCTAAATTATCAGCTTTAATTACAATTGGATATTTGCTTTTATTTAAATAGCTCTTAGCTTCATCTCTATTAGGAAAAATACCAAATTTTGCTGTTGGAATATTAAATTTTTCACAAATTTGTTTTGTAAAAATTTTTGAACCTTCGAGCTGTGAAGCAATTTTATTTGGACCAAAGACTTTTATATTAAATTTTTCTAGATAATCTACAATACCTTCTACAAGTGGTTGCTCAGGCCCAACTACAATCAAATCAATATTTTTTTCAATAATGAAATTTTTTAAATTTTCAAAGTTTTTTAGATCTAAATTTATATTTTCAGCTATATTTTCAGTACCAGCATTTCCTGGAAAACAAAATATTTTATCAATTTTATCAGATTTTTTAATTGAATGGCATAACGCATGCTCTCTACCACCACTTCCTATTATTCCAACTTTCATATAAAACTGTATAAACTAAAAATGATGAAAAAATTAGCAAAAATAAAATATTTACCTAATAATTTTCAAATATTAGAAAATGGTGATTATGTCATCTGTGCTGTTTCTGGAAAAAAAATAGCTTTAGAAAATTTAACTTATTGGAACGTAGAATTGCAAGAAGCTTATTTTTCTTACATAGAGGCAAACCAAAAAAGAGAGCAACAAAATTAAATTAAAATTTATTTCCAACGATTATGAGACCAAATCCACTGTTCAGGATTTTTAATAATCATTTTTTCAAGTATTTCGTTTAGTTTTTCAGTAATTTCAATTATTGAATGTTCTTTAGAAAACACAACTGGTTTTTTAATAATCACTTTATATTTTATATTACCAATCCTTTCTATGAAAACAGGCACTATAGGTATGTCGTATTTTTTTACTAACTGAGCAGGGATTGTTGTTGTTAAAGCTTGTTTATTAAACAAGTTACTCAATACTCCCTCCGATACTCTTTGATCTATCATTAATGCTGTTGAATAATTTTTTTTTTTATATTTAATTAAATTTTTTAAGCCTCCAATGCCTTTTTTAATTTGATTTTTACAAATATACTTTTTTCTAATTGTTTCCATTACCAGATTTAAGAACATGTTATTTAGTGGACGATAAATTGTTGCAAGTTTGATTTCATTTTTTTCTAAACTCATTGCCATTAATTCAAAATTACTAAAATGCCCTGATATAAAAACTACTTGTGAATTTTTTCTTTTTATTTCATCTAAAATATCTTTACCTTCAATTTTTATATTTTCTTTTAATTTTCCATTTCTAAAATCTTTAATAAAAATATATTCAGCAAATACTCTACCGTAGTTATTCCACATTGATGTTTTGATTTTATTTAGATTTTCTTCACTTATATTAGGAATTGCTCTTTTAATATTTTCATCGATAGTTTTTTTAGACCTAAAAAATGGTCCAATATTTTCAAATATTTTTCCACTTAGTTTTGAAGATAATTTAGCCCCCAAAATTTTAAAAAATATAAAACAAAAAACAGCAAGTAAAAATTGAAAAAAATATTTTATAATCTTCATTTTTAAATAATTGATTTAATAAATTTTTCTTCTTCCAATATTTTCAATTTAGATTTTATAAACTTTAAATTTTCGAAATTCATATTTTTCAACCTTAAAAAATCTTTTTCAGTTGTCACTATTTTACAACTTAATTCTTTTGCTAAATTAGTTATTTTTTTTATATCATTATCTTTGTACTGATAGTGATCTGGAAATTCAAAATCTTTTAAAATTTTAAAACTATATTCTTTCATCATTGAAACAAATGTTTTGTGATTACCAATACCTGAAAATACTAAATAATTATCTTCAATATTAAACTCATTCAAATTTTCTGGAATATATTTTCCTATATTTATGTTTATTCCTGGGTTTATATTTAAAATTTTTTTCTTCAAATATTCTAAATTTTCTAAGTTACCGTTTATAAATACTTGCTTATAATTTTTTAAATTGCTTATCTCTTCTCTTAATGGACCCGCTGGTATAGTAAGACCATTTCCAATCCAATTTAAATTATTAAAGCAAACTATTTTTGTATCATATTCAATACTTTGATCCTGGAGACCATCATCCAAAATAGCAATCTCAAAACCTTTATCTTCTGCATCTCTGATGGCACTAGATCTTTTATTTGATAAAAAAAGTTGACCATGATTTTTTAACAGAATTTGTTCATCTTGCTGATTATTATAAAATTTTTTAACAAAACAAGTTTTGATATTTTTTTTTTCTAAAATATTTTTAAGTTCTACACTTAATGATGTTTTACCAGTTCCCCCTAAATAAATATTTCCAATACAGATAGTTTTTATTTTAAATTTATTTTTTTTTTGCTTACTTTTTAAAAAATTTAATAATTGAATTAATTTCGCAAGAGGAAGCAATATGTATGCCAATAAATTAGGTTTTTCATTTTCCCAAAATCTAGGTTTTTTTAAATTCATTTAGGATATATTTATCAAGTTCTTTTATAGTTTTTTTTAAAATTTTATCTCCAATATTTTTTATTTTGATCCCAGTATTATTATTTTTTTTGAACCTAATTGACGACGCCAATTGTTTTGGTGAATAAATAGTTCTTGAGACATTTAAAGATTTAAGAAGTTTATAGATATCAGTAAAATTGCTTGTATCCGGACCATGTAAAATATTTGCGCCAAATCTTGCTGCCTCTAATGGATTTTGTCCACCTCTATTTATAATAGATCCACCCAAAAAAACTGTTGAACTGATTTTGTGAAATTTTTTTGTTTCACCAAAGCTATCAACTAAATAGATATCTGTATTTTTAAGATTTTGATTTTTAGAACTATGTAAAGTAACTTTTAGTCCAAGATTATTTAATTCAGAACTAATTTTATTTGTTCTATGTATGTGTCTTGGAATAATTATTGTCAAAAGATTTTTGTATTTTTTTTTAAGATGAATATGTGTCTTACCACAAAATATTTCTTCTGGATTATGTGTACTTGAAGCAACCCAAATTTTTTTTTTTTTAAATTCAGACTCTAAATTGGATTTAAATTTATCAAAATGATAATTTCCAATCTCTGCAAATTTTAAATTTCCTAGATGATCAATTTTACTACTTGTAAGTTTTTTTAAATAAGTATTCGTTTCTCTGTTTTGTGGATAGGCAATTGTTAAATTATCAAATACTGATTTCCCAAAGTTCTTAATTTTAATCCAATTATTATAAGTCTTTTTTGTTAATCTTGCGTTTATCAAAATGAGAGGAATTTTTCTCTTTTTAATATTTTGAAACATGCAAGGCCAAATTTCTGAGTCTATAAATATTGAAATATCTGGTTTCCAAAAATTCAAAAATCTATTTGTAAATAGATAGAAATCGATAGGGTAAAATTGATGTATAGTTTTTTTAAACTTAAATTTTTTTATAACTTTTGAGGAACTTAATGTACTGGATGTAATCAATATTTGTTTAATAGATTTATTTTTTTCATAATGTTTAATTAAAGGAACAACACTCATAATTTCACCTACACTAGCTCCATGAAACCAAATGAGCTTACCATTAATTTTTTTTTTTGATGGAAAACTAAATTTTTCTATGAATCTTTGGTTATGTTCTTTTTTTTTTACTATCCTAAAAATAATTATTAAAGGAGATAATATTAAAATAATTAAAATAATTATTTGATAAAGAAATAGCATTTTTACTTTTGTATTTGTTTTTCATAAAAACTTTTATAAAGATTAGAATTTTTAACCAAATCTTCGTGTTTTCCATTATCAATAATTTTTCCTTTATCAATCAAGTAAATATTATTAGAATTTAAAATGGTTGAAAGTCTATGAGCTATAACAACTGTTGTTTTATTTTTAGTTAAAATTTTTAAAGCTTCTTGAATTTTTGTTTCCGTTTCCGAGTCCAAGGATGAAGTTGCTTCGTCAAGAAGAATGATTGAACTATCTTTCATCATAGCTCTAGCAATTGAAAGCCTCTGTTTTTCTCCTCCAGATAATCTAACTCCATTTTCACCAATCATAGTTTCATATTTGTTTGGTAAATTATTTATAAATTCTTCACAAAAAGATAATTTTGAAACTTTATAAATCTCTTCATCAGTAGCGTGCTGTTTTGCATACTTAATATTATTCATGATAGTATCATCAAAAAGTGTAGTTTCTTGACTTACAAGAGAAATCTCACTTCTCAGACTCTTAATGCTTACATCATATATAGATTGACCGTCTATTGTAATATCTCCAGAAATTCTGTCATAAAATCTAGGAATTAAATTCATAATTGTAGATTTACCCGAACCACTATGCCCAACTAACGATGTCATTTTACCTCCTTCAAATTCTAAGCTTATTGAATTTAAAGTTTGTTCTCCTTGTTCTTCATAAGCAAAATTAACATTTGAAAATTTAATCTTTGAATTTTTTATCTTAAGAGCTTCTGAATTAATTTTATCTTTTATTTTATTTTGTTGATCAATTATTGGTAAAATTCTTGAGGCTGCAGATAAACCTTGATTTGCTACTAGGTTAAGTGTGGATAAAGCTCTTACAGGTTGATAAGCTAGCATCATCGCAGCTAAAAAAGAAAAAAAATTATTAATTTCCAGTTCACCCTTAGACATCAATAAACCTGAATAAAATATTAAAATTGCAATCATAATCCCTGTTAGTGTCTCCATTATTGGAGACATTCTCACAAAAACAGTTTGAATTTTTTGATTTTTTTCTTTTAGTTCAGTTAAAAATTTATCTGCTCTATTTTTTTCATATTCTTCTTTTTGGAAAATTTTTATCAGTTTATGGTTTTTAAATAATTCAACTAAATAAGTTGTGAGAAATCCTGATTTTTGTTGTGCTTCAGTAGTAACTTTACTGACTCTTTTACCTAAAATTTTAGCAGATACACTGGCCAAAGGTATCATAATTATTGAAATTAAAGCCAATTTCCAATTTTGCATAAACATCACAATCAACAAACCAATAAGGGTTAAAGAGTCTTTAAACAAAGTTAATATTGCATTACTTAGCAAGTTAGTAATATGAGTTACATCATAAGTAAGATTTGAAATAAATTTACCAGAGTGTTTCTTATCAATTATTTGTGTATCAGTTCCAACTAAATTGTTTACCATGTCGTATTGAAGTTTTTTTTTAATTGACTCTCCTACACCTATCATTGTTGCTTTTGCAAAATACAAAGACAAACCTTTAGTCGTAAAAGCAAATACAATCATCAATGGTATCAAAATTAACAATGATTGCTCTTTATCAATGAAAAGTTTTTTTATAGCAGGATCTAGAAGCCATGCGATGGATGATGTACTTCCTGCAACCAATATAGATAAAAATGCTGACAAAAAGATTTTATTTAAATAACTCTTTGAGTAATCCTCATACAATCTTTTATAAATTTCAGATTTCTTCATTAAAAGTTTTGAACAATTAAAATATTGATTAAAATTATTAGACCAAACAAATTGTTACTCTTAAAAGCCTTCAAACAACTCATAGGATCTTTAAGATTAAAAATTTTCATCTGGTAAAAAAATAAATGGATAATAGGTATTAAAAGTAAAAAATAATAAACATAATGAAATTCCATAAAAATACCTCCTATAAAAAATAGAACTATTAAAATGGAATAACATAAAAAAAGAAATTTTTTTGCACTTCCTTTAAACTTTATAGATGTTGATTTTAGCCCTATAATTTCGTCATCCTTAATATCCTGGAATCCATATATCGTGTCATAGCCTAATGTCCAAAATATGGCTCCAAAATAGAACAAGATAGGGATTATATTAATTTCAGCATTTATTGCTGTCCATCCAAGTATCAAACCATAATTGAAAGTAATACCTAAAAATAATTGAGGCCAATAAGTAAACCTCTTCATTAGAGGATATGTAAATGCAAGTGGCATTGAACCTAAAGCAAGAATTATAGTAAATACGTTAAAATTAATTAAAACTAAAAAAGCTAATAAGCAAAGAATAATTGAGTAAACAATTGCCAGCTTTACAGAAATTTTTCCTGAGGCTATCGGTCGATCCTTAGTCCTAAAAACTTTAGCATCAAATTTTCTATCTAAAATATCATTCACTATACAGCCAGCTGAACGCATGAGAACTGAACCAAGAAAAAATAATATTAAGTAAAAATAATAGTCATTCCAACTTGATGAAAAATCATAAGCTAAAGTTAGACCCCACGCACATGGCCAAAATAAAAGCATGTAGCCAATAGGTTTTTTTAATCTTGTTAATTCAATGAAAAGTTTAATTTGGTTCATAATATTTTACTTGTAAATAACAAAGGGTAGTTTCATAATCAAATTGATTCGTATGAACATAGATTACACAGTTACTGCACTAATGTTTCCAGCTATTCCATTACTCATGAGTGTTTATAGCAACAGATTTCACTCTCTAAGTATCTTAATTCGACAACTTCATGATGAGCATGTTTATGAAAAGCATATTCCACCTGAATGGAAGAAGCAGTTTATAAATTTAAGTGGCAGGATAACACTTCTTAGATGGACAATTTTATTTGCCTCATTTGGATTCCTATTTAATATGCTTACAGTATTTGCACTCTATTTAGATGAAGTATTTGCAGCTAGAGTAATATTTGGCTCATGTTGTTTATCCATGATTATATCAATTATTTTTTTTATAAGAGAAATTCAAATTTCAACGAATGCACTTAAACTCCATATGTCTGATATGGATGTAGATGTAAATTAGGGAAGTATTACTGCTGGACCAGTAAGAACTCTTGATTCTAAATCTTTGTGTGCTTGTGCAATATCTTTTAGAGAATATTTTTTTGAAATTTTTACTTTTACTTTTCCACTTGAAGCCATTTCAAAAACTTTATTAGCAGCTTCATCAAGCTCTTCTCTTGTTGTAGTGTACTGCATAATACTTGGTCTTGTTAAATAAAGTCCTTTTGGTTGAATTGATTTTGCAACATTAACTGGATCTAGAGGACCTGATGCGTTACCAAAAGAAACTAACATTCCTCTTAATTTTAAACATTCAATTGAACCATCAAAAGTATTTTTTCCAACTCCATCATAAACAACAGATAGTCCTTTTCCTTCGGTAATCTCTTTTACTTTTTCAGCAAAATTATCTTTGTTATAATTAATCACATGGTCGTAGCCATTTTGTTTTGCATTTTCTATTTTTTCATCTGAACCGACAGTACCAATAACATTGCATCCTAGACTTTTGGCCCATTGTCCAAATATTTGACCAACACCACCAGCTGCTGCATGGAATAAAATATCTTCACCTGATTTTACAGGATAAGTTTTATGTAAAAGATAAAAGGTAGTTATTCCTTTTGTCATTAATGTTGCTGCAGTTTCTAAGTCAACACTTTCAGGAACTGTAACTAAGTTTTTAGTTGGATAGTTCCTATGAGTTGAGTAAGCACCAAGAGGAGCTGCACAGTATGCAACTTTATCTCCAACTTTAAAATCTTTTACATCTGAACCAACTTTAGTTATTTCTCCAGCTCCCTCTAGACCTATTGGAGAGGGTAGAGTTAATGGATAAAGTCCTGATCGGTGATAGGTATCAATATAATTTAAACCAATTGCATGGTTTTTAATTGTTACTTCATCAGCTTTTGGTTCTTCTAGTTTAAGTTCTTTGTATTCTAAAACTTCTGGTCCACCTGCTTTTGATATTATTACTGAATTCATAATTTATTTTACAAATGTACCATTATGATAATCTTGTACAGCTTGCAAGATTTCTGCTTTAGTATTCATCACAAAAGGTCCTCCTCTTGCAATCTCCTCATTTATCGGTTTTCCAGAAATAACAAGAAATTTAGCATTTGTTTTTGCTTTTACTTTAAGCTCTTCACCTTTTGTTAATAATATTAAAGTACTATCCTTAACATTATCATGTTTTTCACTGCCAATTTCTATTTCGCCATTTATTAGATAAATAAATGTATTGTGAGTTGATAAAATATTAAAATTGAACTCTTTATCTTTCTTTAATTCTACATCAAAGTAAACTGGCTCTACATTATGACCTTTTACAGGTCCTTCAGCATTTTCAAATTTACCTGCAATAACTTTTACTTGTTTTTCATCATCTTTATGAACACTCATTTTATCAGCATCAATATAAATATACTCTGGCTTACTCATTTTTAATTTAGCAGGCATGTTAATCCATAATTGAAAGCCATGAAGCCTTCCTTCTTTCATAGCCGGCATTTCTGAATGAATAATTCCACTTCCTGTTTTCATCCACTGAACATCACCAGCAGTCATTCTACCTTCCCCACCGGTGCTATCTTTGTGTTCAAAATCTCCAGCCAACATATAAGTAACAGTTTCAATTCCACGATGTGGGTGGGGTGGAAAACCTGCAATATAATCTTCACTATTTTCAGATCCGAATTCATCTAGCATTAAGAAAGGATCAAAGTAATTTGGTTCAACACCAATACTTCTTTTTAATTTTACTCCCGCACCATCCGAAGCTGGAATAGGATCTATAATTTTTGATACTTCAATTGATTTCATGTGAGCTGATATAATTATCTACTTAGTTATATCAAGTAGATCATTTAAGTTTTTAATTTCATTTTGTGGTGAATAATCAAGTTTATCAAAGATATTATTGTTTCTATTTACCCATATAGAATTGTATCCATAGTTTCCTCCTCCAGATACATCCCAAGTATTTGCACTTAAAAAAGCAACTTCATTTTTTTCAATTTTATATTTTTTTATTGGCATATCATAAACTTTAGAGTCAGGCTTAAATACACCAACTTCTTCAATTGAAAAAATATCATCAAATAAATTGTCTAATTTATTAATACGTACTAATTCATTTAACAAAGAAGGTGTCCCATTGGAAAGTATTGCTAGTTTAAAATTTTTTTCTTTTAAAGATTTTAATACTTCTGGAACTTCTTCAAAAGGTGAGAGAATTTTGTATAGATTTAATAATTCTTCTCTCATTGAATTGTCTATTTTAAATACACTCATTGATTTATCCAAACTGTCTTCAGTGATCTGCCAAAAATCTTTATGTCTTTTCATTAAACTTCTAAGCCATGTGTATTCTAATTGTGTGGTTCTCCAATAATTTGCAAAAGCTTCCCACTTATCACCAATTTTGTCTTTACATTTTTCTGCTGCTGAATTTACATCGAATAAAGTACCGTAAGCATCAAAAATTATTGCTTTAATATTTTTCATAAACTAATTTAATAATATGAGTAACATTAGATTATATTTTTCTAAAAGTTTATCTAATAATTTAACTGATACACTTGATAAATCTCAATCACATTACGTAAACAAAGTAATGAGAGTTAAAGAAAATGAAATTTTTTCTTTATTTAACAGTAGTGGTGAATGGGAAGCAAAAATTTCAAATATCTCAAAAGGTATTGTTGAATTTAATGTTACAAAACAATTAAGACAAAAAGAAAATTCTAAAGAATTGTGGCTTGCTTTTTCTCCAATTAAATCAAATTACTTTAACTTTATGATTCAAAAAGCAACTGAGTTAGGTGTCACAAAGTTTATTCCAATAATATTTGATAGAACCATTGTTCGTAAGATAAATAAAGAGCGATTAGAGAAAGTAATTATTGAGGCATCAGAACAATCAAATAGAATTAATGTTCCAGATATTGAAGACCCAAAATCATTAGATGATTTTTTAAATAACAATAAAGTTGATTTAATTTTTACTGATCTAAATTCTGAAAATACCAAAATAGATTTAAAGAAGGTTACTGATAAACCTACATGTGTAATTATAGGTCCAGAAGGAGATTTTTCTGAAGAGGAAAGGGCTAAGATTCTAAAATTTAGCGGAGTGCAACCTTTGAAAATTAATGAGAATATATTGAGATCTGAAACAGCCGTAATTTCAGCTATATCGATCATAAAATATGCCATAAATTGATATTTTGTCGCGAAAACTAAAGTGTAATTTTTTTGAAGACGTTCTATATAGGGTTAAAAAAATGAAAAAAATTTTATTAACAATTCTTTCAATTTTAACTCCTGCAGTTGCATTTGCTAACCAGCCAAAAGATTGGCAATTAGGTTTTCAAAAAGCAGCTTCGGAATCTATGAGAGATATAGTTAATTTTCATGACAAATTGTTATTACCAATCATAATTGCGATAAGCGTTTTCGTTTTATTTTTGATGGTCTATGCATGTATCAGATTTAGAGCATCAGCAAATCCAGTTCCTTCAAAAAGAACTCACAATGTTGCTGTAGAAGTTTTATGGACATTAATTCCATGTTTAATTTTAATCGTGATGGCAGTTCCATCGTTTAAAATTTTATATAAACAAGATTCAATACCAAAAGCAGATGTAACAGTTAAGGCAATCGGTTATCAGTGGTACTGGGGATATGAGTATCCAGATGAAAATATTATTTTCGACTCTTACATGATTGAAGATAAAGATTTAAAAGAAAATCAGCCAAGATTATTAGCTGTAGATAATGAACTAGTTGTTCCAGTAAATAAAGTAATAAAAGTTTTAATTACTGCAAATGATGTTTTACACGCTTGGGCTTTACCATCTTTTGGAGTTAAAAGAGATGCAGTTCCTGGAAGAATAAATGAAACATGGTTTAAAGCAGAAGAAGTTGGAACTTATTATGGACAGTGTTCTGAGCTTTGTGGAATTAAACATGCTTTTATGCCGATTACAGTAAGAGTAGTTTCTGAAGAAGAATATCAAGAATGGCTTACTGGTGCTAAAATAAAATTTGCAAAAGAAATTAATGAAGAAGATCAATTTAAAAAACTAGCGAGTAAATAATATGTATATACAAACTGCATCACACGACGATCATCATACACCAACAGGTTGGAAACGTTGGGCGTATTCAACTAATCACAAAGATATCGGTACAATGTACCTTATATTTGCAATTGTTGCAGGTGTGATTGGAACTGCATTCTCAGTTTTAATGAGAATGGAATTGATGCATCCCGGTGATGGAATTTTGGGTGGAAACTATCATTTATACAATGTCTTAGTAACAGGTCATGGTTTAATCATGATCTTCTTTATGGTTATGCCAGCAATGATTGGTGGTTTTGGAAATTGGTTTGTACCAATCATGATTGGTGCGCCTGACATGGCATTTCCAAGAATGAATAACATTTCATTTTGGTTACTACCAACTTCATTCATTTTATTAATCATGTCTATATTTATGGATGGCCCTCCAGGTCAAACTGGAGTTGGTGGTGGATGGACAATCTATCCTCCATTATCATCTACGGCAGGACAACCTGGTCCAGCAATGGACTTTGCAATTTTAAGTTTACACTTAGCAGGAGCGTCTTCAATTTTAGGAGCAGTAAACTTTATCACTACAATTTTAAATATGAGAACTCCAGGCATGACACTGCATAAAATGCCTTTATTTGCTTGGTCAATTTTAGTTACAGCGTTTTTATTGCTTTTATCACTTCCAGTGTTAGCAGGTGCAATCACAATGCTATTAACGGATAGAAATTTTGGAACTGCGTTCTTTGATGCTCAAACAGGTGGAGATCCAGTATTATTCCAACACCTATTCTGGTTCTTTGGTCATCCTGAAGTTTACATTTTAATTTTACCAGGTTTTGGAATGATCAGTCATATTGTTTCAACATTCTCAAGAAAACCAGTATTTGGATATTTAGGAATGGCATATGCAATGGTAGCAATTGGAATAGTTGGTTTCGTTGTATGGGCTCACCATATGTATACAGTTGGTTTAAGCACAGATACCAAAGCTTATTTCTTGGCAGCTACGATGATCATTGCAGTCCCGACGGGGATTAAAATATTTTCTTGGATAGCAACTATGTGGGGTGGTTCAATATCATTTAAGACACCTATGGTTTGGGCTTTAGGATTTATATTTTTATTTACAGTCGGTGGAGTTACAGGTGTTGTTCTTGCAAATGCAGGTGTAGATACAGCAATGCATGATACTTACTATGTAGTAGCTCACTTCCACTATGTATTATCTTTAGGAGCGGTGTTCGCAATCTTTGCAGGCTTTTATTACTGGTTTGGAAAAATGAGTGGTTACGAGTATTCAGAATGGTTAGGTCAATTACACTTCTGGTTAACATTTATTGGTGTAAACTTAATTTTCTTCCCTCAACACTTCTTAGGTTTAGCGGGGATGCCTAGAAGATATGCAGATTATCCAGATGCATTTGCTGGTTGGAATTATATATCTTCAATTGGATCATATATTTCTGTAATTGGTTTAGGAGTATTTTTTGCAAATCTAATTTATGCATTTTATAAGAAAAAAGCTGCTGCTCAAAACCCTTGGGGTGAAGGAGCAACAACTTTAGAGTGGACAGTACCGTCTCCTCCAAATTTTCATACTTTTGATGAATTACCGAAGTTTGAAGACGAAGAGAGTGCAGAAAAATCTACTACTTAAAAAGTATTTAGATTTTTTGTCTAAAATTAAATGATTAAATCTAAGTTAAAAAATAGAAATTTAAGTCAAGAAGACGTTTTCAATTTCTCTGAGTTATTCAAACTCATGAAACCAAGAGTTATGTCTCTTGTAATTTTTACCTGTGCAGTTGGATTGTTGATGGCACCTAATATTATTCCAACTAAAGATGCCATCATTGGAATAATTTTAGTTTCTATTGGAGCAGGTGCTGCCGGAGCTTTGAATATGTGGTACGAGTCTGACTTAGATGCATTAATGACAAGAACTTGTCTAAGACCTATACCAACTGGAAAGGTTAATAAAAATCAAGCTTTGATTTTTGGTATCGCTTTATCAATATTTTCTGTTGTTGCTTTAGATTATTTTGCAAATACAGTTTCAGCAGCTTTATTGTTATTTACAATTTTGTTTTATGTGTTGGTTTATACCGTTTGGCTTAAAAGAAAAACGCCACAAAATATAGTTATTGGAGGCGCTGCAGGAGCATTACCTCCTGTAATTGGTTGGACTATAGCTACTAACTCACTTTCAATTGAGCCATTAACTTTCTTTCTAATTATCTTTTTTTGGACACCATCACATTTCTGGGCATTAAGTTTATATAAATCTGATGATTATAAAAAAGCAAATATACCAATGCTTCCATTGACTAATGGTGTTGAAAGCACAAAATTAAATATATTTGTTTATTCGTTAATAATGTTGCCAGTTATTGTTTTCCCATATGCAATTAATTTTGTTGGTCTAGTATTTTTAATTCCATCGTTAATTTTGACAATTTATTATAATTACTTATGTTTTGAACTTTACAAATTTAAGAAGAACAAGTTTGATGCAAAAAAAGCAAAAACAATTTTTGGATACTCCATATTATATTTGTTTTTAGTTTTTGTATTTTTCTTAATAGATAAAATTTTATGATAACACCCGATAAAAAAACAAAGAAAAAAAATATTATTACTGCTTTAGCAATTTTAGCTTTTATGGTTTTTTTGTTTGTTTTTACATTATATAACGTTGGCGTATTTGATAGGCAGATATGATTAAGAGCAAAACATTAACTCCATTACTTCTAGCAGGTATTTTTTGTTTAATGTTAGGTTTATCTTTCGCTGCAGTGCCCTTATATGATCTTTTTTGTCGTGTAACTGGCTTTGGAGGAACAACCCAAGTATCTAAAGAAGCTCCGAAAATAGTTTTAGATAAAGTTGTGAGTGTAAGATTTGATACGAATGTAAACAATCTTACTTGGGATTTTAAGGCTAAATCAAATGTAATTGATGTTAAGGTTGGTCAGGTAAATAGAATTGAGTTTGAGGTTGAGAACTATGGAGATGAAACAACCTATGGAGTTGCTAGTTTCAATGTTTCGCCTGCAAGTTTTGGTAAATATTATAGTAAATTAGGCTGTTTTTGCTTCGAAAAACAGGAACTTAAGGCAGGTGAGAAGGCAACTTATATTATGACTTTTTATTTGGACCCAGAACTGGTAAATGATCCAACAGTTAAAAACTTACAGGATGTAACTATGTCGTATACTTTTTTCTCGACAGATTATTATAAACAATCATAATTAAAAAAATATGTCAGCTGAAAAAAAACATGATTATCACTTAGTAGACCCAAGTCCTTGGCCTATATTCACATCTTTTGCATGCTTGGTACTAGCTATTGGAGCAATTTTTTACATGCACAATGACGTATCTTGGGGAATGTATTTAGGATTAGCTCTTGTAATTTATGCAGCTTATATGTGGTTCAGAGATGTTGTGATTGAAGCTGAACATCAAGGTCACCACACTCCAGTTGTTCAAATCCATCATAGATATGGAATGACGTTATTTATTGCTTCTGAAGTTATGTTTTTCGTTGCATGGTTTTGGGCATATTTTGATATAAGTTTGTTCCCAAATGAGTTTGTTGGAAATGTTTGGCCTCCACAAGACATTGAAACTTTTGATCCATGGGACATTCCATTAATCAATACACTAGTTTTATTATTATCAGGTACTACAGTAACTTGGGCTCACCACTCTTTATTAGAAGACGATAGAAAGGGATTTATTCAAGGATTAACAGCAACTGTTGCACTAGGCTTCTTTTTTACTTTATTACAGGCTTACGAATATCATCATGCTACATTTGATTATTCAGGACATATTTATGGTGCAGTATTTTATATGGCAACAGGTTTTCACGGTTTCCACGTAATTGTTGGAACAATCTTTCTTGCTGTTTGTTTATGGAGAGGAAGATTGGGTCACTTTACGAAAGAACACCACTTTGGTTTTGAGGCAGCTGCTTGGTACTGGCACTTTGTTGATGTTGTTTGGTTATTCTTGTTTGCAGCTATCTACGTTTGGGGAAGTTAATATTTAATCCTTGAAGAATAAGCTTCTATTTTCAGTTTTTGTTTATTTTATAATTTTAGTTTTGTTGTCATTGGGTTTTTGGCAATTGTATAGATTGAGTTGGAAATTAGACCTAATCAATCAAATTGAAAATTCTTTAAAGATTGAACCTGTTGAACTTCAAAATGTAGAAAAAAAAAATTATTTAAGAATAAAAACATCAGGACAAATTGATTTTGAAAAACAAATTTATCTCTATAATCTTAACGAAACTGGTAAACCTGGATTTGAAGTTATTAACCCAATTAAAATAGGAAATGAAGATTATTTAATTAATAGAGGTTGGATATCTTTTAACCAAAAAAATAAACCAGAGATTAACGTTGTTGATCAAAAAAATATTATTGGTACTTTAATGCTTCAATCAAAATCAAGCTCATTCAAACCTAAGAATGAAGTAGATAAAAATTATTGGTTCACACTAGATCGGGAAGATATTTTGAAATTTACAGGAAAAAACTTTTCAAATTATATTATTTATTTAAACGGTAACTATGAAAACCCAAGGCCGAGAGTTATTACTGCTAAAATTTCAAACAATCACAAAAAGTACGCAATTACTTGGTTTTCGATGGCGATTTCAATCCTTTTAATATATCTATATTTTAGAAAAAAAAATTATTAAATGAGATACGTCAGCACTAGAGATACTTCTAAAACTTACGAATTTAAGGATGTTTTTATCAAAGGTCTTGCTGATGATGGGGGACTGTTCATTCCCAGCTCACTTCCAAACTATAGTAAAAAAGAAATTCAAGAATTGAGATCACTTAATTATTCAGATTTAGCAAAAAAAATTATTTTTCCTTTTATAGGTAATTTTATGGATAAAGATGAATTGTCTAAAATAATTGATAAATCTTATTCTGTCTTTAGGAGAGAAAATGTAATTGATTTCATAAAAATAGGAGATCGATCAGTCTTAGAGTTATTTCATGGCCCAACACTAGCCTTTAAGGATGTTGCTATGCAACTTCTTGGAAATTTTTATGAATTTTATTTAAGGAAGCAAAAAGAAAAAATTAATATTGTAGTTGCCACATCTGGTGATACAGGGGCAGCAGCTATAGATGCAATAAAAGGAAAAGAAAATTTAAATATTTTTGTACTACATCCTGATAATCGAGTTTCTTCTGTTCAGCGAAAAATCATGACTACTGGAAAACATGAAAATGTATTTAATATCGCTATTAAAGGAAATTTTGATGACTGCCAAAACTTAGTTAAATCAATGTTTTCTGACACAAAATTTTCTCAAGATATTAATATGTCAGGTGTAAATTCAATAAACTGGGCAAGAATTATTGCTCAATGTGTTTATTATTTTTACAGCTATTATTTGATTGAAGATCATACTAAACCTACTAATTTTTCTGTTCCCACTGGGAATTTTGGAGATGTATACGCAGGTTATTTAGCCAAAAAAATGGGTTTGCCCATTAATAAATTGATTGTTGCAACAAATCAAAATGACATTCTCCATAGAGCTATTTCAAACGGTAATTACGAGGCTGAGACTGTTTCCGAGACTATTTCTCCTAGCATGGATATACAGATTGCAAGTAACTTTGAGAGACTTATTTTTGATTTGAATGATAAGAATTCAGAACAAACATCAAAAGACATGATGAAAATTAAATATGAAGGAAAATATTCAATTGATAAAGAAAAGTTAAATTTAATTAATCAAGATTTCTTATCAGCAAGAATGAGTGAGACTGAAACACTTGATATTATTAAGTCTGTTTATCAAGAATTTAATATTGTTTTAGACCCTCATACTGCAATTGGTTATGGAGCTTTTGATAAACATAATCTCAATGGTAATAATATTGTGCTTGCAACAGCACATCCTTGTAAGTTTCCTGATGCAATTAAAAGTGCTATAAATATTAAAGCTGAGTTACCAAATGAACTTCAATTTATATTAAATGAGAAAGAAAATTATTATATTCTTGAAAATGATATTGAAAAAGTAAAAGAACATATTAAAGATAGATCCAAATGAAAATAAAAGAAAACGATAACCTACCAAATTCAGAAATTTTTGTTCTTCAAGATGGAGAGCCTGTAAAAAAAAATATAGAAGATTTTTTTAAAGACAAAAAAGTTGTAATATTTGGACTACCTGGGGCATATACTTCTGTATGTTCTGCTAAACATTTGCCAGGGTATATTAAGATGCATGATCAATATAAAGAAAAAGGTATTGATCATATAATTTGTATTTCAGTAAATGATCCCTTTGTGATGAATGCTTGGGGTAAACAAAATGATGTAGGTGAAAAAATTGTTATGATGGGTGATCCATTTCTTAATTTCACAAAAGAAATTGGTGCAGATGTTGATAAAAGTGGCAGAGGGTTAGGAATTAGATCTAATAGATACACGATGTTTGTTGATAACATGAAGGTTATTAAACTTCAGGAAGAAGCAGATACAGGATCTTGTGAAATCTCAGCAGCAGAAAATTTCTTTAAATTAATCTAGACTTGCAGCTTTTTTAGCTAATAAATCAACTTCTTCATTTAGTGGATTTCCAGCATGAGCTTTAACCCAGTTCCACTTAATCTTAGAATTATTATTCAAATCATGTAATTGAACCCATAAATCTTTATTTTTAACATCTTCTTTACTAGATGTTTTCCAATTATTTTTAATCCAATTGTGGATCCAATCAGTAATTCCATTTTTAACATATTTAGAATCTGTGTAGATTTCTATCAAATCTTCAGAATTTACCTCTTTTAATGCATTGATTGTCGCCATTAATTCCATTCTATTATTTGTTGTATCTTTTTCACTTCCACTTATTTTTTTCACTTCATTATCAGTACATATTATTGCTGCCCATCCACCATTTCCTGGATTTTTTAAACATGAGCCATCTGTATAAATTTTAATCATTAAATCAAATAATCTTTAAAACTATTCAAATTGTTATGGGTAATAAGTTTTTGATAATATTCGTTCGGATCCTTAATTTTGATTAATGCTGTTTTTGGAGTATTTGTATAATCATATAGTCTAGTTAACAGATATCTAAGGGCAGCACCTCTACACAAAATATTTAAATTGTTTTTTTCATTTAATTTAATTTTCTTAACACTGTTGTATCCCTTGATTAATTTATCAACTTTCTTCTTATTAATTACAAATTTTTTATTTTTTTCATCAAAACATAGTGCATTAATACAGATTGCTATTTCATACATGTAGTAATCGTTAGCAGCAAAGTAAAAGTCTATAATTCCCGACAGCTTATTTTTATTAAAAAAAATATTATCTACGAATAAATCACCATGAATAATCCCAGAAGGAAGTTTTTTTGGCCAAATTTTTTTAATATCATTAAAATTATTAAATAAAAATTTTTTCAAATTTGATCCTTTATTTGATTTAAATTTAATACTCTGGAGTAAAGGTTTTAAATATTTTACACCCATTGAATTTTTTCTAGTAAATTGTATCTTCTTAGTAACCAGATGCATTTTAGCTATTGCTTTTCCAATAGCATAGCAGTCACTTTCGTTAACTTTCTTTTTATCTTTTCCATTCAAGAAAGTGACAATACAAGCTGTTTTATTTTTTAGTTTAATTAAATAATTTTTGTCTTTAGTTTTAAGTGGTCTTGGGCAAATAATTTTTGAATCATTTAAATGATCCATTAATTTCATAAAAAAAGGTATCTCTTTTGGAAGAACTCTCTTCTCAAAAATTGTGAGAATAAACTTTTTATTTTTGGATTTTAAAACGTAATTTGTATTTTCAATTCCTTTAGTAATTCCCTGGAAACTTAAAATTTTTTCAATATTAAACTTGTTGTTTATTATATCGATATCACTCTGATTTATTTTTGTATATACAGCCATTTAATTTAATTTGTTAGGAACTTTAAAGACCACATTTTCTTTTATAATTTCTACTTCCTCAACATTTATAGAAAATTTTTTTTTTAATTCATTAATAAAATCTTCTACAAGAATTTCAGGTGCTGATGCTCCTGATGATATACCAATAGTATTTGAATTCTCTATTTGATCAAAAGGAATTTCACTTTCAGAATGAAAAAGTTGTGAATTTTGACAACCTGATTTTTTTGCTACTTCAACAAGTCTAACTGAATTTGAAGAGTTTCTACTACCTATTACAAAAAACATATCACACTCTTTTGCAATATTTTTTACTGCCATTTGTCTATTAGTTGTTGCATAACAAATATCCTCTTTTGCTGGCTCTTTAATGTTTGTAAATCTATCTTTCAAAATCTTTATTATTTCTTTAGTGTCATCAACGGATAGTGTTGTTTGAGTTATAAAAGCCAATTTTTCTTTATGATTGGTTTTATACTCCATTGCTTCAGCTTCATTTTGAACCAAATCAATAGATCCTTTAGGTAATTGGCCCATAGTGCCTATTACTTCTGGATGGTTCTCATGTCCAATCAAAATAATATGATAACCAGCTTTATTTAAGTTTTCCGCTTCTCTATGAACTTTAGAAACTAGTGGACAAGTAGCATCTACATAAGTCATTTTATAATTTTCAGCATCTTCTGGTATTTTTTTTGGAACACCGTGCGCAGAAAAAATAACAGGTCTAGATTTGTCATTAATTTCCTCTAATTCTTCAACAAAGATAGCACCTTTATTTTTTAAATTATCAACAACATGCTTGTTATGAACGATTTCGTGTCTAACATAAACTGGCGATCCATATTTTTGAATAGATTTTTCTACAATCTCTATAGCTCTCTCAACACCAGCACAAAAACCTCTTGGAGCAGAAAGTAAAATTTTAATTTGTTTGTTTTTCATTTTTCTCTAAAAAATATTCCAGCAATATATGTGGAAAGGTTAAAGACGCCAAACCAATAAAAATTAGTTTTAAGATTGCATCATCTATATAATTAACCTCATTTAATAATAATAATACAATTATTGAAACCAAGATTGTTAAAAGTGTAAGTGGTAAAGCCTTTAAAATAAATAATTTTAGTCCATTTTGGAGATTGTTTTCATCAAGGTCTATCGCAAGTGAAATAGAGTGCCTCACAGAATGTAAAAAACAAAAATAAATTGTAAAAGCTACTAAAGGAGTAAAGTAGTAATTTAAAATTATAATTGAGAAATAATCAAAAAAAATAGTGAATTTTTTTAATTCAAACTTATCAATAAATAAAAATATACTTGATAATGAACTCAAAATAATTGATATCTCGATTATCTTTTTTTCTTCTAAAAATTCCAAGAATAAATAAAAATTTTCATTAACAACAAGTAATGATTTGAATATTTTTACAGTATCATCAAAATGAAAAAAAAGCGGGGCAAGAATTATGAGTGATCCTTTTAAAAAGTATAATATTTGAATTAAGTAAGATTTTTTGTTTATTAAAAATTGTGTATCTTCTTTACCAAAATGAAATGATGCCACTATAAGAAAAACTAACAGTGTGGTTGCAGGTAAGAGTGACCAAATAATAATGACACAAACTGCTATAAAAATATAGAAAATATAGAAAATATATATTCTTTCAAAATTAAATAATTTAAGAAGTTTTTTACCTTTAATATTATCTAATGCACCGTGAGAAACTCCAATAGTTAAAATTAAAAATAAGCAAATTGATGATGAAATATCTAAATAATTTAATCTAAACATCACAACAGAAAATAGATTAATTAACAAAAAAAATATAAATGAATGATTAAGGTTAATTTTTTTAATTAATTGATTAGTCATTTAAAATAATTCTTTTAAAAATTTCCATTTAGGCATTTTTAAAATTATTTCTAAATCTTCAAAAAAATTACTTTTATTAGATAAGAAATTAATAGCAGTCTTAGGTGAACTATTGAACATTTTAAAGAAAATTTCCCCCATATCTGAAGAGTTATTTCTTAAAACTTTCAAAAAAATATTGTCCAAAAAATCATATTTTTTTTTAATTTTAAACAATTTAGCTTTAGAAATATTATCAATGTTTTCTGCTATATATTTGCTGTGTTCCTGAATATTTAAAAAAGTATAACCCGTGCTTAATCTTGTCATATCACCGGCTGATCCAATATATATTTCATTTAATTTTTTTAGATTTTTATTTCTAAATAAAGGTATAGAGCCCTCTTCTTTAAAATTGATTTTATAATTTTTGATATTTAAATGGTTTTTTAAGTATTGATCTATTTGACTATCATAATCTTTTATATTTTCATTACTTAAATTTGATATCCAGGTAGTCTCCACAAGTGCACTTTTTTTTGAAAAAGGTAAAGTATAAAAAAAATGAACCTCATTTTTTTGATCACATGCAAAATCCATTAAGTTAAATATTTGGTCATCAAAAAAATCTTTTTCAGTTTCAATTTCTACACCACAAAAATGTTGCCACAAACTATTTGGCTTCTTTTCAAAATTTGGAACGCTGTTAAAAATTATTGAATTTGATATTTCAATATCATTAATATTCTTAAAAAATTTTATATTTTCATTTAATTTAAGTTTTGAAAGAATTTTGTCATAAAATTTTCCAGTATCTATAGATTGGTAAGGTGTTAGTTTACAATCAATAAACTTTGTATCATTAGGAATGTTTATAGAAAAATTATCCCAACTTTTTTTTACACAATCATCAAAATTATGTGGAAATACTTTCCAAAATGACCAAGTTTTATCTCTTTTATATTCATCCCTAGGCTCAATTATAGCCAAAGATTTATTTTTTAATTTATCAGAAATTTCAAGTTCATAAGCCAAAGACAAACCTGCACAACCGCCACCGATAATTATGTAATCAAAATCTTTCATTTAAATTTATCTCTT
This sequence comes from Candidatus Pelagibacter sp. HIMB1493, assembly GCF_052047995.1. NCBI lineage: Bacteria > Pseudomonadati > Pseudomonadota > Alphaproteobacteria > Candidatus Pelagibacterales > Candidatus Pelagibacteraceae > Candidatus Pelagibacter > Candidatus Pelagibacter sp. HIMB1493. The sequence goes on along the minus strand of NZ_JBNAIP010000001.1, from coordinate 999,389 downwards.
CATTAATTAATGAATGATCATGTTCAATGTTATTATCATTTTTATTTGTAAATGTTAAAATTATTAAGTCAAAAATTGATAAAAAAGTTTCAATAATTTTTTCAATTTTTGTTACATAAATTTTTCCAGAATTTTTATAATTTTCTAAATTATTTTTATTAATTATTTTGTGTCCAATTTTTCTGTAGACTCGTCTTGCAACTAAAATAGAGAATCTGAAACTTAAAGGTATTTCTTTAATTGAGTAAAAAGAATTTTCATAAAATTTTTCAGATAAAGAAATGGTAGATTTGATATCTTTGAAATTTTCATTGATATAAATTCTTTTATTATTTTTATCTTCAATTACGTCTCTTGAAATATTGGTAAGCTGCATTGCTATTCCAAGATCGATTGCTGATTTCAAGGAATTTGTCTTATTAACTTTTAAAACTTTTGCCATCATTAAACCAACTGTACCTGCTACTCTATAAGAGTAAATTAATAACTCCTTTTTTGATTTTAATTCTACTCTTTCTTTAATATCTGAATTAATCCCATCAAATAAATCATTAATTACTTTTGTTGAAATACTAAATTCATCTATAAGTGCCCAAATATTTTTAATAACAATGTTTTGAAAGTTTTTATTTAAAAAATCTTTCTTAAATTTTTCAAATTTAATTATTTTGTCTTCTAATTTTCCTGGATCATCTGCAATATTATCCGCTTCTCTACAAAAATCATAAAGCGCAGAACATTTATCATAAGTTTTTTTTGGTAAAAAAAAACCAGCCCAATTAAATGATTTTGCATATGTTGCTAAATAATTTTTAGTTAACATTTTAGATCAATTTATCTAATACTTTTGCTGATGAAAGTACTCCTGGTACTCCCGCACCTGGGTGAGTTCCAGCACCAACAAAATATAAACCATCATAAATCTCTGATTTATTATGAAATCTAAAATAAGCTGATTGAGTGAATTTAGGCTGAATTGAAAAACCTGATCCATATTTTGTATTTAGTTCTTTCTCAAAATAATCAGGTGTAAGATAAAAGTCTGATACGATATTATCTCTAAGATTTGGCATTAAATCATTTTCCATTTTATCAACCACAAGATTTTTCATTTTTTCACCTTCTATTTGCCAATCTATATTTGATTGATTATTTGGAACTGGCACCAATACATAAAAACAATCACTACCCTCAGGAGCCATGCTCTTATCTGTTGCAGAAGGTCTATGTAGATAATAGCTAATATCGTTATTTAATTTTTTATAATCAAAAATATCATCCAAATGTTCTTTATATTTGTTCCCAAATTTAATTGTATGATGCTCAACGTTTTCATAGACTTTTTTGGTTCCAAAATAATAAACAAATAAACCCATTGAGTAATCCATCCTCTTTTGTTTCCAATCAAACAGCATTGAATTTTTTAGGTTTTTACTAGTCATCTTTTCATAAAAAGCAGGAGGGTCTGCATTACAAATAACATTATCAGCTTCAATAATCTCTTCACTGTCAACTACAACACCAGTAATTTTATTATTCTTAGTAATAATTTCTTTTACCTCAGTATTTTTTATTATTTCGATTTCTATTTCCTCCATTAACTTTTCAAATCCTTTAATTATATTTCCCGTACCACCCATTGAATAATGAATGCCCCATTTTTTTTCTAAATAAAGAATTAGCCCATAAATTGATGTAGTTGTGAACGGATTACCACCAACCAAAAGTGGATGCATACTAAGCATCCTTCTTAATTTTTCATTTTTTACATAAGACGATACTAATGAATAAACTGATTTATAACTCTTAAGTTTTAATAATACTGGCAGCTGTTTCATCATAAAAAAAGGTTTATCAAATGGAACATCTGCAAGCTCTAAAAATCCCTTCTCAAAAATTTTTTTGGTAAAATTTACTAAATCTTCATACCCCTTAACATCTTCTTGATTTAAATTTTCAATTTGTTTTTTCATTTCTATTTCATCACCTGAGTAATTAAATTTAGTTTCGTCCTCAAAAACAAATTGATACCAAATTTTAAGTGGGGTTAGTTTTATGTAGTCCTCAGGATTTTTATTAAACAAACTGAATAGTTCGTTAATTAAATATGGAGCTGTTATTACTGTTGGCCCAGCATCATAGGTAAAACCATCTTTTTTGAAAACTCTAGCTCTTCCACCTAGGTCTGAATGTTTTTCTATTAGTTTTACTTTGTGTCCTTTGGCTCTTAGTCTTATTGCTGCAGCAATACCACCAAATCCAGATCCAATAACTATAGAATTCATTGCTGTAATTTATAGCTTTTTCAGGAAATTGTAACCGTATTATGAGTTTATTTTTTTTAGCTGTTCTTTAGTTTCTTCTAAATTTTTTTGAAATACAGCATCCAGTTTAGATTTATCAACTGAAGTAGTTATGATTTTTTTTACTGAGTCTACCGCTATTTTGATTGAAGCATCTTTTATTTCTTTCAATGCAGCCTCTTTCATTTGGCTAATTTTATTTTCAGCCAAACTTTTTTTAATTTCTGATGATTTATGAAATTTATCATTTAAATCTATTATTAACTTATCCGACTCTTTTTTTGCATTTTCCAAAATTTCATTACTTACAGAACTAGCTGTATCTAATTTTTTTTGAGCATTATCGAGTAAAGTTTTTGCTTCTGTTCTCAATTTTTCACTTTCATCTATCTCATTTTTGATGTCAGAAATCATACCATCAAGCATTTGAGAAACTTTTTGTGGAATTTTAAAGTAAACTAAAACCCCGATGAAGATTACAAATGAAATTGCTACCCAGAAAGTTGCATCAATTGCCATAGTATTTATCTCCGTTTCTTCTAGATAGATCGTCAACAATTGCTGATATACTGCTATTGTTTACTTCAGCACCAATCAGTTTCTGAAGTAACTCAGATGACGTTTCTATAGCAATTTTATTTATTTTATCAGGAGCATTATCTCTTAAAGCTTGGATTTCTTTTTCCGCTTTAGCTATTTCGTCATCTATTTGTTTATTAAGAACGTCTCTTTTAGCGTTTATATCTTTAACTGCCTTTTCTCTTGCTTGATTAAACATAGCATTAGCTTCAGTTTTGCTTTTTAAAATTATTTGATCATATTCTTTAAGTTTGGTCTCACTATCTTCTCTTTGTTTTTCAGCTGCCTCAATATTTTCTAGAATTTGAGATTTTCTAGACTCTAAGTTGTTACTAATTTTTGGAAGAATTAATTTAGATAAAACCAAATACATTATCCCAAAAGTAAGTACTAACCAGAAAATCTGAGAAACCCAAAACTCTGGATTTAATTGAGGCATACCTCCACTTTCAGCGGCAAAAGCTTCTTTAATAAAAAAGAAGCTTAAAAATATTAGATGAAGATATATTTTTTTGACCATTAACTTAAAACGCAAATAAAATAATCAATGCAACAACTAATCCAAATAATCCTGTTGCTTCAGCAAGTGCAAAACCTAAAAGTAGGTTAGGAAATTGTTTCTGAGCTGCTGATGGGTTTCTCATAGCACCTGATAAATAATTTCCAAAAATTATTCCAATACCAACACCGGCACCAGCTAAAGCTATTGCTGCTAAACCTGCTCCGATCATTTTTGCTGCTTCTAATTCCATTATATCCTCCTCTGTTATTAATGGTGTAAATTTAATGCATCATTTAAATAGATGCAGGTTAAAATTGCAAAAACATATGCTTGAAGAAAAGCAACTAATATCTCCAAACCAGTTAATGCAACCGAAAAACTTAGTGGAAGCCATCCACCAACTATTCCAAGACTAATTACAAAGCCTCCGAAAACTTTCATCATTGTATGACCAGCCATCATATTTGCAAATAATCTAACTGATAGACTTATTGGTCTACTTAAATAAGAAATAATTTCAATAACTACTATTAAAGGAAGTAATACCGCTGGTACCCCACTTGGTACAAACAATTTTAAATATCCAAAACCATGTTTAATAAATCCAATTACTGTTACGCCAATAAAGATAAATGCAGCAAGAACAAATGTAACGATAATATGACTAGTTACAGTGAATGTGTACGGTATCATTCCAAACATGTTGCAAAATAAAACAAACATGAACAATGAAAAAATAAATGCAAAATATGGTTTCGCTTTAGAACCAGCTGTATCACTAATCATTTTAGCAACAAAGGTGTAGCTAAGTTCCGCTAATAATTGAATTTTATTTGGTAAGATTGAATTTTTCTTAGATCCTAAATTAAAAATTAATAAAATAGAAACTGTACTTATAATCATAAACAAACTTGCGTTTGTAAAAGATATATCAAATGCTCCAACTTTTATTTCAGGTCCAATTCTATAAACATCGAATTGTGACATCGGGTTTGCTGCCATAGTATTAACTTATTTTTGCATTTTTTTTGCTGATCTAATCACGTTTGTTATTCCAGCGATCACCCCAACAAAAAAAAATATTAATATAAACCAGGGTTTAGTATCAAAGGTCTTGTCAAAAATAAACCCAATAATTGTCCCGACAGCCACTGCAGAAACAAGTTCTGTGCTCAATTTGAATGCAGTTCCAATAGGCGAGGGATTATCCTTCTTGTTATAAAGATTTTTCTTAGAAATCTTGCTTTTTGCAATCTCTAAGCGAGTTTTAAAAGGGTCTTTTGCCATTTATTTTGGTTAAGCAACCATACTTTCTGCTTTTTGTAGGTCTACAGCTACCAGTTGGCTTATCCCTTTTTGTGGCATAGTTACTCCATATAGCCTGTTCATTTTAGACATTGTTAAGGCGTGGTGAGTAACAATTATAAATTTAGTGTTAGTAATTTTAATTAACTCCTCTAGCAAGCTACAAAATCTTGTAACGTTAGCATCATCAAGAGGAGCATCCACCTCATCTAAAACACAAATTGGAGAAGGGTTAGTTAAAAATACTGCAAATATTAAAGATAGGGCAGTTAGTGCTTGTTCACCACCAGATAATAAAGTTATAGATTGAAGCCTTTTTCCTGGTGGACTGACCAACATTTCTAAACCAGCTTCTAATGGATCATCAGAGTCTACTAATTCAAGCTTGGCATTTCCTCCATTAAAAAGTTTTGTATAAACCTCATTAAATTTTCTGTTAACTTTTTCAAATGCCTCAACAAGTCTTTCCCTTCCTTTTTGATTTAGCTCATCAATACTATCTTTAAGTTTAACAATTGCGGTAACTAGGTCACTACGATCTTGTTCCATTTTTTTTATTTCTTCTTCATACTTACTAGTTTCCTCATCTGCTTTTAAATTTACAGAACCTAATTGATCTCTTTGTTGTTTTTTTTTATCTAATGCATCTTCTTGATCAACATGATTTGGAAGTTCTTCAACTCCAAATAAATTTGAATTTTCTAAAATATTTTCTTCTGTTAAATTTAATTCTGTATTAACTCTATCAAGCAAATCATTTTTTCTTTTTTGTAAACCTTCTATGGTTGCACCTGAGCTAGCTTTTCGCTCTCTAATTTGAATTGATTGCTCTTGTATTTCGTTTAGTTGAGCTCTTAAAGTTTCAATTTTTTTATCAGTTTCTTCTATAATTTTTTCGTTCTCTATTTTTTCTTCATCAGAAATTCTTAAATTTTCTGTAATTTGACCTTTTCTTTCTGCTTGTACTCTTGGCTGATTTTCTAAATCATTTAATTGTTTAGATAATTTATTTTTTCTTTCAGTTAATTCATTTACCATCTTTTCTGAATTAGATAAAAGATTTTTCCAGCTTTCTATTTCAGTCTCTATTGTTTTTATTCTTTCATTTCTTTTTACTGATTCATTCTTTATTGACTGATTTTTACTATATGCATCAGCATATTTTTCTTGAAGTATTTTTATATTTTGAGATTTCTCATTTACACTTAATAGCTCTGTTCTTGATTTTTCATTTTTTAAATCATTAATAAAATTGTCTAATTCCATATTACATCTATCTAGTAATGTAACTGCTTGATTTATCTCATTACTATCAATTAATTCTTTTGCTCTAGTAATTGAATTTTTTACATTCTTTATAGGACCAATGCTTATTTTAATTGTATCGTCAGCTAAATTATTAACAACTTCGTCAACTTCTTTTTGCTCTCTTTCAAGTTCATTTTTTGCATTTTCTAGATCTTCGTTTGATAACTTTTCTGTTTCAAAATATTTTAAATCTACTTCAATTAAGTCTGACTTTTCTTCCTTTAATCTTTTTTCATTAGAGTTAGCATCAATAATAATTCCATTTTCTCTTGATATGTCTTCGTCTAAAGTCTTTATTGATTTCTTAATTGTTTCAATTTCATCTTGAATTCTAGTATTTTCCTCATCTAGGTTCTGTAGTTCCAAATTAAGTCTCTGTATTCTTGATAAATTCTCAATATTTTTTTCTCTAAGTGGAGCAACTTTATCGGTTGAAGTTTTTATTAAGTTTTCAAGTTCAGATATCTGATTGTTGAAACTTTCAACTTCACCTCCTGCCTCTGTATTAATTTCATTTTCTATTCTTATCTCCTTATCGATATCCAATAATCTTAGATAATATAGACCAGCCTCTATTTTTTTTATTTCTTCTGAAATTAATTTGTATTTTGTAGCTTCCTCAGCTTGTTTTTGAAGATTTGCTAGTTGTTTTTCTTGTTGCCTTCGTAATTCATCAGCTCTTTTTAAATTATTTTCAGCCGCACCGAGTCTAAGTTCAGCTTCATGTCTTCTTACATGTAAACCAGAAATTCCAGCTGCCTCCTCAAGTATTGCTCTTCTGTCAGTAGGTTTTGCTGTCACTAAAGCTCCAATTCTTCCTTGGCTAATCATAGAAGGGGAATGTGCGCCCGTTGAAAGATCTGCAAAAAACATTTGAGCATCTCTTGCTCTTACTTCTTTGTCATTAATATAAAATTTAGAACCCTTATCTTTTTCAATTTTTCGTCTAACTTGAATATTTTCTAATTCACGATACTGAATGGGACCTTCTTTTTCTTTGTTCTCTACTTCTATGGAAACTTCAGCAATATTTTTTGATGCTTTATTTGATGTACCTGAAAAAATTACATCTTCCATTCCTGAACCTCTCATACTTTTTGCAGAGGTCTCTCCCATCACCCATCTCAAAGATTCAACTATGTTAGACTTTCCACAGCCATTAGGACCAACTATTCCAGTAAGGCCTTCTTCTATTAAGAAATTTGTTTTTTCAGCAAATGATTTAAATCCATTTAATTGGATTTTTTTAAACTCCATGCACTAACTTATAGCATTTTTTCTAGTGCTTTTTTCAAATTTTTATAATTAAGTTTTTTTTCGAATTTTTCGTTGTTTATTATTATCGTAGGAGTTGCGTTTACTTTGAAATTTTTTGCACCCTCTATTCGGTCATTTAACACAAAATCCTCAATATTTTTGTTATTCACACAAGATTCAAAATCGATAGAGATACCTTCATTTTTTAAAAATATTTGAAGATTTTTATTTGCTTCTTCAATAGAGCTTCCCTTTACCCATTTTTGTTGGTTAGCATATAAACTTTCCAAAATATCAGCATTACCATCATTTTTACATTGAGCAACTTTTGAAGCGTTGAAGGCGGCAATATCTAAAGGAAAATGTCTAAATTCTATTTTAGCAAGACCTGTGTCCAGATATTCTTTTTTAAGTTCTGGATAAACGTTTTTATGAAAATTAGCACAATGGCTGCAAGTTAGTGACTCAAACGCAATTATAGTTATTTTTGCGTCTTTATTTCCAACAATAATTCTTTTTATTTCTTCAGCATTTAAATTTGAAAAGCTTCCCAAAACAATTATGGCAAGTAATATAATTTTTTTCATTTTTCTTTATAAACTTTTGTTAATTCTGTTAATGATTTTTTAATCTTTTCGTTTTTAACATCTTTGATTTTATCTCGATATTTACTAATTGCCACATTATTAGATTTAATTTCATTCAAACTGCTAGTTTTTTGTTCGTCATCAAAGCTAATAAATTTGAGCTTTTCAACAACATCGTAGCCAAAAAAATTATTCATTTTATCTAAAATGTTTTTTTTTGAATATTCTACATCTACTTCATGGCCCCTTTTAACCATTACAACTAAAGTACTCACACCAAATCGATTTGAGTTTTTGAATGTTTTTGGGAAACAGACTTTAAACAATTCATTGCCGACTAAATATTTCCAATTACTGAGTGTTTCTGAATATATATGACCTTTTTTACTAATAATTTTTTTTAGATTTTTTGGCAAAGTGTCTTTGAAAGATCTTAACCCTTGAATGCTAGTATTTCTCTGCTTAGTATTATTTTTAAATTGCATATGAAAGATCTAATAATAACAAATAAAATTCTTAATTGGTACGATATAAATAAAAGGTCTTTACCTTGGAGAAATAAGGTTTCACAAGAAAAGAAACAATACTTTACATTGGTTAGCGAGTTCATGTTGCAACAAACTCAGGTTGCTACTGTGATACCTTATTTTAATAGATTTATTAAAAATATTCCCAATATTGAAAAGTTATCAAAATATAATGATAGAAAATTAATCAAACTTTGGGAAGGTCTTGGATATTATTCAAGAGTTAAAAATTTAAAAAAAACTGCTCAAATCATTGTTAAAAAATTTAACAAAAAAATACCTAGAGATTTTTATGAATTAAAATCATTACCAGGTATTGGTGATTATACAGCAAGTGCAATTTCAGCAATTGCATTTAACAAACCAATAGTTCCTTTGGATGGAAATATTGAAAGAGTATTAAAAAGATATCTGTATTTAAAGAAACAAAGTCAAATTAAAAAAGAATTCTTACAAGATCAAAAAAAAATTTTTGGAACATCGACAAAAAGATCAAGCGATTATGCGCAAGCTTTGATGGAACTGGGTGCATTAATTTGCAAACCTACAAACCCTACTTGCAATAAATGTCCACTATCTAATAATTGCAAAGCATTTAAAAATAAAAATTTTGATTTAGTGAAATTAAAGAAAATTAACAAGGAAACATATTATAAATTGAATGTTTATAAAAAAAATAATCAATATTTATTAATCAAAAATAATAAATTTAATTTTTTAAAAAATTTAAATATTTTTCCAATGGATCAATTAAATAATCCTAAAAATTTTGATAAAGATTTAAATTTTAAAATATCTAATATGAATATGAATATTAAAATTGAATATAAAAAGAAGCATAACTTTGACAAAAATATTAATTGGATAAATCCTGCAAAGCTTGAAAATTATGTACTTCCAACATTTACCAAAAAGATAATAAAATTCTTAGAAAGTCAAAAATGAAAAAAATAGCAATTATTGGCGCAGGTATTTCGGGTCTGTTTATAGCTAACTTATTTAAAGGAAATAAAGATTATCAGGTCACAATTTATGAAAAAAAAACTTCATTAGAAATAGAGGAAGGTTATGGTATTCAATTATCTGTTAATAGCGTAAAGTTATTAAACAAATTAGGCTTCTCTTCCTTGTCGGACAAAGAGAAATTTAATCCAAAAAAAATTGATTTTTATCAAATTAAAAATTCAAAGAAAATTTGTGATTTAGATATTTCAGAATTTAATTCTGATGATTGTAAGTACACAACATTGAAAAGATCAAAATTACTTCAGTTTCTAATAAATGGACTGGATAAGAATACAATTCATTTTAACTGCACTTTAGACAATATAGAATACAATAATGATTCTATCAATTTAACTTTTGATAAAGAAAAAATAACCTGTGATCATTTAATTATTTCAGATGGTGTATTTTCAAAAGGAAAGTCATTAATTTCAAACAATAATTCAGAACCAATTTACAATAACACTATCGCTGTTAGAGCCAGTATATCCAAAGAAAGTCTTGATAATATAAACGAGGAGAATATTTCTTTATTTTTAGGATCAGATTTTCATTATGTATTATATCAACTTAATAATGATAAAAATTTTAATTTTATTGGGATATTGAAGGATAAGTTAAATTCCGATCAGCAAAAAAACCACAATCTTTTTAATGAAAGTACATTTATTGAGATCATTAAACAAAAATTATCCAAAAAAATTTCATTAAAAGTATTTCAGAGTCTTGAAGAAATTAAATTGTTTCCAGTATTTGTAAGTAAAAATCCATTTATTCCTCCCAAAAATATTTATTTAGTTGGAGATGCTTTTTTTGCATTCTCTCCTTCTTTTGCTCAGGGAGCCTCACAATCAATAGAAGGAGCCAATCAATTACATGAAATTATAATTAATCAAAAAAATGATTTTTATAATTCTAGATTAGAGAGAGTAAAAATGATTAATAGAAGATCTGATTTTAATCAATTTGCTTTTCATTTATCAAATCCAATTATGATCTTTTTTAGAAATATTTTTTTAAAGCTTTTGACTAAAAATAAAAAATTTCTGCAAAGTTATTTAGGTAAAATTTATAAAAATTAATTTTTAGAAATTAATCTTTGTCTTAAGTAATCAATTGGGTAGGTTCGGCCATTAATATCACAATGCCAAAATGTCCAACCATTGCAGCTTTCAGCTCCTAAAATAGTAGCTGCAACTTTATGTATAGAACCTTCCGCTTGGTTATGCTTGATACTTCCATCAGCCATTATTCTCGCTGTTATTTTTTTCTTATTATCAAAAATATTTGTTCCAGGCTTAATTATTCCGAGCTCTACCAAAGATCCAAATGGAATTCTTGGTTTTGATCTATTATTTTTAAGTGTATCTAATAAATCATCTTCAATTGGTTTGGTAGCCTTTAAACGTTCCTCAGCAGCTTTAAAATAATTCTTTTCTTTTTCTATACCAAAATAATTTCTCCCTAGTTTTTTTGCAACTGCAGCAGAAGTTCCAGAACCTAAAAAAGGATCAAGAACAAGATCATTTTTATTTGATGTAGCTAGTAAAATTCTATGTAAAAGTGATTCTGGTTTTTGAGTAGAGTGAATTTTTTTTCCATTTTTTTTTAGTCGTTCAGAACCACTGCAAATAGGAAGACTCCAATTAGATCTCATCTGAAGATCATCATTTAAACATTTCAAAGACTGATAATTGAATGTGTATTTTGATTTTTCACTCTTCGAAGCCCAAATTAAAGTCTCATGAGCATTTGTAAATCTTGTGCCTCTAAAGTTAGGCATTGGATTATTTTTATTCCAGATGACATCATTTAGTATCCAGAAACCTAAATTTTGTATTGCGGTTCCTACTCTAAAAATATTATGGTAACTACCTATAATCCAAATAGCTCCATCTTTTTTTAAAATCCTTTTGCATTCATTAAGCCATTCATACGTGAAGTCATCGTATTTTTTAAAATTTTCAAATTGATCCCACTTGTCATTTACAGCGCTGACTTTAGATCTATCTGGTCTAGTTAATTCACCTTTTAATTGTAAATTATATGGAGGGTCAGCAAAAATTAAATCAAAAGTTTCACGTGGAATTTTTTTTAATTCTTCGAGACTGTCTCCGTTAATTATTTTATTTTTAAAATCAGATTTCATTTGTAAAAATTAATTAGACTCCAAATGGATTCTTCGGTCAACCTGTGATTGAAAAAATTGGATTCGATTTGTGTATCGAATTTTAATGATAACTAGATGTAGTATTAAGTTAATCTAGATATAGGAGAGAAAGTTTTTCTATGATGTTTGGTTATGCCTAGTTTCTTTAATGCTTGTAAATGTTTTTTGGTTCCATATCCAAAATTTTTATCCCAATGATAACCTTTGTTTTTTTTTGATAGAGTAGCAACTAATCTATCTCTTGATACCTTTGCTATTATAGAGGCTGCTGAAATTGAGGGAATTTTTTTATCACCCTTTATGATCGATTTTAATTTATAATTTTTTAATTTTGGAATTTTGTTTCCATCTATCAATACAAGAGTTGGTTTTTTTGTTAATTTTAATATAGCTCTTTTCATAGCTAGTAAACTTGCATTTAGTATATTGAGTTTTTCAATCTCACTAACAGAAGCTTTGCCTAATGACCAAATTGAATTTTTTTTAATATAATTGAAAAGGTATTCTCTCTTTTTTTTACTCAACATTTTTGAGTCTTTTAAAATTTTTGGATCCACAGATTTTTTTAGAATGACAGCAGCAGCATAAACAGGACCTATTAAACTACCTCTGCCTACCTCATCAACACCAGCTATTAATTTCATTTAAATTGTTAAGTTTAACTCTTTAACTTTTTCTCTTATTTTTTTTAAATCTTCCCATGAATATTTTTTGTTATCCGGATATCTAATTAAATAAGAAGGGTTAAAAGTTATCATTAAAGGATAAGTATTGTTATTTAAAATTATTTCCTTCCATTTACCTCTTTCTGAAGATATTTTTTCATTAATCCCAGTAACAGCTTCCATAGCTGTACTACCCATTAAAATTATAATTTTGGGATCAATAATAGATATATGTTCTTTTAAAAAGTTTGAGTAACGTTTAATTTCTTGTGAAGTTGGTTTTCTATCCTCTGGTGGTCTAAAATTTATTGCATAACTTGTATAAATATTTTCTCTTTTAATATTTATTGCTATTAACATTTTGTCTAAAAGCTCACCACTTTCTCCTCTAAAAGGGTTTCCAACTTTGTCTTCAATTTGACCTGGAGCTTCTCCGATTAACATTATAGGACTATCAATATTTCCTTCTCCGAGAACAATATTTTTGGAATTATTTCTTAGTTTGCAATTTTCAATTGAATTTAATTTTTTCTTTAGATTTTCCAATAAATCTTGTTTATTTCTTTGATTGATATCACTTTCTTTTTTGACCTCAGAAAACCTATTAATAGGTTTTTTATCGAATACAAAATTGGCTTCTATTGTATTTATTAATTCTTCGTTTAATTTGTCGTTTTGATTTATCAATTTTTTCACCTTACAAGGATTAAATGATATCTAAAATATTTAAAATCATTTTATTATTCTTATTCTATCAGACGCCTGTTTATTCTAAAAGTACAAGTTTTAATGATTTCAACTCAAGAGATTTATCTAATTATTTTTCAGGTATTATAGCTTATGAAAATAGAGATAATTCAGAAGCTTTAAAATATTTCAATTTAAGTAAAGTTTTACTAAATAGCCATGACAATTATTTAAAAAGATACGTTAATTCTCTTGTATTGGAAAACAAAGTAGCTCAAGCAATTAATGTTATAAAAAATAACTCAAAAAAAAGTAACTCTGATTTTTTTGATGCATATGTTTTATTAATAATTGATAGTTTGAAAAAAAATGATTTTGATAAAGCTGATATTTACTTAGATCAAAGTTTGAGATTTCAGGAAGAAAATAGAATTAATCTAGTAATTTTTGAGACTTTAAAGCAGTACATTTACACTTTTAAAAATAAAAAACTTTTACCTAATAAGAAAAATTTTGGAAACTTATCATTAATAGCTGAGGCGTTTCAAAGATGTCATTATAATGATCAAAGAACCAGCTCTTTCTTTTTAAATTTAATTAATAATCAACAAGGTGATTATTCAAGATATATATTTTTTTATATAAATTATCTAATTCAGAATAAGGAGTTTGATCAGGCAAAGTCAGTAATTGATCAAATTGATTATATTGGCTCAACACTTTTGTTAACTCAAACCAAAAACTGGATAGATAATAATAAGTTTAAAAGTTTTGAAAAAATTTTCTCATGTGGAAACCATAATGATATAATTAGTGAATTTTTATTCTTGATATCAAATCTTTATTCATCACAAGATAATTTTGAAAAATCAAATTTTTATTTAAATTTATCAATATACTTAAATCCTAAATTTGAATTTAATTTATCACTCCTTGCAGAAAATTTCTTTGCAGATGGTGAATACAACAAGGTAAAAAAAATAGTAAGAAAATTTAAAGAGACTGATGAGTTTTATTATTGGTTTAGAGTTAAAAAAGAAGCGCAAATAATAGTGAAAGAACAAAATTATGAAAAAGGCACAAGCCATATCGAGTCTAAATTTAAAAATATTGAAAAACCTAATCCAAAGATGATTTTTGATTTAGCGAATTTTTATAAAAACTCTAAAAATTATGAACTTGCAATCGATTATTATTCAAGATTAATCTCCTCACTAGAGGATACTTCTGTAATTAAATCGGATGTTTTATATAGAAGAGGTGGGAGTTACGAAAGATTAGGTAATTATGAGAAGTCAGATGAAGATTTACTTCATGCATTAAGAATAAGACCTAATGATGCATACGTCCTAAATTATCTTGCTTATTCTTGGTTAGAACGTGATTACAAAATAGATGAAGCGATGGAAATGTTAAAAATAGCATATGATTTAAAAAGTAATGATCCCTATATCATTGACTCAATTGGTTGGGCATATTTCTTGATAGATGAATATGAAGCGGCAGAAAAATATTTAAAAAGAGCTGTAGAGTTAATGCCTGATGACCCAATAGTAAATGATCATTATGGAGATATATTGTGGAAGCTAGATCAAAAAATTCAGGCAAGATATTTTTGGAATAGTGTGTTGAGCTTTGATGATACTGAAGATGATATGAGAGAAAATATAAACAAAAAATTGATTACTGGCTTAAAATCTATTCAATGAAATTAAATTTAAAGTCTCATGCTAAAATCAATTTAGCTCTCAATGTAACAGGAAAAAATAAATCATTACACAAAATTGAAAGCATCATTAGTTTCATTGATTTGTATGATGTTATTTCAATAAAAAAAATAAGAGATGAAAAACATAATATTTCTTTTCAAGGGAAATTTGCGAAAGGTATTGGAAAAAAAAATACTGTTCAAAAACTCTTTAAAATATTAGGTCGAGAAAAGTTATTACTAAATCAAAAATTTAGAGTTTCTATAACAAAGAATATTCCTCAAAAAGCAGGACTTGGTGGCGGTTCTATAAATGCTGCAAGTATTTTAAATTTTTTAAATAAAAAAAAGGTAATTAAAATTAGTGAAAAGAAAATTTTGGAGGTTTGCTCTGAAATAGGGTCTGATGTTATTTTAGGTATAAACCCGTATAGCTCAGTTTTACTTTCAAACAATAAAATTAAAAAATTTTTTAATTGTCCGACTCTAAATATGCTTTTAATAAAGCCTAATTTTGGTTGTGCGACAAAAAAAATTTATTCTAACGTTAAAAATTTTACAAAACCAAAATTTAATAATCCAAAAAAAATTATGTTTGGTTATAAATTTTTAAAAAATCAAAGTAATACTTTAGAAGATGTTGCAATTTCAAAATACCCACAAATAAAAAAGATTAAGTTATTTTTAGAAAAGACTAATAATCCTGAGTTTGTAAGAATGACTGGGTCTGGATCTACAGTTATTGCATACTATAAATCAGTCAAAGACTGTAATTCAGCAAAAGTTCAATTTAAGAGGAAATTTAAAAATTGTTGGTTGTATGTATCAAAAACTATATAAATTTATTTTTTTTGTGTTATAGGATCTATAATATTGGGGCGTAGCCAAGCGGTAAGGCACGGGTTTTTGGTACCTGCATCCTAGGTTCGAATCCTAGCGCCCCAGCCATATATATGGATAAATTTTTAGATAAAATTTTTTTTAGGTCCAAAAATCTTAATTATATAAGTAAAAATATAAAAAACATATCCCAGAACACTCCTGCAAAAAAAATTTTTGAAGCAATTAACAATTATTCTGAAAATAGTGAATTAAGATTTGTTGGGGGATGTATTAGAAAAATTATAAATCGAGAAGAAGTAGATGACATTGATTTAGCAACTAACATTAAACCAGATGAAGTTTGTGATGCACTAAATAAACATCAAATTAAATTTTTTGAGTCAGGTAAAGAACACGGCACGATAACTGCAGTAATAAATGAAAAAAACTATGAAATTACTTCACTTAGAAAAGACGTTGCTACAGACGGAAGACATGCAAAAGTTGAATTTACTTCTGATTGGAAAGAAGATTCAAAAAGAAGAGATTTTACAATTAATGCTATTTACTCTGATAGTTCAGGAAATTTATTTGATCCACAAAATGGTAAGCTAGATTTAAATAAAGGTGTTTTAAAATTTATTGGAGATCCAGAAAAAAGAATTCAAGAGGATTATTTAAGAATATTAAGATATTTCCGTTTTCATATTAATTACTCAACTGAAAATCATAAAACAGAGGTAATTAAAATATTTAAAAAAAATATCAAAGGTATTTCGAACTTATCTGCTGAAAGATTATTAGATGAATTTAAAAAGACAGTTAAATCAAAAAATTTTCTCAAATTATTTGAAGATCAACAAAGTTTAGAAATATTAGAAATAGTATTTCCACAATTTAAAAATATTAATCATTTTAAGAAACTGAATTCATTTAGTTCCAAAGTTATTAGCAACTTTGACTTTATTTTTGTAATTGCTTTGCTGATTATCGATGAAACAGACAATACTGACTATTTTATTTATAAATTTAAAATCTCAAAAAAAGATCAAAAGAGGCTTAAATTAATTCATTATTTTTTCAAAGAAAAGGTGAGTATTAAAAGTTTTACAGAAAAAAACTTTAATAAAATATTTTACTATAATGGTAGACAAACTGTAATTGATATAATTAATTTTAAATTGTTCTATTCAAGTAAGGTGGAGAATAAATTATTAAAACTACTTAAAATTTACGAAAATAAAACATTGCCTGAATTAAAAATTGGAGCAAATATTTTAATGTCTAAGTATAAAATTCCTGAGGGTAAAATTTTAGGTAATAAGTTAAAACTTATAGAAGAAACCTGGGTTCAAAATGGATTTCAAATTTCAGATAAACAGGTTGAAAAAATTGCAAAAAGTTAAATATATTTAACGTCTTTAATTTCAAAATTCTTTATCCCAGAAGGGGTACTTATTTCTACAAGATCACTTTTATTTTTACCTATTAATCCTTTTCCAATTGGGGACTGAAAGAAAATTAATTTTTGTTTTAAGTCAGCTTCATCTTTTCCAACAATTTTATAATTTATTTTTTCTCCACTATCTAAGTCTTCTAGATATACAGTTGATCCAAAAATTACTTTACCCTCATTATTTAATTTAGTTACATCAATTACGTTAGCTCTGGCTATTATGTCGTTTATTTCAGTAATCCTACCTTCATTATGAGATTGTTCTTCCTTTGCAGCATGATATTCGGCATTTTCTTTTAGATCTCCATGCGATCTTGCTTCAGCAATTGCGGCAACGATCCCAGGTCTTTTCTTTTCTTTTAAAAAAATTAGTTCTTCCTCTAATTTTTTTAAACCATTTAAGGTAATAGGTTCTTTTTCCATTTTTTTATTTCCACTTAGCTAAAGGAGGTAACGACATTAAAATTCCTTCTACATTACCACCAGTTTGTAATCCAAATTTAGTTCCTCTGTCATACAGTAAATTAAATTCTGTGTAACGACCTCTTTTAATATACTGCTTCTCTTTTTCTTTTAAAGACCATTTTTTCTTAATTTTTTTTCTAATAATTTCATTAAAGATCATTTGAAAAGTAATACCAACATCTCTTACAAATTTAAAATCTTTTTCGAAATTATCATCTTTATAATCAAAAAAAATTCCCCCAATTCCTCTAGCTTCTTTTCTGTGGGGTAAATAAAAATATTCATCACACCATTTTTTATATTTTTTATAATAATTTTTATTATGTTGATCACACATTAACTTTAAAGTTTTATGAAATTTATTTTTTTCATTATCATCTTTTATAGCTGGAGTTACATCCATTCCCCCACCAAACCAATTTTTTTGAGTGCTGATATATCTTGTATTAAAATGCATGGCTGGAATGTGTGGATTTTGCATATGCATAACTATTGAAATTCCTGAAGCCCAAAATCTAGGATCTTTCTCAGCTCCTGGTATATTTTTTTGAAATTTTTTAGGAAATTTTCCATATACCTTTGAGAAATTTACTCCTACTTTTTCAAAAATTTTTCCATTTTTTAAAATTCTATATTCACCACCTCCTTCATCTTTTTTAGAGTTTCTTTTCCAAGAAGTTGATACAAATTTTATTTTGTTATTTTCTAATTCAAGTATGTCATTACAAATTGCATTTTGTAATAATTTGAACCAATTGCTAGCTAGGTCTTTTTTAATTGAATTGTCCATATTACATTAAATTATTTTGCCTTAAGCTTTCAGCCAAAACTATTGCAACTGAGGATGCTATATTTAGAGATCTCGCATTTTCATTCATTGGAATTTTTAGACGATCACCAATCAGCTTATGAACCTTCTCTGGAACACCAGCGCTCTCTCTTCCAAATAATATTGTATCATCAACTTTAAAATTAAATTTAGTATAATTTATAGAACCCTTTGTTGTCATTAAAACAATTCTTTGATTCTTTTTTTCTTCAAAAAAATGTTCTGCACTTTGGTAGAATTTAATTTTACTATAGTCCATGTAGTCCATGACAACTCTTTTAAACCTTTTGTCAGATAATAAAAATCCACAAGGCTCAATAATTTCTAATTCCGCCCCTAAACAGGCACACGTTCGTATAATTGCAGCTGTATTCTGTGGAATATCTGGCTCGTATAGTGAAATTTTAGGTCTAGGTTTCATCCGTAATGTGTCATTCTTTCAGTAGAAAAATTACTGTTATCTTATAAGAAATCGTATATTAAATTAATTTTTTAACAAAAAACTATTTAAAATGTCAGATAAAAAGCCAAAAAAAAGAAGAGATTTTTTATTTACTGCGACCACAGCTGTAGGTGCAGTTGGAGCTGCAGCAGTAGTGTGGCCCATGGTAGATCAAATGAACCCAGATGCTTCAGTTAAAGCATTAGCAAGTACTGAGGTAGATGTAAGTTCAGTCAAACCTGGAAACACAATTACAGTTCTATGGAGAGGAAAACCAGTTTTCATCAGAAGAAGAACACAAGAAGAGATCGACGAAGCAAGATCTGTTAAAATGGAAGAATTAATTCATCCAGAAAAAGATGAGGATAGAGCAAAAAATCCTGAATGGTTAGTCATGCTTGGAGTTTGTACTCATTTAGGATGTGTGCCTTTGAATGACAAAGGTGATTATAATGGATGGTTTTGTCCTTGTCACGGTTCTCACTATGATACGTCTGGAAGAATTAGAAAAGGACCAGCTCCTTGGAATATGGAAGTTCCAAAATATGAATTCGTAAACGCAAACACAATTAAAATAGGATAGTACAGTTGTTATGAGTGATCACGATTATCAACCTAAATCAAAAGTTGGTCAATGGTTTAATGATAGATTACCGTTACTAACTCTTGCAAATCATTTAACAGATTATCCTACTCCAAAAAATTTAAATTACTGGTGGACATTTGGAGGAATTTTAACTTTTTGCTTAATCACACAAATT
The DNA here is from genome assembly GCF_052047995.1 of Candidatus Pelagibacter sp. HIMB1493. NCBI lineage: Bacteria > Pseudomonadati > Pseudomonadota > Alphaproteobacteria > Candidatus Pelagibacterales > Candidatus Pelagibacteraceae > Candidatus Pelagibacter > Candidatus Pelagibacter sp. HIMB1493. The sequence goes on along the minus strand of NZ_JBNAIP010000001.1, from coordinate 980,011 downwards.
ATAACAGGATTAACTTTGGCAATGCATTACATTGCTCATGCTGACATGGCATTCGAAAGTGTTGAGCATATAATGAGAGATGTTAACTACGGATGGTTAATTAGATACATACATGCAAATGGTGCATCGATGTTTTTTCTTGCTGTGTATATTCATATCTTTAGATCATTATTTTATGGTTCTTACAAAGCACCAAGAGAAATAATTTGGATTATTGGTATAGTAATTTACTTGTTAATGATGGCAGCTGCATTCATGGGCTACGTCTTACCTTGGGGACAAATGAGTTTCTGGGGAGCAACTGTTATTACAAATTTATTTAGTGCAATCCCGTTAGTAGGCGAGGGAATTGTAACATGGTTATGGGGTGGATACTCAGTTGATAATCCAACTTTAACAAGATTTTTTACTCTACATTATTTAATCCCATTCTTAATAGCAGGACTTGTAATTTTACATATATGGGCTCTGCATGTACCTGGAAATAATAATCCGGTTGGTATTGATATCAAAAAACCATCTAAGGATACTGTCCCATTCCATCCATACATTGTTATTAAAGATGGTTTTGCATTATTAATGTTTATGATTGTTTTTGCATTTTTTGTTTTTTATACGCCTAATATTTTGGGTCACGCAGATAATTACATAGAGGCAAATCCCATGGTAACTCCAGCTCATATAGTTCCAGAATGGTATTTGTTACCTTTTTACGCAATACTAAGATCGGTACCGGATAAACTACTTGGAGTAATTGCAATGCTATCTGCTATTTTAATACTTGCAGCTTTACCTTGGTTAGATACTTCAAAAATTAGATCAGCAGTATTTAGACCTTTGTATAAACAGTTTTACTGGATTTTAGTAGCAGACGTTTTAATTCTTGGTTACATGGGAGCAATGCCTGCAGAAGGTCTTTATTTATTAATTGCAAGAGTAGCCACTGCCTATTATTTTTTACATTTCTTGGTTATTCTCCCTGTGCTTGGATTTAAAGAGAGAACATTACCTGTTCCACTAAGTATAACAGAGCCTATTTTAGGTGGATCACCAAACTTAGAAGCTGCAAAACACAGAGAAAGTAAAATAAAATAAAGTGAAAAAGTTATTTAAACTAATTTTAATACTTTCATTTTTTTCTCTAAATAGTGCCCAAACATTTGCTGTAGAAAAAGTAGATTATCTTAAAACAGATTGGAGTTTTAAAGGTCTTTTTGGAAAATTTGATAGAGCAGCTCTTCAAAGAGGATATCAAGTTTATACGGAAGTTTGTGCTTCTTGCCATTCAATGAAATATTTAAGCTATAGAAATTTATCAGAAGAGGGTGGACCAGAGTTTTCAGAGGCAGCTGCAAAAGCAATCGCTGCTTCTTTTGAAGTTACAGATGGACCAAATGCTGATGGCGAAATGTTTACTAGACCTGGAAAACTTTCGGATAAATTTGTAATGCCATACGACAATGTAAAAGCCGCACAAGCAGCTAACGGAGGAGCTTATCCACCAGATATGTCTGTTTTAGTTAAAGCTAGAGGTGGTGGAGTTGATTATATTTATTCTTTACTTCAAGGTTATCAAGATCCACCAAGTGGAGTAACTTTGGATGATGGAGTTTATTACAACAAATATATGTATGGCAATAAGATCAGAATGGCAGCGCCATTATCAGATGGAATTGTAGAGTACGGGGATGGTACTAACGCATCAGTTGAACAGATGTCAAAAGATGTAACAACATTTTTAATGTGGGCTGCGGAGCCTCACTTAGAAGCAAGACACCAAATGGGATTTAAAGCTATAGTATATTTGATTATTTTAACTATTTTAGTTTACTTTAGTATGAAGAAAATTTGGTCACGTGTTGAATCTGAAGTTTAATACATCTCCATCTTTAACAATATAATCTTTTCCTTCTAATCTCATTTTCCCATTTGCTTTAGAATTTACCCATCCATCATTTGCTATAAAATCTTCATAAGAAATAGTTTCAGCTCGAATAAACCCTTTTTCAAAATCAGTATGTATTTCACCTGCTGCCTTAGGAGCTGTACAATTTTTTTTAATTGTCCATGCTCTTGTTTCCTCAGGACCAGATGTAAAATAAGTGTCCAGCTCTAGTATATTGTAACCTTTTTGAATTAACATATTTAATCCAGTTTCTTTTAAACCTATCATTTCCATATAATTTTTTTTCTCTTCAGCAGGTAGCTCATTAATTTGATTTTCAATATCAGCGGATACAATTAGTGTATTTTCATTACCAAATTTTTCTATGAAATCTTTTGTATATTTATTACCATTCTGAACACTTTGTTCATCAACATTACAAACATATATTTTTGGTTTAATTGATAATAAACCGCTTTGATTTAATTGCTTGGTATCAAATTGTGTTTTTAGAACCGAAATATCTTTGTCATTATTTATGCAATCAAGAGCAATTTCTAAAATTTTAAGTTGTTCCTCATCTACATTTTTCTTGTTATTTTTTTCCAATCTTTTTTGAATACTTTCAAGATCTGCAAGCATCATTTCAGTTTCAATAATTTCCAAATCTCTCACTGGGTTTACGTCAGGATTAACATTTTGGATATCATCTGAATCAAAACATCTAATCATATGAATTACAGCATCAACTTCTCTGATATGAGAAAGAAATTTGTTTCCTAATCCTTCTCCTTTTGAAGCTCCTTTTACAAGACCAGCAATATCAACGAATGAAATTGTAGTATTAATTACCTTTTTAGAGTTAGAGACTTTTGATAATTTGGACAATCTTTCATCTGGTACGGGAACTACACCAACATTTGGATCAATTGTACAAAATGGAAAATTAGCTGCTTGTGCTTTACTAGAATTTGTTAGTGCATTAAAAAGCGTAGACTTACCAACATTTGGCAAACCAACAATTCCACATTTAAAACTCATTATTTATTATTAACTGTACTTGAAAATAGATCTAATTTTTTTTCAATTAATATTGAAATTGACTCAGTAATATTATTTGTAATTTTTTCTAATCCAACCATTTCATCTTCATCAAAATTTTGAAGTACAAAATCACTTACTTCCATGTTATCTTTTGGTTTTCCAATACCAATTCTTACTCTAGAATAATCTTTACCAATAAATTTATCTATTGAAGCTATACCATTATGACCTGCACTAGATCCACCAAACTTAGCTTTAATTTTCCCAAACTCTACATCTAAATCATCATGAAAAACTATGACATCCTCGGCATCAATTTTAAAATATTCTATTAATTCTCTTATACAAATTCCTGAATTATTCATGAAAGTTAAAGGTTTAATTGCATATATTTTTTTGTCTCCAACATTTCCTGTTGTAAGCAAACCTTTAAATTTTGGTTTTTGTTTTGATAGACCAAATTTTTTATTTATCGAGTCTATAATTTTAAAACCTACATTATGTCTATTATTTTCACTATCGGGCGTTGGGTTACCTAGTCCTACAAATAAAAGCATAAAAATTTTTTAATGGAAAACAAACTTCAGTCTAAATAATTTATTTTTTTTCTTCAGCAGGCTTCTCTTCGCCTTCAGCAGCTGGTTTATCGCCTTCTGCTGGTGCAGCAGCCTCGGCACCCGCTTCACCCTCTGCAGCTTCAGCTTCAGCTGGTTTTTCTGGCTCTTTCATTACAGTTGGAGCCGCAAGTGTTGCAATAACGAAATCCCTACCTTGAATAGTTGGTACAACTTCAGGATCTAGATTAATTGACGAAATTTTAAAACTTACTCCAATATCAATACCATCTAAATCAATTAAAAGATTGTCAGGTATTTTTTCACTTGGACATTTTAATTCAACTTTTCTTCTTACAATATTTAATACTCCACCTTTTTTTAATCCAGGTGATTTTTCATGATTAATAAATTTAACTGGAACCTCAATTCTAATTTTTAGACCAGGCACAACTCTTAAAAAATCAACATGTATAGGTTCGTCTGACAAGATGTGATATTTTACTTCTCTTGGAAGTACATTTTGTGGTTGACCGTTAACATTTAATGTAAGAATTGTAGATAAAAAATTTGAGTCTTCTAACATCGACTTTAGCAGTTTCTTAGATATAGAAACTTTTTCGTTTTGAGCTTCACCGCCGTAAATTATAGCCGGAACTTCTCCATTATCTCTTAGTGAGTTAAGCTCGCCTTTTGTTTTAGTATCTCTGATGTTAGCTTCTAAAGTATTCATAAAAACAAGGGTTTTTAGCTCAAGATCCTTAATAACACAAGGTAATTATTTAAATAAATCAGATACAGAAGTAGAATTTGATATTCTTTTAATTGCTTCACCCATTAGCCCTGAAATAGATAAAACTTCAATGTTTTTTGCACCTTTTATTTTGTCACTATTATCAATTGTGTCTGTAATTACTAAATTTTTGATAACAGAATTTTTAATTTTTTTGACCGCTTCGCCACTAAGTACACCGTGAGTAATATAAACGTAAACTTCTTTTGCACCTCTATCTTTTAGAGCTTTAGCTGCATTTACAATTGTTCCACCAGAGTCAATGATATCGTCTACAATTATACATGTCTTACCTTTTACATCCCCAATCACATTCATAACCTGAGATTGTCCTGGCTTAGGTCTTCTTTTATCTACTATAGCTAGACCAACATTTAAAAGTTTTCCAAGAGATCTTGCTCGCTCAGTACCACCCACATCTGGAGCAACACAAATCATATTTTTACTTTTAATTTTTTTCTTAACGTGTCTTGCAAAAATAGGAGTAGCAAACAAGTTATCTACTGGAATATCAAAAAATCCTTGAATTTGTCCTGCGTGCAAATCTACTGTTACAACACGATCTGCTCCTGCTTTTGTAATCAGGTTAGATACTAGTTTTGCTGAAATTGAAGTTCTTGGGACAACTTTTCTATCTTGTCTTGCATAACCAAAATATGGAATTACAGCAGTTATATTTTTGGCAGATGATCTTTTTAAAGCATCTATGCATAATAAAAGTTCCATTAAATTATCATTAGCTGGTGAAGAAACAGATTGAATAATAAAAATACTATTTCCTCTTATGTTTTCATTAATCTCAACATAAATTTCACCATCAGAAAAATTTCTAATACTTGAATTGACTAATTTAGATTTTAAATATTTAGCGATATTCTTACTAAGAGGTTTATTACTATTTCCTGATAATAATTTCATGAAAAAAACCTAATTAAGCATAATTATTGAAATATTTCTACCATAATCAGCATGATTTAAACTTTTTGATCTTCTAGCACTAAAAAATTTATTTTTAGCATCGAATGTATCAACGTCAATTTTTTCTATTTTTTTCACACCAGACTGAAGAATTAATGATTTAACATAACTAGATAAGTTAAAATATAACTTTTCTTTACCCATTTTAAAAAATTTATGATTAGTTTTGTCTTTTCTTATAAATTTTTTATAAAAATCTTTTTGAACTTCATAATTTTTAACTGATATTGATGGACCTATAACTGCTGTAATATTTTTTGTTTTAGACCCTCTCTTAACCATAAATTTAATCACTTTTGATATAATTCCCTTAAAGGCACCTTTCCATCCTGAATGAATTGCAGCTATCATTTTTTTCTGATTGTCAAAAATAAGTATTGGTACACAATCTGCAGTCAAAACCGCAATAGGTAAATTTACTTGGTCAGTAATAATTGCATCAGCCTTAGGTTTTATTTTTGATTTATACTTTTGATCAATAAACACGAATTTATTACTATGAATTTGATTAAGTAAAAAAATATTTTTTGAGTTCTTAGAAATTTTTTTCCTGACAATATTTAAATTTTTTTTTACACTTGCACTATTGTCATTTGAACCTGGACCACAATTTAAACTTTTATAAATATTTTTTGATACACCACCGATGCTATTAAAAAAACCATGTTTGATAGCTTTATTTTTTGAAAGCTTTTTAGATTTAATCAATTTCAAAACCTGTTTTAAATTTATTGTTTTTAATTTTAATCAACATTACCTTAAATAACTCTCCCATTTGTTTCTCATCAATTAAACGTCTAATTCTATAAAATAGATCTGTTTTTTGTGAGAAGGCTAAATTATTACTTACAATCTCTGCTCTCTGCAAAATTCCCATTCTTGTTAAGAATTTTTTTTGATTAGTAATTAGATGATCTAGTTTTTCAAATTGATTAATATAATTAGCATATAAATTAAAATTTAAATTGTATGTGATATCAGAATCACCAATATCTTCTAATATGTTTGAGAATTTATGATCTTTTATTGCTTGAATAGTATTTTTTATTTTCAGATCTAAATATCCATAATCAATTATTAAAAGTCCACCATTTCTGTTCTCAATAATTTTACAAATTCTCTCTAGATATTTAAACGCTTCGGGAGAGTATTCAATAATATCTTGGTCCTTAGATATTTCAAATTTAAGTTCTTGCTCTATTGTTTTAATATCAACTTCTTTATCATTGAACTCAGCCTTTTTGTAAGTTTTTAAATTAACATACCTTTCAAACCAATTATTCTCCTTTTTAAAAAATTGCTTTATTGGAAGTGCATCAAAAAATTCGTTTGCAAGATAAATGCAAGGAAATGTGTTGTCGATTTCAACTTCATTTACCCAGATTATTTTTTCAGAATTTAAATTTTTTTCTTGTTCATCAATTAAAAATGAACTTTTTTCATGAATCATTAAATTACAGGAGTTAAAACAATCTGGAAAATTCTTTAATGTTTCAGACACAACTTTCATCATTTCTCCATTACCAGCGCCAAGTTCAATTAAGTTAAATTTTTTAGGTGAACCGATGCTTTTCCAAAAAGTTATTACCCAAATCGCAATTATTTCTGAAAATAGTCTTGTGATGTTGGGAGACGTAATAAAATCACCTTCCTTTCCAAAAGGATTTTTTTTCATATAATAACCATTTTCTTTATCGTAAAGAGCGTGATTGATAAATTGATCTAGAGGTAAATTAGTCGACTTGTTCATTTTTTTTCAAAAAGAAAATAATTAATCCAATTATCAAAAACATAAAACTTATTAACTGACCCATAGTTAAATTGAATATTAGGTATCCCAATTGATCATCTGGAACTCTAAAAAATTCAACAATAAATCTAAAGATTGAATAGAAAATTAAAAATAATCCAGAAATCAATCCAGCTTTTTCAAAATTTCCTCTAATTCTAAAATAAACTAAAATTAAAAATAAAATTAAACCTTCTAATAATGCCTCATAAATTTGTGAAGGATGTCGTGGTTGATTATCTATTTGTATGAAAGTAACTGCCCAAGGTAAATTAGTTATAGTTCCATAAAGTTCAGAATTTATAAAATTTGCAATTCTTCCAAAAAATATTCCAATAGGCGCAACTAGAGCGACGACATCTAAATATAGAAACGCATTTTGATTATTTTTTTTTGCAAACAATATAGTTGCTACAATAATACCAATTACTCCTCCGTGAAAAGACATGCCGCCTTCCCATACTTTTAAAATATCTAATAGATTATTGATATAGAATTCAAAATTATAAAATAATACATAACCAATTCTTCCACCTAAAATAATTCCGATGATTAAGTACGTTATATAATCATCAAAGTTTTTATTTATTTCAGAATTCTTTAAGAACAGTTTTTTTGCTATTAACCATCCAAATAAAATACCAGCTATATAAGCTAGAGAATACCATCTAATTTCTAAAGAAAATATTTCTATTGCTACTGGGTCAAAATTATTGATGAACATTTTAAATTATATCTATATTGTATATCTCAAATATGAAAAATTCTAAATTTATAATTGATAAATTTGCAAAACTACTAGAGCAGGGATTAATAACTTCAAAAGATTTATCATCTGAAATCTTAAATATATTTAAGTCAAAGAGAGATGAATTTGTTTTTAAAATGAAACTTACAAGCAAGGATGAATTTGAGATTCTTTCAAAGAGAGTAGAAAATTTAGAAAATAAAATTTCAAAATTAGAAACAAAAAAAAAGAAGAAAACTAGACCGGCAAAAAGATCTTAACTCTTAGCCCATTAAATTTTGATTTTTCCAGCATAATGTTACCACCATGGGATTTGATAATATCAGAAGCAATTGAAAGTCCTAGACCAACACTAGATTTTGAATCATTTCTCCCTTTGTCCATCTTATAAAAAGGTTTAAATACGTTTTCATGTTCTTTTTTAGGTATCCCTGGACCGTCATCATCGATAATTATAAATAGGTTTGTATTTTTTTTGGTTAGGCTTATTTCAACTTTGTTTGCATATTTTAATCCGTTATCAATCAAGTTATTTAAAGATCTATTGATAAGGTTCTTTCTGCCATTAATGTAAATTCTAGGAATTAAATTATGAGAAATGTTTTTATTATTATATTTTTTTATAATTTCCTCTATTAGTTCTGAAAGATTAAACATTTCGTCTTTTTCAACATATGACGAGCTTGTAAATTGCAGATATTCATTAAGCATTTTTTCCATTTCGTTAATATCATCTGTTAACTTATCAACTGCATCTTTATCTTTAAGAAAAGCTAATTGTAGCTTCATTCTTGTTAAAGGAGTTCTTAAATCATGACTAATACCCGACAACATTTCAGTTCTCTGATTAAGATGTCTTTCAATTCTCTTTCTCATTTTGTCAAACTCATGACCTGCTTGACGTATCTCAAGTGCACCTGAGGGTTTAAATTCCTCTATGTCTTCTCCTTTTCCGAAACTTTCAGCTGCACGAGCTAAATTTGTAATCGGTCTAGTTTGGTTTTTTAAAAATATTAGTGAAATAATAACCATTATAATTGCAGGAACTGTAATCCAAAGTGCAAATATTCTTGCAGAGGTGCTAGTAACTCGATCTTTTGGAACTAAAAATTTAAAATATCCATTTTCATATTTTATTCTTAAATCAACTAGTTCTTTATAGTTTGTAGTATTAAACCAGAAGATATCAGGAGAAAATTTAGATTTTAATTCTCTTCTTAGAGTTCGATCAATTGGACTAAACCATCTTTCTTTATTTTGATCACTTAATTTTTCATCAACTACTAATTCAATATTTAAATCTAGAAATAATGAAAATAGGTTTGTCACTTCTTGTTTATCGTTCTCCTCATTTTGATAAGCTTCTACAAAAGCACTAATCTCATTAACCAGAGTTCTGGTCATACCTTTATTAGTTTTAATCCACAAACTATCAAAGAAAACAATGGTGATTATTAATTGGATAGTAATTACAGGGACCGCAACAATTAAGAGTGCTCTATAAAATAATCTTTTTGGTAAAACTTTTTTAAAGAAATTACTCAATCCAGAGAACATATCCTGCACCTCTAATTGTTTGCAAAAACTTAGGACTTTTTTGGTCTATTTCAATTTTTTTTCTCAATCTAGTAATAATAACATCAATGGACCTTTCTTTATCCAAATTAATCAATTTTCCTATATCTTCTCTTGAAAATGTTTTTCCAGGACTATTAATCATTTTTTCTAAAATTGTCTTTTCAGTATTATTAATTTTAAATTCTTTTTGATCTCTAATAATTAAAAGTTTATTTAAGTCTATTTTGATATTTTCAAATTCAATTATTCTTTTTTGTTCAGTTTTTTTTGTCTTATCTAAAATGTTTTTTATTCTTAGAATTAATTCTTTAGGTTCAAATGGTTTGGGCAAATAATCATCTGCACCAATTGCAAGACCTTCTATTCTTTCTTTGGCTTCTCCTTTTGCTGTAAGAAGTATAATTGGAGTATCTAAATTTTTTTTATTTTCTTCTACAAATTCCAATCCATTCTTTCCAGGCATCATTATATCGAGCACAATTAGATCAAACTTTATTATTTTTATTTTATTAGAGGCATCTTCAGCACTTTCAGCTGTAGTTACTAAATAATTATTTTCGTTTAAAAATTTTTTGACCAATGATCTAATACCATCGTCGTCATCAACTACTAAAATATGTGCTAAAAAATTATCCATTAATTATTTTATTTAATACATTGTCAAAATTAACAACCTCTTCTGAAGTTGAATTTAAAAGAGCTGAATAAATTCTTTTTTTTTGTAAATTAAAAATTTCTTCAAATATTTTCTTTCCTTTTTCGTTTAAAAACACATGTTTAACCCTTGTATCCTGATCATTTTTCTTAAATATGACGATGTCTAACTTTATTAAATCTTTTAAAACTCTGTTAAGGCTCTGCTTAGTTACTTTTAATTTTTTAAGAAGATCTGAGATAGAGATACCTTCGTAAGATGAGATTAGGTGAATAACCTTATGGTGTGCCACACCAATTGAATATTTATCTAAAATTTTTTTAGAGTCAGAAAATGTCTCTCTGTAACTAACAAATAATTTTTCAATTAAACCCTTAAGTTGATCGTCTTTAAGATATAAAAGTTCTTTCATAATGGGTAAGTTATATTGACATATCAAAGATACAAAGATATTTTTCACTGATATTTTAAAATATTTTCACTAATGATACCGTACGATAAAAGATCTGGAAAAATTTGGTACAACAATGAACTTGTTGATTGGGGAGATGTAAAACTCCATGTGTTAAGTCATGGTTTACATTACGCGAGTTGTGTTTTTGAAGGTGAAAGAGTTTATGATGGCTCTATTTTTAAATTAGAGGAACATACATCTAGATTTTTTCATTCTGCTAGAAGAATGGGTTTTGAAATTCCTTATACTGAAGACCAAATTAATACTGCTTCAAATAAAATAATTGCAACTCAGAATGTAGAAAATGGATATGTAAGACCAGTAGCTTGGAGAGGCACTGAAATGATGGCTATTTCAGCACAACAAACGAAAATTCATGTTGCGATTGCAACTTGGGAATGGGGATCTTACTTTGATCCGAAACTAAAAGTCGAAGGCATTAAATTAAATATTTCAAACTGGAGAAGACCAGCTCCTAACACTATACCTTGGGACACTAAAGCATCAGGTTTATATATGATTTGTACATTATCAAAACATGAAGCTGAAAAACAAGGTTACACAGATTCTTTAATGTTGGATCATGAAGGAAATATTGCTGAAGCAACAGGGGCCAATGTATTTTTTAAAGATAAAAATGGAGAAATTCACACACCAATCCCAGACTCATTCTTAGATGGAATTACAAGAAGAACTGTAATTGGAATTGCAAAATCAAAAAATATAAAAGTACATGAAAGAAAAATTAGTCCAACAGAACTTCCTAATTTTGTAGGATGCTTTTTAACAGGGACTGCCGCTGAAGTGACACCTGTTTCTTGTATTGCAGAAAATCAATTCAAAGTTTGTGATACAATCATTGATCTTAACGAAAGTTATCAAGCATTGGTAAGAAAGAAAAAAGCAGCCTAGTCTTTATTATCTTCAGATATTGCGTGATCAATACCTTTTCGTAAATAATCATATCCTGTAAATAAAGTAAGTGCAGCTGACAACCATAAAAGAATAATTCCAATAGTTTGAGCATTATAATCTTCAAAGTTGATTATTTTGTTTCCAGTATCTCCTGAAAGCAGAAGACCAATAGCAACCATTTGTAATACTGTTTTAAGTTTAGCAAGATTTGAAACTGGAAGTTTAATCTGTCCTTTTGCTAAAAATTCTCGTAATCCTGAAATTAAAATTTCTCTAGTTAATATTATTATAGCTGCAATAACTTCATAGTTTCTAATTGTTCCATCCATCACCAACAAAATTAGAGCTGTAGCGACTATAATTTTATCTGCAATTGGATCTAATAGTTCTCCCAATTTAGACTCTTGTCCTAACATTCTAGCTAACATGCCATCTAAAAAATCTGTAAATGAAGCAATTATAAATAAAATTAAAGCAGTTAAATCACCATAAAAGCCAGGGAGATAAAATGCTAAAACGAAGAAGGGTACAATTATTATTCTCCCTATTGTCAGAATATTTGGAATTTTTTTTAACATAATTATTCGTGAAAGAAGTTATATATCTTTTTTGCTACTTTTTCTTCAACACCTTCAACAGATTTAATTTCATCTAAACTAGCAGACTCAACAGATCTCGCTGACCCAAAATGGTTTAGTAGCGCTCTTTTTCTAATTGCTCCAATACCTTCAATTTGGTCCAGTAAAGATTTACTAATTCCTTTTTTTCTCTTTGCTCTATGGGCACTGATTGCAAATCTATGCGATTCATCTCTTATCCTTTGAAGGAAGAATAGAGTGGGGTCATTTTTTGAGAATTTATATTCTTTGCCATTGTGAAAAAATGTTTCATTTCCACTATTACGAAATTTACCCTTTGCTATTGCAATAATTGGAATGTCGTGAAGTCCTAATTCATTTAAACTTTCTCTAGCTACTGAATATTGTCCTTTGCCTCCATCAACTAATACTAAATCAGGAAAAGTGAGATAATTATCTTTTTCCTGAACAGCACGTTTAAACCTTCTGTTTAATACTTCTCTCATCATGCCGTAATCATCTTGCTCATTTTTTTTGTGCTTGATGTTGAACTTTCGATATCTTTTTTTAATAAATCCCTCATCACCATATGCAATTAAAGCTCCAACACTATTTGTTCCTTGGATATGGCTGTTATCATAAACCTCAATTAAATTTATATTTGTTTCAAGATTGAATTTTTTTGCAACTTCATCAAAAAGTTCTCGATTATTCTGACTCTCATAAAGTTTTCTATTCAAACTGTCTTTTGCATTTTTTATTGCTTGATTAATTACTTTTAGTTTTGAACCTTTTTTAGCAACACTAATGTTAATTTGTTTTCCCTCTTTTTGAGTTAAAGTTTTTTCAATTAAAACTTTTTCTTTTATTTCCTCAGATAATATTATTGCAGAAGGCACACTTTTATTTTCATAAAATTGTGAAACGAATGAATTTAAAATATCTCCTAATTTTTCATCAGGGTCATGTTTTGGAAAAAAAGCTTGGTTACCCCAATTTTGCTTTGAACGATAAAAAAATACTTGAATACAAGTTTTGCCAGACTCTTTGTATCCAGCAATAACATCTGCTTCTACTAAGTTTGCCTCATTAATTCTTTGAGAGGATTGAATAATATTTAAAGCTTTAATTCTATCTCTTAAAATTACTGCTTTTTCAAAATCTAATTCCTCACTTGCCTTTTCCATTTGGCTGGAGAGATTTTTTTGAATTTTTCTTGATTTACCTGACACAAATTCAATAGCATCATCAACTGTTTGTTGATAATCACTTTTTTCAACATAACCAACACATGGTCCAGAACATCTTTTTATTTGATAAAGAATACAAGGTCTTTCTCTATTTTTAAAAACAGTATCATCACAAACTCTTAGATGAAAAATTTTTTGGATCATCTTTATAGTCCAGTTAGCTGAACCTGCTGATGCAAAAGGTCCAAAATAAAACCCTTCTTTTGTTTTTTTTCCTCTATGTCTTTTGATTTGTGGCCATTTATCTTTGTTACCAATGAAGATGAATGGAAATGATTTATCATCTCTTAATAAAATATTGAATTTTGGTTTAAATTTTTTAATTAGGTTTGCTTCTAGAAGTAGAGCTTCACTTTCATTCGAAGTAGTTGTTATCTCTAATTTTCTAGTTTGAGACAACATTCTCTCAGTTCTGATTATATGGTTTTTTTCAGATACATAACTTTTAAGTCTATTAGGAAGATTTTTTGCTTTTCCTACATAAAGGATTTCATTTTTTTCATTTAGCATCCTGTAGACACCAGGAAGTTTAGGGACTAGCGAGAGCTCTTTTTTAATTACCTCTTTTCCTATTTCAGAGCTTATCATGACTTCTTTTTTTGGTAATTTGAATACCAACAGATGAACATTGCTTAAGAATTTCTAATTTCTCAATTTTCAACATTATTTTAGCAATTCTTTGATCTTTGAATAATTCATCAAATACAGCCTCAGCTAATGTTTCAAGAAAGTTGTAATGTTTTTTTTTAACAAGTTTTGTGATCAATTTTACAATTGTTCCATAATTAACAATTGATTTTATATCTTTATCACTTGATGGCTTTTTATCCTCGTAATCAATTTCTAGGCTAAATTTAACTTTTTGAGGTTTTTTCTTTTCAAAGTCATAATAGCCAAGTTTTAAATTTAAAATTAGTTCATTAATTAGAATTTTCTTTTCGTAATTAAAAAGACTTTTGTTTTTATTTATTCTTACAATCTTAAAATTACCTCTTTTCATTCTTTGCCCATAATATCTGGTGTTTGCCAGTTTAAGTTCTGCCCACTATCTATGGCTAAAACTTGTCCTGTAATAGATATATTTTTTATAAAAAAGTCAACAGCATTACATATTTGTTCAACATCTACTTGTCTTTTTAGTGGGGTTGCTAAATACTGTTTTCTAAAATGTTTTTCAGATTGTCTTTGATTTTTAATAGTTGGGCCAGGCGCAATACCGTTTACTCTAATCTTTGGAGCTAAACTCATAGCACTAGTTTTGGTTAAAGTATAAAGTCCAGTTTTACTAATTGTGTACGAGAAAAAATATGGAGTTAGTTTGAAAACTCTTTGATCAATTATATTAATTATATTGTTGTTTGTTCCTTTAACATTTTTTGCAAACTCTTTTGATAATAATGCAGGTGTTCTTAAATTTGTTCTTAAATGCTGCCCCCAACTATCTGTTGTAAAGTTTTCTAATTTATCATTTTCAAACAAAGAGGCATTATTAATTAGACAATCAAAATACTTAAGTTTTGATTTTGCATATTTTACTATTTTATTTACATCATTTTCTTTACTTAAATCACCTTTAACCAAGTAAACTTTAGTACCATTATTTGATAGTTCTTTTTTTAACTTCTCAGCTTTTGATTTTGATTTATTAAAATGAATCAAAATTTCTTTATTAGGACCAGATAATTTTTTTGCTATTGCAGCACCAATTCTTGTTGCTCCACCTGTAATAATTATTTTCCGTGCTTCCATTTTTTATCTCTTTTTTTTGTAACTTTTGTTCCAGGCATCCCCATTGTTGATCGACCTTTAGGATAAAGTTTATTTTTTACATCATACTGCCTTATTTTTGGATTTAATGTAATTTCTAATTCGCTACTTTCCAACTTTCTTATTTCGTCTCTAATTTTAGCGGCTTCTTCAAATTCAAGATTAGATGCAGCCTCTTTCATCTTTTTATCTAGTGCTTTAAGATGTTTCTTTAAGTTTCCACCAACATTAGAACCCTCGCTTATTTTTACATAATCTTTTTCATAAACACTCTCTAAAATATCGCTAATTTCTTTTTTAACTGATGTAGCACTAATTTTATGTTTTTTATTATAAGCTATTTGAATATTTCTTCTTCTATCAGTTTCAGCAACTGCCTTTTTTATACTTTTAGTCTCTTTATCAGCATACAAAATAACCTTTCCATCTACATTTCTTGCTGCTCTTCCTATTGTTTGAATGAGTGATGTTTCCGATCTTAAAAAACCTTCTTTGTCTGCATCTAATATTCCAACTAGTGCACATTCAGGAATATCTAGACCTTCTCTTAATAAGTTTATCCCAACTAAAACATCAAATACACCCATTCTTAAATCTCTCATTATTTCAATTCTCTCCAAAGTATCGATATCTGAGTGAAGGTACCTAACTTTAATTCCATTTTCATGAAGATATTCTGTTAAGTCTTCTGCCATTTTTTTAGTAAGAGTTGTGACTAAAACTCGATGATTGTTTTCAATCACTCTTTTGCATTCGTGCATCAAATCATCTACCTGATTTTTTGCAGGTCTAATTTCAACTACAGGATCAATTAGTCCAGTTGGTCTGATAACTTGATCAATAAATTTTCCTTTTGTTTGCTCTAGTTCCCATGGTCCTGGTGTTGCGGATACAAATACAGTTTGAGTTCTCATTAAATCCCACTCTTCAAACTTTAAGGGTCTATTATCCATACACGATGGTAGTCTGAACCCATATTCTGCAAGAGTACTTTTTCTTGATCTATCTCCTTTGTACATTCCATTAAGTTGTGGAACAGTTACATGACATTCATCAACAAATATTAATGTATTATCTGGAAAATATTCAAATAGAGTAGGAGGAGGTTCTCCTGGTTTTCTTCCAGATAAAAATCTTGAATAGTTTTCAATTCCTGCACAAGAACCAGTTGCTTCAATCATTTCTAAATCAAACTTAGTTCTTTCTTCTAACCTTTGAGCCTCTAATAATTTATTTTCTGCTCTATGTTTTTTTAAAGTTATTTCTAATTCTTTTTTTATATTAATGACTGCTTGTTCAATTGTGGGCTTAGGAGTTATGTAATGACTATTCGCATAGACTTTTACTAAACTTAGCTCTCTAACTTTATCTCCTGTTAGAGGATCAAATTCTTCTATTTGTTCTAATTTATCTCCAAATAGACAAAGCCTCCAAGCTCTGTCTTCTAGATGGGAGGGAAATATTTCTAAATATTCTCCTCTAGCTCTAAATGTTCCTCTATAAAAATTTTGATCATTTCTTTTATATTGTAGAGCTACTAAAGATTTAATTATTTCTTCTCTGTTGTAATCATAATTTTTTTGAAGAGTTAGCGTCATTTTACTGTACGCCTCAACAGAACCTAATCCATAAATACATGAAACACTTGCTACAATTAAAACATCATCTCTTTCTAAAAGAGATCTAGTTGCTGAGTGTCTCATTCGATCAATCTGCTCATTAATTGATGCCTCTTTTTCTATGTAAGTGTCAGATCTTGGTACATACGCTTCTGGAGTGTAATAGTCATAATAAGAAACAAAGTATTCAACTGCATTATCTGGGAAAAATGTTTTCATTTCTCCATAGAGTTGTGCTGCTAGCGTTTTGTTTGGAGCAAGTATCAATGCAGGTCTATTAGTAGCCTCGATAACTTTTGCCATTGTAAAAGTTTTTCCAGATCCTGTAACTCCAAGTAATACCTGGTTAAATTGATCTTTATTTGCACCGTTTACTAATTTTTTAATAGCTTCTGGTTGATCACCCGCAGGTTTAAAATCAGATTTAATTTTGAATTTTTTTCCACCTTCGAGTTTTCCACCAATTTTAGGATTTTTACTCTGAATATCTGTAATTAAATCTTGATAAGTATTTTCCATATATTAAACAGCGTATTAGAATTTATTTATATTTCAATGAGCATAATATCAGACAGTTTAAAACGAATTAAACCATCACCAACTATTGCAGTTACTCAAAAAGCAAGAGAACTTAGAGCTGCAGGAAAAGATGTAATTGGACTTGGAGCTGGAGAACCAGATTTCGATACACCAGATAATATTAAAAATGCTGCAATTAAAGCTATCAAAAGTGGAGACACCAAATACACAGCTGTAGATGGAACACCTGCTTTAAAAAAAGCAATCGTAGATAAGTTTAAAAGAGAAAACAAAATTAATTACACTACAGATCAAATCACTGTTGGAACTGGTGGAAAACAAGTTCTTTATAATGCTTTCATGGCAACTTTAAATAAAGGGGATGAAGTAATTATTCCTGCACCTTTTTGGGTTTCTTATCCCGATATGGTTTTATTAGCTGGTGGAAAACCAAAGATAGTTAAGTGCACAGAAGAAGAAGGATTTAAACTTACTGCAAGTAAATTAAAAAAAGCCATTACTAAAAAAACAAAATGGGTGATTTTAAATTCACCTTCCAATCCAACTGGAGCAGGCTACTCAAAAAAAGAAATTGAAGATTTAGCTAAAGTTTTAATGAAAAATAAAAAAGTTCATATTTTGAGTGATGACATCTATGAACATATAGCATATGATAATTTTAATTTTTATACGATTGCTCAAAATTCAAAGTTAAAAGATAGAACTTTGACAATGAATGGGGTTAGTAAATCGTATGCAATGACAGGTTGGAGAATAGGGTATGCCGCTGGACCAAAGGATATCATAAAAGCAATTGGTAAAATTCAATCTCAATCCACATCAAACCCATCATCAATAAGTCAAGCTGCTGCAGTTGAAGCTTTAAATGGCAACCAAGGTTTTATAAAAAAAAGATCTAAAGCATTCAAAGAAAGAAGAGATTTTGTTGTTAAAAGTTTAAACAGCATTAAAGGTATAAACTGTTTAACCCCTAACGGAGCTTTTTATGTATTTCCAAGTTGTAAGGGATTGTTGAATAAAAAAACTAAATTGAAAACAGATACAGAATTTGTTCAAAAACTACTTGAACAATCGAATGTTGCAGTCGTACAAGGGTCTGCATTTGGTTTAGATGGATACTTTAGAATTTCTTATGCTACTTCAATGCAAAATTTGAAGAAAGCAATGGATAGAATAAAATCCTTTTGTGAAAGCCTTTCTTAATAAGTGAAAACAGCATTACTATTTGGTGCAACTGGATTAGTTGGCGGACATGTTTTAAATCAACTTATTCAGAATAATAATTACTCTAAAATTAAAATATTTGTCCGTTCCTCAACTCAAATAAACAACTCAAAAATTGAAGTAATTCAAACTGATTTTAATAATTTAGAAAAACACAAAGAAGAAATTGAGGGAGATGAATGTTTTTTCTGTATTGGGACAACAAAAAAAAATTCTCCTGATAAAAATGAATATCAAAGAATTGAATTAGATATCCCAAAACAAGTAGCCCAAATTACAAAATCTAACAATGTTAAATCTTATTTTTTTGTATCTTCAGGATATGCAAATTCCAAAAGTTCAGGAGATTATTTAAAATATAAGGGCCTTGTAGAGGAAGAGATCTTAGGTTTAGGTTTTTCTAAAATAGGAATTATGAGACCCTCATTTATATTAGGTAACAG
Organism: Candidatus Pelagibacter sp. HIMB1493; assembly: GCF_052047995.1. NCBI lineage: Bacteria > Pseudomonadati > Pseudomonadota > Alphaproteobacteria > Candidatus Pelagibacterales > Candidatus Pelagibacteraceae > Candidatus Pelagibacter > Candidatus Pelagibacter sp. HIMB1493. Next base: position 961,197 of record NZ_JBNAIP010000001.1, on the reverse strand, counting down.
AAAAGAATTTAGACTAGGTGAGAAAATAGGAATAATAATTTTTAAGCTTCTTAACCCTTTATTTGTTGGACCATTAAAGAAAATGAGATCAATTCATTCAGAAACAATCGCAAAAGCAATGATTAAACTTGCAAATAGTAATATTGATCAAAAAATCTTCGAGTCAGATCAAATTTCAGATTTAGTAAAATAAATTTATTTTAAGGTACAATGACTATTTTCTACGATACACCCAACTTTTTCCATTTCTTCATCAAATATCTTTGGATGTCTTAAAGCATAAATATTTTTTAAATAATTAATTCCATAACGTTTAAATTTTCCATCTTCTGTAAGTGCACCAGACTCGTGCCCATATGAAACCACTGTTTCTAATAAATTTCCTTTTTTATCATAGAGAACTGTTTCTCCATAACAATTACAAAAATAACTTCTGTTCTGTTTAGGCTCAATATCAATGAAAATAGAGGTTCCTCTTATTCCAATTGTGCCGTGAGGAATTTCAACATTTAATTCATCTTGTCTTTTTCCAAAGACTGCATGAACAGAACCTTTGATAACTTTTAATAAGTTCTTTGAGACAAATTGAAGTTTTGTTTCAGGTCTTATCAAATAAAAATCATCTTTTACTTTAATAATTGATTTTTCATCTTTAGTTTCAATTGTAGAATTATTTAAATCTTGAAAATTTAATTCTGCTTCCTTACCATCTATAAAAAATTTTCCTGATAATATTTTATTAGTTTCTGAAGCAAATGCGAGCTTTGGATTTAATCCCCAAGCAATCATAATTTGACTTACAGTTTTTATAAATTTTCTTCTGTTCATTTCGACTAATTTTATACCTGAAATTTAAAGATGACGTTATACAAAATTTTTATACTAAGCCTAATCTTACTACTGATTTTCCAGCATCAATTAGAGCCCCACTTGCTGGTTTAAATTTAAAACCAATTAAATCTTCAGCATATTTCGTCTCTGGTTTCATCTCTAATTCAAGATCAGGGATCATTGTTTTTGCACTTGAGTCCAACATGCTAATAAATTTCACCATAAAATTTGGTAAAGTTTTCTTAGGAAGTTTTTTTGCATAGTCTGGCAATGCTTCAGCTAAAATTTTTGATGTCTCAAGTAGTGTTTTAACTTCTTTTCCAATAATTAATCTTCTGCCACCAACTTTTGAATTTCCTAAGCAAGCAACATGAGATTTTGCGACATCTTGAACATCAGATATTAAGATCCCCCATTTAGGTGTTGCTGGAAATTTACCTTTTAAAAATTGTCTTACATATTCAATCGAAGTTCCACCTTTAGTATCTAAAGCATCTCCAAATACTCCACCAGGATTTATACAAGTAAGTTTATTTTTAATCCCTTTACTTTCCATTAATTCCCAGGCTGCTTTTTCAGCAATTGTTTTGGATAGAAAATAATCATTAACTCCTTCAACCCAATTTTCATCAGTCCAATCATTTTCACTAAATGAATAAGGATTTGATCTATTTGGCTTTCTAAACATTGCTGCTATTGAAGATGTAACTACAAATTGCTCTGCATTTGCTTTGATACCAGCATTTAAAACTCTTAAAGTTCCATCTTTTGCAACTGGTATTAAATTTTCTCTATTTTTTGAGACCTTCATCGGAAAAGGGGAAGCCATATGAATTATATATTTACATCCCTTTGCAGCTTCTTCCCAACCTTCGTCACTTAAAAGATCGAGTTTTATAAAAGATAACTTATCTATCGAAGCATATTTACTAATTGTCTCTTTTGTTTGAGAAATTACGTCATCACTTCTAACTGTTCCTAAAACATCATAACCTGAATTTAATAATTCTATTGCAGTATGTTTGGCTATCCATCCACTTATTCCAGTTAATAGCACTCTATCAGTCATAACATTTCTCATTTTAATTATTTATTAATTGTATCTCAAACTAATGAGATAAGAATTTTTCTGCTTCTAACGCAGCCATACATCCCATACCAGCTGCTGTCACTGCTTGTCGAAAAGTTTTATCTTTAACATCACCTGCAGCGTAAACTCCAGGAATATTAGTTTCTGTAGAATCTGGTTTTGTAATTAAATAACCTTCTTTATCCATTTCTAATTGATCTTTGAAAAGTTGAGTTGCAGGATCGTGACCAATTGCAATAAATAATCCATCTAATTTAACTTCTTCTGTTTTTTCAGTTTTCAAATTTTTAATTTTTATACCCTTTACATTTTTTGGTTCACTATCCCCTAAAACATCCTCAACAACAGAGTCCCAAACAATTTCAATTTTTTTATTTTCCATCAATTTCTTTTGAAGCATCTTTTCAGCTCTCAAACTATCTCTTCTATGAATTAATTTTACTTTTGATGCAAATTTTGTAAGAAACATTGCTTCTTCTACTGCAGCGTTACCACCTCCAACTACAGCAACTTCTTTGTCTTTAAAGAAGAAACCATCACATGTGGCACATGCCGAAACTCCAAATCCTCTAAATTCTTGTTCAGATTTAATGTTTAACCATCTTGCTTGTGCGCCAGTTGAAATAATTATGCTATCTGCAGTATATTTTTGTCCGCTGTCACCAACAGCCTCAAATGGAGTAGATTTTAAATTCACTGATCCGATATGGTCTTCTATCATTTCTGTTCCAACAGCTTTTGCTTGATCTCTCATTTGATCCATTAGCCATGGTCCTTGAATTACTTCAGCAAAGCCTGGAAAATTTTCCACATCAGTTGTAGTTGTTAATTGTCCGCCTGGTTGAGCTCCGTGAACAAGGATAGGATTCAACATTGCTCGTGCAGCATAAACAGCAGCTGTGTATCCGGCAGGACCAGATCCAATTATTAACACTTTTGTGTGTTTAGTTGGATTTTGACTCATATGAAAGCTATATAGTGATTAATGTCTAAATTAAAAGGTTTATTATTAACTCAAGGGATGCACGGAATGATTAGTCAAGTCGAGGGACTTGCTAAAGCACTTGATATTGATTTTACTCACCACAAGGTTGAACTAAAAAGTATTTGGAAACTTGTTCCACCTAAATTTACTCCAATTTCTCAAAATGTTTATAAAAAGATTGAAGATAATGATTTTGATTTAATAATCTCATGTGGAAGAAAGAGTGTAATTCCATCTATTCACTTAAAAAGTATTTCTAAAAAAAAAATATTTAATATTCATATCCAAGATCCAAAAATAGATTTTAATCATTTCGATTTTATTGTTGCTCCAGAACATGATGGAATTAAAGGCAAAAATGTTATTAGCACAAAGGGAGCTATTCATTATCTTTCAGAGAAAGAAATTGAAGAAAATAAAGATTATTTAAATTCTTTTATCAAACAAGATGAGAGAAAAATTTGGTGCTTAATTATGGGAGGACCAACAAAATATTATGATTATTCAACTAAAAATATGAAACACATTTTCTCAATGTTTTATAAATTAATGAAGAAACATAATTTCCAATTAGTAGTAATTCCATCAATGAGAACCCCAATAAATACTATTCATTATGCAAAAGAGTTTTTTGGAGAAAATCACACAGTGATTATGGATGTAGATAAAAAGGCATATCTATCTGCTTTAGCTTTATCTGAAAATATAGTTGTTACATGTGACTCTAGCTCCATGATCTCTGAAGCTGCTTTGACAGGCAAACCAATTTATGTTGCTAATATTTTACCAAAAAAGAATGACAAAAGATTCCAAAGATTTAGAAATTTATTTAGAGAACTAAATATCACTAGAAACTTAGGTGAGGAAATTGAAAATTGGAACTATGAAAAACTTGATGAAACTAATAGAGTAGCAAAAGTTATAAAAGAAAAAATTCAATCTTAATGTCATTTTTAAATTCTATAAAAAATAATTCAAAAAAATATGAAACACCATTTGATCATTGGGAATATAGCAATGCTCTATCTGACGGAGCAATTGAAGAGATTATTAAAGCAGATATTCCAAATTTAAGTGAGCATAATTTGAATTATGACGGAACAAGAGCAATTGATGGAGGGGCAGCAGAATTCAGAGAAGGTATTTCCTCTGGTGGTAAAGCAATAAAATTTAGATGTTTTGTAACAAAAGAAAATAGTTCTCAATTTCCAAATCTTGTAAAATTTATAAATGAACTACAATCAAAAGAAACATTTGAGACAATATCCAAAATGATCAATAAAGATTTATCGAACTCATACGTAAGGGTAGAGGTGATTTGTGATAGAGAAGGTTTTTGGCTCAAACCGCACTGTGATATTAAAGAAAAATTAATGTCAGGATTAATTTTTGTAAATAAAACTAACGAGTCTGAAGATTTAGGGACTGATTTTTATAATGAGAAATTAAAGAAAGTTAAAACATTGCCTTACAGAAATAACTATGGCTATCTTTTTACCAGCGGACCAAATACTTGGCATGGCATGGAAAAAAAGAGCATTCTTAAAGAAAGACGATGTTTACAAGTAAACTATGTGACTTTCGAAACTGACTGGAAAGTAAATAATTAAAATTTATTTAATGAAATTAATCCAGATTTTGGATCAATAATTTTTTCATTTAAGGTAGCAACTTTACCAACTGCAAAACCAGCATTCTCAATTACTTTTTTAAAGTCCTCTTCAGAAAAATTTGGAGTATTTTCAAAGTTTATAAAAGCAACGCCTTCTGGCCATGAAACCTCAACATTACCTTCGCCTGTTGCAGCTTTAAGTTCTTTTTCAACTTTTGCTTGGCATGCCATACATACCATTCCATCTACAACTCCAATCATAGCAACTTCTGCTTTGACTATGTTTTGAAAAAATAATAATGATGTAAATAAAACTAATAAGATTTTTTTCATAATTCTCTTATAAACTATTTTTTTTAATTTAATATACCCATATTGGGTAATACTATTGAAATTTATTTATGAACATAAAAATGCATTCAAATCCTTCAGAGTTAAAAGATACAAGATTTAAAATAGAGGAATATTGCAAATTAAATCTACCAAATATTGAAATAGCAAGTGTAACTCTAGCAATTGATGAAGCTTTGCAAAATGTAATTCGTTATTCATATAAAATGAAAAAAGATCAAAAAATTGATTTAAATTTAGAAATTTTAAATGATAGTGAGCTTAAAGTAATAATTACTGACTACGGTGAACAAGTACCATTAGATACAATTAAACCAAGAGATTTAGATAAAGTCAGACCTGGAGGTTTGGGAGTATACTTTATAAAAAAAACCTCGAAATTTTGTGAGTACAAACATAATCAAGTTGGTCCAGGTACAACTTTAACTTTAATTTTTTAACTACTCTTCTTTAATAAGTTTAGGCTTTGAGCACTTGTAAAACTGGTTGGAACCTCTTAAAGATTTTTGCAGCATTGCTAATTCATTTGAATTTTGATTATAAGTTACATTAGTCTGCAATCCTCCAATTGAACCGTTTGATGTAAAAGATGATGGGGTTTGTCTATCCATCTTGAAATTTACTTTTGTCTTTGAACTATTAATTTTTGTTAGAATGATTTGTTTTCTTTTATTTGAATAAACCCAAACAGTTGTATTTTTTTTATTTTTACAACTTAATTGATAAATATTTGCATTAGAATTTTTAGGAATAAAAGCTATAACAATTAAAACAATGGTAAATTTTAAAAAAAATTTAAATAACATTAAAATATTCTTTTTAGCTTTTTTTGCATTTTTGGCAGCTAACTATCTTTATAATAATATCATAACAAAATCCACAGCTAACAATATCAAGTTTTTAGAGGTTGAAGTTGAGTTAAAAGGTAATGTAGATTTCAATTTAAAATGTGAAGGAGCAAACAATCCAAACCCCTCAAGTGTAAATAGAGGTCTTGGTGAACAAACTGAAAGTAATTGTACTGGCACTGGAATTTTTTCTGCAGTAGTTCCGCAACAAAGATTTACTGAAAGTTCAAATTAATTTATTCAACTAATTTTTTTAGCTTTAAACCTTCAAGACATTTTTCCATTGTAAACATTCCGTCTTTAGCAGATGTTTGAAGAGTAGATTGAATTTGCTCTGTTTTACCTTCTCTAATCAAATTTCTTATTGCTGGTGTCCCTGTCATTACTTCATGACAGCCAATTCTTCCTCCACCTTTCTTTTTTAATAATTGTTGAGACATTACTAATCTGATTGATCCTGCTAACATTGTTTGCGCTTGTTCTTTTTGAGCTGGGGGAAATACATCTAAAATTCTTGTAATTGTTGATGACGCGCTACTTGCATGTAAAGTTCCAAAAACTAAGTGACCGGTTTCTGCAGCAGTTAATGCTAATGAAATAGTTTCTAGATCTCTCATCTCACCAACTAAAATTACATCAGGATCTTGTCTTAATGCGGACTTCAATGCTTTTGCAAAACTACCAGTATCTTTTCCAACTTCCCTTTGAGAAATAATACTTTTTTTAGCAGGATGAACAAATTCAATAGGATCTTCAATTGTAATTATATTTTCTGCTCTATGAGAATTAATCTGATCTATCATTGCAGCAAGTGATGTAGATTTACCAGAACCAGTTTGTCCTGTAACAAGTACCAAACCTGTTTTATGAGTGATTGCTTCATGTGCTGCCGGTGGCAAACCTAGTTTTTCAATATTAGGAATCTCGCTTATAATTTTTCTAAGAACCATACTTGGTCCATATGAAGAATAATAACCGTTTGCTCTAAATCTCTGTCCATCAACAACAACAGCAAAATCTAAATCACCATTGCTAATTAAATAATCATATTGCGCTTTATCTAAAGATTGTTTCCAAAAAGTTTCTATATCTTGTCTTGAAACAATATCTTCACTAAAAACTTTGATCTCACCATTTTCTCTGATTGCAAATGGTTGATTCGATCTGATGTGGATATCCGACAAATCATATTCTTTTGGATATGATTTTAATTTATCATGAAGACTCATAAATGTTTTGATGCTCTAAAAGTTATAGCTTTTCAAGTTTTTTTTAATATTGATACATATATAAAGTAACACAACTAATGCTTGTGTACCGATTCGGTATTTATTATTGTGATTTTATTCGGTTTTTATAAAAAATTATGATTGATAAAATTGGACCTCCTATTGCAAAAGCTTTTGCTCCTATCATTAAATTAATAGGAAAAAATCACTCAAAAAAAGAAAAAGTAATAGGTGTGGTTTTTAGAGATAAATTTATTCAAGCCGCAGAAATTTCATACAAAAAAGGTGTTTGTAAAATTGATAATTTCTCTAATCAACAAATAGCAGGAATTGGAGAAGACCAAGATTTTTTATCCGCAACAACATATTTAAGTGATCAAGTAAAAAATGCATTAGACTCTATTAAGACTAAAACAAAAGACATTGCCGTTTCTTTAGATACATCCAAAGCACAAATTTATAATTTACAAATTCCAATTATGGATGAAGAAAGTTTAAGGGAGGCAACCGCTTTAGGTGGATTTTGGGATCAGTTTGATGAAACACCTGAAAATTTAGATGAATTTGAAACAAGTTATTCTGTAATGAGTACAAACGAAGAGCTTGGTGTAATGGATGTGGTTTTAGTTGCCATGGAGATAAAGTTTGTGGAAACTTATTCTAATATTTTTAGACTTGCAGGTTACAATCCTGTGGTCATTGATCTTGCACCTTTCGCTCATGTTAACTCTCAAGGAATTCTTCTTGGTAAAGAAGGATTTGAAACTCCAAATGTCATTTTAAACTATACTAAAGAAGAGAAGAGTATAACTATTTGTTCTAATAAAGGTTTTCAATATTCAGAATTAAATATTATTGAAGCAGATCAGGTATTACTTGATACAGTTGAAGAGGTAGAAAGTATAGAAACAGAATTTTGGGATGAAATTTTTGAAAGACTAGGTTCTCAAATTAAACAGTATTTAGTTGAGTATGAAACAAAGTATGAATTTGATCCTATAAATATCATTACAGTAATTTCAGATAAATCTAAAATTAAAAATGTTTCAAAAGGAATTGAGCGACAATTGGGAGATGTTGTTGTTAAGCTTTATAATCCTGAGGACTCTGCTGAGATTTCTGATAGTGCAAAAAAATATATAGATTCACTTAGCAATAAATCTCTTGCATCAGAAGCAATTGGTATAGCATCAAGAAAATTAAATTCTTTTAATCTTGAAACTAACGAAATAATTTCTGTAAATCTTTTATCTAATTTTGATCAGGTAAAAACTAACAGAAGATCAAAATCTTTAGGTAATTTTTGTTTAATGATTTCTATGATTTTTGTTTTAGGTATTATTGGACACGTTCTTCCATTTAAAATTTTAAAATTAATGAATAATTCATCTAAATTAGCTGCCACTAAAATTTTAGAGGAAGATCTTGAAAGTAAAAATAATCTCTTGCAAGGATATAATGCAAAAATCGATAGTATAAATGAAGATAAAAGAATTGCAGCAGCATTTGGTTCAAATTTAAAAACAACTGCAAATCTTTATGCAAGTTTAAATCAAATAGTTCCAAAAAATATAAGATTGACTAGTTTTGGAATACAAGAAAAACATAATATTTTATTTTCTGGTGTAGCCATGAACGATCAAGCTGTGGTAAATATGATGAATAGTTTTTCAGACAATGAAGTTGTTAATGATAGTAAAATTGAGGCATTAGTTGAATTTTCTAAACAAGATCGAATAGCACTTTACACAGTTGCTGGACAACCTGACCTAAAAGAGGAAGATTTACCCAAAGAAAAAATAACAAAAAAATTTAATTCAAGATTATCATTAAAAGCTTTATCAAATGAAGTATTTGATGATGAAACTATAGTTTCAGATCTATTAGAGGCAGGTAAAGAATAATGTTACTAAGATTTATATTTACAATTATCTTTCTATTCTATTTTGGTAATTCTTTTAGCAGCGATCCATTTACTAATGAAATTGGTATTGTAAGAGAGCCAGAAGTAGTTGAGATTAAAATTGAAGATACAGTTGAGTCTGAGACAGATTTATTAATTCAAGAAGAAGCTAATGAAGAGGAATTGGCAGAAGAATTATCTAATAACACTGAAGAGGTGATTGAAGTTGTTGAGGCTGAACCTGAGAGCACCGAAATTGTTACAGTTTTAAATATTGATCCAATAATTGCATACTCTTTAAGAGATTATCTATTAAAAGGTGTTGCACTAAGCAAAGAATCTGATCATCAATTTCAAAGAGCTAAAATAAAAAAAATCGATAGAGCAAAAACACCTACTACTCACACTATTTCGAAAGACGATACAATTGAGAAGATTGCTTTTAGATACGGTTTTTCTTTAAGAGAAATAGAAGTTGCAAATGCAATTTATCCTGGATCAAGAAAATTAGTAATTGGTGACAAGATAGTTATACCAAATAGATTTCATATCGTAAAAGAGGGTCAAAACTTAAATACGATTGCTGAAAGATATAATTTAAATGCAACGCAACTTGCTTCTTACAATGATCTGGATGATGAAAATATTATTTTGATTGGTGATAAACTATTACTCCCATTCTTTATTCATGTAACAAATGAGAACGAAACAATAGCTGATATTGCTGGAAGATATGAAAGAGAAATAAGTGAATTAATAGAATTTAATGCTTTTGAAAAAAACACAATTATTTTAAACGAAAATCAATTAGTAAAAATTCCAATTTATACGAATGAGAATATTTCTTATGAAAACTTAGACAAGAAGAGTATTAACGATTTTAAAATAAATAGAAAAAATCTTGCAATAATTGAAATAAGCAACAGTCAATTTATGGTTAGAGAAGGAGACAGAATAGGAAACAGAGATGGCGTGATAGTGTCAATTGAAAAAAATAAAATGATTGTTTTAGAGGATAATATTGAATATGAGTTTTTAATTAATACTCCAATAGTAGGAATGGCAATTGCATCATTACCACAATCAAATAATGAAGATTTAATCAACGATGATGTAAACAATGATGATATAAATATTGAAAATCAAACAGAGAATAATGAAAATAATAATAACGATAATGAAAGTGAAACAGTAACCAATGTTGAGGATTTATTCAATTAATGACAAAATTTATTAAATCATTCCTGGTTTTAACACTTTCTATGTTACTAGTAAGTTGCAGTAGTTCAAATAGGCCCAAAATGGCTTATGATCAAAAAGATAAAGGAGCTGTTCAAGAAATTGAGTCTTTCAATGTAAAGGCAAGTGCTGAAAATTTTAGACAAACTGCAGAACAATTCAATCAAGACTCAAACGATATTTTAAATAAAAATAAAAAAGAGGAAAAGTTAGTAAGAAGAATCTCTTTAACAGAGGGTAAAACGCTTGAAAAAAAATCACTTAAACTAATTGATAGAAATTTAAAGATTAAAAAGTTGGAAGATACCGAAGTAAGTTTAAAGCTTAATAATATGAATATAAGATCAGCTTTAAAATTATTTGCTGGATTAGTTCAGAGAAATATTATCATAGGTAATGAAGTAGATGGTGAAATAACTATTGATTTTGAAAATATAAAATGGGGTTCTGCTGTTTATGCTATTTTAGATATTAACAGTTTAATTATGACTGTTGATGAAGATTCTGGTTTGCTAAGAGTTCATACAAAAGAATTTTTTGCTGAATTAGAAAAAGCTAAAATAGACAATACTATAGAGGAAAATAATAATTTAGCTTCCTTAGATATTGGCGGTTCAGTATCAAACGAGGGAGATGGTTCTGAACCTTTGGTTACAGAAATATTTAAAGTCTTTTATCAAAGTTCAACAGATTTAGTAGAATCTCTTGGGGAAGTTATGGGTGAAACCGAAGGCTTTACTATGGTAGATGATGAAAAAAATAATCAAATTATAATTACAGGAACATATGCACAATTAAATCAGGCAGAGAATATTTTAAACAAAATTGACTTGGAAAAAAAACAAGTAATGATCGAGGCTTATATTGTTAATGCAACTGATGGCTTTAATAAAAACTTTAGTGCGAACATAGATGCATTAAATGCTGCGGCAACTGCAAATGGAAGTGATAGAATAACTTTTTCAGGGATTGATACCAACCCAGGAAATACAACTTCAATAACTCCTGTGGCTGATACGAGTCCTGAAGCTATATCTAATGCAGATTTATCAGATGCAGTCAGTTTGGCAGGAGGAGCATTTTTGCTTGGAAATATAGGAATGACAAAGATCAAAGCTGTAATCACTGCATCAGTGAAAGACTCTAATACAGAAACAGTTTCAAATCCAAAACTATTTGCAATGGACGGTGAAGAAGCAACTCTTACTCAAGGTACAACTTTAGTAAAAGTAATTCCAGCTTCAGGTGATGCTGCAGGATCTACAGTAGAAATTCCACAAAATTTAAGCATCACGGTGAAACCGGAAATTGTTGGAGAAAGTAGAGTAAAAATTGAATTATCACTTGCAAATGATGCACCAGGTGAAAGCTCAGGTGATGACGTTGTAACGAACGAGGAATCACTTACATCTATAGTACAAATTAATGCAGGTGATGTAGCTGTGCTTGGAGGTGTTTATAAAAATACTAGAGAAAACAGCGAAACTTATGTGCCGTTCTTCTCAAAAATTCCATTACTAGGAGCATTTTTTAGACAAACAACTGATAAAGACGATAAAACTCAACTGTTAATATTCCTAAGTGCAAATGTTGTATAACTTATAATTTTTATTATAACTTTAAACATGCCTTCAATAAATCCTGAAATAAGTATTAAGATTTCAAACCTTTTAAAAACTAGTGGAAAATTATCTGAAGCTAACTTTAATGAGGCTAAAAAAAAATACGATAGTAATGGCAAGGTTCCTCTTGGAGTTTTAGAGTATTTAATTGATGATAAATTAGTAAGTGAAGATGATATTGTTTCTGCAGTTTCAAGAAATTATGCTTTACGTAAAACTATTCTAACTGAGCAAAATATTAAAAAAGAAGCTGTAAAAAAACTTCCAAAAGATTTTATAATGGAAAACGAAATGCTTCCATTTGAACTAAATGGAAGAATTTTAAAAATTGCTTTATTTGATCCAACTAAATCTACATTAGCAGGTAAGATTAAAAGTATGACTGGATGTAATGTAGAATTGTATGTTGCAAAACCATCAAATTTAGATCAAGCATTAAAATTTAAATCTGTAATTGAAGCGACACAAGACTCTCAAAATAATCAAGCACAAAAATCATCAGTCTCAAAACCAAATTTAAACGTGAAGGTTCCAAATGTAAAAATTACTCAAGGTGAGAATGCTGTTGTGGAATTTGTCGATAAACTTTTAAACGAATCATTTTTTAGTGGCACGAGTGATATTCACATTGAAATTTTTAGAAGAGGTGAGGCAAGAATAAGATTTAGAAAAGATGGCGTGCTCCAAGAACAATTACAGTTCAAACAATTTTTGATGGAGAATTACAATGCAATAGTAACAAGGCTAAAAATTATGTCAGGTTGTGATATTTCAGAAAAAAGGTTGCCTCAAGATGGAAAACTTCAATTTAAAAATCCACAACCAAAAAATGAAGATGATGTTGATATTGATGTTAGATTTTCAGTTATTCCAGCTAAAGAAGGTGAAAGAGTTGTTATGCGTTTACTTGCTGCTGGACCAGATCTTGGTTTAGAGCAAATCGGTCTAGATAAAGAGGATTATGATAATTTAGTTACAGCTATAACTGCTCCTCAAGGAATGGTTTTGGTTACGGGTCCAACAGGTAGTGGTAAAAGTACAACTCTTTATGGCTGTATTAAAAAAATTAATAATCCCGGAACAAATATAATGACAGCCGAAGATCCGGTTGAATTTTATTTAAAAGGTGTTGGACAAATTCAAGCTAACAATGAAATTGGTTTAACATTTGAAGCGATATTAAAATCTTTTTTAAGACAAGACCCAGAGGTAATTCTAGTTGGAGAAATAAGAGATAAATCTACAGTAGATATTGCGATTAAAGCAGCTTTAACTGGACACTTATTATTAAGTACGCTTCATACAAATGATGCGGTTTCTACGGTTGTCAGATTAGTAAATATGGGTGTTCCAAGTTTCATGGTTGCATCAGCATTGAGTTTAATTGTTGCTCAAAGGTTGGCGAGAAAGAATTGTTCTTCTTGTACAGTTGATGATGAAAAAGCAACTAAAGAAACTTTATTGCAATATGGTTTTAAAGAAGAAGAGTTAAATACTTTTACCCCCAAAATGGGTGCAGGTTGTGCAGAATGTAACAACACTGGATACAAAGGAAGACAAGGAATTTATGAAGTGTTAAAAAAAACTCCTAACTTAGAAGCTGCGATATTGAGAGATGCTAGAGGAGATGAAATGCTTGAAGTTGCAATTAAGGATGGTTTCAAAACTATGCAAGTTATTGGCAGAAATTTTATTAAAAAAGGTATATTATCTGTTGAAGAATATTCTAGAATTTTAGTAGTTTAGTTTATGGCAACATTTCAATATGCTGGTGTTCAAGCTGGAAAAAAAATTAATGGTGTAATTTCTGCATCTGATCCAAAAAGTGCTGCAGTAGAACTTAGGAAAAAAAAAATTATTGTTACCTCAATCAAAAAAGGTAACGGTAAATCCGAAAAGAAAGGTCCACCATCTTTGGATGATGTTCCTATAAGTAACGCCCCTATTATTATTGCAAAAGGAAATATTTATTTAAATTTTGGACCTTGGGCCAAAGTTCCACCGAAGGAATTATTGCAGTTTACAAAAAAAGTATCAACTATGATCAAGGCGGGTTTGCCTATTTTAGAGTCTATCATGATGATCAGAGATCAAACTGTACATATGAAGATGAAAATGACTGCTCATGCCATAATAAAAGATTTAAATGGCGGAATGAATTTAACGGATGCTTTTGCCAAGCACCCAAAAATTTTTGACAATATTTATTTGAATATGATCTCTGCAGGTGAAGCTAGTGGTAAATTAGATGAATTTTTAATTAAACTTGTAGAGTTATTAGAGAAAAATGCAAAAATTAAACAAGGTATAAAAAGTGCATTATTTTATCCAATAATGCTTTTGACGGTTGCAACAGTAATTACAATTTTCATGTTATGGAAAGTCGTTCCTGTTTTCGAGAAGATGTATGGCTCAATGGGTGTTCAACTCCCAGCAGCAACTTTAGTTATTGTTAATGCGAGTAGATTTATTGCTAATCCAACCAATATAATGAAAATCGTTGGAATTATAGTAATTATTAGAGTTTCTTATAACTTCATGTACAAAAATATAGAGGGATTTAGACATGTAATGCATAAGAGATTTTTAAAATTTCCATTGTTTGGAGATTTAATTGTTAAGGCAACAGTGTCTAGGATGTGTATGATTATGGCCAATCTAACTAGAGCTGGAGTAAGTATCATAGACACAATAAAGATTTCCAAATCTGTTACTACAAATCTAGTTTTTATTTATGCGTTAGAGAGAATTGGGAGGCAGATAGTGACTGGTCAAACATTGTCTGCGTTACTACAAAAAGAAGAACATATATTCCCTCCAGCTCTTGCACAGTTAACAGCTGTTGGTGAGAGAACAGGAAATATGGAAGAAATGTTTCAGTCAATTGCAACTTACTATGAAGAAGAATTTGATGGTGTTGTTGCGGCCTTATCCTCAATTATAGAACCATTAATGATTGTGATAATTGGTGCGATTATCGGGGTTCTTATGATAGCTTTGTACATGCCAATCTTCAGTATTGGTCAAGCTGTAGGATAGACCTTAATGAAAATCAAAGAAAAAGGTTTCAGTATTTTGGAGTTGATGACTACTATAGCCATCATATCCATTATTGGTGCAGTTGGTTTTCCAGCAATTGATAATTTTGGTGATCAAGATAATTTCGAGAGCGATCTTGCAACAATTCGAGGTCAAATAAATTACGTTAGACAACTGTCCCTTGAAGATGGAAATGCTTATACGATCAGAATTGTAAATGACACTTCTAACAATACTGCAGATTTAGAAGTTTGGCAGGCACAAGGATTGAATAGATACAATGTAGAATATCATAAATCTACAGCCACCAAATGTTCTGATTTTGATGGTACAAATGATAAAGGAACCAAGCTAACAGATTTAACAAAAGAACTTGAGCATATGACAATCAGTAGATGTACATCTACGACAGGTAACTGCTCAAAAGTTTCTGCCTCGAATAACTTTTTTTGTTTTTTACCTGATGGATCTTCACCTGAAAATGCCAGAGGAGAAATACAAGCTTCCGAAAATGCTGGAGGAAAAAAAGGTTATTTGCACACATATGAGACAGGTTTTTTTAACAATGGGAAAAGAATGTAATGAGTTTAAAACACAAATTTCAGAGGGGTGTATCTTTGGTTGAGGGTATGACTGCAGCTGGTGTTTTGGGAATAGCGGTAACTGTATTTATGACATTACAATCTTATCAAGAAAGAGATTTTGCAAATTTAAGGAAGTTTGACAAAGCTGCTTATGCAGTAGAATTAATGTTTGAAGAACTTGCAGCAGTTTACAATCCTGTAGCTGCGCAATATGGAAATCCAAGAGTATTTGAAGATACAACAGCAGGCGCTTCTTTAAAAGTAAAGGGTCTTGCTCAATTACCAGGTGATGGAGATCAAATAATAATCGAGGGAGTGGGTGGTAAATACGAAATTACAGACTCAACTGCTTTCGATGATGATAACAACACTACTTTATCTTTGGAAAGATCAGATGTTCCTGATGATACACCAAATAAAAATATGGCATCTGATGCTACAGAAAATGCTCCAATTACATTTATATCTAATTCTGAAGGTAGTTTAGATCCTTATGATGATCTAGACATGACAAAGTTTGAAGACACCACATATAAAGCGACAATAACAAATCAAAAAGTTTTGGCTGACCTAGATAATTGGGGAACTTTATTGAAGAAGCATCTCGGTCCTGCAAGAACTGGAGATAAGAGATTATTAGAAATTGAAGACATCGAAAAAGATGTCCCTGTTGATAAAGATAATGATGGAGTTACAGATCAAGAAGATGGAGTTGATATTTATGAAACCGTCAAAAAGAAACAAGTTACAATAATTATTAAACAAGACAAAATTGAAGAAAAATTTAGAAGATTATTTTTAGCTGGAACTTAAAATGAATTTAAAAAATTTTATTACTCAAAAAGGATTATCTCTTACCGAAGCTTTAGTTGCTGTGGTTGTTTCAACAATCGTAATGGGAGCAACTTACACAATTTATAATAATTTTCAGGGTACATTTGTCAGACAAATCAATCACAATAATATGAAACAGGAGGCTAGATTTGCACTACATGTATTACAACACGATAGCAAGATGGCTGGTTATAAACATCCTGATAGTACCGATGGTGAAGTTCAAGTGCCGGTAAAGGTTTTAAATACAGATGGTACAGAAGTTGCAGATGATACTGAGTTTGGAGAAATTGTATCATTTTGTTTTGATACCGAGGATAATAGTGGAAATATTCAAAGAAAATTAATTAAGTACGAGTTAAAAGCTCCATACTCTCCTATTACTGATAAAACTGTATTAAAGAAAAAAGTTTGGAACACAACAAATTGTGACGAAGATGATACTGTCAATACAACAGTCGATGCAGACTGGATGCCTGTTGCCCAGTTTTTTGATGAAATTGGAATTAGAATTAGAAGTAAGCATATTGATTTTGAAATCACTCTTGTCTCTAAAGATGAAAAAGTAACAGAAAAATATACAGCTTCTGCTTACATGAGAAATTTAAACTTTGGTGGAAAAACTTATTATGTTTATGATGAAGAAGATCTTCATGAAAATAGGACAGCTGTTATACCTTTTACCGGTAGTTTAAAAGTTCAGTGTGCAAATAATCTTACTAGAGATATTCAGCTTGCAAACTTTACAACCTCTGATGATATTATCATACTTCATCAAGGTGAAACAGTTGGAGGGACAAGTCTTACTAGGACACACGATGCTATAGTTTTTAATTCAGAAAAACCACCCGCAATAACTGGAATACCAAGTGTTAGCCATGACGAAATGAGATTAAAGTTGGTTACAACCACAGTTGCCGCCAATTTACCTCCAGGTCTTACCGTAACATCTGGATATGATGATTTAAATAATAATAATTCTGCTGATGATGGTGAATGGGATGGATCATTAACTCTTGAGGGCACTTTAGATAATTTAGATACAAATTACACTTTTAACTCTGACGGTTATCAAGATTTTACGATTAGGTTAAAAGCAGATTTGGATACAAGTTGTGATAGTCAACCTTGGGAAGATCAAAATGAGGCGTACAAAGATTATAAGGTGAGAGTAATGAAGTATGATGCACCTCAATTTTCTGATGTAAATTTGCATACTTGGGAAGCAAAAGGTTTTACTTATGGAGATGCAAATTATGAGAGAAAAGGAACATCAAGTTATAATGGAGGTCCTAATTATGATTTAACAGATGATGGAAGATCATTTTATATACAGCAAAATTTAGCTTCTCCTTCTTTTTTAGCATCTACCGAGGAATATGACTCTTTTGTTTTAAAAGGAATGATTTGCTCTGGCGGTTATCCAGATTGTAATCATGATATGAGTGCGTGGATGGATGACGACATGTTAGGATTTGCAGCAGGATATCAAAGACCTAGCGTAGTTCAAAAAACTTGGCCAGATGGTAGAATTAGAGCTTGCGCTGGAATTGATTATGAAAGTTTAAATGGCACATCTGGATTTAGTGCATCTAAATTAAGAAACTCATTACGAAGTAGTGATAAAACAGAATGGGATAGTTTATCTGCTTCTGAAAAAAATGAATGGTGGGGTGAGCCAGCAGATCTTGTTTATGACATGTATTTATGGTCTTGGTGGGGGGCACAAGGTAATAGATCTGCTATCCATCTACATCATTTCAAAGGTTATGAGTTCGATCACACTAGAAATTGTGGTTATAACGAAGGATCCTATCTATCACATGCTGATATGAACAGGTTAACGGGATGGTCTACTCCCAATTCATCAAAAATGTCTGATTTTAATGAGAATGGATACAATAGACTTTTCATGAGAACTGATAGTACCAGACCAGCAAATACTGGTTCTAGGAACTGTAATAATAGAGGGAGTTCATTTTCAAGAATCAGTTACAATCCTGGTGCAACTCATAAATGGGGATGTGGACACGGAAAAAATACTGGAGTTAAAAATACCATTACTCTGACATACCATCCAAATAAATTTAGAGCTAACATAGATAACAAACCACATGTAGCTAACAGCAACAGTCAAAGGTTCACAGCATTTGATTATAGATTTGATAGTGACGGAGATTTATTTGATCATACTTTGTCTGCTTGGCCTTATAATGAAGATACAACACCAACTTCTATTAGTTTGCCAAGCGGAGATGATGATACCGAAGAATTAAAAACAGAAGGGTTTAAAAGATTTCAAAAGGGTTCTGTTGCAATAGTTTCTTTTTCACAACCTGACAATAGGTATTCTAATATTCAAATTGCAAGACTACCAAGGTTTATCCCTGACAAAACTGATGGAAATAAACCAATGCCTAAAGCGCAAAATTTATATTATTACATGGACGAAGACTATTTTACAGTAAACAGAATATATGGTTTGCTAAGTAAATCTTATGATCCCTTTGGAGAACACATAGAAGTTTTAGTGCAGTCAAATTCATCAGCTAACTGTGCACAAATCGGTGGTAGAGGAACAAATGAAACAGGTTCAATTAAAACTCAAAGTGTAGATGGTTCTGATAGATCTATGAATTGCAGATTGAGTGGAGAGTGGAGGGCAACCACAGCAGTTTGGGCTAATAATACAGAACTTCCAAATATAGGAGAAATGTATGATACCCAAGATAAGGACTCTTACAGTGGTGCTAGGGCAACAGTAACAACTACCGCAGGAAATACTATTTATGTTTTTGCCGATGGTTCTTTCAGATATCAAGCTTATGCAGTTGGTTTTAATGATGGTACACCAAAAGAAGATTCTTTTTATTACGCAGTTCAATCAGAAGATACCTCTAATAATAGAATTTCAGACATAAAAAAAGTTTATATTGGTTTTAATATTGGAAACACTACACCTACAGGGGTATCGTTTAAGGAAGCAGATGGAACAGCCATCACAGATAATAATAACTTTGATATTGCTGAGGATGATAACAAAGATCTAATAGTAGGTGAGATTTATACTACTAGTACTCAAGAACCTGATACACATGATTTTGTAAGATTTAATCTTGGAGAGGTTCCAAATGATGATGCTGATAAAGATGTAGATCATGGAACTAGATTTAGAATTGACCAAAAAGATGATAAATTTTATTTAGTTTTAAATGATGATAGTGACATTAGATGGTCTAATTTACCTTCAAATAAAAAATATTTCTCTATAAGAATTGTTGCTACAGATTTAAGAGGAAACCAATTAACTACTACAGAAAAAGTATATGTAGATAGAGTTGATTGCTCAGAAACAGCAATGGAAAATATCACTGTTTATAAAACAAAAGCAGCAATGACCATTGAGGGTTATATTCAAGGAAAAGAAGGTGAGAAGGTATTTAGGAGACAGACAGTCCCACTAACTACTAGCTTGGATGAGGCTGTAATTACATTTGAATATCCCGAAAGGTCAGTACAACCATCTGTAAAAATAGCTGAAAAAACAGTAACAGTTGATGGAGAAGATGTTGTTATTGGAATGTTGTCAAATAGATGTAAGGAAACTCATAGTTACATTGATAGACAGCAACTTTGGAGCGACTCATAATGAAAAAACAAAAAAACGAAAAAGGTTTTGTCCTTGTATTTGTAATTGCTGTCGTCTCAGCATTGTCAATTATGACGGGAGCTATGTTTTTTTATTATGACAATGATTTAAAAAGTGTTTCAAGAAATTCAGTTATGCAACAAGTAAATCTTGCTGCGGAAACGGGATTACAAGAAGGTCAGAAATGGATCACTGATCAGCTAAATTCAAATAGTTTTACTCTAGTTGATATTCAGAATACCCTTAATGTCGCTGACTCAGATAATAAATGTCTTAATAGGCATGGTTTTACCAATTCTAGTGAAGATGTTTATTATGCAAAAAGAATAAATGCAAATCTTGGAACAGATGATCCAAAATTTGAGGACATGTCTTATGAGGTTTTTGTTCAAAGGCATGCAGATGTAGTTCGATCTATTTATTTCTCAGCAGAAGGCTCAAAAAATAATACTGAAAAAGATACTACTTACACAGACAGATCTTTTGCGCTTGTTGAAAACTTTAAAGATTTTCCAAACGATCAATTTACAATTGAAATGTGGATACAAAATAAACAGCCAGGATCTACTTATGACATGCATGCTTTTGAATGGGGTAGAACTTGGGATTTAGTATTTAAAGTTAAAAATGATGAGTGGTCTCCAAGACTTGGAGAAGTTGTTTTGGATGACCAAGGAGATATTGGATCTCCTGTTAAGGATGAGTGGGTTCACATTGCATGGGTATGGGATGGAGGTACACCGGGGAGTACTGATACCGGTAATGTAAGAATTTACCAAAATGGAACTTTAAGTGGAACATATAATGCAGATATAGGAGCTAGACCTAAATCTGGTTATACTAATCCTCCTGAGACATTACCTGAAGGAGATTTTTGGCCGTTAGCAATCGGAGAAGGTTTGGCTGGCTTTAATCCTAGTAGTTATTTGACTGGAGATCCAATAATTCAAAGTGTTCCTTGGCTTGGTAATATCGCTGAAATGAGAATATGGAATGTATCAAGATCAGGCACTGACATTGCAAACAATAATAGAAGAAGATTAACAGGTTCTGAACCAGGATTAGTTTCATATTATAAGTTTAATGAAGGATCAGGTAATACTGCTAAAGATTTTAATACCTCAAGAGCAGCTGATAGAAAAAATGATGCAACGATTTATGGTATTGGAAATAAAGGAACTTTATGGAAAACAGAAATTGTTAAATATCCAGTTACTTCAACAACAGACGATGCACCGTCGATCAATGTTCCACCTGGAGAAGATGTTGTTTACTACAAAATTTTATCATGTGGAAAAGGACCTCAAGAACAAATCGTTCCTCTTGAATTAATTGTTTCAGCCCCAGTTCAAAAAGGAGATGTAGGAGATGGTAAAATTGCACTCACAGAAGAAGACCTAAATGATTTAACTGGTCAAGAAGGTACTCCATTAATAACACCTTTAAATAACTATATTGCTCAAGAAGGAGTGACTGGAGATATTAAAATTCAAACCAAGGATAATACCAATACAAACTTTTATGTTTTTAAAAGGTCTATGGAGCAATGTAGTAACTCTAATTCATTTACAGATTTCAGTGCCGCCTCATCATACTCCGAAGGAGACTGTGCAGAATTTGAAGATAAATTGTATTTCCTAGAAAAAGATGATGGAAAATCAGCTGGTGACGATTTTATTGAAGATGATTGGTCTGAGGTTTTGGGTAGCGATTGTGACGGTGTACAATTTACATCAAATTCAGGTGATAATAGTTATGGCCATTATTATAAATATTTTTCAACTGCACCAAATGTAACTTCTGATCTGGGTTATAATGGTGACTCGATTGACTGGTGGGAAGCAAAAAGAAGAGCTGAGCAATCTACTTGTGGAGGTATGCGAGGATATTTAGTTTCTATAGAAAGTGCTGAAGAAAATGAATTTATTAAAGATGCTGTAATGTGCAATAGCAGCACACAGTCTGGCTGTACTGGGGTTACCCCTTTTCATGTTGCTGCTGGAGAAACCAGAGAAAATTACTATGGAACAAGATTAGATCAATCTAGTGATCAACACTATATTTGGCTATCAAACTCAGATTGGAGAAATCCAACCTCGAATGCAGCCAATATGCAATCAGAGTCAGGACCTTTAATGGGAATGAGTGTTTCCTATACAAACTGGCAAAGTGGTGAACCCAATAATTCAGCAGAGCCATATGCTGATATGGAAATAAATAGAAGCGATAGAACCAACGGGGGTTGGAATGATTTAAGAAGAATTCCAAATTGTAGTTCTGGAGGACTAGATTGTATTACTGGTTATGTTGTTGAATATGGAGGTTTTGATCATTTTAGCTTAGAGCATGATATTAACCAAGATGGTGACACTGATGATGCAGATGAAATAGATATTAGTGGCCATAATTTTTGTGTCGCAAGAGCCACTATAGAGGCAGACACATATGTAGCTCCAGTTGATGGAAACACTGACGGAGACTTACTAGATCTTGATGCAGATACCAACCCAGACGTAATTGAAGATTATTTAAAACTTGATACTGATGCTGAAGATTATCCATCAGCAATAACAGGTGACACTTCTTCATCTTCTGTAGACCATGATACGACTGATGATTATCCAGGTTGGAATGCCTATACAGGAGTTCTTACTATGGTTCATTCTGGTAAACCAAATGATTGGAGCTCAACATCAACTTATTCAGCCAATGATTTTGTTTGGTTTAACAATAGAGTTTGGAAAAATACTTCAGGTGGTACAATAACTGGTGGTTCTTCTTTAGATTTAACTCAAACTCCTACTATTTATAATCCTCATAATTGGACTATGTATGAAGGTGATGAGTCTGACGCACCTTGTGCAGATGTAGATGTTTGGACACAAGCATTTGAGTCTATAAAATATTACAATTCAAAAGAAGTAGATGCAGAAGAAGGAGCAAACCCTTATGCTTATGAAGGAACAGATGGTTCAGACGGCACAGAAGGTGAAGATGCTGAAACTACTACAGCCTCACTTGGAGAAAGAACAATTTTATTTTCTTTAGGTCCTCTTCATGTTGAAGAGCATAGAGATGGATATAATCACTTCTACGAATTTTATGAGTTTCCTGCTAGACCAGATGGAACCGCTAATTCAAGTCAAAACCTATACAATAATAAAAATAGAAGAATGAATGAAGCTTTCTCTTTATCAAGACAATTAGATTATTTTGGAAAAAGTGGATACCTCGCAACTATAACAAGTGAGTCTGAAAATGATATCATTACAACTAAAGCAGTTGGTAATGGATGGATGGGTGGATTAGCTATGTCGGATAACGCAAATACTGTAGCTAATTTAAATAAATGTGGTGGTTTCCTACAAAGATCTAATAGAGCCCAAGCAACAGCTGATTTTCAAGCTTTACGAGATTTTGAAAATATACCGTTTTATAGAAATGGCCAAACTTATGGTGCTAGTACAAGATATGTTAGAAACATAGTTGAAAAATATCAAACAACAACAGCAAGAACAATTACATCAATATCAAAAGCTAATCCGGCATTAATTACAACAAGTTCGACACATGGTCTTACCAGTGATGATATCATTAAGATTGCAGATATTAGCACCACTAATCAGATGAATGTTGATGGTATGACACAACTAGTTACTGGATTTTATAGAGTTAGAGTTGTTTCCAACACAACATTCAGACTTGTCGATTTAGATACGAGAAATAATATAAATTCTACTTCTTGGTCTAATTATACAGCAAGTTCAGCTCAAATGTGGTTACTGGAAGGGTATCAGAATGAATTTTATAGAAAAGGATCTTCATCACTAACTGCATCAAATGCAAACCCCCAATCTCAGTCTGGTTTAACATTGTTTTATAAAGATCCTAAAATAGCTTTGTCTTCAAATGCAGCAATTACAGGCAATAATACAAAAAGATATTTTACAGATTCGTTTACAAACGTTGATGATACGGTAACGAGCACAGAATGCCCTGTATGGAGATGGATGACTGGCCCTGAAGGTATGTTATGGAATGGAAGAGGTTTGGCTTTTGCTCCAACACGAACAGCTTCTGGAACACCTTCTGCTAACAATGGAACCTGGGAAAGAGGTGTTACAGCTGGTTCTAATGATCCTCAAGGTCAACAAATTGGTGAAGTGTTTGTTGATGGTATGCCATTTAGAAATTGGAATGGAACTGGAGAACCTAATAATGTTGCACAAACAGAACATGGTATTCATTTATTAGGAACTCATTTCGATGACGATGATGAGCTCACATGGAATGATTTACACAATTGGAGTGCAAGTTACTCAAATAACTTTAATTATTCAATAAGAGGATTAGTTTTAGAATATGGGGGTATGGAAAATGATGAAGATCCTAATATTAGAATAGCTACAAAAAGAGTAATTAAACTTTTTGATAGGAGAGTAACAAAAGCCATTGTGAAAATAAAATCAGGAGCTGAAACTGGTGACAAGCTTGTAGTAGGCTCAGAGGAACTTAATGCAGTTAATTTAACTGCTACAGGAAATGAAACTAGCGAGGTTACTTTATCTGGAGATGCAACTTGTAAAAATTATGTTGATTTAATTAAATCTATGTATTTTGAACACAATGCATCTGCTGATGGAACAAGAGAAATAGAAGTATTGTTAGGAGATATTCAAAAGCCAAGTAACGCTGAACATTATTATCAGTTAAAAGATACTGAGTTAAGTTACAATCAAGCAAATTTTCAAGCGAGTTACCAAAACCTTTGTGGTATTCAAGGTTATTTAGCTAATGTTACAACATCCGCGGATCTAGATGCAATTGAAGAGCTTGGTGTAACTGATGATAAACAAGTTTGGGTCAATGGAACAGATGAATGTCAGGGTGGAATTTTTAGATCTGGATTTTGGAGATATTCATCTGGACCTTGGAAGGACAAAGAGTTTTGGAGATTAAGATTAGATATTGATTTGGATGACGCAGACGACATTAGAGATAATTTAGAAAATGAAGCAAGTTGCGGTGTAACTTCTACGAGGTCTAGTCAGGCTAGTGTTAGAGTAGGACCTTTTACTGCTGCAAACTGGATTAGCTCTCATCCAGCTGCTAATACAAATGATTATCTTGTTTTCCAACAAACTAGTTCTGCATCTACAACTGGAATTATGACTAGAGGTGGTATGGCTAGCTCCGATGTTGAAGGGTTCATCATTAGATATGGAGGAAGTGTAGGAGATTTTACTGGTGCAGATATTGAAGAAGATGATAATGACATTAATGTACTATTAGGTCCTGAAAGAGCTGAAATTTCTTTTTACAATGATGGAAGTGATAATAGTATTTTTATAAGCGATGAGGACTCTGTTAAAGTTGATACCACTGGTGATTTAGCATTATCTACAGGGTGGTCTAAAACAGCTGATTTTGTAGCTTCTAGTAATTCACCATTAAAAATTACGTCACCTTCTGGTGAAGTTGCAACCATTCAACAATGGCGAGACGAGCTTCAAAAAGTTTACTATCAAAGTACTGATACTAGCGACTTTACTCCAGGAAATAGAAAAATTAAAATTAAGCTAGTGTATGGAGATACTACATTGAATCAAGAAATTGGAGTTGTAAAAGCTATTGGAAGCAGAAACGCTGTTACAGTTACACCTATATCTTGGAACAATAGATAGTTTTAATCTCTTGATGGCATAATACCAGTTCTTTGGCCATCTATAGTATTTTCTGTATCAGTTGCTGCATCATTATAATCAGAAACATTTAAAGCAATTGTTGCAACTGAACCAGT
Organism: Candidatus Pelagibacter sp. HIMB1493; assembly: GCF_052047995.1. Lineage (NCBI taxonomy): Bacteria > Pseudomonadati > Pseudomonadota > Alphaproteobacteria > Candidatus Pelagibacterales > Candidatus Pelagibacteraceae > Candidatus Pelagibacter > Candidatus Pelagibacter sp. HIMB1493. The sequence goes on along the minus strand of NZ_JBNAIP010000001.1, from coordinate 935,581 downwards.
TGATGGATTTGGAGATCCATTCATTTGAACATTAAAGAAATCTGTTGCAGCATCAGCGTAGTAAAATCCACTATTCACACCCTCAAAAGTTCCCGCAGCAGTGAAAATTTGTGGATCAAAACCTGCTTCACCTGATTTAGTGGTTGTAGCAGTAGTACCGTTTGAATTATTTATACTAAAAATTCCATTATTTGTTCCCCACATTGATGTAGATGCTGATCCACTAGAATAATCAGTTGTAAAAGAATAACTAAAATCTACATCTGCATTACCATCTAAGGACAATGTTCCTGAATAAGTATTATTAATTGTTTGAGATGCAAAGTTAACTGTAGTTACACCACTAAAAGTCCCAGAACCAGTTCCTTTAGTTGCTGCCATGTTAATGTTGTTACCTGTATAAGTGTAAGTCCCTGAAGTTATACCTTGGAAATCTCCATAATTTGTTTCTCCTAAATTGGTACCACCATAACGTAAAATATATGCAAGACCGTCTCCACCTTCAGCATTTGCCATTGCAATTTGGTTTTCTGCAGACTCGTTTTCAAATTCAGCTTGACCTTCTTCACCAATAATATCTACGACATCAACACCTAGCACTTCAGCTATTTGATCGAAAGTTAATCCTCCATCACTTAAATTCAAAGCAGTGGTTACTATTTCACCTATTATTTCATTTCCACTTATTTGCTGATCATCAAACAAACCTTCTTTAATTGCACTTTCTACTTCTTGAACATCAAGATTTGCTTTAACATCTAAAAAATTTTGGAATTGTTGCAATTGCTCCTGTGTAATTTCAACTGGAGGAGTTGGAATTTGGTTTAAAGATAATTGAGTGAATGAAAAAGGTGTATCTAATAATACACTTCCAAGTTCATTTGCAACTTCTACAGCACCTGGCCTTAATCCTAAAGTGTTGTCTTCCCCAGGACCAATTAGTAATACTTGGGCGTTATCTTCCTCATCTATAATTGTTTGAAACTCTGTACCTCTTGAACCTATTGTTCCCGCTGCAGTTTTAACTTCTAATTTTTCAGGGTTCTTTTGATTAATTAATCCACTTAAAACTTTTACACTTCCTTCATTAAGTGTAGCTAAAAAACTGCCGTCCAATGTACTTGGGTCAAAAACAAATTCATCTATTGTTATTGATGTTTTTTCTCCGATTGTAAGAACGGTCTCGTCTAAAAAGATTATTTGAGATTTAGATTTTCCATCAGAAATAATTTCATCTCCAAAGAAAATTTTATCTCCAGCTTTTAAAATTTCTCCTTTTTGATTGGTAATTTTTCCAATCGATAATGTAATTGCACCTACAATTTTCTCATCAGCAACTGAATGACTGATAAAAAATAGGGTTAAAATTAGAGCCAATATTTTCTTCAAAACATCATCCTTTTTGTTAATCCAAATTTAATTATTTCCTTATCATAGTCGTAGTTAAGGATATTTGAGCTCGACTCTATATCAGAATAAGAAAGATTGTAAAAAACATTCTTTATATACTTATTCTTTATTAGATCTTCTAAATTTCCAGAAAGTGTAACACTATTTGTTACAATCTCATCATCTCTGACCGTATCGCTTTTTACGAAAGTGTCAGATTTATCATATTTATTTGAGTTATTTGAATGAGAAATTGTATAATTTAAAAATCCAATTTTTCCTGAATTTGAAATAGTATAAAAGTTATTTTCATATCCATAAGAGTCTAGCTTAGCGTTATACTGATTTATACCTAATTTAAATTTTATATTATTGGTATTGCTCAAAAAATATTCATAACCCGTTGCAAGTCCATAATAAGTATTATTTTTATTATCCGCAGAACTAAAGGTAGTATCTGTTCTATAATCTGTAATACCCATATTTGAAGATACTAACAGATTTTGATTTGGTTTAGTTAGATATCTGTTTTCAACAGTAACATTATAAATTACATTTTCAGCATCATTAACAAAATTATTGTTATTCATTGAAAAGAAAGCGGACATATAATTTTTATTGAATTGTTTATTGTAATTAACAAACAAAGAATCTAGATCATTTTCTTTATTCTTATCTCTATTCTGTCTTGTTACATTTTTACCTAAACTTAAACTTAAATTTGAAGTATCAGATAGTTTTTTAAAAGCTCCTGTTCTTATAAAGATGTCACTATAAGAATCTTCGTAAATAGTATCAGCAGCGTAATTACTTAAACTATCACTGATATACAATGTTTTAGAATTTGAAACAGTATTAACATTGTTTTCTTCTGCAAGATTAACACCAAAGTCTACATATCTAATCCAGTCATTTTCATCTCTAGGTTTCTTCTGATTTTCTAAAGTTTGGGTTAGTGAGTTAAGTTGCTCTCTGATATCAGCTGTTAATTTTTCACTCTGTTTTATTTCATCAATAATTGCTTTTGTTCTTTCTTTAGAATCTATTTTTAACGATATTGACAACAAATATAATTTTAAATCTAAATTTTCTGAGTATAGATCTGATAGTCTTTCTAAAGTTGCAATAACAGTTTTATAATTTCCTAAACTTTCTTGCTCCTTTGCAAATCTCAAATTTAATTCAAGATCAGTTGGATTGTTAAGAATTTCAGAATATTTTATTCCTTTAGAATTATCATTTGATATTTGTAAATTTTCTTTCTCAGATTTATTTTCTGAAACAATTAATTCATTTATTTTACTTACAATATAACTTGGAATGTTTTCAAATTCCTTTAACTCATTTAATATTTTTTTTAACTCTGTCTCGTTTTGAGTTTTTTCATAAAGATAAAATAGTTTTATTTTGATCTCTGAATTTTCTGGGTAAACTTTCTTTAAAACTTCGAGCGCATAAATTGCTTCATTAACTTTGTGATCTTTTTCTTGCTCTACAAATAAAAATGCTTGTTCAAGATCTTCCGGTTTATTTAAAACTTCACTTAAAACTAAATTTGCATGAGCCTTAGTGATTGAAATAAATATAAAAAAAAGAAAGATCAGTATTCTCATAACAATTCTTAAAATCCGGAGATGATCAGACAGGTAATGTCGTCTCTTAAAGGCTCTTTTCTTTTAGTTAAAATATCGCTTAAATGCTCAATAATTGCTACAGGCGACTTAAATTTATTATCACTAATTTCCTTTTCTACACCTTTTGCCTCTAATTCTTGATTATTCTCTAAGTATCCCTCTGTAACACCATCTGTATAGATAACTAAATTTTTATTTACTAAGCTTATTTCGTTTGTCCGAAAAAAATCGTCATTATCCATAGCCATAATTCCAAGCGGAGGTAGTGTAGATTTATAATATTCAAAATTAAAATTTTCGTCATAAACCATAATTGGTTCATGCCCAAGATTGATGTATTCTATTTTTTTTTCTTTAATATTATATTTTCCTACAACTGCAGTTATAAACATTCCTTGATAAGATGAGTCCGCAACTTGATTATTAATGTATCTTGCAATTGTAGATACTTCTTTATTAAGTTTTGCCATCGATCTAAAAACAGCTGCAGCATTTGCCATTAGTATTCCAGCCTTAACTCCCTTGCCAGAAACATCTGCTAATGTGAAATAAAATTCATCCTCAGATATTTTTATGTAATCGTAGTAATCACCAGAAACATCTCGCGCAGGAACATTCTTTGCGTAAAGAATATTTTTTTGTTCAAATTCTTTTGGAAATAATTTTTTTTGTACTTCACCAGCAATTTCTCTTTCTTTTTTTAAAACTATTTGTTTTTTTTCATTTTCAATAGCTATTTCATTTTCCTGGAGATATCTAAAATACAGTGTAACTAAAAATAGAAATGCAGAGCCTAAAGTAGTGTAAAATATATCTATAAAATAATTAAATTGGTAAAAGACTAAGCTAGAAGTTATTAGAAATACACATAAGCCTACAAAAAAAACTATACTTAGTTTTGGATTAACTTTTTTTGGAATTATTAATACTAAGATTAAAGAAATTAATAATATAATTATTTCAATAATATCTGTTTTTAAGTTTTTAATTATAAAGTCGTTATTTATAATATTTTCAATTGCATGAGCATGTGTTTCAACTCCAGGGATAACTTTTCCACTAGGTATTTTAACAAAATCAAATAAACCTTGTGCTGAGCTTCCAATTAAAATTATTTTATCTTTAATTATATTTTTACTAATTTTGTCATTTAAAATATCGACAGCTGAAATGTATTTATCTTTACCAAATTTTTTATAGTTGATATGAACTATTGCATTTGGATCTGTATTCAAACTATAGTTCTTGGTTCTAATTGTTTTTATTCCACTTTCTGATGATTGAATTAAAATACTTTTATTTTTATGTAACAATCTTAATGTTTCTAAACTTAGTGATGGCCAGATATCTCCATCGATTTTAAGTAAAATTGGTAATGACCGCAAGACACCATCCTGATTATCAAGATATGAAATGTTACCTATACCTTTTGCTGCATTATTTATAACTTCAAGTGAAGTGATTTTATTTTTAAAATTATATAAGTAGTTTTCTGCATCACCTCCTCTTGATATAAAGTTTGTTTTTGGTTTAGAATTATTCATTTTATCAAAAACAGAAATGTCTCCTAAAACTGGCAGTATTACATTTGAATTTTGAATTGCAGTAATTAGGGATTGGTCAGAGTCTAATACTCCTTCATTAGAAATATTAAGTTCTCCTAATATTTTGCTAGGATTTTGTTTGTCTTCTTCACTAAAAAAAATATCGAAAGAAATTACTGATGCTTCCAAATTCTCTAATTTGTCAACAAGGTTGGCAAATACGTCTCTTCTCCAGGGAAATTGGCCTACTTCACCTATACTTTTCTCGTCAATATCAACGATTAAAACATCATTAAAATCGCTATTTTCCTCAAAAATAGACTGGTAAATATCATATGAGATATTCTCTATTCGTTTAACAAAATTACTGTCCTGGATTTTAATTAGCACTAACAGCGCTAGAAAAATAAGCCCAAGGTATTTTTTTAAATTTTTCACAAATTTTTAATTTTTTTGTTTTTCAAATTCAGTAAGTGCATCTTCAAAACCTTGTAATGAAGATTTAATTAAAAATGGCTTTTCTCTAAATCCATCAACTAAAATTTCAAAGTAGATTGATTTTTTCATTGCTTCTTTAATTTGTTTAAAAAGACTCTCTATCGCAGGATCGGTAGTATCATTTGAAATTGATATTATACATCCAACAACTTCACATTTTATGAAAGGTAAATTAACTGCAGTCCCTTTATGAAAATTTATTGATGCAGGTCTTTGAACATTAACACCTAGTGGTGTGATTATATTAATTAATTCCTTTAACTCATTTTTATTATTTAAAAATTCAGAATACACTACTGTAAATTGTAGATTTAAATTTTTAACTTGTAAAAATTGTACAATTTCACATTTTTGTTTCTTGTTTTCAGTAACACATCGCAAAGTCCAATCTCTAAACTGTTTTGTAGTAACAGTTGGTACTTTTTCTTCACTTTGTTCTGCATGAGTAAAATTTAAATTAAATACGAATATAAATATAAAAGTTAGTAATAATCTCATATTTTAATCTCCAGTCGTTATAACCATAAAGCATTCTTTAAAGCTTCATTGGTTGTATTAATATTTTTTTTATTATTTTTATTTTGAATAAATAAAATATCTCTATTCATTTGAGGTTTATTTATTCTAGTGAATAAAAGTTTATGATCAATTGCTACACTTTCAGGAATTATTGCGACCCCTAAACCACTTTTAATACAAGAGGCTGCTGTTGTGTCACTATCAGTAAAAACAATATCTCTATCATTATTTTCTTGCTTTCTTTTTTTAATATTTTTTTGGATTTCTTTAAAGTCTGGGAAGGAACCTTTATTCTTTAAATAATCATAGTAAAAAAATTCGCAAGTATTTCTAAAGATATAATTTTTTTCTTTTCGAACCATATCTATACTTACTTCTTTAATATCTTGAAATTGGTGCCCCTTATAAAAGGCAACACAAAACGGATCTTCGTATAAATTGACTTTATCAATATTATCATTTGAAAATTTGATACAACTTATCGCAAAATCAATTTTATTTTTTTCAACTAGATTAATCATTTCAAAACTATCACTCTCAATAACTTTTATTCTTACTTTAGGATTATTTTTTTTAATCAACCAAAGTATATTTTGTTTATGGGAATAGGTAAGGGTACTTGGAATACCAAAAGTAATTTGATCTTTATTTATACTTTTATCATCAAATTCTATAGATTTTATATTTTCTATAACTTTATCATTGAACGCTAAAATTGATTTTGCATTCATGTAAAAAATTTCACCTTCTTTAGTTAGAGTGACTCCTTTTTTAGTTCTGATAAATAATTTTTTTCCCAAACTATTTTCAATAATTTGTACAGATCTTGTAATTGAAGGTTGAGCAACATTTAAACTCGAACTTGCAGATAAAATACTCCCCGTATCTGCTACTGTTATAAAATACTTTAAAAACTTAGGGTTTAAGAACTCTTGATTACTCATAATCGCATTTATAGAATTTTTTTATATTTAATCAAATTGTATATATAACTAATATTATATACCATAAGTTGCATCAAAATAACTTTATTGGATTAGTGCAAGTCAAAAATTAAATGTTGTTAGAATTAAATGAAAAATTTCTTTTTTTGAAAAAGTTTATTTGCTGTTTATTTTTGATATTTATTTTTTCATTTAACGGCAAAAGTTTAGCTAACACTATAAATGAAAATACCGACACTGTAGAAAATAATAATCTTGATTTAGATGGCGATATAAAAGCAAGCACAACTTACAATATTACAAATAATGCTGTTTATACTCTTAACGGAGAAATACTTAGTAACGGCTATGATTTGACAAAACAAGGGAATGGAACTTTAATTTTAAACGCAAATAGTTCAAATTTTGGTAATGTTATTTCTAATACTTTCACCATAGAAGGTGGTTTGGTTGGAATTGGAAACAATGGATCGTTTGGAAGCGCAAACAACACAATTAGTTTAGAGGGTGGAGGAATATCATCCTCAAACACATCATCTCGTTCGATTAGTAATGATATAAACATAACATCATCAACAACTATTGGTAATGCAACAAATAATGGTGCCTTAACTTTGTCAGGCGATGTTTCAATTTCTGGAGGCAAACATACTGTTACATCAAATAGTAATAATACTTTATCTGGAGCTGTAAATCTTGGAGGTCAGAATATAACATTTGATACTTCAAGTGGAGTTACTTCAACTATATCTGGAGTAGTTAGTAATGGTAATGTAGTTAAATCTGGAAGTGGTACTTTAAAGTTAACTGGAACAAACACTCAATCCCAAACAGTTTTAAATGGAGGAATATTAGAGGTTGCAACTGATAGAGGTTTAGGAAGTGAACCTGGTAGTTTAGTTTCTGATAATATTAGAATTGTTGATGCAACTTTAAAATTTTCTAACACAGGTACAATTACTCTACATGCTAATAGAGGTATTACTTTAGCAAATAATAATGCAACGATTGAAGTAACTAATTCAGGTGCTAGGGTAAATTATTATGGTGATATAACGGGTAATTATAATTTAACAAAAACTGGTTCAGGTATTTTAGCTTTAGGTGCTGCTAATACTCATGATTTATCAGGAGATGTAACAGTAAGTGCTGGTCAAATGATGTTTGTCAGTGGAACTTCAGATGCATATTCCTTTGATGTTATAGTTGCAAATGGAGCTAATGCGTCTGTAAATAATGATACTTTTGCTTCAGGAAATTCAATTACTGTTCAAAGTGGAGGCTCTTTAAATTTTTATCCAGGGACAGGTTCGGGAAGAACCTATAGCATGGACATAAGTTTAGCAGGTTCTGGGAATAATAATTTTAACAGTGGTACAGCAGCAACATTAACATCTAGTTATGATAGAAATACTACTTTAACTGGAACAGTAACTTTAACTGCAGACTCAAATGTATTGCATAAACCTAATTTAAATTCAGATGCGAGTAATAAGTTTATATTTGGTAATTCAAATGGTTCTGCTACTACTGCAATTAATTTAGGTAGCAACACCTTCACATTGCTTGCCGAAGGAACTAACGCAAGAGAATATCAGTTTTTAGATCTAGTTACAGGAACTGGAACTTTAGATATTGACAGATATACAACAGCAGATTTTACTAGTGGAGAAGGAGGATTTGCAGATACAGTAAATTTAGATGTTCAGGGAACTCTAAATATGAGCTCAAGTGACACTATAGCTTCACTTACAGGTACTTCTACAGGTTCAATAGATCTACAAAATACAACTCTAACAATAGACCAAGATACTAATACTACTTATGCTGGTGTAATTACAGATAGCACAGGAACAAGTTCTGTTGTTAAGTCAGGAACAGGAACATTAACTTTAAGCGGAACAAACTCTTATAGCGGTAATACTACCATTAACGCTGGAAACTTAAGCGTTTCAGCAGATAATAATCTTGGGTCTGCACCTGGTTCTGCTGATGCTGATAATATAATTTTTAATGGTGGAGGTCTAATAATAACCTCAGGAGTTACCTTTGACTCTAATAGAGGGGTTACCATGACAGGTGCTGGAACAATAAATACAGCATCATCAACTACATCAAATATTCAGGGTGTAATCACTGGCTCAGGTGCTTTAACTAAATCAGGTGATGGAACTTTAACCTTAAGTGCAACAAATACTAATACTGGAGATATTACAATTTCAGCTGGAACATTAGACGTTCAAGGTCAGTTAGAAAGTGGAAATTATGATGGTGTAATTGCAAATTCAGGAACTTTTACAATAAACTCATCATCTAACCAAACTTTAGCAGGTGTGATTTCAGGAACAGGTGCTTTAAATAAATCAGGTAGTGGAACTTTAACTCTTTCAGGTACAAATACTTATTCTGGTTCAACAACTATTACAAATGGAACTATTAGTGTTTCAAGTTCAGCTAATTTAGGAGCAACTCCTGGCAGCGCAGATGGAGATAACATAATTTTTAATGGTGGAACTTTAAGTGCTACAAATGATTTTACTTTAGGTGCTAATAAAGGAATTACGTTAACTGGTAATGGTACAATTGAAGTAACATCATCCAATACAATGACCTTTGATGGTATCATTACAGATTCTGGTAATTTAACTAAATCTGGAAGTGGTACTTTAGTCTTGGGTGGAGCTAATCAAAATGATGGAACAATTACAGTAAATGCAGGTATTCTAGAAATATCTGATCAGTATTCTTTAGGGTCATCAAGTGGAGGAACAGTTGTTGCAGATGGTGCAAGTTTAAAAATAACTGATGCAATTACGATTACTAATGAGAGCTTAACATTAAATGGAAATGGTGTAAGTAATGGTGGTGCTTTACAAGCTGCAAATACTTCTGGAACAATAACATTATCAGGGAGTGCTACTACTCTTGGTTCTGATACTACAATAAATATTGATGACGGAAATTTAACATTTGGTGGTCGTTTAACAGCAGGAGCCAACAATTATGATTTAACTATTACAGGTGGTGATGGAACAATAAGACCATCAGGTGGTTTAGTGTTGAATTCTGGAACTTTGACAATGTCAGCGACTGGTACATTTTTTGCAGAGAACAGCAGTACTTATTCCGGAGGTACTACAGTGACTGCTGGTGCCATTCAGTATGGAAATAATGATGCTTTTGGTACAGGCGCTATAACAATGACTGGAGGTAAATTTTATACATCAGATGCAAGTGATTTTACAATTGATGAGAATTTAAATTTACAGGGTTCAATAACTTTAGGAAATAGTGGAGATAGCAATACAATTACTTTTTCAGGAACCAATACTCTAACTGGAAATACTACCGCCAGTATTGATAGCGCTGTATCAATGGCAGCAATTGATGATGGATCTAACACTTATAATTTAATTAAATCTGGAAGTGGAACTTTAACTTTAACTGGATCAAATGGTTACGACGGTACTACTACCATCAGTGCTGGAACTTTAACTGTAACAGGAACTCTTGATAACAACACAGCAGTAGCAGTTTCAAGTGGTGCAATTTATGATGTTGATTCAAGTGATACCATTGCATCTGTGAGTGGTGCTGGAAATATCGAAATAGCAAGTTCTCAAACATTAACTGCTGGAGATAGTAATGATAAAACTTTGTCAGGTGTAATATCAGGTTCTGGAGGTTTAACTAAAGCGGGATCAGGAACTCAAACTTTAAGTGGTACAAATACCTACTCTGGAGCTACGACTATTAATGCAGGAACCTTATCTGTAACTGGGTCATTGTCTGACAGCACTGGAGTAACAATTGCCTCTGGTGCAATTTATGATGTGGATGCAAGTGATACAGTTGCTTCAATTGGTGGAGCCGGAAATATTGAAATTGCTGGTTCACAAACTTTAACTTTTGGTGATGGAAATAATAAAACTTTATCTGGTGTAATATCAGGCTCTGGTGGATTAACAAAAGCTGGCTCTGGAACCCAAACTCTAAGTGGTAACAACACATTTTCAGGTTTAACAACTATTGATGCAGGAACATTGACTGTTTCAGGAACTTTATCAGATAGTACAGCAGTAACAGTTGCATCAGGTGCCACTTATGATGTTGATGCAAGTGATACCATCGCATCCGTAAGTGGAGCAGGAAATATTGAAATAGCAAGTAGTCAAATTCTTACAGCTGGGGATAGTAATGATAAAACTTTATCTGGAGTAATTTCGGGATCTGGTGGATTAACTAAAGCTGGCTCTAGTACTTATACTTTAAGCGGAACAAATACTTATACAGGTAACACAAATATTAATTCAGGAACTTTAACTGTTTCAGGTACTTTATCTGATAGCACTTCAGTAAGTGTTGCTTCTGGTGCAGTATATGACGTAGATGCAAGTGATACGGTTGCTTCAATAGAAGGAGCTGGAAATATTGAAATAGCAAGTTCACAAGTTCTAACTGCTGGTGACACAAACAATAAAACTGTTTCTGGTGTAATATCAGGATCTGGTGGATTAACAAAAGCTGGTTCTGGAACTCTTACTTTAAGTGGAACAAATACTTATTCAGGAAATACAACTATTTCAGCGGGTACAATTGATATAAGCGGACAATTAAACAGTGGATCGTACGCTGGTAACATATCAAATTCTGGTACACTAACTTTTAGTTCTTCAAATAATCAAACTTTATCCGGAACATTATCTGGTTCAGGAGATTTAAATAAATCTGGTTCAGGTGATTTAACTTTAACAGGAACAAATACTTTCACCGGAGATACAACATTAACTGCAGGCACACTATATGTAGGAACAGCAAGTGATGGATCAAATACCATTATTCCAAGAGATATTAGTGTAGAAGGAGGTACATTAAGTGGAGGTGGTGTTATAGGGCGTAATGTTACATTCTCATCTACTGCAGGTACTTTAGCACCTGGAAATAGCATAGGCACTCTTACTATAACTGGTAACTTAACGTTATCTGCAGACGATACTACAAACATAGAATTTAATTCAACAACAGCAGACAAGATTGTAATTAATGGAAATACAGTGCTTGCAGGAACTATTTCTTTATATCCTGAAGATACCACTTACTCAGACGTAACACATACAATTGTAGATGCTTCTGGCGGTGGAACATTTAATGGAACTTTTTCAACAGAGATAATGAATAATGAGAGTAATCTTAATGATGCTACTTGGGATATTGTTTATGATACTTCGGCAAAAACTGTTTCTTTACAAATTGCTGAAGCAGCTAGCACATGTAACATAAACTGCACAACAACAGTTTCATCATCAAAAGATATTGCAAAAGTATTTGACAATGCAACTACTGGAACATTAAAAGAGGTTAAAGATGTTTTAGATAGCGCAACAGTTTCTTCTGTTAATACTGAATTAGATAAATTAAAAGGAACTGTTATTGCAACATCATCTATTCAATCAAATACTAATCATAATTATTTTAATAGAGCTGTTGCAAATACTACGTCTCTTTCAAACACAACCTTTGTAACTAATTTTACCTCAACAGCTAACGAGCTTACTTTAGCATCATTACAAGACCAAGGTTTGTATGGAGATAAAAAAAGATATAGTGAATACTACGATTATAGCGATGTATCAGTTTTAGGTTTTATAAAAAATAATAAAAATAAATCATTTTTTGAAAGATTTGAGTCAGATGATAGTGCTTCATTTTTAAGAACTTTTGGAACAAATACTAAAAGAGATAATATTGGTGAAGGTTATACGGGATATAATTCTGATACGACAGGAATATTATTTGGAGAACAATTTAAAAAAGACGATATAAATTTTGATGGTTATTCTATTGGAATTTCAAAAACTGATACAACCTATAATGATAGTTATGGAGATGCTGAAATTTATTCAATGCATGCATCAATGTTTAAGCAAATAGATGATGAAAATTATGCATTTAATTTATTAGGTAGCGCGTTCGTCTCCAAGACTAACAGTAACAGAAATGTATCTGTATTTGGAACTTCAGTAGATGATAAGTATAAATCTGACTTTTATGATGTTGGTTTAAATTTAGAAGCTCAGCATATAGCAAAGTATGATTTTAATGGTTATAAAATATCTCCATCTGCTAAAATAAATTATAGCTATATATTTAAGGGAGACACAAAAGAAACAGGTGGTGATTTGGCATTGTCAGTTGATAATGAAGATCTTTTTATCATCAAACCTGAGGTTGGAATTTCAGTATCAAAAAACTTTTCAGAGAAAGATAATAAATTAAGCCAATTGGAATTAGCAGCATTTGTATCTAGAGACTATTTTGTTGAAGGGACAGAAAATAAAGCAAGATTTGCATCTGGCTCTACTTTTAACCACGATTTACCAAGAGACAAAGAAGACTACTACTCTTTAGGGGTAGGGTATAATTTTCTTAATAAAGAGAATAACACAAGCCTAATGGCCAATGCATTTTTGTTAGAAAATGCAAAAGAAGACATTAGCTCTAATATTTTTTCAATAACATTTAGAAAATTCTTTGGTGAATTTGCAAAAGGTAGAATACCAAGCGTGATTGCAAAAAAAGATGTCCCAGTAAAATCTGATAAAGATCAAAATGATAATGAAGAACAAACTAAAGTGGTTTTAAAGACAGACCCTCCTATGAAATCAGATAAAGATATAGAACAGAGTAATGAAGTTATATCTAGCGATAATGAAATAAGAAAAGACGAAACAATTATAGCAACTTTTCCAGATCAAAATTTAAACAATGATATTAAAAAAGATATTGAAGAAAAAATTAAAAATTTTGAGAAAAAAATTGAAATAGTTTTAAAAGAAAATCCAACAAAAGAGGAAGTTGAGGAAATTTATATCAGTTTAAACAATGAAATGAGAAAATCATCCAAAAGAGATTTAACTTTAGATGACGTTTATAATAATTTGTTTGCAAATTGTTATGCAGTCGAGAAAAATTTAAAGGATCTAATAAATTACTATGATAAATTACAATTATATCAAATATTAGATAAATGTTCTCAATTAAAAGATCCTAAAATACATTTAATTGCAAATAGGTTGCACGATATTCAAATGGACGAAAGATCTGCTATCGAGATTTTATATTCAAGATATCTTAAAATTTTAAGTTACATTCCAATAGTAACTTTCATAGCATTAATTATTCTGTTTTATGAAGTTATTAGAAGATTTATTACTTATAGATATAATTCAAGAATTATAAGTTAAGAAAAATTATTGATAGTATTTTCAATATCTTCTTTTTTAATCATCATTAGATCTAATTTTGTTTTATTTTCTTTCTTATTCAATCTTACTGATTGAATTTGAATACAATTTTCAAAAAATCTTCTTAAATCTCTTGCATTAGAATAACGGTCACCAGTTATTTCTATAATTTTATTGCATGAATTTTTAATTGAAGCACTTGCATCATTTGCAATCATATATTTGTTGTCTCGACAAAGTTTGAAGAAGATCTGGTATAATTCTAGGTCATTATAATTTTCGAAAATTATATTTCTTTTAAACCTAGAAGCTAGACCGGCATTTGAAGAAATAAATTCTTTCATATTAGTTTCATAACCTGCCACAATAACTATCAATCTATCCCTGTAATCCTCCATAAACTTCAGTAATTCGTCAATTGCTTCTTGACCGTTGTCATTTGGATCTTTCTTATTTGATAAAGTATATGCTTCATCAATAAATAATACATTGTCTATTGCTTGATTAAACTTTTCTGCTGCTCTTTCTGCTGTTTTACCTTTCTCTGCTACAACTAAATCACTTCTGGTTACTTCTATCAGTTTCCCTCCAGCAATAATGCCTAAATCTCTATAAATATTTGCCAAAATTCTAGCCACTGTAGTTTTTCCTGTTCCTGGATTACCAGAAAAAATTAAATGGTAAGTAAGTGGCATTGCATCACCTAAACCTTGTTCTTTTCTATCCTTAGAATTTTGAAGAAAAGCCAATAAGTTTTCAACTTCTTCCTTTACTTTTTTTAGTCCAGGTAATCTTTTTATTTCATTCAGGTTTTTTTCGAGATCTTCACTCATTGATTTCTATTGAATTATAGTTAAAAATTAATTTAAGATGTTTTTATTTAAATGAAACTAATAATTCAAACAATTTTAATTTTATTTTTTTCATCTTCTTTGTTGTATTCTGGCGAGCCTGGAGATTTACCTGGAGAAGAACAAAAAAAGCCAGAAGAAATGTTTGATGAAAAACCCATTGAAAAAGAGGGTTTGGATGTTTCAAATATTACTGAATTATTGAAACCAAAAAATACAGAAGTTGTACTTCCTAAAAATAGGCTAGAGAAAATATTCAATCAGTTTTTTTTAGCTGAACTTAATAGGGATCAATTAAATATAATTGGTGAATGCGAAAACAATCTCGCAGAGGGAAAATGTTTTAAAGTAGAACCAAATAAATTATCAAATCATTTTAACAATTATTACTTTTACACAAATTCTCAAAATCAAGTTTATTCAATAATTGCATTTAATAATAAAAGACAAGGTGACTTAAATAATTGCAAAGAGAAAATTTCTCTATGGAAAGATTATTTTAATAGTTATGATTTAATCGAAAAGGAACCTAAAGATAATTCTTTAAATTTCGTATTAACTGATGCTCCTCAAAAAAATAGTATTGAAATCTTTGCTTCTTGTTATGATGAACAATTTAGAGATATATCATCTAGTTTTAGTATTAAATTTTTCAAAAATGTTTAATGAGAATTTTTGCTATTCTCATACTAAGTGTCTTTATTCATAATCAATTATACGCTGGTAATATTACTCCTGAGGTAAGACAAGCTTACAAGGAAAGAACAGAATTTGTAAAAAAATATATATCCACGATAAAAGAGAATAGAAAAACAAATAAAAAATTTAAGGGAAGCATAGTTGAAGCTGTTTCCGGGAGATTGTACACTAGCTGGGGGACTTTATCTCAATATGAATTAGATCAAAAAGCTTTAAAAAATTGTAAAAGTGATGGTGAAATTGAATGTCTTGTGCGATTTAGAACACTTAAGAAAAATCTTAAATATAATAGATATGCAAAATATATTAATTCAAAATCAAGTTTAAAAGTTTTGGGTGAACATATTAGATCAAAAAAAAAATTTTCTTCAAAGGGGATAGATATCTTAATTAGTACTGAAAACTTTAAAAACAAAAATGATTTTTTTTGTGGTCAAACAAAGTCGAATTATAAAGATGTTATTAATAATCTTGTAAAAGAAATAAATGTCTATCCAGTATCTTTCTTACAAAATTCAGGACTAAAATATGTCATGATTTGTGAAAAAATTACTGACAAATCATTAGGGTTTGAGCCAGGTGGATTGGCACCAGGACATGTTGATCAATCACCTGGAGTTTTTTATTTGAACTTGTCAGCGGTTAATAAAATTAAAAATTCAAAAGCAAAAAAAGATTATATTAGAATTTTGTTCCATCACGAATTTTATCACATAATCGATTCTAAATTGTCTTTAATGCAATTAGATGAAGCTTGGGAAAAAATAAACAAAGTGGATTATTCTAATGATTTAATAACAGGGGGCATTGGAATAGATACATCTGTTGAAGGTTTTATTTCAGGTTATGCTAGAAATAATTCTGCAGAAGATAAAGCAGAATTATTTGCTTTTATGGTAGCTCAACATAAAGAATTTAAAAAAGCCATTGCTAAGGATGAAATATTATTAAAGAAATCCAAATTAATGATTTCAAGGCTTAAAGGAATTTCTAAAGAAATAGATAAAAGTTTTTGGAAAAAATTAAATTAAGATTTTCTTAAATCACTGATATTTTTAATTAGCTCTTGGCAATCTTTTTCCACCCTTGAAAATACATCCGACCAGTCTCCCTGTATTTTTTGGCGATAAATTCTAAAATTGTCATACCAAATAGTTTCATCTTTAGAATTTAACCATCGCCAATCAGAAACTTTTGGAAGTAATAACCAAGTTTGAGTACCAAGTGTTCCAGCCAAATGAGCAATTGAGGTGTCAGTTGTAATGACTAGATCTAAATATTTTATAATTGCAGCTGTATCTACAAATTTTTTTGATCCTGTATCCATCAGTAAATCATAATTTACAATGTGTTCTTCCAACTGAAATTTTTCAATTTCTGAAACAGCGTTGCCTTTTTGTAAATTTATGAATGTAGCTAATGGATTCTTAACAATGCTCTTAAAACCATTTAAAGAAACTGAGTTATTAGCAACTCTAGGATTTAAACTGCTACCTTGCCAATTTAAACCAATTTTCACATTATCATTTACTTCGATAAGAGTTTCCCATTCCAGAAGTTTATTATCATTTATTTTTAGAGGTGATGGAAAAGGACAATTGCTATTAAGATCTGGTGTAAGTAAATAGATTAAATTTTGTAAGGGTATCCAATAATCATAATCATCATATTCACTTTCATTAGAAATAATTTCTTCTATAAAAACCATATCCTCAAAAAAATGATGCAGTTCTTCTTGGCACTGGAATATAATTTTACAATTTAGTTGGCTTAATGTTTCAAGATATCTCGAAAATTGTAAAGTATTACCTAATCCATTTTCTGTGATAATAAGAATTTTTTTATTCTCAATATTTTGACCATTCCAAATTAAATTTTTTTTATGAAGTACTGATTTAAAATTTTTATCTTCATATATTCTATGATGATATTCTTTAAAACCTTCTTCAAAATTTGACATTGATAAAAGAGTAGTTCCTAAATTAATTTTTGATTTGTTAAAATTAGGATTAAGTTCAATTGTTTTTCTATACATTTCAATTGCCTCAGAGTACTTTCCAGCATTTAGTAAAGTATTTGCAAAATTAAAATGTACTACATGTGAATCTGGTTTAGCCTTAATCGCTCTTTGATGACAGATTATTGCATCTTCGTATTTATGCTGAAGATAGAATAAGTTCCCAAGGTTACTTAAAATGAAATGATTACTTGGATTATTTATAAGTCCTTGTTGATAAACTTTTATCGCTTCATCATATTTTTGATCTTGTTTGTATAAAGTTGCAAGACTTAAATATGCCTTTATTTCTTTAGGATCTATTTTGATTACAGCCTTATAACATTCTATTGCTTTTTCTAACTTTTTACTTTGTTCATATACTAGACCTAAACTTAAGTAACCATCGACATAAGTAGGGTCGTGAGCTAAAAGATTTGTCAAAACTTTTTCGGCAGCAGAGTTATTGTTTAATAAAAAAATATTTGTACCTAATCTATTAAGAGCTTTACGATCAAAGTTTCTATCTAGTGAAGATAGATAATACCAAATAGATTTATCAAAATTGTTTTGTTTATAATGAATATCTCCTATTAAATTATAAATTTCATGATTGTTAGGATCATGCTTTAACAAATTACATGCATTCTGTTCAGCAAGACCATATTGTCTATTGTCTAATAATTGATAATTTTTTTTTATGTTTTGAGCAACAAGAGATTTATTCATTTTTAAACGAATCAGTTAACTAACAATATATCTTTAAATCCAATTATAAAAGACTGATCCTAGATATGGATAGAGTGCCGAAGCTATGACAATAAAACACCCGTATGGAATTTGAAAATCTTTATCTTTTTTGTAAATATAAATAATCATTAGACCAACAATAGCACCAGTAATTGCTGAGCTTGCTAAAATTAAATAAATTGATTTTATTCCAAGCCAAATACCAACCATTAAAAATAATTTTGCATCTCCTAACCCCATGCCTTCAACTTTTCTAATTTTAAAGAATAAAAATCTAATAATATAAATAATTAAATAACCAATTATCCCACCGATGATAGAGCCTAATATACTCACATCAAAAGGATTAAACTTGAAAAAGGTAAAAACTAACCCAAGAACAGAAAGTGGAATTGTGATTTTATCTAAAATTAAATAATATTTTAAATCAGTAAAAAAAATTATTAACAATCCTGAATAAAAAATAATATAAGCTAAAGTTTTAAAACTAATTCCGTGTAAACTATAAGCGTAGACAAATAAGCATGCTGTTAAAATCTCTACTATAAGATAACTTACACTTATTTTACTTTTGCAATTCTTGCATTCACCAAGATTAGCTATGTATGAGATGATTGGAACATTGAGATAAAAAGGTATTTTATATTTACAAGTTGTGCAAAATGATCGTTTTGTGACAATATCTAAATCATTAGGAAGTCTATATATACAGACATTATAAAAACTACCAAAGATTGATCCAATAATAAACAGAGAAAGGGTAAGCACTTACCTTTTAAATTTTATTTTATCTCCATCGTCATCATCTCTTTTGATGCTAGGGTTTGTTTCCTCAGTTTCTTTGTTTTCTGTTTCTACATTCTCAGATTGTTGCTGAGGTTCTTCGTTTGGAGCAAGATCCACGTTCTCACTTGCTTGAGGCTCAGGTTCTTGAACTGTTTCTGGCTCTGAACTTACTTCAGCTGCATTTGTACCAGTTACATTTTTAATTTTAAATATTTTATCTAAGTGAGCTAATTTAATTACTTTCATGACCTCATTGCTCACATCAGTTAGAAAAAATTCTTTTGATTTACTTTTTGAAAGTTGCATACCTTCAACTAATGCAGCTATACCTGAAGAGTCTATGTAATTCACCTTTGACAGCTGAACTTCAATTGTCTTAACATTATCAATTAAATCTTTTATATTATCTCTTAATTCGGGTGAACTATCTAAATCAACTTCACCAGTAACAAACAATTTTCCTACATTTCCATTAATTTTTTGTTCGATAGACATATGTATTTTTTTATATTATTAGTTTTAAATTACAACATATGATTATCGACTGTATTTGCGGAAAAAAAAAATTTAAGTTAGCTGACGGAGTTATGCCACAACAGGGCTCAAAAGTTAGATGTGGCTCATGTTCTGAGGTATGGTTTTATCATCCAGATCAAGGTAACAATCCAATCGCTCAAGATAACACGGCTAATGAAGAACAAAATTCTTTAATAGAAAATGAGAATGATATTGGAGAAAATAAAGAAATTAATGATTTCGCTACAGCAAGTCAACCTGAAGTACACGAAACTGAAAATGTAAATCAAACAACCAGCCCAGAAGACGCAGAAGATTTATTATCCACTCCAGAAGAAAATTTTTTAGAAGAGGAAGTTGGAAATGAAAATCTTGACGAAATAAAAAAAGAAAACCCAGAAAGCGTTTCAAACTTTAAAATATTTACAGATGAAGATGAAAATGATCTTCCATCAAAAGAGGAAATGGATAAAAATTTAGATGAATACAAAGTTGATAGAGATAAAAATCTTAATTTTTTTCAAAAATTATTTAGAAAGGATAGAATTAAAGAAGCAAAAAGATCTTTAGAAAAAAAACAGCAACAACAAGAACAAACTGAACAAAAGCTAAACAAAGGAAGAAGAGCTAGATTGCTTACTTATCTTCTTTTATTATTGTTGATAGTTTTTTCTATTCTAATTGTCCCATTTAGAGACCAGGTAGGAATGGCATTTCCATTTATGGAGAGCTATCTAGAATTTTTAATTCCTATGTATGATTATATTAAAGGACCTTTGGCTCTAAGTTAGATAGATACTTTAATTTTCAGTTTCTTGCTTTTCCTTTTCAGCCAATTTTTCTTCCTCAGCCTTAAAAATTTCAATTATTTTTGACTTATCTTTCAATAATTTTTCTTTACCAGGAAAAACATAAACTCCGATTTTTCCATTAGCTAATACTTTATCAGAATTAGCATTTTCTCTAGAAATTTTTTCCTCGATAATATTTATTTTAAATTCACTCTCTGCAATTTTATTTTTTAAATAAGTTAAGTTTTGAAAAGTACTTAAGAACTGATACTGAATGTAATTAATTGAATATTTTTCGCCTAATGGGTCAGCTTGACTTTCATTTAAACTATTAATTTGCACATTAAATTCGCTTGCAATTCCTGAAATAGAATTTTTGAAATTTTGAAATTCGGTTGGAGACATAAACATCATTATTTCTTTAATATATTCGTATTCACTTTTATTCACATCCTTACCAACTTTAGCCATTTCAATAATGATTTTGTCAGACTCCTCTTGAATACTCCCCGTATTAGCTAAAAGTTTGCTTTGCTTAGAAAGTTGAAGTGAAGTGTAAATTTCACCTATTAAAAATGCCAATAAAACAAAAATCATTACGGTAAAACCTACGACAACAAATTTTGATTTATCTTTAATAGATTCGTCTTCGACTGTTTTTGATTTATTTTTTCCTAATCCAAACATTATAAATTTTTTACTATCATTTATAGATTTGATAAACTGTAAATGATTCGTACGTATAAATTTATTATATGAAAAAAACTCCAATTTACATCAAAAAAACTCTTGATGAAATTAGGCTTGAGTTACTAAAAGATAAAAAACTTAAACTATCAAGACAGCTTTATGTGCAAAAACTCAAGGAAATTTTCAACGATCAAGTAATTGATCTTAAGGATGGCATGGAAGCAAAGATGTCATCAACAGGAACAGATAAAACCGTTGTAGTTTCATCGTCTCAAGATACAACCGCAAAACCAAAATCAACTCCAAGAAGTAATAATAGTGAAAAAATTATTTTTCTTAATAATGAAATTGTTGATCAAAATTTAAGCGAAGTAGATGAAGCTAATAATGATTTGTCTAATTTTGGAAATGTTGATGAAAATATTATTGAACTCAAAGATGAAGTTGCTGACATTAATAATCAAAAAATAATAGATTTAATTGAAGAAGTAGATGATATCATTAATCTAACTGATGAAGTTGCAGAAACTGTTGTGAATGCTCAAGAAGCTGATTATGAAAAATCTGCAAATGGTGAGGTAATTAAAGAAGAAGTAAAAAGTTCTCAAATATTCTCTAACGAACAGTTGGAGATGTTAAATGCAAAAATAAACGATTTAGATCTAGGTAGTTCTGAACTTACAGAAAAATTAGATGAGTTATTAAATCAGAAAAACCTATTCTCTGAAAAATTTAATGATGAACTTGATACAAAACTAACTGAGGCACTTACCAGATCAGAAGAAAGCATTGAAAATAAACTTAATAACATTAACGAAAGTTACCACCAAGAGTTTGAAAAATATGAGGATGAAGCAAACAAAAATTTTGCAAATTTAGAGGATCAAATTGGTAATTTAAATAATCAATTTGATGACATCCAAAATAATATCAATTCTATTTCAACTAAAATAGATGATAGCATTAGACAATTGAATGATCCTCAAAAATTAAATGAAAATGTAAATTTAGAAAAACGATTTGAAGATAGAATAAATGATTTAAAAGATTACAATTTAAAAATCGAAAATTCATTAAATAATCTAAATAATAAAATTGATGAGACTTTAGACAACATCTCAACTTATAGAAACGAAGCCACTCAAAAAATTGAAGAGTTAAATCAAAAAGTTCAAAATATAGAGCCGGAGTTGTTTAATAAAATTGAAGAAAAACAAAAAAATAAAAGCGAGTCTGAAAAGCTTCAAGATAAATTTGATCAAATGTCAAAAATTATGGATATGCAAAATATGAGAATGTTGCAGATGTATCATTCATCTGAGTTGCAACATAGTCACTCTATATTGCAAAAAAACATGGAAGCCAGAAATACAGTACCAGAGCAAAAATCTTTTAATCCCGAATTAATTTCAGAGGAAATAAAAAAAGAGTTTTTCCCAAAAATTCAAAAAGAAATGGATAAACAATTCAACTTGTTAAAAGAACAATTATCTGAGTATGAAATAAAAAGTATTTTAGATAAAATTGGCTCAACAGATTTGAATAAAGAATTTAAAAAACCAATTAAAAAGTTTTCAAATTTAGTTGATGCAAAAAAATATGTTAAAAATTCAATTTCAAAAAAATCAAGAGAATGGATAAAACATAATGAGTTTATGATTGATGAAATTGCAAAAAAATTAATAGGTTAGAAATTTTTTTATCAAACTAATTATATAAAAATTAATTAATATCAGCAAAATTTTAGTATTCATTTTACTTTCACTCTCATAACGTCTGTTAAAATTTATTGGAACATCTTTAGCTTTCAATTTTGTTTTTGAGTTAATTAATATATCAGCTAGGATTTTAAATCCCTTACCAAAAAATCTTTTCTTGTTTTTTAGATAGATATCCTTTTTAAATAGAAAAAAACCACTCATTGGATCTTTTGTTTGAATATTAAAAATTTTAAAAAAAAATATTAAAAATATTGAAGCAAATCTTCTTGTCTCAGATAAACCTTTATTTTTTCCCGATGTTAGTTTTCGAGCTCCTATAACAATATCCTGTCCTTTGTTAAATTCCTTAAGCATCTGAGGAATATATTTTGGATCATGTTGTAAATCAGCGTCTAAAATAAGAATATTTTTAAATTTAGCTTTTTCAATTCCATCAAAACAAGATTGTGTAAGATCTCTTTTTTTTCTTCTTAAGATTGGATTAAAAAATTTGTATTTTTTAGCTAAATTTAAGAGTATTTTTTTACTTTGATCAGTTGAATTATCATCAACGAAAATAATTTCAAATTTAGTTTTTTTTGTATGCTCAATGATTTTTAAAGTTAAAGGTTCAATATTTTTTTCTTCATTAAGTGCAGGAGCAATTATGCTTAATTCATTACTCATTTGTATTAGCAATTAAATTATTAGCTGTTTCTCTTAAAAAAGGATTTATTTCAATAGCATCCTTATATAATTGTGTAGCCTCTTTATTTAGTCCAAGTTTTTTAAGCGTTATAGCTGCATTGTAAAGTGCTGTTGCGTGCAGGGGGTTAATTACATTTGCTGTTTTAAAATTTTCTAAGGCTTTGTCATAGTTTTTTTGATAAAAATTAATTTTTCCAAGTTCAAAATATAAGTCATCAATTGGTGGATCTAAAAATGTAACTTTTTTCCCTGAAGCTTCTAATTGCTTCTTAATTTTATCATATTGTTTAAAAATTTTTTTTATTTCATTTTCAGCTTTTTGATATTCTTCATTAAAAACATAAAATCTTGCTAATTTAAAAATTCCATAAGGTTTATCTTTAAATTGTTTTTCAAATTCGTCTTCAAAAAATTTAATGCCCACCTCGTTTTCTTCGTGAATGAAATATCTTAAAAATTCTAATATAACTTCGTCAAATTTAGTATTTAATTGATAAAACTGATAAAGATTAAATTTATAAGCCGTCCAGTCATTATTTTTTACAGCATTTCTCATTGGAACCGAAAATGAATATCTATGAACATTTTTAGGACTTTTCTCATCTGTTTCAGTCATAAAAGTATAGTTATCAATATAAACTTTGCTTCTGTCATACAAAATAAAAATACAAGAAAATAGTATTAAACAGTAAAAACTCAGAGCTAATGTTTTTTTGTAAAGATGATTAGATAAATTTTTTAAAATCCAAAAAAATATTATTGAAATTGCAACAACTGATGAATATTGATATCTCTCAGCTAAATTTGAAATTAGTGGAAAACCTTTATCAACCATTCCAAAAATAACAGGCAATGTTAAACTTGCAATGATCCAAAAAACACTAATTAATAGAATTGGATCTTTCTTATTAAAAAATAAATATGTCGCAAAAATTGAATAAATTATAAAGAGAGTAAATAAAATAATGGATAAATTTAAGTCATAGTTTGTTGCATAAACATAAATATGTTCAAAAGGATAAAATAATCCAATTAAATAAAATTTTGATGAAGTAAAAAAATAAAATAATAAATCATTAAAACTGTCGTAGAAAAAAATATCATTTTTCTCAGTGAAAACACTTCTTAAATAATAGTAAACAAAAAATGTTACACATAGTAGAATAAAAACATCAAAATTTTTTTTAAAATTTTCTTTTAAATTTATTTGATGAAAATTGAGCAAAAAGATTGTTAGTGGAATTAAACCAGCTAAATAGATGGTCATTAGTTTTGAACACAATGACAGAAAAAATAATAATGCTATAAATAAATAATTAATAAATTTTTTATCATAGGCATTGTTTAGACAATAAATAAAAGTTAAAAGTCCAAAGAATAATGCTAAACTTTCATTACGGGTAGTTATATTAAAAATAATTTGTGAAGTAATAGGGTGAAATAAAAATATTAAAGAACTTAGAAAAATTAAAATATTATCTCTTAAATTACTCTCAATTCTTAAAATTTTCTTTATAAACAAATAAACTAAAAAACTATTTGTTACGTGCAAAAAAATATTTGTAAATTTAGCTATTTTTGTATTTAATATTTCAATCCCACTAAAGTTAAATAAAAAGGTTAAAAAATTATCTAATTCATGTGTTAAAAAATACACAGGATAAAAATGAAATTTTGCATATAAAAAACTAGATATAAGTTTTGCATCTCCAGGGGATCTTGTGAATTGATCTAGTAAAGCATCATCATCATAGGTTCTCCCGTAATCTAATGTGTGTTTAAAAAAAAATATAAAAAGTCCAAATGCAATTAGATAAATACAATACTCAAATATTTTATTTTGAGAGTTTGTTAGCTTCATATTTTTCTTAATAATTAAGTTTTAAATAATTTAAACCGGAATAAATTTAATTATTAATTTAACAATTTTTGATTCTGCCACTTAGTTTTCCTCAATATTTCTTGTATAATACCCCCAAATTGGGTGTATAAAAAATTTAAATAGCTATTTAAGTTAGCTATTTTTTATAGTTTACATAGTAAAGAATATTGGTAGAAGAACCTCATATATATATATATAATTCTAGAATATAGGAAAAACATAATTATGAAAAAAACACTACAAAAAGGTTTCTCACTTGTAGAGCTTCTAGTTGTTGTTGCAATTATTGGAGTTTTAGCAGGTGTTGGAATTGTGGGTTATCAAAGTTACACTGACTCTGCAAAAAGTAGAGTTGCGGTAGCTAACTTTAACTCAGTAAAAAGATTTGTTGAAACAGAGCTAACTCTGCTTAACAACAATATCCAAACAGTATCCGGAGCAATAAGCGCTGGATCTGACTGTTCCTCTCTTCAGGCATACACTGTTTACAGTGATAATCTAGGAGACTTTATTAAGGGACTAACTTGTTACTTTGGCACTGATGGATATGGGAATGCATTTAAAAACCCGTATGATGCTGCAGGTGGAAATCAAATTGTTTACAATTCTGCTGCTGCTGATGTGAAAAAGGGTCAGATTAACATAGCCCATTTTACAGCTGAAGATTATACGCAAAATGGTGCGGTAATTCCTTCAGGCGGATTGTTCTCATCTGCTGGAACTTCAGGATATTTTTACGTGGAATATTACACTGCAGATGGTGCAGCAGGAAGTGAAGGAGAATATAAAGCTAAAGAATTTCAACTTAAATAATTTTAAAATAAGTTAAAATTAAAATTTAAAAAAACCCCTCTAATATTTATTAGAGGGGTTTTTTTTTATTCTGTAAATTGTCCAAAAAAAGAAGATAGTAAAAATAAAAATTAACGTAAATATACTTAAATAATTAAAAAATATTTGAAGTTTTAAATGTTTAAATTCAAAAGGTTCATAATTTAAAAACTTTATTAGTTCGTCTTTTTGATCAACTTTAAATAAGAAGTTTTTTTCACAATTATTTCCTTCTGGATTTAAATAACATGAGGGATTAATAAAATTTAAATTTTCATTTATTACAAGTAAAGGATCGCCTTGATAAAATCTTAACTTAAGTTTTTTTTCAATATTTAATGTCGTGGTGTTATTTTCTTCAGTACCATCGTATATTTTGTATTCATTAAATTTTATTTTTGAAACTATAGGTTTCAGTAATTTTAAATCATAGCCCAAAATAGGAAAATAACAGTATTGAATAGACCGATTATTTAAAAAGTAATGATGCTCATATGGACGAGAATAACTAGTTTCATCATTAACAATTGAAAGAACTTTTTCGATTTTAAAATCATCAACGTTATCTTTTGTAACATTATAATTAAGCAGTATATCCAATTCTGAATATCTAAAAATTTTATTTAATTTATTCCTATCAAATGAAATATTTTGAATAATAATAATTGATATAAATAAAAATGTTATCAAATTGTATTTTTTAAAAGAAATCTTATCAAACATCATTGCTGTAAGGATTGAAAATAACAGAATAAATGGAGTAAGCTTTCTAAGTGACAACCAGTCTGTGGTCATAAAAGGAATTTTTCCAACTAAAGAACCGAGAAATGTATTAGAGAAATTTAATAAAATTAGTACAAAAACTGCAATTAATAATACAGAACTAAACAATAATTTAAATTTATCCTTTGTAATTTCTGGAACACTTCTTAAGTAAATAACTAGGATTATCAAAGGAACAATCGATAAGTTAAATGACAATTCTTCAATTGATAAAAGAACATCAAATTTAGCAACATCATTTCCAATAGCTTCTCTAGGTGATAAGAAAAAAAAATCAAAAAAAACAGAAATAAAATGTCGAATGCTCTTAAAGTATAGAACTGATACATCTCGTTCTAATTCACCAACAAATGACCATCCAGCATAAATTTTTGAGGATGAAATCATTAGGCCAATTAAAACAGCTACAGATACATGGAATATAATTTTAAAATTTTTGAAATTGATTAGGTGTAATACTGTTAGAAAAAAAACAAAAATTAAAATTTCAATAACAATTCTTGTTCCACCGCTGTGCATGATAGTTGCAAAGATTAACCCGGCACATGAGATTAAAAATAATGAAGATATTTTATTTTGATTATTTAAAGATAAAGCACATAAGAAGAAAAAAAATGGAACTATATAATATAAACCCCATGCAATATGACCAGACAAATAATGAAAAGCAAAACAATGGTTAAATAAAAATATTGTTGATCCAATTAAAGACGCATTATTAGATAGTTTAAAAATATTTCTTAAAACTAAGAAAAAACCACAAAAACCAATTAATGAATATAAAAAGAATATTACTTTGAATGTAGTTAGTGGTTTTAAAAACAAAAATAAAAATTGCACTGGTGAATAAAATTCTGATTCTGGGTTTGAATACAAGGGCAATCCACAACAAACATGAGGAGTAAACCAAGGAACATCCAATCCATTTTTAAAAAACCAGATTTTACCAAATATTAACCTTGATAATACAGATTGAAAATCAAAATGATGTTTTTCAAAATCTAAATAGGATAGGAAAATAATCTGATGAATTAAAAAGATTAAAACTCCTGATAAAAATAATATTAGTTTTGTTTTATTTTTTAAAATAAGCATATTTTAATATTTTTATATTTATCTCATAAAAATTCTTTATTGAAACTTTGAAATCTTTACTAAACTTAAGCTTTTCATAAAAATCAAATAAAATTTTATATTTATGCTGATCAATTATATTTAATGAACTAAATATTTCTTGATGTGTCATAAATTCTGAAATGTTTTTATTTTCTTTTCTGAGTTTTTTAAAAAATAATGTAAATAAAAATTTTTTGGAATTAATAAAAGTTAGAACTTTAGTAACGTAAAAAACAAAAATTGAAAAAAAAATAAGAGTTAGGAAATATTTATAGTTATTTGCTTTTGTTAATTTTTCTTTGATAAAATTTGATCTCGATTTTTCGTCATATCTAATAAAACTATTAGTCCATATATAGTTTATGTATTCAAAATAAATTCCAATTCTATTAATATCCATTTGCCCAGTTTCAAAATTATTTGTTGACGATGTATTGAAACTATCAAAATTGTTGTTGTTTGAATTTAAAATATTATTACTAGGAACAGACAATGTTGGGTCATACAATACCCAATCATTATTTATAAAGATTTCCACCCATGAGTGAGCATCTTGTTGTTTGAATGTATAGAAATCCCCAATTTCATTATAAGATCCACCATAATAACCAGTGACTATTCTAGATGGTATGCCTGCTAATCTTGCGAGTATCGCAAAGGTTCCAGCATAATATTCGCAATAACCATTTTTAGTGTTGAAAAAAAAGTTTGCATAATCATTGCCTTGAGTTCCAGGGGTTAGACTGTAATAAAAATCATTAGTCTTAAACTCATTCAAAATTTTATTTAAATATTCATTAGCATCTTTTGATTCTTCATAATTTGTTTTTGCCCACTGCTTCAATTTAGGAGAAATATTTTTAGGCAAAAGTGTATAATACTTCAAAATATTATTTTGAAATGTAATACCTTTTTTATCATAAATTAATTTGTATGATTTTTTATTACTTAAAATTTCTTTAGAAGTGAGTGTATTATTAATTAAATTTAAATCTAAATTGGAATTATTAAAATTATAGTTTGCTAATTTAGGTAGCCAGTTTTTTTCATGTGGAAACATTATTAATGAAGCATCAACACTTTCATTTCTGTTATGATTAGAGACTTTAAAACTATTCTTAAATTGTGAGAGTAATATTTTATATTCTGAATTTAACCAATCTTTATTGTTATTTAACTTATCAAATACCTTAACCCTAAAGTAGTACTTTTGATTAATATCTTGATTATTAATCTTAAAGATAAAAACATTTTCTTCGCTACCTGATATATTGTGAAATGAACCTAGACTGATTTCATCAGGTATACCTAACTGATTTTTCTTAGTTTCAAATAGTTTTATATTCAATTCTGCCCTTGGAAAAATAAAGTACACAATTGCAATTATAGGAATAATACTAATTGCAAATATAAAATATTTAACAAGATTATTTAAATTTAGTTTTAATATCTTAGTTTGATTTAGTGAATAAAGATGAATGATTGATAATATAATTATCAAAAGAGAGAGTAGTGAGCTTATTAAGTCTTGACCATAAACAAGTGAGCTTACAGCTAAAAATACACAAGTAAATCCAAAAAAATAATGATTTTCTTTATTTTCAATTTCTGAATATTTTAGAAAGGCTAAACCCAAAATTAAATTTATAAAATATTCTTTAGATAATGTTTGATCATTTAAAATAAATAAGATGCAAACTGTTGATATAGCTAAAATAGAACTAAATACCTTTTTGTATTTATAGTTAAAGCTTTTTTGAAGAATAGCAAAAACATATAAGATAATAAAAAAAAGATTTGTTATTAGGTCAACTTCATCAATTAAAAGTAAATAGCTTGATGTTAATATAATCAAAGCATTAAAATTATAATTTAATAAATTTAGTCTAAACATTTGCAAGGTAAGTTAAGAGTTTGTTTCTATGTTCTAAAGAGCAAGCGATCGTAGAAATAAAATCTTTATTTTTTAATAAAAATGGTTTTTTTAAATTATAAAAATATTCAATCAAATAGCTGGCATAAGAAAGTTTTTTTTCAAAGCTATCATTATTCAATTTTTGTATGTCTATAGTTACATGCTGTAAATTGTTAGAAAACTTGAATTTTTTTTCGTAAAGCTTTTTTTTAATTGATGAGTGTTTCCATGAAATTTTAGATAAATTAGTATTTTCTTTATTTTCTTCAATTTTATCAAATTCATAGTCAAAACCTTCATCAGTATTCAGCTGATATAGTTGTTCAAAAATTTCATTTGAGGGTTTAATTGGTTCTGGGTAAATAGTTAGATATTCGCTAAAAGAAACATTTGTGAAAGTTTTTATAATACCAAAAGGGAATTGAGAGTGAATATCCAAAGTTGGGGCTTTAACATTACCTCTTTTATTAAATTTATGCTTTAAATTTATATTAATTTTATTTTTGATATCTGCTTTGACACTATCTTTTCCTAAATCAAAATTAATATTAAGTCTTTCTCTTTTATGTTTGTCACTAATTAGGTATCTTAAATTTACAATTTGATTAGCTGGGTGAAGTTTATCATTAATATATAAATCTAAATTAAGTAAGTTTTGATAAGAGATTAGAATTGAGATGAAATAAATAAAAAATAAAATAATTGATAAGAGCAGTGCAAAATTATTTTGATAAAAAATAGCTACCGAAAAACAAAAAAATATTAAAACTGCAATTTGAAATCCTCTTAAATTTGGAAAGATATATAAATTTTTTCTACTGATAGTGTTAAGATATTTTAGAGATTTTTTTAAAAAAAACTTTTTCCAAAAACTATTTTTCATCAGGTAGAGGAACTTTCTTTAGAACTTCATTTTTCATAAATTCAATAAATTCGTTTTTTTCAACAATATTCAATCGATGACGAAGTATATAAGGAAGCACATCCTTAATTTCTTGATATGTTACATATTTATTTGAGTTTAAGTAACTTAATGATTTTGAAAGACTGATTGTTTGTTTTAAGCATCTTGGAGAAATATGAATATTATTAAAATTATTCTTTATGAATTGAGAGACGTTATCTAAATATTCAATTACACTATCATTGATATTTATCTGGCTAATATCTTTGATAGTTTGATCAAATGTAAAATTTGATTTAATTGAATTATTGCTTATCTCGTTTTTTAGTAATTCTATTCTTTGATCTTTACTTAGTTCCTCTAAAGAAAATGAAATAGTGAAACGATCTAATTGTGATTCTGGTAATAAAGAAGTACCAGATAAATCTGATGGATTTTGTGTTGCAATAACAGAAAAAGGAATTGGAAGATTAAAGGTGTCCTTATCAATTGTTACTGTTTTTTCCTCCATAGATTCTAGAAAAGCACTTTGTGTTTTTGGACTTGCACGATTTAATTCGTCTGCGAGAACTATATTTGTAAATATTGGACCTTTGTTAACTACAAATTCGTTATTTTTTAAGAATGTGTATCCAATTATATCACTTGGTAATAAATCAGATGTAAATTGAATTCTTTTAAATTTTAAATTCATTGCATTTGTTAAAGATTTTGCAAAAGTAGTTTTTCCTGTTCCTGGAAGATCCTCAATTAATATATGTCCTCCACTTAAAATTGTAGCTATAGAAATTTTAATCTTGAATTCATTTCCAATTATATTGTTTGAAATTGTGTCTATTAATTCTTTAATCATTTTGATTTTGTGAAATAAATATTTTTGCTGTTCGATATAATATAACTATCAATTACTTCAAGATTTGAATTTATTATTTTTGTTTTATCTGGAGTAAGATTAATAAAAACAAAATAACAATGTCTTTTTATTAATTTTAGCTTTTCAACTATTTTTTTTAAATCATCTCTTTTTTTAACAGGATCATTAAGAATAAATAAATTATAGTTTTTTGAATTTAAATCAAAGTCTAAAATATTTTGATTTAGAATATTTATTCTTTCATTTTCTAATGATTTAGATATTTGATAAATATCTTTATCCAATTCAATACCATCAATTTTGTATTGATTTATTTTACCAAAAAAATATAGCACTTTACCATAACCTGATCCAAGATCACAAATTAAATTAATATTTTTTTTTTCAATGAAAGATTTTATTATTTTTAAGAAAGTGAATGGACATGGAATAGAGTCTGATAAAAAGTTGCTTTTTAGATACTTGAAATTATTTAGATTTTTATCGTATTTAAAATTGAATAAAATTTCATTTATAATTATTGGAATAGTATAAAAATGATAATTTAAAATTATATGATACAAGGCTCTAATGTTATTTAACATTTTAAATTAAATATATTGTAATGGGAAATCTATCAATAGTATTAAGCTCTTACAACGAAGTAGAAAATATTAAATTTGCAATTGATGCATTGATTAATCAGACCGTTGTTAAAGAAATAATAATAATTGATGATAATTCATCTGATGGAACAATTGATATTTTAGAAAATTATAATCATCCAAAAATAAAATTTGTAGTTAGAAAAAACATCAGAGGTTTCGCCAGCGCTTTTATTGATGGTATTAAATTATGTTCTGGAAAATATATTTTAAGATTTGATATTGATATGTTCAATAGTATTGATCATTTTATTAAAACTTTTGAAAATATTAAAAATGAAGATTGTATAATATTTTCTAGATATGTTGAAAACGCTTTAGATGAAAGAAGTCAATATAGAAGATTACCAAGTTTAATAATTAACAAATTATGTCAGTTGCTTCTTTATTCACAAGTTAAAGACTACACAAGTTGTATAATAATATTTAAAAGAAACATTTTAACTGATATTTTTCCTAAGAATACTTTTTATGCAAATTTCATTATTGATTTCATTTTTGAGATAAAAAAAAATAATAAAATAATAAAAGAAGTTCCATTTACTCAAGAAAAAAATACTGAATTAAACAGTAAATCTGCACCAAGTATTTTAAAATTTTTAACTAATGGTTTATACTATCTTATTTCAATATTAAGGTGTTCATTAAATAAATAAAAAATAAATGTATTTTAAAATTCAAAATATAAAAATAGGTAGAGAAACTGTTGCTAAGGTTTTTAAGTATAAAAAAAAAAAATTTAAAGGAATTGAATTTTTCACACCAAAATTAGAAAATTTCCAGATTGGTTTGATGAATCATCCAAAAAATCATGTAATTAATCCCCATTTTCATATTAATAGAAAAAAAACAATTAAGCATATGTCTGAATTGTTAATTATATATTCAGGTAAATTGAAAGTTTATTTTTATAATAAAAATAAAAGTAGAGCCAAAAGTATAATTTTAAATAAAAAAGACATGATATTGCTTATTTCAGGAGGTCATGGTTTTAAAGTTTTAGAAAAAGTAGAAATGCTTGAAATAAAACAAGGTCCATTTTTAGGTGATCAAGATAAAATTAGATTAAAAAAACTTTGAAAAAATTCATCCCAGTAAACGAACCGTTGATTACAAATTCTGATGTTTTGTCAGTTGGTAAAGTTATGAAGAGTGGTTGGATTTCTTCAGAGGGACCTAATGTCAATTTGTTTGAAAAAAAGTTTGCTAAATACATCGGTCACAAAAATGCAATTGCTGTTTCAAGTGGTACAGCGGCATTAGAAGTAGCTATTAAATCATTGAATTTAAAAAAAGGAGACGAGGTTATTGCTCCAAACTTTACAATAATTTCAAGCACATTAGCTGTGATAAAAGAGGGGTTAAAGATTAAATTTATAGATTGTGATTTATATGATTGGAATATGAATTTGGATAAAACAATCAAATCAATAACAAAAAAAACGAAAGCAATAATTGCAACCCATATTTATAATTTCCCTTTTAGAATTGATATACTCAAAAAGATTTGTGAAAAAAAAAATATAATCTTAATTGAAGATACCGCAGAAGTTTTAGGTCAAAAAATATTTAATAAAAAATGTGGCAGTTTTGGAGATATTAGCACTTTCAGTTTTTATGCAAATAAGCAAATTACTACGGGGGAGGGTGGAATGATAACTACCAATAACTCAAAGTTAGCTGAAAAAATGAAAAGTTTAAGGAACCTAGCATTTGGAAAAAAAGATAGATTTAATCATGATGAAATTGGCTGGAATTATAGAATGTCCAACATTCAGGCAACACTGGGCTTGAGTCAATTAAAAAGAATTAATCAAATAATTAAAATACGTCACTTAAATGGAAAGAGATTTTATCTAAATTTATCTAAAAATAAAAATATCTATATTCCAAAACCTAAAAATGCTTATTCAAAAAATATTTACTGGGTTATTGGCTTATTGATTATGAATAAATCTTTAAAGATTGATTCAAAAAAAATTGCTAAAAAATTAAGTGAATATGGAATTGGGACACGTCCTTTTTTTTGGCCAATGCACAAACAAAAAGTTTTGAAGAGACTACGTTTAAGTAAATCAAAAAATTTTAAAAATTCAGAATATTTGAGTAAATATGGGTTTTATTTACCTTCTGGTTTAACTTTAAAAAACAAAGAAATTGACTATATCTGTAGTGTTGTAAATAAAATATTAAAATAAAGTCTATGAACCGAATTAGTTTTAAAATGAAAATCCAAGAAGGTTTCTCACTGGTTGAACTTTTAGTTGTGGTCGCAATTATTGGTGTATTAGCAGGTGTAGGTGTTGTTGGCTATCAAAGTTATGTAGATTCAACTAGATTAAAAGTATTAGAGCAAAACTATACGACAATTACAAAATATATGGACACAGAAACTATTATTATTCAAAATGACCTTGGAAGTGCAACTCCTGAATATGATGATGGTGGTAATTTAACAGGTGACATGGTTAATTCTGACACCACTTGTAAACAATTCTTAATTTCAATGAAAAATTATTTCTTAGGTGGTGGAACTGATAATTCTAAATTTAAGAATCCATGGAAACCCAATAAAACAAGTATTACAATTGATAATGAAGCTTGGGGTAATCATAAACGAGGTCAAATTCAAATGTTCTGTTATAAATCTACGGGAGGATATGGCTCAGGTGGTGGTTGTCCGATGGCAAAAGCTAGATTTAGAGTGATCATACATAGAGATACAGGGGATTATTCACATAAATCAATTGGCGGTAAATATTTTGGTAGTAGTGCTGCAGATGGTCAAGCAGATTGTGGCTGGAATTTATCAGATCATGGTGCATGGCATACAGGTGCAGACGCTATTGATACTGACGCAGATTACGATTAATAGAAGCGAGTTTAAATTTAAAATATTTAATATTAATTCTCGATGTCAAAAAAACTTGTTAGTTTTGCAAGTTTTAAAACTGAAACTACAGCTTCGCTAGGTTTAACTATTTTAAATTCTTTACTTCCTTCCCCAGCTCTTTGTTTACTTTCAATAAGTACTGCAATTCCTGAACTATCAATATAATTTACTGCACTCATATCAACTGATACAGCTTTATTGTCATCTAAAGCTCCGTGTACTTGTTGTCTTAAATTTCCAGAATTTTCTAGATCTATTTCACCACTGACTGTTATTATCAGCACATCATTTTCAGTTTTTTCTGGATAACTCATGATTTCAATATAATCAGAGTAAACACGTAGTCAACAAAATCATTAAACTTAAATCTTGTTGCTGATAGTAAATATTGAATTTAATTTAAATAATTAAGGCTAAGAATAGCTAGCAGCAATTAATGCGATTGCAGAAACAGTGGATACAAAATAGATTAGTTTCTTCTTCTTCTTCTCTTTCCCATTAATCTTGTTCATCATTTCTTCATAGCTTAATTTAGCGTTATATTCATTGTTCTCTAAATAAGCCTTAGGTACCACTACATCATTTATTTTTTTATTTTTTAAAATTATATGTTGAATGTTGTTCATAGTCTTAAATTTTTCTAGAAAGCTCAATTAATTCTTTCAAAATGATCTCATTGTTTTCTAAATTTTTTTTTCTCCATTCTTGAGAAACATAAATTTTTGAATTATCTTTAACCAACCAATTAAGTTTAATTAATTCTGAAACTTTTCTTCTAACAGTTTCTCTTGGAAGTCCAAGACTTCTTGAAATTAAATTAATACTTGCTCCATTTGAAGTAGAACAAAACACCATATCTTCACAAATTAGATTTTCATTTGTGAAATTTTTTAAATTAATTCTACTTACTAATTTTAATATTTGAGGATAATAAGATCTGTCACCAAAGTCGGATATATCTTTTGTATATATTGAAGCTACTAAATCTTCGATTATTTTGTAATTTTGTAAATGCATGAAATGATCTTTTACCCAAATTGGGTTTTTTTTAAAATAAAATTTATATTATTATCTAAGCTTAATATATAATTTTTCTATAGATATTTATTGTAAAGCTTGAACTTCTAGTTTTTTAGTTTTTAAAGATTTAATTGCTTCTAAACATGCAAGAGCAGTGGACATATTTGTACAATAAGGAACTTTATTTTTAAGCGTTGCTCTTCGAAGTGCAATAGCATCATTTAATCTGTGTTCACTGTTTCCACCACCTGTATTAATAACAAGTGCAATTTTATTTGAATCTAATACATCTACAATGTGAGGACTACCACTGCTCACTTTGTTAATAATTTTACATTTCATTCCATGTTTTTGTATATATTCAGCAGTACCTTTTGTTGCACATAATTTGAAGTTAAGCTTTATTAGCTGTTTTGCTAAATCAATACCTTCATCTTTATGAGAGTCTTTTAAAGATATGAATGCAAGACCTTCTTTTGGAAGTGAATTAGCTGCAGCAATCTGACTTTTAGCAAAAGCCATTCCAAAATCTTTGTCAAATCCCATTACTTCACCTGTAGACTTCATTTCAGGGCCTAAAAGTAAATCACTATTAGGAAATTTGTTAAAAGGGAATACAGCTTCTTTTACCGCATACATTCCTTTTGATTTATCTTTAAGATTAAATTTAGAAAGCTTTTCTCCAGCCATTATTCTTGATGCAATCTTTGCAAGTGGAATTCCTTTTGCTTTTGATACAAAAGGTACAGTTCGACTAGCACGAGGATTTACTTCAATAATATAAATTTCATCTTTCTTGATTGCATATTGAATATTCATAAAACCTTTTACTTTTAAAGCTAGAGCCAGTTTCTTTGTTTGGTTTTCAATTTCTTTTATAAGATATGGTTTAATAGATACTGGAGGTAAACTACATGCTGAGTCCCCAGAATGAATTCCTGCTTCCTCTATATGTTGCATGATACCTGCTACATAAACATCTTTTCCATCAGAAATAGCATCCACATCAACTTCCATTGCATGATCTAGAAATTTATCTATTAGAATTGGATTTTCTTCTGCAGCTTTAAATGCTTCTTCAACAAAGTTTTTTAACTGACTTTTTTCATGAACAATTTCCATTGCTCTTCCACCTAGAACATATGAAGGTCTAACTACTAATGGTAAGCCAATTTTTTCAGATATTTTGATTGCTTCTTTGAATGTTTTTGCAATTCCACTATCAGCTTGTTTTAAATTTAATTTAATTAATAAATTTCTAAATTGATCTCTATCTTCTGCTAAATCTATTGAGTTATATTGTGTTCCTAAAATTGGAAGTTTGTTATCATTTAAAAATTTAGCAAGCTTAATTGGAGTTTGTCCTCCAAACTGAGCAATAACTCCCATTAGATTTCCTTTTTCTTGCTCTTTTTTAATAATGTTAAATACATACTCTTCTTTCAAAGGTTCAAAATATAACCGATCACTCGTATCATAATCAGTAGATACAGTTTCAGGGTTACAATTAACCATGATGGTTTCAAAACCTGCATCTTTTAATGAAAAACTTGCCTGACAACAGCAATAATCAAACTCAATGCCTTGTCCTATTCTATTAGGGCCACCACCTAGAATTATTATTTTCTTTCTATTTGATGGATCTGCTTCACACTCAGAATTTATTGAAAAATTTCTTTGATAAGTTGAATACATGTAAGGCGTAAATGATTTAAATTCAGCAGCACAGGTATCAACTTTTTTATATACAGGTAGCACTTTTAGAGCCGTTCGTTTTCTTCTTATTATATCTTCTGATGAATTAGTAAGCTCTGCTAATTTTTTGTCTGAAAAACCAATGGATTTAATTCTATTAAATTCATTATAATCTTTAGGAAGGCCTTTTCTTTTAATAGCTAACTCGTTATCAACAATCTCTTTGATTTGTCCTAAGAACCAAGGATCAATTTTAGATAAACTGTAAATTCTTTTTAAATTGATTTTTTTTCTAAAAGCCTCGGCAACAAGAAGCATTTTGTTTGGAATATGCTCTTTCAGTTTTTTTTCTATTTGTTTTTTATTTAGATTAAATATTTTGTCAAAACCAGAAAAACCAGTTTCTAGTGATACCAAAGCTTTTTGAACAGATTCTTTGAAATTTCTTCCAATAGCCATTGCCTCTCCAACAGATTTCATTGAAGTACCTAAAGTTGCTGGTGAGGTAGAAAATTTTTCAAAAGTAAACCTTGGTATTTTAGTTACTACGTAATCAATACTTGGTTCAAAAGATGCGGGGGTTACTTTTGTAATCTCATTTTTAAGTTCATCTAAAGTATAACCAACTGCTAGCTTTGCTGCTACTTTTGCAATTGGAAACCCAGTTGCTTTAGATGCAAGTGCTGATGATCTAGATACTCTTGGATTCATTTCAATAACAACCATTCGTCCATTTTTTGGATTGATCGCAAATTGAACATTAGACCCACCTGTCTCAACTCCAATTTTTCTTAAACATGCAATAGAGGCGTTTCTCATAACTTGATATTCTTTATCAGTAAGAGTTAAAGCTGGAGCAACAGTTACAGAATCTCCTGTGTGAATTCCCATCGGATCAATATTTTCTATTGAACAGATAATTATACAGTTATCTTTTTTGTCTCTTACAACTTCCATCTCAAATTCTTTCCAACCTTCTAGACATTCCTCTACAAGAACCTGGCTAACTGGTGACTCGTGTAAACCGTTTTTTATAATTTTAAGATATTCTTTTTTATTTTTTGCTATTCCACCACCTAGACCACCTAGTGTAAATGCAGGTCTTATGATTGCAGGCAAACCAATTTTATTTAAAACTTTAGAAGCTTGATTTATATTATTAACAATTTCAGATTTTGGTAAGTCTAAACCAATATCAATCATATTTTTTCTAAATTTCTTTCGATCTTCAGCATTAGAAATTGCTTTAGAATTTGCACCAATAAGCTCTATTTTATATTTTTTTAATATCCCCTTTTTTTCTGCTTCCATTGCAAGATTAAGAGCAGTCTGACCTCCCATTGTTGGAAGAATTGCATCTGGTTTTTCTTTTATAAGGATTTTCTCTAGAACCTCTAAGGTGATTGGCTCTATATAAGTTTTATCTGCAACATCAGGATCAGTCATGATTGTTGCAGGATTAGAATTAATTAAAACAACTTTATAACCTTCATCTTTTAAAGCTTTACAAGCTTGTGTTCCTGAATAATCAAACTCACATGCTTGACCAATAATAATTGGACCAGCACCTACTACTAATATTTTTTTAAGATCTTTTCGTTTTGGCATTTTTTTTCATATTGTTAATAAATTCTTTAAATAAATAGACACTATCTTGTGGTCCAGGGTTAGACTCGGGGTGATATTGAACTGAAAATATGGGTTTATTTTTTAACTTAATACCCTCAATACTGTTATCAAATAATGATTTATGAGTGACTTCAATATTTTTCGGTAAAGTTTCTTTTACAACTTCAAAGCCATGGTTTTGACTAGTGATCTCTACATTGTCATGAATTAAATTTTTTACAGGATGATTTGCACCTCTATGACCTAACTTCATTTTTTTTGTTTTACCACCAAGTGCTAAAGCGAGAATCTGGTGACCCAAACAAATGCCAAATATTGGAATGTTTTTTTTAATAAGTTTTTTAATTATATTTATCGCATACTTTCCAGTTGCAGCAGGATCGCCAGGACCGTTTGATAAAAATATTCCATTTGGTTTAAGACTTAAAATTTTTTCAGCAGATGTTTTACAATGCACAACCGTCACTTTGCAATTAAAATCAGAAAAATATCTTAAAATATTTTTTTTGACTCCATAATCTATTGCAACAACATGAAATTGATTTTTTTTATTTTTTACAAATCCATCTTTCTTTTTCCAAGTTTTAAAACCCTTCCAAATATAATTTTTTGGAGTTGATACTTCTTTAGCGAGATCTAGATTTTTTAATCCACTCCATTTTAAAGTAGTATTTGTTAATTTGCTTAAATTGATTTTTTGTTTTTTTGAGAAAGCAATTGTTCCTCTTGGTGCTCCTTTATCTCGGATAAAATTAGTTAGACTTCTAGTATCGAGACCAGTTAAACCAACAATTTTATTCTTCTTAAGCCATGCATCCAGATGTAAAAAAGCTCTATAGTTTGATGGATCAGTTATTTCTGAATTAAAAATCACTCCCTTAGTCCATATCTTGTCAGACTCTATATCTTCTTTGTTAGTACCTACATTTCCAATATGGGGAAATGTAAAATTGATAATTTGACCCGCATAGGATGGATCTGAGATTATTTCCTGGTAACCAGTTAAAGAAGTGTTGAAACATACTTCTCCAGTTGCCTCTCCTTCGTAGCCAATACCAATTCCGTTAAATACCTTCTTATTTTCAAGAACTAAAACGCCTGTATTAATTTTATGATTATTTTTTGAGTTTATTTTTTTTGAATTTTTGATCAATTACAACTCATGAGTTAAAGGTTAATACAATAATTGCTTTATTATCGCAACAGAGATGTATTATAAAATTGTAAAAAAACAATTTTTCTTTTGAAGAATTTTTTCTTTGAAGTAGATTAAAAAAATTATGTCATTAAAGAACACTATCGAAAACGATTATAAAAATGCTTTAAAATCGAAAGATAAAAATAAAATATCAACCTACAGGTTAATTTTATCTTCTATAAAAGATTTAGATATTGAGAACCGTTCTGGCCCCAACAAAAAAGATACAGATGATGAGGATATAAAAAGACTTCTTAAAAAAATGGTCAAACAACGTGCCGAATCTATTGAGATTTATAAAAAAAACAACAGAACAGATTTATTAGAAGTTGAACAGAATGAATATAATATTTTAACAGGTTTTTTACCCAAACAGATGAGCGAAGAAGATACCAAAAAATTATGTGCTGAATTAATAGGCAAGTTGGGTGCTAGTTCTATTAAAGATATGGGCAAAATAATGGGTGAGTTAAAGAAATCTTATTCTGATGAAATTGATTTTTCTAAAGCTGGATCAATAATTAAGGAATTATTGAATAGTTAATGAAGTATCCCAAAGAGTATTTAGATGAAATTAAGACACGGTTGAAAGTATCTACCGTTGTTTCAAAAACAGTTTCATTAAAAAAAAGAGGTAAAGAATTTGTAGGTTTATCTCCATTTAAAAACGAAAAAACACCTTCATTTACAGTTAATGATGAAAAAGAATTTTATCATTGTTTTGCTACCTCAGAACATGGAAATATTTTTGATT
The DNA here is from genome assembly GCF_052047995.1 of Candidatus Pelagibacter sp. HIMB1493. Classification (NCBI taxonomy): domain Bacteria; kingdom Pseudomonadati; phylum Pseudomonadota; class Alphaproteobacteria; order Candidatus Pelagibacterales; family Candidatus Pelagibacteraceae; genus Candidatus Pelagibacter; species Candidatus Pelagibacter sp. HIMB1493. The sequence goes on along the minus strand of NZ_JBNAIP010000001.1, from coordinate 894,184 downwards.
TTATAATGAAAACTCAAAATTTAAAGTTCGGAGAAGCTGTTAAGCATTTGGCGCAACTAGCTGGCATGCAACCTTATTTGTTTTCAAAAAAAGATGAAGAAAGAGAAAAAAAGTGGGATGAATATAAATCAATCTTTAATGAATATGTTGATTTTTATCACAATGAATTAATTAAAAATGAACAACATTCAAATGCTAGAGAATATTTAAAAAATCGATCTTTAAGTAAAGAAAACGTAAAAAAATTTAAAATTGGATATGTGGAAAAAAATCCAAGTATATTCGAGCAATTTAAAAATAAATATACTGAACAAACATTAGTTGAAACTGGATTGTTTTATTTAGATGAAAAAAAGAAAATTTATGTCGAAAGATTTAGAGGAAGATTAATTTTTCCAATTAATAATATAACTGGTCAACCAATTGGTTTAGGTGGAAGAATAATAGAAAACCTAGATTATCTTGCAAAATATATTAACTCACCTGAAACTTTATTTTTTAAAAAAGGATCAAACTTATACAATCTAGATTTAGCTAGAAAATTATCAAATAAATTAGATCATATTTATTTGGTTGAAGGTTATATGGATGTTATTGGGTTAAGTAAAAATGGAATTGATAATGCTGTTGCAAATCTTGGTACCTCACTAACTGATAAACAAATTCAAATTCTTAATCAATTTTTTGATGATATAATTATATGCTTTGATGGTGATGAAAGTGGTTATAAAGCAGCATTAAGAGCTGCAGAAAACTCAATTAAAGAATTAAAACCAGAAAAACAAATTTCATTCTTATTTTTACCAAATAAAGAAGACCCCGATAGTTATGTGAATAAAAATGGAAAAGCTAATTTCATAGAATTTACCAAACAATCTAAGTTATCAATTCATCAATTTATTTTTAGTCACTATAAAAAACAAACTGAAAACAACCCTTCTTCGATGGCTATTTTTGAAAAAAGATTAAGAGATGTAGCAAATACTATTAAGGACGATTACATAAAAAAATATGTATTAGAATATTTTTTAGAGAAAATCGCAGAATTAACTCCTCATTCTAATCAAAAAAATAAAAAAAATTATAAGAAACCAACCAAATCTTTAGATGCCACAAAGAAGTATTATAACGAAAGCCAATCTTTATCTGGAGTTGAGCTTAAAGAATTTTCTTTAATTTATTTGGTAATTAATAATTTAAATTTAATGCAATCAAATATTCATTTAATTGAAAATATTAAATTATTTACTGAAGTTAATAAAAAAATCTTTAAACAAATAATTGAAATTTTAAAATCTGAAAATCAAATAGCTGTTCAGGACTTAAATTTGGATAGTCAGCTAATTGAAAAAATAAATAAATTTGCTCCAATAAAATATATTTTAAAAAATAGTTCTGAAGATGAGCAGAAAATCATTGAATTGCTTGAAGATATTTCGCGAGATTTAATGAATTATGATCTTGAATTTAGAATTCAAGAGTTAGAATCAAAGTTCTCAGTTGATATGAGCGAGAGCACATTTAATGAGCTAAAAGAGCTCAAAAAAAAGCAGAATCTCAATTAATCTGGACAAATTTGTAATGGATTTTTACAGAATTGACATTATATAAGACTTTCAATTTTATCGCTGTGGAAAGAATTATAACAAAATCATTTGCTAGATTAATGGGTCGTGGAACCCATAGAGGTTTTATAACTTATGAAGAACTTAGCAAATCGTTAGGTAAAAGAAATTTATCAGACGAAAATCTTGCTCAAGCATTTATTCACATATTAGATGAAAATATTTCACTAGTTGAAAAGAAATCAGACTTTAAAGTTTTAAGAAAAAAAGAAAATTCAAATAAAGAAGAAGGCAAAACAATAGAGAAAAGTGATGATCCTATCAGAATGTATTTGCGTGAAATGGGTGGTGTTGAGTTACTTTCAAGAGAGGGAGAAATTGCAATTGCAAAAAGAATAGAGGCCGGAAAGGATGTAATGTTAATTGCATTATCACAAAGCCCTATAACAGCACAACAATTTTTTGAGTGGAATGAAAAACTTCAAAAAGATGAAATCTTAGTTAGGGAAATAATAGATATCGATACAAACTATATGGAAGATGAGTCAACTGGACCAAGTGCTAAACAAAAAAATGCTGGTGAGACAGATAAAGAAGATGGTTCCTCAGATGAAGATGATGATTTCAATCCTACTCTTGCTGCAATGGAGACAGAAATTAAACCTAAAGTATTAAAAACAGTAAGTACATTAACTAAAGAATATTCAAAACTAATTAAGTATCAAAAAGAAAAGTTAGATTGTGTCTTAAATTCTCAAAATTTTACACCCGCAAAGGAAAAAGGTTATGAAAAAATTGTAAATGATATTTTAGAAAATATTAAATCTCTTCAGCTTTCTCCATCTGTTTTAGAGGAACTTGTTCAAAAACATTATGTTGAAAATAAAAAAATTATTTCTTTAGAGGGAAATCTTTTAAGACTTGCAATGGATCAAAAAATACCAAGAAATGAATTTATAAAATTTTATGTTGGCAATGAAATAAATCCAAATCTTAAAAAATTCTTAGATACAAATTTAGTCTGGAAACAATTCTTTGCAAAAAATAAAGAAGAATTTAAAAATATCAGAGAAAGACTTATTGAAATTAGTCATAAACTTGAAATTTCTGTTACTGATTTTAAAAAATTAGTAAGTAGAATTCAAAAAGGTGAAAAAGAATCAAGAATAGCCAAAAAGGAAATGGTTGAAGCTAATCTTAGATTAGTAATTTCAATAGCTAAAAAATATACAAACAGAGGATTGCAATTTCTAGATTTAATTCAAGAGGGTAACATTGGGCTAATGAAAGCAGTCGATAAGTTTGAGTATAGAAGAGGTTATAAATTTTCTACATATGCAACTTGGTGGATTAGACAAGCAATTACAAGATCAATTGCAGATCAAGCAAGAACAATTCGTATCCCTGTTCACATGATTGAAACCATTAATAAAATAGTAAGAACCCAAAGATTAATTCTAAGTGAGTTTGGAAGAGAGGCTACACCTGAGGAATTAGCTCAAAAATTAAGAATGCCTTTAGATAAAGTAAGAAAAGTTTTAAAAATTTCAAAAGAACCTGTTTCTCTAGAGAAACCAGTAGGCGATGAAGAAGATAGTAGTTTAGGAGATTTCATTGAAGATACAAAAGCACTGGCCCCACTAGAACAAGCAATAAAATCAAATCTTGGGGAAGCAACAACAAAAATTCTATCAACTTTAACACCAAGAGAAGAGAGGGTTTTAAGGATGAGATTTGGTGTAGGAATGAATACAGACCATACTTTAGAAGAAGTAGGGTTGCAGTTTTCTGTAACAAGAGAGAGAATTAGACAGATAGAGGCCAAAGCCCTTAGAAAATTAAAACATCCAAGCAGATCTAAACAACTAAAAAGTTTCTTAGAAAGTTAGATTGGGCCGTTAGCTCAATAGTAGAGTACTGCATTGACATTGCAGGGGTAGTTGGAGCGTAACCAACACGGCCCACCATTCTTATAATGATGTATCAATTTAAAAACCCATTTATAATAAATCCAGCTATCCATAGAATTTTTAATAACATTGCTTGCTATACTTTATTTTCTTATTACTTATCAAAATACTCATAAGTTAACTCAATATTCATAAATTTTTTCTAAAAACTCAAACTTAATATTACTTAAGTCTTAATTTTGGAATATATTTTAAAAAATTATATATAAAAAAATATTTCAAAATCTTAATGGATAAAATAAAAGATTTAGATGTTCTTTTTGCTGGTTGTGCAAAAAATTGTGAAAAATATTTGCCTAAGGTTTTAGAAAATATTAGCCATTATGGGAAAATTTTTAAAAAAACATCAAAAATAATTATTGAAAATGGTTCAACTGACAAAACAAAAGATATCTTAGATCAAATTAAAAATGAAGATAATATTATTTTATTTAAAGATGAATTTGATAAGATAAAACAAAGAACCATTAGACTATCCTATGCAAGAAATTTAATTATTGATGAAATTAAAAAAAGTGAAAAATTTAATAATTTTGATTTATTAATCCTTTTGGATCTAGATGATAGAGCACTCTTTCAAATTGAACATCAAAACCTAATTAAAGCGATTAACTTTCTTTACTCATCAGAAAAGATTGCAGCTGTATTTGCCAATCAACCTAATCAATATTATGATGTTTGGGCTCTTTTAGATGATCTATATTGTAAAAATGATTTTTGGTCAGAATCATTAAAATATACTTTGATGAAATTAAATTCTGATGAACCAATTACTTTTGAGATTTTAAAAGATTTAAAAACTAATTTTTTAGATAAAACTAAAATTTTTTTTCATCAAGATGATGAACCTCATAAAGTGCATTCAGCCTTTGGTGGTTTTGGAATATATAAAATAAAAGATATATTAAAAAATAAAAAAAAGTATGTTGGCGAACAATATTTTCCAATCAAATTTAAAGATGGCACAAAAAAAAATGTTCATTATCAAAAAAGCGAACATGTGAGTTTTAATTTAGGATTAAAAGAAATGGGTTATGAATTATATATTTTACCATACTTAATTAATTCAAAGCCAAATATAAGTAATTATAAGCCAGAGGCAGCCTTTCAATTTATAATTAATAAAAATGAAATACTAAAACTATAAAATGAAATTAGAAAATAAATACATAAAAATTATTAATACAGTTTATGGAAAGATTGTTATTAATATTAATGATAGATTTATTGGCAAATCATTTAGTGAAAATAAATATTGGGGGATAGAAGATATAAAAGTTATATCTAAATTTATTGAATATAAATGTAAAAATAAAAAAAAAATAATTTTTTATGATGTTGGTGCTAATATCGGAAGTCATACTTTAGCATTATCAAAAATATTTAATAATAAAATATTTATAAGATCATTCGAAGCACAATATACAGTTCACAACATGCTTAAAGAAACCATTAAAATTAATAATTTAAAGAATATTAAACTTTATCATAATGCTGTTAGTAATAAAAATGGAGAGACAATAAAAATTGAGCTACCTAGTTACTCAAAAATTAATAATTTTGGCGCTTTAGAATTAATTAAACCATATAAAAACTCAGATAATAATTTGTTAAATAAAGATGGAGCCTATGAGGAAGTTAAAACTATTTCTTTAGATAGTTTTGATGAAGAAGTTGATTTTATTAAAATGGATATAGAGGGTATGGAGCACTTTGCTTTAAAAGGATCTAAAGAGTTAATTTTGAAATATAGGCCTTATTTATATGTTGAGCTAAGAAAAACTAAAAAAGATGAATTAATAACTTTCTTTAAAGAAAATAAATATGAAATATATCAAAAAGGATTAGATGCATATATTTTACCGATTGAGTCTAAAATTAACATTAAAGGATTAAATAAATTATAATAAATATATAAAATTAAGTATTTTTTAATATCAAAACTTAATTAAATTTGAGTTATCAAATTTTTTTAGTGATGAGAAATCATACATTTTAATTATCTTTTTAAAAAAATCATAATTGTAAAACTCAAAATTTCTTACATTCGTGTTTAGTTTAATGAATGTTTTAAATTTAATTTCAGGTATTAGGTCGATGGAATTTTCATCCATAAAGTAATTTAAAGTTGCCATCAATGTTTCATGGTCCGAGGTAATATCTTCATAATTTGCAAATTTCAGTATATTGTTGTCTTTTTTTAAAATATGTGAAGCATCTATAATATATTTTTTTATAAAGCCATCGTAATATTTAATTTGTTTTTTAAAAAATTCTTCCCAGATTATTTTTTTATCAATATTAGGATTTCTCTTAATCAAGCTCACTTCATTGAGTTTCCATCTTGAAATAATTGCTGGAACAGGATGTCTTATTAATGAGAAATATTTTACTCCTTCTTTTTTAATTATTGGCTCATTTAATAAAAAATCGTGTGTTTTTTGAATTCTTTTACCAGCTTTACAAATTTGCCTTTGAGATAAATGAAGATCTTTTCCAGCACAGTCTATTTTGTTTCCTAATTGATCTTCGCATTTATATTTTTCACAATAAGAAATATTTTTATAGACTCTACTTAATGTATTAATTACAAAATGATGACCAGATCTAGGAAAAGAAGCAAATATTATCATATTTATTTAATGTTTATATAGATTATAATTAATTTGATATTTATAAGAAGTATTATAAAAAATAATTTAACTAAGGGCCTGTAGCTCAGTTGGTTAGAGCAGTACACTCATAATGTATTGGTCCCAGGTTCGAGTCCTGGCGGGCCCACCAAAACGTTAAGTATTTTCAATAACAATTTCAACATTCCTATCTTCAACACTCAAAAAAGACTCTATCAAAAAACAAGCATTTGTGTAACAAAAATAAAATTAGTGTAGCCCAAATTGAGTCCAATCTTTTTTAGATATGTATTAGTTGTATTTGAAGAAATAGAGTTATTTCTTTTTTGAAATTTCTGACATTTCTTTTTTTGTAAATTCAAATTCGTAAAGATTCTTCATTAACATTTGAAAAAGAGCATCAGCTGAAACTGGATTTTTATCTTTAAGTTCTGGAAAATTAAAATTAATCTCGGTCTTAATTGAATTTTTTATTAATGAATAAATATCAGAAAAAGTCTCAATATCTTTTCTATCAATATCTTTAAATTCTTCTTCAATTGTGAATGTCATAGTATCAATTAACTTGAATAATAAATCGTTTTTTCTTATTTTGATTAGATCATCCTCATTTTCCATCCCAAACATTAACATAATAAAGACAATATTTAAGTTTATTATTAACTAATGAAACATTGGTTTTTGTATCCAATTTCTATTTTATTCATTTTTATAATAACAATCAGCTTACTAATTGGTGAGGATAAAGCTTGGGTCGATTGCTCAAATGAGAACGATTTATATCGTTATGTCAAAGAAGGATGGAAAGTAGACAAAGTTTTAAAAGATGGAGATGTTAATTATGGAAGAGATGGTACAAAATATTTCTATAAAAATGAATATCCTCAAATATGGATGTCCAGAGGGAATAAAATAAAAGCATTAAATTTTGGTTGGAGATGTTATTTTTTAGAAGGTGCAGAACTTAATTTTACTAGAGCAAATTATCAATCTTATAAAGCAGAAAAATATGGAGATGTAATTGCAAAATATGAAATAGAAAATGAAGAGTATGTAATTACACAAGAAGCTACTTATCAAGAACTATGGAAAATAAGCCCTAACACAAAAGAAAAGAAATCAATAAAGAAAGCTTTTAGTATTGAAAAGTTTGCTGAACACTGTGAAATGATTGGAAAAAATCCATTATTTTTTGCAACTGTTAAGGAATATTATTTTTCTGGTGGGTGGGCAGAGCCAAGTCATTTAACAATATTTGATTTAACTGGCAAAAAGGTAGGTATAGCTCCTGACTGGGAGTATGCAGAACAGTTTTGTGAATTTTATTAGCACTATTTTATGATTATATATTTAGATAAAAAATGCGTGTATGAAATAACTTATTTAAATCTTTCTGGATATTTATCGGTTAGAGAAATCAAAATTAAATCGATAGATAAAAAATATATTGTGGCATTTGATAACATATGCAATGAATTAAGAACTTTCAAAAAAAGTGGAATTAAATCAATTAAATTATTAAATAACTAAATAAATATGGGAATTTTTGACTCATTAAAAAGATTGATAACAAATGTATTTAGACCTTAATAGAGGTACCATTGAGCTTCTAAAAATACCTTTAGTTTAAAAAGGGGACCCATACAATTTCAAAATTAGGTACTTATAGTTTGGCTTATAGTGTTTGATCTAAACGTTTATAATTCACATTTTGAAAATATTTTTTTCAAATTTTTTTGATATCGACTCCTAGAATTCCTGCTAATCCTTTATTTTTTTCTTCATCACTTCGACGTTTATCTTCAAATATTTTTTTTCCTAATGCTTCTAAACGTGGATCTTTGGGAAAAGGTTTTAATATTTCTAGATCAAGAGTAGGGGTAGGAATTACGGGTAATATAATCTTGGTTTTTTTCTTAAACGGTTTTTCCTTTTTAGGATCATAACCATAAGCTCTACTATTGGCTAAACGTTTCTTAACTCCATCAATCATCTTACCCCTTTGTAAGATATTTGGTTTTATTTGACCAAGAGCTGCAAGGTTTTTATCTTCTGCAGCTATTGCTTTATCAAAATCCTTTCCTAGCTTAACGTTGTCATAAGTTTCGGTATAATATTTGATACGTCTTAAAATATTTGGATCTTTATTGATTTCTGCTTCTGATATTTCACGTTCAGATCTTATATTTACTTTTGATCCACTATAGATATTATTTTTAATTTTCATTGCCTTTAATCATTTCCTGCAGCTCTTCTTCGGTAACTGCTTCCATTGGGTTTATTGCTTTTAAACGTCTAGTTAAATATCTGACTTTCCATTTCTCGTGATAAACATCTGATTCTAGACGCATAATTAATTGTTGCGCATCCATTAATCGATCATAGTTTTTGGCTAATTTTTTAACAGCAAATCCTAAATCTTTTAATGCAGATTTCATTTCTTTATCGCTCATTGCTTCCGTTAGTTTTTCCATTTTTTTTCCTTTGCTCTTCATTGTGTTTTTGTTTCCTCTCAACCAAATCTTTTCCTTTAGGTGTTAAAATATGTTCGTAATCTAATAACATCTTATTCATTGCGTCCTCTAATTCCTCCGAGGACATTGAATCATAATCAGGACCATTTTTATTTTTAATGATCTGTCGGTCTATGTAGTAACCTGCAACTTTGCCTCTTAATTCCTCTGCACGTAAAGCAACGCCAACCATTTTATTTTGCTCTGCAAGCTGACCTAAATAATGCAATCGTGCCATATGCTTATCAGGATCAATATTATTTTTTAATCGAAAGTCCTCTTGCAGTTTGCCAATATAACTAACAACGTGTGGGGATATTCTGGGATTTAATAATTCATATGCTCTCTGATATGCACTATCTGCAGAATAACCTGCTTTGATAGCGCATTCAGTGTTTGATAAACTTTGATTGCCATATTTAGCTTCTACGTAATAACGAGCAAACTTCTTTTGCAAATCCGTTAATGGTTTATCAATTAACTCCATTAATAATTACCACTTTGTTTGTTTTCTTCGTCATAAAGTCCCTCCTGAACTAATATCTTTATTGTTTTATAAACGTTGGCCTTACTCATTCCCTCTTTCTTGTTATCAATTATTTGTGCAGGTAATTTTCCTGCTTTTAATTGATTCCATATTTTACGTTGAGTTTTAGAAAGTTTAGGAAACAACAACCAAGAACCTGTGGTTCGATTAATTATTGCTGTACGTTCTTTTGAGTGGGTGGTGTTCATATGTTCTCGCCACTTCAAAAAAGAAATAGTCATTTGAGTATGATTATCTTCGTAATCCTCAACACTTTCTTTTTCATCAGGGGTGGTAAGTTTCATATCAATATCGATTGAACGTTCTTTAATGTTACTTCCAGAAGCTGTTGCACCCTCTTTTGTTGGGTGGTGTAAAAACGTAACGTGGTAACCTTTATTTCGCAAACGAGATAACCAATGCATAAGCTCAACCCAATCAGCACCCTCTTTTTCTTGCATCAGGGTTAATGCTGTAATGTTGTCTAAATAGATGACAGGTTTAATTTTTGTAAGTTTTTCTATTTCTTTTGCAGCTATCTCAACGTTGAGTCTTCCAACTTCTTTGGTTAATGATTCAAAATGCATATGATCTTGAATTGCTAACGTAGCAAAGAACATAAAATTCATATTCAACTCTTCACCAGCCATTTCGTATGCGTCCTGGATATCAAATATTCTTTTCTTAATACTTGCAGAGTCCATTTCACCCTCTACGTAAAGGACAGGTGTTTTATGTCCGTTGTGTTTATACTTTAAAAAGTCCACTCCACTAGCAACTGCTGCTGCTTCGTGTAAGCAATAAAGAGTTTTACCTGTACCTGCTTTTGCAAAAACTTGACGTATTTGTCCTTTAGCTACTATTGGATTTAACAAGTATTCAGGTTCAGGAAAATCTTTAACAACAAACTGATGTCCGTTGTAAAACTTTATACCTGCTGCTGTTTTTTTTTCTTCAATGTTGGTTTTTTTTATTTCATCAAAACCTTTGAGGTTAGTATCAAGAAATTCTGCTAACTCTTTTATGGAGTAACAATCTTTTCCACTCTCATAATTATTCTGCTGCCTTTCAATACAAGAGAGTCTATTTTTGACCTCATTATCATTTGTTAGATCACATAACTTCTCCACGTATTTTAATCTTGTAGGCATTGGAATATCTGTTTGACTAGCCAATGCACCACCGAGCCTAAAATAAAAATGATTTCTCTGATCAAGGTTTATTGTATGTTTTAACAATTCTGAAAAAGCTGCAATCATTCTTAAATCAGTATCAAGAGCTGCAGGATCGAGAACCGTTGGTTCGACGTTATCAATTATAACCCTGTCTACACCTGCAATAATTGTTTGTGTGCCTGCAAGTGTTTCAATAACTGTTTCACCTTTCTTTGCTGCTTTTGGATAATGATATTCTTTAAACTTTACGTTTTCAGGAAGTTTATAAAGTTTATGTGTTGCAATAACTTTACCATTAACTTTTTTTCCAATGGTCAATGTTCGTGGCAATAGATCTATAAACTTATGAGCGTTGTATGATTTATCATCAAAATCAACGTCATAAATTCCTGATTCTTTATGAAAAGCACCGAGTCTATTTGCATCAAGCAACTCCTGATCGGTCCAATCATATGACCAAGAACCATTTTTAGTAACAGGGGATTTATCCCATTGATCGTCAGTTTTATTTACAGGTGTAAGAACGAGACCATAACTTTTAAATTTTTGTACGTTATCATTAGTAATCATTGTCTTATTCCTCCTTTAACTTTTCGATTAATTGAGCTTTACGTATTCGCTCTATGTAGTTGGTAAGATCTTCACCAGGCATTACATCGATACCTTTTTTATAAGAATCAATTAGATCTTCGTAACGTTCACCAACAGATCCACCATTATTGAGCTCTATTCGTTTGAGCTCATCAATTGGTTTATTCTTTAACCAATCAGAGAATGTTTGACCTTTCGTCTTTTCTTTCTCGTACATTTCTTTTAACGTTTCGAGCAGATCTTGCTGCACATCAAATTCAATCTTTTCAAGATCAGCTAATTTCATAAGCTTATCCTTTGAGATTTCTTTTCCTTTACGTTCGATATTATTCATCAGTTTGCCTCCTTAAATGTTGCGTCTTGGCAATCCTGACAAAGACCTGAAATTAAATATTCGTGCCTGCTTTTTTTATCTCTAAATTTATCGATATCGCATTCGCACCAACTGCATTTATTTTCGTTTATAGATTTTCTTAACTCTCTACGTAGTTTTGTAAGTTTGGTTAAGATGTTTTGAGTAGTAACTTTCTTATTTTGTTGAAAGTCCTGAAATAGCTCTTCGTTTAGAGCTCTTATTTTAGAGGTCATTAAATAACTCCTTTAACTAAATATGGGCTCAAATTAATTCTAGAGAACTAACAAGAGCCCATTCGTTAAAAGATGTTATTACTAATGATGAATCGTCTATAAACCTGAATAGGTTTTATTTCAATGTCATTAGTAAAAATCTTTTCTCTAGAAAAAATTTGATGTTATTTGTGTGGAGTGTCTTTTCTGACCTCGCATAAATTTTGAAGATTTATGAAACTTGTATAATTAACCTTATGCATATTTTCATATATAGGATCAAGCACTATTCACTAATCGCTTCTAAATATTTTAATTAAAAAAAGACTCTGGTTCGTGGTTTTTGAATCATTTATGAGATTACGACGCACCTTGGAACTATGAAATAGGGGTGACTTGTAATACCCTTTTGGAGTCTTGAGAGTGTCCGTCTATACATACGAGACTATGAGACTAATAATAATTATATTAAATCTCAAAGTCTCAAATACGTAGAGAAATACCTATGCGACCGAACCAATTGAATTAGACTCAAAGTTCAGGATTTGGTAATCTTTGGTGTATGGATACAAAACCATTTGAGTTAGGTAGGCCAGGTTCAGATCCAAATGATTGGATCAATTCAACAATTGATATTGCAGTTAACATACTTGCTCACCGACTAAAAACTTTGAAATTTTACAAAGATGAAGGAAAAAAAGTTAATGATTTAATAACTAGAGAATTATTAGGTCGATCTATATGGAAATATAGTGAAGCATACGGTAAGTTTAAAGGGTGCCCATTCTGGAGTGTTAAGGCTTACAATTTATTCTTGAAACAAAAATCATCATCAGTAGGAATTTTAGGAAAGTATTTACGACACGAGCATACATTTCCACAAAGATTGTTAATTGAAAAAATGTGGTCACTTAAAGATCCAACTAAAGAAAATATAAGAGAGCTTTATGATAAATTTGCTGTGGCAGCTGTTGTAACAAAAGAGGAAAACGACAAATTAAACAGTAAAGATGTTGGTTTGAGAGTATCAACTATCGATGAAAAAAATATCTGGTTAAGGTACAACAATCCCAAAATAAAAATTTTTATGATGGAAAATCCTTTAGAAAATCAATTTTATAAAAATCATTATTTATTGATGAAAAATGCTAAGGTCTTTAAATGAAAAACTTCCAAAAATATTTCAAAGAAAGCACGCCTGAAGCAACAATAGATAAGTACATCCAACTAGTTTTAAAAACCATTGATCCTGATGACGAAGTTGAGATTTATTATGACTTTGAAGAAGGAATGCAGAAAGTGAATATTAAAGTTTTGGATCGGGTTTTGCATTAATGCTCGAAGCCCTAATCATCATAGAACTAGCAGCCATAGCTGTGACTATGTATGTTAATTCGCAGTCTTAACGTTTAGTTTCAGGGTGTTGTCGAAGGTATTTAGATTTGGTAAATTTTTAATATGTTTAAAAAAGGTTCTAAATATACAAGAGTAGATGTTGGTTGGATTTGTTTGCCTGAAACAGGAAGACCAGCAGGTGGAGAATGGGATACTGGATATGTAAGAGTTGAAGATAAACTCATTATATTTATGAACATTGGTGTACCAGGAAAAACAGGTCACGATTTCAACAATTATTATGACAATCAAACCCAGCAAATTGTTTGGTATGGAAAACCTAAATCTCATTCTAATCAACCCACATTTAAAAAATTATTAAGTGGCGAACTAACCCCTTATTTTTTTGCAAGATGGGATACTAAAGATCCAGCATTTACATATTTAGGTATTGGAAAAATAGTTAGTTATAAGGATGGAGTTTATTGTAAAGATGGTAAAGGTAACGACTCTGAAACTATAGAATTACAATTAAACATCCAAGATTCAGGAGAGATAATTCAAGAAATAATCACTCCTGTAGATCAAACTCCAGCAAGTATAACAAAAACAATTTCATCAAAATCATCTGCTTATGCAAAAGAAAAAGAGTTAGAAAAATTTATGATTAAGAATTGGGATGAGATATCTTTGTCTGAAAACTATGATTTAGTTCCAAATAAATCTACAGGTAAGCCTGGTCAAAATTGGGCTGGTTCAGGTCCTTTAGATATTCTTGCGGTTAAAAAAGATAAATCTGAATTGTTAGTTATTGAATTAAAAAAAGGACAGGCGAGTGATGAGGTAGTTGGTCAAATTACTAGATATATGGGCTGGATAAAAAAGAATTTAGCAACAGAAAATCAGGAAGTTAAAGGATTAATAATAGCTTTAGAGGAAGATAGAAACATTAGATTGTCTTTAGATGTTGTAAATAACGTTAAATTTTTAAGATATAAAAAATTTGAACTGGTTGAATAGTTTCATATTTGATAACCTAAGATTATGAAAAAATTTTTAGGAAGTTTATTTTTTTTCTTTTTATTCAGCGTTAGTACTCAAGCTAAAATAATTAATTTTGATAAGTGTTGGTCACCAGATGAATTTAAAAGTTTTAAGCATCAAAAAGCGACATCAATTATAGAAAATCAAATGTTTGAAATAGACTTAAAAAAAATGAATGTAATCAGAACAACTATTTGGTCAGATGATTTCGTTAAGAAAAAGAAAGCTATGCAAAACAATAATATCAAAATAAATGCTAACAAAATAGACCAAGATATTGTCAAAATAAAAGCATACACAAAGGATTTTGTAACAACTAAACCTTTAAAATTATACTCTGGTGACAATACTTTTGAAGGTACCCAAGAATTTGTTTTTTATCTCAAAACAGGGAATGTTGAAACAACATTAAAAAGCGGTTTTAGTAGTACTGACACCGATAAATGTGATGAGTATTAAAAAAAAATTAATATCAGCTTTAATAATCAGTCTATTTTTTATCTCTAATTCTATATCTGCAACTCCATCATTTGAGGATTTTAAAATTAATACTAAAAATAAGATACATTCTAACCGTAATGTTAGTTATTTTATCAACCAGGGTTATAGTATTGTCCTTCAAGAAACTAGAGGAACAACCACAGCTTATGTTTTAAAAAAACTTGAAGATTATGTAGGTTGTCGATCAATAGGTCTTTCAAAAGATCAAACTTGTTACATAATTGAGCTTATCAAAAATTAACCAAGCTTATGCACAATGTCCTCTGCTTTGATGTTTGCATACACTTTTAACAATGTTCTAGGCTCTAAATGTCCACTTATAACCTGCGCTTCGGGTACTGATAAATTCTTGTCAGTAAATAATCTGCAGATACTTTCGTGCCTTAAATCGTGAAAATGTGCATCTTCAATTTCATAATGTTTCATTAATCTTTTCCACATCATTAAAATTGCATTAGCACTTTTACGTATAGGCAAATTATCTTTAAGCAGCTGCTGTGCTCTTTTTGTTAAAGGTATTGTTCGAGGTTTTACTTTTGCTTTTATAATCTTCAACATTGTTCCTGTAAAATGTTCAGGTTTAATGTTTGCAATTTCTGATCTTCTCATTGCAGTTTCTAAAGCTAACTCAATTATAAACTTCATATGTGGATCTGCTCTATTTCCACGTAGCAGTTTATGCAGCTCTTCCTTTGTAAATCGTCTATCTCTTGGTTCAGGATTTACAGGTCGTCTGATATGCAGCACAGGATTATCAAGGTTATAACCCCATTCTTTAAGAGCAATTGAGAACATATGTGAAATGATTGCTAAACGTCTATTAACGGAACTTGATTTAAGAGATTTTAAAGCTCTGTCTCTGTATGAAGCAAGCATTGAAGAATCAATTTTATTAATTGGAAAATTAACAAAACCCTCGGTTAATATGTACTTAACGAGCCTTGATTCCATTTCTTTAGAACGTTTAGTTACAATGATTTCATCTCTGTAACGTTCCAAGCATTCTTTGAATGTAGGATATTTTATTTTTTTAAGATTGTGCAGGTCTCGTTGAATATCTAATTCAATCTGCTTTGACCAAGCAATAGCATCAGCTTTCATTGTAAAACTTTGTGTACGTTGCGGATATCCAACCACTCGTACTATACTTTGCCATTTGTTATTTCGTCTTCGAATTGTCGCCATTTTTTATCCTTTCTTGTTAGCGAGTGTGTTCGAAATTGTGTAAATGGAATTGCTATTATTAAATTAGTTAGATACTATAACGTTAAAAAGGGTTCACGCAGTACACTCATAATGTATTGGTCCCAGGTTCGAGTCCTGGCGGGCCCACCAAAGTTATTTTTTTGAAATCCCTGCTAGTTTCTGCAAAAGATATATTTCTTTATCAGTTAAACCTTTTTTATTTAATTCAGCAATTATTGTCTTTTTAAGATTTTTTATTGCTAAAAATGAAAGAACACCAACACTTAAGGTAAGTAAAGAAATCCAAAAATTTGAGAAATTTATAAGCATTAAAAATATTGAAATTGCAGACCAAAAAACTGTTAAACCTATAACAATTATTTTTTGACTTTTTAAGTCTTTTATTTTTAAAAAAAACAGAAACATGAAAGTCAGGATTGTTAAAATTCCAGAAATTGCAAACCACAAAAACATTGAAATATCAGATGTACTTCCACCCACAAAAGTATCTTCTAATGCTTGGCTAACAAAGTATAAAATTATTCCTTTGTAAGATGTGTAAATTAAAAAAAATGAAGAAGTTACAGCTGAAATTAAAAGTATTGATTTAGTTGAAATCTTCAAAATTTATTAGCTATTTGAAAAATCTCTTAATTTTGAAATTAATGCATTGATGTCACCATCAGCGCTAAGGATAATTGAATTAAATTCCTCTTTCTGAGTTCTTGCTAAACTTAATCCTTCAATAATAAGATCTCTAATAAGTGGTTGGTCCTTATTTTTTGTATATATTCTCCAATCTATTTTGACAGCTGGCCTCTTATCAGTCGCCGCAAGAGTACTTGAGACTATAGTATAATTATCATTTATTTTTTTCTTTGAGTCTACGTTTATAATTGGATTAGAATACTCTGCCAATCTACTTGAGAAACTTTGTAAAAAATATTCAGTGAATACTTTTTCATATTCATTTTTTTGTAGGTCTGATGCACTTTTCCTATGTGCTCCAAGTGAATAGAAACCTATACCTTTTATATCAACTGTATCTAAAGCTATTGATTTCAATTTTTCCATTCTTTCTTCTTTTGTTAAACCACTGCTTAAAGTTTCAGCAGCTCTATTTACAGTAGATTGAACAAAAACATCTGCTTCTACCGAGAAACTGTTTGTTAAATTGAGATTAAACAAGACCAACAATATAAGTAATTTTTTCATTTTATTAGAATAATTAATTATTTGTTTTCAATTTCTTCCCAGCCATTATCATCTTCAAAAATTATTTCTAAGTTTCCTCTTTGAAGATTTTTAATTTTATTTTCTCTATCTTGTAAATATAAACTCCTGATAGAAGCATAAAAATCTATTGAATTTTTTTCAAGGTTTTCAAGTGACTCTATGTTATTTGCTCTAAATTCAATACCACTTATACCTTTAGATGCCAAATAAACTCCTTCACTCAAAAATTCATTGTTACCATGAGTAGAGGCATTATACCAAGGGTCTCCACCTAATACATTAACAAATGATCCTGCGGTATCTCTAACGGTAGATGGTCCTAGCACTGGAAGAACAAGATAGCAACCTGGTCCAAATCCCCATTTACCTAACGTTTGGCCGTAATCTTCTCTTTCATATTTTGGAAATCCCATTTTATTAGCAACATCAACTACTCCCAAAATTCCTATGGTACTATTTACCAATAATCTACCCGTATTAACAAATGCATTTCTAATATCACCTTGTAAAACATTATTCGGTATTGTTATCAAATTAGATAAATTTCTTACAACATTACTCGTACCTGTTTGAACTCCCTCTGGTAATTTTCTATATCCCTCTGCTATAGGTTTTAACAATGTTCTATCAAGACCTTGGTTAAATGAAAAAGTTGTTCTATTTAATTTTTCAAAGCAGTCTCTAGTTTTTGTTACTTGCTCAGTTTTTTTTTTCTTTAAAGTGACTTCTCCATCTGATCCAGCATAGGCATTAAATCCTTGTAGGAAAATTAGAACAGAAATTATTAAGATTTTTTTAATCATTGCTCATCTTATATTATATAAATTTTTATATTAAAGTGTTTTTTAAATTAGAAAAATGTCGATAAAGTGTTTAATAATTGTTGAAAATAGACCCCAAATTGAGCATGAAAATAAATCCAAATTATTCACCTAATTTTGATTTAAAAAAAAGAAGTTTAGATAAAATTAATTTCATTATTTTTCATTATACAGGAATGAAAAATGAGAAAAAAGCTATTGATAAATTATTAGATATTAAGTCCAAAGTAAGTTGTCATTACTTTATAAAAAATAATGGTGAAATTTTAAGAATGGTTCCTGACTCATATACTGCTTGGCATGCAGGTGTTTCTAGTTGGAAAAAGTTTAAATCCTTAAATAAAAATTCTATTGGAATTGAAATAAATAATCCTGGTCATGAGTTTAAGTATAAAAAATTTTCAAAAAAACAAATTTATTCTGTGTTAAAATTGACAAGATATTTAATTAAAAAATATAACATTCCCTCCAATTGTATATTGGGTCATTCTGATATAGCTCCAGATAGAAAAAAAGATCCAGGTGAAAAATTTCCATGGCAATTCTTATCAAAACATAAAATTGGAAACTGGCATAATTTAGACTTAAATAAAATAAAAAAAGGCAGGAGTTTGAATATAAACAATTTATTCAAATTAAAATTTATAAACAATCTTTATAAAATTGGATATCCTAAGAACTCAAAAATAAATAAAAATAAATACATCAAAAATATCACTGTTGCATTTCAAAGAAGATTTAGACAAGAATTGATAGATGGGAAAATTGATAAAGAATGTTTGTTAATAAGCGAAAATCTAATAAAAAAGTTTAATTAAATTGTCTTGTAATTTTTAAGTTTAATTATAAGTTCACTCTGCCAGATAAATGACTTATCGCTTTAATTTATTTTAAAGAGGAAAGTCCGGGCTCTACAAGGACACAGTGCCAGGTAATGCCTGGCGGAGGAAACTCTAGGGATAGTGCCACAGAAAATAAACCGCCATAACATGGCAAGGGTGAAAAGGTGTGGTAAGAGCGCACCGGTTCTATTGGTAACAATGAACGCTGGAAAACCCCACTGGGAGCAAGACTAAGTAGAGATGACATTGTTGAAAAACTAAAAGCCGTCCTTGGCTAGTCATCAGGGTTAGTTGCTTGAGCTTAAGAGTGATCTTAAGCCTAGACAAATGATAAGTTTAAATGACAGAACCCGGCTTATAGTTTATCTGGCACTTCACAGTTTAAAGAACGAAAAAATAAAATATTAATATAATTATCTTTATAGCTAGAAGTATAAATTTAAATGTAGCTTGAATACGCATCCTTATTATCTCAGCAAACAAATAAATGAAAGAGCTCGTCAATTTCAAACCATTATTTTAAATTTTCCTCAAAAAATGACTTTAATTGAGCGTTGAATCAACATTTGACTATCATTTTAAATACCCATATATTCCCAAATATTCCCATTTATGGAATTTATAAAATTAAAAATACATGTTTTTATCTACTTACGAGAACAAATTGGACAAAAAGGGGAGAGTATCTGTGCCTGCTAGCTTCAGATCTCATTTGTCGAATTTAGGTTATAATGGAGTAATTTGTTATCCATCTTTTAATAATTCCTCGATAGAAGCATGTTCTCAAGACAGAATTGAAAAAATTTCTTCTGCGATAGACTCTTTAAATCCTTTTGAGGAAAAAAGAGATTATTTTGCAACATCAATATTAGCCGAAAGCACTAATTTACAGTTTGATAGTGAAGGTAGAATTTCTCTTTCATCAAAATTATTAAAACATGCAAAAATAAAAAATAGCATGTTGTTTGTTGGTCAAGGTCAAACCTTTCAAATTTGGGAACCAACAGCATTTGAAAAATTTAAGACATCAGCAAGAAAAAAAGCAAATTTAAATCGAGCAAGTCTTAAATGGGAAAAACACTTTAACAATAATGAGGGGAAATAAGATGACAATTAACTTTAAAGCACCAGAGATAAAAGAACTTCAGCCACGACTTTTAGTTTTAGGAGTAGGTGGGGCCGGAGGAAACGCAATAAATGAAATGATTGATAACAAACTTCAAGGAGTAGAGTTTATTGCAGTAAATACAGATGCTCAAGACTTAAAGTTAAGTAAAGCAAAAACTAGAATTCAAATCGGATTAAATTTAACAAAAGGTTTAGGTGCAGGTGCAAAATTAGACATTGGACAAGCAGCTGCCGATGAGTCGTTGAATGAAATTGTAAATACACTTCAAGGCGCAAATATGGTTTTTATTGCAGCTGGTATGGGTGGTGGAACCGGTACTGGTGCTGCTCACGTCATCGCTAGAGCTGCTAAAGAATTAAATATTTTAACTGTAGGTGTTGTGACTCTTCCATTTTTATATGAAGGCCCCTCTAGAATGAGAAGAGCACAACAAGGATTGGAAGAATTAAGAAAACATGTCGATACTATAATTGTTATTCCAAACCAAAACTTATTTAAAATTGCAAATGAACAAACAACTTTTGAAGAGTCTTTTAATCTGTCAAATAATGTTTTGATGCATGGAGTACAGAGTATTACAGATTTAATGGTAAGACCTGGATTAATTAATCTTGATTTTGCTGACGTTGAAACTGTAATGGCTTCAATGGGTAAAGCAATGATGGGCACTGGAGAAGCTGAAGGTGAAGGTAGAGCTCTTAAAGCTGCAGAGATGGCGATTAGCAATCCATTAATTGACGATTATACTTTGAAGGGTGCTAAAGGTTTACTAGTAAATATTACTGGTGGTAAAGACTTAAAACTTTTTGAAGTTGACGAAGCAGTTAACAAAGTAAGAGCAGAGGTTGATCCAGAAGCTGAGTTAATCATAGGAGCAATAACTGATGCTGACTTAGACGGAAAAATGAGAGTTTCAATTGTTGCAACCTCATTAGATGGTCAACAACCTGAGTCTAAATCAGTGGTAAATATGGTGCACAGAATACAAAATCGTAATCCAGGTTACTCTGATTTTTCAAATATGGGCTCTCCAGCATTTAATTTTTCAAACTCATCAAGCCCAATTACTCATGGTGCTAACGCTCTTAAGGTTGAGAATGAAATGGTTCAAGAACAAGAGCAAGTAAGTGTTGAAAATAACATGATGAACGAAAATTTTGCTACAGAAAACAGTGTAGTAACAGAAAACATTATCGAAGAAAGCACTGTAAATGAAATGGAAAAATCGTTTACTCAAGAAGCAGTAGAAACATTTGAAGAAAAAAATCATGATGAAAATAATCAAGAAGAACCATCAAATGATCTTAAGGAATTTGGTGTAGATTCAGATTCGCCAGATTTATTTAGCTCTGAAAGCGAAAACTCTTCTCCTTCAGATTTGTTAAATTCTGATGATCAAGGAGATGAAGACGATCTTGAAATTCCTGCTTTCCTAAGAAGACAAAAAAATTAATGGTCTTCAAAGAAATAAATGGAAGCCACCATAGTACCGGATGTACAAAAACATTATCCAGTACTGCTAGAAGAAATTATTAGCGTTATCACCCCTCAACATGGTGGCACATTTATAGACTGTACATTTGGTCAAGGTGGATATTCAAAAAAAATATTAGAGTTTGAAAATACAAACGTAATAGGACTTGATAGGGATATTGAAAGTCAAGAAGTTGCAAACTCAATTTTAGAAAATTTTGAAGATAGATTTATTTTCAAAAATTTAAAATTTAGTCAATTAACAAATTTAAAAATTAAAAACGAAAATATCAAAGGTGTTATTTTTGATCTAGGATATTCATTAACACAAATGAAAGATCCTAAAAAAGGATTGTCATTCAACTCAACGACAGATTTAAATATGCAATTGGGTTTAAATAACTATTCAGCTGCTGATGCTATAAATAAACTTGATGCAAAAGAGTTGGAGAAAATTTTTAAATACTTTGGGGATGAAAAAGATGCAAAATATATTTCTAAAAATATTGTAAAAGAAAGATTAAATAAGAAAATTGATACACAGGGTTTAATTAAAATTGTTGATAAATCAAAAATAAGAAAAAATTTTAAAGTACATAATTCAACTAAAGTTTTTCAAGCTCTTAGAATTTTTGTAAATAAAGAAATTAGTGAATTAATTTTTGGACTGATAAATGCTACAAAAGTACTAAAAAAGGGAGGTGTTTTAGCCGTTGTTACGTTTCATTCTTTAGAAGATAAAATTGTTAAATATTTTTTTAAAAGCCTTTCACAAAATAAAAGTATTTCGAGATACGCACCTATTATAGAACAAAAAGAAACTCTTTTTAATTTAAGTCAAAAAAAACCAATTACTCCATCTGATCTTGAGATAAAAGAAAATCCTCCTTCGAGATCTGCAAAACTAAGATATGCAATTAAGAAAAGTGATTTTTTTAACTTTGATACAGATATAGAGGAAAAATTTAAAAATTTTTTAGAAATTGAAAAGTTTGGAGATAAACTTTGAAAAAATTATTACTAGCATTAACAATTATAATTTTAGTTTTAACTACAGCAATTATCAAAAATACTACAAAAAAAATTGAAGATAAAATATTTGCTTATAAAGAAAGTGTAAGACTTTTAAAATCAGATTTAGAAAATATTCAGTTGGAATACGATTATCTAAGTTCTGCTGAAAAATTATTAGAGTATCAATCCTTATATTTTGAAGATCAATTAGTTCAAAAAAGAATAGAAGATATTAAAATTTATAATATTTCAAAAAATGTAAATAAATCGGAGGATTATAAAATAACTAAGGAAAAATGAGCAATTTTAAAGAAAGATTAACAATTGAAGATCACAAAAATGATTTTGTTTATAAAAAAAGTCATACTGGATTAAATATTCAATTTAATCGAGTTGCTTTTATTTTTTTTGTCTTTTTTGTTATTTTTTCAATATACACAATACATTTAATTCATTTAGGATCTCGAGAGTCAAAAATTGAAAATACAAGCAACAAACTTCCTTTCAGTAGTGATCTTTATAGAGCAGATATTTTAGATATTAATGGAAATTATTTAGCAAAAACCGTTAAGTCTGTTGATGTTGGTCTTAAAACTTCAGACATAATTAGTAAAGAAAAATTACTGTTAAGTCTAAAAATTATTTTCCCAGACAAAGATTTTAAAGAAATTGAAAAAAAAATAGAAAACAAAAAGTTTTTTTATTTAGAGAAAAAAATTTCAGAAGAAAAATATGAGCAAATTATGAAGTTGGGAGATAAATCTCTTATCCCAGAAGAAAAAGTGCTTAGAATGTATCCACAGAAAAATCTTTTTAGTCATATTTTAGGACAAATAGATAATGACAATAATGGTATTTCAGGTTTGGAAAAATCATTAAATGAAGAACTTAGATCATCTAGAGAACCAATTAAATTAACTGTTGATAAAGACATTCAATTTTTAATTAGAAAAGAATTATTAAAATATCAGGAAATTTTTAAAAGCAAAGGAAGTGCAGCAATTTTAATGGATGTTAATAACGGTAATATACTCTCTTTAGTTTCATTGCCTGATTTTAATCCAAATGAAAGAAAAAATATAAAAGATGTAAATTATATCAACAGAGTTACTAAAGGTACTTATGAATTGGGATCAGTATTTAAAATATTTACTTATGCCAATGCATTAAATCAAAATTTAATTGAACCAGACACTGAATTTTTAGATTTACCAAAATCTATACGTTGTGACAAATTTAGCATAGGTGAATACGATGACGATATACCTTCAAGTTTAACCGCAGAACAAATTATAGTTAGGTCAGGTAATATTGGTTCAGTTAGAATTGCTCAGAAAATTGGGCCAGAAAAATTTAAAGATTTTTTAGAAAAAATAGGAGTTTTAAAAAACATTAATTTTGACATTGAAGAAGTAGCTCCACAAAATAGTTACGAATTTAAAAAATGTAAATTAGCTACAGCATCTTATGGCCATGGGATAGCTACAACTATTCTTCAATTAGCTAAAGGATATTCAATTTTATCTAATGGTGGTTTTGAAATTTCACCAACTTTAATCAGCAGAAAAGATACATCGATAAAAAGAAAAAGATTAATTAGAAAAGAAGTTTCAGATCAAGTAGTAACAACACTTAGAAAAATTGTTAATACAGATGAGGGCACAGCTAAATTTGCTGATGTACCAAATTATGAAATTGGTGGAAAAACAGGCACTGCAGATAAAGTTTTAAATGGGAAATATTCTGAAGGAAAAGTGAATACTTTTGCATCAGTATTTCCAACTTCAAAACCTAAATTTGTATTTATTGTTATGTTCGACGATCCTCAAAAATCAAAAGACTATTATTACAAATACAGACATAGAGATGGAGGATGGAGAGGAACTTTAAAAAATAGTGCTGGCTGGACATCAGTGGAAGTTGTAGGTAAAATTATTGATAAGATTGGGCCTATTTTAGCCACAAAATATATACAGGTTTACTAACAATGTTTCTTGGAAATTATTTTGATGGAATCCACAAAAATTATAAAGAAATATTTTTTTCAGGTATCTCTTTTGATACTAGATCTTTAAAAAAAAATAATATTTTCTTTGCTATAAAAGGAAATAGTATAGATGGAAATAAATTCATTTCTGAAGCCATAGAAAAAGGTTCTAAAATAATTGTAACTGAACAAAAAATAAAAGATTTTCGTAAAGGAATTTTCTTTATAAGAACAAAAAATATAAGAAAATTATTAGCAGAAGTCTCATTTAAAATTTATAACAAAATACCAGAAAATTTAGTAGCTGTTACAGGAACCAATGGAAAATCTTCAGTTGCTGAATTTTATCTTCAAATAATGAAATTAAATAAAAAAAAAGTTGCCTCAATTGGAACATTGGGGGTCAAATCCAAAAATATTAACTTAAATTTATTTAATACAACAATTGATCCTATTAAATTAGGTCAGATCTTACAAAAATTAAAAAAAGAAAAAATTGAAAATGTTATAATGGAAGCTTCTAGTCATGGACTAAAGCAAAATAGATTAGATGGATTAAATTTTAAATCTGGAATTTTTACAAATTTATCACAAGATCATCTTGATTATCATAAAAATTTAAAAAATTATTTAAAAGCAAAACTTTATTTATTTGAGAATTTAATAGAAAAAAAAGGAAATATAATTACAGACAAAAATATACCTCAATATAAAACAATTAAGAAAATCTCTTTAAAGAAAAAATTAAAATTATCAGCAATAAATGAAAAGAAAAGTAATTTTGAAATATTATCTCATAGATATGATAATGAAAATCAACTAATCAAATTTAAACATAAAAATTTAATTAAGGAAATTAATTTAAATTTAATAGGTAAAATTCAAATAAAAAATATTTTGATGGCTGCAATGGCAGCACAAAAAAGTAATTTAAATTTTGAAAATATTTTACAAGTCTTACCAAAATTAAAACCAGTTGAAGGTAGATTAGAAAAAATTGGAACAATTAAAAATAATTCAATTGTTATTCTTGATTATGCACATACTCCTGATGCTTTAAAAGTTTGTCTTTTAAATATTAAGGAGCAATTTCCTGATAAAAAGCTAAACCTTTTATTTGGTTGTGGGGGTAATAGAGACCAGAACAAAAGAATGAAAATGGGTAAAATAGCAAGTATTTATGCAGATAATATTTATCTAACTGATGATAACCCACGTTATGAAAACCCAGTGAATATAAGAAAAGATATTAAAAAGGGCATCAATGCTAAGAAAATTAAAGAAATTTCTAATAGAGCAATAGCAATATCTAAGGCCATTAAAAATTTAAAAAGTGGAGATGTTTTATTAGTTGCAGGAAAAGGCCACGAAAACATACAAGAAATTGGTAAAAAGAAAATCAAATTCTCTGATAGAAAAAAAATCCTAATTGAAATCCAAAAAAAAAACAAGAATTTGTCTAATCAACTAAAGATAAATATTATAAAAGAACTTTCTAAAACTCAAAAATTATCAAAGTCTATTTCTATAAATAAGGCAAGAATTAATTCTAATGAAGTAAAAAAGAACGATGTATTTTTTGCTATCAGAGGAAAAGTAAATGATGGAAATAAATTTGTTTCACAATCATTTAAGAAAAAAGCATCATTAGCAATTGTAAACAAAATTCAAAATAATCTTGATACTAAACAGCAGATAAAAGTTAAAAACACCTTAAAATTTTTAACAAATGTTTCAAAAGTATACAGAAAAAATATAAGCACTAACATTATAGCTATCACAGGTAGTTGTGGGAAGACAACACTTAAGGAACTATTGGGAAGTGTGATGGGAAAAATTTCATATACAAGCATATCACCAAAGTCTTATAACAATAAATTTGGAGTTCCTTTAAGTCTTCTGAATATTAAAGAAAACGATAAATATGGAGTTTTAGAAGTAGGAATGGATAAAAAGGGTGAGATTGATTATCTAACAAAAATAATAGAGCCAAATATTGGAGTTATTACAAATATAAATTATGCCCATGCAAAAAATTTTAAAAATATAAAACAGATTGCCTTAGCAAAATCAGAGATTATAAATAATATTAAATCAAATGGTTCTATTATCTTAAATGCAGATGATAAATTTTTTAAGCTTCATAAGCAAATTTCTAAAAAGAAAAATCTTAAATTAATTTCATTTGGTATCAAAAGTAAAACAGCAGATATTAAGTTAATAGATATTAAATCCTTTGGAAAAAATTTTAAAATTCAGATTAAATTTATGAGTAAAATTAAACATTTTATAATCTCTGATGACTATCAAAACAATATTTATAATATTCTATCTGCATTAGCTGTTATTAGTGTGAATTCAAATATATTTAATTTAAATAAAAATATTTTTTTAAAATTTAAAATTCCTGATGGAAGAGGGGACCATTCAATTATAAAAATAAATAATAAAAAAATAAATTTAATTGATCAAAGTTATAACTCAAACCCCCTATCGTTAAGTTCTGCTATTAAAAATTTTGATAAAATAAAGTCAAACAAGTCTAAAAAATATTTGCTGCTTGGAGACATGTTGGAGCTTGGAAGTTATTCAAAAAGACTTCACGAATCTATTGCTCCATTAATAAATCAAACTAAAATTGATAAGGTTTTTGTTAAAGGAAAAATGGCCTCTTTAATATATAAAAAAATATTGAATAGTAAAAAAGGCAAAATATTAAGTAACAATTCTCAGATCAATGATTTGATTAGAAATGATATTAAAAACAAGGATTATTTAATGATTAAAGCCTCACTTGCGACAGGTTTCAATAAGATAGTTAATGAAATAAAAGGTTTAAATTAAATGCTATACCAGTTTCTATTAAATTTTGTTGATAATTTCGGCTTTTTAAACGTCTTCAAATATTTAACTTTCAGAACGGGTTTATCCTTTTTTACGTCATTAGTAATAGTTTTGTTTATTGGAGGTCCTTTTATAAAATTTTTTTCAAATCAAAAAATTTTTAATCCAATTAGAGATGATGGGCCTGAAGATCACATAGTTAAAAAAATTGGAACTCCAACAATGGGTGGTATTATTATTTTACTTGGCCTAATAATTTCGGTTATTTTATGGGCAGATTTATCAAATAATAATATTTTATTTTGTTTATACATTGCTATTTCATTTGGATTACTAGGTGCATTTGACGATTATAAAAAAATTAAGCAAAGTAATTCTTCTGGTATTTCATCAAAGTTTAAAATAATCGCACAGATTATATTATCTTTATTAGGAGTAAGTTTGTTTGTCTATTTGAATGATTATCAAGATTTAAATAATTTATATTTTCCTTTTTTTAAAAATTTAATAATTGATCTTGGATGGTTTTTTTTACCTTTTGCTGTATTTGTAATAATAGGTTCTTCTAATGCTGTAAATCTTACAGATGGTCTGGATGGTTTAGCAACAGTACCAGTAATATTGGTAGCAGCTTGTTTTGCATTTATAAGCTATGTAACTGGAAATATTGTTTTTTCAAATTATTTACAAATTCCTTATATTGAAGGAACAGGTGAAGTTGCTATTTTTTGTGGAGCAATTATTGGAGCCTGCTTAGGATTTTTATGGTTTAATGCTCCTCCAGCTAAAATTTTTATGGGAGACACAGGCTCTTTATCTTTAGGTGGTTCTTTAGGAGCGGTAGGTATTATAACAAAACATGAGATTGTTTTAGCGATAACGGGAGGTCTTTTTGTTTTAGAAGCAGTCTCCGTAATGGTTCAGGTAATTTCATTTAAGCTTACAGGAAAAAGAATTTTTAGAATGGCACCCATACACCATCATTTCGAGAAAAAAGGTTGGCCTGAGTCAACTGTAGTTATCAGATTTTGGATTATCTCAATAATTTTAGCAATGATAGGACTTGCTACGTTAAAATTAAGATAATGAGAAATAGAAAAAATATTTTTTTAAGAAAAAAAATATTAATATATGGATTAGGTAAAAGTGGGATATCCTCATATAAATTTTTAAAAAAAAAAGCAGATGTTTATCTTTTTGATGACAATTCAAAAATAAATAAAAAATTAGTTAGTTTAAGTAAAATTTCAAAAATAAGTTTTGATGTAATTATTATTAGTCCAGGAATAGATATTTCAAAATGTAAATTATCGACTTTCTTGAAAAAAAATTTACAAAAAATTTATACAGATCTTGATGTTTTGTACTCTTTTTATGATAATTTGAGCATAACAATTACAGGTACTAACGGAAAATCAACCACAGCAAAAATACTACATGATGCTTTGGTTGATCAGAAAAAAGATGCTCGATTGATCGGTAACATAGGAAATCCAGCACTTGCAGAGAAAAAAATAACAAAAAAAACGATTTTTGTGATTGAAGCCTCGTCATATCAGCTTGATTATTCAAAGATTTTTAGTTCAAAATATAGCTTAATTCTAAATATTTCAGCTGATCATATTGAAAGACATAAGAACCTAAAAAATTACGTTAATGCAAAATTTAAATTAATTGAGTCTCAAGTTAAGGGAAATTTTGCGTACGTTAAAAAAAATGATTCATTAATTTCAAAAAAAATTGAAAAAAATAAATTTAAGTCAAAAATTTATAAAGTTGATATCTCAAATTTGAAAAACATAATTAATAAGATTAGCAATAAATACTTTGCTTCCGATGGTAATAGAGAAAATCTCTCATTTATTTTTGAAATTGCATGTAAGTTGAAACTTTCTAAGAAAAGATTAATCCAAACAATTAATAATTTTAAAGGTCTTAATTATAGACAACAAATTGTTTTTGATAAAAAAAATTTAACAATAATAAACGACTCTAAATCAACAAGCTTTGCTTCTTCAGAAAATATATTAAATAATTTGAATGATGTTTATTGGATTTTGGGAGGAATACCTAAAAAAAATGATAAGTTCAAATTATCTAAAATAAAATGCAAAAATATAAAAGCATTCGTTTTTGGTTCATATCGAAATACGTTTCATAAAGTTTTGAGAGATAAATTAAAGGTTAAAAAATATAAAACTTTAAATGAAACTTTACGTGCAATTTTCTTAGAGATAGAAGATCAAGAAATTAAAAAAAATATAATTTTTTTTAGTCCTGCTGGTGCATCATTTGATAGTTTTAAAAATTTTGAAGATAGAGGTAATTACTTCAATAAAATAGTTAAAAAATTAATATATGCAAAGTAATAGCATAATTTATAAATTTTATTACCAGTGGTGGAAAAATATTGACAAACCTTTATTGTTTTTAGTTAGTATTCTATTTACTATTGGACTTTTTTTCTCTTTAGTATCAACATCACTCATAGCTTCAGACAAATTAGATACCAATAATTATTTCTTTTTTTTTAAGCATTTAATTTATTTAATTATTGGAGTAATTCTTATTTTTATTTTTTCATCTTTAAATCAAGATAAATTGTATAAATTTTCAATAATTCTCTTTTTTATTTCATTACTCTCTTTGTTTTTAGTTCCTATAATTGGCATAGAAGTTAAGGGATCAAGGAGATGGATCGATTTATTTTTTTTACCAAGATTTCAACCCATAGAAATAGTTAAACCTTTCTTGATTGTAATTCTTGCAATTATTTTATGTAAAAATGAAACTAATATTTTATTCAAATATTTAGCATCAACAATTTTAATGACTTTAGTTTCTTTGCTACTGATAATTCAGCCAGACATTGGTCAAACATTATTAGTAGTTTTTTCATGGGCTGTTTTGATATTTTGCTCAGGTATTAATTTATATTTTTTGCTCACAATCACCTCTATTGGATTAATTTTGTTGTCTTATATGATTATTTACATACCAAAATTTAATTATATTAAAGCTAGAATTTTTTCATTTTTCGATAAAGAAACAGGTACTCATAATTTTCAATCAGATAAAGCAATAGAGTCAATAACAAGTGGAGGTTTTTTTGGAAAAGGTATAGGAGAAGGAACACTAAAAAATAGAGTACCGGAGGCACATACTGATTATATTATTTCAGTAATTTCTGAAGAGTTTGGTGTGATTGCCATAATTTTAATCTTAATTTTGTTTTTAGTCCTAATTTATATGGTTTTTAAAAAAATAAGTTTTGAAACTGAGGAGCAAAATAAACTTATTCTAATTGGATCAGTAAGTTTAATTCTTATGCAGGCCACAATTCATATTGGAGTTAATATAAGATTATTTCCAACAACTGGAATGACATTACCTTTTTTGAGTTATGGTGGCTCTTCAATTGTAAGTACCTCAATTTTAGCTGGAATAATTTTAAACTTAACAAAAAGAAAAATATAACAGGTGAAAGAAAAAGTATTAATTTCCACTGGAGGTTCTGGAGGACATGTCATTCCTGCAATTACAATTTATGACCATTTGAAAGAAACATATGATGTTATAATATCGTCAGATTCTAGAGGATTAAAATATTTAGAAAAAAATGATTGTAAATCTATTTTAATAGATACACCAAAGCTTAATAGTTTAATACTATTTCCTTTTATATTATTTAAAGTCTTAATATTAACAGTTAATTCTATAAAAATATTAAAAAAAGAAAAAATTTCTTATTTAATTTCAACAGGTGGGTACATGTCTTTACCTTTGTGTTTAGCAGCAAAAATTTTAAATATTAAAATTTTTTTAATTGAACCAAATATGGTTTTAGGAAGAGCGAATAAATTTTTTTTAAATTTTTCTAAAAAATTAATTTGTTATTCAAAAAACTTAAAAAATTATCCAAAAAAATTTGAAAACCAGAAAAAAATTTCAAAACCTTTCATAGGAAAAAAATATTATGAGTCAGATTTAAAAAAAGATGTAAATTTGTTTACCATCATGATTATTGGAGGTAGTCAAGGAGCTAAAATTTTTGATACTCTTATTAATGAATCAATTTTGACTGTTTCAAAATCTTGCATTATTAATGTAAATCATCAAACTAGTGAAAAAAACATAAACTACTTAAAAAATTTTTATAAAATTAATAACATACAAAGTAATGTTTTTAGTTTTGATCAAAATTTAAATAAACTCATGAAACAGTCTGATTTATGTATATCAAGGTCAGGCGCTTCAACCTTGGCTGAAATGTCGTTAATGAATATTCCTTTTATCGCCGTGCCACTTCCTAGTTCCAAGGATAATCATCAATATGAAAATGCTAAATATTATTATGATAAAAATTGTTGTTGGATAATTGATCAAAAAAAATTTGATAAAAATAAATTTGAAGAATTATTGTTGAAAATATCAAAGAAAGATGAAAATTATATTGCAAAAAAAGAAAATCTAAAAAAATTAAATTATCAAAATACTTGGAATAATGTTAATCAAAATTTATTGGAAATTTTAAATGAAAATTGAATTAGCTAAATCAGAGGTTATTCATTTTGTTGGTATAGGCGGGATAGGGATGAGTGGCCTTTCAATGATAATGAAGAGAAAAGGTTTTAAAGTTCAAGGTAGTGATATTTCAAATAATAAAAATATTAATAGGATTAGAAAAGAAAAAATCAAAGTTTACGTTGGACATAAAAAACAGAATATAAATAAGGCTACAATTCTGGTTGTTTCTTCAGCAATTAAAAACAACAACCCAGAATTAATTGAAGCAAAATCAAAAGGTCTACCAATATACAAAAGAGGAGAAATGCTAGCAAACATTGTGTCTCTCTCTAAAAATATTGTTGTCGTTGGATCTCACGGTAAAACAACAACTACTTCTTTAATTGCATCAATTTTTCAGAATACAAAAATAGACCCAACTATTATTAATGGAGGAATTATAAATTCGATACAAAATACAGCAAAATTGGGTAAAAGTGATTGGTCTATATTAGAGGCAGATGAATCTGATGGCAGCTTTATATTTATTCCACCAACATACTCTATCATAACTAACATTGATAGAGAGCACATGGATTTTTATAATTCGATGAAAAAATTGAATAAATATTTTATAGATTTTGTTGAGAAGGTTCCATCGTTTGGAAAATCATTTATCTGTTTAGATGATAAGAATAACAAAAATCTAATAAAAAAAATTAAAAAAAAAAATTTTTATACATACGGTGAAGATTCTAAATCGAACTTTTCTATAAAAAATATAAATCAATTTAAAGAATTTTCAAAATTTGATTTATTAATAAAATTACCAAATAAAAAAAATCGATATTTAAAAAATATAACAATCCCTCTACTTGGAAATCATAATATTAAAAATGCAGTTGCTGCTCTTGCGGTATCGTTGACTGTTGGAATATCAATATTTGATATAAAAAAAGGACTAAAAAATTTTAAAGGTGTTGAAAGAAGATTTAACAAGATTTTTTCATTTAATAATGTTGATTTTTTTGATGACTACGCACATCACCCAACTGAGATAAGAGAGGTGCTTAATGGGGTGATGAAAGTTTATAAAGGTTATGAGAAGATATGTATTTTTCAACCACATAGAATATCAAGAGTAAAAGATTTAAAAAAAGAGTTTAGTTTCGCTTTTAAAGATGCTGATAAAGTAATTTTATTTCCAATTTATAATGCTGGTGAAAAAATGAAACTCGGATTTAGTTATCTTAGTTTTGCAAAACAAATTATCAAAAATTCGAGGGTTGAATTGTTAATGATCGAGGATCAATTTCAATTAGCAAAATATTTAAAAAGTAATATTTATGGAAAAAAAATTGTCATTGGTATGGGTGCTGGTTCAATTTCAAGTTGGATGAGAGAATTACCCAAATATTTAAAATGAATACTAATTTGAAAAAACTGTCAGAAGAGTTTGGTCAAAACCTAAAGCTAGACTGTGATTTAAAAAAAAAAAATTGGTTTAATATTGGTGGTAAAGCTAAAATTTATTTTAAAGCAGATAATTTAAAAGATTTAATCAAATTTTTAAAAATTATAGAAAATAAAGAAAATATTTTTGTCTTAGGTGGAGGATCAAACACATTAATAACTGACGACAAATATGATGGTGTAGTAATCAAGCTTGCAAATAATTTTAATAATTTATCAGTTCTATCAGATGATATCATTATTGCAGGAAGTATTGTTAGTGACAAAGCATTATCAGAATTTGCATTAGAAAATAGTTTAGGTGGTTTTGAATTTTTGTCTTGTATACCAGGTACAGTTGGTGGTGGAATTAAAATGAATGCCGGATGTTTCAATAGAGAATTTAAAGATGTTCTTGTTTCGATACAAGCAGTTACTAAATTTGGTCAGGTAATAACTATACCTGCAAAAGATATAAATTTTAAATACAGAGATAGTGGTTTATCTGATAACCTCATTTTTTTAAGTGCCTCCTTTAAAGGCTTTAAGAAAGAAAAAAAATTTATCCAAAATGAAATGAATTTTTTAAAAGAAAAAAAAGAAAATGCACAACCAACAAGAATTAAAACCAGCGGAAGTACTTTTAAAAACCCTTTAGGTCAATCTAAAAAAAAGGTTTGGGAACTAATAAAAGAGTCTGTTCCATTAGATATTTCTTTTGGTGATGCATATATTTCAGAAAAACACTGTAATTTTTTTGTAAATAAAGGTAATGCTAAATTTAAAGACATGAAGAATTTGATCGAATATGTCTCAAAAAATGTCTTTGAGAAAACAGGTGTAAAGTTAGAAACAGAAATTAAAATTTTAGAATAAATTGAAAAAAAAAATACTAATACTTTCAGGTGGAATATCAAAGGAGAGATTAATAAGTCTTGATACTGGTAAACAGGTTGCCAAAGAGTTGAAAAAAAATGGATATAAAATTCAGATTTCTGAACCAGATAGATTTTTATCTTTAAATATCAATAAATTTAAACCTGATATAATTTTTAATGCATTGCATGGTCAATTTGGAGAGGATGGATATATCCAAAGTATTTTAGAGAAATTTAAAATTCCATATACCCATTCTGGTGTTGTTGCTTCATCTATAGCTATGGATAAAGAAATTTCAAAAAAAGTTTTTATAAAAAATAAAATTAATACACCAAAATTTTTTGTTTATAATTATGGTTATAAATCATCTACCTTAATAAAAAAAATTCAGTCAAAATTAAAATTTCCTGTTGTAATAAAACCTTTAAATGAGGGCTCAAGTGTTAATGTTTTTATATGCAACAAATCTAATCTAACAAAAAAAGTTAAATCATTAAAAGATTACAAAAAAATTTTGATTGAGGAATTTATTGGAGGAAGAGAAATTCAAGTAGCAATTATGGGCAATAAAAAACTTGGAGCAATTGAATTAAAACCTAAAAGAGCTTTCTATGATTATCAAGCAAAGTACAACTCAAATGCAAAAACTAAACATGTAATTCCTGTTGATTTAGCAAATAAAAAATTAAATCAAGCATTGAATATTGCATTTAAGGCACACAAGATTATTGGTTGTTCTGGTGTAACTCGTTCAGATTTTAAATATTTTAAGGGAAAATTTTATCTATTAGAAATTAACACACAACCAGGTATGACAAAATTGTCTCTCGTCCCTGAAATAGCTTCTTATATGGGAATAAGCTTTTTGAAATTAATTGAATGGATTTTAAAAGATGCATCAAAGAAAAAGTAAAAAAATATTAATTTACTTTTTTTTATTAATTTTAGTAGGTTCAATAAATAATAATTCAATAAATGATTTTAAATTAAAAAAAGTAGAAAACATAAATATTTTTGGTTTAGAAGAAAATGATCAAAAAAACTTACTTTATAATATAAATAATTTAGATTTAAAAAATATTTTTTTTATTAATAAAAAAAAATTTCAAAATATAATTGAAACAAATTCATTAGTTAAAGAGTATAATGTTATAAAAAAATACCCTTATTCAATTGATATTAATATTAAGAAGACAAGTTTTATTGCCAGGATTAATGAAAATGGAAAGTTTTTTTTAATTGGAGATAATGGCAAATTATCTAATGACAATAATTCAAAAAATCAACTGCCATACATTTTTGGAAATCCAGAGATAAAAAAGGCACTAGAATTTAAGAAAATTATTGATCATTCAAATCTTGATTATTCACTAATAAAATCTTTATATTATTTTAAATCAAATAGATGGGATTTAAAATTTTATAATAACATAGTAATTAAATTACCTGAAAAAATTGAAAAAGAAACTTTAGACAAAATATCAATTTTTATAAAAAATATTAAATTGGAAAATAAAAAAATTGTGGATGCTAGAATAAAAAATCAAATAATAATTTTAGATGAATAAAGAAATAGATTTTGAAACCAATTTAATTATTTCGTATGGAAAGTTTGAAATATTTTTACTAGATTTGAAAAATTATAAAAATATATATCACGAAGAATTTAAGTTTAGAGAAGACACAGAAAATCTAGACTTTAATCTTTTAAGTGAATTTTTAGAAAACAATATTTTTAAAATTGAAAAATTAGCAGGAAATTTTGTAAACAATATAAATGTAGTAATTGAAAATAAATCAATTCTTATCTCTAACATTGCTATAAAAAAAAAAAATTATTCTGGAGAAGTAACTAACGTAATATTAGAAAGTATGCTTACAGATATTAAAGATTTATTTATAGAAAGTTATAATCAACATAAACTCATACACATGGTGATAAATAAATATAAAATTGATGGTGTAAGTTATCATTCATTACAAAATGAAATTATTAATGATGAAATATGTTTAGAGGTTAAATTAATTTCTATTCCAAATTTAATCTTAATTCAAATTGAAAGAATTTTAAAGAATTTCCAAATTCAAGTTATTAATTATTTAGAAAAAAATTATGTAAAAAATTTTTTCCAAGACGAAGAATTAGATATTTCAATTAAAGTAAACAACTTGCTTAATGGATTAAATAAAAATGAGGTTAAAATAACCACTAAATCAAAAAAAAAGCAGGGATTTTTTGAAAAATTTTTTCAATTATTTAGCTAATTCTGTTTTTTATCGTAATAATAGTTGTTTTTAAATTCTTTAGTAATCAAACTAAAAGCCTAGTGTGTCTTATTTAACTCAAAAAACAGTCAAAAATAATATTTCATTTAGCGGTATTTCTCTTCATAGTGGTTTGAATGTTGGTGTTTGCATTAAACCAGCGTTACCGAACCATGGGATAATTTTCAAAAGAGTAGATATAAAAAAAAATAATTTGGTTTTCCCTAATTTTATGAATGTCACCAATACATCTTTAAATACAACTATTGAAAATGATTTTGGAGTTAAAGTTTCAACTATCGAACATTTAATGTGTGCATTATTTGGTTTAGGAATAGACAATGCTTTGATTGAAATAGACAATGAAGAAGTTCCGATTTTAGATGGATCTGCAAAAATTTTTATTGAAAAGATAGTTTCTGGTGGAATCGTTTCAAGCGAGGCACCTATAAAAATAATTAAGATAAATAAAGAGGTAACTTTTTCTGAAGGTGATCGATTTATAAATATTAAACCATCAACATTAAGTTTAGATATTGATTTTGAAATAAAGTATAAAAACAAGATAATTGGAAATCAAAGTAATCAATTTAAAATTTATGAAGATGATCTTTCTCAAGTATATAATTCTAGAACATTTTGTCTCTATGAGGATATAGAAGAGATAAAAAAAAATGGTTTAGCTAAGGGTGGAAGTTTAGAAAACGCGGTTGTTGTAAAGAATGATGAAATTTTAAATTCAGAAGGATTAAGAAATGAAAAAGAGTTTGT
The DNA here is from genome assembly GCF_052047995.1 of Candidatus Pelagibacter sp. HIMB1493. Taxonomy (NCBI): domain Bacteria; kingdom Pseudomonadati; phylum Pseudomonadota; class Alphaproteobacteria; order Candidatus Pelagibacterales; family Candidatus Pelagibacteraceae; genus Candidatus Pelagibacter; species Candidatus Pelagibacter sp. HIMB1493. The sequence goes on along the minus strand of NZ_JBNAIP010000001.1, from coordinate 857,360 downwards.
AAATCATAAAATTTTAGATTGCATTGGAGATTTATATACTTCCGGGTATAGAATTATTGGTAGTGTAAAATGCTCTCAAGGTGGGCATTATTTAACAAATCAGTTGTTAAGAAAATTATTAACAAACAAAGAAAATTTTTCTTTATTAGAAATTAAAGAAAAAAATTTGCCACACGCATTAATTAATAAAAATTTTTTAAAATCTATTGCTTAGAAAAGATAACTTTCAAATTCTAGTTAAAAAAGTATAAATCAATTAATGAAGAGTAGTAAATTTCTCCTTTTAATATTGCTTATAATTACAACCTCTTGTTCAAAAGAAGAAGTTAAAGAGTCAATAATTAAAGAGAAAAGTTTAGAGCTACAGGTATATGAGGCATACAAAGAGGGAAGAGAATCTTTAGAAGGTGGAGATGTTCTATTTGCCGCAAAAAAATTTAATGAAGCTGAAAAACTTTTTCCACAATCAGAGTGGGCTCCGAGAGCAGCATTGATGGCTGCGTACTCATATTACGCTCAAGATTATTATGGAGATGCAATTGCTGAACTTGAAAGATTCATTAAAGTATATCCTTTAAGCAAAAATTTAAATTATGTTTATTACTTATTAGGAGTCTGTTACTTTGAGCAAATTGTTGATGAAACAAAAGACACACAATCTATAATTAATGCAAAAAAAACATTTAATATTGTAATTAAAAAATATCCTAACTCTGATTATGCTTTAGATGCATCATTTAAAATTGACTTAATTAACAACATTCTTTCCGCAAAAGAAATGTATGTTGGAAGATATTACTTTGAAAAAAAAAAATGGATACCAGCTATTAATAGATTTAAAAAGGTCATAGACGAATATGAAGATACAATTTATGTGGAGGAAGCATTACATAGACTTGTTGAGGTTCACTATATTTTAGGATTGGAAAAAGAAGCTAAAAGATATGCCGTTTTATTAGGATATAACTATAAATCTTCAAAGTGGTATCAGCAGTCATATAGTCTATTTAATAAAAAATATAAAATAAATGATAAAAAAAGTTTAAAAAAAGAGTCTAAAGGTAAAATTTACAGTAAAATAAAATCTCTTTTTGATTAACTATGAGTAAAGATAAAGTAAAAAAATTGTATGAGCAAAAACTATCTATTTTAAGAAAACATGACAAAAAATATTATGATGAAAGTAAACCTGTAATTTCAGATCTTGATTACGATCTTCTTAAAAAGGAAGTTCTTTCGCTAGAACAAAAACACAAATATTTAAAATCTTCTGATTCTCCATCTAATATTGTTGGATACACCCCATCCAAAAATTTTAAAAAATTTAGTCATAAAGTTCCAATGCTATCTCTTGGAAATGCATTTTCTGAGCAGGATTTAGTTAATTTTGAAAAAAAAATAACTAATTATTTATCAATTAAAAATGATTTTGAAATTCAGTATAGTGCAGAGCCCAAAATCGACGGTATATCGGCATCTTTGATATATAAAAATGGAATATTTTATAAAGGACTTTCCAGAGGTGATGGAAAAGAGGGAGAGGATATAACTAACAATTTAGCAACAATTAAAGATATACCAAAAAGAATTTTATCAAAAGATTTTCCAAAAGAAATTGATATTAGGGGTGAAGTATTTATTAACAATAGTGATTTTAAAAATTTAAACGAAAAATTTGCAAATCCTAGAAATGCAGCATCAGGTTCACTTAGACAAAAAAATTCAGAGGAAACAAAAAAAATACCATTAAAATTTATTGCCTATACATTTGGGTATGAAAAAGGACTAATGGTAAATAATCAATCAGATTTTTTAAAAAAATTAAAAGAATGGGGATTTAAAACAAATCCACTAAATAGGTCGATTTCACTTATAAAAAATTTAATTAAAAATTATCAAGAGATTGAAAAAAAAAGGGCCACCATAGATTTTGATATAGATGGAATAGTTTACAAAGTTAATGATTTTGCAATACAAAAAAGATTAGGAAATATTGCTAACTCTCCTAGATGGGCTATTGCGCATAAATTTTCATCTAACAAAGCAGTTTCTAAAATTTTAGATATAGAAATTCAAATAGGTAGAACTGGTGCATTAACCCCAGTTGCTAAAATTAAACCAATTAATATAGGTGGTGTTGTAGTTTCAAATGCAACCTTACACAATGAAGATGAAATTAATCGAAAAGATATAAGAATAGGTGATGAGGTAGTCATTGAGAGAGCAGGGGATGTTATACCTCATATACTTTCAGTAGATAAAAAAAAAAGATCGAAAAATTCAAAAAAATTCATTTTTCCAAAACATTGTCCATCATGTGGATCAGAAACAATTAAAGAATTTAATAATGTTACAAAAAAAGTTGATGCTGTTAGGAGATGTTCTAGCGAAGGTTATTATTGCGATAAAATATCAATTGAAAAATTAAAACATTTTGTTTCAAAAGAAGCATTTAACATAGATGGTTTTGGTAAAAAAATAGTTGAAAATTTTTGGAAATTAAAATTAATTAAACATCCTCAAGATATTTTTAATTTAGATTTTTTAAAAATTGAAAATTTAGATGGCTGGGGTAAACTTTCTGTTCAAAACCTAAAATATTCAATAGATCAAAAAAAAAATATTTCTTTAGAAAGGTTTATTTATTCTCTAGGTATACGACATATTGGTTTAGAAAATGCAAAATTATTGTCTAAGCATTTTGTATCATTTTCAAAATTCAAAAATTTATCTAAACAAGTTGAGTACGAAGATATGCTAAATATTGATGGAATTGGTGAAACACAAATAAACTCAATTAAGAGTTTTTTTTCAAATGAAGCTAATAAAAAAATTTTGAATGAATTGGAAAAAGTTTTATCAATTAAAGATGCTGTTCAAAATTTAGATAATGGTTTATTAAACAACAAGACTTTTTTGGTCACAGGAAAATTAAATGGAATTAGTAGAGCTGAAGTTAAATCTTTAATTGAAGAACATTCTGGAAAAACAATTAGTAGTGTTTCAAAAAAGCTAGATTTCTTAATCATTGGAGAAAAACCAACTAAAAAAAAAGTAGATTACGCCAAAGAATTAAAAATTAGAGTAATTGAACAAGCTGAATTTTTAAAAATGCTAAATAAAACTAGCTAACCACTTTCTCTCATTTGGATTTAAATATTTTGATATCTTTGAATAAACTTCCAGATGATATTTAAATAGATAGTCTTTTTCATTACTTGTTAATAAATTAAAATTTATTAAATCTTTCTCTATAGGCGCCAGTGTTAAATTATGAAATAACAAATTATTGCTTGTTTTTTTAACATAAACTAAATTTTCAATCCTAATTCCATATTCATTAGCTTTATAATACCCAGGTTCATTACTTAAAATCATACCTTCTCTTATTTTTACTGTATTTATTTTTGTAATAGATTGAGGCCCTTCATGAACATTAAGAAAAAAGCCAACACCATGTCCTGTACCATGCGCATAATCTAAGTTACTTTTATTTAAAAATTTCCTCGCTCTTCTATCTATTTTTTTACCTGTGTCTTGTTTATTTAAATCACTTGTAGCTACAGCAATATGGCCTTTTAAAACTTTGGTAAAAACATCTTTGATGGTTTGTTTTTGTTTTGAAAAACAAATTGTCCTAGTTACATCAGTTGTTCCATATTTATACTGGCCTCCAGAATCACAAAGGAAAATATCTCTATTATTTATAACACGGCAATTTTCTTTCTTTGCTCGATAATGGACAATGGCACCATTTTTGCCAGAGCCTGCTATTGTATCAAAACTAGGATAGAGAAAGTTTTTACTTAATTTTCTGAAATTTTCTAATTTCTCAGCTGCTTCTATTTCTGTAATTTTTTTTTTATTAATTTTTTTTATCCAAAATAAAAATTTAGTTAGTGCTACTCCATCCAAGATATGAGCATTAATCATATTTTTAATCTCAGTTTTATTTTTGATTGCCTTTAAAAAATAAATTGGATCTTCTCTTTTTATGATCTTAAATTTAGACTTAATTAAATTTTCATAAAATATTGAACAAGATTTATCATCAATAATAAAGTTTTTTCCCTTAAGATGTTGTATTTTACTTGGTAGAGTGTTTATATCTAAAAATTCATCTCTATTAATAATTTTATTTTTTAATAATTGCTTACACTTTTTAAGATTACTTATAAGTAGAATTTTTTTTGATTTACTTACAATCAATCTTGAATTAGGAACTGGACTGTTGGGGCCATCTCCACCTCTTATATTTAAAGTCCACGCAACATTTTCAGGTGCACTAATAAATATATAATCAGATTTATTTTTTTTTAAGTATTTAGTTATTTTATTTAATTTTGAATTAATACTTTCACCAACAATATTTTTATCTAAAGAAAAAAATGCTTTAGATACATGTTTTTTTTGATTTTCAATTTCATCAATTAGATTTTTTTCAACACATTTGATTTTGTTGTATTTTAAAAAATAATTTTTAATTTGAGTATTGGTAAATAACTTTGGATCTATACCTAGTGTAAGATTTTTAAATAAATTACAATTTATTAATTTTTCAAATCCATAAATTTTAAAATTTTTCCCACTCTCAATTTTACTTTGAATTGTGTATCTTCCGTCGGTAAATAAATAATTTTTATTTTTAAGAATTATAGCTAGACCAGCAGATCCACTAAAATTGGAAATAACTTCTAATCGATTTAATTTTGAATATTCTGTAAAAAAATCATCATTTTTTGGAATTACATAGCCATCAATTCCATATTTTTTAAACTTGCTTCTTAATAATTTTATATAATTTCTCATTTAATTCTCTTTTGATATCTTATCCACCCAGGGCTTCTTGTTCCTTCTTCAATTTCAAAATCCTGATTAAACTCAAAATCATCATCATTGTTAATTTCTTCTTCAAAGAAAGAATTTTTTTCTAAATGTTTTTCTGGTAGTTCATCAATAAATCGTGAAGCCATACTGTCTATCCAATCTCCTTGGTAAAATCTATTCATTGAGAAAGAGATTATAGCTTTCTTCTTTGCCCTTGTAATTCCTACATACGCTAATCGTCTTTCTTCCTCTAGGCCATTTTGACCTTTTTCTTCAATAGATTTTTGATGTGGAAACAATCCTTCTTCCCATCCAGGTAAAAATACAACATCAAATTCTAAACCTTTCGCTGCATGCATGGTCATCATATTAATTTTTTCACCATCCCATTCTTGATCTACCGAGGTTGCTAAAGATACGTGTTCTAAAAAACTTTCTAGATTATCAAATTCTTTCATAGCACTTAACAATTCTTTAATATTTTCAAGTCTATTTTCATTATCTAAATCTTTTTTATTTTTAAGCATTGCTGAATAGCCAGACTCATCTAAAACAATTTGTAATAACTTTATATGATTTGATTTCTTTATAATTAAATCATTTCTCCATTTGATTAGAGAATTAATAAATAAACTAAGTCCAATTTTAGCTTTTGGCTTAATTAAATTTTGTTCAAGCATTTTGATTGATGCTCTTTCTAAATTTAAATTATTTTCCTTAGCAAACTCGTGAATACTTTTTAAGGTACTATCACCTATTGATCTTTTTGGATTGTTAACAATTCTTTCAAAAGCTAAGTCATCTTTTTCTTGATGAATTAATCTTAAGTATGCAACACAATCTTTAATCTCAGCTCTTTCATAAAATTTTGTACCACCTAATATTCTGTAGGGCATACCAATTTTCAGAAATCGCTCTTCAAATTCACGTGTTTGAAAAATGGCTCTAACTAAAATTGCAATATTATTATAAGAGAATTTTTTTTTTATTTTTTTTTCAATTTCATCTGAAACTCCAACTGCTTCATCTTTACCATTTTTAAAACAGTTTAATTGAACTAAATCACCTTCTTCCATTGTAGTAATCAATGTTTTTCCAACTCTATTTTGATTATTAGAAATAAGGTTTGAAGCAACTGATAAAATATTCTGTGAAGATCTATAATTTTGTTCTAATCTTATTACTTTTGTATTCTTATAAACTTGGTCAAATTCTAAAAAGTTTTTAATCTCAGCACCTCTCCAGCTATATATTGATTGATCGTCATCACCAACACAGCAAATATTTTTATTTTTTTCAGATAAAAGATTAAGCCATTTACTTTGAATAAAATTTGTATCTTGATATTCGTCAACTAAGATGTATTTAAAATTTTTAGAATATATTTCTCTAATATCAGGATTAAATTCTAAAATTTTTACTGTATGTAATATCAAATCTCCAAAATCGCAGGAATTTAAATCAGTCAATTTTTGTTGATATATTTTGTATAACGGAAGAACAGTTTTCTCATAAATATCTTTTTTATTTATAATTACTTCGCCAGGATAAAAACCTTTATTCTTCCATCTATCAATTATTGCCAGTATAAATCTTGGAGATAATTGTTTGATATCAATATTTTCTGCTTTGCATATGTTTTTTATTAATCTAATCTGATCGTCAGTATCTATAATAGTGAAATTCGAGTTTAATTGTGCAGCTGAAGCATGTTTTCTTAATAATTTCGCACAAATTGAATGAAAAGTTCCTAACCAAGAAAGACCAACAGCAGCAGATCCTAAAATTTTACTAACTCTATTTTGCATTTCTTTAGCAGCTTTATTTGTAAATGTGACTGCTAGAATTTGATTAGGAAAAGCTTTTTTTTCCCTAATTATATTTGCTATTCTTGATGTTAGAACTTTAGTTTTTCCTGAACCAGCGCCAGCTACTATTAAAAGAGGACCATCTAGATGCATTACAGCATCCTTTTGAGCTTCATTTAAATCATTTAAATATTCTCTATTTATCATTCAAAATAATGTTTTATAAGATTACTACTTAAAATGAATAATCTTAAATTAATTGCTAATTTTAATAAAAAATTCAGTAATTTTATTAATAATCTATTAGAGAAAAATTTAAACAAGTTAAATGTTGATAACTTTAAAAATTTATTAATTAACAATAAAATATTTTTATCTATTGTCGCACTAATTATTTTATTTTTATCATATCTTTCATTCCCAAACATTCATAGTAAAGAGGATGTAGCTTTAGAAATTAAAAAAAATTTAAAAAACAAATTAAACTTAGAGTTTAATTTTCAAGAAGATTTAGATTATAAATTTTTACCAAGACCTCATTTTACTACAAATAATTCTTCAATTAATTCTGAAGAAGATAAAATTGCAGAAATAAAAAAACTTAAAGTTTATGTCTCTTTAGAAAATCTATTTTCTTTAAAAAATATAAAATTAAATCATGTCATCTTAGAAGAAGCAAATTTTAATTTAAACAAAGAAAATTATAATTTTTTTTATAATTTATTAGATGGTAATTTTAATGATTTTAAATTTGAAATATTAAAAAGTAATGTTTTTTTTAGAAGTTTAGAAAATGAAGTTTTATTTATTAATAATATCAAAAACGCAAAATATTTTTTCGATCCTAAAGAAATTAAAAATATGCTTTTTGCAAATAATGAGATATTTAACTTACCTTATTCAATCAAAGTTTTTGATAATAAAATTAAAAAAACAATACATTCTAAAATAAATATAGAAAGTTTAAGACTAGAAATAGACAATCAAACTTCATATGATGATGCAAATTATTCAGGTCTTTCAGAAATAAATTTATTAAACTCAAAAAACTTGTTTGAGTATCAATATAAAAATGATTTGTTTGAGTTTAAATTTTTTGATAAAAAACAAAATCCTGAGTTTTCTTATACAGGTAAATTTAATTTAAAGCCGTTTTACGCAAACATAACAGGTAATACGAATAAACTAGATCTTTCCTATTTGTTTTCGTCAAATGCGATTATTAAAGAGCTTCTAAAGACCAAAATTTTAAACAATAAAAATATTGATTTTTATTTAATTATTTCTGGAAACAGTATTAAACAATTTAATGATTTTAAAAATATTTTAATAAAATCTAAAATTCAAGAAGGTTTAATTGATATTGATAATTCCAAAATGACATGGAAAAACAATATTGATTTTGAGTTTTCAAATAGCTTAATATTTGTGAAAGAAGGAAAATTAATTCTAGATTCTAATGTTGAAATTAATATAAATAATACTGATGAGCTTTATAAATTTTTGCTTACTCCAAAAAAATTGAGAAAAAAAATTAGTAAAGTTAATGTTAGTTTAACCTACATGTTTGATGAAAAAAAAATCAAAGTTAATAATGTCAGGATAAACGGAAAAACACTTGAAAAATCTAATTATACTTTCGAAGATATTTTACTAAAAGAAAACAATCTACAAAATAAAATTTATTTTAAAAATTTACTGAATGATGCGATAAAAAATTACGCAGGATAAATCATTTTTCTAGGATCAACTATTTTTTCGTAGTCTTTTTCGCTAATTAATCCTGTTTTTAAGGTTTCATGTTTTAGTGTTGTGTTATTTTTTAAAGCTGTTTTTGCTATTTTTGCAGCATTATCATAACCAATATGAGGAGCCAATGCAGTTACTAACATTAAAGAATTATCTAAATGCTCCTTTATTTTCTTTTTATTAGCTTTAATTCCTTTAACACAATAAAGCGCAAAATTTTTTGTACTGTCTGCCAATAAGTCAATAGATTGTAAAATGTTATGGGCAATCAATGGCTTAAATACATTTAATTCAAAATGACCATGCGATCCTGCCATAGTAATTCCATTGTGATTTCCAATTACGTTAGCACATACCATTGTAACTGCTTCGCACTGAGTTGGATTTACTTTTCCAGGCATTATTGATGAGCCAGGTTCATTTTCAGGTAATATTAATTCTCCGTATCCAGCGCGAGGTCCAGATCCTAAAAACCTAATATCATTTGAAATTTTCATTAAAGCAACAGCGCATGTATTCAATGTTCCAGAGAAATTTACTATTGCATCGTGTGCTGCAAGTTCAGCAAATTTATTTGGTGCAGGTTTAAATTTTATTTTAGTAAATTTTGAAATTTCTTTAACAATTTTTTTATCAAAATTTTTTTTTGAGTTTATTCCTGTTCCAACAGCTGTTCCCCCTTGAGCTAAAAATAGAATTTCTTTTAATGCGTATTCGATTCTTTCAATACATTTTTTTAATTGAGCATGATATCCAGAAAACTCTTGACCAAGAGACAAAGGAGTTGCATCTTGAAGATGAGTTCTTCCAATTTTAACTATTTTTTTAAATTCTATAGATTTTTTCTTTAATTCTTTTTCTAAGATTTTTAAACTTGGCAACATTTTAGAAAAAGTTTGTGTCGCTACAGAAATGTGCATTGCAGTTGGAAAAACATCATTAGTAGATTGAGATTTGTTTACATGATCATTTGGATGTACAGGTTTTTTAGTTCCTTTCTTTCCCCCTAAAATTTCTATAGCTCTATTGGCAATTACCTCGTTTACATTCATGTTTGTTTGAGTTCCAGAGCCTGTTTGCCAAACTTTTAAAGGAAAATTTTCATCTAATTTTCCATTAATAACTTGATCTGAAGCATTGATAATTGCTTTTGAAATCTTACCACTAATTAATTTATCTTTAGCATGAACTATTGCTGCTGATCTTTTAATAATAGCAATAGATTTTATTATTGAGATATTTACTAAAATTTTACCAATGTTAAAAAATTTATTTGATCTCTGCGTTGAGGCACCCCAGTATTTATCATTGGGTACATTTATACTTCCAATACTGTCAAATTCTTTTCTTAATTTCATTGATTAATTTTTAAGTACAAATAATTATATTAATACAATAAATTTTTAAAAACTTACAGGAGCAATATGTCGAATTTTAGTAAAGTTGGAACTTTTATGAAAACCTTTGGTCAAGATGTTAAAACTAAGCCATCTTTTAGCACTGATAAGATAAATAAATTAAGATTAGATCTAATAAAAGAGGAGTTAGATGAGCTTACTGAAGCTATGAATAATAAAGATTTATTAGAAGTTGCTGATGCACTTACAGATATTTTGTATGTAACTTATGGGGCAGGACACGCTTTTGGAATAAATTTAGATAAATGTTTTGAAGAAGTTCAAAACTCAAATATGAGCAAATTAGATGAAAATGGAAAACCTATTTATAATGAAGCTGGAAAAGTTATGAAAGGTCCTAATTATTTTAAACCAGATCTAACTAAGTTTGTGAGTTAAATTTCTAGCTTAAAGTCAACTGCAGTAGCGCTATGAGTAATGCTTCCTATAGAAATTCTATTTACTCCTGTTGAGGCAATTGCTTTGACAGTTTTTAAATTAACATTTCCAGAAGCTTCTGTTTCGTAATACTTTTTAGCAATTTTAACTGCAGTTTTTAAATTTTTTAAATTCATATTATCTAGTAGAACAGTATTAAATTTTAACCCTAAAATTGATCTAAGTTGATTAATTGTATCAACTTCTACTGTAATTTTTTTTCCTTTTTTATTTTTTATTGCTTTTATAACTAAATTTTTTAAATCTGAACTTGCGATGTGATTGTCTTTGATTAGATATTCATCACTTAAATTAAATCTATGGTTCGTACCCCCTCCTAATTTCACAGCATACTTTTGAATTACTCTAAGATTTGGAATTGTTTTTCTAGTGCAACAAATTTTAGTTTTTTTTCCAGCTAATCTTACAAATTCATTCGTCTTTGTTGCTATACCAGAAATATGTGACAAAAAATTTAAAGCTACTCTTTCTGCAATTAAAATATTTTTTGCTTTACCTTTTATCAAAGCAACTAAGGAACCTTTTTTAATTCTCGAACCATCTTTTTTTTTAACAATAAATTTTATTTTATTATCAATTAAGGAAAAAGTTTGTTTAACAAATAATAATCCAGCAATAACTGCATTTTGATTTGATATTAATTTAACGGTTACAACCTTATCGTTATTAATTAATGCTGAAGTGATATCTCCTGAAGGATACAAATCTTCGTTTAGAGCCAACTTAACAGTACTTTTAATAAATTCTTTACTTAATTTAATTTTTGACACTTATATTATCTGCCAATAGCTGCCATTCTCTCTACAGATATTCTAGCTTTATCAATAGTTTCTTTGTCCATAATAATTTCGCCAGTTTCATTTTCCAAACAATCTAAAATTTTAGGTAAAGTAATTTTTTTCATATGCGGACACATATTGCATGGTTTAACAAAATCTACATTTGGATTTTCTATTTGAATGTTGTCACTCATTGAACATTCAGTAACCATCATTACTTTCTTTGGTTGATTATCTTTTACATATTTAATCATTCCAGAAGTGGATCCTGCAAAATCACTGGCTTCGATTACATCTGGTGGACACTCTGGGTGAGCAATAATTTTTATCCCAGGATTGTTTTTTCTAATATCTTCAATTTCTTTTTTATTAAATTGGTCGTGTACTATACAAATTCCTTTCCAGGATATAATTTCTACATCAGTTTGAGATGCAACATATTTTGCAAGATAATCATCAGGTAAAAATATAACTTTTTTTACTCCGAGAGATTTAACAATTTTAACTGCATTTGCTGATGTACAACAAACATCTGTTTCAGCTTTTACTTCAGCAGAAGTATTTACATATGAGACTACAGGTACTCCTGGATATTTTTCTTTAAGTAACCTTACATCTTTACCAGTAATTGAGGACGATAAAGAACAACCTGCATCCATATCGGGTAAAATTACTTTTTTATTTGGGCTCATTAACTTTGCAGTTTCAGCCATAAAGTGTACTCCTGCCATTAGAATTATATCTGCTGAAGTTTTTGAGGCTTCTATAGCTAGCGCAAGTGAGTCTGCGGAGAAATCAGCAACACCATGATAAATTTCTGGTGTTTGATAGTTGTGAGCTAAAATAACTGCGTTCTTTTCTTTTTTAAGTTTATTAATTTTATGTATATAAGGTGCGTGCACTGACCATTCTATTTCAGGTATAACCTTTGAAATTTTTTGGTAAATTGGATCTGTTGCTTTACGAACTTCTTGTGTAAATTCCATGAAGTTTTTTACCAATTTGAAACATACTTGTCATTCATTTATTATGAGACATATCGCGGTCGTGCTGAAATTGGTAGACAGGCACGGTTGAGGGCCGTGTGGACTAAGTCCATGAGAGTTCGAGTCTCTCCGACCGCACCAAATTTCAATTTTAACTAATCCATTCAGGTTTTTTTATACTTATTGAAGCTTCTTTAGTTTTAAATTCAAGTTTTTCATCAAAGTTTTCATCTAAAAATTTGATTAAAGCAAAGGGGTAATCATTATCTATTAACACTTTACCTATTTCATTTTCATTATTAAAAATACTTTCTCCTTCGTTTAATTTTCCATGAATTATGTTTATAGGCATTAATCTTTTTGAAAGTTTATTTTTTAATTTAATTCTAGCCGTGTTTTCTTGGCCTACGTAACAACCTTTTTTAAAATCAATTCCATTTAGTTCTTCAAAATTACACTCAATACCAAATAATTTGTCTTGCAATTTGTTTAAATCTTTTGGAACTATTCCTAGTTTATGACTTAAAGAATAGTATTCGTTTACATCTGTATCGTGGAGATCTAATTTTTTTAATGATAAGTAAAGTTTTTCTAAATTAATGATTAATCTTGCTCCTAATTGTTTATTTCTTGGATCTAAAAAAATAGGATCCTCTCTATATTTAATAGTAAATCCCGATTGATCTTTTGCTTCATCAAATTTCAAAAATTTTTCATAAGAAAAAGCTGCTACAACGAATTCATTACTTAGATTAAGAATTTCAACTTTGGATCTTAGTTTATAAAGAGATAACTGTTTAAACAACCCATCTGCTTGACGCTTTTCACAATCTAAAAGATACCCTGATTTATGTTTTACAATTATAAATTCATATAAAAATTTTCCCTGGGGAGTTAACAAAGATGCAAAACAACTATTATCTTCACTTACTTTATTTATGTCATTACTAATAAGATTTTGTAGAAAATCTTTTGAGTCTTCTCCATTTATATAAAGAATTGACCTATCCTCTAAAATGTAAACGTCTTTGATATTCATATTTGATTAAGTTATCATTTTAATATAATAACTTTTTCTTCAAATGTTAGATCTTATAATCAAAAATGGACAATGTTACATTGATGGTGAATTAAAAGATATCGATGTTGCAATAAAAGATGGAAAAATTCAAAAGATTGGTCAAATTTCAGATGATGCAAAAGAGACAATTAATGCTGAAGATCAAACGGTTCTACCTGGTTGTATAGATACACAAACACATTTTAGAGAACCTGGATCAACTGATACTGAAGATCTTCATTCAGGGAGTAGGGCAGCAATAGCAGGTGGGATAACCAGTGTATTTGAAATGCCAAACACTAACCCTCCAACTTCAAACATGAAAGAGTTTCAAAGAAAACTAGATCTTGCTAAAAATAGAATGTATTGCAATTACGCTTTTTACTTTGGTGCTACTGCTGATAATGCTGATGATTTAGCTAGTCTAAAAGATTTAGAAGGTTGTTGTGGAATTAAGCTTTTTGCTGGATCTTCCACAGGCAATTTATTAGTTGCTGAAGAAGATGACATAGATAAGGTTTTTCAAAATGCCTCCAAAGTCGTTGCGGTTCATTCTGAAGATGAAGCGATATTAAAAATTAATAAAAAATTAATTAAAGAGGGAGATGTCCATACACATCCAGTTTGGAGAAGTGCTGAATGTGCAATAGCATCAACTAGAAGAATTGTACGAATTGCAGAAAAACATAAGAAAAAAGCTCATGTTCTTCATATAACAACCAAAGAAGAAATTGACTTTCTTTCTCAACACAAGGGCAACATTACTTTTGAGATAACTCCCCAGCATTTAACTCTTTATGCTCCAAATTGTTATAACAAACTTGGAACATATGCTCAAATGAATCCACCATTAAGAGATAAGTCTCACTATGATAGATTATGGTATGGGGTAAGAAATAACTTTAATGATACCATTGGATCAGATCATGCGCCTCATTTAAAAGAAAATAAAGATAAAGTTTACCCAAATACTCCTTCAGGGATGCCAGGAGTTCAAACTTTAATGCCAGTAATGTTAAATCACATTAATGATGGAAAGCTAAGTTTAAATCAATTGATGAACTTTGTTTGTGAAAATCCAGTTAAAATTTTTGGAATTAAAAATAAAGGTTTTATAAAAGAAGGATATGATGCTGATTTTACAATTGTTGATATGAACAAAACAATTGAGATTAAAAATGAAAATATTGAGAGTAAATGTAAATGGTCACCATTTAATGGATTTAAATTTAAAGGAACACCCACACACACTATCATTGCAGGAAAAATTAAGATGCAAGATGGAAAAATTTTGGGAGATCCAGAAGGAACTCCTTTAAAATTTAGTTAAGCTTAACTGTAAAACTATTTACTAGAATTACACCTAATACAATTAAAAATAATCCTAATACTGCTTGCCAAGCTAAAGTTTGTTTAAAAAATATATATCCCAGTATAGCAATTGTAAAAATTCCCAAACCACTCCATGTTGCATAAACAATTGCAATTGGAAGTTTGTTTACAACAAAAGTTAATAAATAAAATGCACAAAGATAAAAAATTGATAAAGCAACTGTAGGTATAACTTTAGTAAAGTTTTGAGAAACTGGTAGCAACATTGTTCCAGCAACTTCACAAAAAATTGCAGCAATTAAAAATATATAAGTTTTAACCATTGTTTAAAATTTTATGATTTACTAAATCTTCTTTTATTTCATTCAATATTGCCGGATCATCTATTGTTGGTGGAATTTTATATTCAACACCATCTGCAATTTTTCTTATTGTTCCTCTTAAAATTTTTCCTGATCTTGTTTTTGGTAATCTTTTAATAACAATAACAGACTTAAATGCAGCAACAGGGCCAATTTTATCTCTAACCATTTGTACACATTCTTTAGAAACAGTTTCATTATCTTTCTCAACACCAGTTTTTAAAACTACTAAACCAATTGGTAATTGACCTTTTAATTTATCTGCTATTCCAAGTACTGCGCATTCAGCAACTGATTGATGTTCAGACAAAACTTCTTCAATTGCCCCAGTTGATAGTCTGTGACCAGCGACATTAATAATATCATCTGTTCTAGACATGATCCAAATATAGCCATCATCATCAATGTGACCTGCATCATATGTTTGATAATAACCTTCGTAATTAGTCATATAGTTTTCTTTGTATCTTTGATCAGCATTCCAAAGAGTTGGGAATGTTCCAGGAGGTAAAGGTAGTTTTACAACAATATCTCCCATTTCATTTGGTTTTGCTAAGAATTGGTCTGGTTTAATGATTTTGACATCATATCCAGGAACCGCTTTACAAGCTGAGCCATATTTTGTTTCCATCATTTCAATCCCTGTGCAATTCGAGCTGATTGCCCAACTTGTCTCAGTTTGCCACCAGTGGTCTATCACTGGAACCTTTAATAAATTTTCAGCCCACTTGATTGTATCTGGATCTGCTCTTTCTCCAGCAAGGAACAAGCTCTCAAAACTTGATAAATCATATTTAGAGAAAAATTTACCGTCAGGATCCTCCTTCTTGATAGCTCTAAATGCAGTTGGTGCAGTAAATAATGATTTTACTTTATAGTCTGAGATAATTTTCCAAAATGCTCCTGCATCAGGAGTTCCAACAGGCTTTCCTTCAAATAAAACTGTAGTACATCCTTTGAATAATGGAGCATAAACAATATAAGAGTGCCCAACAATCCATCCAATATCACTTGCTGACCACCAAATATCATCAGTATCAATATTGTAGATATTCTTCATTGTCCATTTAAGAGCAACAATATGGCCACCAGTATCTCTTACAATTCCTTTTGGCGTTCCAGTTGTCCCAGATGTATATAAGATGTAAGCAAACTCATTTGAATTCATCTGAACACAATCAGCATTTTTTGAATTTGAGACTGCTTCTTCCCAACTAATCTCTGTTGGAGCATTTAATTTGACTTCGTTTCCTGGTCTTTGGAATAAAATCATCTTTTCAATTTTATGATTTGCTATTTTTATTGCCTCATCTACTAGAGGCTTGTATTCAACTGTCCTTCCAGGCTCAAAACCACATGAAGCAGTTACTAATAACTTTGCTTTGCTGTCATCAATTCTGCTTGCAAGCTCATTTGAGGCAAATCCACCAAAGACAACTGAGTGTATTGCTCCAATTCTAGCACAAGCAAGCATAGCAATTACCGCTTCAGGGATCATTGGCATGTAAATGATTACTCTGTCTCCTTTATTTACACCTTGTTGTTTTAAGGCTCCTGCAAATTTTGATACTTTTGCCCTAAGTTCCTCATAAGTGAACTTAGATTTAATGCCTGTAATTGGACTATCGTAGATTAAAGCAGTTTTTTGACCCCTTCCTTGGTCAATGTGAATGTCTAGAGCATTATAACAAGTGTTAGTGACGCCATCTTCGAACCATTTATAGAAAGGAGGATTAGATTTATTTAAAATTTTTGTTGGTTTTTTAAACCAAAAGATATCTTCACTCGCTTCTTGCCAAAATTTTTCAGGGTTTTGAATGGAATTTTTGTAAATACTTTGAAATTTTTTTGACATTCTAATTTGATTCGATTTTCGTTATTTTTTTGGTTTTTAACTTATAAATTGTATTTAATTTTAAAAATTCAGTAAAATCAATGCAAATTAATGACAATTAAGTCTTCATAAAACTAATTTAATTTGCTATTTAACCCCAACTTTGGCTTAGGGTTACTTAAGTCTAGTTTATATAAACTAATAAATAAAAACTAACGAAGAGGGAGTTTTTTATGAAAAAACTTAAATTGTTTGCTCTTACAGTTGTTGCTCTTATGGGTGTAACTGGTGTTGCAAACGCTGAAACAGCTATGCTGGCTCAAGACGATTTCGTAGGTATTTCGTTTTGGTTAGTATCTATGGCTTGTTTAGCTGCTACTGTATTCTTTTTCTTAGAAAGAAGTTCAGTTCCAGCTGGATGGAGAGTTTCAATGACAGTTGCTGGTCTAGTAACTGGTATTGCATTCGTACACTACATGTACATGAGAGATGTATGGATCGCTACTGGTGACTCACCAACTGTATACAGATACATTGACTGGTTAATTACAGTGCCATTATTGATGTTAGAATTCTATTTTGTTCTAGCAGCAGTAAACAAATCAGACTCTGGAATTTTCTGGAGACTAATGATTGGTACATTAGTAATGCTAGTAGGTGGATACTTAGGAGAAGCTGGATACATCAACGCTACACTTGGTTTCATAATCGGTATGGCTGGTTGGGTATACATCTTATATGAAGTATTCTCTGGTGAAGCAGGTAAGAGAGCAGCGAAAAGTGGTAACAAATCACTTGTAACTGCTTTTGGTGCAATGAGAATGATCGTTACTGTAGGTTGGGCGATCTACCCATTAGGTTACATTTTTGGTTACCTAACAGGTGGTGTAGATGCTAACTCACTAAACGTGATTTACAACGCAGCTGACTTCTTGAACAAGATCGCTTTCGGTCTGATCATTTGGGCAGCAGCTATGCAACAACCTGGTAGAGCTAAGTAGTAGTTTTACTTAAAATTTAAAAAAGGGCAGGTACAATTTTGTACTTGCCCTTTTTTTTGCCTTAGGTAAAATTATGTATAGTTATTATACATATTATTTATTATGGAAGTAAAATTAGAAAAATGGCACAAATGCCAAGTTGATATGGAGGTTCTTAAAGAACTTTCAAAAAAATCTGACATCAAAGGACTTCAACATGTTTCAGTTTTTTTTGGATTGTTATTAATTACAGGAATTATGGCCTACATAACTTGGGGTACTTGGTGGTCTGCTTTTTGGTTTTTGGTTTATGGAAATATTTATGGTTTTTCAAATCCATTGTGGCATGAGACAGGTCATAAAACTGCGTTTAAATCAAAATCTTTAAATGAATTTTTTTATTACATTTCTTCTTATCTTTCTAATTTTGAACCATTAAGATGGAGATACACACACTTTGTTCATCATGGAAATACATATTCAACAGAAAATCCATTTGATCATGAAATTGAATATGGAAATAATTTAAAAGAAACACCAAAAAATTTAATAATGAATTTAATTCCTTTTATGGAACTTATTTATTTTAAAAAAAGTATTGCTTATGAAATTATTCAACATGCATTCGGAGTAAAAACAAAAGTAATGCAAGACTGTATTCCTGAAAACGCTCAATCAAAAGTTATTTTTAATTCTAGAGTTTTTGTTTCAATTTGGATTGCAATTATATTGTGGTCTTTACTTGCATCATCTTGGTTACCAGTTTTGTTTTTTTTATTGCCAAAATTTTATGGAAGAACTTTACACAAACTAGTTTCTTTTACTCAACATGCAGGTTTAGCAAGAAATATTAAAGATCATAGATATACAACTAGAGAAATGTATTTAAATCCTATTTTAAGCTTCTTATATTGGAAAATGGAGTATCATGTAACTCACCACATGTTTCCAACAGTTCCGTCTTATAATTTAGATAAACTTCATCATCACATTAAAGATCAATTACCAAGAACAAATGATGGTTTAACTGATGCTTATAGAGAAATTTTACCAGCTATAATGAAACAAACTGAAGACACTAGCTATTTTTTTAAAAAAGAAGTGCCAGAACCTCAGAACGCATAAATTTTACCAAGTATGTTTTACTTACTTGCTCATTTTAGATAAAAACCTATATATAACGCATGGCGAAAATTACTTACCACACACACGACAGTAAAACTCACACCATTGATATTCAAAATGGATTAACAGTGATGGAAGGTGCCGTTCAAAACGATATTCCAGGAATTGATGCAGATTGTGGGGGTGGAATGGCATGCGCTACTTGCCATGTGTATGTAAAAGAAGACTGGTTAGATAAACTTCCAACTAAAGAAGATGGTGAAGAGGATATGTTAGATATGGCATATGAACCGAAACAAAATAGTAGATTAAGTTGCCAATTGATTGTTTCAGATGAATTAGATGGTTTGGAAGTTACTATTCCAGAAAAGCAAGCCTAGATGAATAAAACAGATGTGTTAATTATTGGAGCAGGACCAACTGGTTTATTCTGTGCTCATCAACTTGGAATTATAGGACTTCAATGTCAAATCGTAGACAATCTTGATAAAGCAGGGGGGCAGTGTATCGAACTTTATCCTGATAAACCTATTTATGATATTCCAGCTGTACCAGAATGCACTGGAGAGGAATTAACAAATAATCTTCTTCAACAAATAAAACCTTTTAATGTTAAATTTCATTTAAATGAAAGAGTTGAGGAACTAAAAAAAGTTGAAAATCGTTGGCATGTTAAAACAAGTGGAAACCAAGAATTTGATGTAGCTGCAATTATTATTGCTGGGGGAGTTGGATCTTTTGAACCAAGAAAATTTCCAGTAAAAGAATGTGAAAAATTTGAAGGATCCTCATTATTTTATTCCATTAAAGATAAAACAATTTTTAAAGACAAAACTATCTCAATATTTGGAGGAGGAGACTCCGCACTAGATTGGGCTATAGAATTATCAAATACTTCTAAAGTTAATTTAATTCATAGACGTGATGGATTTAGTGGAGCTGAATCTAGTGTTCAAAAAGTGAAAGAATTAAATGATCAGGGAAAATTAAATTTGTACACCAAATATCAAATGGACTCTGTTAGTGGAGATAATCAAATTAGTACTGTGAAAATAAAACATGATGAAGGAGAAACAAAAGAATTACAATCTGATTATGTTCTTGGATTTTTTGGTTTGATTATGCAGCTAGGTCCTATTTTAAATTGGGGATTAAATATCAATAAAAAAACAGTTGAAGTAAATACTGAAAACTTTGAGACTAATGTTGATGGTATATTTGCAATTGGTGATATTTGTTCTTATCCAGGTAAATTAAAATTAATACTTTCAGGATTTCATGAAGGAGCTCTTGCTGCAAGAGGCTGTTTTAAGTACGTAAGACCAGATGAAAAATTAAGATTTGAATTCACTACCACATCAAAGGCTGCTCAAGAGAGACTTGGTGTAAAAAAATGATAGAGTTATTTTCTGCTAATACTCCAAATGGTTGGAAGATAGGTATTATGCTAGAAGAAATTGGTTATGAATACAAAGTAACTAAGATTGACATAGGAAACGACGAACAATTTAATACAGATTTTTTAAAGATAAGTCCATTTGGTAAAATTCCTGTAATTACTGATCATCAAAACAATAAAAGTATTTTCGAATCTGGTGCAATATTGATTTACCTAGGTGAAAAAAGTGGAAAATTTTATAATGAAAAAGATCGATTAGTGATTAATCAATGGTTAATGGCTCAAATGGGAACTATAGGTCCTATGATTGGTCAGCACCACCAGTTTCATCATTACAATCCTGGAAAAAGTGAATTCGGTGAACAAAGATATTTCAAAATTGCTAAAAGAATTTATGGAGAATTAGATACAAGATTAAAAGTTTCTAAGTTTCTAGCTGGAGATAATTATACTATTGCTGATATTGCAACATGGCCATGGTTAGCAAGACATGAATGGCATGATATTGGATTAAAAAATTATCAAAATTTATCTAGATGGTACCAAGAAATTTCTGAACGTGAAGCTGTTATAAGGGGTTATGCTTTTATGGACAAAGAAGCAATAATTCCAAAAATTTAATTAATCATCCACATGAACTTTTTCTTCTTTTTCATGCTTTTCTTGTGCAGCGATTGTGTATTTAGCAACCGGTCTTGCCATTAATCTTTTTAAACCAATTGGTTCAGCTGTATCTAAACAATACCCATAAGTATCATCCATAATTCTTCTTAAAGCTTTGTCGATTTCAGAAATTAATTTAATTTGTCTATTAATTGCTTTCATCTCAACATTTTTATCGATGTATGAACTTGCCTGATCTACTAGATCTGCTGAAATATTGTT
This sequence comes from Candidatus Pelagibacter sp. HIMB1493, assembly GCF_052047995.1. Taxonomy (NCBI): domain Bacteria; kingdom Pseudomonadati; phylum Pseudomonadota; class Alphaproteobacteria; order Candidatus Pelagibacterales; family Candidatus Pelagibacteraceae; genus Candidatus Pelagibacter; species Candidatus Pelagibacter sp. HIMB1493. Next base: position 836,378 of record NZ_JBNAIP010000001.1, on the reverse strand, counting down.
ATCATCCATACTTCCATTGTATAGAGCCTCATTGTTTGATTTAATTAATTCTTTCTTCCATTCATTTAATCTCATTCTAAAAAAAACTTTATGTTTTTCGCACATATATTTTTCAGTTTCTTTTGGAACATAAGTTTTTGAAACTTTTATAGGAACTTTTTTAGCTGGAGAAGCTGCAGTTTTCTTTGGCTTACTTGCAACTTTAGCTTTTGGTTTTGAAACTTTTTTCTTTGCTTTAGCAGTCTTTGGCATCGCTTAATTTTGAATGGTCGGAGTATATTCAGCAAAATAGGGGTGTCAAGCAAGCTGAATTGTTATAAATATTTACTTAATGACCATTAATAACAAAAATATAGATAATCTTTTTTATATTTTTGTTACATCCCATCTCATTTTTTGGATTTTGATTCCAACTTTCACAAATCACAATTTACCATTAGATACAATTGAGGCTTTAGCTTGGGGAAGTAATTTAGATTGGGGTTTTAACAAACACCCTCCTATGAGTGCTTTTTTTCCAGAAGTTTTTTTTCAAATTTTTGGTTCACAGGATTGGGCTTATTATTTATTAAGCCAAATTTTTGTAATCATATCATTTTATTATGTGTTTAAACTTTCTAACGAAATACTTAAAAACAAATTTTTTAGTTTAATTTCAGTTTTATTGATTGAAACGATTTATTTTTATAATTTTACTACACCAGAGTTTAATGTAAATGTATGCCAATTACCTTTTTGGTCATTAACAGCTTATTATTCTTGGAAAATTTATAGTGGTAAAAATATTAAATTTTGGGATTGTTTTTTAATAGGTTTGTTTGGTGCACTTGGATTTTTATCAAAATATTTGTTCATTTATTTATTAGTATCTATAGCACTTTTATTTATTTATTTAATTTTTAAGAAAGAGAGGAAGTTTGATTTTAAATACTTTATCATATTAGAAGTATTTATAGTTGCTTTAGTTCCTCACTTCATTTGGCTTAATAATAATGAATTCATTACAGTTACCTATGGACTTGCAAGAACTGGTTTGGAGCAATCAAGTTTTATTGATCACATAAAATTTCCTTTGTTATTTTTAGGAAAGCAAGTTGGTATATTAATTCCTTTTATAATTTTAACTTTGTTATTGATTAAAAAACTTAAATTCAAATTAAATTTCAATGATAAAAATTTATTATTTTTGTTAGTAATAAATATATTTCCAATTGCTCTGATGTTTTTAACTTCATTGATAACAGGTTCAAAAATTAGAACAATGTGGATGACACCATTTTACTTATTCTTTGGAACATTAATTGTTTATTTATTTCAATCTGAAATAAATTTGAAAAAATTAAAACCATTTATGGTTGGATTTTTGTTTTTTTTCTTTTTATCACCTGTTCTTTACGCTTATGTTTCTTTATCAAAAGATGATAAGAGAACAGATTATCCAGGTAAAGAAATTGCTATGAAAACTCAATACGCATGGGATCAACAGTTTGAAACTACTATCAATGTTGTGCTTGGAGATGAGTGGAATGCAGGCAATTTATCTTATCATTTAAAATCTAGACCAGTTTGGGAAGGTGTAGTTGAAAGAGAGAAACTTGATCAATTGAAAGATTATATGTGTCTTGATAGTATCTGTGTTGGATCAAGATAATCTATGAAATATGTCATTTTAGTACCTGTTTATAATGACCGTGAGTCTTTGAAGTTATTAATTGAAAATATTAATCATGAGATAAAAGATTTAAATTCTGAAATATCATTAGTGGTAATTAATGATGCTTCTTCACAGCAAATCATCGATGATTACCCAAATATTGAAAATATTCACTCAATTGAAATCATCAACATGAAAGAAAACAGAGGTCATGCAAGATGTATTGCTTCTGGTTTGAAATATATCTATGAAAAAAAGGAATTTGATTATGTCATTCCTATGGATGGTGATGGAGAAGATAGACCTGAAGAAATTAAAAACTTTATTGAATTATCAAAAGATGCTGGAGATAGATCCATAATTGGTGAAAGGGTTAAAAGATCAGAAAATATGATCTTTAAATTATGTTACCAATTTCATAAGTTTTTAACTTTAGCTTTCACTGGGCAATCTATTAAATTTGGAAATTATACCTGTCTTTCAAAAGCAACTGTAAAAAAAATGTTAGAAGATAAATCGACTTGGAATAGTTTTTCAGGGTCTTTAAAAAAAATAGAAAAAGATTTAATTTCTTCTCCATCAATTAGGGGCAAAAGATATTTTGGCCCATCTCAAATGAGTTTTTTTAAATTATTAAAACATTCTCTTTCAATAATAAGTGTTTTTAGAAAAACAGTTTTAATTCGTTCAGCTTTGTTTATTGTTTTTTATATTTTGTTAATCAAAAGTAATGCGTCAATTGTTACATCCTTACCTTTAGTATTGTTATTAATAATGATTTATTCAATTTCTAGTTTAGCTTTAAGAGAAAATATTGAAGAATTTAATAATTCTTTAACAAATATCCACGATATTGATAAAGTAAAATGATATGAAAAACTTTTTTAGAAAAGTTGCATTTGGAATTGGTCCAAATGAAGAAGTTCCTTCAGACCCACTTAATTGGGCTTTAAATCAACTAGATGATGTTCCAGACCTAGCGTGGAAAGGCAGAATTCATTCTGAAAAAGAAATGAGAGAAATATATTCACGTGAATGGCGTGTTGAGGAGATGAAACTTAGAAAAAAATTTAAGGATAACAAAAATCTTTATAAAGCTAATAAAAATTTATTAAGATATAAAACAGGACAAAGATTTTGGGAGTCACTTGAAATAAGTATTAGACATACAGAGGCATTACAAAGTCAATCTCCTGTGCTTGCAAAATTATGGTTTTTTTGGGCAAATCATTTTGCAATTGTTGATAAAGATTTTTTACCAAACTATCATACAGGACCTTACCACAGAGAAAGTATCAGGTTGAACTTAAATCAATCTTTTGAAAAGTTAGTTTACGATGTAACTATATCATGGGCAATGATAAGAAATTTAGACAATAGTGATAATGAAGGTCCTAAAAGTAAAGATGCAAAATCAGATTGGAGAAGAAAAAAAAAGAGACCAGCAACAATTAATGAAAATCATGCAAGAGAATTATTAGAACTTCACACTGTTTCACCAGCAGCTGGTTATACTCAAGAAGATATAACTCAATTAGCTTACATTATGACAGGATGGAGACTTGGTTGGAGTAAAACAACTGATGATACCAAAAAAGTTGAATTTGAAAGAGAAGTTCACCAACCTGGAAAAAAAACTGTATTTGGAAAAACCTATAAAAGTGGAAAAAAAGGTTTAGCAGCTGTAATCAAAGATTTGGTTCATCATCCAAACTGTAGAGATTTTATTGCTACAAAATTATGTAGACATTTAATTACTGATGAACCTACAGAGGAAATGAAAAAACCAATCATTAAAGCTTTTAAAGACTCCGATGGTTTTTTACCTGAAGTTCATAAAGCAGCAATAAAAGTTGCTTTTGAATATAATGATCAATACAAAAAATTCCAAAATCCAGAAAATTGGTTTATTCAAATGTCCAAATTGTCAGATTTTAAATGGCCACCATCACCAAAACTTATGGATACATATGAATTAGGCAATAAACCTCTAGGCATATATAGAAAGCCAGAGTGGAAACTTAATGATTTAGGACACAATCCTTACAGAGCAGCACAACCAAATGGATTTTCTGATTTAGCGATTGATTGGATATCTCCAGAACTTTTAATTAGGAGATTAGTATATGCAAAAGATACTTACGAATTAACAAGATCAGAAAATAATAATTTAGAGTTTTATGAAAAAATAGTTAACAAAAATTTTGATAACCCTGAAAAAATATTAAAATACCTTGAAAAAACTAATAAACTTTATGAAAAACAAATATTGTTATTTAACCATCCGGAGTTTTTAAGAGCATGAAAATAAATAGGAGAGATTTTTTAAAAACCACAGCAATGACGTCTTTGTATTTTGCTGGGTTCGGACTACCAACTTTTGCTAGTCAAAATAAGAAAAATTTGGTTGTAATCATGCTACAAGGTGGAATGGATGGGCTTTGTGCTGTTCCTGTAAAAGATGATAAAAATTTTCAAAAATTAAGAAGTAAAATAAATTTAGATAAGACTTTAGATTTAACTTCTGATTTTGATTTACATCCAGCATTAGAAAATTTTAAATCTTTATGGGATCAAAATAATGCATCAGTGTTTCATGCAACCAGTATCCCTTATAAGGAAAGATCTCACTTTGAAGGCCAAAACTTAATGATGACAGGTGGAAGAGTACCATACAAGCACAAAACAGGCTGGCTGGGAAGAGGGATGAAGCTTGCAGGCCTAACAGGAAATGGTTTAGCACTCTCACTTCCAATGCCATTACTTATAAGAGGTGTACCACTGAATGATAATTATTATCCAATTATGTCCTCTTTACCTAATAAAGGACTTTTAAATATTATTGAGGGAGAGTTTGAACAGTATTCAGAGAATGATTTGAGTGCAACATTATCTATGGTTAAAAAAAGAAAATTTAATTCTTACGCTGGTCAAAATAATAGTTCTTTAGCAAGAGAGGCAGGTAAACAACTTTCCGATCCTAATGGACCTAGAGTTGCAGTTTTTCAAGTTGAAGAGTTTGATACTCATGCTGCTCAAGGAGGAGTTCATGGAACTCATGCAGATTGTTTAAGAGAGTATGATCAAATATTAAGAGGATTAAAAGCTTCTATGGGATCTGCGTTTAAAGATACTTTAATATTAACTCTCACTGAATTTGGCAGAACTATTAAGCAAAATGGTGGAAATGGAACTGAGCATGGATATGGAACTGCAGTTTTAATGGCTGGTGGTTTAATTAAAAAATCAGAAGTTCACGCAGATTGGCCAGGTCTTAAAAGAAAAGAATTATTTCAGGGTAGAGATTTAAATGTAACAGTAGATGCAAGATCTATATATGCTTCTGCCATGTCAACAGTGTTTGACGTTGAATTTGAAAGAATTCAAAAAGAAGTTTTCTGGGGTGAAGATTTACAAAATTTATCTGATAAGCTTTTTAAAGCTTAATGAAAAAGTTACTAATTATATTTGTATTACTTTTTTTCCCAAATTTAAGTTTATCTGATGATTTTAAATCAATAAAAAAGAAAGCTAAAGTCACTAATCCAAAAATAATTTTTCCAATTCAAACAAACAAGGGTGAGTGTTCAGAACCTGCATATCATGCATTTGTTCAAAAAATTGATCCAATTGAAACTTTAGATGCACCAAAAGGATATGGTTTAGATGATAGATTTGATCAAGTTAGAAGCAAGTTTGAGCAATACAGTATTCCTTGCAGTGGCGGTAATGTTCAATCATGTGAAATAGTAAAAAAAATTATTTTAAAATGGGCTAAAGCAGATGCTCCAAAAAGATTAAAATCAGGTGATTTATGGAACGATACGTTAACTATTAATTTACATATAAATAATCCAATGATGTCAGCTTATTCTTTTGCAAGACAATTGATTGAATTTACATCTGAAGAAGAAAAATTAATTGAAGAATGGTTTACAAGAACAGTCAAAAGAGGAGAGCACTTAATGTATGGTGAGAAATATGGAGATGGTACTGGCGCAAGAGGAGTTCCAATGAGCGCCCATAACCATGCACTTTCATCTGCAATTTCTCATATGCAGTTAGGAATTATTTTGAATGATAATAAGCTTTTTAGAAAAGCATTTAAGAATTATGAGCACGCAATAAGGTATCAAAGAAAAAATGGAAGTTTACCTATAGAAGTTAGAAGAGGTGGAAGGGCAATGTTTTATCAAGGAAGAGCGATGAATGTGTTGACAGTAATCGCAATTATTGCCGAGCATCAAGGATATAATGTTTGGGAATATGATCACAAAGGAAAGGGAAAAAATTTTCATAATTTAGTAAAATTTTTTATAGATTTTACAGAAAATAATGAAATTGTTTTTAAGTATGCAAAAGAAATGAAAGCACCTGGTCCTGCAAAAGATTATAAAAATCAAGATTTAAAAATTAGGAGAAGTTCCAATTGGGGTTGGTTTTATGCTTATGCCACAAGATTTCCAAATCATGAAAATATAAAAAGAATTGAGCAGTGGGTCAATAATCCAGAAGGACTGAACAAATATCAACTAGGCTTTGTTAGACATTATAACAATATTGGCAAAAGAATGTTCGGAGATGCTTCTTGGACAGTTGTTGAGGCTAACTGTCATTTTCTTAAATAACCACTAAAGATTATTTAGACTTAATCTCATTAAATTGTATATAGGCACGCTCATGCCTGAAAAAAAATTAAATAATGAATTACTTGGTATCGTTTATATGGTTATTGCACAGTTTTCATTTGCTACTAACGATGCATTAGTTAAACATATTTACCAAAGCTTTGATGAATTAGCGGTTTTAAATCAGATTATTTTTTTAAGAGGAATTTGTTGTCTAATATTTATAGGAATATTTTTAAGTATTAAAAATCAATTTAATTTAAGAATAATATTTTCTTCTAACAAACTAACTTTAAGAGGAATTTTAGAAGCATTAGCTGCAGTTGGTTTTTTTATAGGGGTTGCAAAATTACCTTTTGCAATGGTTTATATTTTATTGAGTTTAGCACCAATAATAATGACAACTTTTGGAGCATTATTTTTAAACGAAAAAGTTAGATGGAAAAGATGGAGTGCGGTTATAATTGGCTTTACAGGTGTTGTAATAGTCATCAACCCTTCTGAATTAAAATTTGGTTACTACTTTATATTTCCACTTCTTTCTGCAATCTTTTTATCAATAAGAGACTTGGTAACAAAAAATATAAAAACGGGTCACAATAGTCTTCAAATAGCGTTTATTACTTGTTTGGTAGTTACAATATTTTTTGGAGTTCTTTCTATTTATAAATTTTATTCATTCAATTTAGAACAAAGCATTATTTTAATTATTTCAGCTTTCTTTTTATCTTTTGGTTATATTTTCTCAGTACTGACAATTAAAGCCGCATTGGTTTCTGTTACATCAACTTTTAGATACACAGCAATACTTTGGGGAATTTTATATGGGTATTTCTTTTTCAACGAGACACCAGAATACAACACATATCTAGGTGCTGTGATGATTGTTATAAGTGGTCTTATAATTATAATGAGACAGAAGCAATTGGGTAAAATTAAATAAACAAACTATATAAATTCAATACTTAAAACTTATCCACAGGCTCTATTTTGAATTGAAATACTATTTAATAAATAATAGCCTTTTGATTAATGAGAATAGAAGAAGAGCTTAAGCTAGATTACTCTGATGTCTTATTTAGACCTAAGAGAAGCACATTAAAAAGTAGAAAAGACGTAAATCTTCTGAGAACTTATAGATTTAAATATAGTAAAAATGAATGGTCAGGAATTCCTATTATGGCAGCTAACATGGACGGTGTTGGTGAATTAAGTATTGCTGAAAAATTAAATGATCATCAAATGATTACATGCTTAACAAAGCAACATGATGTAAAAAAAATAAAACAAAACAAAAATATTAAAAAAATCTATCCAAACATTGCACTTAGTGTTGGAATTAAAAAAGAGGACTTTCAAAACTTAGATAAGGTTTTAAAGGAATTTAGTTTTTTCAAATTTATTTGTATAGATGTTGCAAATGGTTACTCAGAGCATTTCACAAATTTTATCAAATCAGTAAGAGAAAAATACCCAACTAAAACTATTATTGCAGGAAATGTTGTAACAGCAGATATGACACAAGAACTAGTCTTAAGTGGTGCAGATATTGTAAAAGTTGGAATAGGACCTGGAAGTGTTTGTACAACTAGAATTCAAACTGGAGTAGGGTATCCACAATTAAGTGCTGTTATTGAATGTGCAGATGCAGCTCATGGATTAGGCGCACATGTCATTGCAGATGGTGGATGCACATGTCCAGGTGATGTTGCAAAAGGTTTTGGAGGTGGTGCAGACTTTGTAATGTTAGGTGGAATGTTGGCAGGTCATGATGAAGGAAAAGGAAAAATAGTAAAAGTAAATGGCTCTAAATATATTGAGTTTTATGGATCCAGTTCTGAAGTTGCAAACAAAAAACACTACGGTGGATTAGCAGATTATAGAAGTAGTGAAGGAAGAAAAGTTAGAGTTAAATACAGAGGAAAAATAAACGATACAGTTTTAAATATTCTTGGTGGTGTTAGAAGTAGTTGTACTTATGTGGGAGCACCATCACTTAAACAATTAAGTAAATGTACAACTTTTGTAAGAGTATCTAATCAATTTAATGATACTTTTGTAAAATAATTTTAATATTAATAAAGTAACGTAAAATTCTAAAATGAAAAAAATATTATTTTTTTTTATTGTTTTAGCATTCACAAATAATGTTTTTGCTAAAGATAAACCTCAAGCAGGAATTTTTATTGAAAATTATGATGGTATGACTGTTTTTGGACAGTCTAGACCTGGGATAACAAAGCAAAGATATTATTTCGGTCATAGATGGAGCTACCACGATTTTAATAATGATGGACTAAAAGATTTTTTATACTCAGGGACAATGCGTCCGACCAATATTAAGACAAGTGGCAAAACTACAGCAGGCGCATGTGGTGGTAAGAAATGTGAAGGTGATATGCCAGGACCGACACTTTATCTGGGTCAAAAGGATGGGTCTTTCATTGATAATTCAAAACTTATAATTGATAACAGAAATCCTTCTGGTCAAAGTTTATCTCGTCAGCAATTGATAGCTGATTTTAACAATGATGGAATTTTAGATTTTTATTTAGCAGATCATGGAATTGGTGGAGGAAATTATGATGGTTTTAGAGATAGTTATTTCTTAAGTCAAAAAAATGGAACTTGGTTAGAAAGTTCATCAACTCATTTATCAAAAAAGAAGTTTAAAATTTTTGATCATGGTGGAACTGTAGGTGATATCGATAATGATGGAGATATAGATATTGTTTTAACAGATTTAAAAAGGGTATTGCAGTGTTTGTACAATGATGGCACTGGTAAAATGAAGATAAAAAAATGTGGATCTATCAATGCATTTGGAATTGAACTTGGTGATTTTGATAATGATGGAGATTTAGATATTGTTCATGGAGCTCATGAGTATGAAGGGACATTAACAGGTATAGCATTGAATAACGGTAAAGGTAAATTTAAAAAGAAAATTAAACTACCTGTCCCTGAAGGAAACTGGGGCACAGTACCAGAAGTTTCTTTTTGGGATTTAGATAAGGATGGCGACTTAGATATTGTCGTATCTAGAGCGGGGGAATTGTATGTTGGTACTGGAGTTCAGGTTATAGAAAATTTAGGCGAAAATAAATTTAATTCTAAATTTTACATTTTAGTAAATCCACCAAAAGACTATGTGCCAAAACATGAGGGAAATGAATGGAATAGTTTTGTTGATCAAATAAGATTTTCAGATCTTGATAATGATAATTTAACTGACATTGTTTTAGTACGTCCAGGTAGTCTTAAACTTAAAGCGGGTTCAATACTAAAAAATGAAGGTGGGATGAATTTTAAACACATCAAATACAAAGAAGTAGGTAATCCGATCAAAATCGTTGATGATAAAATGTATAAAGATGACCCAAGTACTTTTTTTGAGAATTTTGAGATTGCTCGTGGTAAATCTAAACCAACGGATTCTTCAAAAAAATTTAAAAAGTTTATCAAAGATAAAAAACTAAAAAATTTTGATTTAAATGGATTTGAAAATATTGATAGACCAATATTCTTGAAAAGATCAGGAGCATCTTTAGTAGCTTATAAATATATAAAACATGGAGATGATTGGATTGATTACGATATTTTAGTTGAATGGGATGGGGTTAAATTCCCAATAAGCATGTGTTTAGAATATTATTCTCGATTTAATTTTCCTGCAAATAGAGCAAGTTTAGTTGATAGATTTAAATTTGGAGGTCTTGACGAAACTTCAATTCCTAGCTTTCAAGAATGCAGGGGAGAAAATGGATATATTGCTGGTTGGGATATTACTGAGCCCAAAATTATAGAAATAGGAATAGATACCTTGCTTAAGGATTTAAATTTTGAAGCAAGACCTATTTTAGCAAACATTCCTCAGTTAAGTGATAATCAAAAGAGAGAGCTTTTAACTAATCTTGATAAAAATATAAATTAGGCTCTAATCGTTGGTAAACAATAAAAATCAGCTGTATCAATTTTAGAAGAATACTGTCTTCGCATATTCCATTTTTTATGAACGCCAGCACTTGCAACACTTAAAGTAGACCTTCCATATCGATGATTAGTATTATCAATTGATCTCATTAAACTATTTATCTTTTCATCCTTTTCAGATGTAAATAAATTTGTTTTATCGCTAGCATTAGATAATCCCGTTAGCATTACACCTGCTTTTTGATAACGATAACCATTTTTAAAAATACTCTCTAATATTGAAACTGCTGTTTTAACCGTTTCAATACTATTGTTTGTTGCAATAGGAAAATCAACTGTCTTTGCATTTGAGTAATAACCAAAGTTTCTGTGAAAAGGGCTTGTTCTTACAAATACTGTAATTGCTTTTGCAACTAAAGACTCTGATCTAATTTTTTCAGATGCATTTAAGCAATAGTTTGCAACTGCTTCTTTTAATTCTTGAAAAGTTTCAATTCTTTTTCCAAATGATCTTGAAACAACACAACTCTTTCTTTTGGTAGTAGTTGTTTCTAAATCAATACAAGGAATTCCTCTAAGCTCCATTGCCGTTCTTGAACTTAAAACATTAGAACTTTTCTTTATCCAAGTGTTAGATTTATTTTTTAATTGCTTCGCATTATAAATTCCATGCTTTTGATAAAATTTAGTAAGTTGTCTGCCAACACCCCAGACATCATTAATTTCAACTTTTTCTAAAATAGGATCTAAATTATCTATTCCAATTAAACTCGTCACTCCTGATTGTTTTTTCTTTGCAATATGATTTGCAACTTTACTTAATGTTTTTGTTTTTGCGATCCCAATACTTGTTGGAATACCAGTCCATTGTAAAACTGTTTCTCTAATTTCTTTTCCAACTTTTTCTACATCTTGATCTTTAAAGTTTGATAAATCTAAAAAAGCTTCGTCAATTGAATAAACCTCTATTTCAGAATTAAATCTTTTAAGAGTTCGCATCACTCTTCTCGATAAATCTCCATATAAAGAATAGTTTGATGAAAAAACATTTACATTATTTTTAACAATAATATCTTTTGCTTTAAAATAAGGTTCACCCATTTTAATTCCTAAAGCTTTTGCTTCATTCGATCTTGAAATGATACAGCCATCATTATTAGATAAAACGACAACAGGTTTTTTTCTTATTTTAGGATTGAATAATCTCTCACAAGAAACGTAAAAGGAATTACAATCAACGAGTGCTATTTTCTTAGTATACTGAGTGGATGACATAAGTAACTACTCCCCAAATAAAAACATCTTGTTCTTCATTAATTAAAATTCTGTCAGAAAATTCTTTAGAACCAGAGGTTAAAAATTTTTTATCTCGTTCTTGAACTAAAGTTTTAACCACAAGTTCATCATGAACATTTGCAATCACAGTTGAAAAATTTTTTGGTTTTAAACTTTTATCAACGACCAATAAATCTCCATCATTAATGCCAACATCAACCATGGATTTTCCTTGAACTCTGATAATGAAAGTTGCTGGAACATTTCTTATTAAATGCATGTTCAGATCGATATCTTCTTCGATATAATCTGTTGCAGGTGAAGGAAAACCAGCACCTGCTTTATGTAAATAATAAGGGATTGTTAGTTTCATGTTCTTGTTTTGTTCTATTTTATAGACTATTTATGGAATACACTCAATAGGTTGTATTTTGAGTCTGTAACTGAATCAAAAGTGAATCAAAACGTGAACATCTAATCCACATATTGTGGACTTGTGGATAACTTCAACCATAGATAGTTTAAGTCGGTTAATTAAATATATAAATTCTGATTTTGAATATGAATGTTTTAGATTTTGTCATGGTTGGTTCTAATGATCATCAAAAATCAGGTGACTTTTATGATGCTGTTTTTGAACCTTTAAAATTAAAAAGAATTTTAAAAACAGAAAAGTATTTGGGTTATGCTCATTTAAGTGATCCAGACAAAGTTCAATTTTATGTAACACATCCTGTAAATGGTGAGCCTGCAACTTTTGGAAATGGTTCACAAACTACTTTATTAGCTGACACTAAAGAAGCAGTGGATAAATTTTATGAAGTTGCAATTTCAAAAGGAGCAACAGATGAAGGTGGACCAGGGGTTAGAAAAGATGGAAATTACTATGCATACGTTCGTGATTTAGATGGAAATAAGATTGCAGCAAAAAGTATTTTAACTTAAATTAAGGAGATATATGAAATTAAGTTGTCATTGTGGATCTGTAGAAGCTGAAATTAATTCAACAGTTAATGAATTAGCAAAAATAGTTAGATGTAATTGTTCAATTTGCAAAAGAAAAAATGCGACAATGGGTATGGTCAAAAATGAAGATTTTAAACTTACCAAAGGTGAAGATAAAATAAAACTTTATCAATATCACACAAAAGTTGCTAAACATTACTTTTGCACTGAGTGTGGAATTTACACTCATCACAATCCAAGAAGTGCACCAGCTATGACTGGATTTAATTTAGGTTGTGTCGATGAAGTTAAAGTTGAAGATATAAAAGAGATAGCTCAATTTGATGGTCTCAACCATCCAATGGATCAAGAAAAATAAAAGTTTAATGCAATCAACTGCTGAGTGTTTTAAAAAAGTTAAAAGTGATTGTCTAAAATTTATTAAATCACAGGAAACTTCAAAGGAAAAATTTAGCAACAAAGACAAGATGCTAAAATCTTTTCTAATTCCAGTATGTTTTTGGATTGTAAAAAAAGCTAACAATAAAAAACCTTACTTTGTTGGTTTGGCAGGAGGACAGGGCACTGGCAAGACAACAATAAGTTCAATTATAAAAATAATATTAGAAAAATATTTTAAATTAAAAGTATTCAAAATTTCTATTGATGATTTTTATAAAACTAGAAAAGAAAGATCTATTTTATCGAATAAAGTTCATTCTATGTTAATGACACGAGGAGTGCCTGGAACGCATGATGTAAAAATTATGTTAGATTTCTTTAAAAATTCAAAAAGTAAAAACTTTAAATCAATAAAGTTACCTAGTTTTAATAAGGCAGTTGATGACCGATCACCTAAAAAAAATTGGTACAATATTAAAGAGCAGCCAGATGTAATTATATTTGAAGGTTGGTGTGTTGGTGCAAGAGCTGAAGTTAATAAAACACTTAAAAAACCAATTAATTCACTTGAAAGAACTAAAGACCAAAAACTTATTTGGAGAAAATATGTTAATGAGCAACTAAAGACAAAATACAAAAAACTATATTCTCAATTGAATTGTCTGATTTATTTAAAAGCTAAAAACTTTAGTCTTCTTCAGAAATGGAGACTTAAACAAGAGCATAAGTTGTGGTTAAATACTAAAAATAAATCTAGTCATAAAATAATGAGCAAAGGAGACGTAATTAATTTTATGCAAACTTACCAAAGAATTACACAGAACATGTTTAAATTTGCTCCAAAGTATTCTACAATAATTTTAAATTTAAATAGCAATCATCAAATTAAGACAATAAAATATAATAAATGAAAAAGTTTTTAATAATTATCTTTTGTGCATTAGTTTTTCCTTTGAGTGCATTTTCAGCAACTTTAAAGGAAGCACTAAAACAAACATTTGATAATAATCTTGAGCTTCAAGCTGAGAGAAAAAATTTAGAGATTCAACAAGAAGTAATCAACATGTCTAGAAGTGATTTGTTACCTAGCTTAACTCTTTCTAGTACAAAAAATTTTGAAGATACCAATAAACTTACTAATCAAAGTGGAGGAGATGCTGCAATCACTGATACTGATACGATGACTTCCTCAATTAAACTTGAACAAACATTACTTGATGGTAGTGGAAGAAAAACAGAATATGAAAAAAGTAAGTTAGGACTAAATTTAACAGAAGCAAAATTAGTTAAAAAAGAACAAGAAATTTTCTTAAGAGCTATTGAAGCTTACACAGGATTAATTTTAGCTTATGAAAAATTAAATATTAATGAAGAAAACGTAAACTTACTTCAAAGACAATTCGAATTAGATAATGCAAGATTAAGTAGGGGACAAATTACAGCATCTGACTTAGCGCAATCACAATCTTCTCTTGCAGGTGCACAAGCAAGATATATTGAGGCTCAAAATAATATAGTAACTAGCAGATTAAATTATGAAAATGTAATTGGAACAATTGCAGAAGAAGCAAAATTGAAAAAAATATACAATGCACAAGAGACAATCCCTAAAAATTTAAGTGAAGCTAAAAAAATATCCTTAGAGAAAAGTCCTGAATTAATTATTGCTGAAATAGAATACGGACAATCAGAACTAGATGTAAAAATTGCAAGATCTGATCTTTCACCAACAGCAAAAATTTCATTAGAGAGAACTTATACTGATGATTTAAGTGCAACTTATGATGAAAGAGAAAAAGATGTCTTACAAGCAACTGTTTCATGGCCTTTCCAATTTGGTGGAAAGAATAAATCTAATGTAAGCAAAAATCTTCAAGCTAAGGGAATGAAAAGATTGTTATTAGAGAATGCTCAGAAAAATAATACGCAGTCTGTAACTTCATCTTGGTCAACTCTCCAGTCTTCAAGAAGTTTTTTACAAGCTGTGCAATCACAAGTTAAAGCTTCAGAAGTTGCAACTGAAGGAATTAGCTTTGAATATGAAAGTGGATCTGGGAGATCTACTTTTGATGTTCTTCAATCTAGATCAAACTTAATAAACGCAAAAATTAATCTTGCTGAAGCTGAAAGAAGTTATTTATTAGCTCAATACAGAGTTTTAAAATCAGTAGGACTTTTAAATAGCGACTATTTAAATCTTAAGTAATTCAGTCTTTTTTACTCATTAAAAACAAAGATCTTGCCAATGAGAACAAAATGTGTACATTTAATTCATGATTCGACTGTTAAAAAACGTAAAAAAAGAGGCAAAAAATGACGAAAAGTAACCTAAAAGTAGTTAAATCTACTAAAGATCAAGAAATGGATATTAAAGAAAAGAACAAAGCATTAGATGCTGCAATAGCTCAAATTACAGATAATTTTGGAAAAGGCTCTGTAATGAAGCTTGGCCAAAAGAGAGCTATGGATATTGAGTCTGTTTCAACAGGTTCTTTAAGTCTTGATTTAGCTTTAGGTATAGGCGGATTACCAAAAGGAAGAATTATTGAAGTTTATGGACCAGAATCATCTGGAAAAACAACATTAGCATTACAAGTTGTTGCTGAAGCCCAAAAAGCTGGTGGAATTTGTGCATTCGTTGATGCAGAGCATGCTTTAGATCCAGTTTATGCAAAAAAATTAGGTGTAAATACTGAAGAACTTTTAATCTCACAACCAGATGCTGGTGAACAAGCATTAGAAATTGCTGATACACTAGTAAAATCAGGCTCTATTTCAGTTATTGTAATCGACTCTGTTGCAGCCTTAACACCAAAAGCTGAGATCGAGGGAGAGATGGGAGATCATCATGTTGGTCTTCAATCAAGATTAATGAGTCAGGCTTTAAGAAAATTAACAAGTTCAATTTCAAATACAAACACAATGATGATTTTCATTAACCAAATTAGAATGAAAATTGGAGTTATGTTTGGAAGTCCTGAAACTACATCAGGTGGCAACGCACTTAAGTTTTATTCATCAGTTAGAATGGATATTAGAAGAATAGGTGCCATCAAAGACAAAGATGAAATTATTGGTAACTCTACAAGAGTGAAGGTAGTTAAAAATAAAGTAGCTCCACCATTTAAAGTAGTTGAATTTGATTTGATGTATGGAAGAGGAATTAGCAAGATGGGTGAGTTAGTCGATCTTGGTTCCAAAGCAGATATTATTGAAAAATCAGGAGCATGGTATGCTTATAAAGGAGAGAAGATTGGTCAAGGTAGAGAGAATGCTAAGACTTATTTAGCTCAAAATCCTAAAGTTGCTGCAGAAATAGAAATGGCAATTAGGGAAAAAGCTGGTGTTATTTCTAAAAAAATAGAAGGAAACCCGATAGATCCTGAAAAATTGGAAAAAGAAAAGAAAGTAGCTGAAAAAGAAGAAGAAGCAAAAGCTGAAGCTACTCCTCCATCTAAAAAGAATTAATAGGTCATCTTTATTAATAAAAGGCGCTTAATTTAAGCGCCTTTTTTCCCGTACTGCATCTAGACATAAAACAAAAAAGCTGTATTTTAAAAATATGGCAGACAAAACTCTCAATGAAATTAGAAATACTTTCCTAAAGTATTTTGAAAAGAATGATCATCAGATTGTGGAATCTAGTAATTTGGTTCCAAATAATGATCCAACATTGATGTTTGCTAATTCTGGAATGGTTCAGTTTAAGAACGTTTTTACAGGTTTAGAAAAAAGAGATTATGTAAGAGCTACTACTTCACAAAAATGTGTAAGAGCAGGTGGAAAACATAATGATTTAGAAAATGTAGGTTACACACCTCGACACCATACTTTCTTTGAGATGTTAGGAAACTTTTCATTTGGAGATTATTTTAAAGAACAAGCAATTGATTATGCTTGGAATTTAATTACTAAAGATTTTGGAATAGATAAAAATAGACTTTATGTAACTGTATTTCATGAAGATGATGAAGCCTTCAATTTTTGGAAGAAAATAGCAGGTTTTAGCGACGATAGAATAATTAGAATAGCAACTTCAGATAACTTTTGGTCAATGGGAGAGACAGGACCATGTGGACCTTGTTCAGAAATCTTTTTTGATCATGGTGATCATTTACATGGAGGATTACCTGGTACCAAAGATGAGGATGGAGATAGATTTATTGAAATATGGAACTTAGTCTTCATGCAATTTGAACAAGTCACAAAAGATAAAAGAATAAATCTTCCAAAACCATCTGTTGATACAGGAATGGGTTTAGAGAGGATTGCTGCATTATTACAAGGCACTCATGATAATTATGAAACAGATCATTTTAAAAAAATAATTAATTCTGCATCAGATATAATTAAAATTAAATCAGATAAATCAAATCTATCAAGTTTTAGAGTTATTGCTGATCACTTAAGAGCAAGTTCATTTTTAATTGCTGAAGGAGTATTGCCATCTAATGAAGGAAGAGGGTATGTGCTTCGAAGAATTATGAGAAGAGGTATGAGACATTCTCATTTATTAGGAGCTAAGGATCTAGTATTTTCAAAATTGTTTGATACCCTATTAAATGAAATGTCAGGAAATTATCCTGAACTTAAAAGAGCAGAGTCTTTAATTAAAGAAACTTTAAAGATGGAAGAAGAAAAATTTTTAGTTCTTTTAGATAGAGGAATTAAAATTTTAAATGATGAAATTTCTAAAATAGACAAAGTATTACCTGGTGACATTGCATTTAAACTTTATGAAACTTATGGTTTCCCGATTGATCTTACAGAAGATATTTTAAAATCAAAATCTTTAGAATTTGATAAAGAAAGATTCGGTGAGCTGATGAGAGAAAGTATTGAGCTTGCTAGAAAAAATTGGAAAGGATCTGGAGATAGTGCAGTTGAGCAAGTTTGGTATGGAGTAAAAGAAGAACATGGAGCTACAGAATTTTTAGGATATGAAAATGATCAAGCACAAGGAGTAATAAAATCACTTCTTAAAAATCATAAAGAAGTTGATACTTTAAATGAAGGTGACGAAGGTATTATTGTTGTTAACCAAACACCATTTTATGCTGAATCTGGAGGTCAAGTAGGGGATACAGGATTGATCTCTAAAGATGAATTTGAATTTGAAGTAACTGATGTTCAAAAAAAATTGGGAGATTTATTTGTTCATTACGGAATAGTGAAAAAAGGCTCAATTAAACTAGAGCAAGATGTTGAAATGAAAATCAATATTGAGAAAAGAAATGATACAAGAGCCTATCATTCAGCAACTCATTTATTACATGAGTCTTTGAGAAGAGTTTTGGGCCCACATGTTACTCAAAAAGGCTCTCTAGTTGAGCCAGAAAGATTAAGATTTGATTTTAGTCATATGAAGCCAATTTCAGACGATGAGATGGTAAAAATAGAGAGTCATGTAAATGATATGATTTCTAAACAATCAGATGTAACCACAAGAATAATGACACCTAAAGAGGCAGTCGATAATGGGGCTTTAGCATTATTTGGTGAAAAATATGGAGATGAAGTAAGAGTATTATCAATGGGAGATGAAGGAGAAAAATACTTTTCAACAGAGTTATGTGGTGGAACCCATGTAAAAAACACTGGTGATATTGGTAAATTTAAAATTATTAGCCAATCCTCAATTGCTGCAGGGGTTAGAAGAGTAGAAGCTTTAAGAGATAAGCAGTTAGAGGATTACCTTAAAAATAAAGAGAAAATGTTAAATTTATCATCTGAAAAAGATGATGAACAAATAAATGAATTAAGTAAGCAAATTTCTGAGCTAGGTGGAAAAACTAACTTAGATGAAACTGATAAAAAAGTTTTAATCAAAAATTTAAATAAACAATTGGAAACTTTAACAGTTAATTCAATACTACAAGATCAATCCAAAAATAAAGTTAATGATCTAGATGTTAATGGGGTGAAAGTAAGATTTCAAAATGTTGAAGATCTTCCTCCTAAAGAATTAAGAAAACTTGTAGACAAAGGTAAAAAAGAATTAGGTGAAGGTATTGTAATTGTTTTTGCAAGCAAAGATGACAAAGTTGGTATAGCTGTAGGTGTCACAGAAAAACTAACTGAAAAATTTGATGCAGTACAATTTGTAAAAGCAGGTTCAGAAGTAATCGGAGGCAAAGGAGGAGGTGGGAGAAAAGACTTTGCCCAAGCTGGTGGTCAAGACCAATCCAAAATCAATGATGCTTTTGAAAAAATAAAATCTTTAATTTAATTTCTTTTTAAGATTACCATCAATTTCATCTAAAAACTGATTGGTAGTTAAAAACTTACTATTCGGTCCAACAAGAATTGCTAAATCTTTTGTCATAGATCCATTTTCAACACACTCAATACATACAGCCTCTAATGTTTGAGCAAATTTAATTAATTCTTGATTATTGTCTAATTTTCCTCTGTGAGCCAATCCTCTTGTCCATGCAAATATAGATGCAATAGGATTTGTAGAAGTCTCTTTTCCTTGTTGATGCATTCTATAGTGTCTAGTAACAGTTCCATGAGCAGCCTCAGCTTCCATCACTTTTCCATCAGGAGTTAACAGAGTACTTGTCATTAATCCTAATGATCCATAACCCTGAGCCATAGTATCGGACTGGACATCACCATCATAGTTTTTGCAAGCCCAGATATATTTTCCACTCCATTTCATTGCACATGCAACCATGTCGTCGATTAATCTATGTTCATAAGTAAGATTATGTTTTTCAAATTCTTCTTTATATTCGTTATCGAATACTTCTTGGAAAATATCTTTAAATCTTCCATCGTATTGTTTTAAAATTGTATTTTTTGTAGACATGTATACAGGCCATTTTTTAATTAAGCCGTAGCTAAAACATGATCTTGCAAAGTCTTGAATAGATTTATCTAAATTATACATTGATAGTGCTACTCCTGGACCTGTAAAATTAAATACTTCGTATTTAATTTCTTCTTTTCCATCTTCAGAAGTCCATTTAACTTCCATTTTACCTTTACCAGGTACTTTAAAATCAGTTGCTCTATATTGATCACCAAAAGCATGTCTTCCAATGATCACAGGATCTGTCCACGAAGGAACCAATTTTGGAATATTTTTACAAATAATTGGTTCTCTGAACACTGTTCCTCCAATAATGTTTCTGATTGTTCCATTAGGAGATCTCCACATTTTTTTTAAATCAAATTCTTCTACTCTTGCTTCGTCTGGTGTGATTGTTGCACATTTAATTCCAACACCAATTTTTTTGATAGCATTCGCTGAGTCTATTGTGATCTGGTCATCAGTATTATCTCTGCTTTTCATTCCAAGATCGTAATACTCAATTCCAAGATCGATATACGGAAGGATTAATTTGTTTTTAATAAACTCCCAAATAATTCGAGTCATTTCATCGCCATCTAACTCGACAACTGGGTTATTTACCTTGATTTTGCTCATTAAATTAAATTTATCTTATTAATTGAATTTGATTGGTTTATATACATATTAATCGAAAATTAGCAAATAGAAGAATATGTTTACCAAGATATTTCCAAAGATACACACAGAGGGTTACAAGTTTATTGTAATTGCAGGTTTCGTCACAATCATCTTATTAATAGTAAATGGATTTTTAGGATTAATTGGGTTGCTATTAACTATATGGGTTTATTATTTTTTTAGAGATCCAGAAAGAGTAATCATTGGTGATGATAATTATCTAGTAAGTCCAGCAGATGGAGAAATAATTAAAGTAGAAGAGGTAGATGGACCGAAAGAATTAAATTTAGAAAACAAGAAATTTAAAAAAATTAGTATCTTCATGAACGTATTTGATTGTCATGTAAATAGAACTCCTTGTTCAGGACAAGTTGAAGATATTTTATACAAACCAGGAAAGTTTTTAAATGCTTCACTCGATAAAGCGAGTGAAGACAATGAGAGAAATTATTATAAATTAAAAGATAATCATGGAAATGATATTGTCATAGTTCAAATAGCAGGTTTGGTTGCAAGAAGAATTGTTTGTGAAACTAATAAAGATCAAACACTTAACCAAGGAGATCGAATTGGTATGATAAGATTTGGAAGTAGAGCGGATGTATATTATGAAAATTATGAACCATTGGTTAAAATTGGTCAAACAGCTATATCAGGAGAAACTCTATTAGCTAAAAGATAGATATGCAACAACCTAAAAAAAATTTTAAAATTGTTCCTGAAAAAAGGAGTGCTAGAGTAATTTTACCTAACATGCTGACACTTATAGGTGTTTGTATTGGTCTTACTTCTATAAGATTTGCTTTAGATGGAAGATATGAGTTTGCAATTATTGCAATAATTATAGCAGCAGTCATAGATGGACTAGATGGAAGAATAGCAAGATTGATCAAAGGCACATCAAAAGTTGGAAAAGAATTAGATTCTTTGACTGATATGATAAGCTTTGGAGTTGCTCCTGCTTTTATAATGTATTTTTGGAAATTAAATGAACTTGGAAGGTTTGGATGGCTAGTTTGTTTAATATATGTAATTTGCGTTGCATTAAGATTGGCACGTTTCAATGTAAATACAGGAGGTGAACCATCTTGGAGAGATAATTTTTTTGAGGGTGTTCCATCCCCAGCTGGTGGAATTTTAGTATTAACACCACTGATATTTAGCATCTCTAGTATTGGAGTGTTTAAAATAGATTATGCAATTATTGTGCCAATATTTTTTATTGTTACTTCTTTTTTATTGATTAGTAAGTTTCCAAGCTATTCATTTAAAAAAATTGTAATTCAAAGAAAAGCAACAATTTTCTTATTATTTGGAATTGTTCTATTTTTTGGACTATTATTAATATACCCTTTTAATGTGATTTCTGTGAGTGCTTTAATTTATTTAACTATGCTTCCAATAAGCTTTTTTCATTATCAAAAACTTAAAAAACAAAACGAAGGTCAGAATTATGACGATGAAGATGACGATCTTGAAGATGTATTGTAATGAAAAAAAATACCATTGTTTCTTTAGCAGACTCTAATTATTTCCATTTATTAGATGAATTAATAGACTCTATCAAACAGTTCGAAGCGAGCAAAGATACTGCAATATGTGTTTTGGATGCTGGATTATCAGAAGAACAAAAAAATAAATTATTATCTAAAGTAGATGAAATTAAATCTGCAGAGTGGGACATCAAAGTTCCTGAAAGCAAAATTAAAGGAAGAGAGTGGTTAAAAAGTCAAGTTTCAAGGGCATTTCTCCCAAAATATTTTTCTAATTATGAAAAATATCTATGGATTGATTGTGACGCTTGGGTCAATGATTGGCAAACAATAGAATTATATTTCAAAGCCTGCGATAATAATAAATTGGGAATAACCCAAACTATTGGACCAGGTTATAAAATTACCTCAAAAGTAAATTGGGTTTTTGGAAAACTCGCAATAATTAAATCTCAAAATTTTAAACATGCAGTAAAATCTAAAATTAATTTGGACAAAGCTAGGAAATTAGCTTTTGCACCTCATATAAATATAGGTGTTTTTTCTTTAGAAAAAAATTCTAAATCTTGGGAAATTTGGCAAAATAATCTTAGAGAAACTTTAAAAGGTGGAGACATTTTTGGCTCTGAACAACTTGCAATGAATATTTCTGTTTATCACGACAATATTGAAACTGAATTTTTACCTTTAAATTGTAATTGGTTAACAAGTAATCTTTTACCAAAATTTGATGAGGCAAATAATACATTTGTTGAACCTTATTTACCTAATTACAAAATTGGAATAATGCATCTTGCTGCTGGCATATGGAAAAACAATCAAGATATGAGAGTAAATAAAGATATTAAAATAGAAATCCAAACTCTTGATGGCAAGATATTAAATAAAAGCTTAAGATTTGAAAATTAATTGAAAAAAAATAAAATTTCAAAAAATTGGGTCAACAAACAGCGAAGAGATACATACGTTAGACGATCAAAAGTTGATGGTTATAGAGCAAGATCTGCTTACAAACTTATAGAAATTGACGAAAAATTTAAAATTTTTAAAGGTGGATTATCTATTATTGATATTGGAGCTGCTCCTGGAAGCTGGTCCCAATATGCAAATAAAGTATCTAAGAATGGTAAATTAATTTCAATTGATTTGAAAAAGATGGAGCCAATTGGATCAAGTCTTCAAATACAAGGTGATTTCACTGAAGAAGGAGTTCAGCAAGAGATAAAAAAAAACATAACCTTCAAAGTAGATGTTGTGATGTCAGACATGGCTGTAAATACCACAGGAATCAAAAATATTGATTCAATTCAAACAGGAGAACTTTGTAAAGAAGCAATGGTATTTGCGAAAGACTTGTTAAATGAAAATGGTCACTTTATTTCTAAAATCTTTATGGGAGGAACTTTCAATGAAATAGTCGCGGAAGGTAAAAAATATTTTAAAGAAGTTAAGGTTTTTAAACCTAAATCGAGTAGAAAAGATTCAAAAGAAAGTTTTATAATTTGTAAAAAACTTAGATAGAGACTTTAAAATTAAAAGGAATCGTATATAAAAGATTATGGTTCCTATAAAAGAAGCACTTACCTTTGATGATGTTACATTAGCCCCGAAGTACTCGGAGATATTGCCATCTGAGGTAAATACATCGGTCAATTTAACGAAAAACTTAAAACTTAAAATCCCACTTTTGTCTTCAGCAATGGATACTGTTACAGAAAGTAATATGGCAATAGCAATTGGTAAAGCTGGAGGAATTGGAGTTATTCACAGAAATTTAGATATCCAAAAACAAATATTAGAAATTAAAAAAGTAAAAAAACAAAAATTATTAGTTGGTGCAGCCGTTGGAGCATCAATTGCTGAATTTGATAGAGCAAAAGCAATTCTTAAAGAAGGTGTTGATTTAATCGTAGTAGATACTGCCCACGGTCATACTAAAAAAGTAGGAGAAATAGTTAAATTTATAAAAAAAATAAAAGATCAGAACATCGCTTTGTGTGCTGGAAATATTGCGACACCAGAAGCAGCAAAATTTTTAATTAAATTAGGAGTAGATATTATTAAAGTTGGGATTGGACCAGGATCAATTTGCACGACAAGATTAGTGGCGGGGATAGGTGTTCCACAGTTAAGTGCAATTTTATCTGTAAGAAATGGACTTAAAAATAAAAATGTAAAAATAATTTCTGATGGTGGAATAAAATATTCTGGAGATTTAGCAAAAGCTTTTGCAGCAGGCGCAGATGCTGTAATGATAGGCTCTTTATTTGCAGGAACAGATGAAACACCTGGTAAATTAATAAAGAAAAATGGAAAATTATTTAAAAGCTTTAGAGGGATGGGATCAGTAGGTGCAATGAACAAAGGTTCAGCTGACAGGTATTTTCAAACTAAACAAAAAGATACATCTAAGTATGTACCAGAAGGAGTAGAGGGTTTTGTGAAATACAAGGGAGATGTTGGTAGCATTATTTTTAAATTAATTGGTGGCCTTAAATCATCTATGGGTTATCTTGGTTCAAAAGAAATTGTGAAATTGAGAAATAAACCACAATTTGTTAAAATTACTAAAGCTGGATTTTATGAAAGTATGGTTCATAATGTAGATGTAATCGAAAATGATAGTAAATATTAATGAATAAAATTTTGAAATTTATTTTACCGGTTGTTTTAACTGTTTCGTTTCAGTCTAATTCTTTTTCAAAGGAAAAATTTTTTAATGAAGCAATTAAATTTTATGAAAAAGAAAAATATGAGGATGCGAGATTTTTATTTGAGAGAAATATTGTATTTAATCCAAAGGATGCAAATTCATATTTGTATTTAGCAAAAATTTATAATCACGAGGAAGATCAAAGAAAAGAAGAATACAACTTAGAAACCACTTTATTAATTGATCCTCAAAATGAAGAAGCTATTTTAATGCTAATGAAAATTGCACTTGAAAAATCTAATTACGATAAAGTTAAAGAATTATCTGAAACATTTGTTCAAGTATGTAAGTCATTATGTGATGAAAATAATGAAATTTTAGAGTCTTTAAAAAATCTAGAACCAAGTAATGAGTCTTGATAATAGTCTTAACAAAATCTTAATTGTAGATTTTGGTTCACAATTTACCCAATTAATTGCAAGAAGAATTAGAGAACTTGGAGTTTTCTCCGATATTGTAAGTCATAAAAAAATTAAACTTAATCAAATTAATCAAAGTGTAAAAGGTATAATTTTATCAGGAGGTCCTCTCAATGTTTATCAAATAAATAAGTACTCATTTGATAAAAAAATTTTAGAACTAAATATTCCTGTTCTTGGTATTTGTTTTGGACATCAAATATTGTCAAAACTTAATGGAGGAAAAGTAAAACAATCAAAGCACCGTGAATTTGGTTTAGCAAATATAATTAAAAAAAATAAAAGTCTCTTAACTAATAATTTTTTTGGTACAAAAAAATCTAAAGTGGTCTGGATGAGCCATGCTGATCAAGTATCTAAATTACCTAAAAATTTTAAAGTAATTGCTTCAAGCTTAAATTCAAAATTTGCAATTGTAGAAAATAAATTCAAAAATTATTATGGTGTCCAGTTTCATCCAGAAGTAACCCATACAGAAAACGGAAAAAAACTGATTAGTAATTTTATTTTTCTTATTTGTAAAATTAAGAAAAATTGGTCATCAAAAGATCAAAAGGTACAATTAATTAAAGATGTAAGGTCTCAAGTTGGAGATAATAAAGTAATTTGTGCATTATCAGGTGGTGTTGATAGTAGTGTGGTTGCTCAATTATTGAATAAAGCAATAGGTAAAAAACTATATTGTATTTTTGTAAACACTGGATTGCTCAGAAAAAACGAAGAAGTTCAAGTTGTTCAAACATTTAAAAAAAGATTAAAAATGAATTTAATCTACGTGAATGCTGAAAAGGAATTTTTAAGTAAATTAAAAAATGTATCTGATCCAGAGAGAAAAAGAAAAATTATAGGAAATCTTTTTATTAAAATTTTTGAAAGATATGCAAAGAAAATAAAAAATGTAAAATTTTTGGCACAAGGAACTTTGTATCCAGATTTAATTGAAAGTAAGTCTGTTACTGGAAGTCAAACCTCTAAAATAAAATCGCATCACAATGTGGGCGGATTACCTAAAAAGATGAATTTAAGATTAGTTGAGCCTTTAAAATTTTTATTTAAAGATGAGGTAAGAAAATTAGGATTAGAGCTAAATTTAAGTCATGAAATAATTTCAAGACATCCATTTCCTGGTCCTGGTTTAGCAATCAGGATGCCAGGTATTATTACTAATGAAAAGATAAAAATTCTAAAAGAAGCTGATCATTATTTTATTCAGGCTTTAAGAGATCATGGGCTATACCACAAAATTTGGCAAGCATATGCAGCACTACTTCCGGTAAAAACAGTTGGAGTTATGGGTGATAATCGAACATATGAATATTTATGTTTACTAAGAGCAATTACCTCAGAAGATGGAATGACTGCAGACTTTTATGAATTTAAAAAATCATTTATGCAAACTATTTCTAACAAAATTATTAATAGTATAAGAGGCATTAATAGAGTGGTATATGATGTCACATCTAAACCACCAAGCACTATTGAATTAGAGTAAATATCAATTATAAAGGTAATTATGAAATATTTACATACTATGATTAGAATAAGTGATGTTGAAGCATCATTAAGATTTTTTTGTGAAGGACTTGGTTTAAAAGAAACAAGAAGAAAAGATAGTGAAAAAGGAAGATACACTTTAATTTTTCTTGCACCACCAAACGATGAAAAAACTGAAATAGAACTAACCTACAATTGGGATGGTGATAATTTAGGTGAAGGTTCAAGAAATTTTGGTCATTTGGCATACAGAGTTGATAATATTTATGATACTTGTAAAAAACTAATGGATATGGGCTATACCATTAATAGACCTCCAAGAGATGGTCATATGGCTTTTGTTAGATCACCAGATAAAATATCAATAGAATTACTTCAGGATGGATACCTAGATCCACAAGAACCTTGGGCTTCGATGGAAAATACCGGCTCTTGGTAAGTCGATGAATAAAAAGATTTCAGATTTTATAAAGAAAAAAAATAAAACTAAATTAGTAACTTTAACCGCTTATTCTAAAAATATTGCTTCAGTTTTAGATAGTTATTGTGATCTAATTTTAGTAGGGGATTCACTTGGGTCAGTTTTATATAATTATAAGTCTACTAGAGAAGTAACTTTGAATACAATGATCGAACATTCCAAGAGTGTTCGTATGGGTATAAAAAAAAGTTTAATGATTGTTGATATGCCTCATAATACTTATCGTAATCCTAAAGAAGCATTAAAAAATGCAAAATTAATAATGAAAAAAACTAAATGTGATGGTGTCAAATTAGAAGGTGGAAAGAAAATTATAAATACTATTAAAACTTTAGTTAAAAATAATATTCCTGTAATGGGCCACATAGGGGTTTTGCCTCAATCAGATAAAACATTTAAATTTAAAGGTAAGAAACAAAGTGAAAAAGAAAATATTATGAAAGATGCAAAGTTAGTTGAAGAAGCTGGCTCGTTTTGCATGGTTTTAGAGTGTGTTCAAACATCATTAGCAAAACAAGTAACTAAAAGTGTTAGTGTTCCAACAATTGGGATAGGCGCATCTAATAATTGTGATGGTCAGATTTTGGTATTTGATGATTTAATAGGCTTAAATCCAATTAAATTTAGATTTGTTAAGAAATATGCAAATATCAAGACAGAAATATCAAAAGCAGTTTCTAAATACGCAAGTGAGGTTAAAACAAGAAAATTCCCCTCAAAAAAATACTCTTTTAATTAAAAGTATTTTTTAAATTCCTCGTTAATATTGAGTATCTCAAGATCTACCAAACCACCTATAATTAATTGTAGACCAACAACTAAAATAAATATTAAACCAATGTAAGCTATCCAAATATGTTTTTGAATATAGTTAGCCATATAAGTAGCTAAAGCACCTGTAAGAACGACCGATAGGACAAGACCAAAAATCATATAGCCAAAATATCCTTGAGCTGCAGCAACAACTCCTATGACATTGTCAAAACTAATCATTAGATCAGCAAATAGCACTTTACCTATACTATTTATGTATGATGGTTGTTTTGTTTTTTTAACTGAAGGTTTTATATTTTTGATATCAACAAGGTCTTTTCTTAAATCATTTACTATCCACACTAACAACAGCCCACCTAAAATTTTTATAAAATAAAATTCAAATAAAAAAGTAGCAAAGATTGCAAAAAAGATTTTAAAAACAAACGCTCCAATTACCCCCCATAAGATAATCTGCTTTCTATTTTTGGGTACAAAATTTGATGCAATAGAACCAACTATCACAGCATTATCTGCTGTTAAGATAATTGTGATAAAAATAATTTGGGTTAGAATTATGAGCTCTTCAATCAAGATATCTAATTATTATTTTAATTTAGAGAGATTGCAATCAAAGAATAAAAAAAGGCGGTCAAAAATTTGACCGCCTTAATAATTGTGTTTTTATTAAATTATCTTTCAGACCAAGTAGGCATAGGATATTTTAACTCACAAGCTGCTAATTCAAATGGATATACTGTGCAGTATTTTCCATTTTGCACTTGCATTAAAATACCTCTAGTCTTTTCATTTTGACCATCTGCTCCAAATTTAATTCCTCTGTAAGGAACAATTAAAGACTCAGATGACATATCTAGATTTACTAGAGCTTGTCTGATTTTCTCAGGATCGGTTGATCCAGCATTATTAATTGCATTAGCTAAAGCCATAAAACCTGTAAATGCTCTTGCAGGTACATCTGATAAATCTCTTCCACCAGAGTGTGTTTTAAACAAGTCGTTTACAGTTCCAATCATAGGAATAGTTTTTGCTAAGTCAGTATTAAAAGGTGATCTTGTAATCACACCTTCTGCTTTGCTTCCCATTGTGTCTATGAATTTAGGATCTGTATAACCAGCGTTTTGAGCAACTAAAAGTTTAGGATTATAATCAAGTTCTTTTGCAGTATTTAAAAACAAATATGCATCAGCTGTATAAGATGAAGGCAATAAAACATCTGGGTTTTTCGCTTTCAATCTTTGCACTTCAGAACTTAAAGTTGTTGTTTTAGCTTTATAGCTAATTTTCTCTACAACATCATAACCTTGTTCTTTAGCCATTTTATCTTGAGTTCCACCACTATCAGCACCCCACAATGTATCTTCATGAATAATACCTAGTGTCTTTAACTTATTACTATTCTTTTTGTTAAAGTCGTTCATGAATTCAAACATAAGCTGAGTAAACTCACCATCGTGTGGAGTAACTCTGAAGAAGTATTTAAATCCTCTTGTTGTTAATTTTGGAGAAGTAGACTCACCGTTTACCCAAGGTATTCCTGCTCTCTCAGATACTTGACTAGCAGCACCAGTTACTGATGAGTAGTAAGCTCCAAACATTGCATGAACTTTGTCAGAATTTAACATTTTCTCAGTCTCACCAACACCAATATCTGGTTTTCCGCCATGGTCTCCAACAACGATAGATATTTTACCTCCGCCTAATCCTTTTAATCCTGCATCTTTGGCAAGTGGCATACCTGGAATGTTGTGGCTGTTATTGATGATATCTAAAGCTGTTTTAACTGCTGCAACAGCATCTTTACCAACCTGAGCAACAGGTCCAGTAAGTGGATAAAGTACTCCAATTTTTACATCTTCTGCGTAACTAATTGCTGGCGCAGATACTAACGAAAAAAAAGTAAATACTGTAAGAATTATTTTTCTCATTTTTTTCCCTCTTGTTTAATTTTTAAATGTCTAACTTAATACTATTCAATTGATCAATTCAATGATTTAGTTTTTTTATTTTACTAATGCTTAAGAAGTATTTGTTTAATATATACATTCTTTATATATACTTTAATAATAAACCAAATGACTTCTGAAATTATAATTCAAGCTATAGTCACAGGATTAATGATGGGATTAATCTATGCATTAATCGCAGCAGGCTTAAGTTTAATTTTTGGATTAATGGAAATTGTAAACTTTGCTCATGGAGAGCATTTGATGTTGTCTATGTTTTCATCATTTTGGCTTTGGTCTTTATTTGGTTTAGATCCACTGTTTTCAATTCCAATTACTATACTTTTGTTGGCATTTTGTGGAATTGTTACTCATTATTTTTTAATTCGATACATTTTAAAAGCAAAAATGCTTATCCAAATTTGTGCAACATTTGGATTGTCTATTTTTATTAGATCGATCGCTCAATTATTATGGACACCAGACTTTAGAAACGTTGATAAGCCTTTACTAGAGGGACGTATTGAAATTGGATCTGTGTTTATTGGTCAACCTCAATTATATGCAAGTCTTGTTTGTTTGTTTGCATTTTTTGGTTTGTATTGGTTTGTAACAAAAACAGAAACTGGATTAGCTCTTCAAGCAACAGCACAAGATAGACACGCTGCTGAAATTTTAGGAATCCCATCAAATAAAATGTTTGCAATTGGTTGGGCGATTGGACTTGGTTGTGTAGGAGTAGCGGGTGGAATGATGGCAAACTATTTTTTTATTTTTACTGATGTTGGTATTAATTTTGCATTATTTGCTTTCGTTGCAGTAGCATTAGGAGGTTTTGGAAGCATCATTGGATGTTTGTATGCTGGTATAATCATAGGATTGGTAGAATCTCTTGGCGGATTATTGATCGACCCATCATTTAAACTTTTATATGTGTTTGCAATTTATCTTTTAGTTGTGATTTATAAACCTCAAGGTCTGTTTGGTAGGTATTGATGGATAATAAGTTAGCAATTGCAAAATCAGAACCGATTTGGAATACAAACAATAGAGTAATATCAATTATTGCTGGCTTAATTATACTTTTGTTTGCTCTCCCACTTTTTGGGATGAATTCATTTTATCTCCATTTATTTATTATGATTTTTATGCATGCAGTTATGGCTCAGTCTTGGAATGTAATTGCAGGTTTTTCTGGTCAAATCAGTTTAGGTCATGGAGCATTTTTTGGAATAGGTGCTTATGCAACTTCATTTTTTTATATGGAGTACGGAATAACACCATGGATCAGTATATTTTTTGGCATGTTCGTTTCAGCAATTTTTGCTGTCTTAATTGGTATACCTATGCTTAGATTAAGTGGTCACTACTTTGCAATTGCCACTCTGTTAATTGGGATAAGTTTCCAAGTAGTTTTTCAAAGATGGGATTTAGTAGGAGCCGCATCAGGATTGTGGGTAACAATGACACCAGAAGATTCTTGGTCTGCATTGCAGTTTCATAGCAGCAAAGCTCCTTATTATTACGTTTTTTTAATATTCTTTTTAATCACATTCTTTTTAGTCTGGTTGTTGAGTAGATCAAAACTTGGTTACAGATTAAGAGCTGTTAGAGATGATCCACAAGCAGCGTTAAGTTTATGTATAAATGTTTCAAACTATAAAATTATAGCTTATGTGATTTCAGCAATGATCATGGCTCCAATGGGTAGTTTGTTTGCTCAATATATTTTAATTATTGATCCAGATAGAGTTTTTAATATTGAGATATCAATTATAGTTTTATTAATCACAGTGCTAGGTGGAATTGGAAATGTTTGGGGTCCAATTATAGGTGCTGCAATACTTGTGCCAATTTCAGAATATTCAAGAATTTATTTAGGAGGCACCGGTGGTGCTGTTGATTTAATTTTTTATGGTTTAATTTTAATGA
Source organism: Candidatus Pelagibacter sp. HIMB1493 (assembly GCF_052047995.1). NCBI lineage: Bacteria > Pseudomonadati > Pseudomonadota > Alphaproteobacteria > Candidatus Pelagibacterales > Candidatus Pelagibacteraceae > Candidatus Pelagibacter > Candidatus Pelagibacter sp. HIMB1493. The sequence goes on along the minus strand of NZ_JBNAIP010000001.1, from coordinate 804,812 downwards.
TTATTTGTATTTTTAGACCAAATGGTCTGATCTCATTTATTCCTAAAGATATTTTAGAAAGAAAAAAACAACGATGAAAATATTAACAGTTGAAAATCTAAGTAAATCTTTTGGTGGAATCCGTGCAAATAGAGATATTTCTTTTGATGTCGAAGAAGGATCTATTTTAGGAGTGATAGGACCTAATGGTGCTGGTAAATCTACTTTATTTGATTTGATTACTGGTTTTACAAAACCAGATACAGGAAAAGTCAAATTTTTTGATAAAAATATTTTTGGAATTAGTCCTGATAAAATTAGTAACCTTGGTGTAGGTAGAACCTTTCAAAAACTAAAACCATTTGCAGATCAAACATTGCTTGAAAATGTTATGATAGGAGCATTTGTAAAAGAAAAAGATATAAAAAGAGCAAGAGATAGAGCCTTAGAGATTATTGACTTTGTAGATCTGATTGAAAAAAGACATCACTTTGCAAAAGAGTTATCAACTGGACAAAGGAAAAGATTAGAAATGGCTAGAGCTATGGCTATTAATCCTAAATTACTTTTGATGGATGAAGTAACAGGAGGTGTGGACCAAAAAACTATTCCTGGACTTGTTGAACTTGTTAAAAAATTAAAAAAGACTGGTGTAACAATTATTACAATCGAACATAATATAAATATAATTATGGAAATTTCTGACAATGTTCTTGCATTAGATCAAGGAAAACGAATTGCATTTGGTGAACCAAAAGAAATTCAAAATAATAAACAAGTAATTGATGCTTACTTAGGAACATTTGATGCTGCTTGATGTAAAAAATATTGATGTTTTATATGATGATTTCCAAGTTATCTGGGATGTTTCTATTAATGTAAATAAAGCTGAAATGGTTGCACTTTTAGGACCAAATGGGTCTGGCAAAAGTACTGTTTTAAATACTATAAGTAATCTTGTTGAACATAAAAAAGGTTCTATTACTTTTGATAATACTTTAATTTCAAATATTCCAACTTATAAAAGAACTGAGTTAGGAATTTCACATGTACTTGAAAGAAGAAGGGTTTTTCCTCATCTTACAGTTAAACAAAATCTTTTATTGGGTGCTTGGCATCCAAAAGCAAAAGAAGAGTTAACAAATTCATTAAATAAGGTTTATAAAATTTTTCCAAAACTAGAAACTAGATCGGATCAGTTAGCAAAAACAATGTCTGGTGGTGAACAACAAATGTTAGCTATAGCCAGAGGTATGATGGGTTTACCTAAGCTTTTAATGGTTGATGAACCTTTTTTAGGTTTATCACCAATGGTTATGAAAGACTTAATTAAGATATTTAAAAATATAGTTGCAGAAGGGATATCAATTTTATTCGTAGAACAAAACGTAAGACTTGCATTAAGTATGGCAGATAGAGGGTATGTTTTAGAAAGTGGAAGATTAGTTATCGATGGCAAATCAGAAGATTTAATTGATAATGAAAAAGTTACTAAAGTTTTTCTAGGGAATTAATTAGAAAGCAGCAAGATCGTTATTTAATTTATCAGTAATGAGCATTTTACCTGGACTGTGAGTAATACAAAAATCGGGTTTTGAATTCTCTAAAACAGATTGAGGAGTAACACCACACGCCCAAAATACAGGAATTTCGTTGTTCTTTATTGTTCTAGGTGGATCACCATATTCAGGTTTCATTATATCTTTAATTCCAATTTCGTCTGGATTGCCAACATGTACGGGTGCACCATGCACAGCTGGAAATCTGGAACTAATTTGAATTGATCTAATTGTATCCTTTGAACTTAAGGGTCTCATAGACACAACTAATTTTCCTGAAAATTGTCCGGCTGGTTCACAGTCTATTGAAGTTTTATACATTGGAACAATAGTATTGTTTTCTATGTGTTGAATTGGAATACCGGCTTCAATTAAAGGCAGTTCAAAAGACATTGAACATCCTAGAACAAAAGTTGTTAAATCTTCATTCCAATATTTTTTAATATCATATGGCTCATCAACTAATTTTCCTTTTTCCCATACTCTATATTGAGGAACATCAGTTCTAATATCAATATCACCAAGATCTTTTAATGAAGGATCTCCTTTTGTACCAAATCCAATTAATGGACAAGGTTTTGGGTTTTTTTGACAGAAAGATGCAAAGTCCATTGCATATTTGCTTGGTAAGATACAAAGATTTCCTTGAACATACTTATTAGCAGTACCCGCAGTTTGTTCTTTGTAATTATTTTCTCTTATAACTTTTCTTGCTTCTAATGGATCTTGAATATCTAGCATTAAATTAGTATTTAGATTTCTTAGTACCTTCGATTATTTCTTTTAACTCGTTATATTCTTCGCAATTACAAGTTTCTAATACTTTAAGTCTTTCTTTAGCTAAATCCATTCTATTTGTAGCAACATAAAGTTCTCCAAGATACTCATTAATACCTTTGTGATTTGGATCAATTTCTAGACCTAAAAGATAATATTTTTCTCCACTCTCGTAATCACCAAGTTTTCTTGTTGTAAAGCCAAGATAGTTAAGTGTATCTGCTTGATTTGGTTTTTTATCGTTTGATTTTAGAAGAAGTTTTTGAGCTTTTTCATATCTCTTTTTAGCTTTTTCTAATTTGCCTTTTTTTTCATATTTTTTTGCAGCTTTAACATGAGTGACTGCTTTATCATAATCAGACTTAACTTTTATCTTTCTCTCAGAGTCATTACTTCCACCAGCTGAAAAAGAATTTGTTGAAAATAAAATTAAAATTAGGGTGATTAATATTTTTTTTATCATTATAAAAATTTCTCCATTTTACTTAAAGGTTTTAAGTTAAGTCCATTTTCAATTAAATTTTCCCTAATTGACCTTGCTGTAGCAAGTGAACTTGCATTATCACCATGTATGCAGACAGAGTCGATTTCACAAGGTATTTGCTTTCCACTGTGACAATTCAGTGCCTGATTTTTTACCATGCTTAATACATGTTTTTTAGCTTCTTCAGGATCAGTGATTAATGCATGTGGTTTTTTTCTAGAAACTAAATTTCCATCATCTTCATAGGTTCTATCTGCAAAAATTTCACAGGCAATCTTCATATCTAATTTTTTAGCTGCTTGTTCCATTTTAGAGCCAGTAGGAACTAAATAGATCAAATCTTTACTTATTTCATTGATTGCTTTCGCTAAAGTAGTTGCCAGATCAATATCCTCACACGCCATATTATTTAACGCTCCATGTGGTTTTATATGAGTAACATTTTCTCCATGATCTTGAGCAATTTTTTGTAAAATTTCATATTGGTCAATAATTAATTTTCTAACTTCTTCAGGTGCTAGGTTCATTCTTTGTCTTCCAAAGTTTTCTGGATCGTTAAATGATGGGTGGGCTCCAATACTAACGCCATTTTTTTTTGATATTTGAACTACTTGGTTCATAGATTCTTCATCACCAGCATGAAATCCACATGCTACGTTAGCAGAATTTACTATATCAAGTAAGTCTGGATCATATTTATTTGAATGGTGTTTTGATTTTTCACCTAAATCACAATTTATATTAATTTCCATAGTTCTAATTGTTGAAGTATAACATGCCATGATAAAAAATATATCAAATCTTGGTGACGCAGCTGTTTATTGCGATTTTGGTATAGATGTAAATAAATCAGTTAACTCTGAAGTAATAAAATATTTTAAAGCTTTAAAAAAAGAAAATGTTGAAAGTATAAATAATCTCACTCCTTCTTATAATAAATTAATAGTTTCTTACGACCTTAGAAAAACAAACTTTAAAGAAGTTAAAAAATTGATTGAAAATTTAAATGTTAATGAAACTCAAGACAACAATAGCACTAAAATAGAAATTCCAGTTTGTTGTGATGATCAATTTTCTCTTGATATAAAAAGATTAGAAGAAAAATTAAATATTAATCGAGATAAAATTTTAGAAAATTTTTTTAGTAAGGAATATTTTTGTTATATGACCGGATTTATTGCTGGTATGCCATTTTTAGGTGATTTAGATGAAAATATGAGAGTACCAAGATTAGAAACACCAAGAGTAAAGGTACCAAAAGGATCAGTTGCTTTAACTGAACAATTTGCAAATATTTATACATTTGAAAGCCCTGGTGGATGGAACATACTTGGTAATACACCTGTAGATGTTTTTGATAATTCAAAAGAGGAAGAGCCAAATTTAATAAATCCTGGCGATATAGTAGTTTTTAAACAAATAAATCTTGAAAAATATAATAGCTACAATGACAAATAATTTCCAAATTATAAGAGCTGGAGTAAATACAACCTTTCAAGACCAAGGAAGAAATAATTTATATCATATAGGAATTCCATTTAGCGGAGCAATGGATAATAGAAATTATAGTTTAGCTAACAAGCTGGTAGGTAATAAATTAAATTCTCCAGTTATAGAATTTGCATACCAAGGACCACATTTAAAATATTCTGGAGATAAAATTAACATAGTAGTCACTGGCGATATTGTTTTTAAAATTGTAAAAAATGGCACAGAAATTGATGGTAATTGTTATGAGAGTTATCAAATCGAAAGTGGAGATGAAATCAATCTTATCTCAACAAATAAATCAGTTTATGGCTATTTAGCAGTTGGTGGAGAATTAGATTTAAAATTTCAATGGAATAGTTGTTCGATAAATACCAAGGCAAATATTGGATCAAATAATGGAAAAAAATTAGAGAACGGTCAAAAAATAAATATTTTAAATATTAATTCAGATCAAAGTAAAAAAAAGACTAACTATATAAATTCTAAAGTTGAAAATATTAGAGTAATAAAAGGACCAAACTTTGATTATTTTTCAGAGGAAGGAAAAAAGATATTTTTTGAAAAAGAATTTTCTGTATCAAAACTCTCAGATAGAATGGGGATGCGTTTAGAAGGTCCAAAAATTGAAAATATTGTAAATACCAATATTAAATCAGAAGGTTTGTTAAAAGGAGTCATCCAAGTACCAGCAGATGGAAACCCAATTATTATGCTTTCAGACCATGGTACTATTGGAGGATATCCAAAAATTGGTGTGGTAGCTAGTGTTGATTATGATCGGTTAGTACAAATATCACCTGGCTCAAAAATTAAATTTAAAGAGATAAATTTATCTGATGCTGAAACTTTGTTTAAATTATATGAGATGGACACTCAGAACTTACTTAATCAAATATAATGAATATTATTAGAAAACTTCCTGGACCCTTCTTAGTTTTTTTAGGTGCATGTAGCCTCAGTTTTGGAGGTTTGATTGTAAAATCATTTGAGGGAGCAACCCTTTGGCAAATATTATTTTGGAGAACGGTATTCTTCCTAATAGTTATTAGCTTGTATTTAACTTTAACTTATAAGAAACAAGTATTTAGATCCTTTTATAATTTAGGATTTCCTGGTTTCTTTGGTGGATTTATTTTATCACTTGGTTTTAGCGGTTATGTATTTGCGATGTATAACACAACAGTTGCTAATGCTAATTTTATTATTCAAACACAAACAATCTTCTTAGCAATATTCGGTTACTTTTTTTTAAAAGAAAAAATTTCAGCAATCACTCTGACTTCAATAATTCTTGCAATCTCAGGAATACTTCTAATGGTTGGAAGCTCTTTATCTCCAGGTCAAATGTCTGGGAATATTGCAGCTTTCATAATGCCAATATCATTTGCTACTTTAATTTTAGTTGTAAGAAAATATCCAACTGTTGATATGGTTCCTGCTCAATTTGTTGCAGGAGTTTTTGCTTTGTTAATTGGTTATCTAATGTCAGAAAAAATAATGATATCTCCAAACGATATCTTTTTAGGATTTTTAGCTGGTTTTTTACAATTAGGATTAGGTTTTATATTTATTACTATTGGAGCTCAAAGAACACCATCAGCAATGGTTGGAATCATAATGTTAACAGAAGCAGTACTAGGTCCTTTATGGGCATGGTTGTTTATAAATGAGCAACCGCCTTTCATAGTAATAATTGGAGGATCAATAGTTATTTTTGCAGTTTTACTTCAATTTTACAATTTATATACCTCAGAAAAAAAAGCGATCTAATAACATTTGACATTAAACAGTATTTATTAGAATATTTGTTAACGGGAGAGATCACAAACTTTGTGACACCGAAGGAGCAACCGCCCAGGAAACTCTCAGGTAAAAGGACCGTATTATATTAACTCTGGAAAGAGATTGAGTTCTCGCCGAAGGAGTAAAACTCTCAGGCAAAAATACAGATGGGTACGACAGAGTTAGTATGGGAAAAAAAACATCTTTAAATAAACTTCATCAAGATAACCAAGCTAAATTTGTAGAATTTGCTGGATATGAAATGCCCATACAATACAGCAAAGGAATTGTTGAAGAACATAAATTTACAAGATTAAATGCAGGTATTTTTGATGTGTCTCATATGGGTCAATTATTTATTCATGGTGGAGATGACTTAACTGCTGATCTTGAAAAAATTTTTCCACTTGATTTAAAAAATTTGAAACAAAACTGTTCTAAATATAGTTTTTTAATGAACGATAGTGCTGGAATTTATGATGATTTAATAATTACTAAAATTGAAAAAGGATATTTAATTATTTTAAACGCAGCATGCAAAGATAATGATTTTAAAATTTTATCAGATTTACTGAAAAGTAAATATGAAATGGTTCTTGATGATCAAAGAGCATTAATTGCAATTCAAGGTCCAAAGTCAGTTGAGATTTTAAATGACATAATAGAAGGTGTTGAAAAACTTAATTTTATGACAGGGAACTGGTTTGATTATAAAGATCAAAAAGCTTTTGTTACAAGGTCTGGTTATACTGGAGAGGATGGTTTTGAAGTATCTATTAACAACGATTTAGCTGAAGGATTTACTCAGAATTTGATGGAAAAAGGAGCACAACTTATAGGACTTGGGGCAAGAGATACCTTGAGATTAGAGGCTGGATTATGCTTATATGGACATGAACTTGATACAGAAAAAACACCAATTGAAGCAAACTTAAAGTGGGCAATTTCTAAAGAGAGAATTTCAAATGGTGGATTTGTTGGTTCTGATAAAATTATGAAAGAAATACAAGAGGGTACCTCTAAAATTAGAATTGGGATTAAGCCAGAAGGAAGATTGATTGCTAGAGAAAAAACTAAAATATTTGATGAGTCAGAAAAACTTATTGGTGAGGTTACAAGCGGAACTTTTGGACCAAGTGTAAATGGTCCAATAGCAATGGGCTATATTGATAAAGAGTTTTCTAAAGTTGATACAAAAGTTTTACTAGAAGTAAGAGGAAAAAAACATCCTGCAAGTGTTTGTGGGTTACCATTTTATAAAAAAAGTTATGTGAAAGGAGTAAACTAATGAGTGAAGTTAAATTTTCAAAAGAGCATGAGTGGATTACAGTGGAGGGCGATGTTGCAACCATTGGAATTACAAAACATGCAACAGAAATGTTGGGAGATATTGTTTTTGCTGAGTTACCTGAAAAAGGTTCAAGCGTTGAAAAAGATGGCACAGCAGGGGTTGTTGAGTCAACTAAAGCTGCAAGTGATGTGTATACTCCTGTAAGTGGTGAAGTAGTAGATACTAACCAAGCTATAGTAGATGATCCTGCAAAAATTAATGAAGACCCTGAGGGATCAGCTTGGTTTTTTAAACTTAAATTAAAAGACAGTTCAGAAATGGACAGCTTAATGAACAAAGAAGAATACGATAAATTTGCAAAGGAGAGTGCTAGCTAATGTTACATAACTCACAAAAAGACTTTTTAAAAAGACACATTGGGCCTTCAGAAGAAGATCAAAATAAAATGCTGAAGGAACTCAATTATAATTCATTAGATGATTTAATTAAAAGTACAGTTCCAGAAAAGATACAATTGAAAGATGGATTAAATATAGGAGAGTCTAATTCTGAGTATGAAGCATTAAGAAAACTGAAAGCGATTTCAAAAAAAAATCAAATTTATTCAAATTTTATTGGTATGGGTTACTATGGAACTTACACTCCATATGTAATTTTAAGAAATATTTTAGAAAATCCAGGCTGGTATACTTCTTATACTCCTTATCAGCCTGAAGTAGCACAAGGAAGATTGGAAATGCTTCTAAACTTCCAACAAATGATTGTTGATTTCACAGGCATGGACATTGCAAATGCATCGTTACTTGATGAAGGAACAGCAGCCGCAGAAGCTATGGGATTAAGTCATAGATTAAATAAAAAGGATAGTAATTTAGTTTTTGTTTCTGAAAATTGTCATCCACAAACAATTGATGTAATTCAAACAAGAGCAGAACCAATGGGATTAAAAGTACTTGTTGGTAACGAAGATAAAGTATTGGATCAACTTAAAGAGGATTTAGTTTGTGGAATTCTTCAATATCCTGGAACTTTAGGAGACATCAAAGATCCAAGTGAAGCTATTAGTAAAATCCATAAAAAAAATGGAAAAGCAGTATTAGTTTCTGATTTATTAGCTTTAGCACTACTAAAAACACCAAGAGAATTAGGTGCTGATATTGCAGTTGGAAGTTCACAAAGGTTTGGAATACCAATGGGTTATGGTGGACCTCATGCAGCTTTCTTTGCAACTAAAGACGAGTTTAAAAGGTCTATGCCAGGAAGAATTATTGGTGTGTCAGTAGATAGACATGGAAATAAAGCTTACAGATTATCACTTCAAACAAGAGAGCAACATATTAGAAGAGATAAAGCTACAAGTAACATTTGTACTGCTCAAGCATTGTTAGCAATTGTTTCAGCGGCATATGCAATTTACCACGGACCAGATGGAATAAAAACTATTGCAGAACGAGTTTCTCAATTAGCTAAAAATTTTGCAGATAAATTAAAACAATCTGGATATGAAATTTATTCAGATCATTTCTTTGATACAGTTACAATTGTAACAAAAGATAAGACTGATCAAATCTATAAAAATGCTTTAGATCAAAAAGTAAACATTAGAAGAGTAAATTCAGAAATGTTAGCAGTTTCTTTTGATGAAAAGAAAAACGTTTATAGAGTAAATCAATTGTTGAAAATTTTTAATGCAGCCGAGTCTATTAAAAAAGAAGATCCAACAGTAAGTTTACCTAATTTACCAAAAAATTTACTGAGAACCTCTAAATACTTAGAACATCCTGTTTTTAACTCATATCATTCAGAAACAGAGATGCTTAGATATTTAAAAAAATTAGAAGATAAAGATATAGCTCTTAACAGAACTATGATTGCACTTGGTTCATGTACTATGAAATTAAATGCTACAGCAGAAATGATTCCTATTTCATGGAGAGAGTTGGCTGAACCTCATCCGTTTGTACCAGTAGAACAGATGGAAGGGTATAGAGCTTTATTTACTGATCTTAAAAATTGGCTAAGATCAATTACTGGTTTTAGTGGTGTTTCACTTCAACCAAACGCAGGTGCTCAAGGAGAATATGCAGGGTTAATGGTAATTAGAAAATATCATTTGGACAGAGGAGAAGAAAACAGAAATATATGTTTAATTCCAAGCTCAGCACATGGAACAAATCCTGCTAGTGCACAAATGGTTGGAATGAAAGTTGTAGTTGTTGATTGTGACAAAGAAGGAAATGTTGATTTTGAAGATTTGAAGAAAAAAGCAGAGGCACATTCTGAAAATCTTGGAGCATTAATGGTTACATATCCTTCTACTCATGGTGTATTTGAAGAAAAAATTACAGATATTTGTGAACTTATACATAAACATGGTGGTCAAGTGTACATGGATGGTGCAAATTTAAATGCACTTGTTGGAATAGCAAGACCTGGAAATTTTGGTCCAGATGTTTGTCATATAAACTTACACAAAACATTCTGTATTCCACATGGTGGTGGAGGACCAGGAATGGGACCAATTGCATGTAAAAGACATTTGCAAGTTTATTTACCTAATCATCCAGTTGTTAAAGATTGTGGACCTGCTACAGGAATAGGAGCAGTTTCAGCAGCCCCTTGGGGAAGCTCAAGTATTTTATCAATTTCTTGGATGTATATTAAAATGATGGGTTCTGAAGGTTTAAAATTAGCTACGCAAGTTGCTATATTAAACGCAAACTATATAGCTCACAGACTTAAAGATCATTTTCCAATTTTGTACAAAGGCTCAAATGGAAACGTTGCTCATGAATGTATTATAGATATTCGATCAATTAAGAGTGAGACAGGTATCACAGAGGAAGATATCGCTAAAAGGTTGATCGATTATGGTTTCCATGCTCCTACAATGTCTTGGCCAGTTGCAGGAACTATGATGATAGAGCCAACAGAGAGTGAAAGTTTATCTGAGCTTGATAGATTTTGTGATACTTTAATAAATATCAAATCTGAAATAGATAAGATTAATTCTGGTGAGTTTGATAAAGTAGACAATCCTATTAAGAACGCTCCTCATACAGATATAGAACTTGCATCAGATGAATGGGATCATAAATATTCAAGAGAGCAAGCTGCTTATCCTGCTAAGTTCTTAAAAACAAATAAATTTTGGCCACCAGTTGCAAGAGTGGACAATGTTTATGGAGATAAGAATATTTTTTGTACTTGTCCAAGTATGGATGAGTTTAAAGAAGACGCGGCATAATCATTAATGAAAATTGCTGTAGTTGGTTCTGGGATATCAGGCTTAAGTGCTGCATATTATTTATCACAAAAACATCATGTAGATCTTTTTGAGAAAGAAGATCACTTTGGTGGTCACTCTCATACAATAGATTTAACTTTTGATGAAAAGAAAGTATCTGTAGATATTGGTTTTATTGTATTTAATTTTCAAACCTATCCAAATTTAATTAATTTCTTTAAAGAAAATGATGTTCAGATTGAAAAAAGTGACATGTCTTTTTCGGTATCTGTAGAAAATACAAGCTTTGAATATTGTGGAAAAGGTTTAAATGGAATTTTTTCCAATAGATCTAATTTGTTTAATCCTAATTTTTTAAAAATGTTTTTTGATATCATTAAATTTTATAAAAATAGCGATCAATTAAATGTTACAGATCAAAAATTAACTTTAGGTGAATATTTAGAAAATAATAAACTATCAAAAACATTTATTGATTACCATATCATCCCAATGGTGTCTGCAATCTGGTCTATGCCACCTTATGAAGCAAGTAAGATGCCAATAACATTCTTTTTAAAATTTTTTCAAAATCACGGGCTCTTTAAACTAAAAAATAGACCTCAGTGGTATACTGTAACCAATAGAAGTAGAACTTATGTGAATAAAGTAATTTCAAAGATAAGTGGTGAATACTATAAAAATTATAAAATTAAAAAAATTATAAGAAAATCAAAAGGGTTAGATTTATATTATGGTGGTGAAAGTGAATTTTTTGATTACGATAAAGTTGTTATAGCTGCACATGCCGATGAAGCTTTAAAGTTGATTGATAGCCCTACAAATGAAGAGGCAAAAATTTTATCCAATTTCAGTTATAAAGAAAATATTGCATATATTCATACAGACAAAAGAGCGATGCCAAAAAATAAAAAGGTATGGTCCTCATGGAATTCATCAATCAATGACAAGGATTTAGAAAAAAATTCTATTACTTATTGGTTAAACCTTTTGCAAAACCTTAAATGCGATCAGGACATCTTTTTAACTCTTAATCCTTATTTTGAAATTGATGAGAGTAAAATACTTAAAATAGTTAAATTTACTCATCCTTATTATGATCAACAAGCACTAGATGCTCAATCAGAACTATATAGTTTACAAAATAAAAAAGATTTGCTTTTTTGCGGGAGTTATTTTGGTTACGGTTTTCATGAAGATGGAATAAAATCATCGATTGAAATGCTAAAACACCTAAATGACTAACTCATGCATATATAACGGAAAAGTAATCCATAAACGTTTCAAACCAAAAGAGCATTATTTTAAGTATAACGTTTTCTCTCTTTTAATTGATTTATCTGAGTTAAGAAAAATAGATCAAGAGATAAGCTTCTTTTCATTGAATAAATTCAATTTAATTAGTTTTCATGAAAAGGATCATGGTGAACGTGACGGATCTTCTCTTGAAGAGTGGGTAAAGAAAAATTTAGAACAAAATAAAATAGACACTAAAGGTATTAAAATTAAGCTTCTCTGTTATCCAAGAATTTTTGGTTATGTATTTAACCCTCTAAGTATTTTTTTCGTTTATAATCAAAATGATAAATTAATATCTATATTATATGAGGTGAAAAATACATTTGGTGAGCAACATACTTATGTTTTTAGGGTAGATAGTGAAAATAAACTAATCCAGAATAATTGTTCTAAAAAATTTCATGTTTCACCTTTTATAGAAATGAATTGTAAGTATTTCTTTAGAATTCTTAATCCTGATGAAAAACTTTCTGTAATCATTGATCAATATGATCAAGAGGGAAAAATTTTATTTGCATCTCAGGATGGTAAAAAAACTGATTTAAATAGCAGCCAATTATTAAAGTCTTATTTAAAACATCCTCTAATGACCATTAAAATAATATCAGCAATCCATTTTGAAGCATTTAAATTATGGATGAAAGGAATTAAAATTATTAAAAAAAAAATAAAAATAAGAAACAATATAACGGTAGAGAATTAATGTTATTAAATAAAACTGCAGATAAATTAGTTTTTAAATTTTTAAGTAAAATTAAAAATGGATACCTTGAGATAACTACCCATGAAGGTGAGATTTTAAAATTTGGTAACCCTGATCAATCTTTAAAGGCAAATATTAAGATAAAAAATCCAAATTTTAATTATAATTTAATTAGAGGTGGAAGTATTGGTTTTGCTGAAAGTTATATGAGAGGTGAATTTGAAACTGATAATCTTTCAGATCTAATTGAGTTAACAGCTAGAAATATTCAAGTGATATATAAATTCTCTGGTTTGCTTGATCTACCTATAATTAATTTTGTAAAAAATAAAATAATTAAAAATACAAAAAGTCGAAGTAAGGAAAATATTGCAAAACATTATGATCTTGGAAATGATTTCTTTTCATTGTGGTTAGATGATACTTTAACTTACTCAAGCGCAATCTTTGATGATAGCTCAAAAAATTTAAGCGTTGCACAAAATAATAAATACCAAAAATTAATTGATCTAATCAAACCTAGTTCTGGAGATAAAGTTTTAGAAATTGGTTGTGGTTGGGGTGGCTTTGCAGAATATTTAGGTAAGAAATATGATGTGAAATTAGACTGTATTACTATTTCTAAAAAACAATTCGATTACGCAAAAGAAAGAATTCATAAATGTGGTCTAAATGAAAAAGTAAATATTGAGATTAAAGATTATCGTGATCTTCAAGGAAAATATAATTCGATCGCTTCAATTGAAATGATTGAGGCTGTTGGGCAAAATTATTTAGAGAGTTATTTTAAAACAATAAAAGATAATTTATCGAATGGAGGAAAGGCTGCAATTCAAGCAATAACCATTGATGATAGTTTGTTTGATAGATACAAAAATAAACAGGATTTTATTCAAAAATACATTTTCCCAGGAGGATTTCTTCCTAACAAAAATAGCATTAATAGATACGTTTCAGATAACGGCTTAACAATTAATTCGTACATATCATATGCAGATCATTATGCAGAAACGTTAGCTATCTGGAGGGAAGAGTTTTTAAGAAAATGGGATCAAATTAAAAATCAAGGATTTGATCTGACTTTTAAAAGAATGTGGGAATTTTACCTATCTTATTGTGAAGCAGGATTTAAATCTAAAAATATTGATTTGATTCAATTTTCAATGCAGAATAAATAATACCAATAATATGAAAATAATTAAATCAATTTCGTTGATAATTCTGGTTTTCTTAATTACAAGTTGCTCAAATAATAGTGCCATGAAACCAGAAGATTTTAAAAATAAAGAACCTAGGTTAATTATTGAAGAATACCTTACAGGAAACGTTAAAGCTTGGGGTGTTTTACAAAATCGATCAGGAAAAGTTACAAGACAATTCTCAGCTGATTTAGATGGAACATGGGATGGCAAACAGTTAATTTTAAAAGAGAAATTTAATTGGGATGATGGTGAAGTTCAAGACCGAGAGTGGACAATTACTAAAATAGATGAACATAATTATGAAGGTACAGCAGGGGACGTTGTTGGAAAAGCAATAGGATATTCTTACGGCCCTGCATTTAAATTTGAGTATGTTTTATTAGTTCCAGTTAAAGGAAAAGAATTAAAAATTACTTTTGATGATTGGATCTTTAAGCAAGATGAAAGAGTTGCAATCAACAGAGCTACAATGACTAAGTTTGGATTTAAAGTAGCAGAGCTAACTGTTGTATTCGTTAAAGATTAATTACTTCTTTTGATGCTTAGTCATCTTCCCCACTAATTTAAAATAAAGTTTACTTGGAAGAAAACTAAAGAACTTTAAAGTTAAAGTAAGCGCTTTTGGAAAATGTATCTCGAAAACATTTTTATTAATTAAGCCATCATAAATTTGATCCGCAGCAAATTCAGGTGTTTTCAAAAATGGCATTTTAAAATCATTCTTATCAGTCATTGGTGTTTTAATAAAACCAGGAGAAACCAAACAAACTCGAACATTGTACCTTTTAAAATCAAAATATAAACTTTCTGCTAAATTATTTAGTGCAGATTTTGATGGTCCATAACCAGTTGAATTAGGCAATCCTCTATAACCAGCAATAGATGAAACTATAGTGATTATACCACTTTTTCTTTCTCTATAATATTGTTCCACTGCTTTAATGGAGTTCACTGTTCCAAAAAAATTTACTTTAAAAACATCTTCCATTTGCTCGACATCGATTTCTTTTTCTTTTTTTGGATTCCATGTACCAGTTGAAAAAAAACATATATCAATATTTTCAAACTTATTTTTAATTTGATTGAAAACTTCTGTACATTTTGTTTTATCAGTAACATCTAAGGGAAATGATGAAATATTTTCATAATTTTTTGAAAGTTCATCTAGGAGCTCAACTCTTCTCGCAGATACCGCAACATTCCATCCTTTGTTTGCAAATTTAATTGCCAAAGCTTTACCAATTCCTGTGCTGCCACCAGTTATCCAAATAGTTTTTTTGCTCATTTTTTGTTATGTATAAACATTATGTTAAAAAATAAAATTGTAACATTTATATTATTTCTTATCATTACATTTTCAGCTTCATTAATTGGAGGTTTAGCTACAGTTACTTTCAAGGAGCCTTGGTATTCTTTGTTAAATAAACCTGTTTTTAATCCACCAGACTGGGTGTTTGGTCCGGTATGGACAATTTTATATTTATTGATGACAATTTCTATTTGGATGTATTGGCATTCCAAAAATAAAGAAATGAATACAGTTTATATTTATTTTATTCATTTAGTTTTCAATGCAACTTGGAGTATAGTTTTCTTTGTATTTCACAACATGATTTTAGCTTTATTAGTATTAGTTGTGTTAATTGCATTTATTATCAATCTAATCATAAGATATAGACGCGTCACAATGATGAGCTCGTATTTGATGATTCCATATTTACTTTGGTGTTGCTTTGCTCTAATTTTGAATACAAGTTTGATAATATTGAATTAATTATGGATGATGTTGTTGTAGTTGGCGGTGGTATAATTGGAGCAGCAACAGCTTATTTTCTCTCAAAAGAAGGGAGAAAAGTTAAGGTAATTGAAAGAGATCCAACTTACAAAACAGCTTCATTTCCTTTGTCTTTAGGAGGTTTTAGAAGACAATTTTATCAAAAAGAAAATATCTTACTTGGTAAATTTGCAAGAGAATTTATTTTTCAAATACCAGAATTGTTAAAAACTGAAAAAAATCCTAATCCAACAGCAAGTATGGTGACCAATGGTTATCTTTTGATGTTTGGTCCAGAACATGCTGAAGAACAATATAAAGCTTTAGAAAATCATAAGGAATGTGATGCAGGTACAAAAAATATTAAAGGCTCAGAGCTATCGAAAGTATTTCCATATATAAATGATGAAGGTGTTGAGACTGCTACTTACACAGATAATCAAAGTGAAGGTTGGATTGATCCTTTTATGTTTCATAGTGCACTGAAAAGTAAGGCAATAGAACTTGGAGCAGAATTTATAAAAGGAGAGGTTAAAAGTCTTTCAGAGATAAATGCTAAAACAATTGTTTCTGCAGCTGGTTGCTGGACTAAAGAATTATTAGAAGACATTCCTGTTGAACCTCAAAAACACACAGTGTTTAGAGTAAAATGTCCAACATATATAAAAGAAATGCCTCTAACTGGTGATTTAACTACGGGTGTTTATTGGAGACCTGAGGGTGGAGAGTATTTAGCAGGATCACCATTGTCAGTATTTGGTGCAGACGATTTAGAGCCAGCATGGAATGATTTTGAAGAATTAGTTTGGCCAGCACTAGCAAAAAGAATACCAGCTTTTGAAGAATTAAAATTAACTGGAGGCTGGGCAGGTTACTACGATTGTAACAGATTAGATAATAATGCTGTTGTTGGGAAACATCCTAAGTACGACAATGTTTATATGGCTACTGGTTTTACTGGAAGAGGATTAATGCAAGCTCCAGGTATTGGAAGAGCGTTAACTGAATTGATCACAACTGGTTCATACCAAACAATTGATATAAGTGATTTTGCTGTTGAAAGAGTGTTGGGCAAAACTGCAAGAAGAGAACCTTACGTTTTATAATTAAGTTCCACAAAAAGTTTGATATTTTTCATTACCTGTTGGTGTAGGTTTTTGAAATTCAATAATATTTTCTTGATCAGAATAAGGATTACTTAAAACTTTTAAAAGTTTATTCATTTTTTCTAGATTTCCTTTGTCCGCATCAGCTAGAGCATCCTCTACTTTTTGATTTCTTGGTATAACTATAGGATTAGTTTTTTTCATCAGTTCTAAGTATTTGTCAGATGAATTATTTAGTTTTAATCTTTTCTCCCATTCATTAGTCCAATTTTTAAAATCATCATTTTTATAAATTTCATTATCAATCTCAACACCCATTAAATGACAGAAGGTATTTGTATAATCTGCATTATTATTTTTCATCCAATCTAAAAGTTTATTAATTAATGTTAGATCATTTTTATTTTCACCAAATAAACCAAGTTTATCTCTCATCATATTTAACCATTTTTCTTCATAAATATTTTGAAAATTATCAATTAACTCTGTTGCAATTTTAATTGCTGTATCTTCATCTTTATCAATAAGTGGTATCAGACATTCTGCAAATCTTGCTAAATTCCATTTTGTAATTGGTGGTTGATTTGAAAAAGCATATCTTCCAAATTTATCTATAGAGCTAAATACAGTTTTTGGATCATATTGATCCATAAAAGCACATGGACCATAATCAATTGTTTCGCCAGAAATTGCCATGTTATCAGTGTTCATCACTCCATGAATAAATCCAACTCTCATCCAATTAATCACTAACTGACATTGTCTTTCCATTACAAGACTTAATAAATCTAAAGCTTTATTTTTTGAGGACTTAATTTCTGGATAGTGTCTATCAATTGTGTAATCAACTAATGTATTAAGATCTTCTAGATTTTGAGTGGCTGCAATATATTGAAAAGTGCCAACTCGAATATGACTGGATGCAACTCTTGTTAAAATTGCTCCATTTAACAAATTTTCTCTAACAACTTTTTCTCCAGTTTTAACAACCGCAAGACTTCTAGTTGTTGGAATATTTAAAGCGTTAATTGCTTCACTAATTATGTATTCTCTTAGCATTGGACCTAAAGCTGCTCTTCCATCTCCGCCTCTAGAAAAAGAGGTTCTTCCTGAACCTTTAAATTGTATATCGAAACGTTGATTTTTATTATCTATATGTTCTCCTAATAGAACAGCTCTACCATCTCCAAGCATCGTGAAATGACCAAATTGATGACCAGCATATGCTTGCGCAATTGAATTAGTTCCATCAGGCAAACTATTTCCTGAGAATATTTCAGCTAATTTTTTTTTATCTATTTCTGAAAATTTTAAATTTAAATTTTTAGCAAGTTCTTCATTTAAAATAACAAGCTCAGGCTCATGAACTGGTGTAGGTTTGATGTCTTCTTTAAATGTTTTTGATAGTTTTGAATATGAATTATCAAAATGCCAACCGATGGTCATTTTAATTAACTAACTTCAGCTTGATGTTCTTTTGGCTTAACTTCTGTTTTAAATTGATTAGAAATTTTTTGAACTTCAACTGATGAAACTTTGTATTCTGCACACATAGTTTCTTCATCTTTTCCATGGCCAGTTACCATATTAACCATGTGTTCAGGGAAGTGGAATGTTGTAAATACAATTCCTTCTTTAACTTTATCTGTTACTTCTACTTTTAAAGCAACTTCTCCTCTTCCAGAATATAATCTTCCAATATCGCCTGTATTTAAATCTCTATGAGCTGCATCTTTTGGATGAATTAGTAATACATCCTCATCAACAATGTTTATGTTTTTTGTTCTTCTTGTCATTGTTGCTGCATTGTAATGTTGTAAAACTCTACTTGTAGTTAAAATTAATGGATAATCTTTTTGATTAGCTTCTATTTCACTAGATTCTTTCCAATCAAAGTTTTTCAATCTTCCTTTTCCAAGTTTAAATGTTTCTGTGTGTAGAATTTGTGTATCTGTTCCATCTTCTTTTACAGGCCATTGTAATCCTAATTTACCAAGTCTCTCTCTAGTAACACCTTTAAAGAATGGTACCACATCAGCGATCTCTGCCAATACTTGATCTGCATCATAAGATGGTTGATCAAAACCTAATTTTTGCATCATCTCAGTTACAATTAGTCCATCTGGTTTTGTACCTGGTAATGGAGGAACTGCTCTGTTAACTCTTTGAATTCTTCTTTCAGTATTTGTAAAAGTTCCATCTTTTTCTAGGAAAGTAGTTCCTGGTAAAACTACAGTTGCAAGTTTTGCAGTCTCACTCATAAATATTTCTTGAACCACTAATAGCTCTAATGAGTTCATTGCCTCAATAACATGTGCACTATTTGGATCTGTTTGAACTATATCTTCACCAATAATCCATAATCCTTTTAGTTCTTTACTGATTGCAGCCTCAAACATTTGAGGAATTTTTAAACCTGGTTTAGTAGGATGAGTTACACCATATTTTTCAGTATAAAATTTTTGATTGTTTTCATCTGCTACTTCAAAATAACCTGCACCTTGGTGAGGCTGACATCCCATATCCGCAGCACCTTGCACATTATTTTGACCTCTAAGTGGATTTACACCAACACCTTTTCTTCCAATATTTCCTGTAATCATTGCTAAATCAGCAATTAACATCACTGTTTTAGAACCTTGTTCGTGTTCAGTAACTCCTAATCCATGGAACTCCATTGAATTTCTTGCTGTTGCATAGGCAATTGCAGCTTCTTTAACTAGTTGTTTATCAACGCCAGCAACTTTTGCTAACTGATCAACATCCTGTCTTTCGATTTCTTTTAAGAAATTATCAAAACCTTCTGTTCTATCTCTTACAAAGTCAGCATTATAAAGTTTAGATTTAATAATAAAGTGTAACATCATATTTAGAACCGCAACGTTAGTACCTGGTCTAAGTTTGATATGATAATCTGCAAGTTTAGCTAATTCAGTTGTCACCGGATCAAGGACAATTAATTTTTTACCTTTCATCACTTGCTGTTTAATTTTTGCTCCTGTTACTGGGTGAGCATTGGTTGGGTTTGCACCAATCACTAAAAATAAATCTGCATGATAAATATCTTCTGTTGAGTTAGTTGCAGCACCTGTTCCAAATGTTTGTTGCATACCCCAAGCTGTAGGCGAATGACAAATTCTTGCACAACAATCTACACTGTTAGTTCCAACAGCTGCTCTAATCATTTTTTGGAAAACATAGTTTTCTTCGTTTGTACATCTTGCAGAAGAAATTCCAGCAAAAGCATCTGGTCCATTTTCTTTTGTAATTCTATTCATTTCTTTTTTGATAAAGTCATACGCTTCATCCCAACTTGCTTCTTCAAACTTTCCATTTCTTTTAATCAATGGAGTTTTTAATCTGTCAGGGTGTTCATAAAAACTAAATGCGTATCTCCCCTTAATACAAGTGTGACCAGCGTTTACTTCTGTTTGCTTAGGAGTGTCTATTGCAACTACCTTATCATCTTTAATAGATGCTTCTAAATTACAACCAACACCACAGTACGAACAAGTTGTTCTAACTTTTTTATCTACAGCTGCAGACTTAGATTGGAATACATCGGAAATTGCATCCGTTGGACATGTATGAGCACAAGCTCCACATGACACACAAGAACTATCTCCAAACATCATATCGTTATCTGTTGTAATTCTAGATTCAAATCCTCTACCACTCATTGTTAAAACAAATGATCCTTGAATTTCATCACATGCTCTGACACATCTTCCGCAGTTAATACAGTTATCTAAATTCATTCTCATGTAATCATGAGAAGTATCTCTTGGAATTCCTTTATGTTGCTTAGGACTATTGTATCTATGATCAGCAACACCTAAATCATTTGCAACTGTTTGAAGTTCACAGTTTTTGTTTACTTCACAAGTATCACATTCCATTGGGTGATCAGTTAAAACTAATTCAACAATATTTTTTCTAAGGCTTGTTAATGCTTCGTTTGAAGTGAATATGTGCTGGTTTTCTGCAACTGGTGTATGACAAGATGCAACTACTCTAGTTGGTCCGTCTTTTTCTAAAGCAACTTCAACAGAACAAACTCTGCAAGCTCCATATGGTGCTAAGTTAGGGTCATCACATAAAGTTGGCACCTTTTTTTCACCAACATAGCTTTTAACAAACTTTAAAATAGATGTATGATTAGGACCTATTTCGTAAGGTTTTCCATCAATATAAGCAATTTTTCTTTTCTCAGAACTCATTAATTATCCTTCACCATATCATTTTTCATTTCATCGCCAAAGTATTTTAGGATGTTTTGAATAGGAGTTGGGATCGCTCCACATAGAGCGCATAAGCAGCCTTTTTGCATAGTAACCAACAATTCTTCTAGTAATTTTAAAGGAATTTTAGCTGTTTTCTTCTTAGCTTGATCAAACATTTCTTTTCCTCTGTAAGATCCAAGTCTTCCAGGAAAACATTTCCCACAAGATTCTTCTGCAGAAAATTCAAATAAATGATGAATATATTCAGCCATTGGAAAATCTTTTGGAATACTAACTACACTTGCGTGACCTAACATAAAACCTTTTGCGGTAAACTCTTGAAAATCTAAATTTAAATTTTCTATTTCACTTAAAGGAACGACACCACCTAAAGGGCCACCTATTTGAAAAGCTTTAACAGGATCTTTGTATCCGCCACCAATTTCATTAAATATTTTTTTCATTGGTGTTCCCATGTCAATTTCATAAACACCTGGATTATTAAAGAAACTATCTAAGCAAACTAATTTTGTTCCAGCTGACTTTTTATTTCCAACTGAAGAAAATTTGTCTGATCCATTTAATAAAATTCCAGTTGCTGCAGCTAAAGTTTCAACATTGTTAACTACAGTTGGTTTTTTATATAAACCTTCAGTAACTGGGAAAGGGGGTCTTACATCTACTTCAGCTCTTCTTCCTTCAATAGAAGCTATTAAAGCTGTTTCTTCTCCACAAATATATGCACCTTGACCGATACAAATTCCAAGATCAAAAGAAAAATCTGTCCCTAAAATATTTTCACCTAATAAATTTAATTTTTTAAGTTCATTAATACATCCATTGATCGCTTCAATCGATTTTGGATACTCACCTCTGATGTACAAAACTCCTTCATCACTTCCAATTACAAATCCACATAACACCATTCCAAAAATAACTTTTAATGGTTGGTCCTCTAATAAATATCTATCTGAAAAAGCTCCTGAGTCACCTTCATCTGCATTACAGATAACATATTTCTTATCACCTTTTGCTTTACTACAGAAATCCCATTTCATTCCTGTTGGAAAACCTGCACCACCTCTTCCTGTAAGGTTTGAATCTAATAATGATTTTACTATTTCTTTTTTATCTATTTTTAAAAATTTACTTAACTGTTCTTTGAATTGATCTGTTGATGATAACTTATCATCCATTAAAAAACTTGTTGTTGCATAGCTCTTAGAGAAAAATTTTTCTTGTTTAATTTCTTCACCTTTTAAAATTTGATCAATCTTTTCAATATCTTTTCCAGCATAATTTTCACCATCATAGTGAAATGCATGATTTTCATAACAATGACCCAGACAAAACATCTCTCCAACTTTGTCATCACCTAATTTTTCTTTTAATTTATCTTTTAGTTTGTCTTGAGTGCCAGCACACATGCATGCACTTCCGTTACATACGAAAGCTTTTTTTTCTCTATGTGAAGGTCTTAAAAATTCATAAAAAGATTCAGCACCGTGAAGTGTTGAAACTCCAAGGTTATGTTTTTTTGCAATTTCTTTAATATCTTGAGGGCTTTCACTTAATGTGTTCTCTGAAATTTGCTTAAATAGGTTGTCTTTTAAGCCTATTCTTCCAGATAAATTACTTATATTTTTTGACACAATTTTCCTTTTTTTATTATTCCACCTTAACTTTTTTGTTATTTGTGTAAATATTAAAACTGTCCCTCTTTACGAAACCTATGAGGGTAATGTCAAACTTATTAGCTAAATCGATAGCAAGACTTGTTGGCGCACCAACCCCGATCATAATCCCAATATCTGTCATTAAAACCTTCTGAACTAGCTCAAAATTAAGTCTCCCAGAACACGTAATAAATTGGTCTTTTGGATCAAATTGGTTTTTCTCCAAAGCACAACCAATCAGTTTGTCTAAAGCGTTGTGTCTTCCAACATCCTCTCTTAGAGCTATCAATTTTCCATCACTATTAAATAGACCACTTGCATGGATACCACCAGTTTTGCTGAATTCAGACTGACCTTCTCTTAAAATATCAGGTGATTGAATAATTACATCTTTTGAAATTTTAGGTTCAGAGGCATTTGTCTTTGTAGTTTTAATTATCTCGAGCGCATCCAATGAAGATTTCCCACAAACACCACAAGAGGAGTTGGTTAAAAAATCTCTTTTAATTTTTGATATATTAACATTTTCTGAATTATTGAGCGTTGCTAGTATTTTATTTTGAATTTTATATTGACCAACTTTGTCTCCATAACTTTCAATGCTATCGATATCATTTAAACTTTTTACAATTTGTTCATTAAATAAAAATCCTCTTACAAGATCTTCATCATTACCGGGAGTTCTCATCGTAATAGATAAAGTTTGTTCAACCCAATTTTCTTTTTCTTTATACTTTAAAGAAATCTCTAATGGTTCTTCGATTGAAACTAAATCTTCAACGTCTTTAAAATTATTAGATGAATACTTTAAAACTTTATATTTTGAATTCATAATTATTTTAAAGGATAGTTTCTTTGCAATAAATATTTATTGATTATGATCGCTAGTAATAAAATTATGATACATCCAAATATAATTGGATTAATTAAATAATCATAAGAAGCGCTACCAATAATTACAATTATTGGGTTTCCTCCTGCAGGAGGATGAACAACATTTAACAAAATCATTAAGAAAACTCCAATACCTACTGCAAATGCAATACTCATATAAATTGGAAGTGGAATAAAATTAACAAATAACACTCCCACCAAAGCAGTTAACAAATGTCCAAAAAAAACATTTTTTGGTTGAGCAAAAGGACTATCAGGAAAACCAAACAATAAAACCATGGACGAGCCAAATGATGCTGCAATAAAATATCCAAGTGTGCTCTTGTAAGTTAATACTGTAAGTACCCCTATAGTGATTGTTGAAAAAAAACCTGCAATCAATGCTTTTTGCAATAATGGTTTTGTGATTTTTATCATTTAAATTTTTAATGCTTTAACAATTGTTCTTAAAGGTAAAAGCAAACATTCTTTCCTTGAAAGATTTTTTTTATCTAAAATTTCTTTAAAATCTTTCCAGTGTTTTTCTAGACTTACTTTAACATCTTCAAACAATTTTTCACCAGCGGTAACAAAATCTTTTATTTCCTCTAAGTTTTTATCCTTAATTTTTCTAGATAATAAGCTAACGGATGCTTGGCAATAAATACAAGATTTACACTGATAACCCATATCTTTTACAACGTCATCTTTGACAATTAAGCTTATTTCCATCTCATCTCCACAAATAGGATTTTTGTTTTTTGATTTGTGAGTAAAGTTTTCTAAAACTTTATTATTTTCTGTGTGAGACGCGATTTCTAAAATTCTTAAATCCATTTAATTTCTTTAATTCAACTTTGAATGTTTTATATTTTATTAATGGAACATAACAATATTTTAGGAACAGTGCTAGCAGGCGGGAAGTCACAAAGGTTTGGTGAAGATAAATCTCAGATATTGCTAGCTGATAAAATATTAATTGATTACATCTTGGCAGAAATAATTGATGAATTTAAGGAAGTATTAATAGTATCTAATAATTCAATTAAATTTACTAATTCAGATAAAATTTCACTAATTGGAGATATTAAAAAAGATCTTGGTCCTCTAGGTGGAGTTCTATCAGCAATGAAATGGGCAAAAGATCATAATAAAAATTATCAATGGATAGCAACTTTTCCAGTAGATACTCCATTTTTTAAAAAAGAAATTTTAGAGGAATTTATTAATCAAATTGATGAAAATGAAAGTAGTTTATTTTTTATAAAATCAAACAATACTAGGCATAACATCTTTGGTTTATGGTCGATGAATTTATTAGATCAATTAGAAAATGATCTAGAAAAAGGAGCTCGGAAAGTTGAATTGTGGGCTAATAGTATTGGAGTTAAAACAATTAATATGGAGTTTCCAAATCAAGATCCTTTCTTTAATATCAATACAAAAGAAGATTTAGAACAAGCTAAAGAATTATTAAAAAATGATTAGTTACGATCAATCTAGAAAAATTTTAAAAAAAGCAAAAATTAAAATTAAAGATGAAACTATATTGAGTGAAAAATCTCTTAACAGAGTGATTTCAGATAACATTTATTCAAAGATCAATTATCCAGCAGGAGATAATGCTGCATTTGATGGATTTGCAGTTAAATCAAAAGATACTAATGGAATTAAGAAAAATTCACCAAAACAATTTAAAATAATTGGATCTATTGCAGCAGGAACAAAATCATTAAACAAAAAAATTAAAAAATATGATGCTGTTGAGATAATGACAGGTGGAATAATTCCAAAGGGTTTTGATACAATTATCCCAATAGAACAAATTATTTTTTATCCAAATAAAAATAATAAAAAATACATTTTAGTTAATCAAAAAATTAAAAAGTATAACCATGTTAGATTTGCAGGTTCAGATTTTAAAAAAGGTGAGGTTGTTGTTAAAAAAAATACAATTATTCAACCAAATCATATTTTGGCTTTTAAAACTTTGGGGATAAAAAAGATTAAAGTTAAAAAGAAGATTAATATTTTATTTTTTTCAACAGGAAATGAAATTACTGACCAAGACAATATCCCAAATTGGAAAGTTAGGAACTCTAATAGTCATTATATAAAAAATCTTAAAGGAAACTTTTTATTTAATTTTAAAAATGGTGGAATACTTAGAGACAACCATCAAAATATTTATAAATCACAAATTAAGAAACTTATAAATAGTGATACCGATATATTGATAACATCAGGCGCTGTTTCTGCTGGAAAATATGACTATATCCCAAGTATTGTTAAGACATTTAAATTATCCAATTATTTTAAAAGTGTAGCAATCCGACCAGGAAAACCAATTCTATTTGCTAAAATTAAAGGAAAACAAAAAGCAATCTTTGGACTTCCAGGAAATCCAATGTCATCATCTGCTTGCTTTAGATTTTTTGTTATCCCCTTTATGGAAAATATTTTAGGACTAAGTGAGGAACTGCCTATTAGGGCAACTTTAAAAAATAGTTTTTTTAAAAAACAGAATTTTACAAGGTTTGCAAAAAGCAAATTAAGCACAACTAAAAATGGAAAAATAGAAGTTGAGATTTTGCAAGGGCAAGAGTCTTTTAGAGTAAAGTCTTTTGTTAAATCAAACATTTGGTCTCTGTTACCAGCAGGGAAATCAAAATTTAAAAAAGGGGACATCTTAGATTGTTTTTTCCCCAACCACTCTAATCAATCTTTGATTTAGAAACGTATTTTTGTTGTAGAAAAATCTTTTTAGAATTAGATTTCTACAAATGTTAGAGTTAAGAAATCCAAAACTTGCCGTCCCAATTGTACTGTTTGCTGGCATATTATGGTCATTTGGACCATTGGTTGTAAGATATATGGATAGTCCCAATCTTGTTCCTTGGCAGTATATATTTGGAAGAGGTTTAACTATTTTTATTCTACTTAATCTCTACCTATATTTTGAAGAAGGAAAAAACTTTTATAAAAATTACCTAAAAATAGGATTATCAGGGATAGTTGGTGGCTCAGGTCTTGGAGTTGCAATGATCACATTTATTTATTCTATAACAAACACCAGTGCCGCTGTTACTTTACTTTGTTTAGCTGCAATGCCTTTTTTTACAGCTCTTTTGGCATTTTTATTTCTTAGAGAGAGAATTTCACTTAATGTTTGGATATCAATTATAATTGCTTCAGCTGGTATATTGATAATGGCAATTGGTAATACTGGTGAGAAATCTTTAATTGGTTTTGTATTTGGACTAACTTCTTCGATAGGTTTTTCCGTATTTTCAGTTTCATTAAGATGGCGAAAGGAAACTCCTAAATTTACAACAGTTGCATTTGCTGGTTTCTTTTGTTTTGTTTTTGCATCAATTATGATTTTATCTACTGGAAAAGCATTCTTTGCTACGAGTTATAATAGTTCATTATTTTCACTACATGGATTTTTGGTTTGTTCAGGATTAATTTTATATTCAATTGGTTCAAAAGCTATTCCAGCTGCTGAGTTAACATTGTTATCTTTAACAGAAGTTGTGGGTGGAATATTTTGGGTTTGGTTACCAATTTTAGGAATTAATGAAGTACCATCAACTAATACAATTATTGGAGGTTTTTTTCTGTTTGTATCTTTATTCTACTATAGTTTAATTATGAGATGGAATAAACGCTACATAGCATTAAATTAAATTATTATGGAACGACCAGATTTTTTTGAACTTAAAAATGGTGAAAAAGTAAAATTACCATTTACAGATAAAGAATATAACGATCGAGTAAGTAAACTTAGATCAGTGATGGAAAAAAATGGTCTTGATATGATTATTTTAACCTCCATGCATAACGTTGCATATTACACAGGTTTTATTTATTGTTCTTTTGGAAGACCATACGGATGTGTCATTACTCAAGATAAAATTTCAACAATTTCAGCTAATATTGATGCAAGTCAACCATGGCGTAGATCGCATTGTGATAATGTTATTTATACTGATTGGAAGAGAGATAATTTTTTAAGAGCAATCGTATCAATTATTGGAAGAGATGAGCCTCCTAAAAATATTGGAATTGAAAATGATCATGTCACTTTAGATATGAGAGAAATAATAGGATCTATTTTTACTTTCTCTGTTTTTAGTGATGTTTCAAAAGATCTAATGAAACTTAGAATGATCAAATCGGATGAAGAAATTGAGATCATTCGAAATGGTGCAAGGATTGCAGACATTGGTGGTGAAGAAATAGCTAAAAATATTAGAGAAGATAACACGGAGATCGAAGTAGCAATAGCAGCAAGGGATAGAATGGAAAGGGAGATTGTGAAAAGTTATCCAGGTGCAGAATACATGGACACTTGGGTATGGTTTCAATCTGGTATCAATACAGATGGAGCTCACAATCCAAAGACTAATAGAAAATTAGTTAAAGGAGATATTTTATCTTTAAATACTTTTCCAATGATCTCAGGTTACTACACTGCACTAGAGCGAACTTTGTTTTTGGATCATGCAGATGATGCCTCTCTTAAAGCTTGGGAAGCAAATGTTAAAGTTCACAAGCGTGGATTAGAATTAATTAAACCAGGTGTTAAATGTTCAGACATTTGTCATGAGCTCAATGAATTGTTTGCAGAACTTGGTTATCTTCAGTACCGAACATTTGGCTATGGTCATTCATTTGGTATGCTTTCACACTTTTATGGAAGAGAAGCTGGTTTAGAATTAAGAGAAGATATTGATACTGTTCTTGAGGAAAATATGGTGGTTTCTATGGAGCCAATGATCATGATCCCAGAAGGTAATCCTGGTGCTGGTGGATATAGAGAACACGATATTTTAGTAATAGGTAAAGATGGAGCAGAGAATATTACAAAATTTCCTTTTGGTCCTGAGCATAATATTATAAAAAACTAACCTTTATGAGCGAGAATAAAACTATCGTTAATAGTTGGAACGAGTGGGATCCGTTAAAACATGTTATTGTTGGAAGGGCGGATGGCACTTGTATTCCAGCACCAGAACCTGCATTAGATGCAAAAGTTCCTGAAGATAGTGATATGCGAGGACAGTTTGGTCCAAGAACCAAAGACACTGTCGATAAAGCAAATGAATTGTTAGACAACTTTTCAAACATGCTTCAAAAAAGAGGTATTAAAGTTGATCGACCAACACCAATTGATTTTAATCAAAAAACATCAACACCAGATTGGGAAGCAGAAACTATGTTTGGTTGTATGCCTCCAAGAGATGTTTTGTTAACTGTAGGTAATGAAATTTTAGAAGCAACAATGAGTTATCGATGTCGTTGGTTTGAGTATTTATGTTACCGACCACTACTTAAAGATTATTACAATCAAGATCCTAACATGAGACACGAGTCTGCTCCAAAACCAAGACTAACAGATGCAGATTACAGAAAAGATTATTTATCAGATAAAATTGGGGTTCAAAAAAGATTAGAGTGGACTGAGAAAAAATATTTTGTAACTACTGAAGAAGAGCCGTTGTTTGATGCAGCAGATGTATTGAGATTTGGAAAAGATTTGGTTGTGCAACATGGATTTACAACTAATTTAAAAGGAATTGATTGGCTAAAAAGACATTATAAAGATCACAGAGTTCACGCAGTAAATTTTCCAGGAGATCCATATCCTATTCACATTGATGCAACCTTTACCCCAATTAAAGAAGGTTTAATTATTAACAATCCTCAAAGAAGATTACCTAAAGAACAAAGAAAACTTTTTGAAGATAATGGATGGGAAATTGTTGATAGTGCTCAACCAGCTCATAACGAACCACCACCATTATGTTATTCTTCAACTTGGTTATCAATGAATGTTTTGGTTTTAGATCCTAAAACTGTTTGTGTTGAGAAAAGTGAAATTTATCAAGCTGAGCAATTAGATAAATTAGGAATGGAAGTAGTGCCTGTTGATTTAAGAGATGCTTATGCATTTGGTGGAGGACTTCATTGTTGTACAGCAGATGTATATAGAGAAGGCACTTTAAAAGATTATTTTCCAAAACAATAACAATGGCAAAAATAAAAACAAAAAGAGAGCGAGTTAAATTCGCCTCCGATAATGTTGCGGGTGCTTGTCCTGAAGTATTAGAGGCAATTATAAAAGCAAATGAAGGAGATAGTACTCCTTATGGAAATGATCCTTTGTCAACAGAGTTACAAGATAAGTTTTCAGAAATATTTGAAAAAGAGGTAATTGTTTTTCCAACTGCATCAGGAACAGCTGCAAATGCTTTAGCTTTATCTACGATGACACCATCATATGGAAATATTTATTGTCATAAGATGTCTCATATCAATACTGATGAATGTGGTGCACCTGAATTTTATACAGGAGGTGGAAAATTAATTCCTTTAACTGGAGTAATGGGAAAAATCACTGCAAAAGAATTACACCAATCCATAGGTGGAAAAGGAATTGTACATCACACCCAACCTTCATCAGTTAGCATTACTCAAGTGTGTGAAACAGGCGAAGTTTATCAATTAGATGAAATCAAAAAAATTGCAGAGATAACTCACAAACATAAACTAAATTTACACATGGATGGTGCTAGATTTGCTAATGCATTGGTATCTTTAGATGTAACACCAGCTGAAATGACATGGAAGTCAGGGGTTGATGTATTGTCATTTGGAGCAACTAAAAATGGATGTCTAGCAGCTGAAGCAATCATATTTTTTAAGAAAGAGTTAGTAGGGGATATTGCTTTTTTAATGAAAAGAGCAGGGCATTTGTTATCTAAAATGCGTTTTGTATCTGCTCAACTAGATGCCTACATTTCAAATGATGTTTGGCTCAGAAATGCAAAACACGCTAATGCAATGGGTAAAAAGTTAAGTGATGGCTTAAGTAAGCATAATGATATTGAAATTGCTTATCCAACCGAAGCAAATGAGGTTTTTGCAAAGTTTCCAAGGGAAAAAATAGAACATCTTAATTCCGAAGGTTACAAAATGAATGAAGAAGAATTAGATGGAAAAGCTGTAAGATTAGTTGCTGCTTGGAATACTAAAGATAGTGATGTTGATGAATTGTTAAATACAATTAAAGCTAACTAGGATTCTCTTTTAAAAACTCAATATATTTTATAACTTCATCAAATTGTTCATCAGGAATATCCTTGTAACTTGCATTGAATTTACTTTTCACACAAATAGCAACGTGAGCATAGGGGTTTCTTCCTTTAGGGTGATTTGGATGGTTAGGTAACTGACCGACCAAATAATCGCCAGCTTCCTGAATAATTTTCCAGAGTTTACTTGCGTTTTCTTTGTTCATATTATTTTAAAATATTATAGTCTTTAATTATGTCAGATAAAGAAATTCATCAAGGTGGCTGTGCTTGTGGAGAAAATAGATATGAGACAACTGGTTATCCAGAAAGAGCTAGAGTTTGTCATTGTAGATATTGCCAACTAAGATCAGGAAGTCCTTTTGGTGTTGGTGCTTGGTTTAAAGAAGAAAATGTAAAACACCATTCACAAAATTATAATCAATATAAATTTGTAACAGAGAGTGGAAATACTTTTGAAACAAATTTTTGTAAAAAATGTGGAACTAGTGTTTATTGGACAATATCAGCACCTGCTTTAAAAGGTTTAACAGCTATTGCTGCTGCAACATTTGATCCACCAAGTTTTTGGTTTGGTGTATCAGGTGAAATTTTTACAAGATCAAAAGCACCTTATATTGATATTAAATGTGAAGAACAATTTGAGACATCACCTACTTATAATCCAACTAAACAGGATGAAGATAGGTTTGATGGATCTAAATAGAATTACTCTCCCACAATAGAGGAAAATATTCTTCATCTAATAAATCACTATTTTCTTTTTTATACTTTTTATAAGTTTTAGCAGTTCCACCTTCATTTGTTGGGTGAAACTTAGCATTACTTGGAACACAATGAGAAACGATTGCTCGTCGATTGTTGCTTGAAGTATTTATTCCTGATCCATGCCAGGTAAAGCCATGATGAAATGAAACACCACCAGCTGGTACCTCTACATAAGCAACTTCTATTAGTTTATTATTTTTTTCTGCAAAAATATTTAATTCTTTTTTATAATCTTCTGGTGAGTGAAATTCTCCTTTGGGTGGTTGAAGCCCCCATTTATGAGAGCCTTTAATATACTCTAATGTTCCAGTTTCTTTTGAAGTGTCATCTAATGACATCCAACAAGTCATCATTGTTTGTGGAATAAGCCAATCATCATAAGCAGCGTCTTGATGAAATCCTAAGGTTTTTCCTCCAGGTGGTTTCCATAAAACATTATCCTGAACTAATCTTGCACCTTGCCAGTTCATTAAACGAGAGCAAACTTCACCAATTATTTTATGACAAACTACTTTTTTTATTAAACGATCTGTTTTCCAAGCATTACAGATTTGACGAGTAACATCTTCAGGATCTTGACCAAATTTCCAGTTCCATTCATCTGGCTCAATTCCTGTTTCAAAATTACCTTTAAATAAAGGCTCAAATTTATTTCTAAGATCTTCAATATAATTTAAATCTAAAAAGTTATCTAAAATCAGAAAACCATTATTATTAAACTCTTCAATTAAACTCTCATTGAGCTCAAAGTTTATCATTAATTATTTGGCAACCATGAATGATAAAGCGGATTATCTTTATCTATTGGAAGTTTAATGTTTTTATTTTGTCTGGAAGAATCATAAACAGCGGTAACAAATTCTAAAGATTTTCTAGCATCTGATAAAGTTACCTCATCACTAGTAGATCCATCTAATTTGTTTGCAATTTCATCAAACATACCTGCATACCAAGATGGGGGCTCTTCTACTTTTAACAACACTTCATCTATTTGAGCTTGAGTAATAGGTGATCTTGGTAAGAAATGCCACTCATCATCAGCTGGACTGTAGGGTTTATCTGGAGATGCTCCAGACTCAGCTGTTAATCCATCAAAACAAAATCGAAGTCTACTTGTATCGTTTGCAGCTCCAAGTGTAATTGAGCTAGTAACCAATGTCCCATTTTCCATTTCGATTGATAAAGCTGCACAATCTTCAACTTCAATATCATTTACTCTCGTTGATAATTTTGCAAATACATTTGAAACTGGACCTAAGATCATGCTCACTAAGTCATGAATATGTATCGAATGACTTAATATAGCTCCACCTTGTTCACCTTCCCAAGTTCCTCTCCAAGGTTTTGAATAATAATCTTTCCCTCTATTCCAATGAGTTTCCAAAGAAGCAACCAAAGATTTTCCTGCTAAACCAGATTTCATTAATGCTTTTAATTTTGAAAATCCTAAACCATATCGATATTGGAAAACTGGAAAAATAATTTTACCTGTTTCTTTACTAATCTTTTCTAATTCATCGACTTCTTTAAGACTTGATACTAATGGCTTTTCACAAATTACATGCTTTCCAGCTTCCATTGCTTTTTTACAGGCTGAAAAATGTAAGTGGGGTGGAAGGCATATATCAATGATATCAATCTCTTTTACTTTTAATACTTCATCAAAGTTAAGTGATACCTTTGTTTCAGTATCTTTTGATAAAATGTTATCGATTGCTTCTCTTGTAAGCCCACATAAAGTGTGAACATTAAATCTCTCTTTAACTTTTTGGAAATCTTCATAGTGCTTAGCACCTATGTTTGTTCCAATAATTGCTACTTGATATTTGTTCATTTTGTTTCAGCTTTTAATTGTGCTTTTATTGCAAGTTCCATTGAAAGATAAGTTAATTCTTGAGCACAAGCAGTTTCAGTTCTGTTGATTACATCATTAATTAAATTTCTAAAGTAGGGTAGCTCAACATTAGAGCAATCGATGTATTTAACTTCTTCATTGTTCGCTAGATATAAATGATTACCTTTTTCTGATTTTGCTAAATCTGTATATTTTCTTATTTCTATATAGCCTTTATCTCCAAGGATTAATAATCTCCCATCTCCCCATGTTGGAAGTGCATCTGGAGTAAACCAATCTAATCTAACGTAACCATGTCCACCATTACCAGTTAGATTAACCTCTCCAAAATCTTGAAAACCAGACTTTTCCTTCTTGGTAGTATTTTCTACAAGTGCATGATTGATTTTTGCTTCATTTGAATTTGTAAATACTAAAAATTGATGAATTTGGTGTGATCCTATATCAGTAATTATTCCACCATAACTTTCTCTATCATAGAACCAATCAGGTCTTTCATAGTTACCTTGTCTGTGTGGACCTGTACCAATTGTTTGCTTTACTATACCAATTTTTCCTTCGTTAACTAATTCTTCAGCCTTTGCAACAGCTGCAACATGAAATCTTTCTGAAAAATTAACTGACCATATTTTTCCAGTTTCTTTTACTGTTTGTTTAAGCTCGTTTAATTGATCCAGGGTAGTGCAACCAGGTTTATCGACCATAACATCTTTTCCAGCTTTTAAAGCTTCTATTGAATTATGAGCTCTATCTTTAGGAACTGAAGATATTAAAATCATATCAATTGAGGGATCATTTAATATTTCTTCCTTATTTTCTTTTCTTTTAATATTTGGATATTTTGAATTGAATTCCCCTAGGGTTAATGGATCACCTTCTGTCCAAAAATGATCACACTCACATCCTTCTTTTAACATTTCGTCCAACATGTCAAAGATGTGACCATGATCTATACCTATCACTCCAAGATTAATAGTCTTTTTCATCTTGTTAATATGTTCCTTGTTTTTCTGAACCGTTATAAAAGATTTCTTGTAGATATTTATTTTCTCTAATTCTTAAAGACTTGCCTTCTTCACTCATTAATGAATTAGCACGATTAATAACTTCGTGATAATGATATTCATCTTTTCCTCTAGCAATTTGAACACTATTTTTTCCTAAAATTTGTTTAACATTAGTTCCTATGTAACTTTGAACCGCAAAACCAATTCTTCGATCATTACTTTTATTTATACCAGAGCCGTGAACTATTCTTGGGTGATGTAAAGACATTTGACCTGCTTTAAGCTCTACAGGTTTAACTTCATTTTCTGGCACCCCTTCTACTGTTTGACCACGTGTTAATAGGTTTCCTTCATTAAACTTTTGGTTATGATCTTTTAATTCAATATGAGACTTGGGCCACATTCTCATGCAACCATTTTCATTATTTGCATCTGTAATTGCTATCCATGCAGTGACCCAATTATGAGGTTCTAACCCAATATATTTTGCATCTTGATGATAACTTACAAATCCCTCTTGTTTAGGGTTTTTAATAAATAAAGTAGTACTACAAACTAAAATATTTTTTCCAATAATACTTTCAACTGCATCAAGAATTTTAGAATTATGAACAATCGCATCTAGTTTAGGAGATATTAAGTGCACATTGTATCTGCCAGATTTATCAATTTCATTTGGCATTTCTTTTTCAATTAGCTCAATTTCATTTCTTGCTTCTAAAGCTTCTTCTTGAGTTAAAATATCTAAGGGCGCTACATATCCTTCTTCATTGTACTGTTTCTGTTGATTTGAATTAAGATAAGTCATATTATTTTTAAAGATTATATGAGTGCTATTATTACTTCAATACATAACTGTCCTGTAAAATCGATTTCATTTCAAAATATTGAAAAATGTAAAATTAATAAAAATGTTGGGATAGAAGGTGATAGAGTTTTTGCTTTTTCACAAAATCTTAATTTAGATCAATCTTTAGAATTCGAAAAAAATCCTGAAACAAGAAAAGGTAAATGGAATAAAATTGTAACGCTTAAAAACACACCAGAGTTTAATAAGTACAATTTTTTACATGAGGACAATAAGTTAACTCTAACGCTAAATAATAAAGAAATTATTACTGTTAACGTTAATGAAACAAATGAAAGAGATGATCTTGTAAGAAAATTAATTGAACTAGAGGGGTCTTTAAAAAACGATATAAGACTTATGAGAAATGATGAGTATCCTTTTTATGATACCTCTATATCTAACAAGTCTATGTTTAGAAACTCAATTTCGCTTTTAAATATTAATAGCATTAAAGATTTTGAGAATAAAATTGATAAAAAAATTGAAAAATCTATTTTCAGAGGCAATCTATATTTTGATGGAGTGGAAGCTTGGGAAGAAAGAAACTGGATTGGTAAAACTATAAAAATAAATGATGTTTTGTTTAAAGTTGAAAAAAATATTCCAAGATGTGTTGCAATAAACTTAAAACCTAAAACAGATGATAATTCATTTAATTTACTTAAAACTTTAAAACAAACTTACGATCACTATGACATGGGTGTTTATTTGACACCGGAAAATGATGGTGAAATAAATTTATCAGAAAAAATCCTTATAAAATAAATTGCAGACAACTCAGGATTGAATATTTATTTCAATTACTGTGTACACCACTTCTCTAATCTGCTTAACTTTATCAAAACATAACGAAGGGGATATAATGAGAAAAATATATAAGACGTTAACTGTTTTATTTGTTCTTCTGTTTAGTATTTCGACTGTTAATGCAAAAACATTAACTGAAAGGCTTGCAGATGGTCACAAATTAAGACTAGGTTTTGGAACAGCTGTGCCATGGGCATATGCTGGAGATAATGGTGAAGCATTAGGTTTCGTAAACATGATCGCTTTAACTGTTTTAGAAGAAATGGGAATTACTGAGCATGAAACTAAAGTTTTTGAATGGTCAGGTCTTATTCCAGGAATAAATGCTGACAGATCAGACATGATTACTGGTGGTATGTACATTCTAAAAAGCAGATGTGCCAACATTGATTTTTCAGATCCAATTGGAGTATTTGGTGATGCGATGTTAGTTCCTAAAGGAAACCCTAAAGGGATTAATAATTACGAGGATGTTATAAGAACTGGAGCTAAACTTGTAACAGGAACTGGTTTTAACACTGTAGAAGCTGCAAAAAAAGCTGGTGTTCCAGATAGCCAAATGCTTTTAGTAGAAGGTGAAGTTGGTATTTTAGCAGCGATGAAAGCTGGAAGAGCTGATGCTGCTGTACAAACTTTCTTTGGCGCAAAAGAGCACGAGGAAAAAACTGGCGGAGCTTTTGAAGTAACTGATCCTAAATTAATGCCTAAAGAAACTGTAAACGTAGTAGGTATTGGTTTTAGAAAAAGTGATAGTAAGTTCAGAGATGCTTTCAACGTAGCTTTAGCTAAAGTTTTAGCTAATCCTGATAAAATGTTAGAGAGAGCTGGTAAGTATGGCTATGATAAAGCTCAACTACCTCCACCTGACATGACTACAGAGTGGGCTTGCTCAACTAAATAATTTACATTATTAAAAAATTAAACCAGGCAACTTGATTGTTGCCTGGTTTTTAAAATCTAAAGGAAAATACTTTGACATATTTTGAATTTTTAAACGAACACGGTGTTACACTTTTGTTAGGAACAGTAACCACAGTAAAAGTACTTGTTTGTTCTATGATTCTATATGTGATTATTTCCATGATTTTTGGTTTGATGAGACTTTCTAAAAATCGAGCGATACAAGGAATTGCTACAGTATATATAGAATTTTTCAGAGGAACTTCTTTATTGGTTCAATTATTTTGGGCCTATTATGTATTACCTTTTTTTGGAATATCACTTGAAGCATTTACAGCAGGAGTAGTGGCTCTTGGTTTAAACTTTGGTGCTTATGGTGCAGAAATAGTTAGAGCAGGAATACTTGCAGTCCCTAAGGGGCAATGGGAGGCTGCACATGCTTTAAATTTTACTCCAGCAAAAAGAATTAAAAGAATTATTATTCCACAAATATTTCCAATAATTCTTCCACCTGCAGCAAATTTAACTGTCGAATTATTGAAAGCGACAGCATTAGTTGCATTGGTAACAGTTGTAGATTTAACTTTTGAAGCAAAACAAATTAATTCAATTACTTGGTTATCTGCTCAGTGTTTTGGAACAGCGTTACTGATTTATTATATCATTGCTAGATTTGCATTAGTTCCATTTTTAAGATGGTTAGAAGTGTTGGCAGCTAGAAAAGTTGGAAAGGAAAGAATTTAAGTTATGCAAATGGGATGGAGATGGGATTTTACATTTGAAATATTGCCACAAATGGCAATTGCAACTTTAAATACTATTCTTGCAGCTGGTGTAGGTTATGCAATCGCTTTAATAGTTGGTTTATTTTTTTTACTAGGTCAAAAAACTCCTTTTAAAATTGTCAACTGGATTAATAGAGAAATAGTAGAGTTTATAAGATCAACACCGCTTTTGATTCAGTTATTTTTTGTTTATTTTGTATTACCACAATTTGGAGTTACCCTATCAGCTTGGGTTTGTGGAATGATTACTATCGGTCTTCATTTTGGAACTTATTTATCTGAAGTTTACAGAGGTGCTTTGGAAGGAGTTCCAAAATCACAATGGGAAGCATGTAGAGCTCTTAATTTTTCAACAATTTATACTTACAGAAGAATAGTTCTGCCACAGGCATTTCCTATAGCTATACCAGGCATGGGTAATTATTTAGTAGGTATCTTTAAAGATACACCATTACTTTCAACAATAGGAGTTGCAGAATTATTCCACGCAGCAACTGCAGTGGGTGGATATAATTATAGATATTTAGAACCTTATACTTTGGTTGGACTTATATTTTTAACTCTTTCAATTCCAGCTGCAATGTGGGTTAGAAAATTAGAAAATGATGTTAATAAAGCACAAGGAAAAATAAAAAAATAAATTATGAAAAATGCATCTGACGAAATAATTGTAAAATTTGATCAAGTAACCAAACAATATGGTGACTTAGTAGTTTTGGATAAATTAAATCTAGATATTAAAAAAAATGAGATGGTTTCAATAATTGGACCCTCGGGATCAGGTAAAACCACAGTTCTTAGAGTTTTGATGACTTTAGAAAAAATAAACGGAGGTGTAATTAATCTCGACGGAGAACCTCTAACACATATGAATGAAAATGGTAACCTTGTTGAGGCAAGCGAAAAATATTTAAGAGAAAGACGTTCAAAAATTGGTATGGTATTTCAGCAATTTAATTTGTTTCCCCATATGACAGCTTTACAAAATTGCATAGAAGCGCCAATTGAAGTTTTAGGTCTAAAAAAAGAAGAAGCAGAGGAAAGAGCCTTAGAATTATTGGAGCTAGTAGGTTTGACAGATAAAAAAGACCAACACCCAAGTAGGCTTTCAGGAGGTCAACAACAAAGAGTTGCTATAGCAAGAGCTCTTGCCATGAGACCCAAAGTTATGCTTTTAGATGAAATAACTTCTGCACTTGATCCTGAAGTAGTAGGAGAAGTATTAAACGTTATCCGTTCACTTAATAAAGAGCATAGTTTGACTATGATAATGGTTACTCACCAAATGGGTTTTGCGCGTGAGATTTCTGATAGAGTTTGTTTTTTTAATGAAGGTAAAATATTTGAGGAAGGCCCACCAGAAAAATTATTTGGAGATCCTCAAAACGAAAGAACTAAACAATTTTTACATGCAGTACTAGACTCGCATTAAAAATTTAATAATTTTTTATTTCAGGATTATCAGTTTTGGAAGTTTCTTCCAATGTTGCTGGAGTATCTGGGTCTAATTCTAATCCTGCAGGTGTAATGGTTGCAGGTACAGGTGTAAATGTAGAATCTGGATTGTCCACAGTTTCTCTTATTCTCATTCTGTACAAACCAAATGCACCAATTAAAGCATGGACTATAATTAAAAATACAAAAAATCCATTTAATCCAAACCATTCCATAAACAATGAACATAAAATTGGTCCACTAATAGCACCAACACCAAAAATTAATTGAAGTCCCCCTCCAGCAGCTACGAATTTAGATTTTGGTACAAAGTCATTAGTGTGTGCAAGATTTAAAGAAAATAATGGAAGGCATAAACTTGAATAAAGACCAACCGCAATAAAGAAAACTATTTTTTTAAATGCAAGTTCATCCATGTAATAAATATTTTGTATAGGATCATTAGAAGTTAAAATTGACAATAGTGCTAAAGCAGAACTTCCAAATGTAGTTACAATAATTACCCTTCTTCTATCGTATTGATCTGAAAAATATCCAATTGGTCCTTGACCAAATACACCTGCAATCGTTGCAATAAACAATAAAATTGAAGTTTCAAATAGACTGAGTTTAGCAAGAGTTGCATAAACTGAGATCAATGAAAAAAATGCTGCATGAATTACACCAGTGAAAAAAGAACTAAAAGTTCCAAGAGGAGAGATCTCATAAAGTTCTTTAATACTAATTGTTTCAATTTTTTTAAATTTTGGAGCTGGTCTTTTTGTTAATAAAATTGGAACAAGTGCTAAAGATAAAAGCACAGATACCAAAATAAAAGGTTCATAGGCTTTTGGTTCACTTAAGTTAAGTAACAACATTCCAACTGCAAGACCGAAATAAATTACCATCATGTATGCAGACAATAATTGTCCTCTATTCTTATTAGTTGCTCTATCGTTTAACCAACTTTCAGTTACAACATAACAACTAACTAAACTGATACCTGTTATAAATCTACTCACTGTCCACATAAATGGATTTACATAAACTACCGCAAGCAATGCACTAAGTGATGCAAGGGATGCAAACGCTGCAAACACTCTGATGTGACCAACCTTAGATACAAAATTTGGAGTTGTTCTTGAGCCAATAAAATAACCAACATAATATCCTGACATGAAGATCCCTGTGGTAAAAACACTAAAGTCTTCAAGTACAGATCTAATCCCCATTATCTGCATTTGTAATCCATGAGCTATCATCATGGTTCCAATACCTATAAATAGGGCCCAGGATTTTTTTACTTCTTTTTGCATTTCTAAATTTTAAGTATCAATAAATTGCGGGCTAAGTAGTTTTGGTTTGTGTTTTTTTTATGGCTAGGAATGAGTGAATAGCGATAGTCAAAATGATCACCACTCCTCCTTGAATTGTCTCCATTGAAGGTTGTTCTTTTACAACCATCCACACCCAAATAGGTCCCAAAACCGTTTCCATTAGAAAGAATAGATTTACCTCAGCTCCTGTTATGTATCTTGGAGCTAGTGTTACCAACACAAAAGGAATAGCCACACAAAGAATACACATAGCTGGAATGATATAAATATCATTGTCTTTTAGCTCAAACGTATCAATAAAGAATAAAGCAACTAATGCTACGACCAGTTTACCGACCACAGCTGAAGGAACTAGATTAAGGCTTTTACCAGCTCTGATGATTGTTGCTCCTGCAGCAAGACCGCATGCAGTAATAAAACCTAAAATATCTCCAAAAATATTTCCTAATTTCACTGAGTCGTAAAATATATAAAGAACACTTAAAAACGTAATTGCAATAGCAACTAAAGTATTTCGATCTGGTTTTTCTTTTAAAAATATTGCACCAAAAATAGCAGATAACATTGGTGCAAGTGCAATCATAACAAGTGTGTTTGCAACATTTGTGTTTTGAATTGATAGTACAAAAGTAATATTGGTAATGGAAAACGTAACTATATAAGCAACACCATAAATTGAATTTCCATAAAGTAATTTAAAAAAACTTGATTTGTAAATAAACAACATTCCAGCAAATACAGTTACAAATGGAATGATACCTCTATAAAAAACTAATCCCCAAGTATCTACATTTGAAAGCCTAATAAATAAACTATCAGGAGTGATAAACATCACTGCAACAAAAGCCATTAAAGAACCTTTTTGTTGATCTGTTAAATTGTTCATGCCTTTAATTCTTTCCAAAAAGTTTTTGCTAAATTTATTCCTGATAAATCAAAAAAAGTTTTAAGTCCTGTAGGGGAAGTAACATTGATATCTCCATTTAATTTTTGATCTATAAAATCAATCCCTGCAAAATATATATTTTCTTTTTTTAAATCTTTTGCAATTAATTTTGAAATTTTATTTTCTTGCTTAGTTAAATTGATATTAATTGGTTTAGCGCCTTTGCTCATATTGCTTAAATAAGATCCCTTCTTAGGAACTCTAGAAATTGCACCACAAACTTTTCCATTAATTATAAAAACTCTTTTGTCTCCTTTATTAATCTTAGGTAAAAATTTTTGACACATGATATGATCATGTTTTTTAATAAATTTATTAATAAGTTTTGAATTAAATTTATTTAATAAGTGAATATCATTACCACTATAACTATGAATAGGTTTGATAATTACTTTCTTATGTTTTTTAATAAAATTTTTGATTTCATTTATATCCTGAGAAAAAAGTGTATCAGGCATATATTTCAAATATTTTGTTGAATATAACTTTTCAGAAATATTTCTGATAGATGTTGGGTTATTGATTATTTTAACTTTATTTTTAATAAAATCTAAAATGTAAGTAGTTGAAATATATTCTAAATTAAATGGCGGATCTTGACGGATTAAAATAAACTTACACTTTGTAAGGTTTAAAGTTTGTTTATTAATGATTTTATAAAATTTCTTGTTTTGATAATTAAACTTTATAAAGAAACCTTTAGCTAAAACTTTTTTGTTAATTATTGATAGATCTTTTGGATCATAATAAAAAATCTTATATTTGTTTTGTATTTCGTTAGCTAAAAAAACACTAGTATCAGTTACAGGGTTTAAGGTAGAGGGATGATTACCTTGAACAGCTACTATTTTATTTGTCATATAATTCTTCTAAATTTTCATCTTTCGAAAATTTACTAATCATATGATCTGCATTTGTAGTCTTATTATCAACTACATTTTGTAAATGATTTAAGAAGATAGTTTCGTTATTTCCTTTTTTACTAATGATGTCTCTTTTTTCTAATCCTTTTCTAGAAATATCCAGGAGAGTAGATGTCCAATACAACAAGTCTTTACCCATTAATTGAGTATTAAATCCTTTTTGTGGAGCTTCTAAATAAGCGTTAATTATTTTGTCTGTTTCCCATGAAGAGATTAATTCATACGCTTCATCTAAATTTCCATACAACATACCAATATTGAAAGCTGGTCCAGCACATAGACAATCCCAACCACAGGTATCCATTGATCTAAGCTCAATATATTTCTTCAATCTGTTTTCGGTGAAGATTGTACTTAAGTGTGTTGTAAGATCAGTTTCTGTTGGAAGTCTATTTCCTATTTCTTCAATTTTTCCATCCATAAAATCTTTAAATGTATATTTTCTACCTGAAATATACTGATCATTATGTTGAATGAATAAAATTGGAAAGTTTATTACAAATTCTGCATATTTCTCAAAATCTAAATTTTCAAAAAATAATTTAGGCAAACCTCCTCTTGAAGTGCTTTGCCAAACTTTAGATCTATAAGATAAATAATTACTATTCTTTTTTTCTACGATTGATGAGTTTGCAAATAGTGCAATTGAAATTGGAACAATAGAATTAGCTAATTTAAATTTTTTAATAAAATCTTCTTCTGAATTGTAATCAATATTTAATTGTGTTCCACACGTTCGATACATCATATCTAAACTAAGCTCTCCACCTAGTGGCATGTCTTTTGTCATTAACTCATAACGTTGCTTAGGATTGTTTGGAATATCTTCTAATTTTGAAATAGGATCAAAACCGGCACTAACTATTTTGATATCTAATTTTTTTGTAACTTGTTTTAATTCAAATAAATAATCTTGAGACTCAGCACATGCTTCGTGCATATGGTTTAACTTGTCACCTGATAATTCAATTTGGTTTCCAGGTTCTAGTGTAATATTTTTTCCACCTTTATTAAGACCAATAATGTTTTCTTTTTCAAAAACAGGGTTCCAGCCAAACTCAGTTAGGGCTGTAAACATTTCTTTTACTTTTAGGTAATCAATTCTTTTATTGTTTTTAGTATTGAACAAAAACTTTTCATGCTCGATACCAATTCTAAAATCTTTATCTTCTTTGATACCAGATTTAAAATATTCAATAATTTTCTCTTTATTGTTAATCATGCGCTTTAGATAGTGGATTTTAATTTAATTTAAAGTAAAGAATAGGGCTTTCTTGAGAATATTTTCCTAACCATTGGCGCAAATTCCTCTAATTTCATACTTTTATAGTCTGGATCAAAAGATGCCTGGTCCCATTTTTCACAAAACTCTACAGCATCATTAAAATATTTATGATCTTTATATTTATCTCTTTGGTTTTGATTCTTTCCAAGATGATGCGCGTAATAGTACATTTGAAACTCACCATGCTTTTGAATGATCCAATGTGTTTTTTCTGAAACATAAGGTTTTAAAACTGAAGCTGCATATTCTGAATGATTAACAGGAGCTAACTCGTCTCCAATATCATGCAGTAATGCTGCAACTACCATTTCTTCATCTGCATTATCTTTAAAAGCTCTTGTTGCAGTTTGCAGAGAGTGTTCAAGTCTAGTTATTTTGTATCCCTCTAAAGTAGAATTTAATCCACTCATAAATTTTAATATTCGATCAGCAGTGCCATCAATATATTTTTGCTCATACTCATCAAGCAACAAGTACTCATCCTTGGTTCCATTTTTCATTTCAGTAAAATTTACTGTTTTCATATTTTAATTATTAGATGCTGTACTTAATAATGAAAGTTGAGTTATTTTATTATCACCCAATTCATCAACAGGTTTAACAGGGTAATCTCCTGTAAAATAATGATCTGTTAATTGAGGATAAGCCTCATTTCTTTTGTCAAAACCAATTGCTCTATATAATCCATCAATAGATAAAAATTTAAGTGATTTTGCTCCAATATATTCACAAATTTCGTCATTAGTTTTATTTGCTGCTAATAACTCTTTTTTAGTTGGGGTATCTACGCCATAAAAATCTGGATATTTAATCTCAGGACAAGCAATTCTAACATGAACTTCTTTTGCACCTGCATCATATAGCATTTTAACAATTTTATAAGATGTAGTTCCTCTAACTAGCGAGTCATCAATTAAAATAATTTTTTTATCTTTAATTGTACTTTGGTTTGCATTTAATTTTAACTTTACTCCTAAACTTCTAATTTGCTGACTTGGTTCAATAAAAGTTCTTCCAACATAGTGATTTCTAATTAGACCATGCTCAAAATTCATTTTTAAATGTTGGGCAAAACCAAGTGCTGCTGCATTACCAGAGTCTGGCACAGGAACCACGATATCTGCATCAACATCATTTTCTTTTGCAAGTTCT
The DNA here is from genome assembly GCF_052047995.1 of Candidatus Pelagibacter sp. HIMB1493. NCBI lineage: Bacteria > Pseudomonadati > Pseudomonadota > Alphaproteobacteria > Candidatus Pelagibacterales > Candidatus Pelagibacteraceae > Candidatus Pelagibacter > Candidatus Pelagibacter sp. HIMB1493. Next base: position 760,197 of record NZ_JBNAIP010000001.1, on the reverse strand, counting down.
TTTCCTAAATTTTTTCTATGTTCATAAGCTGTTTTATTATCAAGTAAGCTATCTGGTCTTGAAAAATAAATATACTCAAAGACACATGGTCTTACTTTTTTCGGAGGGAAGGGTTTGATGCTAGTTAGTTCGTCATTTTCAATTAGCACTATTTCACCATTTTCTACTTCTCTAATAAATTTTGCACCAATGATATCTAATGCACAAGTTTCAGAAGCTAGTACATAGCTGTTTCCTAATTTTCCAATCATCAAAGGTCTAATTCCATATGGATCTCTTACACCTATCAAAGATTTTTGTGTCATCATTACCAATGCATACCCACCTTGAATTTGGAATATAGCATCAATCACTTTATCAATTGTTTTTGATCTTTTAGATTTTGCAATTAACTGAACTATGGTTTCAGTATCAGAGGTAGTGTAAAATATAGCGCCTTCTTCTACGAGCTTGTTTCTTAAAGATATTGAATTTGTTAAGTTTCCGTTATGCGATACCCCAATTCCACCTGCATTAGTATCTGCAAAAAAAGGCTGGATATTTCTTAAAATATTGTTGCCAGTAGTACTATATCGATTATGTCCAATAGCATAATTACCTTTAAGGTTTTTTAAAACTTTTTCTTTATTAAAATTATCACCAACTAAGCCAAATCTTTTTTCTGAATAATATTTTTCCCCATCAAAAGTAACAATTCCACAGCCTTCTTGACCTCTATGCTGGAGTGCGTGCAAACCTAAAGCTGTTAAAGCAGAGGCGTCTTTTGCATTGCTTATGCCAAATACTCCACATTCTTCTTTTAGTTTTGGATCAAATATCTTCAATTTTTTCTTTAGATTCTTGATATGTTTTTTCATTAGGAAATTCTTCAACAAGATAACTACTACCTTTTTTCAAATATGGAAAGACGTATGATTTATCTAAATTAATTGGCCATTTATCGTAGTTATAAACAATATGCACTCCAGAAAAAATAGATACACATACAATATATGCTTTTACAAACCCAAAAAAGAATCCAAAAGTAGTATCCAATCCACCGATGCCAGTATATTTTATTGCTTTACTAATACCTTTGTTAACTAATAATACCAAAAAGATAACAACTATAAATATTGCAATTCCAAGTCCGACATCTAGAACGTATTCGTTATCAATTATATCCTCTACATAAGGTTTTATACGCGGAAATAAAATTAGAGTAATAACATAGGCTAAGAGCCATTTTGCCATTGAAAGGATGCTTAAGACAAAACCTTTTCTATAACAACTGATTAAAGACCATATGGTTACTGCGATATAGATTAAATCAATAATTGAAGATGCTTCAAAAAAATCTTTAAGAGCATCTACCATTAAGCATCTTTACCAAAAGGTTTAACCACCAATATCAATGCTGGCAACAAAGTTAACACCGATATCATTGCAAGCAACATTGCAAGACCTGTAAACATTCCAAAATAGATGGTTGGTATAAATTTAGACAATACTAAAATTGAAAAACCAAATACAATTGTGATTGAAGTATTTAAAATTGCAACCCCAACTGTTGAGTGACAGGTTTTTAATGTGCTGTTGTAATCTTTTAGTTTATTAAACTCTTCTTTGAATCTGTAAATATAGTGAATACTGTTATCAACAGCTATACCGATTGTAATTGCAGCAATTGTGATAGTCATCATGTCTAATGGTATTCCTAATAATCCAATAATTCCCAAAATAAAGAATGCAGCTATGAAATTTGGCACAACACCAATTAATGAAAGTTTAATATTTCTAAATAAAATAATAAACATTGAGAAAATACCAATCATAACCAAACCAAGTGTCAAAATTTGTGACTTAAACAAGCTTTGGAGTAAATTATTAAATAATATTAATACCCCTGCTAACTTGTAATCATCTTTTTCTAATCCTAATTCATTTTCTAGATCAAAATTAATTTTATTGATTAAGTCATTTCTTCTCAAATTTTCTTGTGAATCTATTATTCTAAGACTTATTCGAGCTTCATTATTTTCTATTGATAAATACGGATCAATTATTTCTGTTTTAATACTTTCAGGTATTTTTGAATACAATACACCCATCTCTAAAGTACCAAGGGGATTATTGTTATTTAGTTGTGTTGCAACATCAATAATTGATGAAAAAGATAAAACTTTACCAACTTGTGGAAGACTATCTAAATAATTATGAACAGATGCAATTCTATCTATTTTATCTTTGGTAAACCAATATTTTTCATCATTTGTATCTTCTTCATCTCCCCAATCTTCAAACTCATCATCTTCTTCAGATTTCTTTTCTTCTTTTTTAGGAAACTTTAAAATAACTTCTAAAGGAGTGGTTCCACCAAGTTCTTCGTCAATTAGTTTCATACCTTTGTATATTTCAGTATTTTTATCGAAATAATTTATAAAACTATTCTCAACCTCAAGTTTGCTAATTCCAATTACACTTAAGACAATAATAATTCCAGTTGCTGAAAAAATTGTAAATTTATTATTTAAAGAAATTGACCCAAGTATGGATGTAATTTTAGAATCTTGTTCTTTTTTTAAAGATACATTTCCAGTTGAAGTAAAATTTAAAAGAGTAGGGAGCAAAGTAAAAGTAATTATAAAAGATGTAATCAAACCAAAAGTCATCATCCAACCAAAATCGATAATAGGTTTTATTTCACTAAAGATTAAAGATAAGAAAGCTAAAATGGTCGTCAAAACTGTATACAATATAGGCCAAAACATTTTGCTAGTTGTTAAGGAGATAATTTCAAAGTTATTTTTTGATGGAAAATTTTTTTTAAGCTGAAGAAATCTGGTACTCATATGAATGTTCATTGCCATTGTAAGAATTAGCATCAAGGCAATAAAGTTTGATGATATAACAGTTACTTTCCATCCAAGCAATCCAAGCAGCCCCATCATAATAATTACAGAGAAAAAACAACTGCTAATAGGAACTATAATCCAAATTAGATTTCTAAATACAAACCAAAGTGTTGCTATAATAAATAATAAAACTCCAATACCAAATACAATGATATCACTTTTGATAAAAGTCATCATGTCATCCGCAATCATTGGAATTCCACCCAAGTAAATTTTTCCTACATCTCCATAACTTTGGATTACTTGTCTTATTTCTAAAATGTTTTGATGATTTTGTTTTTTTATCTGATCTTTGTAATTTTCTATTTCTTCTCTAGATTTATTTTCAATATCTTCTAATTTTTTATTTTGTTTGATGTTAACAATAATCCCGCTAGTCTTACCGTCTTCACTAATTACAAAATTTCTAAAGACAGGACTGTTTAAAATTTCACTAAATCCTCTTTCTCTGTCTACCTCTTCATCTTTTAAAGTTTTAAAGCTTTCTAATCTCTCTTGAAGCGGTGCATCTGAATTATTTAAAAGTGGTATATCTAAAAGCGTAATAACACTATGAACCCAATCTAAACTTTGAATTTTGTATTTTATACTCAACAGATTATTTATTGAGGAGTCTGTCACCATTCCTTCATTAGGAGTATAGGTGAGAACTAAAAATTCTTTAGACCCGTATCTTTCAGTAATTTCTTGCAGGTATGCGAGATCTGGATCTCCATCAATTAACAATGTTTCTGATGAAGCATCTAGCCTAAAATCTTTAGAATAGTATCCAAAACTAAGAATAGAAATAAGGAGCAATATAAATATTGCTTTTGGGTTCTTTAAAACTAAGTTTTGATACATTTGAGCTAACATTAGCTCTTTTATATTGGAAATTAATTAGTTTGAGTATCTTTAAATTTGGTAAATCTTTCCTCAAACTCAAGTGTTACATTACCAATTGGACCGTGTCGTTGTTTCCCAATTATAATTTGAGCTAAGTGTGCGACTTCATTCATTTTAGCTTGCCATTCGGCATGTTCTACTGTTGCTTCTCTTGGTTCTTTTCTAGATAGATAATAGCCTTCTCTGTAAACAAACATTACAACATCCGCATCTTGTTCAATTGAACCTGATTCTCTTAAATCTGCTAATTGAGGCTTATGATCATCTCTTTGTTCTACTTGTCTTGATAACTGCGATAGTGCAACAACTGGAACTGCAAGCTCTTTAGCAATTGCTTTTAGCCCTTGTGTAATTTGAGAGATTTCCTGAACTCTACCATCTTTATTATAAGTTGTTCCTCTCATTAACTGAATGTAATCAACAACAATCATATCTAATCCAAATAGTCTTTTAATTCTTCTTGCTCTATTACTTAGTGCTGCAATGCTAATAGCCGGTGTTTCATCAATATAAAGTGGAAGTTCAGCTATATTTTTAGAAGTCTCAAGAAATTTATCAAATTGATCATCAGAAATTCTTCCTCTTCTTATGTCGTTGGAGCTAATTCTTGCCTGTTCCGAGATAATACGAGTTGAAAGCTGTTCAGATGACATTTCTAAAGAGAAAAAAGCTATTGAGGATTTTTTACCACTATCTTGAAGTTTTTGAGCAGCATTGAATGCAATATTTGTTGCAAGTGAGGTTTTACCCATTGATGGACGACCTGCAATAATGATTAAATCAGATTGGTGCAAACCTCCTAGTTTATCATCTAAATCTCTAAGCCCTGTTGGAACACCAACAATTCCTTCTTCATTTTTATATGCAGCTGAAGCCATTTCTATTGTTTGTTTCATTGCATCATCAAATTTTATTAATGAAGAATTAAAAGATCCTTTTTCAGCTAAATCAAATAATTGTCGTTCAGAATTTTCAATTATAGTTTGACCACTAGTATCAAGATCATTCAATTTTGCACTATCGATAGTTTCTTCAGAAATTTTTATTAATTCACGTCTGACAAACATGTCGTATATAATTTTTGAATATTCTACTGCTTGTCTTACAGATGTAGAAAATTTAGTTACTTTTACTAAATACTCTGGAACATTAATGTCATCTTTTTCATCTTCAAAATAATTTTTTAAAGTGATTGGATTAGCAAGCATACCTTTGTAAATAAGACTCTCGATTGCTTCAAAAATCTTTTGATGCATAGGATCATAAAAGTTAACAGAAGAAACAATTGTATTAACTTCATCAAAAATATCATTGCTAACTAATATTGAACCGATTACGGCTTGTTCTGCTTCAATGTTATTTGGCAATTCTTTGAATTTGTCTTTAACGATACTTAAATTATTTTCCATAAATCAAAATTTATATAAAAAATTTATTATTTAAATTTTAAATTTTAGCTGTTGAAAAGAATGTATAATTATTGAATTGTGTCTGCTGATGTAACATTAACAACTATTTCAGCATCAACTTCTGAGTGTAAAGAAATTTTAACTTTGAATTTTCCTAAAGATTTAATTTCTTCGACTGGTTGTATCATTGAAGGTTTAATTTCAACTTTATTTTCTTCTTGAATAAGTTTTGAAATTTCAGTTGGTTTCACTGAACCATAAAGCTCATTGTTTTCTGTGCTTAATTTTTGAACTGAGTATTCTTTATTATTTATTTGTTCTGCAATACTAGTTGCTTCTTGTTTTCTCTCATTGTCTTTTTTAGATAAATCAGCTTTAATTTTTTCAACTTCTTTGATGTTTTCTTTAGATGCGTATAAAGCTTTTTTGTTAGCTATTAAAAAATTTCTAGCAAAACCTCTCTTCACATCTATCACTTCCCCAATAGATCCAATTCTTTTAACGTTTTCTAATAAAATAACTTTCATTATATTAAAGCTAAGTTTCTTGCTCTTTTAATTGACAAAGATAATTCTCTTTGTTTCTTTTGAGAAACATTTGTAATTCTTGAAGGTAAAATTTTACCATTTTCAGAAACATATCTTTTTAAAAGTTTGATGTTTTTATAATCAACTTTAGGTGCACCTTTTACTGAAAGTGGGCAGGTTTTTTTAAATTTATATTTATTTGGTTGAAATATACTTAACTTTGCAAAATTACTTTGCTTTCCTTTTTTATTTCCACTCTGTCTTTTTGGCATTAGTTTTTAGCACTTTCTTTGTTTTCACTTTCCTCTTTTTTTCCAAAGTAGTTAGTGTCTAAATCAAATTCTTTTACTCTAACAGTAAGATATCTGAGTAATTTTTTATCAATAGCTTCATTTTTTTCTAACTCTTCAACTACTTTACCTTTACCTTTAATTTTAAAGTGAATGTAGCTTCCTTTTTTATTTTTCTTAATTAAATAAGAAAGGTTTAGAAGGCCCCAGTTCTCTGTTTTTACAACCTCACCTTCATTTTTTTCAACAATTTTAGAATATTTTTCAGTTAATTGTTTTAACTCACTTGGAGAAGTATCTTGTCTAGCTATTATAGTATGTTCGTATAAGTTCATTTATGTTCTTTAATAAAAAGTGAGGATATACTATTATAAAAGTTCAATTACAATAGATAAAAACACAAAATTAGTAATATTTTTATATGTTTTCAGTAATATTTCCAGGTCAAGGATCTCAAATAGTTGGAATGGGAAAAGAGTTCTACGACAAATTTGAACTTGTGAAAAGCCTATTTAAAGAGGCAGACGAGACATTAAATTATTCAATTTCAAAGCTAATACTAGAAGGGCCTAAAGAGGAGCTTGATTTAACAGCAAACACTCAACCAGCAATTTTTTTAATAAGCTATTCTATATTTAACGTAATTAAAAAAGAATTTAAAATTGATTTAAATAAAGCAAAATATTTTGCTGGGCATTCTTTAGGCGAGTATTCTGCTTTATCTTGTGCTGGATATTTAAACTTTGCAGAAACATTAAAAATTTTAAGAATCAGAGGTGATGCTATGCAAAATTCTGTACCAAAGGGTGAGGGTGGCATGGTTGCAGTGCTCGGATCAACTGTTGAGGCGATAGAAAAAATATTAAAAGATAATCAGAACAAGCTTATAGCACAAATAGCAAATGATAATTCAGAAGGACAAATAGTCTTGAGTGGAAAAACTAAAGATTTAGAAAAATTAACTGAAACATTAAAAGACAATTCAATTAAAAATATAAAACTTCCGGTAAGTGCTCCTTTTCATTGTAGTCTTATGAGTAAAGCAACAGAGATTATGACAGAAGAATTAAACAAAATTTCATTTTCTGATGGAAGCAATAAGTTAATTTCAAATGTAACAGCTGAACCTGTTTCAAGTACTGAAGATTTAAAATCACTTTTAATAAAACAAATTGAAAATAGAGTAAGATGGAGAGAGAGTGTTTTAAATATGATAAATAGTGATGTTAATCATTTTGTAGAAATTGGACCTGGGAAAGTTCTGTCAGGTTTGGTAAAAAGGATTAGTAGAGAAGTTACAATTAATACTATAAACAGTTTAGAGGATATTGAAAATTTAAAAATATGAATGATATAAAAGATAAAAATATAATTGTTACAGGTTCATCTGGAGGAATAGGAAATTCAATTGTAAAAAAATTATATGAAAGTGGTGCTAATATTTTAGCCTCTGGAACAAGAATTGAGAAACTTGAAGAGTTAAAAAAAGAATTCGAAAAAATAAATATTTTAAATTTTGATATATCTCAAAGTGAAAAAATTGAGGAATTTATTGATAATGCAACAAAAGAACTGGGTGGTAGCTTAGATTGTATTGTAAATAATGCGGGCATAACACAAGATAACTTGGCAATCAGAATGAGTTTGGATGAATGGAAAAAAGTGATTGATATTAATTTAACGTCAACATTTTTGATGAGTAAATTCGCTATCAAAAAAATGTTAAAAAATAAATCTGGAAAAATAGTTAATATTACTTCTGTTGTTGGACATACAGGTAATTTAGGACAGGCTAACTACACTGCATCAAAAGCAGGAATAGTTGCTATGTCCAAAAGTTTAGCGATAGAGTATGCTAAGAAAAATATCAATGTTAATTGTATTTCACCTGGTTTTATAAAAACAGCAATGACAGATAAGATTGATGAAAAGTTCAAAGAAACTATTATATCCAAAATACCTTCAGCACGCCTAGGAGAGCCTGATGATATAGCAAATGCTGTAGGATTTTTATGCTCAGATCAATCTAGCTATATTAATGGCGAAACTCTGCATGTTAATGGTGGCATGTATATGGCTTGACAAAATAGCTTTTTAAACTATTAACGAAATATAACAAAAAGGATCAATATGTCAGAAGACGTTTCAAGCAAGGTAAAAAAAATTGTAGCAGATCACCTAGGTATCGATGAGGCTAAAGTAACTGAAGAATCTAGTTTTATAGATGATTTAGGAGCTGATAGTTTGGATACTGTTGAGTTAGTGATGGCTTTCGAAGAAGAATTTGGATCTGAAATTTCAGATAGTGAAGCTGAGAAAATTTTAACTGTAGGAGATGCAGTTAAATTTATCGAAGGAAAAGCAAACTAAAAGTTTTAATGCCCTCAGATAAAGATGGGGTAATGATAATACTTTCCTCTCCTTCTGGAGCGGGTAAAACTACACTAGTAAATTTATTATCAAAAAAAAATAACTACGTAATTTCTATCTCACATACAACTAGAAATCCTCGTCCAGGGGAAATTAATAATAAAGATTATTATTTTGTAAATGACAATGAATTCAAAAGGTTAATTAAGAATGAGGAATTTCTAGAATACGCAAAAGTATTTAATAATTTTTATGGAACAACAAGGACACCAGTTATTGATAATTTAAACAAAGGTAAGAATGTATTATTTGATATTGACTGGCAAGGTGCAGATCAAATAAAAAATAAAAAACTAGATTTTAAGTTAATTTCATTTTTTATCTTACCTCCAAGTAAAAAAGTATTATTTCAAAGATTATCTAACAGAGATATGAGAGATAAGTTGATTGTTGAAGAAAGAATGAAACAGTTTGAAAGAGATGTTTTGCATTGGATAAATTATGATTATGTAATCATAAATGACGAAATAGAGAAATGTTATAACAAAATTGACAATCTTATAGAGGCAGAGTTAAATGATGGATCCAAAGACTATGACTTAAATTTTGTGAGAAATCATGTTGAAAAACTAACATCATAAATTTTCATATTCTTCTGTAAGTTTGTAATAAGTTTCAAAATTTAAATTTTGGGGTCTTAAATTTAAATCAATATTAATTTTTTCCAATATCCTAGGATCACCATTAAAGATTTGATTAAAAGGTTTTTTAATCATTTTTCTTCTGTTGCTAAAAAAAACTCTAGTTATTTTTTCTAAATTTTTTGGATTATTTATTTTATAAAAATCTTTTCTTGGAGTAAAAAAAAGTAGACTACTATCTATCTTTGGCTTTGGCATAAATGAGTTAGGTTTAATATCACATATTTTTTTAATAATTAGTTTCCAATTTGCTAAAATTGATAGTCTTCCATAATTTGAATTGTTGTAGTTAGCTATTATTCTATCGGCTACTTCTTTTTGAAACATTAATACCAGATTTTCAAACCAAAAATCATTTTTTAAATTTATTATCCATTTACTGAGGATTTCAGTAGAAATGTTATAAGGTAAATTTCCAAAGACTGTTATTTTTTCATTAAATAATAATTTTTCATCTATATTCAAAATATCATTATTAATTATGTTTATTTTTGTATTAAATAGTCTTTTCAAATTAATTGCTAAAATATTATCTTTTTCAATTACAGTTAATTTTTTAGGATTTTTATTCAAAATATATTTAGTGAGATTTCCAGTTCCTGGCCCAATTTCTAAAACAGTTTTATTTTTTATTTCGACACAATTAACTATTTTTTCAAGAATTTGTTTATCAATCAAAAAATTTTGGCCTAAACTTTTTTTTGCCCTAATCAATTTTTATCCAAAAATTTAAATGCTTGAATCAAGCTCAAAGGATTTGATATATTTTTTCCAACCATTTTTTCATTTGGACCATGATCTGGAGATATTCTTAAAAATGGTAATCCAACAGTAATATTTATTGCATCATATTCATATATAGTTTTAATTGGTGTTAAAACTTGATCGTGGTACATGCCAACAATAATATCAAATTTTACTCGATTTTTTTTTAAGAAAATTGTATCAGCAGAAATTGGACCCTCGATTAAAAAATTTTTATTTTTAAGTTTTAAAATAGCTGGTTTTAAAATCATTTCATCCTCGTTGTATTTATCATTACTTTCGCAATGAGGATTGAGTCCTAATACTGCAATTTTGGGTTTTTTTTTTATTTTTGTGACATAAAATTTATTTAATAGTTTAATTTTTTTAATAACTAGTTTCTGATTTATTTGTTTGGCCACATTTTTTAATGGTTCATGAGTTGTAATTGGGCATACAGATAAATTTTTATTATAAATCAACATTGCATAATTATTAATTTTAAATTTTTTTGAAATATATTCTGTAATTCCTAAATATTTTTTTTTTAAAAATTTTTTTTTATTAATTGGTCCATTAATAAATTTATTTAATTTATATTTTTTTAAAATGGACAACCCAACACTGAAGCAATTTTTAATATACTCATTTGACTGTTGCGATATTTTATTAAATTTTTTAGAATTATTTAAATTAATATTTATAATATTTATTTTTTTATTGTTGAGATTAGTTTTTCCAATATCTGTTGTTTTTATTTCATTTAAAATAAAATTATATTTTAATTTTTTCATTTCTTTTTTAACTAAATTTAAAGATGCAATTAAAATAATTGGACTTTTTATATTAATTTTCTTTAAAGATTTAAAAAAAATTTCCAAGAAAATACTATTTGGTTCTCCACTTACAACAATTATTGGTTCAAAGTTCATTTATGATAGAATCTTTTTCTAGTTTTTTAAGATATAAATTTGAAAATTGTTTTAATTGATTGTTAATTTTAAGATTAATTATTTTATCAACTTCATTATTTATATTATCTTCTTTTTTAATTTCTTCTTTAATATCATTTATTTTTAAAATCAAAAATCCTCCAGGTGTTCTTATGGGATTTGTAAAATCACCCACTTTAATATTATTTAATTCATTTAATATATTTTTAGATATTGATTTGCCACTAATCCACCCTAATTCTCCACCTTGATCTGACGAATCTGATACGCTGAATAGTAATGCTGTGTTTTTAAAACCATTTAATTTAATATTTTCAGAAATTAAATTAAATTTCTTTTCTAAATTGCTATTATTTAAATCAAATAAAATTTCCGATAACTGGAAATATTTATTTTTTTCATTAGTAACATCTTGAATAACTTGCTCTTTGTTAATTTTAATCTGGTTTTTATATTTAAGATATACAAATTGTCTCCAATTTTCATTGATAGTTATTTTATTCTCAATATATTTTAAGTTAATACCATTCTTTTCTAAAAATAGAATGAATTCATTTGTTTCTTTAAAACCTATAGGCTTATAAGTATCCTCAACAAGTTTTTTAAGATAATTTTTATCAATTTTAATTTCATTAGTATATTTCAATAACTCTTTTTTTTTGATTTTATTTCTAATTAAATTATTTTTTGCTATTTCAATGATTTGATTTTTTTCTAATTTTAATAATTCTTTATTTAAAATTGCGAGATAAGCAATTTCATTTGATATGTCTAAGGTGGTAATAATTTCATTGTTAACTTTAATCAATATTTTATTTTCTAAAGTTTTTGCTTGCTTATTTAAAATTACAAATATGAATAAAATTAATAATAAGTATTTAAATGTGGATTTAGTTTTTAAATATACTAGTTTCATTATGTTCATAAGTTGTAAATGGAAACAGAGTTAAACTAAATAGCAAATTTTCACTTGGCTTAAGATCTCGATCTGAGTAGTATTTTTTCTTATATTTTATACTAGCAGTTAAACAATCATTTTTATATTCATACATCAAATCATAAAATTCAGTTAAATTAATTTTTCTATTTCTCCTAGTACTAAATGAAAAATAATTATTATTATTAAATCTATAACTTGTTGTATTTTCAAAAAAGTTTTCGTCACCTGTAATTCCATCTTCTTTTACAAAGTTGAAATTAGTTTCAAAATCACTTATTTTAAATATTGTGTTAATTGAATTATATTCAAATTTATCATAGTTATTATCTATTCTAAAGTCATAATCAATTGTAACATTTTCTGATAGTTGACTTTCTAATGATCCAAATAAATTAGACTGTTTTTTATTTAAACTTGAACTGTTTGGTATAAAATTTTCTTCTTTATCTCTAAATACACTTGCAAGTTTAAATTCAAAATACTTATTAATATCGTTTAATCTTTCTTTTTTAAAATCAATTCCCAGTGTCAATGATTTACCTTTTTCAAAAGAATCTTCAAATCCAAATCTATCGATGTTAAAAATATTATCCACGTTTACAGTTTTTGTGGATGTAGAATAATTTTTCATATCACTTGGGTTGAATCTAAAAGAAATTTTTGGTTTTAAAATATTTTTGAAATTATTTTGTATTTTTTGCATTGGTCGTTCTGATGTAAATTCGTAAAGACTCATTAATTCAATTTGGGGACTCGATTTATAATTTTCGTCATTTTTACCCAGAGAATTTGTGTTTTTTAAATTTATATTGAAATTATTGATAAAACCAAATTTTGTTACATAGTCATTACTGTCAAACTTAAAATCATTAATAACTGATGATTTTACTTTATTTGTATTTTTGTAATCATTAGATCCTGTAGATGCAAAAGACATCTCTCCATCTAGTAAATTTATGTTTAAATTCTTTGTAAAATCATAGTATGGCAGAATATATTGGTATCTATCATTATTAGACTTATTTAAATCTTCAAAAGCCTTAGATCCTATTTTAAAATAAAAATCATCATGGCTTAGTGTTAAATCAATTTCATTTGACAAATTACTCTGAGATTCAGGTTTAAGTTGAGTGTCTGGTAAATTTGTGTCAAAAACTTTTAGGTATGTATCATTTGTTACTTTTTGCAAAGAAATATTCAAATCACTTCTAATAAAGTCTTTCATTTTCAGATTTGAGTAAAATTTAGCGAACAAATGTGACAAGCTTTTTTCTTTTTTATCTAATTTTGATTTGTATCCAGTAGCAAAACTGAAGTCAGCAATTAGAGAAGAGCTTTCATTTTTTTGTCGATATTCATTTTGAAACATTTTTATATCATTATTAAAAATAGTAGGCTTAAGTGTGATATCTTTATTTTTAGATATTACATGAAAATATGGTATGTGAATTGAATCACCCAAGTCGTTTGAACTGTTTATTTGGGGTTTTAAAAAGCCACTCTGTCTTTTAACTGACGGATCTGGATGAAAAAATTTAGGAAAATACATAACAGGAACATCATAAACTTTTAAGACTGCATCATTATAGATTAATTGTTTTTTATTTTTATCATGTTTAATTTCACTTGCTTGAATCGCCCATGGTGGACAGTCGTCAGTTTTTTTGCAGTTAGTAAATATTCCTTTATTAACTTTAATTATTTTATCTTTTTTAACTGCAGATATTCCAAGTAATCTTGGGTCATTATTTTCATTTCCAAATATATTTTTATGAATTTCAATTCTAGTATCATTTGCTATGAAATTTTGTGTATTTAAATTTATAATTCCATTTTCAAAATAAAATTTGTCACTTTCAGGTAAATTAAAATTCGTAGTAATAATTATTTTTTTTGCTTTAAGCTCTTTTTTATTAAGATTGTATTTAAATTTTCCCAAATTATATAAATTTAATTTATCAAAAATGATTGATTTTTTATTAGAACTAATCTCCATAGAATTTTTTGCAAAAGATAAATCCTCAGACTCTAGGTTATATTTAGAGTTTATCAGTGCTGTTGTTTTACCTTTTGTATAAATTTTCTCATTCTTAATTTCATATGTAACAAAATTTGAATTAATGATATAATTATTAAGTTTATTTTGAATTTTCACATTATTCTCAGCTTGAATAATATCGTTTTTAATATCGTAATTAAAAATTTCAGAGATAATTTGAGAATTATCTTTTAAATTTATTGCCTTGGAATTACCTTTGGTTTTTATTTGCTGATTTGTTTTTAAAAATTCTGCAAAATCAGTATAAATCTCTATTTCTTTTCCTTTATCTTTAACTAACACATTTTGATTTGCTGCAATTATATTTAATTTTTTATTATATTTAAAATTTTTTGAGGTAATAACAACATCATCATCAATACTAATAGCTTTAGAACTTTCTATTGTAAAAATTATTTCAGAATTTTTATCATAAAGTATTTCCTCTGAAAAAATTAAATATTTATTTATAGTGTCATTAACCTTAACATTTCCAGATGCTTTGAGTTTATTTAAATTTTTATTATATTCGAATCTATCTGCATCAATAATTACACCGCTATCAGATATTACCCTACCTTTATTTAACCCTAAAAATTTATTTCCATTTTCGAGGATTTGTATTTCTTTGACATCAAATGTAAAATTATCTTTTGCAAAGGATTTGTTAGCAAAAAAAAATATTAAAAAAATAAATAAAATTATAAAATTTTTACTTTTCATTTATTTTATTTATCATCAAAAAATTTATAATTGTTAATATTAATATTGGAGAAAAAACTGCTAAAATAAGGTGTATTTTTTCGGTTTTTCCTAATACAAATGAAAAATTATTAAAATAATAAATTATTACTGAGCAAAATAACCCTAGTGATATTTTAAATGTTGTGCTCTTAAATTCTTTAATTCTGAACATAATCAAAGAAGCAAACATAGAAATTAACAATAAGAAGATTGGCATACTACAAAGTTTCAATATATGTAAATCTATATCAATTAATGAATAATTTAGGGTTTCATAGTTTTTTCTTAATTTATAAAGTTCATAAAGGTTCAATGCTGATAAATTTGAATAAAGAGTTTTAATTCTTTCTAAATTAAAGTTTGTATTTATTATTAGACTGTCTTCTTCTTTATAGTTATTTTGAAAATAAATTCGTGGGGAAATAATGTTCCATTTATTATAGGTAATATCAATTTTTTCACTTTTAATATTTCTCAAAACTTTAAAATTTTCATCGAATTCAGTAATAAAATTATTTAGCAAAAAATTTTTATCTATTGATGATGAGTTGGTAATAATTATCTTGCCATCAATTTTATCTTTTATCCACAATCCATTATTTGTCACAACTGCAAGATACTTACCATCATCCGCATAATCAGATTTTAATTCTAAATATAAATTTTTTAAATTAGATGACAAATTGTAATAAATTGAAATTATAATTATTCCAGTTATCAATGAAATTGTACTAATTACTAGCAATATTTTCGAGTTTGTAAGACCGGTATACTTAAATATATCCAATTCTTTATTTTCATATAATTTAACAAACAGCATTTGCACTGATACTAAAAGTATAAATGGAAACATTTCAAAAATTAAAGCTGGAGAATTTAAAAATGATAAAAATAAAGTAAAGCTAATACTGACTTGCTCATTTTTAAAAAATTCTATTTCAGTCAGTAAATTTAATATTGTCACTAAACTTAGAGATACAAAAAATACAAAAATAAATGATTTACAAAATATTGAACTAATAAATTTTATATAAACTTTCATTATATAACTCTAATTTTTTTTTTAAATTTAGATGACAAAAATAAATAGAATATCAAAAGAATTAAAACAGGTAATGATATTATAATTAGATTTAAAATAATTTTATCTGATATTAATCTAATTGTAGTTTCTGATGATATTAATAATAAAAGTCCAACTAAAAAAGTTCCAATTTTATAATTTTGATAGTTAGGGTTCTCTTTTGAAGTTAGTATTAATAAAAAAGGGACTAAACTTAGTAAAGGAATGTAAAAAGGAACAATAAATCGCTTGTATAATTCTTTTAAAATATTGTTCATATTACCCAATCTGCAATTTTCAATTGATTTACTTTTTATTAAAAAATTTTTAACATCGAGTTTATAATAATACAAAAGGCATTTAATAATTTTTAACGATGATAGCTCCTGGGTTTTTATATAAGTTGTAGTATTAGTTTCAAAGTTTTGAAGCGAAAAGTTTGATTTAGAAAAAGAAAAATTGGTGAGCTCTTTATCCTTTAAAGTAATTGTTGCACCATCAAATAAAATTAATTCCGGCTTGTTGTTTATATATTCAAATTTTCCCCTTTTGGCATAAGTTATTTGATAATTATTTCCTATTCCTCTTTTTAAATATATATTTTTGAAATCACCATTCTTATATTTTTTTTCTGTATAAATAGTTACTCCTTTAATCGTATCGATAAATTTTTGGGGTTTAATAAAATTATCTAAAAAATTTACTTGAGATGTTCTCAAAAATGATCTTGCTAAATCTTGACCCTTAGGAACAATCAGCGTTGTAAAAATAATTTGGACAATCATTAATATAATTGAAACTGCGAAAAAATAATTAATTATCTGTATCTTATGCACTCCAAAATTCCACATAATCAACAATTCATTGTTGATTTCATATCTGAGAGTAATGTAATAGACGCTAAAAAATAGCATAAATGGTAATATTTTGCTGAAAATTTTTGGAAGGCTTAAGAGTGAAAATTTTATATACACCAAGTAACTCCTCCCATCTTCAATCATTATATCCAAATAATTAACAGCCTGAAAAACCCATATTATTATTGAGGTGCTTAGTATTGAAATTAAAAAAAAAATTAAATAATCAGATAATATTTTTTTATAAAGAATTTTTTTCATTGAAATGTTGTATTTTTATCCATATATAGCATTCATCTCTAGCAGAGTGTATTAGAAATTTATGTCAGTTGTTATTAGTTATAAAAAAAATATATCGAAATTTAAGGCTACTAACTTAGTATTTTTTGTAGATGAAAAGTACAACATATCTACATTAAGCAAATTTTTCACAAGTAAAGATATTATTTTTATTGGAGATATTTTGAGCTCTCATGATTTATCAAAAGATATACTTAGTTTCGACATTTCATCTAATAAAAAAATTTTTTTAATTTCATTAAAAAAAAATATTAATATTTCTCAGATAGAAAATTTAGGAGCTAAGTTTTTTACTTATAGCAAGGAACTTAAACGTAAAGAATTTTATATTTGCTCTGATATAGCATCAATAAAAATTAAAAATGTTGTAGGTCATTTTTTACATGGTTTAAAACTAAAATCTTATGTATTTGATAAATACAAAACAAAAAAAAATAAAAACAACATTACTATTAATGTTTTTGGAAAAAATATACCTTCCAATAAAGATCAAAATATATTTCAAGCTATAGAAGAAGGAACTTTCTATGCAAGAGATTTAGTTTCTGAACCTGGTAATGTTTTGCATCCTGATGAATATGCAAAACGGTTAAAATCTTTATCTAAGTTTGGTTTGAAAATTACTGTTTATGATGAAAAAAAATTAAAAAAATTAGGCATGAATACTTTATTGGGTGTTGGTCAAGGGAGTATAAGAGGTTCCTATTTGGTTACTATAGAATGGAAAGGCTTGAAAGATAAATCAAAACCTTTAGCATTTGTTGGAAAAGGAGTATGTTTTGATACTGGAGGAATTTCTTTAAAACCAGCAAAGTTTATGGAAGATATGACCTATGATATGGCTGGTTCAGCAGTTGTGGTAGGTTTAATGAAAAGTTTAGCACTTAGAAAAGCAAAAATTAATGCTGTAGGTGTAGTTGGTTTAGTTGAAAATATGCCTGGTGGAAATGCTCAACGTCCAGGGGATATTGTGAAATCTTACAGTGGAAAAACTGTTGAAATCCTGAACACCGATGCTGAAGGAAGATTAGTGCTTGCAGATGCACTTACTTACACAGAAGAAAAATTCAAACCTAAATTTATTGTTGATCTAGCAACTCTTACTGGTGCGATTATTGTTTCGCTGGGATCTGAGTACGCAGGTTTATTTTCAAATGACGATAAATTATCAAAACAATTAATTGATGCTGGAGAAAATGTTGAGGAAAAAGTTTGGAGGATGCCCTTAAATAAAAATTTTGATAAATTAATTGACTCAAAAAATGCTGATATGCAAAATATTAATTATGTTGGTGGGGCAGGTTCAACAACCGCAGCTCAGTTTTTGCAAAGATTTATATTAAATAAAACACCTTGGGCCCACTTAGATATTGCTGGTATGGCTTTTTCTAAATATGGTGGCGCATTAAATTCAGGTGGAGCAACTGGTTATGGTGTAAGATTATTAAACAAACTAATAGAGGATAATTATGAGTAACATTGAACAAACTTTATCGATAATAAAACCTGATGCTGTTGAGAGAAATCTTGAAAACGAGATTAAAGAAATGTTTAAAAATAATGGTTTTTCAATTTTAAAAGAAAAAAAAATTCAAATTGAAAAATCTGAAGCTGAAAATTTTTATAAAGTTCATGAAACAAAACCATTTTACAATGATTTGTGTGAATACCTCTCTTCAGGCCCTATAGTAGTGATGGTACTTGAAAAAGAAAACGCAGTGTTAGGAAATAGAGAATTAATGGGTGCAACAAATCCCAAAGATGCTGAAGAAGGCACAATTAGAAAGAAATACGGAATTTCAATTGATAAAAACTCTGTGCATGGATCTGACAGTGTGGAAAATGCTAAAATTGAAGTTGATTTCTTTTTTAAAGACTAAAGATTTTCAAAATAGCTTTGGGATATAATTTATGCTCTTGAGCTAAAATTTTTTTTTCAAGACTATCTGGAGTGTCTTTTTTATATATATTAACTCTTTTTTGAAGAATTATTTTTCCAGAATCTAATTTTGCATCAACAAAATGTACAGTGCATCCTGAGTATTTATCTTTGTTTTCTATAGCTCTTTGGTGGGTATTTAATCCTTTGTATTTTGGTAATAATGAAGGGTGAATATTTAAAATTTTACCTTTAAAATTTTTAATAAAATTTTTAGAAAGTATTTTCATAAATCCTGCTAAGCAAATTAATTCAATTTTATTTTTTTTTAGTTCTTTAAGTATTTTTTTTTCAGCAATATCTTTATTTTTGAAATTAATTATTTTTTTTTGAATTTTAAAAATAATTCCATATTTTAAACCTTTGGCTAACTTATTGTTAGTAATTATTAGGTTTATAGAAATAGGTGATTTCTTTAATTTAGAAAACTTAATTAGTGATTTTAAATTACTACCTGTTCCAGAGATAAATATTGCAGTTTTTATTTTATTTGTTCCAATTGATAGAACCATTTAATTTCACTTTATTTTTTCCATTAATAATTTTTCCAATTACATATGGTTTGTAATCTTTAGGAAAATAACTTTGAACTTTTTTTAAGTTTTTTTTGTTGATAATTAAACAAAAACCAACACCACAGTTAAATGTTTTCAACATTTCATTTTCTGATATTCCATTTTTTTTAAGCCAATTAAATATTTTTAAAGTTTTAATTTTGTTTAAATCAATATCTGCTACCATGTTATCAGGAATAATTCTTTTGATATTATCCGCAAGTCCTCCTCCTGTAATATTTGCACAACCATTAATAAGATTTTTTGAAATTATGTTGATTATTTCTTTCACATATATTTTTGTTGGTTTCAAAAGTTCTGATTTTAAAAATTTGTTTTTATTTATATTAATTTTTTTTTTATTTATTAAATACCTTACAAGTGAGAAACCATTTGAATGTAATCCGCTAGAAGGAATTGCTAATATTAAATTATTTTTTTTGATTTTATTTTTATTTAAGATTTTATTCTTACCAACAATACCAACAGCAAAACCTGCTATGTCAAATTTACCTTTTGAATAAGTGCCAGGCATCTCTGCTGTTTCTCCACCTACAAGTTCACAATCTGATAGTTTACAGCCCTTAACTATTCCTTTAATGATTGATTTAAGTTTAATTAAATTAATCTTGTTTATTGAAATGTAATCTAAAAAAAGCAACGGTTTTGCACCTTGAACAATTAAATCGTTCACACTCATTGCTACAAGGTCAATACCAATTGTATCAAATTTATTTAAAGAATTAGCTATTTCAATTTTAGTCCCAACACCATCTGTACAAGCAACTATTTGAGGTTGCTTTATGTTGTTTGGAATATTTGAAATAGAACCAAAGCCCCCGATATTAGAAAACTTTTTTTTGCCCCTTTTTTTTGATGATACTGATGAAATGAAATTTACAAACTTATCAGCGGCTTTAATGTTAACACCACTTTTTTTATAGGTAAAATTTTTATTATTCATTACAATATTATATGAGGTGTTTTTCAAAATTAATTAAACAGAAGAGTTTATATAATCTTTTTCTATTTCTTGCTTTAATAAATATTTTTTTTTCCACAGAAAATAGTGTTGCAAAAACATTTTCTATAAAAGAAATCAAGATTTCATCTCCATTTAATTCTTCATTTGATAAAAATAAGATAATAAATCAAGGCTTTGTTGAAGCATATGAAGAACTTATTTTTACTATTACTCAAAGCAAAGATCAAAAAAAACTTCAAAATTCTTCAACCAAAGAAGTTAAAAGTTTAGTTGAAACATTTTCGATTGTTCAAGAAAGTTTTATTGATGAAATATATAATATTACCTTAAATGTAGAATTTAATAAAAAAAGTTTTTTTAAATTATTAGAAAAAAAAAATATACTTCCTTCATCTATTATTCAAAAAGATTTAATTTTTTTTCCAATAGAAGTAGATGAAATAAAAAATGATATATTTCTTTTTTCAGAAAGTCAATTATTTAAAAATTGGAATTTTAAAAAAGAAAAATATCATCAACTAAATTACATTTTACCAAACGACGATATCGATGATTATAATTTAATTAAAAAAAATATTAACAATTTAGAAGATTTTGATTTTAGAGAAATTTCAAAAAAATATAATTTTGAAGATTTTATTATAATGATTGTTTTTAAAAATAATCAAGAAATACGAGTACTTAATAAAATAGTATTTAACAAGAACCAAGATTTAAAAAATTTTAAATTCAAAAATATAAATTTAGAAAATTTAGAAGATTTAAAAAAATTTATAGATAAACAAAAAACAGTTTTTGAAGATTATTGGAAATTAAAAAACATAATAAATACATCAATTAAATTGGATCTGACTATATTAGTCGATAATAGCAATATAATTAAAATTGATCAGTTTGAAGAAACACTTTCAAACATAGATCTGGTAAATAATTATAATATATTTAAATTTGATAATAAAAAAAACATTTATAAAATAATCTTTAATGGAACCCGAGATCAGTTCTTAAATGTGATGAAGGATTATGATTATTTTTTTGAAATTAAAAATAAAATTTGGGTATTAGAATGAAATCTTTAAATCAAGAAATTTTAAAATTTGAACATGATCAAAATTTCAAAGATCAAGACTTTTATGTTTCAAAATCTAATGAATTTTCATTTTTATTATTGAATAGTTGGCCTAAATGGGAAAAAAATTTTATAAATTTAATTGGCGAAAAATTTTCTGGAAAATCTCATTTAATTAATATTTTTTTGCATAAATTTAAGGGTATTAAAATAAACGCAGCTGATATTAGTAATGAATATTTAAAAAAAATTAAAATCTATGAAAACATAATTATTGAAGATTTAAATAAAAATATTGATGAAAAGTTATTATTTACTTTTTTGAACAATATTGAGCAAGACAACAAATACTTAATTGTTACTTCAACCAAACCCATAGTTGATTACTCCTTTGAATTAAGTGATTTAAATTCTAGAGCTAAAAATTTTATTTTATCAAAGATTGATAAACCAGAGGATGATTTATTATATGCGCTAATATTAAAAAATCTTTCTGATCGTCAGATATCAATTGATAAGAAATTAATAGATTTCATTATAAAAAGAATAGATAGATCCTATGGCAAAATATCTGAATTCATATATAAGATCGACGAAATTAGTTTAAAAAAGAAAAAACCAATCGATTTTAAAATTATTAAAGAAGCTTTAGGAGATTAATTGAGTAAATATAGAACACATACTTGTAACGAATTAAGAAAAGAAGACGTTGATAAAAAAGTATTTCTTTCAGGCTGGATTAATAAAAAACGAGATCATGGCAACTTATTATTCATAGATTTAAGAGATAATTATGGTGTCATACAATGTATTATAGATAAGGATAATAAAAATTTCACAAATTTAGAAAAAACACAATTAGAAACTGTAATTAAAATCGAAGGTAAGGTTGTAGCTCGATCTGAAGATACAATTAACAAAGAAATAGGCACTGGAGAAATTGAGGTAAAAATTGATACTTACGAAGAACTAGGTTCTTGCAAAGAATTACCGATGCCAGTTTTTAGTGATCAAGAATATGCTGAGGAAATAAGGTTAAAATATAGATTTTTGGATTTAAGAAGAAAAAAAATACATGAAAATATAATCTTAAGATCAAAAGTTATTTCATACATTAGAAATGAAATGACTAAATTAGGTTTTTTGGAATTCCAAACACCAATACTAACATCCTCTAGTCCTGAAGGTGCTAGAGATTTTTTAGTTCCAAGTAGATTGAATCCAGGGAAGTTTTATGCGTTACCTCAAGCTCCACAACAATTTAAACAACTAATTATGGTATCTGGTTTTGACAAGTATTTTCAAATAGCCCCTTGCTTTAGGGATGAGGATGCAAGAGCAGACAGAAGTCCAGGTGAATTTTATCAACTAGATTTAGAAATGTCTTTTGTAGAACAAGAAGATGTTTTTAATGTTGTTGAAAAATTAATGGTTAATACTTTTAAAACATTTTCGAATAAAAAATTATTAAACGATAAGTTTCCAAGAATTTCTTACAAAGAAGCAATGTTAAAATATGGAAGTGATAAACCTGATTTAAGAAATCCACTTATAATAAACGATATTACTGAAATATTTAAAAGAGAAGATGTATCTTTTGAAATATTTAAAAAGTTAGTGAAATCTGGTTCAAGAGTAAGATGTATAATAACCAAAAATACTAAGGATAAACCAAGAAGCTTTTTTGATAACATTGATAAATGGGCCAAAGAACAAGGAGCATCAGGTTTAGCTTATTTTACATTTGAAAAAGATACTGAGTTATCTGGTAAAGGACCTATAGGAAAATTTTTCACCAAAGAAGCATTGCAAGAAATAATGAATTTAACTAACGCGGAAGTAGGGGACAGTATTTTTCTAGCTTGTGGAAAACAAAATGAATTAGAAAAAATAACTTCTCAGGCAAGAAACAAAATTGCGGAAGATTTAGATTTAATAGATGATGATGTTTTTGCGTTTTGTTGGATAGTTGATTATCCAATGTTTGAAAGAGATGAGGTTACTAACAAAATTGAATTTAGTCATAATCCATTTTCTATGCCACAAGGTGATTTAACAGAAAAAGAACTTGAAAATCCTTTAGAACTTTTAGCTTATCAATACGATATTGTTTGTAATGGCATTGAATTATCTTCTGGTGCTATAAGAAATCATAAACCCGAACTTATGTATAAGTTATTCTCAATTGCTGGTTATGATAAGCAGCAAGTAGATGAAAAATTTAGTGGTATGATAAATGCATTAAGTTACGGTGCTCCACCTCACGGGGGTATTGCCCCTGGAATCGATAGAATTGTTATGCTGTTAGCTAATGAAAAGAATATAAGAGAAGTAACAATGTTTCCAATGAACCAAAATGCACAAGATTTGATGATGAACGCTCCATCTGAAGTTAATCCTGAACAGCTAAAAGAGTTAAACTTGTCTTTGAAAAATAAAAAATAAAATTATTTCTTACCTTTAAGACTTATTTTAACATCAGACAAATCGACTAGATTTTTTTTATAGTTATTTCTTACAAACCCTTTGCTGGTAATATCTTTTACAATTTTTAATAATTGATTTTGATCTTCATTTTCTTGATCATTCGTATCGTTTCCACCAATTGCAGGAGTATGTGCAAGATCTTCTCTATTTTGGTAAGATATAGCTAACTCTCTAAAAATATAATCTAAAATAGAGGTAGCGCTCAATATTCTATCATTTCCATGTACTTTACCTGATGGTTCAAATTTTGTTCCCACGAATGCACTTATAAATTCATCTAATGGTACTCCGTATTGAAGGCCTAAAGATACTGCTATCGCAAAGTTATTCATCAATGCCTTAACTAGTTCTCCTTCTTTACTTGTGTCGATAAATATTTCTCCAATTTTTCCATCTTCATATTCACCTGTATGAAGATAAACTTTATGATCTCCAATTGTAGCTTTTTGAATATAGCCTTTTCGTCTGTCAGGCATACTAAATCTTTTTCCACCTTTTTCTGAGGACTTGTTTAAGTTTTGAACGACGGTTTCTTTACTTATAGAATTTTCACTTGCACTTTTTGAAACTATTTCAATTTTTTTATTTTCAACTACTTTTTTGTTATTTGGATCTAAACTTTTAGTTTTTCTATTGTCTAATTTGACATCTAAAACTTCGAATTTACCATCGTCTCTTTTTTCTAGATTTTTAAGCTCTGTTTCATTTATGTCGTCTAAGTAATGATTTACCTTAAAGGTACAAGTGTAATAAGTTTCTACAAGATATTTTGCCATTTCACCTCAGTTTAAAATTAGTTTGAAAATAGATTCTATTAATTTATATACTTATTCAAATTTTAGTCTAATTTAATTTTTACAATTTTTAATTGAAATAAAAAATAAAATAACATGTTGACACTTTTTAAAAAAATTTTCACTTGGTGGAATCAAGATACTTTTGGAACAAGATTAAAAACAATTTTTTTTGGAAAACTTGCTGGTACAGATCAGTTTGGAAACAAATATTATGAAGATAAAAAAGGAAAAAGATGGGTAATATATTCTGATGTTATTGATGCATCAAAAATTCCAGTTGAGTGGTACTCATGGATGCATTTTACACCAAACAAAATAGAAAAAAAACACGAGCTAGAAAAATATGAATGGCAAAAACCTCATCAATCCAATTTAACTGGTACCGAAGAAGCATATTATCCAAACAAAAATAAAGATGGTGTTAAAAAAAAATATACTAGTTGGAAAGAATAGTTTTTTTCTTTACTTACTAATCTTCTTTTTTCTATTTACATCTATTTCATATCCCAATATTCAACTTGAAGGGTCTTTTACTGAAATTAAAATTTTAGATAAAATTAGTTCTAAAAATACTTCATTAAAACTTAAAAATGGTCAATTACTAAAATTTAAAGACTTATCAATTCAGAGTTTAAAATGTAAAAATTCTGAATTTGATGATAGTCCAGAAATTACTGCTTACATTCAAGTCAGAGATTTATCAAATCAAAACAATGATGAAGTTTTTGTTTTTAATGGATGGATGTTTTCTTCAAGCCCTTCAATAACTCCGTTTGATCATCCTATTTATGATGTGTGGCTAATAAAATGTTATTAAACTATAGTATCTTTATCTAGCCAGCTCACATTAAAATCTGAATTGATAAATTTTTTGTGATTTAACAATTTTTTGTGAAGTGGAATAGTAGTTGTAATACCTTCAATTACAAATTCATCCAAAGATCTATTCATTCTTTGAATAGCTTCTGTTCTATTTCGTCCATGACAAATTAACTTACAAACCATACTGTCATAATATGGAGTAACTTTGTAACCTTGAAATATAGCACCGTCTACTCTTGTTCTAAATCCTGATGGTTGGTGACACATACTTATAACTCCTGGAGAAGGTTGAAAATTTTTACTGGCATCTTCAGCATTTATTCTGCATTCAATAGCGTGACCTCTTGGGTTAATATCGCTTTGTTTTAATGCAGTTTCTTCAGAAAATGCTATCCAAATTTGTTCTTTAATAATATCTACTCCTGTTACCATTTCTGTAACAGGGTGTTCTACTTGAACTCTTGTATTCATTTCTAGAAAATAAAACTTTCCATCTTCATAGATAAACTCAACTGTGCCCGCGCCCATGTACCCAATTTTAGAGACCATTTTTACAGTTTTTTCAAAAAGATCTTTTCTAATTTCATCATTCAAAACAGGACTAGGGGTTTCTTCAATAAGTTTTTGATGTCTTCTTTGAACAGAACAATCCCTTTCATGCAAATGCACAACTCTATTTTTTCCTGCGAGTATTTGAACTTCTATATGTCTTGGATTTTGAAAGAATTTCTCTATATATACCTCGTCGTTTCCAAAGTATTTTTGTGCCTCTGATTTAGCAGTAGAAAACAATGTTTCAAATTCTTCCTCTTTATGTACTATTTTCATACCTTTTCCACCACCTCCACCTGAGGCTTTAATTAGAACAGGAAAACCAATTTTTTTACAAAGATCTTTTGCTTCATTAATATCCCTAACACCACCTTCAGATCCTTCGATAACTGGTAAACCATTTTCTTTAGCTATTCTTTTAGCTTGAATTTTATCTCCCATCATTTCGATGTGTTTTGAAGATGCACCAATAAATTTGATTTTATTTTCTTCTAAAATTTTAGCAAAGTTAGCATTTTCTGATAAGAAGCCATATCCTGGATGAACAGCATCTGCATTAGTAAGTTCGATTGCAGACATTAACGCAGGAATATTTAAATAACTATTAGCCGGTTGATGAGAACCAATGCAGACACTTTCATCTGCCATTCTTACATGCATACTTTCTCTATCAACATCTGAGTGGACTGCTACAGTTGCAATACCCCATTCTTTGCATGCTCTTATAATTCTAACTGCAATTTCTCCACGGTTTGCAATTAAAATTTTTTTGAACATTAATTATTCTAAAATAAGAATTGTTTGACCAAACTCAACCGGCTGACCATCATCAACACAAATCTCTTTTACAACACCATCATGGGTAGAAGGTACATGGTTCATTGTTTTCATTGCTTCAACAATCATAATTGTGTCACCTTTTTTAATTTTTTTACCAACTTCAACAAATTTTTTTGCCCCAGGTTCTGGCGCATGATAAGCGGTTCCAATTATTGGAGAAGTAATTTCTGTACCAGATTTAACGCTCTCAGCAGATTGAGATGCAGAAGTTAAATTTACATTGCTTGCAGACGCAGGGATTGTTTGATTGTTAATTGATACATTATTTTTTGAAACTTTAACTTTAGTATCTTTTTCAGTAATCTCTATTTCAGTTAAATTAAACTCATCTAAATAATTACTAAGTTCTTTGATTATGTTTTTATCTATTTTCATTTTTGTAAAAGCTTTTGTAATGAAATTATGGCCAAAATATATCCCTCAGTGCCTAATCCAAAAATCCCACCTGTTGCAACTCCACTAATAAGTGATTTATGTCTAAATTCTTCTCTTTTATATATATTCGATATATGCATTTCAATTATTGGTTTCTTGAACAATTCAAGTGCATCTCTTATTGCAACTGAAGTATGTGTAAATGCAGCGGCATTTATAATCATTCCATCATAAGTTTTACGTGCATCTTGAATTGTATTTACTAAATCTCCCTCCAAATTTGATTGGATAAATTCACAGTCTAACCCAACTTCTTTTGATTTTTTTAAACAATTTTCTTTAAGTTGTTCATAGTTACCTGATCCATATTGTGATTGTTCTCTTTCACCTAATAGATTAAGATTTGGACCATTAATAATAATTATTTTATTATTCATTCAGCTTTTATATACGATGAAAAAAATAAAAATCAAAGTAAATGGTAAAAACAGATCAATTTCTGAAACATATAAACTTTCAGATTTAATAAAACACCTTAAAATTCCTATGAAAAAAGTAGCAATTGAACTTAATGAAGAAATAATAGATAAAAAAAATGTTTACAAAATTAAATTAAAACAAAACGACAAAATTGAGATTGTTCATTTTATAGGAGGAGGGTAGTATGAAAAAAGATAATCTCATCATTGCTAAAAAAAAATTTAAATCTAGGTTAATTGTTGGTACTGGAAAGTATAAAACTATGTCTGAATGTGCCAAAGCTATCAAATTGTCAGGAGCAGAGATAGTAACTGTTGCAGTTAGAAGAGTAAATATTTCTGATAAGAACAAACCTTTGTTAATGGATTATATAGATCCAAAAAAGATTACCTATTTACCTAACACAGCGGGTTGTTTTAATTCTAAAGAAGCTCTTAGAACTTTGAGATTGGCAAGAGAAATAGGTGGGTGGAAATTAGTTAAATTAGAAGTTTTAGGAGATAAGCAAAATTTATTTCCAGATATGATTGAAACTTTAGAGTCCACTGAAGTTCTTACCAAAGAGGGATTTAAAGTTATGGTTTATTGTAACGATGATCCATTAATGGCAAAAAGATTAGAAAATGTTGGAGCTGCTGCGATAATGCCACTAGCAGCACCAATTGGATCAGGTTTAGGAATACAAAATAAAATTAATATTCAAATAATCAGGAAACAAACAAAACTTCCATTAATTATTGATGCGGGTCTTGGACAAGCTTCAGATGCTACAATTGCAATGGAACTGGGTTGTGATGGAGTATTGGTAAACACTGCAATCGCGAAAGCAAAAAAACCATTTGATATGGCTCTAGCATTTAAAAATGCTGTTATAGCTGGAAGACAATCATACAACTCAGGAAGAATAGATAAAACCTTGATGGGAAATCCTTCCTCTCCTCTAAAGGGTATTATTTAACCTTTTTAAAAAAATTTTTTTTTTTATAATTTTTTTTAATTTTCTTAACTTCTTTTTTTTGAGAAATCTTATCTTCTTTATTTTGGGTTTCTAAGTTTTTTAATTTTTCATAATGCTCAACAAGTTCAATAGTTTTTTTGGATTTGTTCTGAATGTTTATAATATATTCTGGAATTATCAGACTATTGTCACTGATGATATCAATTGTCATTTTATTCTTTTTTTCAAAGTAAGTTAAATCATTAACAAAATTTTCTTTTAGAAAATCTGAAATTTTTTCGCAGACTTTTACTTCAACAAATTTTGCTTTATTAGTTACAGCCTTTAATTCAACAATTTTTAATAATTTTTGAGCAAAAGACTCGTCTGTTAAAGTTACCTTCCATTTAACAGCACTTTCCCTCAATCTTTGTCTAGACATTTCTAAAAGGCCAAAATTACTTATTCTTCCAATTTGAATTCTTGCTCTATCAGATCTACATTTTTCCTTAAGCTTTCTTTCTACTAAACGTCGGTTGCCAAAACTAAGCATGTCAATGAAGTCTATAATTATTAATCCTGATAAATCTCTAATTTTTATCTGTCTTGAAATTTCCTCTGCTGCTTCAATATTTGTATCTAAGGCTGTGCTTTCAACATTTTTACCTTTGATTGAGCTACCAGAGTTAATATCTATTGATACAAGTGCCTCTGTAGGATTAATAACTAAATACCCTCCCGATTTAAGTTTAATTTCTGAGTCAAAAATTTGATTTAATTTTTGTTCAATATTTTCCTCGATAAATAGTGGTGTTCTTCCTCTATATTTTTTAACTTTTTTTACACTTGATGGCATCATTGTTTTCATAAAAGATTGGGCTTTTTTGTAACCTTCATTTCCTTCAACAATAATTTGGTTAGTACTATCATCGTACATATCTCTTAATGTTCTTTTAATTATCTCGCTTTCTTGATGAATTAAAGAGGGAGCTATAGAATTAATTGCATTATCTTTTATCTGTCCCCAAGTATTAATAAGAGTTGTTAAATCACTATTGATTTCATTTTTTGTTTTGTTGCTTCCTGCTGTTCTTACAATTAAACCCATCTCTTTAGGAATTTCAATTTCATTTAAAATAGTTCTAATTTTTTTTCTATCTGCAGGATTAAATATTTTTCTAGAAATTCCACCACCTTTAGGTGTGTTTGGCATTAACACTATATATTTTCCTGCAATTGAAATAAAAGTGCTTAGTGCAGCACCTTTTTGACCTCTCTCGTCTTTGATGACTTGGACAAGAATTACTTGATTAGGTTTGATTACTTCTTGAATTTTGTATCTTTTAAATTTGAATCTTTTTTCAGGTTTTTTTTCAGTTTTTTCCTCTGTATCTGAATTTTCTTTTGTATCTACTTCTTCTTTATCAGATTCTACATCTTCAACTTTTTCTTCTATTTGATCATCTATTTCAAGTTTGCCCTCAGCAATATTTTCTTCTTCTTTTGCTTCAACTTGTTTTGAAAGTTCTTCTCTTGCTTTTTCTTCCTCTTCTTTTATTTTTTCTAGGTCCGCTTTTGGTATTTGATAGTAATCTGACTGAATATCGTTAAATGATAAAAATCCATGTCTTTCTCTTCCAAAGTCAATAAAGGCTGCCTGGAGCGAAGGTTCAATCCTGCTTACCTTACCTAAATATATATTATTTTTTATTAAATTGTTTTTTAAACCTTCGTACTCGTAGTCTTCAATATTTTCACCTGATTTAAGAACAACTCTAGTTTCATTTGGATGCGATGCATCGATATATAAATTTTTTTCCATAATATGTTGATTTTTAAGTTCATTAATATTTTTTGTAATAAATTTTGTTTATCTCTGATGCCTTATCTTTAACAAATTCCAAGATATAATGGAAATAAAATGAGTAAATTATTCAAAAATATTCTGTTATTTTCCTCCACTATTTTAATATTATTAGGTATTTTGATATTTAGTATTTTATTGAAATACTCCAACGATATTCCAGATTATAAATTTCTTAAGAGTTATAAGCCACCAGTTTCAAGTAAAGTTTATTCAAGAAATGGAGAATTGGTTGCAGATTTTTCAAAAGAAAAAAGGGTTTTTGTTCCTTACAATGCTATACCAAAAAATGTAATTAACTCATTTTTATCCGCAGAAGATAAAAATTTTTTCTCTCATCCTGGTGTAGATGCGAAAGGTGTTCTAAGAGCAGTTATAAACAATATTTCAAATATAATGGCCTCTAAAAGACTAGAAGGTGCCTCTACTATTACTCAACAAGTAGCAAAGAATTTTTTACTCACAAATGAAGTAAGTCTAAATAGAAAGATAAAAGAGGCAATATTAGCATTTAGGATTGAAAGAGCATTATCTAAAGAAAGGATATTAGAACTTTATTTAAATCAAATCTATCTAGGTAGTGGAGCCTATGGTGTGGCCGCTGCAAGTATGGAATATTTTGATAAATCTATAAGAGAAATTAATTATTCAGAAGCTGCATTGTTAGCTGCTTTGCCTAAAGCGCCTAGTAAATACAATCCTTATAAAGATAAAGATTTAGCAAAATTTAGAAGAAATTTAGTTTTAAAAAATTTATATGAAAATAATTATATTACATCTGAGTGGTTAGAAAAATTAAGTAATCAAGAAATTAAATTAAAGAAAAAACAAAAAATATACTTAGAAGACGCGCAATACTATATCGAAGATGTTAGAAAAAATGTCATAGAAAGTTTGACTTATGATAAAGTTTATAAACAAGGTCTAAATATCAATACTCCAATAGATTTAGTTTTACAAAAAATTGCAACTAATTCTCTAAGATCTGGATTAATTTCCTATGATCAGAGAAAAGGTTGGAGGGGTGCACTAATTAACAAACCTTACAATTTGAACTGGCACAAAGATTTAGATAAATACAAACTTGAAAAATCAATTAATTGGAAATTAGCAATTGTAAAAAAATTAAATAAATTTTCAGCAATTGTAGAAACGATTGATAAAGATGATGGTGTTATAGAATATAAAGATATTTCTTGGACGAAAAAAGAGTTTAACCAATTATTAAAAATTGGCGATATAATTTATGTGAAACAAATAAAAGATAAAAAATACAGTTTACAACAACTGCCAAAAATAAATGGAGGAATTGTTGTAATGGATCCTTATACAGGAAGAGTTTTGGCTCTTAATGGTGGTTTCAGTTTTAAAAAAAGTGAGTTTAATAGAACCACGCAAGCGAAAAGACAACCAGGGTCTGCATTTAAACCATTCGTTTATGCTCTTGCTTTAGAAAATAATTATACACCTACATCATTAGTTTTAGATGCACCTTTAGTTTTAGATCAAGGGGATGATTTAAAGTTATGGAAACCGGAAAATTATGGAAAAAAATTTTACGGTCCATCTACAATCAGAACTGGATTGGAGAAATCAAGAAATCTAATGACAGTTAGAATAGCTCAAGATTTAGGGTTAGATAAAATTATCGACTATTCTAAAAAACTTTCAATTTATGAAAATCCTGAGAAACTATTGTCAATTTCTTTAGGTTCTGCTGAAACCACTTTGTTGCAGCTTACATCTGCTTATTCTGTTTTTGTTAATGGAGGAAAACTTGTTGAACCTGTTTTGATTGACAGGATTCAAGATAGTGAAGGAAATACTATTTATAATAATGATAAGAGATCTTGTGTAAATTGTGATTCAATATCCTATCTTAGTGATGATTATCCTGAGTTAAAAAATAAATATATACAAATTTTTTCTGAAGAAACTGCGTATCAAATGACATCAATTCTTGAAGGGGTAATTCAAAGAGGAACTGCAAAAAAATTAAGAGATTTAAAATTAAATATTGCAGGAAAAACTGGAACAACGAATAATAATACTGATACCTGGTTCATTGGTTTTACATCAAACTTATTAGTAGGTGTTTATGTAGGAATGGATAGCCCAACACCACTTGGTAAATTTGAAACAGGATCAAAAACTGCCCTACCTATATTTAAAAATTTTATAAAAAATTCTGTTAAAAAGTCTGAGGCTAGACCATTTAAAGCTGCAAAAGATACAATAATGATGGTTGTGGATCCCTCAACAGGCCAAAAAGCTAAATTTACATCCAAAAATACAATAATTGAGGTTTTTAAAAAAAAAAATGTTAAAGATGGCAAGGTTCTTTATTCAAATTCTGATAGAATGGATATAAACAACATACTAAAGTTTTACTAATGGATAACAATTACCAAAATTACAAAGAAGAGATAAATAAGATTAATCAAAGAATTAAGGAGTATCTTTGAAAACAATAAAATTTACTCAAAACTTGAAAAATTAAATTCTCAAATGTTCGATGCCAATTTTTGGCAAGATAAAGATAATTCAAAAAAAGTTATAAAAGAGAAAAAACTCTACGAAGAGTTAGTAAATTCTTTAAATCAGTCTATCCAAAAATTAAATGATTTCGATGATTTGAATGAGCTTGCTTTAGGGGAAAATAATTTAGCGGTTCAGGAAGAAACTTTACAAAATATAAAGGATTTAAAAAAAGAGGTAAAAAAAAATGAAATCAAATGTTTTTTATCAGACGAAGCAGATTCATTAGATTGCTATATAGAAATACATGCAGGCGCTGGAGGGACTGAAAGTCAAGATTGGGCAGATATGTTGAGAAGGATGTATTTGAAGTGGTCTGATAAAAAAAGTTTTACATCAAATTTAATTAGTGAGCATAAGGGAGATGAAGCTGGAATTAAATCAGCAACAATAAAAATTGAAGGTGATTATGTATTTGGTTGGTTGAAGAAAGAATCAGGCATTCATCGTTTGGTTAGAATTTCTCCATTTGACTCAGGAGCAAGAAGGCACACAAGTTTTGCAAGTGTCTGGATTTACCCAGTAGTGGATGAAAATATAAATGTTGAGATTTTAGAGAAAGATTTGAGAATAGATACTTATAGATCAAGTGGTGCTGGTGGACAGCATGTAAATACAACTGATAGCGCTGTAAGAATTACACATATTCCATCGAAAATAGTAGTCCAATGTCAAAATGAAAGATCGCAACATAAAAATAAAGAAACTTGTATGAATATGTTAAAAGCAAGACTGTACGATTTTGAAATTAAAAAAAGAGAAGAGGAGAACCAAAGTACAGAAAACAGTAAGTCAGAAATTGGTTGGGGGCATCAAATAAGATCATATGTTTTGCAACCTTATAGATTGGTAAAAGACAACAGAACAAATTTTGAAAGCACAAGTCCAGATAAAATTCTTGATGGAGAATTAGATGATTTTTTAGAACAATCTCTTTACAAAATTAAATGAAAATAAATATTTTTAAATACTTTTTAATATTTCTAGGATTTTTAATATCACTGATATTTTATTTAAGCATTGTTGGAATAGAGACCAACAAATTTAATCAGCAGATAAAAGACACAGTTGTTCAAAGTAATAATAATTTGGATGTATCTTTAAAAAAAGTAAAATTAATTCTTGATCCACTTAAACTTAAAATAAATGCAAAAACTATTGGCGCAAATATCTATTATGCAAATAGACCACTTGAGCTAGAATATATAAAAACTCAAGTATCACTTGATTCTATTCTTAAAAATAAATTAGTTTCCTCTAATTTTGAAGTGGCAACAAAGTCAATATTATTAAAAGATTTTGTAAAATTTATAAGAGCCACAAGTAACAAACCAGAATTATTAATTTTAGAAACTTTCATAAAAAAAGGACATGTAATTTTAGATCTAAATCTTAACTTAGATCAAAATGGAAAAATTAAAAATGATTACAAAATTAAAGGATTATTGAAAGATGGAAAATTTAAATTTTTTAATGGAATAGATTTTAATAATATTAATTTTTTATTTTATATAGAAAAAGACAAATATTTATTTGAAGATATTAAATTTACATCAGATCAAATTGATTTTTCATCTAAATTATTAAAAGTTAACAAAAAGAATAATAATCATTACGTAGAAGGTAAAATTCAAAATTCTGAGGCAGTTTTATCAGATAATTTAATTAATATATTAAATTTAAATTTAAATAACTTTAATTTAAAAAATACCAAGTTTAGTTCTGAGAATATTTTTAATTTTGAAATAACTAATAAATTTAAATTAACTAATTTAAAAATAGACTCTGACATAAATTTTAAAAAAGTTATTTATGACAATAATTTAATTCCAAATTATTTTTCAAATCAAAATAGTGAAATCTTATTAGATAATCATAAATTAAAATTAATTTATGAAAACAAAGCTCTTATAGCTAATGGTGCAGGTGAATTTAAGTTAGATAATAAAACAAATAAAATTGAATATACTTTTAAAAGAGATCGAAATGATATTGAATTTGAAACTAATTTAAATATTAAAAAAGGAACATTGAAAAATCAAAAAATTATCCAAGAATATTTTCCACTTATTAAGAATCAAATAAATATTGAAAATCATAAAATAAATTTAAAGTACAAAAACAAAGATTTTACCCTCAAAGGTGAAGGTAAAGTAAAACTTAATAAAGATTTTGATTATATTCAGTATTTTTACAAAAAAAATGATAAGGATTTTGAATTCATATCTGACATTAATCTAAAAAGTGTTGATTTAAAAAATCAAGAATTCTTAAAACAATTTTTTCCATCTACTAAAAAATTTCTTAACCTTCAAAATCATAAACTCAATATTAAATATAAAAATGGTTCATTAACTCTTTCAGGTAACGGAAATATAAAAATTGATAAAAACTATGATGAAATAAATTACTTTGTTCTCAATGATAAAGAAAAAACCAATTTTGATTTAAAATTAATTTTAAATCAAACAGATTTTGAAATTAAAAATTTAAATTATAAGAAAAATATAAATGAAAAAACAAATTTATCAGTTGCTGGAATGTTAAAAAGTTCAAAAAATTTAAATTTAGAAAGTATAAGTATTTTAGATAAGAGAAATAAAATTAAGATTAATAATTTGATATTAGATAAAGATTATTTAATAGATAGATTTGATAAAATTGATTTTGATTATATTGATACTGAGAATAAAGATAATCAATTTATTATTCAAAGACAAAAACAAAACGATTATAAATTAAATGGATTGTTCTTGAATGCTAATTCTATAGTAACAAATTTACTAGAAAGTAAAAAGGAAAAAGAAAATAAAATTTTTAAGAACAATTTTAATTTGAAAATAAATCTGAATGAAGTTTATATAGATGAAATTTATTTTGTTAAAAATTTACAAGGGTTAATTTTTATCAAAGATAATAAAGTTGTAGATGCAAATTTATCTGCAAATTTTGAAAATAATAAAAACATAGTTTTTTCTATTGAAACAAAGAATAACGGTGAAAAAATAACTAAACTTTATTCATCTAAAGCAAAGCCATTGGTGAAAAGATATAAATTTATAAAAGGATTTGATGAAGGCAACTTGGATTTCATATCAACAAAAAAAAATGAAAAATCAGTATCAAATCTTAAAATTTATGACTTTAAGTTAAAAGAGGTCCCAGCATTAACAAAACTTCTAACACTAGCTTCCCTACAAGGAATTGCCGATATTTTAACTGGAGAAGGAATAAGATTTGATGAGTTTGAAATGAATTTCAATAACCAAAAAAATCTTATGACAATAGATGAACTATATGCAATTGGTCCAGCTATTTCGATATTAATGAGTGGTTATGTGGAAGAAGAAAAATTGGTAAGTTTAAGGGGGACTTTGGTACCAGCAACAACTATAAATAAAACAATAAGTAAAATTCCATTATTAGGTAAAATTTTAGTTGGTGATAAAACAGGAGAGGGTGTTTTCGGGGTAAGTTTTAAAATAAAAGGACCTCCAAAAGATCTTGAAACTTCAGTAAACCCAATAAAAACATTAACTCCAAGATTTATAACTAGAACTCTTGAAAAAATTAAAAGAAACTAGCTTAATTCAATTTTAATGTGCCTTTTTTTACCTATAGAAAGCTTTAAATAATTCTCTGTGAATAGTTCCTGATTAATAATAAATTTTTCATCTGGAACTACAGCATCATTAATCTTAATAGCTTTACCCTTAATTAATCTTCTTATCTCACTTTTTGAATTTTCTGCTTTAGATAAAATTATTAAATCAATTATATTGACATTATTTTCTAATTGTTTTGTTTCAATTTTAACACTTGGTAAGTTAGAGCCTAAAGAATTTCCAGAAAATGCTTCTTTTGCAGCTTGTTCAGAATTTTGAGCAGCATCTTCTCCATGTAACATAGCTGTGGCTTTGTTTGCTAACAATATTTTTAATTCATTAATATTTTTTTCCTCTAAAGCATTGATTTCGCTTATATCAATATCAGTAAACATTTTTAAAAATTTAATTACATCCCGATCATCAACATTTCTCCAAAATTGCCAGTAGTCATAAGCTGATAAATATTTTTCGTCTAACCAAATAGCGCCATTTTCAGTTTTTCCCATTTTTGCACCTGTGGCTAAAGTAATTAATGGTGTTGTTAATCCATATGTTTGGTTATTAGAATATCTCTTAATAAGTTCAACACCATTTACAATGTTTCCCCATTGATCAGAACCACCTATTTGTAGAACACAATTTTCTTTTTTATTTAATTCTAAAAAATCATAGGCTTGGAGTATCATGTAATTAAATTCCATATAACTAAGCGACTGTTCTCTTTCTAATCTTAGTTTTACACTATCAAATGTAAGCATTCTATTGATCGTAAAATGCTTTCCTATATCTCTTAGAAAAGAAATATAATTTAAATCTTTAAGCCAGGTATAATTGTTGACATAAATAGGTGAAGTATTTGGATCGTCACTATCTAGAAATTTTTTTAAGATATTTTGAATATTTTTAATATTTTTTTCAATTTCATTTTCATCTAAAATTTTTCTTGTTTTATCTTTTCCTGAGGGATCACCTATTCTTGTTGTTCCACCTCCTAACAATACTATTGGTCGGTGACCATTTTTTTGTAACAATCTCAAACACATGATTTGCAACAAACTACCAACATGCAAACTTTCAGCAGTACAATCAAATCCTATATAAGCTTTAATTTTTTCTTTATCTAATAAATTAGATAAGTCAGCTTCACTAGTACATTGATAGAAATATCCTCTATCTTTAAATTCTTTTAAAAATTTATTCATAAGACTATAGTTATTATATACAAATTTTTTTTAAAAATAATATCAATGAAAAAAAAATTATTTTCAGCTATGGGCTTAATGAGCGGTACATCTATGGATGGAGTCGATGTTTCAATAATTAAATCTGACGGATATGATGAGGTAGAACTAATTTTTGATCAATACTTTGAGTACGATATTGATCTCTATAGGCAATTATCAACTTTAAGAGACAAAATTAAAAGTAGTGAAGATTTGACAAAATATTCTAAGGAATTGAGTGATTTGGAGAGAGCTTTAACTATTTTTCATGCTGAAAAGATCAGCAAAATAGCATTAAAAAATGGAATAGAAATTGATTTTATAGGTTTTCATGGTCAAACGATTTTCCATAACCCTCAAATTAAAATTACTAAACAACTAGGTGATGGCAATTTGTTATCTCAATTATTAAAAAAACCAGTAATTTATGATTTTAGACAAGCAGATATTGATAACAATGGTCAAGGAGCACCTCTAACACCAATTTACCACAGATTAGTAGTTAATAATTTTTTAAATAAAGAAAAAAATAATTCAGCTCAACCTATTTGCATTGTTAACATTGGAGGAATATCTAATGCTACAATAGTAAATGATATATCCAATAATATAGAAAATGATTTGATTGCTTATGATATTGGTCCAGGCAATTGTTTGATAGATGAATGGATCAGGAATAATTCAAATTTTACCTTTGATAAAGATGGTAAGATTGCAAAATCTGGAAAAATTGATCAATTAATTCTAAATCAAGCAATAGATAATTTTAAAATTGAAACTTATTCAAAATCACTTGATGTAAAAGAATTTGATATATCTTTTGCAAGAGGTTTATCTTTAGAAGATGGGTGTTCAACAATTACAGAATTCACAGCATACTTGATTGCAGAAGGAATAAAATTTTTAAATAAAAATAATTCTAAAAAATATTTATTTTGTGGGGGAGGTCGAAAGAACAAATTTTTGATTGAATCAATTATTAGAAATTCAAATTTAAATAAGAATAATTTTGATATGATAGATAATTTTCAGCTGAATGGAGATTATATTGAGTCTCAAGCGTTTGCTTATTTAGCTATAAGATCTAAATTAAATTTACCAATTTCTTTCCCAAATACGACAAGATGTAATGCCCCGGTCATTGGAGGCAAGTTAGCAAATAATTATTAATATAAAGCTGTTTCTTTTTTTATATATTTATCCAAAGTTTTTGTTAAAGCATCATCAGTTTTAGAAAAGAAATGATTTGCTTCAGTTATTGTTTGGAATTCAACTTTAATACCTTTTTGAGCGCTTAATCTTTTATCTAATTCAGTAATATATTCTACTGGCACTAATTCATCTTTTTTTCCATAAACAACCATCCCAGATGTTGGACATGGAGACAAAAAAGAAAAATCATAGACATTAGGTTGTGGAGATATGGCTATAAATCTATTTATTTCCGGTCTTCTCATAAGCAGCTGCATTGCAATCAAAGAACCAAAAGAAAATCCTGATACCCAACATTGCGAATTATCAAAATTTTCTCTTTCCAACCAATCTAGTGCTGCTGCAGCATCTGCCAGTTCACCTTGACCATTATCAAATTCTCCATCACTTTTCCCAACTCCTCTAAAGTTTACTCTACAAACTGAAAAATCATTTTCCATGAATGTATGAAATGTATCTACAACTACTTTATTATTCATAGTTCCCCCATACTGCGGATGAGGCTGTAGAACTAATGCAATAGGAGAAGTATTTTTTTTACTTTTATAATATTTAGCTTCTAATCTACCAGCAGGTCCAGGTATAAAAATTTCTAAAATTTTATTATCCATATATGCAATTGATTATTGTTCTCAAAAAAAAGGTACGTTTATCACAACTGAGCGACAAAATGGTAGTCTTTTTTTACTTTATAAACTTGACCATTTTAGTCGGGTATGTATAAAAACCCACATTTTAAGGGTAAAAATGAAACTAACATCAAAAGGAAGATATGCCGTAATGGCATTAGTAGATCTAGCAAGGTTTGATAATATCAATCCTGTATCATTAAGAGATATTTCTTTAAGACAAGGAATTTCATTAGATTTTTTAGAGCAAATATTTTCAAAACTTAAAAAAAATCAAATTGTGAAAAGTATTAGAGGTAATCAAGGAGGTTACATTTTATCAAAAGATCCAAGTGAAATAAAACTTACAAATATTTTCAATGCAGTAGATGAAAAAGTTAAAACTGTTCAGTGTAAAAAAGAATCTAAAAAAGGTTGTAATGGTAAAGCTACAAAATGTATTACACACAATCTATGGGATGAACTTGAGGTTCATATTAATACTTTCTTTGAAAATAAAAGCTTAAACGACTTATTAAAAAATAATAAAGAGAACAGAGTATAGTATGGATAGTAGACAGAAAGAAATAGATAGTTTGAAAGATTACAAATATGGTTTTTCAACAGATATAGAAAATA
This sequence comes from Candidatus Pelagibacter sp. HIMB1493, assembly GCF_052047995.1. Classification (NCBI taxonomy): domain Bacteria; kingdom Pseudomonadati; phylum Pseudomonadota; class Alphaproteobacteria; order Candidatus Pelagibacterales; family Candidatus Pelagibacteraceae; genus Candidatus Pelagibacter; species Candidatus Pelagibacter sp. HIMB1493. The sequence continues at coordinate 719,953 of NZ_JBNAIP010000001.1, read as the reverse complement.
CAAAAGCCCCTAAGGGTTTAAATGAGAATGTAATAAAATTTATCTCTAATATTAAAAAAGAGCCTCAATGGATGTTAGATTTTAGATTAAAAGCTTTTGAAAGATTTAAACAATTAAAAGAGCCTGATTGGCAGAAACCAAAATATCCTAAAATAGATTATCAGAATCTTTACTACTACTCAGCTCCCAAAAGCATGAAAGATAAACCAAAAAGTTTAGATGATCTTGATCCTAAATTATTAGAGACATATAAAAAATTAGGAATTCCTCTTCAAGAGCAAGCAAGATTAAATGGTATTGCTGTTGATGCAGTTTTCGATTCTGTTTCTGTTGCAACTACTTTTAAAGAAGAACTTACTAAGCAAGGAATTATATTTTGCTCGATGTCTGAAGCTATTCAAAAACATCCTGAATTAGTTAAAAAATATCTTGGATCAGTTATTCCTACAACTGATCATTTTTTCGCAACTCTTAATTCTGCAGTTTTTACTGATGGCTCATTTGTATACATTCCAGAAAATGTTAAATGTCCTATGGAACTGTCTACTTACTTTAGAATCAATGCATCAGAAACAGGACAATTTGAAAGAACATTAATCATAGCTGATAAAGGAAGTTATGTAAGCTACCTAGAAGGATGTACAGCTCCAATGAGAGATGAAAATCAATTACATGCAGCTAATGTTGAATTAATTGCTCTTGATGATGCAGAAATAAAATATTCAACAGTTCAAAATTGGTATCCAGGGGATAAGGATGGAAAGGGCGGTATTTATAATTTTGTTACTAAAAGAGGATTATGCAAAGGTAAAAATTCTAAAATTTCTTGGACCCAAGTAGAAACTGGTTCAGCAATTACTTGGAAATATCCAAGTTGTATTTTGAAAGGTGATAATTCAGTAGGTGAGTTTTATTCTATAGCAATTACAAACAATCATCAAAAAGCTGACACTGGAACTAAAATGATACACTTAGGAAAAAACACAAAAAGTAAAATAATTTCAAAAGGAATTTCAGCGGGTAAATCAGATATGATGTACAGAGGATTAGTAGATATATCTTCAAAAGCTGATAATTCTAGAAACTTTACCCAATGTGACTCTTTATTGATGGGTAATAAATGTGGAGCTCATACAATTCCTTATATCAAGAACAAAAATCTTAAATCAAATATAGAACATGAAGCAACAACATCAAAAATAAGTGATGAACAGCTATATTACTGCAATCAAAGAGGATTAAACCAAGAAGAGGCAGTTAGTTTAATTGTCAACGGTTTTTGTAAAGAAGTTCTACAGCAGCTACCAATGGAATTTGCAGTAGAAGCACAAAAACTTGTAGGTATTAGTTTAGAGGGGAGTGTTGGGTAGATGTTATCAATAGAAAATCTTAAAGCAAAGATTGATGAAAAAGAAATATTAAAAGGTTTAAATTTAGATATTAAACCAGGAGAAGTTCATGCAATTATGGGTCCAAATGGATCTGGAAAAAGCACATTATCAAATATTTTGTCAGGCAAAAAAGGTTACGAAATAAATGGTAAAGTTACATTTGATGGAGAAAACTTATTAGAATTAGAAACAGAAGAAAGAGCTCATAAAGGAATTTTTTTAGCGTTTCAATATCCAATGGAAATACCAGGTGTTAATACAAATACTTTTTTAAAAACTTCAATAAATGCAATTAAAAAAGCTAGAGGCGAAAAAGAACTAGATGCAATTGAGTTTTTAAAATTAATAAAAGAAAAATCTGCAGAGCTTAAATTTGATGAAAAAATTTTAAACCGACAACTTAATGTTGGATTTTCAGGTGGAGAAAAGAAAAAAAATGAAATTTTACAAATGTCTATCTTAAATCCAAAATTATCAATTCTAGATGAAACAGATTCAGGATTAGATATAGATGCTTTAAGGATAGTTTCAGAAGGGGTTAATTCACTAAGAAATAAAAACAATTCTTTTCTAATTATAACTCACTATCAAAGATTATTAGATTATATTAAACCTGATTTTGTTCATGTTCTTAAAAATGGACAAATTATAAAATCAGGTGATTTTGAATTAGCAAAAGAATTAGAAAAAGTAGGTTATGAGGATTTTAATTAATGCAAAATGAACTTAAATTAAATTTTGATAAAATTATTAGTCTAAATAATTTTTCTGATAGTCAGAAAAAAATTAAACAAGAAAATTTTAATAATTATTTTGAAAAAGGTTTACCAAATAAAAGAAATGAGGATTGGAAATTTTCAGATATAAATCAAATTATTTCAAAAAATTTTGACAATTTAAACTTTATTGTTGATCACAAAAAAGTTTTTGAAGAAAAAGATTTTCCACTAGATTTTGAACATAATAAAATAAGTTTTGTTGATGGAAAATTATATGATTTTGATTTTAAACATGAAGACAAAGATAAAATCTTAGTTGATCAAAATTTAGACTTAGATGATACTATTTATCAAAATACTCTTTTAAATTTGAATTCAGCATTTCTTACTAGTGTTTCGAATATTACTATTAAAAAAGGTTACAATGTTAAAAAACCATTGATTTTATTTAATTATTTGAGTGATGGTTTAAAATCTTCTGCAATTAATTCTAGAGTAGATATTAATTTAGAAGATGACAGTTCATTATGTGTAGTTAATTTTTTAAATGAAAATTCTGAAAAAAATTTCATTAATTTTAGACAAAAAATTAATATTGGAGTGAATTCAATTTTAAAAAATTATAGTCTAGATTCAAATACTTCGGAAAATATAAAGTATTTCAACAAAGATATTAATTTATCTAAAAATAGTCATTTAGAATATTTTATCTTGTCAGAAGGTTCTAAATTTATAAAACAAGACATAAATTGCAGTTTAGATGATGAATATGGTTCTATTGCATTAAATGGAATTATCAATTTAGAAAATGAAAAACATCATGAAATAAAAACTGTAATTAATCATAAAAAAGAAAATTGTAAAAGTTATCAATTAATTAAAAGTGTATTGAATGATAAATCAAAAGGTATTTATCAAGGTAAAATTTTTGTAAGTCCTGAAGCACAAAAAACAGATGGATACCAATTAAGTAGAGCTTTATTGTTAAATGAAAGTGTTGAATTTAATGCGAAACCAGAATTAGAAATATATGCAGACGATGTTAAATGTTCACATGGATCTACATCAGGAAATATTGATGAAAATTCAATTTTTTATTTAATGTCTAGAGGTCTCAGCTATTCAGAATCAAAAAAATTATTAACAAATGGTTTTCTTAACGAGGTAATTGAAAAAATTTCTAATGAAGATGTTAAAAAATTAGTTAAAAAATTATCAGGTATAAATGTATGAACATAGATCAAGTTAAAAAAGAATTTCCAATATTTGATGAGAAAATCCAAAATAATGATTTGGTTTATTTAGATAGTGCAAATTCATCACAAAAACCAAAAGTAGTGGTAGATAGAATTAATGAATTTTATACCAAACAATTTTCTAATGTTGGTAGAAGTGTTCACTATCTTGCGGTTGCTGCAACAAATTTATATGAAAATACTAGAACATCAGTTCAAAAATATATTAATGCTAAAGATAAAAATGAAATAGTATTTACTAAAGGTGCTACCGAAGCATTAAACCTTGTTGCTAATACATTGGGTCAAAATCATTTAAACGAAGGTGATGAAATATTAATTACCGAATTAGAACATCATTCAAATTATGTACCTTGGCATTTTTTAAGAAAATCTAAAAATATAAAAATTAATTTTGCAGAAATAAATGAAGAAGGAGAAATTACACTAGAAGAAGTTGAAAAGAAAATTACTCCTAATACAAAAGTTATTTCAATTACTCATTTATCAAATGTGACTGGAGCAATATTACCAGTAAAAGAAATTACTGATTTAGCACATTCAAAAGGAATAATAGTTGTTGTAGATGGTTGCCAAGGAGCTCCTCATTTAAAGCTAGATATGCAAGACTTAGATTGCGATTTTTACGCAATTTCTTGTCATAAAATGTATGGCCCTACAGGATTGGGGGTTCTTTATGGTAAGAAAAAGTGGTTGGATGAACTTCCTCCTTACCAAGGCGGTGGCGGAATGATTAGAGAGGTTAAAAAAGATAGAATTACCTATGGTGATTTACCTAACAAATATGAAGCTGGAACTATGGCTACAGCGCAAGTTATTGCTTTTGATCAATCAATTAAATTTCTGGAGAGCGTAGGTATTGAAAATGTTATGAAACATGAAGCAGAATTAGTTGAGTATGGCCAAGAATTATTAAAAAAAAATAATTCAGTAAAATTAATTGGAAATCCAAAAAATAAAGGTGGAGTTTTGTCTTTCACTTTAGAAGGTGTGCATCCTCATGACATCGCAACAATTTTAGATGAAGACGGAGTTGCAATAAGAGCTGGTCATCATTGCTGTCAAATTTTACATGACAAACTTAATATACCAGCGAGCGCACGAGCTTCCGTTGGAATATATAATACTAAAGAAGATTTAGATAAACTTAATGATGCAATAAATAATTGTAAGAAAATATTTAATTTAAAATGAATTTAAAAGAATTATATCAAGAAATAATTTTAGAGCATGGAAAAAATCCAAGAAACCTTCGTAAGACAGAAGATTTTAATAAAGATGCCAAAGGTAACAATCCACTGTGTGGTGATAACGTTCATGTCTATTTAAAATTAAATGGTCAAAGAATTGTGGAAGATATTTCATTTGAAGGTAGTGGTTGTGCAATTTCCATGGCTTCTGCATCAATAATGACTGATTTAATTAAAGGCAAAAATGAAAATGAAGCAAAAGAAATTGTTGAAGATTTTTTGGGGATGATTAAAGAAAATCCTGAGCTTAAATCAGAAAATCTTAAAGAAGATGAAAAAACAAAACTAATGTGTTTATCTGGAGTAAAACAATATCCAATGAGAGTAAAGTGTGCCACACTATCTTGGCATACACTAGTCTCAGCTTTTGATAATAAAACTGATGAGGTTAAAACAGAAAATTAATTATGTCTAAAAAAGATCAAATTATTGAAGAAATTAGAAAAATTTATGATCCTGAATTACCAGTGAATATTTATGAACTAGGTTTGATTTATGATATTAAAGTTGAGGATGATAAATTTGCAAAAATTAAAATGACTTTGACTACTCCTAATTGTCCAGTTGCTGAAAGTTTACCTAAAGAAGTTAAAGATGGCGCAATGCAAGTTGAGGGTATTGAGGACGTTGATCTTGAATTAGTTTGGGACCCACCTTGGAATAAGGACATGATGTCAGAAGCTGCAAAACTGGAGTTAAATTTATAATGAATCCAATTATTAAATTAAGTGATAATGCTGTGGAAAGAATTAAAGAAATTATGTCTAATGCAGAAAAAGACTCTTTAGGTGTAAGAGTTTCAGTTAAATCAGGGGGTTGTGCTGGCATGTCTTACGTCATGGAGTATACCAAAGAAGTAAATCCAAATGATGAAGTCATTGAGGAAAAAGGTGTGAAAGTATTTGTCGATTCTGCAGCTATTATGTATTTGCTTGGAACAGAAATGGATTACAAAAAAGAAGAGCTATCTTCTTCGTTTGTATTTAATAATCCCAACGAAACAGAAAGATGTGGATGCGGGGAATCCTTTAAAATCTAGCAAAAGTTGAATATTCCCATTTAACGCATATCAGTATTGCATCATACGCATACCTAGTATATATATTTAGGTATGAACAAATTTGAATTTAAAAATCTTGTTAAAAACCTAAAAGATACAATTAAAGAAAGAACATTCTTTAAAGATTTACGTAAAGAAGTTGAGACCGGTGCAAACGGTACTCAAGATTACGTTGTTAAAAAAGGTATTAACAAAGATACAATTGCAACAACCAGACAGTAATTAAAAATTAACTACTGTAATACATCTCAAACTCTACAGGATGAGGTGCGTGTTCAAATTTATGAATTTCCTCAAACTTAAGAGCTATATAAGCATCGATTTGGTCGTCAGTAAATACACCACCTTGAGTTAAAAACTCTCTATCCTTATCTAAACTTTCCATTGCTTCTCTTAAAGATCCACAAACGGTTGGTATAGCTTTTACTTCTTCTGGTGGCAATTCATATAAATCTTTATCAAAAGACTCACCTGGATGTATTTTATTTTTAATTCCATCAATACCTGCCATTAACATTGCTGCAAACGTTAGGTAAGGATTACCTGCTGCATCTGGAAATCTAATTTCACATCTTGCACCTTTTTTACTTAAAGTAATTGGAATTCTACATGATGCCGATCTGTTTCTTGCAGAGTAAGCTAATAATACTGGAGCTTCAAAACCAGGGATTAATCTTTTGTAACTATTTGTTGTAGAGTTAGCAAAAGCATTAATCGCTTTAGCATGTTTTAAAATTCCACCAATATAGTGTAATGCAGTTTCTGAAAGTCCTGCATATGCTTCACCTGAAAATACAGGAGTATCACCTTTCCAAATAGATTGGTGAATATGCATACCTGAACCATTATCACCTGCAACTGGTTTTGGCATGAAGGTTGCAGTTTTCCCAAATGAATGTGTTACCATTTGAACTACATACTTATAAAGTTGAACGTTATCTGCTTGGTCAACCAAAGTTCCAAAATACATACCAAGTTCATGTTGACTTGGAGCAACTTCATGGTGGTGTTTTTCAACTTTGATACCAACTTCTTTTAAGTTTTTTAAATATTCACCACGCATATCTTGCTCACTATCAACAGGTGGCACAGGGAAATAACCCCCTTTAATTTGAGGTCTATGACCCATATTTCCATTTTCATATTCTTTACCTGAATTATATGGACCTTCTTTACTATCTATTTTAAATCCACTTTCATTCATATCATTTTTAATTCTTACATCATCAAAAACAAAAAATTCTGGCTCAGGTCCAAAAAACGCTTTATCACCAATACCTGATGATTTTAAATATTCCTCTGCTTTTTTTGCAACTCCTCTTGGATCTCTTTCGTAAGGATCTTTTTTGATTGCATCTAAAATATCACAGAACAAAACTACAGTATTATGAGACGTGAAAGGATCCATGAACATTCTTGCAGTATCAGGTTTTAAAATCATGTCAGATTCGTTAATTGCTTTCCATCCAGCAATAGATGAACCATCAAAAAACACTCCTTCATTAAGCATGTCAGCATCTACTATTGATGCATCCATAGTTAAATGTTGAAGTTTTCCTCTTGGATCAGTAAATCTTAGATCTACAAATTCTGCTTCTTTCTCTTTAATAAATTTTAAAACGTTTTCTGCACTCATTTTGTCTCCTATGTAATTTTGATGGAGCCTAATTAGCAAAAAAAAGTTAAAAAATAATGCTTATTTAATAAATAACACCTATGCATTTTTTACATAAGTAGTGTATCTACTCAATCAAATTAGGGAATTTTATAAATTCAATGGAATCAATACTAAATAAAGAACCGGTAAAAAGGGCAGAAAAAGCTCTTAAAACATTCGATCAAAATTTAAATGTTATCGTCTTAGAAAAAACAGCAAGAACAGCCAATGATGCTGCTACAGCTTTGGGTTGCAATGTTGGTGCTATTGTTAAAAGTTTACTTTTTAGGGCAGGTGACAACTATATATTAAGCTTGGTATCCGGAGACAAGCGTTGCTCATTAAATAAGTTAAAAAAAATTCTTAATGAAAAAGACGTGTCCATGGCATCCCCAGAAGCTGTTAAAGAAAATACTGGATATACAATTGGAGGAGTGTCACCAGTAGGTCACTTAAAGCAATGTAAAATCTTTATTGATAAAAGTCTAGAGAGATTCCCAGATATATTTGGAGCAGCTGGACATCCAAATGCTGTTTTCAAAATAAATTATAATAAGTTAATTGAAATAACAAACGGATCACCAGAAGATATTATTGAATGAGAGAACCAAAACTAATTGATTATAGTTTATTAACGTTGTTAGCGTTGATTTGGGCATCTGCTTTTTTTAATATTAAAATTGCAACCTATTCATTTGGTCCTGTTACAATTGCATTTCTAAGAGTTTTTTTTGGTTCAATTCCAGTTTTACTACTTTGCTTTTACAAAGAAATTAAAATCGAGGCATTTTCAAAAGATTGGTATTGGTTTGCAATGATTGGATTTATAAATTTAGTAGCTCCATTTTTTTTAATAGCATATGGAGTTAAATCTGTTCAAAGTAACTTAGCAGCAATTTTAATGTCATCAACTTCACTTAGCTCAGTAGTGCTAGGACATTTTTACACCAAAAATGAAAAATTTAATTTAATTAGAACAACAGGAGTTCTAATTGGATTTTCAGGAATAGTTTATTTATTTTCAGATAATTTATTAATTAATGAAAATAACTTTACTTCAGCATTATTAATTTTGTTAGGTGCTACTTGTTATGTAATTGGAGGTCTTTTAACATTAAAAATAAGTAAGAAAAAAAATGAAAATGTAACCAGTTCAATTTTGATTTGGGCTACTATTATATTATTACCTTTAGTATGTTTGATTGAACAACCTTGGAAAACTGTTCCAAGATTAGATTCTACTATTTCAGTTATTTATCTTGGGTTGGTATCTACTGGAATTGCTTGGTTATTGAGATTTAGAATTTTAGTTAACAATGGTTTAATTTTTCAATCTCAAGTATCTTATTTAATTCCAATATTTGGTACCATTTTAAGTTATATCTTTTTAAAAGAATTAATAACAACGAAAGTTATAATTTCATTGATAGCAGTTATTATAGGTATCTATTTTGTAAGAAAAGGTACAAAATTTAAATAATATTTTTTATTGCCTCTATATGTGAAGGCCGAGTTTCACAACATCCTCCAAGAATAGTGGCTCCATTTTCTTTAAATTTTTTTGCAAAAATTGATATTTTTTCAGGATCTAAATCTTTTTTTTGACCTAAAAAACTATTGGGGTTCGATCCATCATTTTCTTTATACTGAGAAGTATAACCACCTGTTGGTTTAGTTGTGATAAATCCATTTAATTTGAAACCAAATGGAACATTAAGTTTTTGAATTTCATCTAAATTATTCTCATAATTTTCAGGCGAAACACATGCTAGAATTACTCCTAGGCAATTTTCAGTAATTATTGAATTAATTTCAGAAATTTTTTCTCCACTTGGTAAAGAGTTTCCTTCAGAAATATGAACCCCAGCTAAGTACGGTTTATTAAATTTCTTAATAGCTTCTATTCCACATCTAATTTCTTTGATACTGCTCCAGACATCAAAATAGAAAAAATCTACTGAGGGGTTTAGTAATTCTGCTAATTCTGAATGATCCTTTGTGATTTCTTTTTCACTTCTCTTGTCTTCTTCATATGTCAAATCTTGAGGCGGGAGTCCTCCTGCAATCTTAATGCGTGGATTATTTAATTTAGCTTTTTGTGCAATTTCACAGGCTTTCTGATTTAAGAATTTAAATTGATCTTCTATTCCATTTTCTCTCAATCTTTTTCTTCTCGTTGTAAAAGTTGTAGTTACAATTACATCAGCTCCAGATTTAATAAAATCATTATGAATATTAAGTATTAAGTCGTGGTATTTTTCCTCAATTAAAGCATTTGCACTCCACAAAGTTCCCTTGGGCTCCATACCTCTGGCCAATAATTCTTGACCCATTCCACCATCTAAAATTTTTGTTGTTTTAAAAAAATTTTTATCCATCTTATCCTCACTTTTTTAGTGCTTAAGCTACATGCAGGTGCACAATATAGTTCAACTACCTTGCTAATTAGATCTATTGGGAATTTCCATTTTAGCAGTTTATGCCCGCAATAGGATCAAATCGGCAATTAGATTTATATAATATTATTAAAATTTGTAAATTATTTATTAAAAATTATTTTAGCATTGAAAGAAAATGATCTTCTTTCTTCCTCAATATTAAATGGGTAGGCTGTATGCATTAAGTAATTGGGAAATATTAAAAGATCACCTGTTTTTGGTATCAAATTAAAAATACTTTTTGAAAGAAAAGCTTTTTGCCCATTAATAAAGTCAATCGTACCATTGGTTTTTATTGTTTTATTTTTAACATTTTTATTTTCTGTCATATGTTTTGGAATTTTTAAATAACCAACACCTGATAAATCTCCTTCATGATAATGCATAGGATTGTACTCATTTTTGTATTGGCTAACGACCCATAGGTTTAAAATTTTAATTTCTTTAATTTTTTTAATATTTTCTTTGTTTAGAAAAATTTTAATATTTTTTATTAATTCTTTTTCCAAATTTTTTTTTATAAAACTTTTAGAAATTTGAACTTCTTTTCTAATTTGACTTGCTAGTTTTGGACTATAATCATTTGATTTTGAGAAGATTTTTGTAACAACTTCCTTGTTAATTTTTTCTAAAAATTTTTTAGAAATTTAAGATTTTCCTATTGAAGGCCCAAATGGTTTAAAATTTTTCATGAGAGATTAAATATATCAAAAAATAATTAATTCAACTTATGCTATAAGTGTTATGCCCATCCTTATAGCAACAAAAATTACTAAGAATGCAGTCATCAGGGCTAATATTTTGTTAGATAGGAATTTTATATTTAAAAAACTTCCAATTTGACCACCAATTAAGACAGCAATAAATAGTGGCCAGTAATTTAAAAATTCATTAAAAACTATTTCCTTTGTTAATTGTCCACCTATACCAAAAATTGAATTCACTAAAATAAACAAGGATGCAGTACTTGTTATATGTTTTGGAAGCCCTGCTTTCATCAAAAATAGTATAGGACTTAAAAATATCCCACCACCAATTCCAACTAAACCAGATATAAAACCAATTATTGATCCTATTAATATTGATAAAACTAGGGGTATTTTTTTAATAACAATTTCTTGTTTGTTAAAAGATTTGCTTTCAATAAGTAAAAAAATTCCAGCTAATATTAAAATGAAGAAAAGTAAAATCTCAAATAAATTTTTTTCAATTGAGATAGATGCTCCGATAAAAGCAAAAGGTATAGAACCAATTAAATAAGGACAAAGTAAATTAAAATTAATATTCTTAGATTTTAAAAAATTTATAGAATTTCCAGAAACTACAATAATATTACAAATCAAAGCTAAAATTGGAAAAATATAGTAAGGGACATCCCAAATTAAAAGTAATGCAAGGTAAGTAGAGCCACCACCAAATCCTATACTTGAATATAATACTGCAGTTATAAAAAAAAATATTGTAAGTATAATCATTAAAAAAATTTATTTATGATTGTAAATATAGCTTTACTAACTGTAACAGATACAAGAACAATTGATAACGATAAATCTGGTGCGATCTTGGTTGAAAAAATTAAAGAGGCCAATCATCAATTAATTGACAGAAAAATTTGTAAAGACAATAAAGGAGATATAGTTAAAATTCTAAAAGACTGGACTAATCATAAAGATATTGATGTTATCATTACAACTGGTGGCACAGGTTTAACTGGAAGAGATATTACACCCGAAGCTGTTGATGAAATAGCAGATAAACATATTCCAGGATTTGGCGAAGTTTTTAGGACTATTAGTTTAAAAACAGTTGGTACGTCTTCAATTCAATCTAGAGCTTGTGCAGTTCTATCAAATGGTAAATATATATTTGCCTTACCAGGATCCTCAGGAGGAGTAACAGATGCTTGGGACGGTATCCTTAAACATCAATTAGATATTAATCATAAACCTTGTAATTTTGTCGAATTGTTTCCTAGACTAAAAGAGAAATAAAAAAATATCTCATTATTTTTCCAAAACTCACAAGCAATAAAAAAATTAAAAATTTAATTCTCATCGTTCCAGCAATAAAAGTAATTGGATCACCAATAATTGGAACCCACGCAAATAACAAAGACCATTTACCATACTTTTTAAACCACCTGGATGATCTATCAATTTGTGTGTTAGTAAAAGGAAACCATTTTTTATCTTGAAATTTCAAGAAATAAATTCCTAGAAACCAATTGAAGATAGATCCTAAAATATTTCCAAAACTTGCAAAAAATATTAACAAAAATTTGTTGTAAGTTTCTGATAACAGATAAGTTGCTAATATAGCCTCAGATGAAAAAGGAAGTATTGTTGCAGCTAAAAATGAAACAATAAATAGACTTAAATAAGCAAACATTAACTTGAATTGAATAGAAAGTTATTTTTGGTATTTTTCTTTCCATTCAGAGTAGGGCATTCCATAAATATATTGCCTTGCATCAAGATCTGATATTTCTACTCCTTTTTTTTCAGCTTCTTCTCTGTACCATCTAGACAAACAGTTTCTGCAAAATCCAGCTAAATTCATTAAATCAATGTTTTGAACGTCTTTTCTTTCATCTAAATGTTTCATTAATCTTTCAAGTGTAGCTGATTGAATTTCTTTTTTTAAATTATCATCCATAATTTACGTTCCTATTTTTAATTCTAATTCTTACAGCAAGTAAAACAAGTATTATTACCAAATATATTAGTGGTCTAAAAAAAATTGTTTTAGATAACCATATATAATGAAGAGCTCCAAATATCGCTATTACGTAAATTAATCTGTGTAATTTTTTCCAATTATTTTTAAGCAACTTCATCATCATTTGAGAAGATGTAATTGCCAATGGAAGTAGTAATACCCATGCTGCAAATCCTATAAAAATGTATTTTTTTTTCAGAACATCATCAATTATCGGCTGTAAATTAAATCTATAATCTAAACCTACGTAAGTAAGGAGATGAAGAGATGCATAAAAAAAAACAAACAATCCCAACATTCTTCTAAAACTTATCCAAATATTTAAATTAGTTAGCCTTTTAAGTGGCGTCATGCTTAATGTGAGACAGATAAATATTAAAGTCCACTCTCCAGTAAAATGAGTAATTTCTTTTACAGGTTCTGGCCCAAGTTTATTGAAGTATATTTTATAAAAAATTAATAAAAAAGGAATTGTACTTAAAATAAATACACCTGGTTTAAAATATTTTCTCATTAAAAATATTTTTTTAGATCCATCCCTGTATATAAATTTGCAACTTCATCTCCATAACCATTAAACATGAGCGTTTTTACTCTTGGCACCCAAATATCTTTACCAATTATTCTTTCTGTTGCTTGAGACCATCTAGGATGATCTACATTAGGATTAACATTAGAGTAAAATCCATATTCTCGTGGAGATGCCCACATCCATGATGAAGTCGGCATTTTTTCTACAAATTTTATCTTAACAATTGCTTTTGCACTTTTGAAACCATACTTCCAAGGGATAAATATTCTCAGAGGCGCTCCATTTTGATTTGGAAGCTTTTTACCGTACAAACCTGTTACAACTGTAGTTAAAGGGTGCATTGCTTCATCAATTCTTAATCCTTCTTTATAAGGCCAATTCAAAACCGGATATCTTTGACCTTTCATTTGTTCAGGATCATAAACACTTTCAAATTCAACATACTTTGCTTTGCTAGTTGGGTTTACTTTTGACAATAATTTACTTAACGAAAAACCCATCCATGGAATTACCATTGACCATCCTTCTACACATCTTAATCTGTATATTCTTTCTTCAGAGACAAATGTTTCGGTTATTTCTTCCATAGAAATTTTGATAGGTTTTTCAACTTCTCCTTCAATACTTAGTGTCCATGGTGATGTTTTAAAATTTTGTGAATTAACATAGGGATCACTCTTTGAAGTACCGAACTCATAATAATTATTATAAGTTGTTATGTCTTTGAAACTTGTAAGTTCATTCCTATCATCAGCTTGAGATTGACTTGCAAAAGGAATTGTGGCTAATGCTAAAGAACTTGCACCATACCCAAGAGATTTAACAAAAGATCTTCTATTTTTATAAATTTTCTCTGGTGTTATTTCTGAGTATTTAATTTTTTTCATGAATAATAGGATTTCCTTTTAACCAATCACTTTGATTATTTGTGTAATGTTCTTTTTTCCATATAGGAGACCTTTTTTTAATTTCTTCAATTATATATCTTGATAGTACATAAGCCTCATCTCTATGCTTGCACGCAACTGCTATAATAATACTAATTTCGCCTAAGTTTAAGTAACCTTTGGCATGTTCAATAAAAACACTCTTATTCTTTATGTTTAGTTTTTCTTCTGCCTCACTATAAATTTCTTCAAAACTTTTTATTACCAAAGCATCATGGCTATCATATGTAATACCTAAAACACTTTTATTATTATTTTGATTACGAACTGTGCCACTAAAAATTAATGAAGCTCCAAAATCATTAGATGCTATAAATTTTTCAGCATCAATTAATGATAATTTTTTAACTTTACTATCTACAATGTCAGTATGAAGCATTAACCTCCTCCAATTGGAGGTATGATACCAATTTTTTCATTATTTGTGATTTTATAATTGTCGCTAACAATATTATTTTTTTCCGAACAAAAAGCTGAAGAGTTAATGATTTTTATATAATTTTCATTTCCATTAAATTTCTGATCTACATATTGAATTATTTTATTCCTTATATCCTTGATTGTTGTTTTTTGACCTAGATCTAGTTCTAATAAATTTTGGTCATTAAAATCTCTTGCGGCTCCAAACAACTCAATTTTAACTTTCATAAATTTTAGAAAAAATCTTTTAAAAAATTCGGAAGTCCATCTGGATTTTTCCATAATCCAGTTTTTCCGCCTTCTTTAATTAATAATTTTACATTATCTATTTTTAGATGAGGATTTACAATTTTGCTTAAATCGTAAATTGTAATCAGAGCTGCATTTACACCCATTATTGCTTCCATCTCCACACCTGTTTTGGCATAAGCGCAAACCGCACAGTATACTTCTAGTGAACTATCTTCTTCATTCATTATGATTTTAGTAGCCGTATGATCTATTGGAAGAGGATGACACAAAGGTATTAATTCACTTGTTTTTTTAACACCTAATACTGCAGAAACTTCTGCTAAAGTAATTGGATCACCCTTAGGCATCTTTTTATTTTTAATAAGTTCAAATACCTCTTTGCCAACATAAATTTTTCCTGATGCCAAAGCTCTACGGAATGTTTCTTTTTTTTCAGAAACATCAATCATTTTAAATGAATTTTTTTCAAAAATTTCCTTTGCCCAGTTTTTTAAATCGTTATTAGTTACAATCTTTAAATTTTTCATTTTATCCACCTGTTGTTGATAGATTTTTTGTTAATCCTGTTTCTCCTATTTCAAGATAGTGAGATTCTTTTTTATAATTTAATTGTTTCAAAATTAAATCTTTCAGTTCTTCAGTTTGGTCATCTCTTTGCATCAAGTGTCTAATATTTATTCCAGTATTTCCAAATAAACACAATCTTAAATCACCTTTGGCAGTTATTCTTAGTCTGTTACAACTCTTGCAAAAATCTTTTGAGTAGGGTGCAATAACACCAAATTTTCCTTTGTATTCAGGATTTATATAATTCTTGGAAGGACCAGCATCTTTACCAAATGTTTGAATTACCCAATTATTATTATTTAAATAATTTGTAAATTTATTTGCAGACACATGATACTGATTAAAATAATCTAAATTATCTCCAGTTTGCATTAATTCTATATATCTAAAATCAATTTGATTATTTTTTATAAAATTAGCCCAACTTTTAAAATCTTCTTCTTTATCATTAACGCCTCTAAGAAGGACTGCATTAACTTTAATATTTTTAAAATTTAGTTTTTGTAATTTTTTAATTCCTTCTAAAATTTCATTTAATCTATCATGTCCAGTAATTTTTCTAAAAGTCTTTGGATCAAGACTATCAATACTTATATTTATACCATCAAGACCACTCTTATTTAAATCATCTGCAATTCTATCTAAGTGATATCCATTAGTAGTAATTACAGTTTTTTTAATACCTGAATTTTTTTTAATTATTTTAATTATATCCAAAAAATCTTTTCTAACTGTAGGCTCTCCTCCAGTTAATCTTATTTTAGATACACCTAATTCTGATAAAGCTTTTGCAAGTCTTCCAATTTCTTCTTTAGTGATAAAAGTTCTGTTATCACTTTTATCTATCTTATAACCATCAGGTAAACAGTAGCCACATTTAAAATTACACACATCAGATATTGACAATCTTATGTATGAAAACCTCCGCCCAAAACTATCTTTGAGAATATTCATATGATATATTGAGTATTATTTCTTAAATAATCTATGAGTCAAATTTTAAATGATAATGAGATCAAACTATTTAAAAGAGATGGAGCGGTATTTTTAAGAAATAAATTTGATATCAAATGGATTGAGCTTTTAAGATCTGGAATAAATAAAGCAAAAAATAATCCAAGCCCCAGGTTTACTAATCATACCACAGATCCAAATTTACCTTGTTATTTAGAGGATTTTTGGACATGGAACTTACATAAAGAATTTGAGAATTTTGTTTTTAATTCACCTACAGCTAAAATTGCCTCTGAATTACTAGATGCTAAGCAGATTAATTTAGTAATGGATAATTGGTTTTTTAGAGAAGCTGGCTCTACATCTAAACCACCATTTCATCATGATATTTCTTATTTTGATTTTGAAGGTTCAATGTGTGTTTTGTGGATACCTCTTGAACCAGTAAGAAAAGAAGATTCTATAGCTTGGATAAAAGGCTCTCATTTGTGGGATAAATTATTCCTAAGAACTCGTTTTAAAGACGGTCATAAAGTTGATGGAGCAGAAGGAGTTGTTAATGGTGTTAAGTATGAATTAACCCCAGATATAATTTCTAATAAAGAAAATTATGAATTTTTAGAATGGGATTTAGAAGTAGGAGATTGTGTATATTTTGATATTAGGACTTTGCATGGAGCTTTACACGAAACTACTCCAAAATCAGATGTAAATAGATTTACACTTAGAATGGCGAAAGAAAATTCAAAAATAATTTATAGAGGTGATTGGGCTAGAGAAGAAAGATCAATTATGGAAGCTAATGGATATAAAAATGGTGATGATTTAAGTGGTAAAATGTTTCCTACTCTTTATGAACTTACTTCTAATTAAGTATAAAGTTTACTGATATTTTAACTTTTTAAAATTTAACCTGGTGTGAATATTCTCTCAGACTCTGGATCTTTTGTTGAGTAAGGCAATTTCAAAACTTCATTCCAAAATTCTTCTGGTATTTCTGTTTCAGCCCAAGCTAGAGTTTTTTCAATACTGTTAACACTAGTAACTCCACAAATAGTAGATGTAATTCTTTTATCTTTCATAGAAAACTGTAAAGCTGCTGCACCCATTTCAACATTATATTTTTTACAAACTTTTTCTATTTCTCTTGCTGGTGCAAGTTTTTCTTCAGTAGCGTCTTGATAAGTTATTTTTTTAAAATTACTTGGACCTTTTGCCAAAACACCACCTGCGTAAGGGGCAGCGTTGAAAATAGATATATTTTTGCTATGAGCATAACTGTACATCTCGTCTGCTTCCCTGTTTAACAAAGTGTATCTGTTATGATTTATCATAACATCAAAGTCCCATTTTTTTAACATAGGAAACATTATATCTATTTTTCCCATAGCTAGACCCACTGCTTTCGCTAAACCTTCTTCTTTAATTTTAAACAACTCATCCATTGCTCCATCTTTTTTAGTGATGTCATTTATATTTTTTACGTACTCTGGATCATGAAGAAATAAAATATCAACAGAGTCTACATTTAAAGTTTTTAAACTTTCTTCAATAGATTCTCTTGTTCTTTTTTTATCAAGAATTAGAGTATCCATATTTCTATCTATCTTTGTTGATAGGACAAAATTATCTGGCCAACCACCATTTTCTTTTATTGCTGTACCAATTCTTTTTTCACTTTCTCCCATTGCATAGTTTCTTGAGGTATCAAGTACATTTACTGGACCTTGAAAAAATCTTTTTAACATTTCTTGAGCCCTTTGTTCTGGTACTTCATAGCCATAAGTATCAGGCATGCTTCCTAAAGAAGATGTTCCAAAACTTAACTCTGTTACTTCTACACCTGTATCTTTGATTTTATTTTTTTTCATAAATTAATTTATTAATCTTATTCTCCTAAAATGCTATCATCTAAAATCTTTGTATCATATGCTGAATAGGAGTGCCATCCCGCAACCGTTTGATCAAAATCAACAATGCTTCCAGTCATAATCCCCGATTCATCTGAGCACAAGAAAGCTAAGATCTTAGCAACATCCAAAGGTTTGTTTAATCTTTTGAAAGGAACTTTTGCCTCAGCTTTTTTAAGCCAATCATCATCTGCGTTATGAAATTTTTTCTGAATTACTGTTTCTGCGGGTGTATCTGTCCATCCTAAATTTACACCATTTACTCTTATTTGATGACCAGAAACTGAATTTGCAACATTTTTAATCATTACTGCTAGTGCCGCTTTAGAAGAACTGTAAGCAGTTAAGAAAGGCATGCCACTATACCCAGCCATTGATAAAATATGAGCAATAGTTCCTTTTTTTTTATCCCTAATCATTATTTTTATAACGTCTTGCATCATAAAAAGTGGAGCTTTCACATTTACATTAAAATTTTTGTCATAATTTTCTTCTGTTGTGCTTAAGATCGTTCCTCTTTCTGTAAAAGCAGCAACATTGATAAAACTATCTACAGTATTAAATTTTTTATCAGTCTCAGAAACTATTTTTTTACAATCTTCAAGTTTTTCTAAATCTGCTTGAACGTATAAGCATTCCGCGCCTATACTTTCTATTTCAGATTTTACTTTATTTCCTTTCTCATTATTTCTTCCACAGATAGTTATTCCTTTAGCGCCTCTGCTTGCTAGCAATTTTGCAGTCTCAGCTCCACTTCCCTGGGTGCTTCCTGTTACAATTATTATTTTATTTTTAAATTGGTTAGATTGTTCGGATATATATTTATTAGACATTAGAATTTTATATCTATTACCTTACCACTTTCAAACGATTCATATGCTGCATTAGCTATTATCAATGCATTTCTACCGTCTTCAAAACCTACCAAAGGTTTAGTTTTATTTTCGACACATTTAACAAACTCATTAAACTGATCTCTGTAAGCTTGCTCATATCTTTCAATAAAAAAGAAATGTATTGGTTCTTTTTCATTTGTAGATGTACTTGTGTACCTTTCTAAAGAAGATGGAGTTTGATTATTTGAAATAACCATTCCTTTGCTTCCAAAAACTTCAACTCTTTGGTCATATCCATAAACTGCTCTTCGGGAGTTATTAATATGAATCAAAACTCCTTTTTTTGATTTTAAAATAAACATTGCAGTATCTTGATCTTTTACTTGTTGTGAATTTTTATCGAACAGAGCGCCTCCAAATGCAGATATTTGAACTACAGGATCATCATCTCCCAAAATGAATCTGGATAAATCAAAATCATGGATAGTACAATCTCTAAAAAATCCTCCTGCAGCTTTTAAATAGTCAATACCTGGAGGCTCAGGGTCTCTACTTGTAATAATAACCATTTCTAATTCGCCAATTTCTTTTTTTACTCTTGCTTGCTGTGCTTTTGCATGACTAGCATCAAATCTTCTATTAAAGCCTATTTGAATAGGAACATTTGTTCCTTTAATATTTTCGATACATTCATTTACTTTATTTATATCTAAATCAATTGGCTTTTCACAAAAAATCGCCTTTCCTGCTTTTGCTGCCATTGTAATAAATAGAGTATGGGTTGGAGTAGCAGATGCTATAAGAACTGCATCTATATCATCTGAATTAATTGCTTCTTCTGGAGAGGATGCAACTGAACAACCTGTTGATTTAGCTACTTCTTCAGCAAATTGAGAGTTAACGTCATATATGTATTTTAATTTTGCATTTGGATGTGCAGCTATAAATTTAGCATGCATTTTTCCAATCCGTCCTGCACCCATTAAAGAAAAGTTAATCATAAGGATATAGAACAGAATTAAAAAACAAAATCAAGAAACTATTTTTTAATGATGAATTAAAAATATAATTTTCTTGATGCACATAAAATCATCATTTAAAAAACCATCTAACTTTTAAATAAATTTTGTATGTCAGTAAAATTAGGAATAGCACCAATTGCATGGAGTAATGATGATATGCCAGAATTGGGTGGTGATACTTCTTTAGAACAATGTTTGTCTGAAGCTAGTCAGGCAGGATTTATTGGAATTGAGTCTGGTGGTAAATTTCCAAAAAAATCAGAAGAATTAATTCCAAAACTTACTGAATTTAAATTAAATCTTTGCTCAGGTTGGTATGGAGCTAATTTAAGAACAAATAGTGTCGATGAAGAAAAAAATCTAATTCAAGATCAGTTAAAGCTTTTTAAAGATTGTAATTCACCATGTATGGTTTTTGCTGAAGTTTCTGGCTCAATTCAAGGAGATCCAAATCGAAAATTATCTACAAGACCCCAAATGGATCTGGAAGAGTCTAAAAAATATTATGAAAAAATTTCAGAAATGGGAAAATATCTTCAAGATGAAGGTATGCCACTTGCTTATCATCATCATATGGGAACCGTAATAGAGACAGAAGAAGATACAGTAAGATTACTTGAAAACACTCATGATAGTGTAAAACTTACATTAGATACTGGCCATATGTTGTTTGCTCAGGGTGACTCGTTAAAAATATTAAACGACTTTAGCGAAAGATTAATTCATATGCATTGTAAGGACATTAGAAAAAATGTTTTAGAAAAATCCTTAAAAGAAGACTTAAGTTTTAGAGGAGCATTTTTAGAAGGTGCATTTACAGTTCCAGGTGATGGATGTATTGATTACAAGCCTTTATTTGATGTTTTGAAAGAAAAAAATTATTCTGGATGGTTAGTAGTAGAGGCAGAACAAGATCCTGCAAAAGCAAATCCATTTGAATATGCAAAAATAGGTTACAAGTATTTAACTGAAACTTTAAATCTTAGTGGTATTGAGATTTATAAAAGTTAACTTTCAATAAAAATAAAATTAAACTTTAAGATTAATTTCTTACTACAGTCTTACAATTTTTGATTTTTCCAATGTTTCATCGAAATAATCAATTATATTTTGAATTGTTTCTACACCCATTCTTGTCATACATTCATCAGTAAATGCTGCTGTATGTGGACTTAAATAAACTTTTTCATTCTTTAAAAGAGGATTATCATTTTCTGGTGGCTCTTGTTTAAATACATCAATTCCTGCTCCAAATATTAAATCTTCATTTAAAGCCTTATCAAGATCTTCCTCATGAATAATTCCACCTCTAGCGGCATTAATGATGATGCAGTTTTTCTTCATCGTTTTAAGTAAATCATAATTAATAAGATTTTCTGTTTTTTCTGTTAAAGGCATATGTAAAGATATTACATCCATTGTTTTTACTGCCTCTTCAAGATTATCAACTTTTTTTCCACCAAGCTTCTCTATTGTGTCTTTATCTACAAATGGATCGTAGACAAAAACATTCATTTCAAATCCCAAACATCTTTTAATAAGTGCTTTACCTATTCTACCAAATCCCATTATTAGGAAATTTTTTTTCCATACTTCAATAGTTTTAGGTAATTTATTTCTATCTTTAAAATTACCTTCTTTAACCGTTGTATGATAAAGCTCTCTTCTTTTTGCAATATTTAGCAAGACAAACATAACATGCTCTGCAACTGTAACTGCATTTGCATTGGCCGTAATAGCAATTTTGATATCTCTTTCTTTAGCTGTTTTTAAATCAATATTATCGTAGCCAACTCCATGTCTAGATATTACTTTAAGATTTTTGGCTTCGTTAATTACCTCACCTGGTAGTTTTGCTATTCTAATTGAAGCACCATCACAATCTTTTATTTTAGCCTTTAAGTTTTCTACTGAAACATCGTCAGTTACCTCTACATCAAAATTAGGATGGTTATTGATTAATTCCATGCCTTTATCATGAACTTTTTGGATAACTAGAATCTTTTTTTTATTACTCATAATTTTATTTAAGCTTTTTTGTTGAAGGCTTTTCTAATACGAAAAATATCTAACAATGTAAAATAGTTTTTTAAAAAGTTGTAATTATTTTCTTATTAAAATAAATTTAGTTGTGAATTTAACTATAAAAACTCTACTATGTATTTTTAACTTTCTTGAAAAGGTAAATACTTTTTTTCTAAGAATTGGACGACAATTTGCATGGATCGCAATTTTTTTAATGGTTGTCGTAATTATGATCCAGGTTTTCTTTAGATATGTTCTCAACAACGCATTACCTTGGCCAGATGAAGTAGCGAGATTTTTAATGCTATGGATGACAGGGTTAATTGCTCCTTCAGCTTATAGATGGGGTGGTTTTGTCTCAATTGATATGCTGGAAAGATTTTTACCTAAAATTATATCAACTTTTTTAACCTTATTTTTATTGATCATATCTTTATTTGTTTTGATCATTGGACTTGAATTAGGTTTAAAACACATTAATGCTGGATGGATATTTAATTCAGCTTCAATCAAAATTCCATTTAATCTAATTGGTGGTAAAGCAGAGCCAATAAAATTAGCCTGGATGTATATGTCATTACCTGTTGGAATTGTTTTTTTGATTTCAGTTAACATAGAGTTAATTTTAAGAAATTTTTTAAGTAATTTTACAAAATTAGAATTACCTGAAGATTTAGATAAACAAAAATTGGAGACTCAATAATGTTAATTTGGTTTCTCCCTTTATTTTTATTATTTTTGTTAATTGGATTACCAGTATTTTTTGGATTGTTGGCTGCTCCTGGAATTTTACTTTGGCTGAATGATCAATCTAGAGATGGAGCAATGCTTTATAGAAATATTTACAATGGTATTGATAGCTTTCCTTTAATGGCAATTCCTTTTTTTATGTTAGCTGGCGAGCTAATGAATAGGGGAGGAATTACTCAAAGATTAGTAGAATTTAGCCAGGCGATGATGGGGCATTTAAAAGGTGGTTTGGCACATGTTAACGTCTTAACTTCAATGCTTTTTGCTGGCCTATCTGGATCTGCAGTTGCAGATACTTCTGCAATTGGTTCAATGTTAATTCCTGCAATGGAGAAGCAAGGGTATACTAAAAAATTTTCAGCAGCAATTACCGCAGCGAGTTCAGTAATTGGTCCAATCATTCCACCTTCAGGAATAATGATTATTTATGCATACGTTATGGGAGAGAGCGTAGCTGCCTTATTCTTAGCAGGTATTATTCCTGGAATTTTAGTTGGTGTTAGTTTGATGGTTACAATCAAGTTTATGGCTAAAAGATATAATTTTCCTGCTGTAACAAAAAAAACTACATGGAGACAAAGAGGAAAAGCTTCTTTGAAAGCTTTTTTCCCATTAATGACTCCTGTTATAATTCTAGGAGGTATACTTGGAGGAATTTTTACTCCAACTGAAGCATCTGCAGTTGCTGCTGCTTATGCAATGTTTATTGGTTTGTTTGTTTTAAAATCTTTAGAGTGGAAAGACGTACCAAAGGTTATGACAAAAGCTGCAATGGTTTCATCTGTAGTATTACTTTTGGTTGGTGCTGCAATGGCTTTTAAAACAGTTGTTAGCTTATCTCATGCACCAGAATATCTTGCTGAATTTGTTTTAGGATTAACTGACAATCCTTATATTTTATTATTTCTGATTAATATTTTACTATTTATTGTTGGAATGTTTTTAGATGCTGGTCCTGCAATAATTATTTTAGGACCAATACTTGGACCAGTGTTTGTAGAATTGGGTGTACATCCAGTTCATTTTGCAATTATTATGTCTGTTAATTTAACTGTTGGTTTAGCAACACCACCAATGGGTTTAGTTTTATTTGTTGCATCCTCAGTTTCTGGTGAAAGAGTTGAAACTATATCAAAAGCAATATTGCCATTTTTAGCAGTAGAAGCAATTGTAATATTTTTAATTACGTACTTCCCATCAATCTCAATGACTATTCCTTTACTTACAGGTTTTGCAAAATAATTTTAATTTTTAGATAATAGACACAGAGGTTCAATTTAGGTATAGTTTCTATACTTAAATATATATTTAAAGAGAGGGAAAAAATAATGAGTAAATTAATTAAATCATTTTTTTCATTACTATTCTTAATTAGTTTTACAGCTTCTGTTTCAGCTACTGATTACAATTTAAGGATGACAATGAACTCCAATGATCAAGATGAAGACTATGATGGCGCAGTAGTATTTAAAAACTATGTAGAAGCAGCATCAAATGGAAAAATATCTGTAGAACTTTTTGTAGGTACTCAGTTATGTTCTAAAGGAGCAGAATGTTTACAAGGTGTTTCTGATGGAAGCATCGACGTTTACATTTCTACTTCTGGAGGAGCAGCTGGTGTATTCCCATATGTTCAAGTTTTAGATTTACCATATCTAATGGCAGACGACAGAATTGCTGAAGATGTTATGCAAGGTGATTTTGTAAGAACTATGAGACAAATGGCTCTTAAAGATTCAGGCGATACAATAAGATTAATGACTATCGGAAACACTGGTGGTTGGAGAAATTTTGCTAACACTAAAAGAAGAGTTGCAGAACCATCAGACATGAAAGGTCTAAAAATCAGAACTGTTGTAGCTGACTTACCTCAAGAGCTTGTAAGAGCTTTAGGTGCATCACCAACTCCTATTCCATGGCCAGAATTATTTACATCTTTTCAAACAGGTGTAGTTGAAGGTTCTAAAAATGGAATAACTGACATTATGAACATGAAGTTTCCAGATGCAGGTCTAAAATATGTTACCTTAGACGGTCATGCATACATGGGAGCACTTTGGTGGATGAACAATGCAAAATATCAATCTATGCCAAAAGAACTTAAGAAAGTTATTACGGATGGATTTTATGCATTGCAACAAGCAACATTTGCATCTCCAAAAAGAAAATCAATCAAAGCATATGAAGACTTTGTAGCAGGCGGTGGAGATTTATACGTTCCAACTCCAGCACAAAAAGCTAGCTTCAAAAAAGCTGCTAGTCCAGTTTATGATTGGTTTAAGTCAAATGTTAAAGGTGGAGGACAAATCTTTGACGCTTTAACAAGTGCAGTTGCAGATGCTGAGAAAAAAGCATCAAGTGCATACGACAAAGACTTATAATCTTAATTTAATGATGGGGCGGATTTAATTATTCGCCTCATTACCTAAACGGATAAATCCAAGCTTTGTAATCTTTAATAAGTATATGCGCTTTTTCAATTTGCTCAGGAGTCATTTTTTTAATAACTTCTTCTTGAGAAATAGCAGCATCAGGATCACCTCCAATAGCAGACAGGCCATACCACATGTAAGCTCGAACAAGATCGGGAGCAGGAAGTCCTCTACCGATTTCATAATACCACCCAACACCCGATTGAGCACCGGGATGACCTTTCATCGAAGATCTAAGATACCATTCAAAAGCTCTAACATCGTCTTGCTCAACTCCAAGACCCATTGCATACATTATTCCAATAAGCTCTTCAGCATCAGCATTTCCAGATCGAGCTGCTGGCATCAGTTCTTCCATAGCTTCTTGAAATTTTCCAGCTTCCATCAAGTCTCTAGCATTTTCAATTTCTGCAAAAACTATAGATGGAATAAAAAAAATTATAAAAAAGTATCTCAACATTTAAAAATATTAATATTTATAATTCCATTTTTAATTTCAGCAAACAAAACATATTCAATTGAATTACCAAAACCTTTAACAAGTAATGATTTTCATAAAGTTGATATGGAAAAGGTTAAAATAGGAAGACTTTTATTTCATGATAAAATTTTATCTGCCAATCGTAATATTGCTTGTGCAACTTGTCATAGCCATGATCTAGGAGGGTCTGATGGACTTTCATTAGGTATTGGTGAAGGAGGACATGGTATTGGATTAGAAAGAACAGCTGGATCAGGGGATGATAAAATTAAAAAACGTATTCCAAGAAACGCTTTAGCATTATGGAATTTAGGATTTAAAGATATTACCACATTACTTCATGATGGAAGAGTGACTAAATCTGATATATTTGGAAATGGTTTTAATACCCCAGCACAAGAACTGCTTCCAAAAGGTCTTGATAATATAGTAGCGGTACAAGCTTTATTTCCAATGACAAGACAATTCGAAATGGCTGGCAATCCAGGTGAAAATGAAATTATAGGACTGGTTTCAAAAGTTGGTAAAGACAGCATGAGAATTGATAGAGTTTGGCCTGTGATTACTCATAGAATAAGAGGAGTTCCTGAATATGTTGAGATGTTTAAACATGCTTTTGATGATGTGGATAATGCTTTAGACATAAATATTACACATATAGTAAACTCAATTTCAGCTTTTGAAATTCATGAATGGACATCTTTTGACTCTCCATTTGATGAATATTTAAACGGAAATAAATTAGCTTTAAATCAAAATCAGATTGCAGGTATGAATTTATTTTATGGCAAAGCTAATTGTAGCTCATGTCATTCAGGGTCTTTATTGTCTGATCAAAAATTTCACTCAATAGGTATTCCACAATTTGGACCAGGCAGAACCAGACCATTTGATCCTTATGCACGTGATGTTGGAAGAATGGTTGAAACAGATGATGTGGATGACATGTATAAATTTAAAACACCCGCTCTAAGAAATGTTTCTTTAACGGCACCTTATGGTCATAATGGTGCTTATCCAACACTTAAGGGTATAATTAAACATCATTTAAATCCAGTAACTATGAATAAAAATTGGAAACCTCAATATGCAAATTTACCAAAGGCTCCATGGTTAGAACAAATAGATTTTGTGACTTTTTCTGACAAAAGAGAACAGGATAGAATTATTTCAAGTATAGATATCAAGCCAATAGATTTAAGTGAAAAAGAGATTGATCAATTAGTCTCTTTTTTACAATCTCTAACTGGAAAAAGTGGAAATCAAAGACCGCTCGGTAAACCAGAAAAAGTACCAAGTGGATTAACAATTGATTAAATTTATTTAATTAAACTGATAGATAATAAATATGAAAAAAATTAAATATGGAATAATTGGAGCTGGCACAATGGCTCGAGAACATATTCTAAATTTATCTCTAATAGATGAAGCCGAGGTAGTTGCTCTTTCAGATCCTCACGAAGAGTCTTTGAAACAGTGTCAAGAATTACTTAAATCAGAAGTTGTTTGCTTTAAAAATCATCAAGATTTGATTAAAGAAAATTTAGTCGATGTATATATAATCTCATCTCCTAATTTTACTCATATTCAAATTTTAAAAGATGTAATTCAAACTAAGAAACACATATTGGTTGAAAAACCTTTGTGTACTAAGACAAAAGATTGTTTAGAAATAGAAAAACTTACTAAAGATTACCCATCAGTACTTTGGACTGCTATGGAATATAGGTACATGCCTCCTGTTTCAAAATTTATTAAAGAAATTCACAACAAAACAATTGGTGATCTAAAAACATTAACAATAAGAGAGCACAGATTTCCTTTCCTAAAAAAAGTAAATGACTGGAACAGATTTGAAAAAAATACTGGAGGAACTTTAGTTGAAAAGTGTTGTCATTTTTTTGATCTGATGCGTTTTATTGTTAAGAGTGAGCCCGTAAGTGTTTATGCGAGTGGGGGACAAGATGTAAATCATTTAGATGAGGAATATGATGGGAAAAAACCAGATATTATTGATAATGCTTACGTAATTGTTAATTTTGAGAACGGCTCAAGAAGTATGCTTGAGCTTTGTATGTTTGCTGAAAATTCTGAAATGCAAGAAGAGTTAACCGCAACAGGAAATATTGGTAAAATTGAAACTTCAGTTCCTTCAAACGAGTCTGGGAAAACTACTTCTGATGTAAGAATTGGTACGAGAGATGGAAAAACTAAACAAGAAAGTATTAGTGTGGATCCTAAAATACTTGAAGCAGGACATCATCATGGTTCAACTTATTATGAACATTTAGCATTTATAAATGCAGTAAAAAATAAATTAAAGCCAGAGGTATCTTTGAATGATGGATTAATCGCAGTTGCTGTTGGAGAAGCTGCCGAGACATCAATTAAACTTGGAAGAGTAGTTAAGTTAAACGAGATAATTACTTAAAAAAATCAATCGCCTTTTTAACTATAAAATTACCAACTCTAATATTTGACTCTGTAGTGACACCTGAAATATGAGGAGTTAAAATACAATTAATTTCAGATGTTATCCTTTCGTATAAATCTTTTTTAATAGGTTCATTTTCAAATACATCTAATGCAAATCCTGAAATTAGATTTTGATCATAAGCATTTATAAGATCATTCTCATTTACAACACTACCTCTAGAAGTATTGATTATAATTGGCTGTTTTTGCATTTTAGAAAATGAAGTCTTGTTGATTAAATTTTTAGTCTCTTCTGTTAACGGTAAATGTAAAGAAATAATATCTGCATTTTTAAATACATCTTCTAATGTAGATAATTTATAATTTTTTTCATTATCTTCTAATTTTTTAATATAAGGATCATAAGCCAAAACATTTAGTCCATTTTTCAAACTATAGTCAGCAACTTTTCTGCCGATAGTACCAAAACCTACTATTCCAATACACTTTCCATTTATTTCAGCAGATTTAATAGTTGTTCTAGGCCAATCACCTTTGGTCGTTCCATGATGAAACATAGGAATTTTTTTTATTAAAGACATAGAAGATGAAATAACATACTCAGCTACAGAGTCTGCATTCATGCCGGTTGCAGGTTGTACATGAATATTTTTGGTTTTACAAAATTCAGTATCAATGTTGTCTAAACCAACACCCAATCTTCCTATAAATTTTAAATTATTAGCGTTAGATAAAATATCTTTATTTACTTGAGTTTTATTTCTGACAATTAAACCATCATAATCTTTAATAATTTCTTTAAGCTCATCTTTTTTTTCCCAAAGCTTTTCATCAAATTTGATTTCAAAACTCCTGTTTAGATCGTTCAAACTGTCTTGATTAATAAACTCTGTTATTAATATTTTAGCCATACTTACTTATATATATTTTTAACTTAAATTGAATAACTTACTTTTTAATTGAAATAGTTGTTGGCCTTATTGAATTTGAAACAATATTTCTAGAAAGTTTTATCTCTCTTAAAACGATATAAATTCCAGCACCAATTATAAAAACATTTCCTAAATAAATATTCCAAGTAGGGATTTCATTAAAAATATAAAAACCGATCAATGCACCAATTAATAATTGAACATATTGTGTGTTCGCAAATATTGAAGCAGGAAGATGTCGAGCAGAATTTATAATAAAAATCATTCCCATTCCTCTTAATAAACCTGCGTTAAAATTTAAGAAAAAATCTGTTTTAGTCATTGGTATATAAAGCTCAAATGTAATCACACCTGAAATAACAATTAAGATTAACTTTCCAATTATTAAAAATGAATACACACTCTCTGATTGACCATATTTTTTAACCAACAAATGACCCACAGACCCAAAAATTGGTATTAATAATGCCAATAATACATAGTTATTAATTTCTTTTCCAAAAGGATCGATTGCAATTATTGTTCCAATAAAACCTACTAATATTGCCGTATATCTTCTCCAACTTACTTTTTCTTTTAGAAAAATTACAGAACCAATTGTTAATACAAAGGGTGTAAAGAAGATTATGCTATACATGGTTGTCAGTGGAAGTTTATTTATACAAAGAAAAAATAATCCCATTGAAATTATTAAAGTTATTGCTCTAACCAAATGTACAAAAAAGTTTTTAGTCTTAATTTTTTTCCAAGAATTTCTAACTTGCGTGTAAAGTAAAATTGGCAGTAATGCCGATAAAGAATTAATAAATATTATTTGTGTTACATGATAATAATTTGTCAATTCTTTTGCTATAGAGTCCATGATAACAAATAAGGAATAACCAAGAATTGCTAAAAAAAAGTCTACCGAGTAGACACGGGTAGTTACTGAATTCATTTGTTAATTTTTATAATAATTTTGAAAGATCTTTTTTACTATTCTTAAACGTTGGCAAAGGATATTTAAAGGCATATTTGCGTGGAATACATTTTTCTTTTGCTTTTTCCCAAAGAGCTAACCATTGTTTAAAATTCTGAATTTTAAGATTTTTTTTATTTTTGCTTCTTACATAGAAATTTGGAAGTGGATCTCTCCCAGAAGGTTGACCAGCTACATTGTATCTAAGGTCTGCACTTATTCTAAAATCATTTGATCTATTAGGTAAGGAGCAGTGAATTGAATGTTTATGCAAAAGAATTACATCTCCAACGTCTGCCTCTAAGTGAATATGCTGCATTTTATCCAGTAATTTACTGTCTTTAATTTCTACTTGGCCTCTATAACCAGCAATATGATTTAATAATCCCATTTTATTAATTTTCTTAACAGTAATCATGCACCCATTTTTTTTTGTAGTTTTTGTAAAAGGTATCCATACAGTAACCATGTCAGTCAATTTTTGCCCTTTAGGACTGAGAACTGCAGCATCCTGATGCCAAGGTGTTCTTCCACTTAAACCATCTAAAATTGAACCTTTTGGTAATTTTTTTTCAGGTTGTTTAATTCTAGTATTTTGTACTGGATTAGACATGATTTCTTTTCCCAAAATTTTTTCAACAACATCTAAAATATTTTTATTAGTAATTAAATTCCATAAAGATTGAGTAGCAAAGTAATCACTATCTTTCTTAACGTGATCTCTTGGCAATCTAGTATTAAAATATTGATCTAAATCATCAATTTTTAATTTCGATATATAAGAATATTTTTTTTTAAAATCTAAATTAAGAACTTTTTTTACATCCTTTTTTTTTGCAAATTTTTGGATCAAACAATCCATTACAAATTCCATGTCATTAAGGATTGGCTTTAAATCTCTTTGATAGTTAAGAACATTTTTTACTTTTAAATATCCTTGTTCAAATAATTTCTTTTGTAGATTATTTGGCATTAATAGAACCTAGTAGAAATTTTTAACAATATCAATTCTTAGGAGCAGTTGTTAAATAATTTGCATCATGAAAAGAAGTTAACATTTTTTTCTTCGTACTGATGACGTGTGGATAGTAAGCTGTTCCTTTATAATTCCAAATAACTGGCTTATTGAGTGCGTAACTTCCATAAATAAAAAATCTTTTTGGACAGTTTTTTTCTAAAAAACGTTTAACTCCATGATAAGAATTTGGTGTAGATTGAAAAAATACCACAGTTCCTTTCTTTGGAGTAAATGCTTTTACTATTTCTAATTCACTCATTTTTGGAAATCGCCTGAAACTTTTTCTTAAATTTTTCTTTGATTTTTTTCTATAAATTGTAAGTGATCCTCCATTTTTCTTTGGAATATCTGTTAGATAAATTAAGAAATTATACAATCTCGTAATATCATCTCTATGAGGACGCAGTCTGTATCCTCCTTTAGAAACCGAAAAATCAATATCTAAATTAACTTTTGGGTTAGTGTAATTGTTTCCTAATAATTTTTTTAATTCACTTGAATTTAATTTCTTTTTAATAGTAAATTTTTTTTGATTAAATATTTTTGGTTTGTGAGTGTTTGTCCAAGATCCATCTTTAAAATTTTTAGAAAAAAGAGTTTCAATTTTTTTATAAAATGCCTTGCTATTAAAAAGTTTGAAGAGTTTTGCAGAATTATTTGAAGATTTAATATAGTTATTAAAATTTTTTGAGCCTTTATTAATTCTGCTTCGACCACCCATTATCATGTCATCAAAAGCTTTAGATTTACTAATTTCATCAATTAATAAATTGCAAGTATTTTTCTCAACGACTTTATCTCCAACTAGTACAGGAAAATTACTTTTAATTTTTTTTAATCGATTAATTTTAAGCATTAACTATACATACCTTCTTTAACCTTGATCATTTTATACATCAGGTCATTTAAAGGTGTTTTTACTCCATGTTTTTTTCCAATTTTAGAAACAGCACCACTTATAAAATCAATTTCTGTTTTTCTTTTGTATTGAACATCAAAAGCCATTGAAGATTTGTTAGTTTGCATAGAATCTACAATTTTATTGAACATAAATAGACACTCATCTTCAGAAACATTAACTCCATCAGCAAGTGCTACTTCTCTTGTCTCTAAAATGATTTCTTTACCAAGCCCTCTTGAAACATCATTAGCCTTATTATTTACGTAAAGATCGGTGTGATGTAGGTCAAATATAGCTGAAAGAGGACCAATCGCTGTTAGAGCAAAAAGCTTCATCCATTTTCTTTTTTTAACATCTTCAGCTGCAATCATTTCTAAATTATGTGCAGTAAAAGTATCAGCTATTTCTGTAATTCTTTCCGTTATTCCTCCTTCATATTCACCAATCCATGAAGGCAATGCGCCATGGTTCATTATATGACCTGGTCCTAAAATATTAGAAGCTTGTGTTGTTGTTCCACCGATTACTTTTTCATTTCCAACAATACTTTGAATTATTGCTTCATGACCAATTCCATTTTGAAAAGACATGAAAACTGTTTTTTCACCAATAATATTTTTAATGCTATTTAACGCTGGTTCTAATGCAGTTGCTTTACACATAACAATCACTGCGTCCATCTTATCTAACGATGATGGATCTGAAGTAGCATTAACTTTAATTATACGATCACCACCGTGACCATCCATTTTCAAACCATCTTTATTAATTGCATCAACATGCTCTTTCCAAACGTCAATTAAAGTTACATTTAAACCTTTTTCAGCTAGCAATCCTCCAAACAGACATCCCATTGCACCTGCGCCTAGTACGGCTACTTTTAAATCTTTATTTATCATCGTTACCTTTTTAAAATTATTTATGTATAGAAATTATATATATTATCTATAGACAATATGCAAAATAAATTATAGCTTATTAACATCATGCAATTAAAAATAGAAAAAGGAACTTTCACAAATCATTCACTTGAAGATATAGCGAATGCATTAAAAAAAGGACTTTCAGAAAATTATAAAAATGTTGAAGTAGAAGTTGTAGATTGTCCCAATCTTCGTGAATGGGATTGTCCATCTGAAGGAATAAGCGGTAACCAAAAAATCATTGATGTTGGTGGTGAACCATACATGCATGATCCTAATTTTATCGGTGCTGAATTTGATTACCAAGAAATTTCTAAAATGATTGGATCAGAAAAATCTTATGCATTAGGTGCTGGATCTGGTGCAATGTCGTGTTTAGATGGTCACTGCGGAGAATTAGTAATTAATGAAAATTTAATTACTGACGAATCTAGATCTATAATTGCAAGAGTAAGTCCTGATAAAAAATGTATTGTTGAAAAATATAGCGCACGAAAACACGGTGGACTTGGAAATATTTATTATACAGATGGTAAACAAGGAAAAGTAATTAAAATAAAAATCAAAGGAAGATCAGGTAATCAAGGTTCACTTCCGCAAGCAATGAGGTCTTCTTTATCTAATAATTTAAACTTCAATGAAAATGAACACATTGCTATCGCGGGTGTGTTTAGAATTTTAGAAGGAAAAGTAAGATCGCATGTTCAACCAGATTATAAAGATATCAAACATGAATACTATGATCCAAAACAAATGAAGTGTGTAAAAGATTTTCTTCAATTTTATGAACCTGTTGGTCCAAAATTACAGTGTTATACAGTTCTTTGGACTGGAGATCCTACTGGAGGAGAATTGAATTTAAGGGAGTCTGGTGAACATACTCATTTTCATTCTTATGAAGACGATAAAGATGCTGGTCATTACCATTTTGATGTAACACCAGATGAAATAGAATATGAAGGATATTTTAATACAGCCTCAGAAGTGCATAGAGTGAATAATATTTATAAAGAACTACTAAGCAAAAATAGTATTGAATAGAAAACTTAATAAGTTTAAGTTTATTTAAATGAAAAGACAGTTTAAGTATCCAAAAAATTTTGAAGAACAGAAAAAAATTTCAAAATCAACTCAAAAAAGAATTACATTAGCTGAAATTTCACTTGGAGATTTTGAGGGGAGGTTAGCAAATGATTTATTAAATTGGTTTTCTCTGACACCTCAACATTGGATTATGCTGCACATGGTAATGCTTGCTTATTATAAAAATAAATCTATTACAAAAAATGAATTATTGAGAGTTATAGAGAAATCTTATCTAACTTCTAACGTTTATATCGATACAGCAATCAAAAAAGGTTATTTTAGAATTATTAGAAACGAAAAGGACAAAAGATCAATTTTTATTTTACCATCAGTTGTTACCATTAAGACTTTTGAGGAATTTATTGATCGAAGAGACGTTCTTTATAAAGGTATTTAATGAAGAATGTATATACATGGGCTGCAAAACCAGCCATAAGATCAATTACAGTAGGTGATTTAAAAGCGGCAAAAGGAAAAAGAAAATTTACTCAAGTTACCGCGAATACTGTTGATGAGGCTGCTGCTGCAGAAAAAGCTGGCTTTGACATGATTATTGCTAACGCTAAAAATGTTATTCCAGTTAGGGAAGGGTCTAAAAATCTTTTTTTAACTGCAGCTTTAGTTCTGAACGAATTTGTTACAGCAGATGACATTATGCGTGGAGCTTTTAAAGCTTTAGAAAATGGTGCAGATGCCGTGATGACACCACGAAGTATGGACATAGTAGAAATGTTAGCAAAGGAAGATGTGCCTGTTATGGGTCACTTAGGATTAGTTCCAAGAAAATCAACTTGGATAGGTGGACTTCGAGCAGTTGGTAAAACAGCAAACGAAGCTTATGAATTATTTCAAAAATTTAAAAGATTAGAAGATGCAGGAGCTTTTTCTGCTGAGTGTGAAGTAATACCTGAAAATGTGATGGGAGAAATTTCTAAACGAACAGACATTGTTACTGTCTCTTTGGGATCAGGAAGAAATGCAGATGTGATGTATTTATTTATGGAAGATATTTGTGGTGATACCGAAAATCCTCCAAGACATTCTAAAGCTTATGGAAACTTATTAAAACTTAGAAATGAAATTAAAATTGAAAGAGTTAAAGCACTTAAAGCATTTAAAAAAGATTCTATGGCTGGAAAGTTTCCAGGTAAAAAACAATCTTCTAATTTAGATAAAAATCAGTTTGAAGAATTTTTAAATCAACTTGATTAATAAGTAGCGTCGTCGTCTTTTTTAGATAAAGAACCTTTCATCTTGTCAACAGTTGCTTTAGCACCAGCACTTAAAGCTCTTAAATCAGATGCTATTGTTACAAAATCGAAACCTTTTTCAATCATCTTCGTTGCGTATTCTGTTGTGCCATTATGAATTCCTGCAAAAATATTATTTTTCTTTGCATGTTCTAGAATTCTCAAAATTTCAGAATAAGCTTTTGTAGTTTCAGCTCGATCAAACCCAGGTTTTTCACCAATTGCTAAACTTAAGTCTGCTGGTCCAATATAAATACCATCAACACCTGGTGTAGACATTATCTCATCTAAATTTTCTAATGATTCTTTTGTTTCTATCATTGCTAATTTAAGAATTTCTTCATTAGCGTGATCTGCATAATCTGCACCACCATAAATTAATCCTCTAACAGGACCAAAACTTCTATAACCATCAGGTGGGTACATACATGCTTGAACAAAATTTTCAGCTTCTTTTCTATTGCTTACCATTGGACAAACAATTCCATAACAACCAGCATCTAAAATTTTCATTATTTGACCTGGTTCATTCCAATTAACTCTAGCAAGTGGAGTGACATCCGTTGTCGAAATTGTTTGAAGCATTGGAAGTGCATTACTGTAATCAACTAAACCATGCTGCATATCTATAGTTAATGAATCCCAACCTTGATGTGCCATTGCTTCTGCAGATGCAGTACTTGGAATTGCGCACCAACCATTAATGACGGGTTTACCGTCTTTCATCATTTGTTTAATTTTATTTTTTCTCATTATTATACCTTTAATGCCATGTGAGTGTATTTAACGTTTAGATAATCTTTGATAGCCATTGATCCTCCTTCACGTCCATAACCAGTTTGTTTAATACCACCAAAAGGAGCTTCTGCTACAGCAACTGCACCAGTATTAACAGCAACGCAACCAGTCTCTAACATTTCAGAACCTCTGTTCGCTTGATCCATAGAATTTGTGTATAAATAACTACATAAACCAAGGTCATTATTGTTTGCTCTTTCGATCACTTCATCAAACGTTTTAAACGTAAGAACGGGTACAAGAGGACCAAATGGTTCTTCCCTCATAATCGTAAAATCGTCTTTTACATTATCAAAAACAGTTGGCTCATAAAAATAACCTTTGTTAAAATCAGAAGGTCTTTTTCCTCCCATTAAAACATCGGCTCCCTCATTTTTTGTTGTCTCAACTAGTTTTTCAATTTCCTCTAATCTTTTTGCAGTTGTTAAAGGACCTAAGATAGTTCCTTCATCCATACCATTTCCAATTTTTAATTTCTTAGCTCTATCCATAAAAGCTCCAAGAAATTCATCTTTTTTATTTTCTTGGATATAAAATCTGTTTGGAGAGATACAAACTTGTCCATTGTTTCTGAATTTTGCAGTTATAGCAATGTCTGCAACTTTATTCATATCAACATCATCACAAACTATGAACGGTGAATGACCACTAAGTTCCATTGTTACTCTTTGAACTTTATCTGCAGCTTTCTTTAATATTAATTTACCAACTCTTGTTGAGCCTGTGATTGATACTTTTTTAACAATATCAGACTCTAATAGTTCATTTGAAATTTCTGCAGGATCGCCAGATAATAAATTAACCACTCCATCAGGAACTCCCGCTTCTTTACAAATATTAACTAATTCCATAACTGCACCTGGTGTAATTACATCTGGTTTACAAATTACAGAGCAACCTGCAGCTAGTGCTGTTGAAATCTTTCTAGCAGCTAAAATGATTGGAAAGTTCCACGGTATTAAAGCAGCCACAACTCCTACTGGCTGATAATAAACATGAACTCTTGTATCAGGAAATCTACTTTGAACTGTTTGACCGTAAATTCTTTTTGTTTCTTCTGCATTCCACTCAAATATATCCGCTCCTCCACCAACTTCTCCAACTCCTTCAGCAAGAGGTTTACCAACTTCAAGTGTTAACCATTTAGCAAGAACATCTTTTTTTTCTCTCATTAGATCTGCAATTTTTCTAATTACATATGATCTTTGCCATGGAGTAGTGTTACTCCAAACTTTAAGACCTTTCTCAGCTGACTTTAAAGCTTTTTGTACATCTGCTGAAGATGCTTTTGATGCTTTTCCAATCACTTCCTCAGTTGCAGGGTTGATTACATCATATGTCTCTTTTTTTTCTGCTTCTTGCCATTTTCCATCAATGAATTGTCCAAATTTGCTATACATAATTTTTATTTTTTTTAAGGTTTACTAAGTTGGGTTTTTTAATTTATAAATATAAATATATATAAACATTATACATAAAAAAAATAAACCCAATTATGAAAAAAATCACTCTTACTTGTGCACATGCAATCGTAAAATATTTAATAGCTCAAAAAATATTAATTAACGGCAAAAAAGAACCACTCTTTCCTGGTGTCTTTGGAATTTTTGGGCACGGAAATGTAGCGTGTTTGGGTCAAGCACTTGAAGAAAATCAAAAAGAATTACCAACTTATAGAGGCCATCATGAACAAAATATGGCTTTAACAGGAATTGGTTACGCTAGAGCTAAAAGAAGACAACAAATTTTTGTTGCTACATCATCTGTTGGTCCAGGAGCAACAAACATGGTTACTGCAGCAGCAGTAGCGATGAGTAACAGATTGCCAATTTTATTTTTACCAGGTGATACTTATGCAAATAGAATGCCAGATCCAGTATTGCAACAAGTTGAACATTTTAACAATCCAAGCGTAACTGCAAACGATGCTTTCAAACCAGTTACAAGATATTTTGATCGTATAACTAGACCTGAACAAATAATTCAATCATTTCCTATAGCAGTTCAAACAATGTTAGATCCTGCTGATTGTGGCCCTGCTTGTATTGCTTTAAGCCAAGATATCCAAGGCCAAACTTTTGATTATCCAGAAGAATTTTTTCAAGAGAAAGTTCATACAATTAGAAGACCAAGACCAGATGAATTTCAAATTAAAGAGGCAGCTGAAAAAATTAAATCTTCAAAAAATCCAATCATAATATCTGGAGGTGGAGTTTTTTACTCCGATGCAATGGAAGAGTTAAGTCAGTTTGCAATTAAACACAATATTCCAGTTACACAAACTGTAATGGGTTATTCAACAATGAAGAGAGATCATTCTCATTTTGCAGGTCAAATTGGAGGACTTGGAGGGAAAAATACAAACACATTAGCAAAACAAACCGATCTTGCTATTGCAATAGGTACAAAGCTTGCTGATTTTACAACAGGATCATGGGCAAACTTTGAAAACGAAAATTTCAAATTAGTTTCAATCAATGTATCAAGATATGATGCTAACAAACATTTAGCTCAAGCTGTTGTTGGAGATGCAAAAGTTTCATTAACTGAACTTTCTCAAGCCTTAGGTGATTGGAAAGCAGGAGAAGATTGGAATAAGAAATCTCAAACAGAACTTAAGTCATGGAATGAACATATAGATAAAGAGAGCGCTCCAACTAATCAGGAAGTTCCAAGTTATGTTCAGGTAATTGGTGCTATTTACAGAAATTCTGATCCAACAGATATTGCAGTCACAGCCGCAGGAGGTTTGGTAGGTGAAGTAATTCAAGTATGGAGACCAAGAGAACTTAATACTCATGAAACAGAGTGGGGCTTTAGTTGTATGAGTTATGAAATATCTGGAGCATTAGGAATTAAGATGGCTAATCCAGATAAAGAAGTGATCTCATTTGTTGGTGATGGTTCTTATCTATTAAATAACACTGATATTTATTCGTCAGTAATTACAAAAAATAAATTGATCATAGTTGTTTGTGATAATGGAGGCTTTGCAGTTATAAACCGACTTCAATTATTCAAAGGTGGAAAAGAGTATAATAACTTATTAAAGAGTTCTAATACTCCTGGTTTAGTAGATGTAGATTTTGCAAAACATGCAGAGAGTATGGGTGCGAAATCTGAACACGTTACTTCAATTTCAGATCTTGAAGCTGCATTTAAAAGAGCCAAAGCATCTGATGTAACTTATGTTATTTCAATTAAAACTCATGCTTATAAATGGGTAGAAGGATCATCTTTTTGGGATAGTCCAACTTTAGAAATTCCTACAACTAAAGAAAATGAAGAAGCTTTAAAACTTTATAAAGAAGGAAGAAGCAAGCAAAGACAAGGTATTTAATCCTTTATGAACAAAGTATTTAAAGTCGGCCTTATAGGATGTGGTCATATTTCAGAGACTTATTTTAGAGCTCAAGAGTATTTTAACAATATTAGGATTGTTAAATGTGCTGATATTAATATGGAAACAGCGAAGAAGTGTGCAATCCATTACAATATCGAAGCTGTAACTGTTGAAGAACTTTTTAAAGATAAAGAGATTGAAATAATATTAAACCTTACAATTCCTGGCGCACATTTTGAAGTTTCAAAAATGGCTTTAGAAAATGGTAAGCATTCTTATGCTGAAAAACCTATGGCTGTTAACTTTGAAGATGGAAAAAAATTAGTTGAACTTGCTAAAGAGAAAAATCTTTATATTGGAAATGCACCAGATACTTTTTTGGGTGGGGGCATTCAGAAAACTCGTGAACTCATTGATAACGGTGTAATTGGTGACATTAAATTAGGTAATGCTATTTTTGCTTTCCCTGGAGTGCAATCTTATCATCCAAACCCAGAACCTTGGTTTGCTGAAAATGAAGGGGGTCCCGTAATAGATATGGGTCCATATTATCTTACGGCATTAGTAAATTTAATTGGTCCAGCAAAACAAGTACAAGGAAGATGCACAAAAGTCTTTGAAGAAAGAGAAATTGGGATAGGCCCAAAAAAAGGTCAAAGATTTAAAGTGGAAACTCCAACAACTTATCTTGCAACTATACAATTTGAAAATGATTGTATCATACAGATTACTTTATCTTTTGATGTGGTTGCTCATCAAAGAAACCACATAGAGCTATATGGTAACAAAGGATCAATTATTGTTCCTGATCCAAATATGTTTGGTGGATCAGCTTTTGTTTCAGTGACTGCTGGCGGTAATTGGGGTGAGCACAAAACAGATATGATGCCTTTAGGAAAAATTAACATTAAAAGTCAAAGCTCAAGAGCAAATGAATCTCCAACAAATGCAAATTATAGAGGAGCTGGTCTATCGGAGATGGCTCATGCAATTGAGCACAATTTAGAACATAGATGTAATGGTGAGCTTTCTTTGCATGTTTTAGATATCATAGACTCAACTATGAGAGCATCTCAAACAGGTATCCCGCAAGAAATAAAGACTACTTGCAAAAAACCTAAACCATTTACGTTAGAGGAAATAAAAAAAATTATGAATTAATTTTTTAATTTATGAAAAAATTAATTGTAATTTCAGATCCTTTCCCAAGAACTTTAGATCTAATTTTCACAAAAAAAAAACTAAAAGAACTTAAAACTAAATACACACTTATTGTAGCCCCAAGCAAAAACAAAAAAAAATTTTATGAAAGCAATATTCACAAAGCTTCATTTATAATGGGTCAACCCGATCTGGATAAAAAGCTTTTGTCAAAAGCAGTTAAATTAAAAGCAATTATAAATGTTGAAAGTAATTTTATGAACAATGTTGATTACAAATATTGTCATAAAAGAGGTATTCATGTGATAGCTACTTCTCCTGTTTTTTCTAAACCTGTAGCTGAGATAGCATTAGGAATGACATTATCCCTATTAAGAAATATTCATGAAGCGCATTTCGATTTTCTAAAAGGTAAAGAGAAATATGGCCTAGAAAGTAATCTTAAAGCATCAATGTTGTCAGGTAAAAAAATTGGTTTATTAGGGTTTGGTGATTTAGCAAAATCTCTTTATCCACTACTTTTACCATTTACAAAAGATATCTCTGTTTATGATCCATGGCTTCCAAAAAATGTGATCAAAAGATATGGATTTCAGCCGATTAATTTAAAAGATATGTTTTCAAAATGTGAAGTAATTTATGTTTTGGCAGCTGTGACAACTGAAAATAAAAATTTAATTGATAAAAAATTGTTAAACAGAATGAAGCCAAATACTCTATTTATCTTAATGAGTAGAGCAGCAGTTGTTAATTTTAAAGATTTAGTTACTAGATTAAAAAAAGGAGATATTTATGTGGCCACTGATGTATTTCCAAAAGAGCCTGTAAGAAAAAATGATCCTATAAGAAAAGTAAAAAATATTTTATTTTCAGCTCATAGAGCCGGTGCATTAAAGGAGGCTTTTTTTGATATGGGAAATATAGTTCTTAAAGATATGGATTTAATTTTAAAAAATCAAAAACCAAAATATTGTAAAAAAGCACAATTAAAAACAGTTGAATTGTTAAGCTCCAAACCTGTCAGTGTTAACTAAATTTAAAAAATTATTTGTTTGACAATTTATTCAACTTTTAGTTGTGAGCGTTTTTTTTTGTTGCTAATCATTTCCAATTACATTTAACTCTTAATAAATAAAAGGGAGATATATATGAAAAAACTAACGTTAACTCTCGCTTCAATGATTTTAAGTGGTCTATTTTTTGTGACTACTTCAGCGAATGCTGCAATTGAAGCTTGTTTGATTACTAAGACGGATATCAATCCATTTTTCGTAAAAATGAAAGAAGGCGCTGAAGCTCGTGCTAACGAGTTGGGTGTAAAATTATCATTTTTTGCTGGAAAAATTGATGGTGACCATGAAACTCAAGTAAGAGCTGTTGAGACTTGTATAGCATCTGGTGCAAAAGGAATTTTAATTGCTGCATCTGATACTAAAGCAATAGTTCCAGTTTTAAAAAACGCACAAGATAACGGTCTATTAGTTATTGCGCTTGATACACCTTTAGAACCAATCACTGCTGCAGACTCTACTTTTGCTACTGATAACTTTGAAGCTGGTAGACTAGGTGGTGCTTGGGTTGCTGCAAAATTAGGAGCAAATGCTGCTAATGCAAAAATTGCAATGTTAGATCTTAATGAAAGTCAACCATCTGTTGGTGTTTTAAGAGACCAAGGTTTCCTAAACGGATTTGGTATTGATACCAAAGACGTTTCAAGATGGGGAGACGAAGATGATCCAAGAATCATTTGTAATGAAGTTACAAATGGTAACGAAGAAGGTGGAAGAACAGCAATGGAAAAATGTCTTCAGAAAGATAGAGACATTAATGTAGTTTATACAATTAACGAACCAGCAGCTGTTGGTGCTTATGAAGCTTTAAAAGCAGCGGGCAAAGCAGATGGAAGTGTATTAATTGCTTCTGTTGATGGTGGATGTCCGGGTGTAGCTGATGTTAAAAAAGGTATAATTGGTGCTACATCACAACAATATCCTCTTTTAATGGCTTCTCTAGGTGTTGAGGCTATTAAAGCTTGG
This sequence comes from Candidatus Pelagibacter sp. HIMB1493, assembly GCF_052047995.1. Taxonomy (NCBI): domain Bacteria; kingdom Pseudomonadati; phylum Pseudomonadota; class Alphaproteobacteria; order Candidatus Pelagibacterales; family Candidatus Pelagibacteraceae; genus Candidatus Pelagibacter; species Candidatus Pelagibacter sp. HIMB1493. Next base: position 677,494 of record NZ_JBNAIP010000001.1, on the reverse strand, counting down.
GCAGAAAATGGAACTAAACCTGAGAACTCTCCAGGATTAAAGTTTTTTAATACTGGTGTAAATTTAGTAACAGATGATGCTGCAAGTGGTGTTCCTTCAATAAGTGTTAAAGAAGGAATGGACAGATGTTGGGGATAATCCAATAACTTTTCATTTTATCAGGGCAGAATATTTCTGCCCTGATAAACTTGACTTTAAATTCTGTAATTATTAATTTTATTTTTTATTCATGAGCAAAATATCTGATGACATATCAAAAGATTTAAAAGATCAGCCAAAGTTTACATCAGATATCGGTGACAAGGCTCAAGACCACCATACATTTGATATTGGTGAGCAAACGTTTTTAAAAAAACTTCAACATTTTCTACATGGTAATCCAACTATTGTTCCAGTAATTATTTTAATTTTAAGCGTAATTGCGTTTGGATTTATAGCTGGAGGAAAATTCTTTTCTGCATTCAATTTATCTTTGATTGTTCAACAGGTAACAATTGTTGGAATTTTAGCTGCCGCACAAACACTGATCATATTAACTGCTGGAATTGATTTAAGTGTTGCTGCAATGATGGTTCTCGCATCAGTAGTTATGGGAAAACTTTCAATTGATTTTGGGATGCCTACTTTACCTGCAATTGCAATAGGTATGATTTCAGGAGTTATAACGGGTGCTATAAATGGTTTATTAGTAACAAGATTAAAATTACCTCCATTTATTGTTACTCTTGGAACTTGGAATATATTTTTTGCATTAGTTATTTTTTTTACTGGTTCTCAATCTATAAGAAGTTCAGTAATTGAAGAGAATGCACCTTTATTACATTTTTGGGGTGAAAGAATAAATCTTGGAGGTTTCGTATTTACTTACGGTGCTTTCTTGATGATCGCTATATTTGTTTTCTTATGGTTTATGCTCAATAAAACTGCATGGGGAAGACATGTCTATGCAATTGGAGATGATAAAGATGCTGCAGAGCTGTCCGGTATTAGAACAGATAGAATGCTTGTATCAATTTATGCTGTTGCAGGATTGGTTATTGCTATAGGAGCATGGGTTTCAATAGGAAGAGTCGGATCAGTTTCACCAACAAGTTTTTATGAAGGAAATCTAGACTCTATTACAGCAGTTGTAATAGGTGGAACTTCACTTTTTGGTGGAAGAGGAACTATTATTGGATCTTTATTTGGAGCATTAATTGTAGGTGTATTTAGTTCTGGTTTATCAATTGCTGGATTAGATGTTTTATGGCAAAGGTTCGCGCTTGGTTGCTTGATCATTATTGCTGTTGGTATAGATCAATGGATTAGGAAGGTATCAAATTAATGAAACCTGTTCTTGTTGCAAAAAATTTATCAAAAAAATATGGAAGAGTTGTTGCTTTGGATAGTGCTGATCTGGAGCTTTATCCTGGAGAGGTGTTAGGAGTTATTGGAGACAATGGTGCTGGTAAATCAACTTTAATTAAAGTTTTATGTGGAGCAGTAATACCTGATAGTGGCGAAATACTTTTAGATGGAGAGAATGTAACTTTTACTTCTCCTATTGAGGCAAGAAAACTAGGTATAGAAACCGTTTATCAAAACTTAGCTCTATCTCCAGCTTTATCAATTACTGATAATATGTTTCTGGGGAGAGAAATTAGAAAAAAAGGTTTTCTAGGAAAATTTTTAAGATTTTTGGATAAAAAAGCTATGGCTGATGAAGCTAGAAAACGTCTTTCTGATCTAGGATTGTTAACAATTCAGAATATTGATCAATTAGTAGAAACTTTATCAGGAGGTCAAAGACAAGGTGTAGCTGTAGCTAGAGCAACATCATTTGGAACTAAAGTGGTAATTATGGACGAGCCAACAGCTGCCTTAGGTGTTAAAGAAAGCAGAAGGGTTCTTGAGTTAATAGGTGAGGTAAGAGCACGTAAAATTCCTATTATATTAATTTCTCACAATATGCCTCATGTCTTTGAGGTAGCTGACAGAATTCATATTCATCGACTAGGAACTAGATTATGTGTTATTGATCCAAAAAAATATGAAATGTCAGATGCTGTTGCATTCATGACTGGAGCCAAAGAACCGCCGAAAGCTTAATTAATTAAAGTGTAGTCTGCTTCAATACTATTTTGCAAAACATTTAATCCATTCGGGAGATCGTTTTCATATACTTTTTTATGAACTTCTTCTTTAGGTAAATTAAAATTTTCCCAACGCTTTACAAGCCTTTCTTCTCTAATTTTTTCTTCACAATCAATTATGATTTTAGATTGAAAATAATTATGTAATTTTTTCCAAGGTTCAGAATTTAGAAGGAGATAATTTCCTTCAACTATTATAACTCTTGTTTTTTTTGAAATTATAACCGCTGATGATTTAGATAATTCTAAAGAACGATCGAAAATTGGGACAATAACTTCATCTTCATCATTTAATCTATTTAAAAAATTTTTTAAACCCATAACATCAAAGGTTTCAGAGGATCCTTTTTTGGATAGTAAACCTTTATTTTCTAAAATACTATTATCATAATGAAACGCATCCATCTGAAGAATATTTGATGGATATCCTTTTAGATTTAAATCTTTCGTTATCTTTTCAGAAACAGTAGTTTTCCCCGAAGCAGGGGGTCCTGCTAAAGCTATCAAATATCTATTTTTTATATTATCTAATTTTTTTATTAAATCGCTGATAAGTTCTTCATAGCTTAATCTTTTCATAATTATAATTTTAAGTTTTAGTATAAAATTTTTTCCATTTATCAAACCTATCTGAAAGTATAGACGCAAGATCAGAATCTTTTTTTATAATTTTTTTCACTTTAGGAGATTTTAGTTCTTTTTGGTGATCAAGATTATTGTAACCTAAAAAGGCTATTTTTGCTGCTCCATAAGCAGCCATTGAATCTGAAGTTTCTGTAATTGCAAGATTTTTATTTAAAATAGATGCTAAAATTTTAATCCAAGTTTCGTTATTTGAACCTCCTCCAATTACATAAAGATTTTCTAATTTAATTTTTGTTTTTGAAAGGGCTTGATAGTTGTCATTTAATGCAAATGAAATTCCTTCTATTAAACTGTAAATCATTGAAGATCTCGTTGTACTTATATCAACGTTGTTAAAACTTGCACGAACATGAGGGTTGTTTATAGGCGTCCTTTCACCAGTTAAATAAGGTAAATAGTACGGAGCATTTTTGATTAAATTTTTGGATTTAATTGCTTTTTTTAGATTTAGTGAAATTTCTTCTAGAGATGAATTAAAATTTTCAATAAACCAATTAATATTAGATGTGCAAGACAACATAACAGACATTAAATGCCATGTGTTAGGTAAACAATGGCAAAATGAATGAATCGCATCATTATAGTTTTTTAAAAATTTCTTTGTTGAAGCAAAGATTACGCCTGATGTACCTAAAGATATTGATGCATCGCCTTCTTCATAGAGACCTAAACCAACAGCTGCTGCCGCATTATCTCCTCCACCTCCGTAGACTTTACATTTTAAATCAAAACCATATTTTTCCGAGATTTCTTTTTTAACAATTCCAGTTTGATCTGTCCCTTCACAAGTTTTAGGCATTTGAGAAAGGTTCATAAAAGTAGTTTGTAATAATTTCTTTGACCAAGATCTACTTTTTACATCAAGCCAATATGTTCCAGATGCATCAGATAAGTCACTATAAAATTCTCCAGTAATGTAAAATCTCAAATAATCTTTAGGTAGCAAACATTTGTGAATTGATTTAAAATTTTTTAATTCATTATTTTTAAGCCATAAAATTTTGGGTGATGTAAATCCAGGCATTGCAATATTTCCTGAAATATTTAAAACATTTTTGTCATTCATTATATCATTACACTCATTGTGACTTCGAGTATCATTCCATAAGATACATTTTCTGATCACATCGTAATTTTTATCAAGACATGTAGCACCATGCATATGTCCAGAAAATGAGATTGACTTGATATTTTTTAAATTAATTTCTTTTTTTAATTTTTTGATACAGTAATTCAGGGCAATGATCCATGATTTAGGATCTTGTTCTGACCACCCACTTTTTAGATTAGATAATGGAATATTTTTGCTAGAGGTTTTGCAAATTATTTCTTGATTGTCTCCAATAACAACACATTTCATTAATGTTGTTCCAAGATCGATACCTAAATACATTCTATGATTATATATTTTAATTATTGTAATTGAATTAATTTATTGAATTATTGAAATTAATTTAGTTGTATAAGGATATGTTAATTAAAATTGATCCAATACTAAGCCCTGATGTTTTACACTGCTTACGCAGTATGGGACATGGTGATAAGCTAATACTTTGTGACTCAAATTTTCCAGCATATTCTTTGAATAAAAGAGTTTATCGAATTGATGGTGTAAACGCTTCAAGAGCGGCAGAAGCTATTCTTTCAGTTTTTCCCTTAGATAGTTTTATAGAATATCCAATTTTGAGAATGGAAATTGATGGAAAACCAAATGAATTAAATGATGTCCACAAAGAACTTATAGTTACAACAAAAAAAATATCTGGAGATCATTGGAAAATAGGATCTATAGAAAGAAATAATTTTTATAAAGAAACAAAAAATGCTTACGCAATTATAACTACTAATGAAACAAGACCATTTGGCTGTTTTATTTTTACAAAAGGTGTAGTTAAACCCAATGGCGATGTGTGGGTTCTTGAAAAATAATGAATTCAATTTGTGTATTTGGAGTTTTTGTTGCTGATCTTTGCTTCTTTGGTGAGACAATTCCAGTTAAGGGTCAAACTGTTTTAGGAAAAAATCATATTGTTGGACCTGGAGGTAAAGGCTCTAATCAAGCAATTGCAGCTGCAAGATTAAAAGGTGATGTACATTTTATAACAAAAATTGGCCAGGATAGTCATGCCGATATGGCATTAACATTATATAAAAAGGCGAAAATAAATATAAATTCAATCATCCAGGATAAAAATCTTTCCACGGGAGTTGCGGGTATCATGGTTGATGAAAAAGGACATAACGCAATTAATGTTGTTGCTGGGGCAGCTGCCCACTTAAATAATGAAGATATAGATCAAAATCTAAACACTATAAAAAATTCAAAAATTTTTCTTACTCAATTAGAAACTCCAGAGCAAGTGACACTTTATGCTTTAAGTAAAGCTAAAGAAAATAATTGTGTTACAATTTTAAATCCAGCGCCTGCAAGAAAAATAGAAGAGGAGTACTTTAAATTAATTGATTATTTTACTCCAAATGAAACAGAAGCAGAATTTTATTTAAATAAAAAAATAAAATCAGAAAATGATATTAAAGAAGCTGCTAAAGAGTTTTTAAAAAAAGGAGTTAAGAATATTATAATTACATTAGGAGAGAAGGGTGTTTATTATTCTAACGGAAAAGAAGATTATTTTGTTGAGGCATGTAAATTAAAAAATAATGTTGTAGATACTACTGGTGCGGGTGATGCTTTTAATGGTGCATTTGCTGTAGCATTAGCTAACAGTTTGGAAAATAAAGATGCATTAGTATTTGCAAATAAAGTAGCAGGAATATCAACAACAAAATTAGGTGCAGCAGCATCAATGCCATTACTTCAAGAAGTAGAAAATTATTAAAAAATAAAAATGAAAGTTCAATATTTTGATTTAAAGGATAAACGTGCTTTAGTTTCAGGTGGAGCAACTGGTATTGGTGCATCAATTGTTGAACATCTTTGTGAACAAGGTGTTGAGGTTTATTTTTTTGATATAGATAAAAAAGAAGCTCAAAAATTAATTTCGAAAATTAAAAAGAAAAAACAAAAAATCCCTACTTTTCAATTTTGTAATATTAAAAATATAAAAAAATACAAAATTTTAATTCAGAGCATTATTAAAAAAAAAGGTCCAATTAATATTTTGGTAAACAATGCATCTAATGATCAAAGACATACTCTTGAAGAAGTTACTGAAAAATACTGGGACGACAGAATGGCAATAAATTTGAGGCATTACTTTTTTGCTACTCAAGCGGTAAAAAAAAGTATGATTAAAAATAAAGGTGGATCAATAATAAATTTAGGTTCTGTTAGTTGGATTAGAGGAGCCGTTATGTTTCCAGCATACAGTACTGCAAAAGCTGCAATTTATGGTTTAACTAAATCTTTAGCTAGAGATTTAGGACAACACAATATTAGAATAAACTCTATTGCACCTGGGTCCGTTGCAACTAAAAGACAGTCAAAATTATGGTTAAATCCAAAATTTAAAAAAGAAATTTTAGATAAACAGTGTCTTAAAAAACAAATATTACCTGAGGATGTTTCAAGGATGGTTTTATACTTGGCATCAGATGTTTCGTCTGGATGTACTAAGCAAAATTTTACGGTAGATGCTGGTTTAATTTAAAGCTTAGCTTAACTTTTTTTTATTTTCAGCCATTGATAAAGCAATTTTAAATGAGTTTAAAATTGGAGCTAAGTTAGCTTCATTTTTACCAGCAATTGCAAACGCAGATCCATGTGCAGTTGTTGTTACAGGAACTGTTAATCCGCCTTGAACTGTAACTCCTCTATCAAAACCAAATGCTTTAAGTCCAGACTGAAGTGCATCATGATACATTCCAACCATACAATCATGATTTTTATTTTTATATGCAACTACAAAAGATGTATCACATGGTAACGGACCATCTGTATTAAATCCAAGTTTTTTTGCTTCTTCTATTGCTGGTATAATTTCATCTTTTTCTTCAGTGCCGAATTCTGCATGTGGGTTAAGTGCTTGAACTGCTATTCTAGGATTTTTTACGCCATTTAATTCCATAACTTCATTAATTAATTTAATAGGCTTTAAGATATTTTCTTTTGTTATGTGTTGAGCCACTTCTTTGATTGGAATGTGAGAGGTTACTCTTGCAGTCCAAAAATTATCTATAACATTAAACTCACAACAAAAACTTTTTACATCTAATTTTTCAGCCATTAATTGTAATTCATCTGAATGAGTGTTTCCTCCAAGTTTTAAACTTGTTTTATTCATTGGAGCAAAATTAATTGCATCAATTTTTTTTTCTTTAGCAAGATTTAGCGCTAAATCTAAAGCTTCCAAAACACTCTCACCTGACTCTTTTGAAGGTTCAGCTATTTTATATTTATGGTTTTTTCCTTTTGAAATATCTAATAAAAATCTGTTTGATTTATTAAAATCAATTTGATCAAAATCCTCTACGATTTCGAGTTGGTGAGAGTTTCCAGTTACATTATTTCCACTCTCAAGAATTTGTTTTTCACCAATAACAACAATATTTGCTTTATTAGTTATCTCTTCATTTAATAATTTTGAAATAAGTTCAGGTCCTATTCCTGCTGGATCACCAAGTAAAACTGCAATATTAGCTTTTGTTTGTGTCATTAATTTTTTTAAATACTACTAAATGTAACTACATATAGATATTATATATATAATCTAAACAAATATTTTTCACTTTTTACTTTACGTTTTATATCTGAATGTGATTATATATTTAAATATAACTTATATATACAAATTAAATAAACTAAAGAGGGAAATAATGAAAAAAAGCTTTAAACTATTTTTAGCAGCTGCTTTTTTAGTAACTGAATTTTTTGTTGTAGCTCTTCCATTAATGATCACTTCAGCAAAAGCTGATGGACATCCAATACAAGCAATTACTCACGCTGGTTTTGGTGGTGGAACTGACGTTACTACTAGAATGATGTTATTAAGAGCAAGAAGAGTTCTTAAACAAGATATGCAGTTAGTTAACAAAAAAGGTGGTGGTGGAGCAGCATCTATGGATTACATGATGTCTTTACCTGCAGATGGTAACCACACTCTAACTTGGACTACTGGTCACGCAGTATCAATGGCTTTAGGAAAAACTAAAGTAAAATTAAGCGATATGCAGCCTTTAGCAAGAGGTACAGATGATCCTCAATTATTTGTTGTTAACTGTAACAATGAAATTAAAGATGCTAAGAAATTCATTAGCGCGCAAAAATCAAAATCACTAAAATATGGAACAACACACACTGGTGGTATTGATGACGTTAGTGCAATTGCATTTACTAAAAAAGGTGGATTAACAGATCCAACTATTGTTGCTTACAAAGGTGTAGCACCAATTAAAACTAACCTTATCAAAGGTGATATCGATGTAGGTGTTTTAAACTTAGGTGAAGCATTAACTGAAATCAACGAAGGTAAACTTTGTGTATCAGTTGTTTTAGCAAATAATAGAATGGCTAAAATTGGTGACTCTCCAACAGCTAAAGAATTAGGAATTCCTGTTTCTTTATCTACTGTTAGAGGTTTCGTAACTAAAAAAGGTGCTCCAGCAGAAAGAGTTAAACAATTAGAAGCTGGAATGATGAAAGCTATGAGCCACAACTATTACAAAAATTTCTTAACTGAAATTGGTCTTGATGACACTAGTGTAGTTGGTGCTGACGAGTGGGGTAAGCAAATGGAAGAAATGCTTGCTGAAATGACTGCTCAGCTAAAAGCTTTAGGTTACATTAACTAATCTAATTAAAAGTACATTTGCATATGAAAAATGTACAAAAACAAAAAAGGGCAAACAAAAGTTTGCCCTTTTTTTTTAGAGACGAATTTAAAGTCTCTTTTGTTATTATTTTTATTTCTGTAGCATTATTAATCACTACTTTTACTTTTGATATTGTTCCTCCTATTTTGAATAGAGGAATACAGCCTGCAACATTTCCAAAAGCACTTTTGGTTTTAATAATAGTAATGACTTTATTAATCTATTATTTAGCAACCAAAAATCCTTGGAAGGTTCAAAAAAAATTACCAAAATCATTCTATTTCACACTTTCAAGTTTTTTGATTTTTTTAATTATTTCAAAGACTTTAGATTTCTTTTTAGCAATTTCAGTTTTATCTATTTTTGTTTCTTATTACTGGGGTGAGAAAAGAATATTCTATTTATTACTTGTTGGAATTATATTTCCTGTGATTGTCTTTATTTTTTTTGAAACAATTTTAGGTCTAAGATTTCCTCCTGGAATTATAACTAACATTTATTATAGCTAGATGGATAATTTATTATTAATGTTGGCTCCATTATTTAGCTCAAAGCTATTATTGGTTTTATTTTTTGGAACTTTGTTTGGATTAATTTTAGGAGTGTTACCTGGTTTAGGTCCTACAACTGGTGGTGCATTAATTTTACCTTTTACAATGACACTTGATCCATTGTCAGCAATTGTATTGTTAACTTCTATTTATTGTGCAGGTACTTATGGTGGTGCGATAACTGCAGTTCTAATTAATACACCAGGAACACCAGCTGCTGCAGCAACTTGTTTAGATGGTTATCCTTTGGCACAAAAAGGAGAAGCTGGAAGAGCGTTAGGAATGGCTACTGTTTCAAGTACAGTTGGAGGTATTTTTAGTGTTGTAATACTTGTCTTTTTTGCACCTATACTGGCTCAGCTTGCATATGAATTTGGTCAGCCAGAATATTTTGCATTAGCGATCTTTGGTTTAACGATGCTTGCATCAATTGGAGAAGGAAGCCCTATTAAGAATTTGATTGCAGGTGCATTTGGAATTTTAATTTCAACGGTTGGTAAAGATTTTATGACATCAATTGATCGTTTTACTTTTGGAATTAACGAGTTAACTGAAGGGATTGGTTTTATACCAGTAGTGGTTGGTTTATTTGCAATGAGTGAGATGTTAACACAATCAACTTTAATTAATCAGGTATTCAACAGAATAGCTTTAAAAGCAATTAAACTTCCAAGTAAAGATGATTATAAAAAAACTTGGAAAACAATTTTAAGATCTAGTGGTATTGGTTCTTTTATTGGAGTGTTGCCTGCTGAAGGTGGAACAGTTGCCTCTTTGATTGGATATTCAGAAGCAAAAAGATTTTCAAAAAAACCAGAAGAATTTGGAAAAGGATCTATTGAAGGTATAGCTGGAGCTGAAGCTGCAAACAATGCAGCAACTGGTGGGGCGATGGTTCCAACTCTTGCACTTGGAATTCCAGGTAGTGCAACAACAGCTGTTATTTTAACTGGATTAATTATACATGGGGTTAGACCTGGACCTGATTTATTTAGAGAACAACCTGATTTTTTATATGGAATATTTGGAGCAATGTTAATTGCCAATGTTTTGTTCTTTATATTTGGTTTTTTTGGAGCAAAAATTTTTGCAAGAATAACGTTGGTGCCAAATAAAATTTTATGGCCGATGATTTTTGCAGTTTCAGTTTGTGGAACCTATTCATTAAATCAATCTATAATTGACGTTTGGATAATGTTATTTTTTGGTGTGCTTGGTTTTTTTATGAGAAGATATGGTTTCTCAGTTGTCCCTGTTATCATTGGTTTAATTTTAGGTGAGTTAGTTGAAGGTACCTTAAGACAATCTCTGGTTATATTTGATGGAAATTGGTTAATGTTTTTCACAAGACCAATAGCTTTAACATTCTTTATTTTATCTTTAATTGCTTTAGCTTTTCCTTTAATAAGAGCAAAAAAAATTAAAAAATAAACATGATTAAATTTGATTTAAACAACAGAGTAGCAATTGTAACAGGTGGAGCCCAAGGTTTTGGTTTAGCTATCACTGAAAGATTTATCGAGTCTGGTGCCAAAGTAGTAATTTGGGATATAGATGAAGGTGAAGCTAAAAAAGCTTTAGAAAAAGTAAATTCTGAAAATTTAACTTATCAAATAGTTGATGTAAGCAGCTTTGAAACAATTAATGAAAAATTATCTGAGGTTGAAAAATCTCATGGCAAGATTGATATCTTTATTAATAATGCAGGTGTTGCAGGCATGAACACTACTGTTGCAGAATATCCAATAGAAGAGTGGAATAAGGTAATTAATCTTAACTTAAATGCAGTATTTTATTGTTGCAAAGCAGTTGTTCCATTTATGGCAAAGAATGATTATGGAAGAATTGTAAATATTGCATCTATTGCAGGTAAAGAAGGAAACCCAAATGCAAGTGCTTACAGTACTTCAAAAGCAGGAGTTATAGGATTAACTAAATCTTTAGGTAAAGAACTTGCACAAAAAAATATTGCAGTAAACTGCGTTACTCCAGCTGCAGCAAAAACTAGAATTTTTGATCAAATGACCGAGGAGCATATAAATTATATGCTTTCAAAAATACCAAGAAATAAATTTGCTAAAGTAGAGGAATTGGCATCTTTGGTTGCTTGGTTATCAAGCGAAGAAAACTCTTTCTCAACAGCTGCAGTTTTCGATTTAAGCGGTGGTAGAGCAACTTACTAATAATTATGCAAGTAGGTATAGACGTTGGTGCAACAAAGATAGAGAGTGTTGTACTTGAAAAAGATGGACAAGAAAAGCACAGATCAAGAATAGCATGTCCAAAAAACTATACTCAAATTATTACTGCTTTAAGAGATATTCATAAAAAATTAGAGGAAGAGTTTAAACAAGAGCTTCCAATTGGAGTTTGTCATCCAGGAGTTCACTCTCCTCAAACTGGATTAGTTAAAAACGTTCCTAACATCAGCTGGTTAGAAAAAAAACCTTTTCAAAGTGATTTACGTAAAGCACTAGGTAAAGAAGTGTTTTGTGAAAATGATGCAAATTGTTTTGCTTTATCAGAAGCCATAGATGGAGCAGGGACACATTATAAAATTGTTTATGGAATTATTTTAGGATCTGGAGTTGGGGGAGGTTTAGTAATTGATAAAAAAATAGTAAGTGGTCCAAATGGTGTTGCAGGAGAATGGGGTCATAATCAAATTCCTTATTTTGCTGCAAAAAAGGAAAATTTCGACTCGAGCAACCCAAGAGAAGCAGAGATTGAGAGTTTTTTATCTGGGTTAGGTTTGGCAAAAAGATTTAAAAAACTTTATGGAAAAAATTTAAAAACAAATGAAATTTTTGAATTAAATAGACAACATGATTTAGATGCTGAAAAATTTATAGACGATTTTAAAGTTAATTTAGCAATGTCACTTTCAAGCATAATAAATATTTTAGATCCTGATGCTTTTATATTTGGGGGAGGAGTTTCAAATGAAATTGATTTCTTACATGAAATAGATTCATTAGTCAGAAAATTTGTAATTGGCAGAGAATACGAAGGTGTTTTTTTAAAACCAAGATACGGTGATGCGAGTGGCGTTAGAGGTGCTGCAAGATTAGGAAGAAGCGCGACATATTAGTTATAAATTTAAATTTAGAAAAATTCTAAATTTTAAAGACAAGCAAAGAAGCGAAAAAAATTTAAAAAAAAATTTCAATTAAAGGTTGTAAACATATTTTTTGTTATGAACTTAGCTCAAACTAGGTATATTTCCTCTTTTAAATTAATTTAAAAACATAAAAAAAAGGGAGAAATAATGAAAAAACTTATACTTTCGATTGCAGCTCTTGCATTATTTGCAACTTCTGCGTTCGCTGAAAGATATGTCATGATTACTCATGGTGAAGGAAAAGATCCTTTTTGGCCTGTAGTTCAAAAAGGTGGTGAAGATGCAGCTAGAGCAATCGGTGCTGACTTCGAATATATCTACAACCCTTCTGCTGATATGGCTGATATGGCAAGCTCAATTCAAGCTGCTGCAGCTACTCAACCAGATGGTATGGTAATTTCTTTACCAGATCCAGATGCATTAGGCCCAGCTATTAAAGCTGCTGTTGCTGCTGGTGTTCCAGTAATTACAATGAACTCTGGTTTAGAGTCTTCTGCTAGCCTAGGTGCATTAATGCACGTTGGTCAGCCAGAATTACTTGCTGGACAAAAAGCTGGTGAAAGAGCAAAAGCTGAAGGTGCTTCTAAAGCACTTTGTATGATTCAAGAAGCATACAACACAGCTCTTGTAGACAGATGTGAAGGTTACGGTTCAGCTGTTCCTATGCAAATGACTGATACTACATCTGACCCTGCAACTATTCAAACTAGAGCAACTGCTGCTTTACAAGCTAACAGTGATATCGATGCGATCCTTTCAGTAGGACCACACGTGTGTGAAGCTGTTGATAAAGCTTTAGCTGATCTAGGTATGACAGTACACCACTCTTGCTTCGACTTAAGTCCTGCAGTTATGGATTTAATCGGATCTGGAAGAGTTGCTTTCACTATCGATCAACAACAAAGATTACAAGGTTATATGCCGATCATCGTATTACACTTGTACAACAACAGTGCTGGACTTTTACCAGGAGCTAACATCCCATCAGGACCTGGCTTCGTTGACAAGTCTAACGCTTCTTCAGTTGCTGCTTTAGCAGGTATTGATAGATAGTCTGTAATAATTTAAAGGGTCGATTATTCAATCGGCCCTTTTTTTTTAACAAAATTAATAAGTCTTTTTAAATGAATACATCAACAACAAAAAAGCCAAGACAAGAGTCAGACCGACAAGGTGAAAAAAAATGGTACTCTGCATTTATGTCTCGACCAGAAGTTGGACCTTTTGGAGTTATGGTTTTACTTTTTTGTATGTTGGGATACTTTTCTATTCCAGAAGGACAATTTTCTCTTAACCCTTTCTCTGGTGAAGGATTTAACGCTTTAGGAATTAGAAATAATTTTAGGGTAATTGCTCAATTAGGGATCGTTGCACTTGCTGCTGGAATGTTAATCATTGCAGGTGAATTTGATCTTTCCGTTGGATCAATGATTGGATTTGCTGGTGGTTGTATGGCAATGATACTAAAATGGGGTTTTGCTGTTGTTATTCCTTATATATCTTTTGAAGGTGGTTTTCATTTTGAAGGATTTACATTATTTAAAATTCAAGATGTATCTCCATTATTAGCAATATTAATTACATTATGTATGACATTATCTTTTGGTTGGATACAAGGATGGATAATTGTTAAGAGTGGAATATCTTCTTTCATCGTTACATTAGGTGGACTTTTCTTCTTAAGAGGTTTAACTGAGGTATCATACAGAGCATTTAACAAAGCTCCTGATCAAACTGCTGGATCAACAACTGTTACAGATTTACCAGATATCAAAAACATTATAAATGTACCAGGTCATGGAGAAATGGAAAGAGACGCGGCTAAATCTTTGCCAAATGACCAATTATTAGAAATTCTAAGTACTGTGCCAGCTAGCACGGTTGCAAAATTAACTGAACGATTAACTTATATTAATGAAAAAGTTGCAGCTTACAAAACTGCTATGAATGCTGAAAAGATGATTGCAACTTTAGAAAAATCATTAGCTGGGGCAAAAAAATCTGGTAATGACTCAATGGTTGAAATTTTGACAAAGAAAATTGAAGCTGGTGTTAATGTTCCTGAAGTTGCAGCAAAAGCGGTAACTGATATCGATATAGCAAAAGCTTACATCGACACCATAGTTACTGCAAGACCTGTAGCTAATTTCTTTGGTGGCGATATTATGGAACCAGTATTTAACTGGTTATATTATACTGTAGATTGGAACGTAAATAACTTCGGAAACATTTTTGCTAAAGGAATGTATTCTTGTTTGATGATTTGGGGACTGATTGCATTTATTTGTTATTTAATTTTAAGTAAAACTCAAGCAGGTAACTGGATTTATTCAACTGGTGGAAATCTTAATGCTGCAAAAGCTAATGGTGTTCCAACGAATAAAGTTAAGATTTCATTATTTATGTTCACAGCATTCTGCGCAACTATGTTTGCAGCTTGTCAGGTATTTGAAGTTAACACAGCAGATACAGCAAAAGGTAATTTAAAAGAGTTAGAAGCAATTGCTGCAGCTGTTATTGGTGGTGTTGTATTAACTGGAGGTTTTGGAACAATAGGTGGAATAATTCTAGGAACAATTATTTTTGGAATTGCAAAAGAAGCTTTCTTTTATATTCCTGGAATTGATGGATCATTCTATAGAGTGTTCCTTGGAGCAGTGCTTGTTACTGCTGCCTTTACTAACGAAAATATAAGAAAACGAATTATGGGAAATATCTAATGGATAAAAAACCATTAATTGAAATTAAAAATTTAGTAAAAAAATTTGGAGCATTTACTGCTTTAAATGGCGTTTCATTAGATGTTTATCCAGGAGAAGTTCATGCATTGTTAGGTGATAATGGTGCTGGAAAATCAACTTTGATTAAAGTTTTATCTGGTGTTCATCCTATGACAAGTGGAGAAATAAAAGTAGATGGAGAAAATGTTAACTTTACTTCACCACGTCAAGCATCTGATGCAGGAATTGGAACAGTTTATCAAGATTTAGCACTAAACGCGCTAACATCAGTAACAAGAAATTTTTTTCTTGGACGTGAATTAATAAAAGGTCCTGCGGGATTTGGTTTAATGCAAATGGATGAGATGGATAGAATTACAATAGAGGAGATGTCTAAAATTGGAATTAACATTGCAAACCCTAATCAACCAGTTGGAACAATGTCAGGTGGACAAAGACAAACATTGGCGATTGCAAGAGCAATTTATTTTGGTGCAAAGATATTAATATTGGATGAACCTACATCAGCGTTAGGTCAAAAGCAGCAAATGGAAGTTTTAAAGACAATTAAAAAAGTTCAAAATTTAGGAAACATTGCAATTATACTTATTACACACAATGAAATACATGCGCGTCTTATAGCTGATCGATTTACTTTTTTAAGTTTAGGAGAAGTAATTGGTTCAGGATTGTCTTCAGAACTAGGTAATGAAGATGTGAAAAGATTGATGGCAGGTGGAGCTAAAATTGGCGATCTAGCTAAAGAATTAGAATTATAATGAAAGTAAAATATTACGATTTAGAAAATAAAAGAGTCTTTGTTACGGGCGGAGGTTCTGGAATTGGGGCTTCAATTGTTGAACACTTTTGTGAACAAGGTTCAGAAGTTTACTTTATAGATATTAATGTATCAGAGTCTGAAAAGTTAATTGAAGATATAAAAAGCAAAAAATATTCAATACCAACTTTTATTGAATGTGATTTATTAAACATAAAACAACTTCAAAAGACAATCGCAGACATCATAGATAAAAAAGGACCAATTGATATTTTAATCAATAATGCTGCTAATGATACAAGACATAAAATTGATGATGTGACAGAAGAATATTGGAACGAAAGAATGAATGTGAACTTAAGACATTATTTTTTCACAGTACAATCAGTTAAAAAATCGATGATTGAAAATAAGGGCGGTGTGATTGTTAATATGGGATCTTCTTCATGGATGGTTGGACAAGGTGGAATGGCTGCTTATACAGCGGCTAAATCTGGGGTAGTTGGTTTAACTAGATCATTTGCAAGAGATTTAGGTGAATTTAACATTAGGGTTAATTCTGTAGTACCAGGATGGGTATTAACACAAAGACAAATCGATCTTTGGTTAAATGAGGAATCTGAAAAAGATTTGATGAAAAATCAATGTTTAAAAGCGAGATTATTACCGCATGAACTTGCTCAAGCAGTATTGTTTTTTTCATCAGAGCAATCAGGTGGATGTACAAATCAATCTTACATTGTTGATAAGGGCTGGTTGTAAAAAGCTTTGTGAAAGTACAAAGTTCGACGATAGAAAATAAATATTTAAGAATTAAATCAATTAACATTGGTGCTTGCTTGTATGAGGTTTATGACAAGCAAAAAAAAATTAATTTAATCTTAAATTTAGGTTCTATAAAAAATTACAGCAGTAAAAATTTTTATGTAGGTGCTACTTGCGGGAGATACGCAGGAAGAATATCAAATTCAAAATTTAAGATTAAAAATAAAACTTTCAAACTTGATGGTAATGAAGGAAGAAATACTCTACACGGAGGAAAAATAGGATTTGATAGATTGGAATGGAAAATTAAACATCATTCAAAAACTAAAATTATTTATCAATTGTTATCTAAAAATTTAGACCAAGGTTTTCCAGGGGACTTAAATTCAGAGTGTGTTTTTGAAATTAAAAATAAAAGTTTAATTATCAAATACCAATATAAATCAAATCAATTTACTCACGTCAGTTTAACCAATCATAGTTATTGGAATTTAAATAAAAATAAAAAAGAGACAATTTTTAATCATGATTTAAAAATAAATTCAGAAAAATATCTTGAAGTAAACAATAAACTAATTCCAACCGGTAAATTTAAAAAAGTTAATAATACTATTAATGATTTCAATAAATTTAAAAATATTGGAGAAAAAATAGATATTATAAAAAACAAAAACACAAAAAAAACATCTAACAAAATAAATGCGTTAGGATTTGATTTAACATTTTGTGTTAAAAAAAATTCTAAAAATTATTTAGCCTCTTTAAAAAATAAAAAAACTAATATCCAATTAAACTTTTATTCAAATCTTCCTGGAGTACAACTCTATACTAGTCAAGGTTTGAAATATAAAAATAAACTTGCTCCTTACCAGGGTGTTTGTTTAGAAACCCAACACTATCCAGATGCACCTAATAATAAAAATTTTCCAAGCACTTTAATTAAACCTAAAAAACTTTATAAGTACTTTACAAAAATAAATATTTCATAAAATGAATAGAAAAATAAACATATCAATTGTTGGGACTGGTTTAATGGGATTGCAACACATAAAAGCAATTTCAAAATCAAAAAAAGCTAATCTTCATTCAATAGTAGATATTAGTAATAATGCTAAAAATTTATCAAAAAAATATAAAATCCCATTGTATTCAAATGTAGACGAACTTTTAAACTCACAGAATTTAGATGCCGTAATTGTTGCCACTCCAAATCAACTTCATGAAAAACATACAGTCAGTTTCTTAAAGAATAAAATTCCAGTATTATTAGAAAAACCTATTTCAGATAATATTAATTCAGCTAAAAAAATTATTAGTAGTGCTAATAAAAATAAAACACCGTTATTAATTGGGTATCACAGAAGACACAACTCAATTGTATCAAAGGTAAAAGAATTAATCGATAAAGGTAAATTAGGAAACATCGTTTCAGCAAATGTCTTGTGTTGGCTTTATAAACACAAAGCTTATTATAAAGAAAAATGGAGAATTAGTAAAGGAGGAGGGCCTTTAGGAATTAATTTAGTCCATGATATTGATATGATTTGTTATTTGCTTGGATCTATTAAATACGTTCAAGCATTTACAACCAATAAAACTAGAAAATTTGCAGTCGAAGATACAGCAACTATTAGCTTAATTTTTAATTCAGGTGCGCTATGTACATTAAATTTGTCAGATACAATTGTTGCTCCATGGAGTTATGAGTTAACTGCAGGAGAAAATCCAGCTTATCCTATAACTAATCAATCTGCATATATGATCGGTGGAACTAAGGGTTCATTGCAATTTCCTAATTTAAAATATTGGTTCTATAAAAATGAACGTAGTTGGTGGAATAAGATTTTTGTTAATGAAGATAAAAACAAAAAAGACGACAGTACTTTAGTAAACCAAATTGATCATTTTGCAGATGTAGTATCAAAAAAAGTTAAGCCAAAAGTTAATGGTAATGATGGTTTGATCTCTCTTAAGATTTTTGCAGCAATAACAAAAAGTGCAAAAACTGGTAAGAAGGTTAAGATTTAAAGATTAGCCAATATTGAATTAGAACATTTTAAGGTATCAGCTTCTCCACCTAAGTCTTTAGTTCTATTTTCTTTTTGACTTAAAGATTTTTCAATAGCTTCAACAATTGAATTAGAGGCTTCTTTTTCTCCTAAATAATCTAACATCATTGCTCCTGACCAAATTTGTCCTACAGGATTAGCAATACCTTTTCCTGCAATATCAGGCGCTGAACCATGAACTGGTTCAAATAAAGATGGAAATTTATTTTCAGGATTAATATTTCCAGATGGAGCAATTCCAATAGTTCCAGTGCAAGCTGGTCCTAAATCTGAAAGGATGTCTCCAAATAAATTAGATGCAACAACAACATCAAACCATTCAGGATTAAGTACAAATCTAGCAACCAAAATATCTATATGATATTGATCGGTTTCAATATCTGGATAATTTTTTTTCATTTCATTAAAACGCTCATCCCAAAACGGCATTGTAATTGAAATACCATTTGATTTTGTTGCATTGGTTAATTTTTTTCTTTTTCTTTGTTTTGCTAATTCAAAAGCAAATTTTTGAACTCTATCTACTCCATGCGCAGACATGATAGTTTCCTGAATAGCTATTTCTCTATCAGTATTTTTAAACATCCTTCCACCAACAGAAGAGTATTCACCTTCAGTATTTTCTCTAACAATCAGCATATCAATGTCACCTGGTTTTTTATTTGCTAAAGGAGGATTTATTCCAGGAAATAATTTTACTGGTCTAAGATTGATATATTGATCAAATTCTCTTCTAAACTGAAGTAAGGATCCCCATAAAGATATATGATCTGGAACTTGATCTGGCATTCCAACTGCACCAAAGAATATCGCATCATGTTTTCCTAATTTTTCTTTCCAATCATCTGGAAGCATTTTTCCATGTTTTTCATAATAATCACATGAAGCAAAATCATATTCTGTAAAATTTATTTTGAATTGATGTTTTTCAGCAGCGTCTTTTAATACTTTTAAGCCTTCAGGAACTACTTCTTTTCCTATTCCATCTCCAGCTATTGAAGCAATGTTATATTCTTTCATAGGTTGATTTTTATACTTCAAAAACACTTTAATTTATAATGTTAAATTATTTTTAAAGGCACAAACCTTCATTGTTTTGACATATTTTATTTGTTAGTTTTGATTATGAAAAAAATACTTCTTTTAATATTCTTTAGCTTCTTTTTTGTTTCAAATTCAAATGCTGCATGTGATGATCCATTAACAGATGGTGTAGATTATTCTAAATGCAGATTTTCAGATGCACAGGATCTACAAGGTAGTTATCTACCAAACTCGAATTTATCTTTTGCAAGTTTTGTTCAAGTAAACTTAGACAAAAGTATTATGATGAATTCAAATTTATCCTTTGGAACTTTTCCAGAATCTACATTTGTTAGAGCCAATCTTTACGAGACAGTCAGTATTGGTGCAAATTTTGAAAAAACAAATTTCACAAATTCAAACTTAACAAGAGTTGATTTCATGGGGGCAACTTTAATAGAAGCTAATTTTCAAAATGCTAATTTAATGGAAGCAAATTTTACATCTGCAAACATTACTAATGCAAATTTTGAAAATGCAAATCTGATTGGTGCTACTTGGACTAATGGTAAGACATGTGGTCCAGACTCAATTGGAACCTGTATTGAGCAATAAGATATGAACACTTCAGTTAATACTGATGATGTTATTTTTAATTTTTTCAAACAAATCTGTGATGAAAAAGATGATCAAAAATGTGTTGAGCTTGGAAAAGAGTGGATAAAAGCAATGGAAACCAACCTTTCTTCTATGGAAGCAAACCTAAATGGGGCTGATTATCTCAAACATAAAGATGATATTCAAAGTAACCGAGATCATTTAAATAGCCTAAAAAATAAAAATTCTACAGAGTGGAGAGAGTATGCTACTCAGTGTATGATTGAAATAATGAATCACAAAGGTCAACAATAATGAGTAATCAAGAAAGAGTGTTTCTAATTATTTGTGCTTCTTTAATTATTTTTACTCTTCATTATTTAATTGAAAAACACTTCTTTTAATAAGAACTAGATCTTGCCCACTTATTAATATTTCCGTCTTTAGCTTTTTTATTTATTTCTTTAAGCTCAGATTTAGAAAAATTTAAATTGTTTAAACTTTCAATATTTTCTTTAATTTGTTTTACACTACTTGCACCAATTAAAGCTGTAGTAACTGCTTTATTATTTAATACCCAAGCTAAAGCCATTTGAGATAATGTTTGTCCTCTTTTTTTAGCAATTTGATTTAAATCTGAAATTATCTTTATATTTCTTTTAGTTATAAAACTTTTATCTAATGCAGATTTTGGATCACTTGCTCTTGATGCTTTTGGAATTCCTTTTAAATATTTATCCGACAACATTCCTTGTGCCAATGGTGAAAAAGCAATAGTTCCAATTCCTAATTTAATTAAATTTTTATCTAAATCTTTTTCAAACCATCTATTTATTAAAGAGTAAGAAGGTTGATGGATAAATATTTTAATGTTTCTTTTTTTTAAAATATTAAACATCTCAATTGTTTTCTTTGAGGAGTAAGAAGAAATACCAATATAAAGAGCTTTACCAGATCTATAAATAAGCTCTAAGGCATCTGCTGTTTCATCTAATGGTGTATTTGGATCAAATCTATGCGAGTAAAAAATATCTACATAATCCAATCCCATTCTCTTTAAACTTTGATCACAGCTTGCAATGATATATTTTTTTGAACCCCATTCACCGTAAGGTCCTTCCCACATATCATAACCTGCTTTAGATGAGATAATTAATTCATCTCTATATCTTTTAAATTCTTTACTTAAAATTTTTCCAAAATTAGCCTCAGCACTTCCTGCTGGTGGACCATAATTATTTGCTAGATCAAAATGAGTAATCCCTGAATCAAAAGAATAAAACAACATTTTCTTTGCTTCAGATGTAAGTTGTTTACCACCAAAATTATGCCAAAGACCAAGGCTTATTAAAGGTAGATCAACACCACTCTTTCCACATCTTCTATATTTCATGTTGGAATATCTTTTTGGTGATGCTTTGTAGTTCATAACTCTTAATATAACTTAATATTTTAGTTTAAAAACATAAAATTAAAGATATATTTAAAACAAAGGGGTGTCTTAACAGACTGAGATTAAACCCTACGAACCTGTCCGGTAATTCAGAAAGGGATAAAATGGATAACACATACTTTTTAAGTCAATCATCATCATTAATTTTAGTAATTATTATTAGTTTGGTATTTGCTGCATTAGGAATTTATCATTCTAAAAAATTCCAAGGAATAAGTAATTATTTAACAGCCAATAGAAATATAGAATTATTTTCATTAACGACCAGTCTTGTTGCGTCTGCTTTAGGAGCATGGATTTTATTTGGCCCTGTTGCTGCTGCCACATGGGGAGGAATAGGGGCCGTTATTGGTTATGCACTTGGTACAGCTTTTCCTATGATTTTCTTAATCTATTTTGGAAGAAAAATTAGATCAGAATTTCCAAAAGGCTCATCTTTAATTGAGTTTATGAGAAAAAAATTTGGAAAAAGTTTGTTTAAACTGATTTTGTTAATGACAATCTTTTACATGTTTATTTTTCTTTGCGCAGAGGTGACAGCTGTTGCAGTTTTGATAAATTATTTATCGGGTACAGATCTTTGGATCACTGCATTAATAGTCCTTTTAGCGACTTTAACGTACACTCTTTATGGCGGATTAAGAGCTTCTATATTTACTGATAATATTCAAATGATTGTTATTGGCTTTCTTTTATTAATTCTAATTTTAATTATCAGTTCATCAACAGGAGATAATTTTTCTTTTGCATTAATTAAAGAAAAAAATCCGCAATTATTAAGTTCATCTTATATTCCAAGTTATACTGCTGGATTAACTTTTTTTATAGCTGTTGCAGCTACCAATTTATTTCACCAAGGAAATTGGCAACGAGTTTATGCTGCTAAAGATTATAATACTTTAAAATCAGCATTGATAATTTCTTTTTTTGTAATTGTACCGATAGTTTTTTTAATGGGCTTTATTGGAATGGTGTCATTTTCTATTGATCCATCAGCTAGAGCTGATTTGGGATTTTTTACTTTATTGTTAAAAGAACAAACTGAAACACTATCTTTAATTATTATTGTTCTTGGTTTAGCTTTAACAATTTCAACAGTTGATACATTGGTTAATGCAATATCAAGTTTGTTTGTTGTTGATGGTAAAGCAACTTTTAATTTAGATAAAAAAACAGATTATTTAAAAATTTCTAAATACTTTATCGTATTTTTATCATTGATAGCATTTGGTGTTGCATCAAAAGGATTTGATATTTTGTATTTATTTTTACTTGCAGATTTATTTTGTTGTGCGTTTGTGTTCACCGTCTTTTACAGTTTTTATAACAAGGTAAATGAAAAAACTGCATATGTTTCAATTATAATCGGTTTAATTGGTGGGTTTTTAATGTTTCCTTATCCAGATTTTTCTAAGAGTTTATTGGTTGGGGGATTGATGTCTAAAGATTTATTTTCACCTTTTGTTGCACAATCTTTATTATTTTTATCATTTGTTGTTGCAACTTTTTTACCAGCAGTAATTTTGAAATTGAAAAGTAATTAATTTAGATCACTGATTTTAAAGCATCATAAATAAGTTCTTTGGTAGTCTCACCAATACTTCTGTAAACTTCTTTATTATCTTTAAAAATTAAAAGTGTCGTTTGATATTGAACATTAAAAAATTTAGCAATTTCCTTATTGGTTATATCAAATTTAAAGTATTCAATATTATCAAAATCATTTTTTGCTTTATCAAGAACTTTCATTTGGCTGGCACAAGATGTGCAATATTTAACCCAAGAACTAACCACCACAACTTTTCCATCCGCTAAAGCCTTATCAAACAGCTCTTTAGTATAAGTTGTTTCTTTAGCCATCACATTAGTAGTGAATGCAAAGATAAAACAAATAAATACAAAAATTTTTCTCATTAATCGTGGGTTGTAAACAAATTTTAAAATATTGTAATACAATAAATTGTCTCTATATATGCCTAGTTCATGTCTGATCAAATAAGCATAAATAATCTATCAAAAGTCTACGATAATGGCTTTGAAGCACTAAAGAAAATAAACCTAAACATTAAAAAAGGTGAAATTTTTGCAATGCTTGGACCAAATGGTGCGGGTAAAACTACTCTTATAAGTATTATTTGTGGAATCGTTCGACCATCTTCAGGAAAAGTTACTGTAGATGATTTTGATATCATTGATGATTACAGAGAAACAAGATCCAGAATTGGATTAGTTCCACAAGAATTAACTTTAGAACAATTTGAAACAGTTTTTAACAATGTCTCTTATTCAAGAGGTTTGTATGGAAAAAAACCAGATCCAAAACATATTGAAAAAATTTTAAAAGATCTAAGTTTATGGGATAAAAAAGATTTAAGATTAAGACAGTTGTCTGGAGGAATGAAGAGGCGGGTATTAATTGCAAAAGCATTGTCTCACGAGCCAACTATATTATTTTTAGATGAGCCAACAGCTGGTGTTGATGTTGAATTACGTCAAGACATGTGGAAGGTAGTTGAAACACTAAGAAAAACTGGTGTAACAATTATTCTTACCACTCATTATATTGAAGAAGCAGAAGCAATCGCTGATAGAGTAGGAGTAATCAATCAAGGAGAAATTATCGTTGTTGATGAAACAAAAGAATTATTAAAAAAAATGGGACATAAAAAGCTTACAGTAGATCTTCAAGAAGAAATCACTGAAATCCCAAGCAGTTTAGATAAGTATAATTTAGAAATTGGAGAAGAAAAAAAATCAATCAATTACACATATAATGTTAGAGCTAAAAGCACTGGAATAACTAACTTGTTACAAGATTTAAAAGATGCAAATTTAAAATTACAAGATTTAAAAACTGAACAAACTACTTTAGAGAAAATATTTGTGACATTAGTAAAGGAGAACAATGAAGTTTAATTATTACGCATTTAGAGCAATGTACTTACATGAAATGGATCGATTTAAGAGAACATTGATGCAATCATTATTTTCACCAGTTCTATCAACCTCTCTTTATTTTATTGTTTTTGGATCTGTAATTGGTGGATATGTAGAAAAGATTGATGGAATTAGTTATGGATCTTTTATTGTTCCTGGTCTTTTAATGTTAACGTTGTTAACTCAGTCAATCAGTAACACTTCATTTGGGATATTTTTTCCAAAATTTAATGGAACTATTTATGAAATTTTAGCTGCACCAATTTCAACTTTTGAAATTGTTTTAGCTTTTGTGGGTGCTGGTGCTACTAAAACTCTTATAGTCGGATTAGTTATATTTTTAACATCAACGTTTTTTGTTGAGGTTCAAGTAATGTATCCATTGTTAATGATATTTTTGTTAGTATTAGTAGCATTTACATTTGCTTTATTTGGTTTTTTAATTGGTTTAATGAGCTCTAATTTTGAGCAAATGTCTATCATCCCAACTTTAGTTATTACGCCAATGGTATTTTTAGGTGGTAGTTTATATTCTTTAGATATGTTGCCTGAGTTTTGGCAAACAGTTACTTATTTTAACCCAGTTGTTTATTTAATTAATGGTTTAAGATTTGCCTTTTATGGTGTTTCAGATTTCAATATTTGGGTGAGTGTTATTTCAATGGTAGTATTTTTGATGTCATGTGTAACTGTTGTTACAGTTCTATTGAAAAAAGGATACAATATTAAATCTTAGCTACTAGCTATTTTCTTTTTTGGGTCGTAAAAAGGTTTTTCTACTATTGTAGCAGAACATTTTCTTTCGTGAGTTTCTATGTCTAATTTATTGCCTAACTCTGAATGATTAACTTCAATCATTGCAAGTGCAATATTCTTTTTCAATCTAGGTGAATATACAGCTGAAGTTACCTTACCAATTGTCTTGCCATCTTTTTCAATCTGCCAAAAAGTTGTGTTTGGTCCTGATAATGGATCACAATCAATGATAAGACCAACTTGTTTTCTTTTAATTCCTTCTTGCTTGATTTTTTTAAGTGCTTCTTTACCTATAAAATTTATATCAGCATCTAAATTAACTAATCGATCAAATCCTAATTCGAATGGATTTGTATGAATATCTGCATCTGCGTGATAAGAAAGCATACCACCTTCTATTCTTCTAATAGAGGATGTATGACCAGGTTGAATACCATGTTCTTTACCAGCTTCCATTATTTTTTCATAAAGTTCATTACCTCTTGAGCCATCTCTTAAATATATTTCGTAACCAAGTTCACTTGACCAACCAGTTCTTGATACAATTAATGGAATTCCATCAAGTTCATATTCTCTTAACCAATAATATTTAAGATCTCTGATATCTTTACCAAATAGTTTGACCATTATTTCTTGTGAGGTAGGGCCTTGTAACTGTAGAGGGGATACATCTGGTTCAGATATTTTAACATCTAAACCTGAGTTAACTGCAACACCTTGTGCCCATAACAAAACATCACTATCTGCTAAAGATAACCAAAAATGATTTTCAGCCAGTCTTAATAAAACTGGATCATTTAAGATACCGCCATCATTGTTTACGATTAAAACATATTTACATTGTCCAACTGATAACTTTGAAAGATCTCTAGGAGTTAAAAGCTGAGTAAATTTATATGCATCAGGACCAGTGATCTCGACCTGTCTTTCGACTGCAACATCACATAAAATTGATTTTTCAATAAGGTTCCAAAAGTTTTGCTCAGGACTTCCAAAATCCCTTGGAATATACATGTGATTATATACAGAAAAACCTGTTGCTCCCCATTTTACAGTAGCATCGAAATAAGGAGATTTTCTTATTTGTGTTCCAAAACCAAAATTTTTATTAGACATTTGAGAGGCTTAACAGTCTGAGTATTAATTACAAATAAAAAAAATAGCCCTAGTTATATTAAGGGCTATCAAAAAAAAATGGAGAGGGAAGTTATTTTTTTTTAAAACTGTTCAGATTCAGTAGAACCAGCCATTGCTGTTGTCGAGCTTTGGCCGCTACTAATAGTATTTGAGACTGCATCAAAATAAGACGTACCAACTTCTCTTTGGTGTTTAACGCTAGTATAGCCATCTTTCTCTCTAGCAAATTCTTGTTGTTGAATTCTAGAATATGCAGCCATACCTTCTTTTCTATATTTCTCAGCAAGTTCAAAAATTGCAATGTTTTGAGTATGAAACCCAGCAAGAGTAATGAACTGGAATTTGTAACCCATTTTAGCAATTTCTTGTTGGAATGAAGCAATCTCGTCATCACTTAAATGTTTTTTCCAATTGAATGATGGAGAACAATTGTAAGCTAACAGTTTTCCAGGAAACTTTTCATGAATTGCATCTGCAAATTTTTTAGCCTCAGCTAAATTAGGAGTAGCTGTTTCACACCAAATTAAATCAGCATACGGTGCATAAGCCGAACCTCTAGAGATAGCTTGTTCAATTCCATCTTTAACATAATGAAATCCTTCTGGAGATCTATCACCAGTTAAAAATGGTTTATCATTTTCATCAAAATCATTTGTAATAAGTTTTGCTGCATTAGCATCAGTTCTTGCTAATATAATTAAAGGGACTTCTGCAATATCAGCAGCTAATCTTGCGGCTTTTAAGTTTTTGACCATTGTACCAGTTGGAACAAGAACTTTTCCACCCATATGACCACATTTTTTTTCACTAGCTAATTGGTCTTCAAAGTGAACACCTGCAGCACCAGCTCTTATAAATTTTTTAGTTAATTCAAATACATTTAATGGTCCACCAAAACCTGCTTCACCATCAGCTATAATTGGAAGCATATAATCTACTTTTTCCTCTCTTTTCATGTCACCATCTTGCATTTCCATATGCTGAATTTGATCTGCTCTAATTAAAGAGTTGTTCATAGATTCAACTAACTTAGGAGCACTATCATAAGGATATAAAGATTGATCTGGATACATCTCTCCAGCAGTATTTGCATCTGCTGCAACTTGCCAACCACTTAGATATATTGCTTTTAATCCAGCTTTTGCATGTTGAACAGCTTGGTTACCTGACAAAGAACCAAGAGTATTAACATAAGCTTCTGTATTTAATAAATGCCAGAGTTTTTCAGATTGATTTTTGCAAAGTGAGTACTCAATTTTAATTGAACCTCTTAATCTCTCCACTTCTTCATCAGTGTAGTCTCGTTTGATACCTGCGAACCTTTTTAACTCGTAAGAGATTTTCTCAGCACTCATTGTTTTTAATCCTTTGTTGAAGAAAATTGAAAAAGTTGAATTAGTTACTATCGTTTAAAGCTTCGATTAGTTCACTCATTCCACTTGAACCCCAATCACAATGATCGTCCCTCATGTAAATTCCTTTACTATGATGGTGATCTAAATCCTCTTTTTTAATGATTTGGGCCTCATTTTCTGTGTTTTTTAAGTTTTTATCCATACGAGTCATATATTTTACAAAATTTACAAAATCTATAAAAAACGTTAAAAAGCTTTGTAAATAGGGAAAAAATATTGTAAAAATAAATTTACAAAATTTACAAATAGTAAAATGAGTCAAATAGATCTTAAAATAGGGCCAAAAATAAGAGCTTTTAGAAGACAACTTGGGCTACAAGCCAATAAATTAGCTGAAGATTTAAGTATTTCTCCTAGTTATTTAAACTTAATTGAAAGCGGTAAAAGAAAAATAGATGGTGATTTACTTTTAAATGTTTGTGAAAAACTAAATATCCAATTGTCGGATCTTACATCTAAAACAGATATTAATCTTCAAAACACAATTTCAGAAATTTTAGATGATAGTTTGTTTGAAGACTTAGATATTTTAGGTCCAGAAGTAAAAGATTTAGTAAGTACCAATCCAAAGATTGGAAAAGCAATTGTAAGATTAGGAGATATTCTTAAAAAAAAAGATCATGAATTGATAAGTAAGATTGAAAAAATTTCAGGAAAAATTGTAGATAATAGAAAAAATTCTTTTCCTGGAGAAGTGGTAGTTGATTTTTTTCAAGAGAATAAAAATTATTTTCCAAAGTTAGAAGAGTTTGCAAATAAAGTTTTTAATAAAATTCAAAAAAATAATCGAACAAGATATTTATCTCTGTGTGATTATTTACTGTCAGAATATTCAATAACTGTAAAAGATGTTATTCCGGATGAGAGTAAACCATTTTCAAAAATCTATAACAAAAGTAAAAAAGAGTTATTACTAAGTGATTATAGTTCTTTAGAAACAAAAAAATTACATGCTGCCTCTCAAATTGCACAACTGGGTGCAATTAAAGATGTTGAATATTATTTAACTAAGTTTAGTTTTCCATCAGAAGAATCGAAAAAACTTACTAAAGTTGCTTTGTTAAATTATTGTGGTGCTGCAATTTTGATGCCATACAAACTATTTCATTCTGAATGTAAAAAATTAAAATATGATTTAGAATTATTGCAAAATACATTTGCAACTTCATTTGAACAAGTAGCTCACAGAGTTACATGTTTGCAAGATCCAAAACTACCAGGTATCCCATTTCATTTTTTAAGAGTTGATATGGCTGGAAATATCTCAAAAAGATTTTCATTATCTGGAATTGATATTCCAAGATATGGTGGAGCTTGTCCTAGATGGAATGTTTATACTGCATTCACTACTCCAGGAGTTTTACATACAGCAGTTAGTAAAATGAATAATGGTGAAAAATATGTTTGTATTGCAAAAACTGTAGAAAAAGGAATTGGAAGATTTGGTCAATCTAAAAATGTATTATCTATAGGTTTAGGTTGTGAAGCAAAATATGCAAAAGATTTCATTTATACTGAAAATATGAACATTAATGATAAATCAACAGAAATTCCTATTGGTGTTTCTTGTAGAACCTGTGACAGATTAGATTGTTCACAAAGAGCATTTCCACCACTACATAAAAAATTCGACGTTGACTTAAATAGTCGTGGGGTTTCTGTTTATGTTAGTGACGATAAATCTTAAACTATGATTAAATATATTTTACCTGCCATAATAATTTTTCTGATCGTATTATTTTGGGAAAAAATAACTGATTTTGTTGAGAAAAAATTCAACATAAAACTTAATTATATCGTTGTTAGTTCTATAGTTGCTGCAATAGCAATTATCCTTTTACTCCTTAATTACTAGGATTTATGAACAGCATTGACTTATCAACTTATAAATTAGATGAAGCTGACGGTGTTTTTACTTATAAAAATGAAAATACAACATTAGGGTTTGTTAGATTTAACGAAAAGGGAGAAGTGGAGTACATTTTTGTTAATCCAATTTTTAGAAAAAAAGGAATAGCAACAAAATTATTACAGTTGGTTAAACAAAAAACAGGAAAAGAAATAATCCTTCAAGAACCGATTAGTCCTTTAGGCTCAAAACTGTTAGATTCATTGAATAAATGGAAATAAACTTATTATTTTTCTTCACAGTTGTACCAGCAATAATTTTGTACGGTATTGCAAAATCAGGGTTGGGTGGATCGATGACTTTAATATCTATTCCATTAATGACCATTGTAATGCCTTTGAACCAAGCATTAGGAATAATTTTGCCAATTTTAATATTTTCAGATTTTATTGCAGTTTATAAATATAGAAAAGAATATGACTTAGGTACTTTAAAGTTAATGGTTCCATTTGCTGCTGTTGGAATAATAATTGCTTCTTTCACGTTCACATATTTTTCTGAAGAATTATTAAAATTTATGATTGGTTTAATGGGATTTATTTTTGCAGGTCATTATTTCTTTTTTAAAAAAGATAAAGAAGCCAAATCTCAAAAAAATTCTATCAAAGGGAGTATTTGTTCTGTCATAGCTGGCTTTACAAGTTTTTGTGTCCATGCAGGAGGAACACCGGTGAGTGTTTATATGCTTCCTTTAAGGATGCAGAAAGAAATTTATGTAGGAACAAGAATTATATTTTTTACTTTTGTAAATCTAATAAAGCTTCCTTTATATATTAATCTTTCAATGACCAATTTAGTGACATTTAAACAATCTGTATATTTATTTCCTCTTGCTTTTATAGGAATACTAATTGGATATAAATTAATTAAAATTATAAATGAAAAATTATTTTATAATATTTTATATATTTTAATTTTTATAAGTAGTTCAAAACTTTTATATGATTATTTAATATGAAAAAAAAATTTAATCCTAGAATAAAAGCAAGAATAAGAAAAAATAAACAAGTTCTTAATAAAAAGATTGATAATTTTTTTGGTTGGGTAAAAGGTGCTAAACTTGTTGAACTTAAAGAATGCAATGTAGAGGAAGATCCAGTTCGACCAGAATTAGATAATGAATTTAGAACAGGATTTGGAAGAAAAATTTATGGTGTTGAGTATCAAGGAGAAATTCACGCAGTAATGTGTTTTGCTTATACAAATGAAATTCCCAAAAGTGTCGAAGAACTTGAAAAATTAAGTACTGATGCTTTTCTACAAAGTGCAATGAGAGATCAAAAAGGTGGACAAATCGCTATTGCTTATACTGTATGGTCAAAGAAAAAGGGTGGAGGAAAGTTAATTGTAAAAGAAGTGTTTAAAAAGATAAAAAAATCAAATCATTTAAATAGATTAGTCACTCTTTCACCTTTAACAGAGATGGCAACGAATTTTCATGAAAGAAATGGAGCAAAATTAGTTCAAATTAATGAAACAACACAAAATTTTGAATATAAAATCATTTAACCATGAGGATAAAAAAACAATTAATTCTTCTATTTTGTACTTTCTTTCTTTTACCGTATTCTATTGTCATGGCTAATGAAGAAGCAAAGTATGAAGTAGTTGATAAAAATGATATTTATGAGATCAGAAAATATTCTGATCGTTTAGCAGTTGAAACCTCTAGAGCTGGAATAGATAGTAATTTTAGAAAATTATTTAATTACATTTCCGGAAGAAATGACACACAGGAAAAAATAGCAATGACTACTCCTGTCACTCAAGTAGAAAAAAATGGAAATATGACTATGCAGTTTTATTTACCTTCAAAGTTTAATTCAGATAACGTACCCAACCCAAGTAGAGATGATGTAAGGATAGTAAATATTGAAGGAGGATATTATGCTGTACTTAGATATTCTGGCAGAGCTTCTGATGGAAATTTCATAAAACATAAAGAAATCCTAGAAAAAGAGTTAAATAAAAATAATATTTCAATTATAAGTCCACCTATTAGAGCTACATATGATAGTCCTTTTACCCTTCCAATGAATAGAAGGAATGAGGCAATGTATAAAGTGGAGTTTAATTCATGAAGTCAAAATTTAAAGCAATGGTGTTATCTTGTATGGACCCAAGATTTCAACATTTAGTTCACAATCATTTAAAGAAAAAAAAATTAACTGGTAAGTACAGTGCTTTTACAATTGCTGGTGCTGCAGTAGGGGTCACACACAATAAATTTAAAAAATGGCATAATACTTTTTATGATAATCTTGGAACTTCAATACAGCTTCATAAAATAGAAAAGCTTATTGTTATAAATCACAAAGATTGTGGTGCTGCAAAAATTGCTAATGGAAAAAAAGAATTTACACCAGCAAATGAAAAAAAAATACACCAAGACTCATTTAATAAACTTAAAAAAGAAATTAAAAAAAGATTTCCAAAACTTAAAGTAGAATTAAATGTAATTGCTTTAGATAGTAAAATTACAAAATTTTAATTATTGATTTCTAATCAAAGGGTAAACTTTTGGATTTAGATATTTTAAGTTTGTTAACATAATCAATATCAATGTTACAAAACCAATTGAAAAACCTAAATAGATTAAAACTTTAAAATCAAACATCCACACAAGTTCAAAGATATTTTCCATAATAAATTTTGAACCAATTACAGCAAAGAATATTGCAATCAGTATGACTGATTTAAAGATAATAATGAATTCTATTAATGATGAGAGGATTATTTCTTTTTTTGAAAAGCCTAGAATTTTAAACACTAAGTTTTGATATTCTTTAACTTTACCTTGAACCATAATTGCACTCGAAATAACAATTAAACCAATCACAATAGTAACAGCTGATATTAAAGTAACTGCAATGAATACTTTATTTAGTACAGCCGTTACTTTTGTCAGATAATCTGCAATTTTAATCATGGATAAGCTAGGCATAACTTCTAGCATTTCAGTTTCATCAAATTTATCAGAATTAAATTTTGCTGTTGCCAAATATTCATGAGGGATGTTTTGAGCAAATTGAGGATTAAATAGCATTGCAAAGTTTATACTTAAATCTCGATAATCAACTTCTCTAAAATTAATCACTTCACCATCTATTTCTCTTCCATATATATTTAGAGTAAAAATATCTCCTAATTGAATATTAAAATCTCTTGCAACTTTAGCATCTAAAGATATCTGAAGTTGATTAGGTTTATTTAAATCCCACCATTCTCCAGCAACTAATGGATTATCTTCAGGAACATCTTCAACCCATGAGGATCTTCTCTCACTTCCTATTACCCAATAACTATCATTATCAGGTTTAATATAAGTATTTGGATTAATGCCATTAATTTTTGTAATGCCAGATGAGACCATAGGAACCACTTCAATATCCGCATCCGGATCCATCTTTAATATCCCTTGTTCAAATTTTTCACGCTCTCCTTTTTGAATTCCTACAAAGAAATAATCAGGTGCAATATCAGGAATTGATTTAGCAATTTCTCTTTGAAAATTTGTTCCAACCAACGCCAATGTTAAAAGTAAAGTAACTCCTAAACCTAAAGACATTATAGTAATTGGAGTGATACTTTTAGTTTGAGTGATATTCTTAATTGATACCTTTAATGAGATATTGGAGCTTGATTTAAATTTTTTAAGAAAAAATATAATTATTCTTGAAAGAAAGAAAAACACAATTAAACACACAAAAAATGCAGCAAAGTATCCTAGACTGTAAGTCGGTTGCTCTGAACCAACTGTAAATAATAAAACTAAAATAGAGAGCAAAATAAAACTTAAAACAACAGACTTTTTTGAATAATAAAATTGTAGGTTTTGAAAAACATTTCTAAATAAATTAGATGCTTTTACTTGGTCAATTGAACTTATTGTTGGGATAGAAAATATTACAAGTACCAACAAACCTACTAAAAATATTTTAATAAAATTAACTATAGAAAATACTGGATAAACATTTAATCCAAGTCCATCTGATAAGTATTTATCAGCTATAGGGACTATTAAAAAACTAGATCCATAGGAAACAACTGTGATTACAAACAACAAAATTAATAATTGAAGATAATAAAGTGTCTTTATATTTCCTGAGTAAAATCCAACTGCTTTTCTAACAGCAATTGACATATTGTTTTGGTTAATAAAAGAGAGAAGGGTGTTTGCAATACCAATTCCAGCAATCAACATCGCACTGATTGAAACAAGTGATAAAAATTGTGAAAAATTGTTGATTATTCTCTTTATTCCACTTGCTGAATTTTCGGGATAACGAAGCTTTACTTTTTGATCATCTTTAAAGATATCTTCAATTCGTTTTTCTAACTCTTCAGGGTTATCTCCTTCATTAAATTTTACTTTATATTCGTAGTTTAAAAAGCTTCCAATCCCGTTTAGTTTTAATATCTCTAATGTTTGCTTTCCTGCGAGTGCCCAATCACCAAAAGCAACAAATCCACTTACATCTGGTACTGATTTTATAATTCCAATAACTGTAAAGTTTTGGTCTTGAACTTTAACTTGTTCATTAAGTTTTATATTTAGTGTTTTTGACAAACTTTCATTAATTAAAATAGTGTTTGGTTCCTTTTGCATTCGCTCATATGCACCTTCAGGCTCAAATACTACTTCGCCGTATAACGGGTATTTTTCATCAACTGTTTTAATTCTAGTAAATAAAGATTTATTTTTTTCTCTTCCAGTTGTTGAAAGCATAGTGCTGAACTCAATCATTTGAGATACAGTTGCAAATTCTTTTACCTGATTAACTAGTTCTAGATTTCCTTGGTTACGATTGTAATCAATTTCTAAATCACCACCTAATAAGGCTTTTGCATTATCGTTCAGTTCTTTTTTAAGACTATCTTCAATAGTAAAAATAGCACTTAATATAAAGAGACTGATAAATAGAGTAACAATAATACTTGAGATTTTGTGATAGTTTCTGCTTAAATCCTTTAAAGCATATTTAAAAATCAAACTAAATTCAGATCGATTATTTAATTTTTCCATCTTTTATTTTGATTTTTCTTTTTGCTTTGTTTGCAAGTTTTGGATCGTGCGTTACCATGATTAAGGAAGACCCTTCCTCTTTTACATATTTAAATAGAATATCTGAAATCATTAATGAGTTTTCAGTATCCAAGTTTCCAGTAGGTTCATCAGCTAGGATTAATTCAGGCTTCATTGCTATAGCTCTTGCAATTGCAACTCTTTGCTGTTCACCACCAGATAACTGACTAGGTAAATTATTAAATCGGTGCTTTAAACCAAATCTATCTAACAAATTTTTTGCCTCACTCTCAGGATTTTTAAAATTATTTAATTCTAATGTTAAAGCAACGTTTTCAACTGCTGTGTAGTTTGGAATTAAATAGAAAGATTGAAATATAATTCCAATATTCTTCTTTCTAATCTCTGAAACTTCATCTTCATTTAAACCTGTTATTTCTTGATCTTGAAAAACAATTTTACCTGAAGTTGGTTTTTCTAGTCCTCCAACCAACATTATTAAACTAGTTTTACCAGATCCACTTTCACCTACGACAGAAACTGTCTCTTTTTTCTTAATGGTTAGATCAATATTCTTTAAAACACTGATACTTTCTTTACCAGTTTGGTATTTGAGATTTATTTTTTTTAATTTAAGAAGATCATTCATGAATAAAAGTTTATTTATAAAAATTTTGATGATCTTTCTAGTGCACATAAACGCTTTCGCAATAGAAAAGGTTGTCTTATTTGGCGATAGTTTGATGGCTGGATATGGTTTACCTAAAGAACATCATTTATCTGTAGTATTAGAAGATAATTTTAAAAAAGATGGTTTAAATATAAAGATAATTAATGGCAGTGTTTCTGGAAGCACATCTTCAGGAGGATTAAATATTGCTGAATGGAGTTTATCAGAACCTGGTATTGACTTAATCATTTTAGGTTTAGGCGCCAATGATATGTTGAGAGGAATAAAACCAGAAGAAACTGAGAAAAATTTAGAAGAAATCATAAAGATAGCAAATAATAAAAAAATCAAAATTATTATTGCAGGTATGGTTGCTCCAACAACACATGGTGCTGAATACAAAAAAAGGTTTGATGCAATCTATCCAAAATTATCGAAAAAATATAACTTACCCTTGATCCCATTTTTACTTGAAGGAGTGGCACTCGATCCAAGTTTAAATCAACAAGATGGAATTCACCCAAACAAAGAAGGAACAATTAAAGTAAGTGAAACTATTAAAAAAAGTATTATTAATATTTTAAATTAAATGAATAAATTTTTATATAATCTTAAAGAAAGCAGAATTTTTCAATTTGTTGTTATTTCAATTATCATATTAAATGCAATTACAATTGGGGTTAACACTTATGAATTAAGCGATCTCACCAGACAAGCAATTAATTATTTAGATTATTCAATTACTATATTTTTTGTTATCGAAATTATAATTAGGTTTATAGGGGAACCTAAAAAACTACAGTTTTTTAAAAGCGGATGGAATGTATTTGATACTTTAATTGTTTTAATTTCATTAATTCCTATACCTAATAATTCTAGCTTCTTACTTTTAAGATTATTAAGAGTATTTAGAGTATTAAGAATTATTTCAGTTGTTCCAGAATTAAAAAAAATCATTGAAGCTCTACTAACTTCAGTCAAAAGAGTATTTTATGTGGGATTATTATTGTTCATAATTCTTTATATATACGCAACTATTGGTTCAATTTTATTTAGCACAGATATTCCTGAAAGATGGAGCGATGTTGGTGTTGCTATGATTACGTTGTTTCAGGTTTTAACTCTATCTAGTTGGGAACAAGTAATGCTGCCATTACAAGATGTTTACTGGTGGGCTTGGATTTATTTTTTCAGCTTTATAATTATATGCGGAATTACAATGCTTAATTTGTTGATTGCGATATTAGTGGACGTAGTAATCAATCAGAAAAAGTTATAAGACTTTTTAATGAAAAGATTTGTTGTAGTTTTAAGTTTCATTTGTTTTGGTTATGCCAATGCACAGAATACAAATATTGCCATAGATAGAAATTTAAATCTTACATGTGCATTTGAAAAAGTAATTTTAAAAAATCCAGATCATAACTTTGAAA
This sequence comes from Candidatus Pelagibacter sp. HIMB1493, assembly GCF_052047995.1. Classification (NCBI taxonomy): domain Bacteria; kingdom Pseudomonadati; phylum Pseudomonadota; class Alphaproteobacteria; order Candidatus Pelagibacterales; family Candidatus Pelagibacteraceae; genus Candidatus Pelagibacter; species Candidatus Pelagibacter sp. HIMB1493. The sequence goes on along the minus strand of NZ_JBNAIP010000001.1, from coordinate 640,585 downwards.
CGTTCACAAAAGATCAAATTAAGAGAGATGATATTAATAAATTAGTAATAGAGTCTAAATCACCAAATGTACTAAACATTAAAAATTTATCTAATTTTATTGATAAAATTGAACTAGACGTAAAAATTTCCAATAAAGATGTCGTTTTAATTCAAGCTCTTGATGATAATAACAATTACTCAGAATCGGCTGTTTTGACTTTTAAAACAGGAGAACTTATTCACGAAATAACAAAAAATATTAATCAAAAAGAAAAAGAAAAGGAAAAAGAAATTTTATTTTACAACTGCAAGAATAAAAATCAAAATACTTGATGATTTTAACCAAATAATTCTAGGAATATTATCAATTTATATAAATAATAAACTACAGAAAGTGCTATAGAAACTTTCACAACTCTTGGCCAAAACCAATTTTTATTATTACTTGCACTTCTCCACATCGCAACAGTAATTATTAATGTATAAATCAACAGTATTGCTAACTCTATTACGAGTATTGTTGCGTAAAAATTATTAATATTAGAAAAAATTTGTTTAATAATTAACTCAGGATTTTGATTATAATTTATAAGAGATTTATCAATTGAATCTAAAGCAAAAAAAAATGTTATAAAAATTATTAAGCTAAATATTAACTGGTATAGGGTTCCATAAACCCAGAATGTTTTACCAAGTCCGTAGTCACCTTTAATCAAATTTTTTAAAAAATTCATTGATCTTCTATAGTCCTAAAAATCACTAAAAAATAAACAAAATATTTAAATCTATTAAGCAATAAACAGATTTTTTGATAAATAAATATTTTTTTTTCCATATAATAATTTAAAGTGAAATAATCATTTCATGAAAAAAGTACTAATTACATTATTTTGTTTAAATTTTGTTTTTTCTTCAGCTATTGCTGACTCTCTTGGAAATCTTAGAACAGTAAATCATTATCTATCAAATGGATATAATTTAGAGAGTACAATCTTAATAAATGATCAAAAAATATTGTATAATCTTAAAAATAATGGTTCGTCAAAAATGCAATTTGAACCTAAGTTAATTACTTGTATTTATAATATAAAAAAAGAAACAACAAATTGTTACAAACCTTGAGAATTTTCATCTTAATAAATTTATAAATTCATTTTGAAGTTGTAAAAATATGATCAAATTGTTTTAAGAATAAAGACTCTATTATTCATATTTGTTAATATTTAATTATGAAAAAGTCATTTATAGTAATTTTAATTTTATTACTTTCACAATTGCAATCTTTTGCAAATGATCGAGACATAAGGCTAAATCAATTATTTAATGAGCTCAAAGTTAATAAAGCAAAAGTAGCATCTATTGTTGAACAGGAAATTTGGTCTTTATGGAGTACTCATCCAACTGATGAAAAGCTGACTGCTCGTTTAGAAGAAGGTTCAATGTTTGTTAGAAACCAACAACCAATAAGAGCAAGAGAAATATTTACTGAAGTAATAAATCTTGATGAAAATTGGGCTGAAGCTTGGAATAAGAGAGCAACTGTACTTTATATGTTAGGAGAATATCAAAAATCACAAGATGATATTGATAAAGTCTTAGAATTAGAGCCAAGACATTTTGGTGCTTTAGCAGGACAAGGTTTAGTGAACATTCAATTAAAAAATTTTGAAAAAGCAATTAGAAGTTACAAACAAGCACAAGAGATTTATCCGTCCATGCGATCTCCAGAAATCATGATAAAACAAATCGAAGATTTGATGAAAGAACAAACAATTTAAAATGTGTGGAAGATACGTTGTTAAAAATCCAGTTACTAAAACTAGTTCTCTAGTTAAATCTGCAATTCAGGTTGAAGATAGTGAAAACTATAATGCTCATCCTTATCAAAAACTTCCAGTTATAAAAAAATATAAAAATGGAAATACCTTAGAATCTTTGAAATGGGGTTTGGTTCCAAGCTGGGCTAAAGATAAAGATTTTAAAGCTCTGATTAATGCACGACTTGAGACCATAGATGAAAAGGTTTCATTTAAAAAATTGATAAAAAATAATCGATGTGTTGCAGTTGCGGATGGATTTTATGAATGGAAGAGGGAAGAGAAAGAAAAAACTCCTCATTATTTTACCCGTAAAGACACCAATACCATCTATTTTGCTGGAATATTTGAAGATGATCAGTTTTGTTTAATTACAGAAGAAGCAAAAGAAAATATTAAGGAAATTCATCACCGACAACCAGTTATTCTTAATCAAGCGGATGTTAATAGATATCTTAATTTAGAATTACAAGGATCAGCGTTTCTAAATGAACGTAAATCACCAGATCTTATATTTCATGAAGTTTCAAAAGATGTAAATAAGCCTACTAATAACAGCGCTTCTTTAATACAAAAATTATAAATCTATTTTCTTTTATTTTTTTTAAACTTAAAGTTTTTAGGTCTTTTTCTATTTTTAAATTTTCTTTTATTATCTTTGTTTTCAAATTTTTTGAATTTCTTCTTTTTACTTAATTTATTGTTAGAAAATTTATTCTTAAATTTCTTTTTAAATTTATTTTTTTTATTAAATTTCTTATTCTTTTGATTGTTTGGTCTTGCTTCTTCTTTAACTTTAAAATCAGGATCTATTAATTTTTGTATAGATCTCCACATACTTCTGTCGTTGTTTGTTAAAAAAGTTAAAGCAGAACCATCTTTTCCAGCACGACCAGTTCTACCTATTCTGTGAATATAATCTTCTGGAACTTGTGGAAGATCGTAATTGATTACGTGTTTTATAACTGGAATATCTAATCCTCTTGCTGCAACATCTGTTGCAATTAAAATCCTACTATTACCATTTCTAAATCCTCTAATAACTCTATCTCTTTTACTTTGTCTAAGATTTCCATGAATGGCATCAGCTTTATGGCCATCATACTTTAATCTTTTTACAATTTTATCAGCACCATGTTTAGTTTTAACAAAAACTAAAATAGATCCACTTCTTTCAACTAATTGATTAATCAACTCATGATATTTCTTGTCTGCTGTGATTTGAAAAGTTTCTTGTTTAATTTTTTCAATTGGAGTTGATAAAGATCCAACAGACACTCTTTCAGGATTGTTAAGATACTTTTGAGAAATTTTTAAAATGTTTTCAGGTAAAGTTGCAGAAAACAATAATGTTTGATGATTTTTTGGAATAAATTTTAAAATTACTTCTATTTGAGGAGTAAATCCCATATCTAACATTCGATCTGTCTCATCTAGAACTAAGTAATTTACTCTAGATAAGTTCAAACTTTTTCGTTCTATGTGATCGTTAATTCTTCCAGGGGTTCCAACTATAATTCTTGCTCCTTTTTTTAATTGTCTTAGTTGTTTTTGCATACTCTCACCACCAATTAAAAGAGCATTACCAATTCCTATTTCTCTAATATTAAGTTTTAAAACAGTTTCCATTACCTGTGTTGCAAGTTCTCTTGTTGGACAAATTATTAATGCCATTGCTTGCTTATCTTTTAAAAGCTTATTTAGCATTGGAATTGTAAATGCTAGTGTTTTACCGGTACCTGTTTGAGCAGTTCCTAAAACATCTTTTCCTTCTAAGCTAATTGGTATTGATTGACTTTGAATAGGGGTTGGAGTTTTAAATTCAGCTAATTCAATTGATCTTTTTAATTTATTTTCAATATTTAGATCAGAGAAGTTCATTATGCTGGGATTGATATAAATTTTAAGTAATTGAGTGTCTGCTTATATCTTTTTGTACCAAATACAATAAATAGTTTGGGAGGATTAATCTCTGAAGTTTACAAAATCTATTGGAAGTCCAATATCAATAGCTTTAATTGCTGCTATAGCTTCTTGAAGATCATCTCTTTTTTTACCATCTACTCTTAATTCATCACCTTGAATTTTTACCTGAATTTTTAGCTTAAGTTTTTTAATGTCAGCAATTACTTTTTTTGCATTTTCCTGGCTAATACCTTCTTTAAGTTCACTTACTTGTCTAATTGCTCCACCTGAAGCACCTTCGGAACTTTTAACCTCTAAAACTCTTGGATCTACTTTTCTTCTTACTAAATGAGTTTGTAATAATTCATTAACTTGCTTTAATTTTAATTCATCAGGAGCATTAGTGGTAACTGATTTATCTTTTCGCTCTATAGCAATGTGAAGTCCTTTAAAGTCATATCGATTGCTAATTTCTCTTAAGCAATTTGCTAAAGCATTATCAAATTCTTGATAATTAATTTTACTGATTACATCAAAAGAAGGCATAATTTATTTATACAATAATCTATTTTTTATTAAACGAAATTAAAGATAATATTAATTTAAAATATGAAAAAAATTAAAATTCATATCAGAAATAATCATTGGAAAGAGGGATTTTTGCCTTGTGATGCTGAAGGTGAGAAAAATAATACAATCACTAAGGAAGAAATTGAAAAGGGTTTTGATCAATATCCTGAGTTAAGGGACAAAGTTGAATATGTAATTGATTGGGATGACGATAATTTTATCTCATCAATGCAATCAGCTAACATTTTACTCGGCTGGCAGTTTCCAACAAAAGATTTAAAACAAATTGCACCTAACCTTAAATGGATCCATGTGATTTCAGCTGGTGTTAATCATTTATCTCCTTTTGATTGGATGAACGAGGATTTAGTTTTAACTAATAGTAGTGGTGTTCATGCTAAAAAAGCAGGTGAATTTGGTTTGATGAGTATTTTAATGCTCCAAAATCACATGACTAGAATTGTAACCAACCAAAAAAATAAAGAGTTCGTATCTTTACTTGGAAAACCAATAGAGGGTAGGAAAGTAGTTGTTGTTGGAACTGGTTCTTTAGGTGGTTCAATGATTAAACATATCAGTAAGCTTGGAGCTGAAGTTATTGGTGTAAATAGAAAAGGAAAAAATGTTGAGGGGTGCTCTAAAGTTATTACATTTGATAAAATTGATGAAGTGTTACCTGATGCTGATTTTTTATATTTAGCAGTTCCAGAAACGGATGAGACCAAAGGATTAATTAATAAATCAAGATTAGACAAATTAAAATCTACGTGTGGGATTGTTAATATTGGAAGGCAATCTGTTTTAGATTACGAAGCTTTAAGAATTAAACTTCAAAATAATGAAATTGCTGGAGCAATTTTAGATGTATTTTCACAAGAACCTATTCCAAAAACATCAAACCTTTGGGATACCCCAAATTTAATTATCACTCCTCATATTTCATCTGATAGTGAGGGTAATTATATTGAGATGGTTCTTAAAATTTTCTTTAAAAATTTAAAATTATTCATAGAAAATAAAGAATTGATTAATCAAATAGATAGAAATTTAGGATACTAGTTACTATATATAAAGAACATATGTTGAAAGTATATTTAGCAGGAGAAATTCACACAAATTGGCGAGATGAAATTATTGATGAATGTAAAAAACAAAATTTAGAAATTCAATTTTCATCTCCTGTAACAGATCATGCGTCTTCAGATGATTGTGGAGTTGAAATTTTAGGACCTGAAGAGAAAAATTTTTGGAAAGATCGAAAAGGAGCCAATATCAATTCAATTAGAACTAAAAAATCAATCAAAGAAAGCGATGTGGTCGTTGTTAAATTTGGTGAAAAATACAAACAATGGAATGCAGCTTTTGATGCTGGATATGCATCTGCATTAAATAAATCTATTATAGTTATTCATAGTGACGACCATCAACATGCCCTTAAAGAAGTAGATGCTGCAGCTTCAGCTGTTGCTTCAGATCAAAAACAAGTAGTTAGAATTTTAAAATACGTTTTAGAAGGTTCATTAAAATAAAGTAATGAAATTATTAAAAATACTCTTTGTATTCGTCTTTTTAAACTCATCAAATTTATATGCAGAAATTTATAAATTAAATTGTAAGTACACAGATGTAATTAGAGGAGGCAACAAAAGTGTTAAGACTTCTGTTTGGTACATAAATAATGAAAAAAAGATGATTGCTCTAGCAAAAATAAATAATACCAATGTAAAATACACTTCAAATAAATGGGATGATAAAAGTTTTGGAGTCAAAAATGATGAGGTATTTATCAATAAATCCCAAATGAAAATTAAAAATAATATTTATGGAGTAGGAGCGGGTACTGATAAAAATAGTAAAGAAGTTCTTTTAATCGCTCTAAGCGAAGAAGGTTTAGATAAAGATCCAACTTGGATTAAAGTCCAAAAAGATACCAAAAAATTAGTTAAAATTAGAAGTGAAAAAAAAATTAGTGACGCAGAATATGGAAAGCAAATGGATAAAATTTACAAATTAAATGATCAAGTAGTAGCAAAATGGACAATACAGCAAAAATGCTCAAAACCAATTAAAGTAAAAACTGCTAAGAAAGATCCCCTTAATAAGGTTAAAGACAAGTTAAAAGAAACTTTAGATAAAATTAATTAATATTTAAGATCATAAATATTTGGTTTAATTGAATTTTCAAATTTAAGATGAAAAAAATACTTTGGTTTAGACACGATTTAAGAATTGAAGACATTAAAGATTTTCAACCTCATCAAACGAGCAAAAAACAAGCAGTGTTTGCAAGACATCTTGGAATGAAAAATAATAATGTTCCAACAATTAAGACTAAAAATCTTAGAATAGAAGAATTGTATAACTTAAACGATGATGAGTTTAACAGACTACAAGAGCAAGGTGTTTCAAAGAGGTTAGGAAATTAAAAATTTTTTAATATCTAAATAAAATCTTACGCGTTTAGATAACCAACTAGTAACGAAATAAAAGCACCTACGTGTACGACCATTATTGCTTTATCTTTCCACATAACTCCAACTGCAAACCAAAGAAAAATTCCTAAAAAAAATAAATAAACATTATAGGGAGTCATGTTTAATCCAGTCATCCCATAGCCAATTAATTGAATGATGGTTGCTATCCATTTTACATAATCAACTAATTTTATGTCTTTAATCATAAATTTATAAATTAATCTCAAGTTTCATATCACTTGAAACAGTAAAGGAAGCATCTTCAAATGAGGGCGGTCCAAACTTACCTTTGGCATTATTACTAAAACCAAATTGCTCTTTTGGCACGCCAAATAAATTTCTGTCCATTTTATTATTGTAGTTTTTATCAACAAAAATACCGATAGCATAATTACCATCTGGTAATTCAAATGTGTAAGTTACACTTCCAGTTTCTACATCTTCGATTACACCTTGAATAATGCCTTTTGCTGCACCACCTTTTTCACCATCATCATTTTCAAATACCTCTGCATCATCATAAATAGCTAAATGCATTTCACCTTTTTTCTCAATATTATTTACTTTCACAATTACAGTTGCAGCATAAGTATGAGATATAGTAATAAGAAACGGTAAGATAAAAATTACAAATAAATTTCGATAAAACTTGATCATGACTTTATTATTCAATGAAGCACACCCTATACCACTTCATGCAATTATGGCAATGATTGCAATAATTTTAGGTGGTATTCAACTTTCTATGAAAAAAGGTGGGGCAATTCATAAATTGTTAGGTCGTATTTGGGTAGGCTTAATGCTGATTGTAGCGATAACTTCTTTTTTCATACACGAAACAAAAATGTGGGGAGATTATAGTCCTATACATTTATTGAGTTTGTGGACAATTTTCTCTCTTGGTCTTGGAATTTACTTTGTAAGAGTTGGTAATATTAAACGTCACAAACAAGTAATGATCGCTTTATATTTTTTTGCTTTAATCCTAACAGGCTTTTTTACGCTTTATCCAGGACGTATCATGCATCAAATTTTAATTGGATGACAACTCTATTACCTCATATACGCGTCAATGACATTGGTTCTTGACTAATATTCTTTAATTTGATTCAAAATTGATAGAATTGAACATGTTTTGATTTAAAGACACAAAAAATTTCATCTATTTTGTATTACTTTCTTACCATCATGGAAAGCATGAAAAACAAAAGCAAAAGTGTAGTCGTAAAGAATATCTTGTAATTTTCCATCAATCTCTTTTTGAACTCTAACAAAACCTAAATCTCTACCTTCTTTAATTTTATTCTCTTCAAGTGCTGAATTTAAACCTTCAGACCAAGTAATAATTATACCATTTTTTTTAATGATTTTTTCTCTTTGAATTAAAGATAGTGAATAAGCAATCTCTTCAACAACAATTACATAATCCATTGGACTTATGTCCTTAGGAAGACCGCCGCTATATAGAAAAGGCAAACCAGATTTATCATAACCAACGTATGGATTGTCTCCATATCTTCTAGCTGCATCACCTTTTAATATTTTTATCTCATATCCTTTATTTTTTTTAATATTTAAGGCTTCTTTAAAAGGGATAATTAAAGCAGGTATTTTTTTTAATTTATTACCAGCTAATTCACCAACAATTCCTTGACCTGTAAATTGCTGCCACCATGTTTCAGTTTGCCTGTCATACATTATTAAGTCTGATTTACGCAATCTTCCAGATGTACCAAAATCTAAAACTTTATCTTCAAATCTACGATCAAAAACAATTGAGGCATTGCATAATGGGCAATATGTGACGGAAACTGGTATTCCACCAACCTGATCATTAACTATTTCATGCCAAGTTAATACTCGAATTGGATATATTTTAGCGTCATTATTTATTTCTAAATATATGACAGGTTCATTTGGACCCATGCTAATATCCATTTTTTTAAACTTAGGATTATCAATTGGAGGTATACCATCTCTTGGAGGCCCACCTGAAATTATCTCATCTAAAAAAATAGTTTTATTATGAAAGTCATTTTTTGGAAATTCAGATTTTGCTCTTTTTAAATCAAATGCAAAAAGGTTGCTTGAATGAAATAATAACAAAATAACTAAGATAATTTTTTGCATTTATCCTAGTAATATAATAAATCTCTGATCCATATACATGTCAATTACATTGGTTTCGATGTTAATTTAACTTAAGACTTCTTTTTTGATTTAAATTTTTATCTAAATTTTTACTAGATAAGTATTTCAAATAACTTTTTTTTATCTTTTTCCAATCTTTATCAATAATTGCATACCAGGAAGTGTCTCTATTTCTTTTTTTATAAATTGTAGCCTGTCTAAATATACCTTCAAATTTAAAACCTAATCTTAAAGCAGCTTTATTCGATTTTTTATTTAAACTATCACATTTCCACTCGTATCTTCGGTAACCTAAATTCTCAAAAACATTTTTCATCATAAGATACATTGCCTCTGTAGCCTCAACTGTTCTTTGAAGATTTTTAGCATAAGTAATCCAACCTACTTCGATTGTTCCAATTTCTGGTTTAATTCTAAGATAACTTGCTAAACCACAATAAGTTTTAAGTCTATTTGAGTAAATTGAGTAAAAAAATGGATTACCTGACAACTTATCAGTAGTTAAATACTTCTTAAAAGAACTAAAAGTCTTGTAAGGTCCTGTTGGCATATAAGTCCAATCAATTCCTTTTTTGTCTAAGGAAAAGTTTTTATACAAGTCTTTTGCATGCTTTTTTGGGTTAACTGGTTCTAAAAAGCAATATTTACCAATTAATTTTTTCTTTAAAGGATATTTTGCTTTATTAAATTTTACACTAAAGCCTATTTTCATTTTTTTTCCTAACTGATTTATCTAATTATCAGATATCAAATTTTTCTAATAAGAAATTGATTAATAAATTGTAAATGAATGCAAAACTGAAAATATAAAACAGAAAAATTGCTGCTTTAGAATTAAATATGTATCCAGTGGAAGTTAAAAGAACTAAGAAAAAGCTTATCGATAAAGCAAGTTTAGATAGCGCTTTTTTCTTAAAATGAGATTTAATTTCTTTTTTCTTCATATATCCTATTAACTAAAATACTTAATATACCAATGAATTTTAAAAAATATATATGGAAATGTAGATTGTTAGTTTTGAATACTCCAAACTACACTAATCAAGAGTATAAAAACTCAAAAGATATTTATCAAAAGCACATTAAAGAATTTCATAAACGATTTATCAAATTAGTTACAAGATTAGATAAAGCTAAAAACTTTAGTGTGAGTTTAATTGGCTTTGATGGAACCGAAAAAGCTAAGCTAGATACAATAAATCTTAAAAAGATATTTACCTTAGTTGATAAAATGCCAATGAATAAAATGATAAAAGATAAAAGTTTTAAACCTTTAAATCTTTCATTATTTTCTGATTATAAACCTGAGACAACTTTACATGGTTTAGGTTTTAAGAATAAAGAAAAGGCTCTTTATACAGTTAAAGCTATCAAAAAAAGATCAATTAAGTATCAAGTAAATGTTATTGCAACAATGCTTGGAAGAGCAAAAAATCATCCTAACAAAACTAAAGATATGGATGATGCAATTGTAATCTTTGAAAAGTGGATGAGAATGTATAAGAAGAATAAAAAGACCTAAATTAAAGAATAGTATAAATTTAATCACTTATTAAAATATGACTCTAATTGAAATAGTAGCTTTAATAATTTTTCTATTTCCTTTGGCTTTTAGCCCAGGACCTGGGAACATGTTCTTTGCAGCTAATGGAGCTAGATTTGGTTTTGCTAAAACTTTATCAGCAAATTTTGGTTATCATCTTGCAACGATTATAGTTACTTTCCTTATAGGTTTTGGTTTTAATATATTTTTTTCATTTATTAATGATCAATATCAATACATTCAGATAATTGGATCATTATATGTAATCTATCTTGCTTATAAATTCTTCAAGGCAAGCACATATGAAAACAACAATCAAAATTTAAAATGTACTTTTGTTGATGGAGTTATACTTTTAGTATTTAACCCAAAAGCTTATGTGATAATTTCTTTAATGTTCACAATCTTTTTAGACGGTTCTCAAAGTTTAATAAGAATAATTTTAATCAGTACAATTTTTACAGTTAATAACTGCGTGTCATTTACTCTGTGGACATTATTTGGTGACTTACTTGGTGCAAAATTTAGAAATGAAAAATATTCAAAAATATTAAACAAAATCTTCTCATTGTCTTTATTTTTGGTTGGTATATGGATGCTTTCAATTAAAATTTAAAAATACATAAAATGAAAAAACTTATATCTGCAATAATTCTTAGCATCTTAAGCACAAGTGCTAATGCTGATGATCAGCAAACTTTTGTGTTTAATAACCTACAAGGAGATTTCACGACTTGTTATAGTTATTACTTGTTATCTGAAGAGGGTTTAAAAAAAAGTGGTAGTGCTAATGATGAAACTATAGCAGGACTTAATAAATCAGCAGATTTATCATTAGAATCTGTTTTTATGATTGGTCAGCAATTAGGCATGAACACAGATACAATGAGAAATAGAGTTAAAACATCCTTTGAAAGTATGAAAAAAGAGATGGGTGAAGATTTTAAAAACTTTTCAGTAGTTTTAGATAAATACGGAATATTCTGTAAGGACTTAATAGAAAAAACAGACGATAGAGTTGTATTCTGGGAAGATAAATTTAAGTAAATTATTATTTAGATAATCAGAGGTTATGTTAACCTAACATCAACTAATGAGTAATATTTATCATTCAGATATTTATCAGTTTAACAAACCTGTTCCTAGTTATTGGGAAGCAACTTCAAGTGAAAATTTAAATTTAGATAAACTTCAAAAAGATATTAGTTCAGAAATAGTCGTCATAGGTGGGGGTTATACTGGTTTGCTTTGTGCAATAAATTTAATTGAAAATCATAATTTAGATGTAGTTTTGGTTGAGGCTGGAAAAGTAGGTTGGGGTGCTTCATCTCGTAATGCTGGATTTTGCTGTCTTCCTCCAAGCAAAATGTCTTATAAAAAAATGAAATCTGTTTATGGAACAGAAGAAACTAGAAAATTTTTTAAAAATTCTGTTGAAGGAGCTAATTACACTAAAGAATTAATTGATAATTATAATATTGATTGTGATGTAACGGGTGAAAATAATTTTGTAGTAGCTCATCACAAAAATAAATTTGATCAAATCAAAGAACAAGCAGAAGTTTATAAGTCTGAATTTGGTATAGAGACTAAAATTTATTCAAAGGAAGAATTTGATGAAGTAGGTCATGGTGGAACTGAGCAATTTGGTGCTTTTTCATACAAACCTGGTTTTGCAATCAATCCTTTAAAATTTGTAAACGGACTTGCAAAACATGCTTTGTCAAAAAAGTTAAATCTGATCATGAAAAAGAAATAGATAAATATATAGAAAAAAGAAATCTTGAAAGAGCAGAGGAGCTTAAAAAGATCAGAGAAGAACACAATAAACCAAAAATTACTTTTATTGAGCCTATTAGAAAAGATCCTTCAAGAGGCATGAGATTTATTACTAATTTTGAGCCTATTAATAGAGGAAGACTGGGTCATTCTAAGACTTTTTTAAAAGATATTAAAAAGCCCAAGACTTACTACTGGTAATGAGGGGTTGTGATTAATATGATATTAAATTAAAATATAAAAATATGCTTAGTTATATTGTTCCATTTTTAATTCTTATTTTAGTTGTGGTGTTTATTCATGAATATGGGCACTATTATTTTGCTAGAAAATATGGAGTAGGCGTTACTGATTTTTCTATTGGGTTTGGTAAAGAATTATTTGGTTGGAATGATAAACATGGAACTAGATGGAAAGTATGTGCAATACCATTAGGTGGATATGTTAAGTTTTTTGGAGATCGTAATGTTTATTCACAAGCTGATCATGAAGAAATTTTAGAAAAATATAATGAAGAAGAGAGAGATAAATTATTTATTTTAAAACCTTTGTATCAAAGAGTATTAATTGTATTTGGTGGTCCTTTAGCTAATTTTTTATTAGCTTTAGCAATCTTCTTTTGTATTTATACTTTTGTTGGAAAAGATTTTACTCCAGCTGTAATTAGCGAAGTCCAAAAAGATAGCCCTGCAATGGTTGGAGGCTTAAAAAACCAAGATATTATTTTAGAAATTGATGGCAACGAAGTTAAAAGCATCATGGAAGTCTCTAAATACATCACAATGTCAACGTCAGACTTTATAGATTTTAAAGTAAAGCGTTCTTACGAAGAATTAATTTTAAAAGTAAAACCAAACATAGTTGAAGGTGAAGATGGCTTAGGAAATAAAATAAATAAAAGAATGGTTGGTATAAAATTAAGTGCCTACAATGATAAAATTAATCATGTTAAATTAGGACCAGCACAAGCATTGTACCATGCAGCAAATGAAGTCTATTTTGTGAGCGTTTCTTCATTAAAATACATTGGCGGAATGATCATGGGAAAGGCGGATACTTCTCAATTAGGTGGACCAATAAGGATTGCAAAAATATCAGGGCAAGTTGCAACCTTTGGAGTGTTAGCTTTTATTAGTATGATGGCTTATATTTCAATAAGTTTGGGATTAATTAACCTGTTTCCTATACCAATGTTAGATGGTGGACACTTAATGTTTTATGCATTTGAAAAGGTTTTAGGAAGGCCTTTATCTCAAAAAACTCAAGAAGGCTTTTTTCGAATCGGATTGTTTTTGTTGCTATCATTGATGTTTTTCACTACCTTTAATGACCTAAAAGACCTTGGTTTATTTAGATAATTTAAATTTCTAAATTGTTAAAAAGATCAATAAAATCAACGTTTATTTAATTTTTAACAAGATATTGTGTGTCTTATTAATAAAGACACTAAAAAAAAGCTTGATTTATCAACGTTTATGACAAGTATCAATATTAACCAACAAAACCGGAGCTAAAATGAACAAAAAACAACTAGTAGCAAAGCTTTCTGGCTCATTAAACTTGAGCAAAGCAGATGCTGAGCGAACTTTTGATACAATTACCAACACTATTTTAGATGCACTAAAAGGTGATGATTCAGTAAAAATCGCTGGATTTGGTACGTACAAAGTAGCTAAAAGAAAAGCTAGAGTTGGAAGAAACCCAAGAACTGGTGAGCAGATTCAAATCGCTGCTTCTCAGAAAGTAAAATTCTTACCAGCGAAAGCTTTAAAAGAAGTATTCAATAGATAATATTCTTCCTAACAGCCCTAAACGATTGTAAAAACACGTTTAGGGCTGTTACTATATGCAAAAACTGCATACCCAATTTTCCTAATCAGCGTTAGTTTTTAAATTATTTAAATTTATAAACCACCACTTTAACAAGTGGAGGTCTTATGACTAAAATAATAAAGAGAATGTCTGCACCATTACTAAGTTTAGTATTTTTACTAAGCATGAGTAGTGCAGGTATGGCAGAGACAACTGTTTCTGCTGAAGTGGGGTTTATATTTAACACTCTACTATTTTTAATTTGTGGTTTCCTTGTCATGTTCATGGCAGCAGGTTTTGCAATGTTAGAATCTGGAATGGTAACTTCAAGAAGTGTTTCAGTAATTTGTGCAAAAAATATTGGTTTGTATGCAATTGCTGGAATTATGTTTTGGCTAGTTGGTTACAACTTAGCTTATGGTATTCCAGAAGGCGGATATATTGGATCGTTTGTTCCATGGTCAGATGCAAGTGCAATTGACACTGGTTATTCAGATGGTTCGGACTGGTTCTTCCAAATGGTATTCTGTGCAACAACAGTTTCAATTTGTTCAGGTGCTATGGCTGAAAGAATTAAGTTATGGCCGTTCTTCTTATTTGCAGCTTTATTAGCTGGAGTTATTTATCCAATCGTAATGGGTTGGCAGTGGGGTGGAGGCTGGTTAGCAGAACTAGGCTTCTCAGATTTCGCTGGTTCAACTTTAGTACACTCAACTGGTGGTGCAGCTGCTTTAGCTGGTATCATGTTGTTAGGTGCTAGAAGTGGAAGATTTGACAGTAAAGGTCAACCAAAAGCGTTACAACCTTTTGCTGCATCTTCAATTCCATTAGTAACAATAGGTGTATTCATCCTTTGGTTAGGTTGGTTTGGATTTAACGGTGGTTCACAATTAGCATTAGGTACTTTTGATGATGCAGTTGCGATCTCATCAATCTTTATCAATACAAATCTTGCAGCTTGTGGTGGAGTAATGGCCGCTGGTATCATTACAAGATTAATGTACGGTAAAACAGATGTAATTCAAATGTTAAACGGAGCAATCGGTGGTCTAGTAGCAATCACTGCAGAACCATTAGCACCATCTCCATTTGCAGCAATTTTAATTGGAGCTGTTGGTGGAATAATCGTAGTGTTTGGAACTAAATTATTATTTAGCTTTAAACTTGATGATGTTGTAGGTGCAATCCCAGCTCACTTATTTGCTGGAATTTGGGGAACACTTGCAGTGCCATTAACAAACGCTGATGCATCGTTCAGTGCACAATTAATTGGTGTACTTTCAATTAACATTTTTGTGTTTGCTGTGTCTTACATCATATGGTCAATAATGAAAGGTACGTTTGGAATCAGATTAAGTAAAGAAGCTGAAACTAAGGGTACAGACGTTACTGAGACGGGTGTAATTGCTTACGCAATACGTGACTAATTGCATGCAATATAGAGGCTCTTCGATCTCCATGTCGTTATCTCATTGAAGAGCCTCTAAACAAAGAATTAACTTATATCTCTCTCTAGTTAGTTAATAACCAAAGGCCCCAGAAATGGGGCCTTTTTTTTACACATATGCTTATTTTTCATAACTCTTTTGACCTATCAGCAGTACTTAAAATTTTAATGTTTATTAAAACGACAAGATCAAAAAAAGGAGAGAGATAATGATTAATCATTTAAAAAAAATATCATTAAGCTTATTAATATTTTTAAGCTTTACTAATTTAGCTTCAGCAGAAACAACAATGTCAGCTGAAGGACAATATATTTTCAATTCATTAGGATTTTATCTTGGTGGTGTTTTAGTTGCATTCATGGCAGCAGGTTTTTGTATGCTTGAGAGTGGACTGGTGACAACTAAAAGTGTTTCAACAATTGCAGCAAAGAATATAGGTAAGTTTGCAATTTGTTCATTAATATTTTTTTTCTGTGGTTACAATTTAGCTTACGGAATTCCTGAAGGAGGATTTATTGGATCATTTTCAATGTGGAGTGATGCATCTGAACTTTCAACTGGTTACTCAGATTATTCAGATTGGTTTTTCCAAACAATGTTTGTATGTGCAACTGCATCAATTGTATCTGGTGCTGTAGCAGAAAGAATTAAAATTTGGCCATTTTTTATTTTTGCAGCAATCATGGCTGGTATCATTTATCCTATTTCAATGGGATGGCAGTGGGGTGGAGGTTGGTTAGCAACTTCAGGTTTCTCTGATTTTGCTGGTTCAACTTTAGTTCATGCTTGTGGTGGAGCAGCTGCTTTAGCGGGTGTAATATTATTAGGTGCAAGAGAGGGAAGATTTAATAAAAAAGGTGAAACAAAATCACTAGTACCCTTTGCAGCATCTTCAATACCACTTGTTACATTAGGAACTTTCCTATTATGGTTTGGTTGGTTTGGATTTAATGGTTTCAGTCAACTTGCAATGGGAACGTTCGATGATGTAAATGCAATTAGTAAAATTGCAGTTAACACACATTTAGCAGGAGCTGCCGGTACTGTTACTGCTGCAGTCGTTACAAGATTATTAGGTGGTAAAACAGATATTGTAATGATGCTTAACGGAGCATTAGCAGGTTTAGTTGCAATTACTGCAGAACCTTTAACTCCAAGCCCAGTACTTGCAATCGCTATTGGAGCGGTTGGATCAATCATCATGTACTTTGGTACAAAGTTTTTAGAAAGTAAAAAAATTGATGATGTAGTTGGTGCAATTCCTGTTCATTTATTTGCTGGTATCTTTGGAACTTTAGTTGTGCCATTAAGTAATCCAGATACAAATTTTGGAACTCAGTTAACAGGTGTAATTGCTGTATGTGCATTTAGTTTCATACTTTCTTACATTACATTTAAAGTTCTAAAACAAACAATTGGTCTTAGAATTAGTTCTCAAGCTGAAAAACTTGGAACTGATGTTGCTGAAGTTGGTGTTAAAGCCTACGCAATAAGAGACTAAAATATCTCTCAATATATAACAATTAAAGGCTCCTTAGAAATAAGGAGCCTTTTTTTATTTTGAAATATCTTTTAATGTTTCCAGGACTTCTTTAGCGTGATCTTTTACTTTAACGTTCTCCCATATTTTTAGAATTTTACCTTTTTTATCAATTAAAAAAGTTGTTCTATTTATTCCCATGAATTCACGTCCCATAAATTTTTTCTTACCCCAAACTTTGTATTTTTTTAATACTTCAATCTCTTCATCTGCAAGTAAATCAAATTTGATTTTGTATTTATCTCTGAATTTATCATGGCTTTTTAAGCTATCTTTTGAAATCCCGTATACTTCGCAGTCTAGTTTTTTAAATTTTGCTAACAATTTATTGAAGTCATTAGTTTCAATTGTACATCCAGGTGTGTCATCTTTTGGATAAAAATATAAAATTACATATTTTCCAAGTGAGTCTTTTAAAGAATATTTATCTTTTGAAGTTGATGGTATTGCAAATGTTGGAGCTTTTGAGTTTATTTTTAATGTCATAATTTATTTTTTTCCCATATTTTTTTATAATCTATTAACGGTGATAAACCGTAAATTGAATTAATATTAGTAAAATGTACAGCTATTGCTGGCATAGGACTAATGCAAAATTCTTTTTTATATATATCATGAAAAGGTTTTTCAAAAGGATAATGTTCAAACTCGCATGCACTAACAAATTTTTTAAAATGTTTATTAATTATTTTTTTACTAGTAAGGAACGTACATAAAGTTTCGTTAATTTTACGCCAATGATATTTGTTTCCTAATAAAATATTTGAACTCTCAACCTTGTTATATAAATAAGGGTAATCTGCTGGGCACATTATAAGTTCGGTTCTTAGTTGAGTGGATATTCTTTCGTAAGCATATATCATTTCCTCAATAGCGTCGGGTTTGTGGATATAGTCATCTTCTACAAAATATACTAAATCCTCACAATTTTTTCCCAAATTTAAAGATTGATTTATATTAGACATGTTTGAAATCTGGTTATTAGTGACAATTTTTCCCTGTTGATTTATTTTTTTAATATTCTTTTTATACTTATTTATATCCAGTTGAATTATTTCACTGTCAAAAAATTGATTATTTAAAATTTTTTCAAATTTTTTAATGACTGCTTTGTCACTATTGTGATCAATAATTGTCAATTTTAATTTAATCTTTTTAAATATTTTTTTATTATTGTTAATTGAGTTAATAATTGAAACTAATGTTTTCAAAGAATATTCAGATTTATTTTTTTTAAAAATTCTTTTTTTTGATTGAGAAAGCATATTTACTGAGGCACATGTTCTTAAAATTATATCTAAAGATTTAACTGACCGTTTAATCTTAATTCTACCCATCGGGAGGATTAAAGACTCTTTACCTATATTAGAGAGGTTTTTTATGTCTTTTTTGTTGCTAACAGGAAGTGTTAAATTACCTTGATCAATAATTTCAAAGTCAAAAATTCTACAAATTTTAATAAACAGTTTTTTTAAAAAATTTGATTTAATTGTTTTATTTTGAACCTTCATAAGTTAGAAATAATTAATAATAACAGTTAAATCAATTTAAACTTTATTTATTGATCCTATGAGTGAAATTAAAACTATAAATGCTGATGAAGCATATAAGATGTTTCAAGAAAACAAATGCAATTTAATTGATATTAGAGAATTAAATGAACTAGAACTTACTGGAAGAGTTGAAGGAGCCAACCATATACCCATGGGAAATTTAGAAGCTCTTCTTGATCCTAATAGTGAAATTTTTAAGGAAGGCCAAATTAATAAAGACAAAGAGGTAGTCTTATTTTGTGCTGGAGGAATTAGATCTGAAATGTCAGTAAAGTCTTTAACCGAAAAAGGCTTCAAAAACATCTCTCACATTGAAGGTGGTTTTGGATCCATCAGTAATAGTAGTTTTAAAATAGTTTAAATATTTTTAATTTCATCTAAAGCATATTCTAGACGATCTTGTCCCCAGAAAATTTTATTATTTACTATAAAAGTAGGAGCTCCGAATACTTCTTTTTCAAATGCTTTTTGTGTTAACTCTTTTAATTTATCCTTAATGTCTTGGCTATTAATAGAATTAAAAAAATCATTTTCATTAATTTTTAATTTTTTTAATATTATTTTGACATTTTCCTCATTAGATAAATCTTGATCTTCTTTCCAATAAGCATCAAAAAAACTTTTTAAATACTGTTCCTTTTCACTAACATCAACACAAAGATAACCTCTCATTATACGTAAAGAGTTAATTGGAAATTTAGAATTCCATTTGAAATTAATTTTGTTTTTTTTTGCAACAAGCTCACAATCATTTTGCATATTTTTCATTTTATATTTGTTAAATGCAGGAGCAGTAATGCCAGCTAAGTTATGAAGACCACCTAACAATATTGGCTTTAATTTAAAATCAACATTGTTAATTTTTAAAATTTTTTTATATGCGATGTAAGCGTAAGGACTGATGATATCAAAATAAAAATCTATATGATTACTCATATAGATTTAATTTTTTGGCGTAAAATATTCTAATTATCCAATAAATAAACAAACCAATAGGACCAATTAAGTATGTAATTATTAAAGGAACTGACATTAATACTTTATTTATATAGTATTTTTGAGAGTCTTTAACCATCCATCCACCAATAAATAAATTTATAGCTACAAAATGAGTCCAGAAAAGAGTTAGGTATAGATTATCTTCAAACAGTCGAGATAACTCAACTAAACCAAGATACAAACTAAAATTAGCATCGAAATCATAACCAACGATGAAAGATCTGTATAAAATGTAAATATAAACCCCACTTAATAATAGAAATGGAAATATAGTAGTTACTACATATCTGCTCAAGTGAGACTGGGGAAATACAATTAAGATGAACCAAAAAGGTATAACTCCTAAATTGATCCACATATAAAGCACATCAATTGTGAAGTAGTTATAAATTTGTTCGATCATATTTATATTATATAAAATCTAACGATGATTCCTATAAGAAATAAGAGAAAAACACTTCAAGTTACTGTTGATGAAATGAGGAATTTTGCGTTTGCCTATGTTGAAAAATATGCACCTTCAAAACAACAACTTAAAACATATTTATTAAAAAAATATATGAAACTCTCTGCAACAGACTCTAGAAAGAAAGATGTAAACAAATTAATTGATATTGTTCTATCTGATCTAGAAAAAAATAAATTTATCAATGATCAATTTTATTCAGAAAGCAAAGCGAAGAACATGATCCAAAGAGGAAACTCTATAAATAAAATTAGAAATTATTTAATGGGCAAAGGAATTGATGATAGTTTTATTAAGGATACAGTTGAGAAAATAAAAGAAGATAATTCTGATCAGGATTTCTTTTCAGCAATAAAATTATGTAAGAAAAAGAGAATAGGACCAGCAAGAGCAGAGGATAATAGAACTTTGTTTTATAAAAAAGATATTTCTTTATTAGCAAGAAATGGATTTGATTTTGAAACATCAAAAAAAGTAATGGATATTGATAAAAATGAATATGAAAAGATAATTAAATTACTTTAATTTTCTTTTTTTCTCTTCATCAACAAGATGATTTATTTTGTTTCTAATATAATTTTTAACAAAAACAAAAACTAGTAATCCAAAAATTGATACAGTTACTATTATAATTAAAATAATTCTTAATTGTTCATCCATTAAATTATATTTTTACTTTTTAAAATTAAACTTGGATTTTTTAAATCTTTCTTACCATATAAAATTTCATCACCATCAAAGTCTCTAACAGACCCTCCTGCATTTTCTAAAATCGCATGTCCTGCCGCAATATCCCACTCGTAAGCTCGAGGTTCGGCAACATAACCATCAAACTCACATGCAGCAACAACACAAAATTTTAAAGAACTTTTCATTCTAGTATGTTCCTTAACACCTAATTCATCATAGATTTTTTGTATCTCAGGTTTAATTTTATTGCTGTAAGAAATGAAATTAAGTGGCTCTGTTCTTTTAGCTGGTAAGTCAGAAAGGTTTATTGTTTTTTCATTAGCAAACTCAAAAGATTTGCCCTTCCCATATGAATAAAACATTCTTTTTTTAGCAGGCGCATTTATTAATCCTGCAACAGGTTTATTATTGATAATTAAACCTGCATTAATAGTAAATTCCTCTAAATTGTTTATGTAATCATAAGTTCCATCGATAGGATCAACCAACCAAAAATCTTTTAATTTAGAATTATCTTTATTTTCAGAAGTTTCTTCTGAAATAATTGGAATGTCTGGTGTTACTTTTGATATTTGAGAAGAAATAAAATTATTTACTTCAATATCACCATTACTTACTGGAGTATTATCAGATTTAATTTCTTTACTTAATCCTTTTTCTCTAAGCTGAAGAGATAAATCTCCTGCTGATAAAAAAGCATCAACTAAATCTTCAATAATTTTTTGTAAGTCCATTTTTTATTTACCAATTTTTTTTAATTCTATATTTTTTGCGTTTATTACTTTTTTACCTGCATTTTCAAAATTGACAGTAACCTTATCTTTTATGATTGATTGTACTTGTCCAATACCCCAGTCTTTATTCTCAGGATTAGTGACTTTGTCACCTGGTTCATAATCTAAAATCATTTAATTTAACTTATATTGTAAATCAGTATAAATACCACCTAATGAATAAAGAATTAAACTCTATCGGAATTGACAAAAAACCTGAAGATACAACAGTCGTTGTTGCAATGTCTGGTGGGGTAGACTCGTCAACTGTAGCAGGAATTATGAAAAGCGAAGGTTATAAAGTTATAGGAATAACTCTTAAACTTTATGATGATGGAAAAGAAGTAGCGCAATCTAAACAGTGTTGTTCAGGTCAAGATATAATGGATGCAAAACGTGTTGCTCATAAATTAGGTATTGAGCATAAAATTTTATACTATCAAGATAAATTCAAGCAAGGAGTAATAGATAATTTTGTTGATAGTTATTTAAAAGGTGAAACTCCAATTCCATGTGTTCAATGTAATCAAACGGTAAAGTTTAAAGATTTATTTGAAGTATCAAAAGATCTTAAAGCAGATGCATTAGTTACAGGACATTATGTAAAAAATATTACATCAAATAACACCAATAATATGTACAGAGCAATTGATGAAAATAGAGATCAAAGTTATTTTTTATTTAACACAACAAGAGAGCAGCTAGATTATTTAAGATTTCCATTAGGTGGAATGTTAAAAGATAAAACAAGAGAAATTGCTAAAGAGCTAGATTTAAATGTAGCTGATAAACCAGATAGTCAGGACATTTGTTTTGTGCCTAATGGAGATTATGCATCAGTAATTAGAAAATTTAGACCGGACTCTTTTCAAAAAGGGAATATTAAAAATTTAGATGGAAAAGTAATTGGTGTTCATGATGGTATTATTAATTTTACAATTGGACAAAGAAAGGGAATTAAGGTTTCAGATAAAGAAGCTTTATATGTTTTAAAAATAAATTCAGATAAAAATGAAATTATAGTAGGACCCAAAGAAAACCTTGGAAAAAAAGAAATATCTTTAAAAGATTTAAATTTATTAACTGATAAAAAAGACCTTGATCAAAATATATTTGTAAAGGTTAGATCAACAGGTAGTCTTCTTGAGGCAAAAGTAGATTTAAAAGATAACAATACTGCAAATGTTCATCTATTAAATCCTGAGGATGGAATATCTCCAGGACAGGCATGCGTATTCTATAGCAAAGACCAATATGGTCATAGAGTTCTTGGCGGTGGTTGGATTAAAGAATAAAAGAATTACTTCTTCTTATTTTTTCTTTTTGCTCTTCTCTTTTTGGAGCCTTGTTTTCTTCGACCCCTATGTTTCTTCGGATAACTCATTTAGTCCTATTTATTAATTTATTGACGTTTTTTACGGGATATAGCATTGTCTTTTAAACATATCAAATTTTATTATGAGTAATTCTTTTAAAACATTTTTAAAACATACAGCGAAAGACTTTCATAATCAGTCTGTTAATCCACCAATTGTACGAGCATCAACGATTATTTTCAAATCGATGCAAGATATTAGAAAAACTCAAGACAAGGCAAAAAAAAACCCAACAGGTGGACATTTTGATTATGGCAGACAAGGAACTTCTACGACTCATATTTTGCAGCAAATTTTATCTAAACTTGAAGAAAGTTATTTTACTTTTTTAACACCTACTGGGTTTGGAGCGGTATTCCTTGCAATCTTCAGTGTTACAAGACCTGGTGATGAAATTATTGCAGCTGATCCAGTTTACAGTCCAACAAGACTTTTGACACAAGATTTTTTAAAAGAATTTAATATTAAAACAACTTTTTATGATCCACATGATCTTAAAACACTAGAAAAAGCAATTACCAAAAAAACAAAATTAATTTTTGTGGAAAACCCAGGAAGTAACACTTTTGATTTTCAAGATTTAGGGAAGATTGTCTCCATCGCAAAAAAACATAAAATTTTAACAGCAATTGATAATACATGGGGAACTCCATATTTTTTAAAACCTATTAAACTCGGTTTTGATATGGCAATTGTTTCAGCAACAAAATATTACTCAGGTCATTCTGATGTAATGGGTGGAAGTTTAGCGGTTAATAAAAAGGTATTTCCAAAAGTAAAAGCAACTGAAAGAGTTACAGGTTTAAGATTAGGACCTGATGATGCTTATTTAATTACAAGAGGATTAAGAACTTTAGATGTAAGATTAGATAGACATAGAGAAAATGCCAAAAAAGTAGCAGAATTTTTATCTAAATTTAAAAATATAAAATTATTGTATCCATATAAAAAAGACTCTTACAATTTTAGAATGTGGAAAAAATATTATTCAGGCGCTTCAGGTTTAATGGGTTTAAGAATTAAAGCCAAAAGTGAAAAGGCAGTTGTTAAATTTGTAAATAATTTAAAATTATTTGGACACGGTTACAGTTGGGGAGGGTTTGAAAGTTTGGCTTTACATCAAAATGTTAGAGAGCAAGGAAATAGAAGTTATCTTAAATTAGCAAAAAACGAGTACATAGTTAGACTGCATATTGGTTTAGAGGATCCTACAGATCTTATAGCTGATATAAAACAAGCTCTCAAAAGTCTTAAATGAAATCAGAAAATTTTACTATAAGTAAAAAAGCTTTAATTACTCTAATAGCTGCATCGATAGTAGTAATAATTTCTTTAGGTATAAGACAGACTTTTGGTTTGTTTTATTTTGATTTCAATACTGACTTAGATATTTCTATTTCTCATTTTGGATTTGCTATGGGATTGCAGTTATTACTCTGGGGAGTATTTAGTCCATTATTTGGTGTAATTACTGATAAGTATGGAGGAGCAGTTGCAATATTTATTGGTTTTGTTTTTTATTTAGTTGGAGTTTTATTTTTTTATTCTGGATTTAATACCGGAAGTTACTTTACTTTAACTATTGGAGTAATGATAGGAATTGGATTAGGTTCTACTGCAATAGGCATTCCTGTATCAGTTGTAGCTAAGCATTTTCCGGCATCTAATAGAACTATTGCAACAGGTATTGTTACATGTGCAGGTTCTTTTGGATATTTTGTTTCTCCTTTGCTCGTAAGATATTCTTTAGTTGAAACAGGTTGGGAAAATACTCTTTTATACTTTTGTCTTCTTTTAGGAATTGGTTTGGTAGTATCTTTATTTGTTAGCACTCCAAAAATACCAGTTGGTGTTAATAAAGATAACAATCAAACTGCAAGAGAAGCCCTAAGAGAAGCATTTGCAAATAAAAGTTTTATCTATCTTACTTTAGGTTTTTTTGTTTGTGGTTGGCATATTGCTTTAGTAGCAACACATATTCCAACTTATATGGCAGACAAAGGTTTGCCTGACTGGACACCTGCAATGGTGCTAGCTTTAATTGGTGTATTTAATATGGCAGGTACAATTACGAGTGGTTATTTAGCAACAAGGTATAGTAAGAAAAAAATATTAAGTGCAATTTACCTATTAAGAGGAGTTTCAATTATTTATTTTATTTTTTTACCACCAAGCATATTTAATTCTGTCGTCTTTGGAGTTACTTTTGGATTTTTATGGCTATCTACAGTTCCTCCAACAAACGGAATTGTGGCCCATATATTTGGCACAAAATATGTTGGACTTTTATATGGAATAGTTTTCGTAAGCCATCAAATTGGTTCTTTCTTAGGAGCATACCTAGGTGGTGTATTTTATGAATTAAATGGAAATTTTGACTATGCATGGTACGGATCTATCGCATTATCATTATTTGCAGGTCTGATACACTTACCTATAGTAGAGAAAGCAATTGAAAGAACACAGCCAGCATAAACTTAAATTCAATCCTTACTTAGAGGATCTGTATCAATCAGATAAGCCTTTAATAATTTATAAAGTAGATGGTGGATACAATATTTATACTGATTTTTCTAAAAAGATCGTTTTAACAAAAAAAAATATATATAAATTTCTTAATTCCATCGAGAAAAAAAAGTTTAAAAAAGAAACAGATTTATATCTTGGTTTTTTTGGTTATGAAATTTTATGTAATTTAATTGGTATTAAATTAAAAAATAAAAAAAGAATAAATTTTTATAAAGGAATTTTTTATAAACCTGAGACAATAATTAAAATTAGAAAGGATATTAAAGTTATATCTAATATCAAAAAACATACCTTCAATTATCAATTTAATAAAACGCAAATACTAAGTCCTTTCAAGATTAATATTTCTTATGCAAAATATAGAAAAATATTTGAATTATTTTCAAAAAAAATAAGACAAGGAGAGACCTATCAAATTAAAATTTGCACAAAATATAAAAATAAATCTTTAATCAATCCTGTTAATTTTTTTTGGAAATTAATGCGAGTTAATTCTTCACCAGAGTCATTTATGATTAAAGATAAGGATTACTCTATAGTAAGCTGTTCTCCTGAAACATTAATAGATAAAAAAAAAAATAAAATAATCACCAAACCAATAGCTGGTACCTTTAAGAAAAAATTATTATCAAATAAAAATATAGCTCTTAGGTATTTTAAAAATAATGAAAAAGAAACCAAAGAACACAACATGATTGTTGATATGGAAAGAAGTGATTTATCCAAAATTTGCAAACCTGGAAGTGTAAAAATACTTAAAAAAAAATATGTTGAGGAATATAAGCATCTTTTTCATTATGTGACTTCAATTGGGGGAATATTAAATAAAAATACGAAATTGATCGATATTATTCAAGCAATGATGCCAGGTGGATCTGTAATTGGTTGTCCTAAAATTAGAACTTTAGAACTTTTAAATAATCAAGAAAAAGAAAGTAGAAATATTTTCACAGGGAGTTTTGGATTTATTAAATTTAATCAAGATATGAAGTTTAATATTATAATTAGGTCTATATTAAATTATAAAAATCAATCAGAGATTTCAGCTGCGTCTGGAGTAGTGCTGGATAGCTCACCAAAAAAAGAATTTAACGAAAATTATATTAAAGCAAAATCTTTATTGGAGTTATTTAAATGATTTACATAATTGATCATCAAGACTCTTTCACTTGGAATGTTGTTCATCAATTTGCAAAATTTGATAAAGTAATTTGTTCAAACTATTATGAAGTAAATGAAAGATTGCTAGATAAAAGTGATGTGATTGTTTTATCTCCAGGACCTGGGTCACCAAAGGATTATCCCACTACTTCAAAAATCTATAAAAAATACAAAGGAAAGAAAAAAATTATTGGTATTTGTCTTGGATATCAAATGATTTTACATAATGAGGGAGGCAAAATAATACAACAAAAAAAAATTTACCATGGTTTTCAATCTAAAGTAAAAACAAATAATCAAAGTAAAATTTTTAAAAACAATCAACAGTTTAAAGTAGGAAGATATCATTCATTAAAATTAATGGAGCCATTTAAATCAAATTCCATTAAAATAACTATGAGATGTAGTAAAACAAAAATACCAATGGGCCTTGAGGATAATCAAAACAAAATATACGGATTTCAATTTCATCCAGAATCTTTTTTAACAGAAAATGGTAACACTCTTATTAAAAAAATCTTATCAGCTTAGCAATCTTAAAGAAGTTCCTTTTAAAGACCTTTGGGGGTCTAGAGGTGTATTTACAACAATGCGGATGGTTGGAAATTCTTCAAAGTTAATACTGCTAAAACCTCATATTGAAAACTTAATAAAATCTACAAAAAAATATGGCATAAGAAAAAAAAATTTAAAAAGTATTATTTTAGATCTAATTAAGAAAAATAAACTCCACAAAGGTCCTGATAATTTATTTAGAATTGCACTCAATAAAAAACTTATATCTATATCCATAAGAAAAAGACCAAAACTTAAAAAAAATTTTAGTCTTGTATTATTTAGATATAAAAGAGTTGAGCCAAATTATAAAAATCTTTATTACA
Organism: Candidatus Pelagibacter sp. HIMB1493; assembly: GCF_052047995.1. Taxonomy (NCBI): domain Bacteria; kingdom Pseudomonadati; phylum Pseudomonadota; class Alphaproteobacteria; order Candidatus Pelagibacterales; family Candidatus Pelagibacteraceae; genus Candidatus Pelagibacter; species Candidatus Pelagibacter sp. HIMB1493. The sequence goes on along the minus strand of NZ_JBNAIP010000001.1, from coordinate 613,137 downwards.
AAAAAATTTTAGCAAAACTTAGTAAGGTTGACTCATCTAAATTTGATATTGCTTTAGTTGCTAACAATAAAATTTTAGAAACTGGTACTTCAAATTTAGTTTTTGTTAAAAATGGAAAAATATTTTCTCCAAAAAAGAATTGTTATTTTGGAAACACACTTAAGTTCATAAGTAAAAAAGTTAAAATTACTTTTAAAGATGTATCAATTAAAGAAATTAATGATTATGAAGAAATAATTCTTATTGGATCAGGAAAGGGAGTTACATCAGTATCAAAAATAGATGAATTAAAATGGAAAAGTCGAAATAATGTTTCCTTTAATAAACTTAGAAAAATATATAATACTCTAATTTAAATATGAGAGATCCTAACAATCCTTGTTTATTCTGTGATTCAAAAAAAAGCGGTATTGCTCATGAAAATGATCTTGCTTATGCAAGTTACGACTCATATCCTGTTTCTGATCACCACTGTTTAATAATTCCTAAGCGTCATATTAAAGATTATTTTGACATGACAAATGATGAATTGATTGCTTGCAATGATCTTATCCAAATAGTTAAAAAAGAAATTCTAAGTAAAGATGTTAATGTTAAAGGATTTAATGTTGGTACAAATGCTGGTAAAATTGCAGGTCAGTCTATAATGCATTGCCATATACACTTGATACCAAGAAGAGAAGGTGACGTTGATAACCCCCAAGGTGGGGTAAGATCAGTAATTCCTAATAAACAACATTACAAACGTAAACCATAAGTTGTTATTAATGACAATATTGACCAATAGTTTTAGTTGAACTCTTTATTTAACTAGACTAGAAAATCTCAAACTAACTTTATAAATAATTAAAAATTATGTTATCTACAAATCCTTTTTCAATTTTAGCTGAAACTGTTTCACCTTTTGCAATGCAAAGTTTCATAATTGCTATGGTAATTTTGATTGCAGCAGGAACAATTATACAAATGATTGTTCACAAAAACGTTACTTATTTTTTTAATAATGCCAAAAAAGCGAAAGCTAATGCTGTTAAGGAATTGAGTTCAGGAGAAAGAGCATCAATTATCGCAAAGACAACAGTTTATGATATCGGCACAACTGCAGAACTTGGATTTGGAAAAAGAAGACTTGCACATGTTCTTGGTATGTATGGAACAATATTATTTTGGGTTGCATCAGCAGTTTTAGTATTTTGCTACACAGGAGCTGATAAACCTACTTCATCTACGTGGTCAATGATTTGGCATGTAGGAGCAATACTTACATGTGTTGGTGGTTATTGGTTTTGGTTTTTTTTAAGAGTAGATGTATCTGCGGAAGCGCATCCTTGGTACAGAATAATTAAAGCTGATTTATTTGTATTAGCTTTATTAGCTTGTTCGACTTTTGGTTTGTTGTGGTCTTACACACAATCTAATGGTCAAGCAGGTTTATCTTATTTATTTTTAACTTTATTTGTTCTTTCAAATTTAGTTTTATTTGGAGGAGTTTATTGGTCTAAATTTGCACACATGTTTTATAAACCTGGTGCAGCAATACAAAAAAACTTAGCAGAAGCAGATGGTTCTCGAGATAACTTACCACCTCCTGCTGACGCGCCTGAACAGTTTGGTTTAGGTATTAAAAGAGAACAACCTAAACACTATTAATATGATGAAATTAAAAAAGGAGAATAAATAATTATGTCAACTTTTGTATACATGACAAGATGTGATGGCTGTGGTCACTGTGTGGATATTTGTCCATCAGATATTATGCACATAGATGAAAATATCAGACGTGCAAAAAATATTGAACCTAACTTTTGTTGGGAATGTTATTCATGTGTAAAGGCATGCCCAAATCATGCAATTGATGTAAGAGGTTATGCTGATTTTGCTCCTATGGGTCATAGCGTTAGAGTTAGAAGAGAAGAAGAAAAAGGAACAATCTCATGGAAGATCAAATTTAGAAATGGAACAGAGAAAAACTTTGTTTCTCCAATTACCACAAAACCATGGGGTAAATTTATTCCAAAACTTGCTGAAGGTGACAAACCAAACCAAGGTGAAATTAATTCACAAAGACTTTATACTGAGCCAGAAGGTTTAAATATTGATGGTGAATTACCATCAGTGCCAAAAGAGTCTTTTAAAAAAGGAGTTTACTACTAATGGCTAGACATAAGACACATTACGAGGATTGCGATATTTTAGTTGTTGGTGGTGGTATGGCTGGAACAGGTGCAACGTTCGAGGCTAGACACTGGGGAAGAGATATGAAAATTGTTTGTGTAGAAAAAGCAAACATAGATAGAAGTGGAGCTGTTGCTCAAGGTCTTTATGCAATCAATTGTTACATGGGAATGCAATGGGGAGAAAATCAACCTGAAGACCATGTTAGATATGCAAGAAATGACTTAATGGGAATGGTTAGAGAAGATTTAGGTTACGACATGGCTAGACACGTAGACTCTACTGTTCACATGTTTGATGAATGGGGTCTTCCAATGATGAAAAATGAACAAACTGGAAGATATTTAAGAGAAGGTAAATGGCAGATCATGATTCATGGTGAAAGTTACAAACCTATTGTTGCTGAGGCGGCAAAAAAATCTGCTGACAAAATTTATAATAGAATAATGATCACTCATTTACTTATGGATGAGTCTCAAGATAATAGAATTGGTGGAGCTGTTGGCTTCAACATGAGAACAGGTGATTTTCATGTTTTTAGAGCAAAAGCTGTAATAGTTGCAGCTGGTGGTGCTTCTCATATCTTCAAACCAAGAGCAGTTGGAGAAGGAATGGGTAGAACTTGGTACGCTCCTTGGAGTAACGGTTCAGCATATGCTCTTCCTATTGCTGCTGGAGCTAAAATGACACAAATGGAAAATAGAATTGTGTTATGTAGATTTAAAGATGGTTATGGGCCTGTTGGAGCTTATTTCTTACACTTAAAAACATATACTCAGAATGCTAATGGGGAAAATTATGAGAAGAAATGGTATGACCAAACTAAAGAGTTAGTTGGCGAATATATAGATCATCACCCAACACCTACTTGTTTAAGAAATCATGCTTTTATACAAGAAGTTGCTGCTGGTGGTGGACCAATTCACATGGTTACAACTGAAGCTTTCCAAGATCCACACTTAGAAACAGTTGGTTGGGAGAATTTCTTAGGAATGACTGTTGGTCAAGCTGTTGTATGGGCGTCTCAAAATATTGACCCTAAATATACTAATCCTGAATTAACAACTTCAGAACCATATGTTATGGGTTCACACGCTACTTGTTCAGGAGCTTGGGTAAGTGGTCCTGAAGATTTATCTCCACCAGAATATTTCTGGGGTTATAACAGAATGCTTACAATTGATGGGTTATTTGGTGCTGGAGACACTGTGGGTGGAAGTGCTCATAAGTTTTCATCTGGATCTTTCACAGAAGGTAGATTAGCTGCTAAAGCTGCTGTTAAGTATATCGAAGATAAAAAAGCTGAAGGAGTTAAGGTTTCAGACAAACAATGTGAGGATTTCAAAGCTATGGTCTACAAACCACTTGAAAACTTTACTGTTGCGCAAAACGAAATCACTGGTGGAACTGTTTCTCCTAGCTATATATCACCAATCCAAGGTCTACAAAGACTACAGAAGATTATGGATGAATATGTTGGTGGAATTACGTCTAATTATATGACTAATGGTAATATGTTGAAAAGAGGCCTTGAATTGCTTGAATGGCTTCAAGAAGATCTTGAGCATGTTGGTGCAGAGGATTATCACCAATTGATGAGAGCTTGGGAATTGAAACATAGAGCTTTAACTTCTCAGTGTGTAACTGAACATACTTTATTTAGAGAAGAAACTAGATGGCCTGGATACTATTATAGAGGAGATCATATGAAACTTGATGATGATAATTGGCATTGTCTGACAGTTTCTAGAAGAGATCCTAAAACTGGTAAATTTAGTATGGAGAAGGTTCCTGTCTACCATATCGTGGATGAGAACGAGAAGAAAAAAGCTTCTTAAGATACTTTAATTAGAAATAGATAAGTTATGGATATTTTATCAAAAAAAGATGATGAAATATATGAGTTGGCTAAACCTATTTGGTTCAACCTGGTAAAATCATCAAACCTTAAAGATTATGGTGGATTTACTAGAGATTTTTCAACTCAGATGCTTTTTGGAGCTAATGAAGTAGAGCTTGGAAAACAATGGGCTAACAATAAGCTTATCACCAATCTTCACGAAACGTTTGAGCCTTTTGGGTGTCTTAGAAGAGGAGAGCATATAACCATTCTGATAAAACAGACCAATAAAGAAATTCCAGGAGAATTTTTGGGAAGGTTAGTTTTGGGCGTTGAGGATGAAATGGTTAAAGTTTTTGGCGCAACGATCTATTAGAAAAAAATTTATCTAATTTTAAAATAATATTTGACAATTTGTTCTCTGGGTGTATTGACGCACTTAATGCAAATTTCTAACGTAAAAATTTTCAATAAACTAACTAGCTTAAAAGTTTCTTTAATGAAAACAGGTATATTTTTAAGTCTAGCTGCTTATTGGGGAGTTATTATAGTTGGAACTTTTATTACTTTTAACTAAGTTGTTTTTGAACAATTTATTTATTTAAATGGATGTATTTTTACCCATCGCTCAAGTTTTTGTTAATCCAATAGAAATTTTAATATTAAGCGCAATCGTTGGTGTCCTTTCTGGATTATTTGGAGTGGGTGGAGGTTTTTTAATGACACCTTTTTTAATTTTTTTAGGCATTCCTCCTGCTTACGCAGTTGCAAATGAAGCAAACAATATCTTAGCTACATCAGTTTCTGGTTCAACAACACATTATCTAAAAAACACTTTAGATTACAAAATGGGTTTAATGATTGTCATTGGTGGCGCTATAGGTACCTCATTAGGAATTTTTACCTTTTCTTATTTTAAAGGTATTGGAAAAATTGATACCGTAATCTCTTTAGCTTACATGTATATTTTAGCAATCATTGGATCTTTAATGTTGGTCGAAAGTCTTGGTGAGATTGATAAAGCCAAAAGAAATATTTTAGTTAAAAAAAAATTACATGTTCATTATTGGATCCATGGTCTTCCTTTAAGAATGAGATTTCCAAAATCAAAATTATATGAAAGTATTTTTACCCCAATAGTTATTGGTTTAGTAGTTGGTTTTATTGCTGCAATAATGGGAATAGGTGGAGCATTTATATTAGTGCCGGCAATGATTTATATAATTAAAATGCCAACTAAACTTGTTCCCGGAACTTCATTATTTGTTACTATTTTTGTCAGTGTAATTGTTACTTTCCTGCATTCATTTAATTATGGTTCGATTGATTTACTTTTAGTTTTTCTACTTGTTATTGGATCAATAATTGGTGTTCAGATTGGACAAAAATTAGGAGAGAAAATTGATAGCTCAGGATTACGAGCATTGATGGCTATTTTGATTTTAGCAGTTGGTATTGCAATTGCTTATGATTCATTTTTTGCAGATCATGATACAAATGCAACAACCACTTCTGCAATTTCGGATTTAAATTTTTTCTCACAATTTATTTTAGATTTTTCTAATGAGATGCCATTCTTTTATGGATTATTTTCAATTATGTTTGCAATATTTTTAGGTGTAGCAGCAGCGTTTATTAGAAGATTTTTTTCAAATCTTAAAAAACAAATTTTGTTGAAATCTTAATTGAATAAATAAAGATATAACTCAATAGTCCCCAAACAAACAATTCCAACAGTAGCCATTCCAATAAATCCTACCACAAAAGGTTTATACCCCATATCTTTTATATCTCTTAAATTGGTAGACATACCAATTGCTGCCATTGCCATTGTTAGGAATATTTTTGAAAAAGACTTAATGCCATCGACAGTGTTAAACCAAAGTTCACTGTTGTTTGAAATAAAAAGTTGATCACCAACATTTCGAACAATAATCATTGCAACAAACCCAAGAACAAAATAGGGAAAAATATCAATTATTGAGTATTTTTTTTCCTTAGCTTGTCCTCTATTATAAAGATAAGCAAATAATGGTATCATTATAATCAAAAAAGTATTTCTGATTAGTTTAGTAACTGTTGCTACATTTAAAGTCTCTGGACTATTGAATTGCTGATCATAGATCAATCCTGCGGCTGCTACTTGCGCTGTTTCATGTATAGAAGTTCCTAAAAACAAACCGATTAGAAGTGGTTCACCATCAAAATAAAAATTTGCAAAGTATGGGTAGATCAACATTGAAAGAATTCCAAACAAAGTGATGTTTGCAATTGCGTAAGATATCTCATTTTTTTTGGCACCAATTACAGGTGCAGTTGCCATGATTGCTGTTGTTCCACAAACTGTGCTGCCAATTGATATTAAATAAGCCATTCTTGTTGGGATTTTTAATTTTTTAATTAAAAGTTTAATTACTGCTAATACACTTACAATACAAATTACAATTAAAGGAATAGCAATTGCACCAAATTCAAGAAACTCAAAAGGTTTTAATTGAATACCTAAACAAATTATTCCAAGTTTTAAAATATTTTTTTGAGTAAAATCTAAACCCCTTTTGAAACTTTCTCTTATTTTAAAAATGTTTCCAAAGAACATTCCTAATAGGATAGCTATCATTGCAGTGGATATAGGACTTTTTTCGTATTCTAATAATTCAATACCAATAATATTATTAAAGCCTTGAGACAATGTGTAGAGAACAAACGCAAGTATAATACCAGGTAAAAGTACCAGGTACTTATTTTTAGTCATAAAGTAGGATTTTTAATTAAGCACTTCTGTAAAGCTTAGTCATTACAAATTCTCTATGACCTAAAGCTTCAGCACAAGTTAACCTTCCATTAGCTGTTCTAATAGTTGCTTTAATTAGTTCATCACCAGCTTGATCCAAATTCATTTCTCTAGAAAGTATTTTAGAAACATCGCAGTCGATATGTTCTTTCATGCTGACTGCTGTTAATGGATTGGCTGTTAATTTTACAACTGGTTCAATTGGGTTTCCAATAATATTTCCCTGTCCTGTTGGGAATAAGTGAATATTAAAACCACCTGCAGCTTGTAACGTAACACATTCTGCTGCAGCTGAAGAAGTATCCATAAAATATAACCCTGGACCTTTTTGTGGTTCTTCAGCAGGTGTTAAAACATCTACAAATTGTCTTGATCCTATTTTTTGGAAATTACCAAATGCTTTTTCTTCAATTGTAGTCAGTCCTCCAGCAATATTTCCAGCAGTGGGTTGACTTTCTGATAAATCATCTGTTGCTTCTTTTAAAATGAAATCATTGTATTCATTCCATGTTTTTTTAAACTTTTCTTGTGCTTCTGGAGTTTTACCTCTTTTTTCACAAACAGTTTCAGCACCTGTAAGTTCTGAAGTTTCACCAAAACATAAATGAACTCCTAATGGCTCTAATTTATCCATTAAATTTCCAACTGTTGGATTAGATGCAAGACCTGAAGTAGTGTCAGACTCTCCGCATTTTACTGAAATCCAAAGATCACTTATTGGACACTCTTCTCTTTGTTTTTCAGAAGCCCACATTGAAAATTCTTGAGCTTTTTTTGAAGCTTTCATGATTGTTTCAATGTCACCAGCACCCTCAATACTAAAACCTTCAACAGGTTTTCCAGTTTTTGCTACTTCATCAACAATTCTTTTAGTCCATTTAGGCTCAATACCAATAATTATAGCAGCAGCAACATTTGGATTTTTTGCTGTACCTATCATTGTTCTAAAATGTAATTCTAAATCAGCACCAAACTGCAATCTTCCATACGAGTGAGGTAACGCAATTGTGCCTTTAATATTGTTTGCGACAGCTTCAGCACAAGCATTTGAAATATCATCAACAGGCAAAATGATTACATGATTTCTTGTTCCAGCTCTGCCATTTTCTCTTTTATAACCTAAAAAACTTTTTGGGATTTCCATATTACTACCACTTCTTTGTTTTAACGTTGTGAACGTGTACGTGTTCACCTTTTTTGATTGATTTGACTACTTTACCAATATCATGACCATATTTAATAATAGTGTCACCTTCATTTAAATCGCTCATAGCAATTTTGTGTCCTAGAGGGATTTCATCTTCAGATTGAATGTTAACTGTCTTGTCATTTTCCATAATCCAGCAAGAACAGTCCTGTTTCGGAGTGATTTTTTCAATAACAACTACTCCTACGTTGTCTTTTTCGTCGTGTATAATGATGTCTGTAGCCATAATGTTGTGTCGAATTGTTTGTTTGAAATTTAGAAAATCTTATATATTAATCGCGAAAATTGACAAACGAATTTTATAAATTCTTAATAATTATACTTTAGAGGGGTTCTAGTCTTATGACAAAAATGACAACAGAAGAAGCTTTTGTAAAAGTTTTACAAATGCATGGTATCGAGCACGCTTTTGGAATTATTGGTTCTGCTTTTATGCCAATATCAGATATTTTTCCTGATGCAGGAATTACTTTTTGGGATGTAGCCCATGAAACAAATGGTGGTTTAATTGCTGATGGTTACACAAGAGCTACAGGTAAAATGTCTATGGTCATTGCACAAAATGGACCAGGAATTACAGGACTAGTAACTCCAATTAAAACTGCATATTGGAACCATACTCCTCTATTGTTGGTAACACCACAAGCTGCAAATAAAACTATGGGCCAAGGTGGTTTTCAAGAAGTAGAACAAATGAACCTGTTTAAAGATATGGTTTGTTATCAAGAAGAAGTTAGAGACCCATCAAGAATGGCGGAAGTTCTAAACAGAGTAATTGAAAAAGCTATAAGAGGCTCAGCCCCTGCACAAATAAACGTTCCAAGAGATTATTGGTGCCAGGTTATTGATATTGATTTACCACCAATTGTAAGATTAGAAAGACAAGGTGGAGGTAACGACGCTGTTTCTAAAGCTGCTGATTTATTATCTAATGCAAAATTTCCAGTAATACTTTCAGGTGCTGGTGTTGTTATTGGTGGAGCTATTGATGCTACTAAAAATCTTGCTGAAAAATTAGATGCACCAGTATGTTCTGGTTATCAACATAACGATAGTTTTCCAGGAAGTCACCCACTAGCAGTAGGACCTTTAGGTTATAATGGTTCTAAAGCTGCAATGGAATTAATTTCAAAAGCTGATGTTGTTTTAGCACTAGGTACAAGATTAAATCCATTTTCAACTTTACCAGGATATGGAATTGATTATTGGCCAAAACATGCAAACATCATTCAGGTAGATATTAATCCTGATAGAATTGGTTTAACTAAAAAAGTAACAGTTGGAATTAGTGGTGATGCAAAATTAGTTGCGGAGCAAATTTTAGCAAAACTATCTTCAAACGCTGGAGATACTGATAGACAAGCTAGAAAAGATTTAATTCACCAAACAAAATCTGCATGGTTACAAAAACTTTCAAGTTTAGATCATGAAGATGATGATGAAGGAACAGTTTGGAATAAAGAAGCTAGAGAAAGAGATTCAGATAGAATGTCACCAAGACAAGCTTGGAGAGCAATTCAATCTGGTATGCCTGATGACGTAATTATTTCAAGTGATATTGGAAATAACTGTGCAATAGGAAATGCTTATCCTACTTTTGAAAAACCAAGAAAATATTTAGCTCCAGGTTTATTTGGACCTTGTGGATATGGATTTCCATCAATATTAGGTGCAAAAATTGGTTGTCCTGATACTCCGGTAATTGGTTTTGCAGGAGATGGCGCTTTTGGAATTAGCATGAACGAAATGAGTTCATGCGCTAGGGAAGAATGGCCTGCAATTACAATGGTAATTTTCAGAAATTATCAATGGGGTGCAGAAAAAAGAAATACTACTCTATGGTTTGATAACAATTTTGTTGGAACTGAGTTAGACCCTGAATTAAGTTACGCTAAAGTTGCTGATGCATGTGGTTTAAAAGGTGTAACTGTTAGAACAATGGAAGAAACAACAAATGCAATCAAGCAATCTTGTGAAGATCAAAAGAAAGGAATTACAACGTTTATAGAAGTAATTCTAAACCAAGAGCTTGGAGAACCATTTAGAAGAGATGCGATGAAGAAACCGGTAAGAGTTGCTGGTATCAACAAAGCAGATATGAAGAAACAACCTTCATTAAATTCTTAAAATCTTTTAAAAATTTATCAATTATCGTAAAGTCACTTCATGGAAGTGACTAACGATAATAGCTGTAGTTGGATTAATGACCTTAATCCAAGAACAAACATCAAGTCTCTTCTATCAAACGATGAGTGTGATTGGTTAATAATAGGGGCTGGTTACACAGGTCTGTCTGCTGCAAGAAAATTAGCTCAAATAAATTCAAATTTAAAAATTATACTAGCAGATGCCCAACTAGCAGGTGAAGGTGCTAGTGGAAGAAATTCTGGTTATTTGGTTGATACAACTTTGAACGATGGTTTTACATCAAATAAAGAACTGCAAAATTACAAAAAGAAAGCTGACATTTATTCATTAGGAATAGATGTAGTAAAAAAATTTATTAAAGAACATCAAGTAGATTGTGATTGGAATGAATGTGGTAAATATTTTGCTTCATCAAAAGTTGAAGATAAAAAAATTTTAGAAAATTTTTCAAATACATTATCTAAGTTAGGCTTTGAACACAGCTTATTAGGAAACAAAGAATTGTCTGAAAAATTAGGTACTAGTTTTTATAATATCGGACTTTACACAAAGGGTGGTATTCTAATACATCCAGGAAAATTAGTTAGAGCAATGGTTGATGCTCTTCCTACTAATGTTTTTTTGTATGAAAATTCTTGTTTATTAAATTGGAATAAAAATAAAGATTTCATTTTTTGTACTTTCAAAAATGGAAAAATTAAATCAAAAAATATTATTTTTGCTACGAATGGTTTCTTAAAATCACTAGGGATAAAATCAAATTATAATTTTCCTATTACATTAACTGCGAGCATGACAAGAAGATTATCTGATGAAGAATTTAAATCTATTGGTGAACCAAAAGAATGGGGCGTACTACCTGTAAGGCCAATGGGTGCAACAATTAGAATGACAAAAGATAGAAGAATTTTGATAAGAAATACAGCAGAAGTCCATAATCCATTTGGTATGTCAAATTCCACTCTTAAAAAAAGATCTTTCAATCAGAAACTTGGAATACAAAAAAGATTTCCACAATTACCCAATGATATAATTAAATCATCTTGGTCTGGAATAGTATCAAGAACAAGGAATAGTTCTCAAATATTTGAAAAAATTGATAGTAATATTTTTGCCGCTGGTTGTTATAACGGTTCAGGTATTGGTGTAGGAACTTTATTTGGTGAACAAATTGCTCTTAAAGCGATTAATGAAAGTACTAGTGAAATAAAAACAATAGAAGCGAGGAATAAACCTACTTGGTTACCACCGCAACCATTTTTAAATTTAGGAATAAAAACTAGATTAGTTTATGAACGTTTGAGAGCTAAATCAGAAATCTAATTAATTCTAATTTTTTGATTTATCACAAGAACAGCACCAATTATTAAAATTGGAAGACCCAATACTAGATCATATTGCCATTCTAAATTTTCAAATATTGTTGATATAATTAATGCTAAAACGGGCATTACAACACCAACATAACCAGCTCTTCCAGGTCCAACTTTTTCAAGTAACTTTAAATAAGATACAAAAGCAAATATTGAACCAAAAATTGAAAGATAAAGCAGTGAAGAGATGTAGCTAAAACTAGGTTCAAATAATAATTCAGCTCCTCTAAATTTTGTAATTATCAGTGTAACAATTGAGCCATAAAACATAGCATATGCTATTGTTTGTATTGGAGGAAAATTATTATTTAAGTTTCTTTGGTGAACCATATTACCTGTTGATGCACTAAATGTTCCAATCAAAGCTAGAAACAATCCTATATGAGTTCCTTCGCTAAAACTAAAATTGAAAATTTCATCATTAAAAATTATCAAAATACCCACCATACCAATTGATGCTCCAATTAAAGTTTTTATAGAAGGCTTCTTTTTAAAATAGAAGGTTTCACCAACTATATTCATTATTACCACAGTTGAAAATACAATTGCTGGAAAAGCACTAATTAAATAAGTGTTAGACAAATAGAAGAAAACATAATTCACCGAATACAAGCAAATTCCAAAAAACAAAAACCAAAAATGCTGATTAATTGAAAATTGTAATTTTTCTTTTTTAATTATTAAAAAAATAAAGATTATAAATGAAGCAATTAAAAATCTATAAAATACAGATACCAGTGGATCAACATAGCCTAATTGAAATTTAATTAGATACCAGGTGGGTGACCAACAAAAAAGAGTGATTATAAAAAGAAAAATATTATTCATGATTAGCTAATTTTTACACACGTATTCTATGAATAAAATTATCCTTCTGATTATAATATTATGAAATAACCGCTCTTACAGACCCAAGTTTATCAATTTTTGCTGTATATGTTCCTTTTTTTATAATAGGCACAACCCCAACTGTGGATCCTGTAAAAACATAAAAATCTTTGTCTAAATTAATTTTATCTTTTTTAACTTTATTTAAAACAAATCTTAATGAATTTATTGGATTTACATAAACAGCATTTGTGTTTCCATCTACACTTTGCTTAGCTTTTTTATTTGAAATATTTGTTTTTAAATTACCTATGTTAATTTTTTTAAATTTTTTCTTTTGACCAATTAAAAATTTAATATTTCCTCCAAAGTCACTACTTAAATCTCCAAAAGAAGTAATACCTTTTCTTTTTTGCCTATATCCAACTACTTCGATACAGGGTGCCATGTGTGAAATATATTTAGTTACGTTACTATTTGTGAGCTTGCCTTTTGAAGTGAAAAAAGTTTTTTTGATTAAATAACAAACTTCAAGTTCGATCCCTAAAGCATATTTATTTATTTTTACTTTCTTTCCACTTTTTATTAAGTTTTTTTTGAAAACAGATGCAATAAAAGGCTCTTTTTCTTTTAATTTTTTCATTAACGGAATGCCAGTTCCACCAGCTTTAAAACCTATTGTTGGATCTTTTATTTTGCTTTCACATAATTTTCTAAATTTGTCAGCCTCAGTAAGTTTTTTTGTAAATCTACTAGGTATGGAAGAGATAATTTTATTATTAAGAAAAGCATTAACTAATTTATCTGAAATTTTATCTTTAAGTGTTTTTGTCATAAGAATATTTAATTTATTTTTTTGATGTTTGATTAATAACAAATATTCCTGAAGTTGTAATTATTATTGCACCTATAATAGTAAATAAATCCGGAACATCATCATAGAAGAAAAATCCAAAAATTATTGCCCAAAAAATTAAGGTATAATGAAATGGTTGTATTATGCTAGCTCTTGCATTTTTAAGTGCTAATATTTGGAAGTATATACCTAATGAAAAAAATAAACCAATTGGCACAAAGAAATATAAAGAATTAAAATTAACAGGTTGCCAAAAATTAAACGCCATTATTGAGGTTATTACAATCCCAACTAAAGAAGAGTAGAACAAGGATACTTCAGGAGTATCATATTCAGTTATTTTTTTTGTTGCGATTTGATAAAGACCAAGAAAAAAAGCTGCTAGCAATGGAATAAAAGAATTTACACTAAATACATCAGATGCAGGTCTAATAATTATTAAAACTCCAATAAAACCTATAAAGATTGCTATCCAAGTTTTGATTGATACTCTTTCATTTAAAATAAATACAGATAATGCAACTATAATTATAGGTGCTAGCGCACCTATACTATGAGCGTTCGCTAAAGACAAGTGTTTAAAAGATAAAACAAAAAAACCAGATTCTAAAATAGATAGTAGACTTCTTATAATTTGAAGTTTTAAATTATTAGATCTATAAAAATTATTATTGTTAGCTCTTTTTGCTTCTATCAAGCCTAACAAAAGCACAAAAGTATATTTGATAAATAATAATTGAAATATAGAGTAATGAATAACTGCAGTTTTTTGAATTGCATCAAGGATTGAAAATGAAAAGTAAGCAATTATCGCAAAAATAATTCCCAGTGTTTCTCTTGATTTAAATTTCATTTTTTTTGTTTTAATTTTATTTCAAGTTGTTATTGATTCATTCAGGCTGTCATGGATTTTGTATTACTATATTTTGTTATAGCAAGTTTTTTAATAGTGATAGTGCCTGGCCCCACTGTTAGTCTTATAATTGCTAATTCTTTAAGATCTGGTGTAAAAGCAGGATTATTAAATGTTTTTGGTACCCAAATTGGCGTTCTAATTTTATTATTTTTATTAGCACTTGGATTTGAGATAGTTTCTCCTTTTCTAGAAGCGATCATAAATTATGTAAGAATTCTAGGTTCAATTTATTTAATTTCACTTGGAGTAATTACAATTAAATCAGATATTGATTTAAACAAAACTCAAGCAACTAAATTTGAAAAAAAATATTTTATCCAAGGATTAATAGTGATTTTAACTAATCCAAAAATATTCTTGTTCCTTGGAGCATTTATTCCTCAATTTATTAATATAAATGAACCTGTTAGCTATCAGATAATTTATTTTGGAATTATCTTTATAATTGTAGCTACAATATTTGATAGCACATATGCATTTGTATTTGGCAAGTTTAGAGAATTCATAGCATCAAAATATTTAAAAGTTTTAAATAAAATTGGCGGATTTATATTAATTCTTGTTGGTATTTGGATGTTTTTTTATTAATTTTCCAAAACAGACATTGGGTCCAATCTAGTTTGAAACCAATTAATTCTAAAATCAAGATGAGGTCCAGTTGATCTACCTGTTGATCCTACTGTTCCAATAATATCTCCTTGATTAATTAAATCTCCAACAGAAACTAAAACATTTTCTAAATGCGAATATATTGTTGAGATGCCATGACCGTGATCCATAATTACTGTACCGCCTGTGTAATATAAATCATCTTCAGCCATTGTAACTTTTCCTGAGGCAGATGATTTAATCATAGTGCCTTGTTTTGCAGCTATATCAATTCCGTAATGTGGCCATCTAGGTTTACCGTTTAAAATTCTTTGACTACCATAAACACCACTAATTATTCCTTCAACAGGCATTATAAATTTTTGCTTAAAAAATTGTAATTCAGAATTAATTGTTCTTGCTTCACCAATTGCATTATTTTCTTTTTTAATTCTTTTATAGACTGACTCGGGTGGGGTTACTTTGCTTTCTTCTAAGCCATCTATTCTTTGAATATTGTATTTTCTTTTTAAAACTTTTTTGGTTATTGTAGATTTTTTTCCATCAAAGATTTTTGTAAAAGTAAGATCATATTTTTGATCTCTATCAATACCAAAAACAAAAAAACCATCCTGTGATACTCTTACCTCTTTTTTTCCAACAATTATTTTAGCATCAGGATTTGTCTTCCCTAAAATAAAATGACCTTGTAAGAATTTACCTTGAAATTCTATTGCGTTTGCAGTTGTAAAAAAAAAGAAAAATATTAGAAAAAATCTATTTATTACTGAGCTGTCCATCCACCATCTATTATAATTGATGTTCCAGTTATCATTGAGGAAGCAGGTGAGGCTAAGAAACAAACTGTTGTTGCTACATCACTTTCAGTTGCTGCTTTTCCCATTGGAATATTTCCAAGCGCTAGTTTTTTAAATTTTTTATTTTTAAAAAAATTTTTAACCATTGGAGTTTCTACAAACGTAGGAGCTACTGTATTAACTCTTATATTTCTTTTAGCTAACTCTACACCCATACCTTTTGTCAAACCTTCAATCCCAAATTTAGTCATATTGTAAACATTTCTCCCACCCATACCTACATGACCTAATTGAGAAGACATATTAATAATAGAGCCAGGTCTCTTTTTATTTTTAAGCATTTTCTTAACTACTAATTGCGCAACATTAAATGCAGCTTTTAGATTTAAATCTACCAAGTAGTTCATACTTTTTTGTTTAATTTTTTCAAAAGGTTCAGGAATATTAGTTCCAGCATTGTTTACTAAAACATCAATAATTTTGATTTTTTCTAATTTTGTTTTTAGATCTTCATAATTCATTACATCGCAAGGAACTTTAATTACTTTACCTTTAATTTTTTTAATATCTTTTTCTAATTTATTTAAATCAGATGGAGTTCTGCTTAATGCTATTACTGTTGCTCCAGCTTCAGCTAGTGCAATAGAACAAGCTCTCCCAAGTCCTTTACCAGCACCAGTAACTAGTGCGTACTTATTTTTAAGATTAATTTTTTGAAGATACATTAAAAGAATATTATTTTAATATCTGTATAAATCAACTCAACAGCTACTATTAATATTGCCAATAACCCAACCCATGCAATCCATTTGTATTTTTTTATCCATCCAGAAATTAATGTTGCAGCAGTTGCCATTAAAACAATCGATAGAACCAATCCAAATACAAGTAATCCATAATGATCACCTGCAGCACCAGCAACACCCAAAACATTATCTAAACTCATTGTAAAATCAGCAAGTAAAACAGTCCAAATTGCTTTTAAAAAACTTGAGTTATCTACTTTTATATCTTCCTCTGAATCTGAGCCTTTGATTACATCAACATAAAGTTTGTAAACAATATAAAGAAGTAAAATTCCCCCAATAAGCCTTAGTCCTGTAATTTGTAACAAATAAGCTGTTAGTAACGTTAATATTATCCGTAATATTACTGCACCACCAATTCCCCAAAATATAACTTTCTTCCTTTGTTCAACTGGAAATTTTGAGGCTACCATTCCAATTATAATGGCATTGTCACCAGCTAACACTAAATCAATAAAAATTATTTGTGTTAAAATAGCAATTTGTTCAGGAGTAAAAAATTCTGCAAACATTATTGTTGTAGTATCATGTCAGCACCTTTTTCTGCAATCATAATCGTAGGTGCATTAGTATTTCCTGAAGTAATGTTAGGCATTATTGATGCATCAATAACTCTAAGATTTTCTATTCCTCTTACTTTTAATTTTTCATCGACTACTGACATCTCATCTTGTCCCATCTTACATGTACCAACAGGATGAAAGATAGTTTGTGCAAAATTTGATGCTTCTTTCACCAATTCCTCGTCATCATCAATATGAATACCAGGTCTATATTCCTCAGGTGTATATTTCTTAAAAGTTTCAGATTCCATTATAATTTTTCTTGTCAATTTTAATCCTTTAGCAGCAATCATTCTATCGTGATCAGTTGATAGGTAATTTTGTTTTATTTTTGCGTAAACACGCGAGTCTTTATCAACAATACTTACGTGACCTCTGCTTGTAGGTCTTATATTTGAAACAGTTGGAGTAAACGCGTGAAAATCATGATTTTTTGTAGCTCCCAAAGTATCCATACTCATCGGTTGAACGTGCCATTGTAAATCAGGTAATTCTAAAGAAGGATCACTTTTTGCAAACATACAAAGTTGACTTGCTCCCATAGTCATTGGACCACTTCTTTTAAAAACATACTCTAATCCGATAAGCAAATTTCCAAACAAGCTATTAATTTTTTTATTAAGAGATTTTAAACCGTTAATTTTATAAATAGGTCTTAACATTAAGTGATCGTGTAGATTTTCACCTACACCATTTAAATTATGAACCATATCAATTCCCAAATTTTTTAGTTTTTCTGGATTTCCAATTCCTGATACTTGCAATATTTGAGGAGAACCAATTGCACCTGAAGAAACTATAATTTCTCTGTTTGCCTCAGCTGTTTTCAATTCATTATCCTGCCAATACTCAACTGATTTTGCCTTTTTATTTTCAAAGTTAATTTTTTTAATATGAGCGTGAGTAATAATTGTTAAATTTTTTCTATGCTTAACAGGGTTTAAATAACCAACAGCAGTACTGCATCTAAATCCATCTTTTTCTGTTACTTGAAAATAACCACAGCCATGGTTGTCTCCTGTATTAAAATCTTTTGTTTTTGGTACACCAAATTCCTCAGCAGCGTTTTGAAACTCATCTAAAAGAGGAAGATGTATTCTTTGATCTGAGACTGAGAGAGGCCCACCAACTCCATGATATTCACTTTTGCCTCTTTCTTGATTCTCTGCTTTTATAAAATAGGGAAGAACATCATCCCAACCCCAGCCAGTATTTCCAAGCTGTCTCCAAATATCATAATCTCTGTGTTGTCCTCGTATATATAAAAGTCCATTGATAGAAGAGCTTCCTCCTAAAGTTTTTCCACGGGGATAACGTATTGAAATATTATTCATGCTTTCATCTGGTTCTGTCTTATAGCACCAGTCAGTATTAGGATTGTGCATCGTTTTAAAATAACCAACTGGAATATGGATCCATGGGTAATTATCTTTACCTCCAGCCTCAATCAAAAGCACTTTATGTGAAGGGTTTTCTGACAACCTATTTGCTAAAACACAGCCTGCAGATCCAGCTCCTAGTATAATGAAATCAAAATTATTCATAAATTAGAACTCTTATAAATTAAAAAAATTATATTTCTAATAAATCTGTTAAAAATTTTAAAATATACCAATATTAACACTTGTTTTAGTTTTCATTCTTTGACAAAGTTTTGACTTTAAAAATAAAGAGAGGGAAACAAATGAAAAAAATCATTTCAATGTTATTTGCAGTTGCAATGGTGTTTGGATTTATTTCAAATGCTAATGCTGCAAAAACACTAAAATGTCAGACAGTTCTTAATACAAAAGCTGATGAAGTTAAGATGTTAAAGGATTTTACTGACACAGTAACAGCGTTAACTGGTGGATCTCTTAAGTTTGAAATTATGCCAGCTGGAGCTGTTGTTGGTGTAAAAGAAACTTTAGATGCAGTTGACAAAGGCCTAATCGATTGTGGTTTCGCATGGACTCACTATTGGTCAGGTGACCATCCTGCAGCTATGCTATTCGGTTCTCCAGTAGCTGGTGGTGGTGTTGGTATTGACAACATTGCATTCTTATCATGGTTTCAGTATGGCGGTGGAAAAGAGTTATACGACAGACTATGGAAAGAAATGGGAAGAGACATCAAAGGATTTATGATTCAACCAGTTGGACCAGAGGCTTTAGGTTGGTTTCCAAAACCAATTAAAGATATGGCTGACTTTAGAAAATATAAGTTCAGAACTCCTCCAGGAATTCCAGGACAAACATATAAAGACATCGGTATCGCATCTGTAGCTATGGGTGGTGGAGATATTCTACCAGCTTTAGAAGCAGGAACAATTGATGCTGCTGAATGGTGTTGTCCAAAACCAGACTTAACATTTGGTTTCCAAAAAGTATTAAAGCACTACTACCTACAAGGTCTACACCAAGTAGTCGTAAATGCTGACTTTTATATTACTGGAAAAACATACAACGCTATGAGCGATCATGAGAAGAAGTCTCTTGAAGTTGCAGCTAATGCATCATTAGCTAAATCTTTAAGTTACAGAATCTATGAAAATGGTAAAGCTTTAAGAGAGCTTACTGAAGTTCATGGAGTTAAATTAGAGGACACACCTTCTGATTACTTCACAGAATACATGGCTGCAGCTAAGAAAAGTTTGGAAACAAACGCTGCAAACAATGCATTCTTTGCAGAAGTATGGGACTCAATGAAAGAATTTGCTGATATAGCAGTTCCTTTCTGGAGTGGTGCTCAAATGTCTAATGCGAAGCTAGGAATGGCTCACGCAGCAACATTAAAGTAATCCAATAATTAATCTATAATTCAATTAGAGCGGACTTAATTGTCCGCTCTAATTTTTCTAACAAAATTTTTATGGCTGAAGAACCAACTAAACTAGATATATCAGATGAAATGATAGCCGAAAGGCGAGGTGGTTCAGGAAAGATGCCAAATGACATGCCATCATGGATGGCAACCTCAATTATAAATATTGATAAATTTAGCAAATGGATAGGTAACGTTGTTTGTTGGATACTGATGCCACTTATCTTTGCTATGACTTACGAAGTTTTGGCGAGAAAACTTTTTCATGCACCTACAATTTGGGCTTATGACATAAGTAGATTTTTGTATGGTGCACTATTCATGTTAGGTGCAGGTTATGCACTTTCAAAAGGTGTTCATATAAGAGCAGATTTTTTATACAGAAATTTCAAAACAAAAAACCAAGGGACGATTGATTTTTGGTTATATATTTTATTTTATTTTCCAGGACTAATAGTCTTTCTTTATATGACAATTGGTTATGTGGGTGAGTCTATTCAAAGAGGTGAAAGAGGAATGGATACTACATGGATGCCTTATATGTGGCCAATTAAGAGTTGTTTATTAATTGGTATCGTATTTTTATTAATCCAAGGTATTTCAGAATTATTAAAAAGTTATTGGGCTGCTACTAGAGGAAAATGGCCAGGAGAAGATGAATAATGTTAGCTGAATTTATAGATCCAGCATATTTAGGTTTTATTCTGGTAGGAGTAATGCTTTTTGCAATTTTCGTGGGATTTCCTATTTCATTTACACTTATATTTTTAGGTTTTGTATTTGGATATTTAGGATTTGGAAAATTAGTCTTTTATTTAATGACCCTCCAGTTTTCGATGGTCATGACCGAACAAACCCTCGCCGCCGTACCTCTCTTTGTCTTTATGGGCATTATGATGGAGCAGGCAGGTTTGATGGAAAGATTATTTTCATCATTTCAAATGATGCTAGCAAGAGTTAGAGGAGCGTTATATTACGCTGTTCTTTTTGTTTCAGTTATTTTTGCTGCAGCAACAGGGATTGTTGGCGCTTCAGTAACTATACTCGGTATCATGGCAGCAAAATCAATGAATAGATCTGGCTATGATGTTAGACTTGCTGCTGGAACGATAACAGCTGGTGGTACTTTAGGAATTTTAATACCTCCAAGTATCATGCTTGTTGTTATGGGCCCAATTATGGAAATTCCAGTTATTGATTTATTTGCTGCTGCTATAATTCCAGGAATTCTTCTAGCAAGTTTATACGCTGGATACACAACAATAAGATGTATGATTGATCCTAAATTGGGACCTGTAATTCCTGAAGAGATGAGAGCTGCTAGTATGAAAGAAGTATGGATTGAATTCTTCTTAGGTTTAGTTCCACCAGCAGCCTTAGTGTTTGCAGCATTAGGAAGTATACTTTTTGGTTTTGCAACTCCAACAGAAGCAGCTGGCTGTGGTGCAATGGGAGCTTTACTACTTTCTTTAGCATACAAAAAATTAACTTTTTCAAAACTTCAAGAAGCTCTTGTTAAAACTTTAGAGATAACAGCTTTAATTATGGTTTTAGTTGCTGCATCAAACTTTTTTGGGGCTGTTTTTGCAAGACTAGGTACTCCAACTCTATTAACTGAATTCTTGTTAGGTTTAGAAATGAACAAATATTTAATATTAGCGATTGTGATGGTTGCAATATTTTTATTGGGTTGGCCTTTAGAGTGGGTACCGATCGTAATGATTATTGTGCCAATTATTTTACCATTGATTGAAGCTCTTGGCTTTAATCTTACTTGGTTTGCAATATTAGTCGCCGTCAATCTCCAGACCGCCTGGCTGTCCCCACCAGTGGCATTGTCTGCGTATTTCTTAAAAGGGGTGGTGCCTGAATGGGATTTAAAAGATATTTATTATGGAATGATGCAATTTATGGTGCTTCAAATAATTGGTTTGGTTTTAATTATAATATTTCCTAAAATTGCACTTTGGTTACCAACTCTCCTATATGGACAGTAGAAATTATTAGTTTAAAATAATTTCTAGTGAATCAACCTAAAGTTAAATACTCCCTATCAAATTGGGATTTAGTTTCGGTAAATCCAAATTATAAAACTTGGAATTGGAAAGACCTTTTTTGTTACTGGGGAGTTAATGTACAAAGTGTAATTGGTTTTTCTCTAATTGCCTCGCTTTATATAATGTACAATCTAAACACCTTTGTGGTTTTAATAGGAACTTTATTAGGTTCATTTTTTGTTTATTTATTTGCTAATTTTATTGGAAAACCTTCACAAAAATTTGGATTACCTTTTGTAGTTTTGTTGAGATCTTCTTTAGGATTTAATGGAGCGAAATTTTTTGGATTAATCAGAAGCTTGGTTGGAATTTTCTTATTTGGAATTCAAACTTATTTTTTATCAAAAATTTTAACTTATCTTATTAGAATATTACTTTTCACTATCGATGAGTCATTGTTAGTACAAGATATATTTATTTTTTATTTTTTTGGTTTAAATATTATAGATTGGTCATCAATTTTAATTGTAATTATTTTTCAAACATTTTTGTTTAGTATTGGTGCTCAATATAATAAAAAAATAATAAATTTTTCAGCAATCAGTGTTTATGTAGGAATTATTGTTTTTTTCTTCCTTGTTTTTTTAAGTGATGTCAAATTAACATCAAAAGCCTTTGTAAATATTTTTAATACCAAAAACTTTTTTGATCTTAATAATTTATTACCACTTTTAACTGTAGCAGGAACTGTCTTTGCTTATTTTTCAATATTAATAATTAGTTTTGGGGACATTTCTAGAAATGTTAAAAATACTAAAGAGTTGGGTAAAGGGAATTTAAGTTTGCTTATTAATTTAATTATTTTCTCTTTTTTCTCTATATTTATTGTTGCCGGATCAGATGCACTTTTAAATCAAAAATTTTCAGACATAGACAGAATTTTTACAAATCCCACTGATATAATTGGCAAATATGACAATATTCAAATAACCACATTGGTACTATTTTTTATCGTAATTGCCTCAGCATCCACGAATTTAGTAGCCAATTATATTCCATCTCAATATTCACTAATAAATTTTGTTCCAAATAAATTATCTTTAAAGAGTGCAAGTTATATAATTTCTTTCCTCGGTTTGTTGGTAGCTATTTTTTGGCTTACAATTTTGAGTCAAATTGGTATTTTATCTTTTATAGATACATTTGGTGCATTTTTTGGTCCTTTATTTGGAGTAATAGTTGCTGACTATTATCTGATCAATAAACAAAGCTTGAGTAACAAAGATTTGTATTCAGTAGAAAAAGAAAGTAGTTACTATTATTCAAGAGGTTGGCATATCAAAGGTGTTTACTCAGTATTTCTAGGTTTTATTTTTTCAGCGTCAACAATTTGGAACACAAATTTAATGTTTTTACAGTCTTATGCGTGGTTAATTGGTGCATTTGTAGCCTGGATAACGTATTACTTGTTGGCAAAAAAATAATATGAAAGCTTTAGTATATACTGGAACACAAGAATTAGTTTACAGAGACGAACCTAATCCAATTGAAGTTTCGGGAGAAAGTATTTTAAAAATCCATGCTTCAGGAATATGTGGTTCTGATATGCACGCATATCATGGACATGATGAGAGAAGAATTCCTCCGTTAATATTAGGCCATGAAGTTAGTGGTGAAGTTCAAAATGGTAAATTTAAAGGTAAAGACGTTGTTTTAAATCCTCTGATAACTTGTGGTAAATGTGAATACTGCACAAGTGGAAGAGAGCATCTTTGTCCTCATAGAATTATTTTAGGCATGAATAAACCAATTGAAAGACAAGGGGTTTTTGCAGAATTTGTCTCAACACCTGACACAAATATTTATGAAATCCCAGATGGAATAGATAAAAACGAAGCGCCAGTAGCAGAGCCAACTGCAGTTTCTCTACATGCAGTATTAATTGGTGAACAATCTTTAAAAAAACCTTTATCTGAATGTAAAATTTTGATCCAAGGTGGTGGTGCAATAGGATTATTATGTGGTTTAATTTTATCTAAAATTAAAAATAGTGAAAATATAATTCTCTCTGATCCTAATAAATTGAGATTAAATGAGTGCTCAAAATATTTAGATGCAAAATATGTTGCACCAGACCATAACGAAATAGAAAGTAATAAATTTGATATTGTATTTGATACAGTAGGGTTGGAAATTTCAAGACAACAGGCTATTGAAGTGGTTAAGCCGGGTGGTTCAATTATACATATAGGCTTAACTCAGCCAGCTGGAACTTTTAATTTTAGAAAAATGACACTTCAAGAGGTGACCGTAATAGGAACTTATTGTTATACCAATAAGGATTTTGAGCAAACTTTAGCAATATTAGCTAACAAAGAGATAGGTTCTCTAGATTGGATTGAATTTAGGGATTTAAAAAATGGTGGTGATGCCTTTAAACAAATTCATGATGGCACCTGTGTTGCACCTAAAATTATACTGATACCTTAGGATTTGAATTTAATTTTATAACTCTAGAACTACCCATTTTGAGGTCATTAGACATAATTGGTGCAGATATCATTATTGACCAATAAATTAAAAGTAAAAAAATTGAAATTGTTTTCATAACATTTTTTTTAAAAATTAATTCTGATTTTTGCATGTTTAAATCTTGTCTAAATAATGTATTAAGAACTTAAATTATGAAAATATTTTTTAAACTCATCTCAATTTTTTTGATTTCAATTAGCTCAGTTGTTGCAAATGAAGTTGTAGTTTTTGAGTTTACAGAAGCAGAACTTTCAGAATTAACTGTCAGAAAAGTAAGGGGAGCAAAGAACGAGACAAAATATACTGTTGGGAAAAATGAAAATGGAAATTTCCTTAAGGCTGTTGCCGATAATGCAGCATCTGGTCTTGGCAAAGAAGTTAAAATTGATCTAAACAAGACTCCTTTTATAAATATTACATGGAAAATTGAGCAAGATTTATCCGGAATTAAAGAAGATACAAAGAAAGGCCATGATTTTGCAGCGAGAGTTTTTGCTGTTAAAAAAACAGGTGCAACACCATTATCAAACAGAGCAGTTAACTATGTGTTTTCAAGCAACAGGGATGTTGGTGTTAGTTCACCAAGTCCATACACAAAAAAATCTATAGACAATGTTATAGCCACAACCAAAACTAATTTAAATGAATGGGTAACAGTTAAATCAAATGTAAAAGAAGATTTTAAGAAATTTCACGATTTAGATTTAGACGAATTAGATGGTTTAGCAGTTATGGCGGATACAGATAATTCTAAAATGAAATCTGTGGCTTATTTTCAAAACATTTATTTTTCAGCAAATTAATTAAAGTTTAGTATATTTTTTTAGACCCATACTCAGGATTGATAGTATGATTGCTACAATTACGTCCTCTATTGGAGTAGCATTAGGAACACCAAAGTTCCATAAAATTACTCCAATCAACCAAATTATATAAACTTTCATTGTAGTTATTATATCTTAGTTTGTATAAAAATTTCTCATTATTTGATATTAATGAACAATGCATAAAATTTTTAGCCATAATGTTAAAATTTACTATGAAGATACAGACTCAGGAGGAGTTGTTTATTATGCAAATTATTTAAAATACTTTGAAAGAGCAAGAACAGAAGCTCTATTAACTATTGGTTTAAGTAATTTGAAAATTAAAGAAGAGTTTAACTCTTTAATAATCGTTAAATCATGCAATATTCAATATAAAAAATCAGCATACTTAGAAGATAATTTAACAATAAAATCTTTTATCTCCTCTTTATCAAAAACCTCTTTTGTAATGGATCAGTCAATTTACAGAGATGATTTGTTAATTGTGGATGCAAAAATACATTTGGTATTTGTAAATAAAATCGGAAAACCTACAAAAATTCCTGAGATAGTTTTAAATAACTTTGAGCCTTATATTTTAAAAACTAAATAACTGTTTCTCTTTTTATTTTTTTGAAAAAATTAATTATCATTTTTTCAGATATTAATTTTGTATTTACATTTCTAGGACTTGGATGATAACACGCGTATAATCTGATTTTATTTGATAAATCATAATATTTCCCATGCTTAAAAGTATATTTTCTATTTAATTTATTTTTACTTTTGTAATATTTAATACAATTATCAAAAGCAACTTTACCTAAAGCAACAATTGTTTGGATTTTGCTTAAAGTTTCAATCTCAGTTTCAAAATGATTTGAGCAATTTGTTAATTCTTCATTTGTTGGTTTGTCACCAGGAGGAACACATTTCAGTATATTGGTTATATAAGTTGATTTTAATTCCAATCCATCATTTAAATTTTCTGAATAAGGTAGATTAGAAATATTTGCTTTTTTTAAACAAGAAAACAAGAAATCGCTTGATTTATCTCCAGTGAAAGGTCTTCCTGTTCTGGTTCCCCCGTGTGCTGCTGGCGCTAAACCTAAAATTAATAATTTCGAGTTTATCTTACCAAACCCTGGAACTGGTTTTCCCCAATAAGTTTCGTTAATATTTTGTTTTCGTTTTACGGTAGATATTTTTTTAATAAAATTAATTAATCTAGGACATTTTCTACATTTAATAATTTTCTTATTAAGTTGTTTTAATTTATTATTCATTAATGAAAATTTTAAAATATTTTTTAATTATATTTATATTTTTAAATTCTCCAATTAAAGCAGATTCAAGTGAAGCTATGGTTGGTGAGCTTCAAAAAGGTGGTAAATTAATATTTATTCGTCATGCTTATGCACCGGGAGGAGGGGACCCTTCTAATTTTGATGTCAATAATTGTGAAACTCAAAGAAACTTAAATGAAGAGGGAAGAGTACAATCAAAAAAAATTGGAAATTTTTTTAAACAAAATGATATTTTATTAAACAAAATTTATTCTAGTGAATGGTGTAGATGCAAAGAAACTGCAGAAATAGCATTTAAAAATTATGAAACAAAAAATTTTTTGAATTCATTTTTTAGTGCAAAATTTGCTAAAAATAGAAAACAACAAGTTATTGATTTTAATAAATTCTTAAATACTTGGGATCAAAAACAAAATATAATTTTTGTAACACATTACGTGGTAATATCTGAGCTTTTAAACTACGCACCATCATCAGGTGAGATTGTTATTTCAGATAAAAATTTAAAAGTAATTGATACTTTGGAAATAGAATATTAAATTAGTAATTATGTCCTCAAAAAGAGCTATGCGACAAGCACAAAAACAGGCATTCGCTAAACATAGATCAAACATTTCAAATAGCAGATTTGATTTTAAAAAAAAAAATTTAGATAAACTTAAGGAAAATAAAAGGAAGAAAACCTAACTTTGATTTGCAAATTTTTCTATTTTTTTACATGTAGAAATTTTTGAAATCCCTTCGATATCATTCATAACACTTTTAATAAATATCTCAGGCTTGTTTTTTTCAATTAATATTTGAGTATAAAATTGAGGATAACCATGTTTTAAAGTAAAAATTTTACCATCCTCTTCGTAAATATTTCTTACATAGGAGTTTGATTTTTTTACACTTAAATCAGTAATTCTATATTTTTGGTAAGTTTTTTCTGCATAAACATAATTTCTAGTCATAATTAATTCATTAAGATTAAATATGTATTCATTTTTTAAATATTTATCTTCTTTATGATCACATTTACTTAAAATTATAATTTCTGAAAATGAATGATTTATAAATGAGAAAGAAAATAAAATGAGAGAAAAAAAAAATAATTTATTTTTTTTCATTTTTTTCAGCAAAAAATAATCCAATTAAAAAAAGTGCTGTCCACCCAATACCCAGTAATGCTTTAGGGCTAGTCTCAGCGCTCCACATATCCAGAACTAAAGCACCAAAGATTAGTCCTATAATATAAATTATAACTACAATTGTTGATTTACTCATTTTTAAGATTTTTTTTGAATAGAGATATTCCGTTATTTATTTTGTGCTCGTAAGACTCGTTAAAACTATCTAATTGCCAACCAGTTAATCTTTTTCTGATGCTTTCTAAATTATCTTGTTTCCATTCATCTGTAGTTTCTTCTAGTTTCCACAGTTTTTTTTCATCATTATTTCTTCCACATCCATAACAATAACCTGTTGATGGATCTGTTTTGCAAATACTAATACAAGGCGAAATAATCATATTATTTATATTTTTATATCCTTTTACACTATTATTCGGATTGGACAAATGAGTTCAATAATATATAAAGCACCTAATTTAACTGGGGCGATGGCGGAATTGGTAGACGCGCTGGTCTTAGGAACCAGTCGAGCAATCGGTGAAGGTTCGAGTCCTTTTCGCCCTACCATTAAATGTTTATGAAAGTTACTGTAGAAAATAAAAAAGGTTTAAATAAAGATCTAAAAATTTTTATCGATAAAGAGACTATGAACTCTTATATGGATGAAAAATATGAAGAGATTAAAGGAACAGTAAATTTAAAAGGTTTTCGACCAGGAAAAGTACCAAAAGAAATTTTAAAAAGACAATTCGGCAAAGCTGTATTTGGTGAAGTATTAGACAAAGTTTTAAAAGACACATCTACAAAAGCGTTGGAAGAAAACAAAATTAAACCAGCAGGTCAGCCAAAATTAGATCTAAAGACATATGGTGAAGATAAAGAATTGGAATATGTCTTGTCAGTTACAGAATTACCTAAAGTAGAGATTAAATCATTAGAAAACATTAAATTTGATGAATACACTGTTAAAATTGATGATAGTGAGACAGATAAAAGAATAAAAGAAATTGCTAAGAACCAACCAAATTTCAAGGAAGGTGCACCTGATACAAAAGCAAAAGAAGGTGATCTAGTTGCATTAGATTACAAAGCAACAATTGATGAAAAAGAATTTAAAGGAAGTGAAGGAAAAAATACACAGCTTACATTAGGTAAAGATTTATTTTTGAAAGGTTTTGATAAGCAGCTAATTGGTGTTAAAAAAGATGATGAGAAAGTTGTTGAAGCAACACTTCCAGAAAATTATCCTGAAAAAGAATTAGTTAATAAAAAAGCTAAATTTAATTGTAAAATTTTATCAGTTAAACAACCACAAGAGGTGAAAATAGATGATGATTTTGCAAAAAATTTAGGAGCTAAAGATTTGAAAGATCTTAAAGCTTTAATTTCAAAACAAATAAATGACGAATATAAAAATTCTTTAGATCAACTTTCAAAAAATCAAATTTTAAAAGAAATTGAAAAAATTAAAGTTGAAGAAGTTCCAGAAAACTTAATTGAAGAAGAAGTTAAAATTCTTTCACAAGGTATGTCTGAAGAGGAGGCTAAAAAAAATAAAAAATCTTTTGAAGAAAAAGCAAAAACAAGAATTAAAACTGGGTTAATCTTAAATGAATTTGGTGAAAAAAATCAAATCAAAGTTAGTGAACAAGAAATTCAAGCTGAAGTACAAAAACAATTGAGAATGATGCCAGGACAAGAGAAAATGGTTATGGATTTTTATCAAAAAAATCCATCTGCTTTGGCCAGTCTAAGAGGGACAGTCTACGAAGAGAAAATTTTAAATCTTATAAAAGAAAAAGGTAAACCAAATAAAAAAGAAATTTCAAAAGATGAGGCGGAAAAAATCTTAAAAGAAGCTCATAAACACGATCACGATCATGACCATGATCATTCACATGATCACGAACCAAAAAAAGAAACAAAAAAGAAACCTGCAGCAAAAGCTTCAGAGAAAAAAAAACCTTCTACAAAAACAGCAAAAGCAAAACCAGCCGCTAAAAAAACAAAAAAAGTTAGCAAAAAGTAATCACAAGTTGTATAAGTAGAAAGAATCAACTTATGACAACAAAATTACCAGAACATATGAGCAATCTAGTGCCGATGGTTGTAGAGCAATCAAGCAAAGGTGAGAGAGCTTATGATATTTATTCAAGACTTTTAAAGGAAAGAATAATTTTTTTAACGGGCCAGATAAATGACAATATTGCATCCTTAGTAACAGCTCAGTTATTATTTTTAGAAGCTGAAGATCCTAAAAAAGAAATTTATTTATATATCAATAGTCCTGGTGGATTGGTTACAGCTGGTCTTGGGATTTACGATACCATGCAATATGTAAAACCTGATATTTCAACTTTATGTATTGGGCAAGCTGCATCAATGGGATCATTTTTGTTGGCTGCAGGAACTAAAGGAAAGAGGTTTTCTTTACCCAACTCAAGAATAATGGTTCACCAACCTTCAGCAGGTTTTCAAGGACAAGCTACGGATATAGAAATTCATGCTAATGAAGTCTTGTCATTAAAGAAAAGATTAAATGAAATTTATTCAAAACATACAGGCAAAACTGTTGATGAAATAAAATCTGCTTTAGAAAGAGATAATTTCATGACTGCTGATGTCGCAAAATCATTTGGTCTTATTGACGAAGTAGTAGAAAAAAGATCATAAAACACAATATATTGATAACTTACTAATCCAAACTTGATTAGTATGAGTCATCTATAATAAAGTAATGAAATTGATTCGTTTAAAAAATTATGAATACAAATAATAAAAATATTCTTTACTGTTCTTTTTGTGGAAAGAGCCAACATGAGGTTAGAAAATTAATTGCAGGTCCAACTGTATTTATTTGTGATGAATGTGTTGAGCTTTGTATGGATATTATAAAAGAGGAAAGCAAAGATACTTTTGTTAAACATCAAGACGGCCTTCCTTCACCAAAAGAAATTTGTACAGTGCTAGATGATTATGTAATTGGTCAAGCGCATGCCAAGAAAGTTCTTTCAGTAGCAGTACATAATCACTACAAAAGACTTAATTATGAAAACAAAACTAGTAAGAATGTAGAATTATCTAAATCCAATATTTTATTAGTTGGTCCAACTGGTTGCGGTAAAACTTTATTAGCACAAACTCTTGCTAGAATTTTAGATGTTCCATTTACAATGGCAGACGCAACAACTTTGACAGAAGCAGGATACGTTGGTGAGGATGTTGAAAATATAATTTTAAAATTACTTCAAGCTTCAGATTATAATGTTGAAAAAGCACAACGTGGAATAGTTTATATCGACGAGGTTGATAAGATTAGTAGAAAATCTGAGAATCCATCCATTACAAGAGATGTATCTGGAGAAGGAGTTCAGCAAGCTTTATTAAAAATAATGGAAGGAACTGTTGCAAGTGTTCCACCTCAAGGAGGTAGAAAACATCCTCAACAAGAGTTTTTACAAGTGGACACAACAAATATTCTTTTTATTTGTGGAGGTGCTTTTGCTGGATTAGACAAGATTATTTCTCAAAGAGACAAAGGTACTTCAATTGGTTTTGGAGCAGACGTAAAAAACACTCAAGACAAGAAAACAGGAGAGTGGATGAAGGGACTAGAACCTGAGGATTTATTAAAATTTGGATTGATTCCAGAGTTTATTGGAAGACTACCAATGATAGCAACTCTTGAGGATTTAGATGAAAAATCATTGATCAAAATTTTACAAGAACCTAAAAATTCCTTAACTAAACAGTATCAAGAACTATTTAAGTTGGATGGAGCGAAATTAACATTTAAAGAAAATGCTCTTAAAGAAATAGCTCAAAAAGCAATTAGCAAAAAAACAGGTGCAAGAGGTTTGAGATCAATATTAGAAAATATATTATTAAAAACTATGTATGATCTCCCAAGTCAAGACAACATTGAAGAAGTAATTGTTGATGCAGGAGCTGCAAAAGGTCAATCACAACCAATTTTAGTTCATTCTAAAGGCGAAAATAAATCTAAGTCTGGCAAAACATCAGCGGCTTAATACCCTTAATAAGTAACAAAAACCTATTGCAATATAATATATAATATCCATATTAATCCTATGGATGTTAAAATATCATTGCCGTTATTACCTTTAAGAGACATTGTAGTCTTCCCAAGCATGGTAATACCTCTGTTTGTAGGAAGAGATAAATCTATTTCTGCACTTAATGAGGTGATGAAAAAAGATAAGAAGATTATTCTTGTAACTCAAAAAAATTCAGAGATCGATGATCCTAAAAAAACAGACGTATTTATGTATGGTTGTGAGGGAAGTATCCTACAATTATTAAAATTACCAGATGGAACTGTAAAAGTTTTAGTAGAAGGAATTAAAAGAGTTAAAATTTTAGACTTTAAAGATAACGAGAAATTTATTACGTGTGACTATACATATTTCAATGACATCTTACCAAAAGATGAGGATTTATTTCCTTTAGCTGCTACTGCTTTAAGAAGATTAGAGAAATTAACTTCAATAAACAAGAAAATTTCGAACGAAACAATAAATACAATTAAGCAGTTAAAAGATCCTTCTCAAATAGCTGATAATATTGCTTCACATATCACAGCTACAATTTCAGAAAAACAACAAATTTTTGAAACAGTTGATGTTAAAAAGAGATTAAACGCCATAATTAAAATTATGGAGAATGAAACAAGTATAATTGGTGTAGAAAAAAGAATCCGAGGACGAGTTAAAACTCAAATGGAAAAAACTCAGAGAGAATACTATTTAAACGAACAGCTTAAAGCTATTCAGAAAGAACTTGGTGAGATTGAAGACGGCAAAGACGAAACTACAAGTCTAAATAAAGCTATCACAAAAGCAAAAATGCCAAAAGAAGTTGAAAAGAAATGTCTACAAGAGCTTAAAAAATTGAAGAACATGAGCCCAATGTCAGCTGAAGCTACTGTGGTTAGAAACTACCTTGATTGGATGACGGAACTACCTTGGCATAAGAAAAGTGAAGTTGATATCGATTTAACGAAGGCATTAAATATTCTTGATAAAGATCATTTTGGATTAGAGAAAGTTAAAGAAAGAATAATAGAATTCTTAGCTGTTCAAAAAAGAATGGAAAAAATTAAAGGGCCAATATTATGTTTAGTTGGTCCTCCTGGTGTTGGTAAAACATCTTTAGGTAAGTCTATCGCAAAAGCAACTAACAGAGAATTTGTTAGAATGTCCGTAGGTGGGATGAGAGACGAAGCAGAAATAAGAGGGCATAGAAGAACTTATATCGGATCATTACCAGGTAAAATAATTCAAATGATGAAAAAAGCTGGAACAAAAAATCCTCTAATTTTATTAGATGAGATAGATAAAATTGGAAATGATTATAGAGGTGATCCATCCTCAGCATTATTAGAAGCGCTAGACCCAGAACAAAATACAACTTTTAACGATCACTATTTAGAAGTTGATTATGATTTATCTGATGTGATGTTTGTAACAACGGCAAATACTTTAAATATATTGCCTCCATTATTAGACAGAATGGAAGTAATTAGATTAGCTGGTTATACGGAGGATGAAAAAATTAGTATAGCTAATAAATATCTACTTCCTAAACAAATTAAAGATAATGGTGTTAAAGAAAAAGAAATGAAATTGGAAGACGACATCATAAAAGAAGTTATTAGAGGATACACTAAAGAATCAGGAGTTAGAAATTTAGAAAGAGAAATTTCTAAACTTGCTAGAAAAGTTGTTAAGAAAATTGTAGCGGGTGAGGAAAAAGAAGTTCAAATTAATAATAAAAACTTATCTGATTTTCTTGGTGTAGCTAAATTTAAATTTGGAGAATTAGAATCTGAAAATAGAGTAGGTATTGTAACTGGACTTGCTTGGACTGAGTATGGTGGGGAAATTTTAAAAATTGAAACAGTAACTATGCCTGGTAAAGGAAGAATGCAGATTACTGGTAAGCTAGGTGATGTGATGCAAGAGTCTGTAAAAGCTGCAAAATCTTTTGTTAGATCAAAATGTTTAGAGTACGGAATTATTCCACCTCTATTTGAGAAAAAAGATTTTCACATTCATGTACCTGAAGGAGCAACACCAAAAGACGGTCCATCTGCCGGAATAGGAATGGTTACTTCAATTGTTTCATCGATTACAAATATACCTGTAAGAAGAGATGTTGCGATGACTGGTGAGGTAACATTAACAGGTCAGGTATTGCCAATAGGCGGTCTTAAAGAAAAATTATTAGCTGCTCATAGGGCTGGAATTAAAGAAGTTTTGATTCCAAAAGAAAATGAAAAAGATTTAGTGGATATGCCTAAAAAAATTATAGATGATATTAAAATTACGCCAGTTGAATATGCAGACCAGGTAATTAAAATTGCTTTAACTAAAGAACTTAAACCTACGGAATGGGTTGAGGTAGATTTAGCTAAAAAAGACGATAAATCTCAAGCTAGTATTCAATAATAATTAATTTACTTTATTTAAGTGTTGATGTAATAAGTAGCTCAGTTTTGGGGCGGTTAGCTCAGTTGGTAGAGCATCTCGTTTACACCGAGGGGGTCAAAGGTTCGAGTCCTTTACTGCCCACCAAACAAATTTAAGTGGGGGTGTAGCTCAGTTGGTTAGAGCGATCGCCTGTCACGCGATAGGTCGAGGGTTCGAGTCCCTTCACTCCCGCCACTTTTTCCCAATAAACTGTCTGTTAATATTAATAAAATGTGACTTATCTTCCCTTCAACATCAGATAAAAACTGATATATAGATTTTCATGTTATCTGAATTTTTAAAAGATTATCTACCAATTATTCTATTTTTAGTTATCGCTCTTGGTTTAAGTGTTGCTTTTGTAGTGTTAAATTTTTTACTTTCTCCAAAAAAACCTGATCCAGAAAAATTGTCTGCATATGAATGTGGTTTTGAACCGTTTCAAGACTCCAGAATGGAGTTTGATGTAAGATTTTATTTAGTTGCAATTCTATTTATCATATTTGATCTCGAAATTGCCTTTCTATTTCCATGGGCAATATCATTAGGAAATATTGGTCTATTAGGTTTTTCATCAATGATGATTTTTCTATTCATACTTACAGTTGGTTTTATTTATGAATGGAAAAAAGGTGCTTTAGATTGGGAATAAAATTAATTTAATGAACGATAAAATAGAACAAGTTCCTGAAGAGTTTAAACAACTTGCTAAAGATTTTAGTAAAAATGGTTTTATAACTACATCGCTAGATAATTTAATTAATTGGTCTAGATCTGGCTCTTTGCATTGGATGACTTTCGGTCTTGCGTGCTGCGCAGTCGAAATGATGCAAACAGCAATGCCTAGATATGACTTGGAAAGATTTGGAGCTGCTCCGCGTGGATCACCAAGACAATCAGATGTGATGATTGTTGCCGGAACATTGACCAACAAAATGGCACCAGCATTAAGAAAGGTCTATGATCAAATGCCAGAACCTAGATATGTAATTTCTATGGGTAGCTGTGCTAATGGTGGAGGTTATTATCATTATTCTTATTCAGTTGTAAGAGGGTGTGATCGTATAGTTCCAGTTGATGTATATGTTCCAGGATGCCCTCCTTCTGCTGAGGCATTATTATACGGAATTTTGCAATTACAAAAAAAAATTAGAAAAAAAGGATCTTTTATAAGATAGTCATGAATAGTTTAGAGGATCTAGAAAAAAAAATTAATTCTGAGTTAACCACCAAAATTAATAATTCAGAAATAAAACATAATCAAATTTATCTAGAAACAGATAAAGATGATTTTTTAGATGTAATTTTATTCTTAAAAACTAATTTAGATACAAAATTTCGACAGTTAATAGATATTACAGTTGTAGATTATCCAGAAAATAATCAAAGATTTCAAGTAGTTTACTTATTTTTAAGTCATGAATTTAATCAAAGACTAGTTCTAAAATACTCTATTTCTGAAAATGAAGTTATACCTTCTTTAACAAGTCTCTTTCCTGCAGCAAATTGGATGGAAAGAGAAGTTTTTGATATGTATGGTGTAAATTTCAAAGATCATCCCGATTTAAGAAGAATACTTACAGATTATGGTTTCGAAGGACATCCTTTAAGAAAAGATTTTCCTTTAACTGGTCATTCTGAAGTTAGATATAGCGAAGATCAAAAAAAAGTTATTAGCGAACCAGTTAAACTAGAGCAAAATTATAGAAATTTTGATTACGAGAGCCCTTGGGAAGGAACAAAATACATTAAAGAAGAAATTGAAAATAATGACAAAAAAAATTAAAAATTTAAATCTAAATTTTGGTCCTCAACATCCAGCAGCTCACGGTGTATTAAGATTAATATTAGAATTAGATGGTGAGGTTGTTGAAAAAGCAGACCCACATATAGGCTTGCTTCACAGAGGTACAGAAAAATTAATTGAAAACAAGACATACATGCAAGCCGTTCCATATTTTGATCGATTGGATTATGTAGCTCCAATGAATCAAGAACATGCCTTTGCCCTTGCTGTAGAAAAAATTCTTAAAATAGATGTACCGATTAGAGCTCAGTATATAAGGGTTATATTTTGTGAAATTGGAAGAATATTAAGTCATATTCTTAACGTTACTACTCAAGCGCTTGATGTTGGTGCCTTAACCCCATCACTTTGGGGTTTTGAAGAACGAGAAACTTTAATGACTTTTTATGAAAGAGCTTCTGGGTCAAGATTACACGCCAACTACTTTAGAGCCGGTGGTGTTCATCAAGACTTACCCAAAGGTTTAGAGGAAGATATTTCAAACTTTTGCGATACATTTCCAAAAGTGATTAATGATTTAGAAAGTCTCTTAACAGACAATAGAATTTTTAAACAAAGAAACGTCGATATTGGAATTGTAACTAAAGAGGATGCTTTAGATTATTCGTTTTCAGGAGTTATGATTAGAGGATCAGGGGTGCCTTGGGATTTAAGAAAATCTCAACCTTATGATTGTTATGAGGATTTAGATTTTAAAATACCAGTTGGAAAAAATGGTGATTGCTACGATAGATATTTATGCAGAATTGAAGAAATGAAAGAGAGTGTTTCTATTATTAAACAGTGTTTATCTAAAATGGAAAAAGGTCCAATTAAATCATTAGATGGTAAAATTAGTCCACCATCAAAAAAAGATATTAAACAATCAATGGAAGCGTTAATTCATCATTTTAAACTATTTACTGAGGGTTATAGAGTGCCTAAGGACGAGATTTACACAGCTGTTGAAGCACCTAAGGGAGAATTTGGAGTTTATTTAATTTCTGATGGTTCAAGCAAACCTTATAAATGCAAGATTAGAGCCCCAGGTTTTTCACATTTGCAATCAATGGATTATTTAATTAAAGGACACATGTTAGCAGATGTACCAGCTGTTCTAGGTTCATTAGATATTGTTTTTGGTGAGGTGGATAGATGAGTTTAAGAAAACCAGCAAAAGATCAACCAGAAAGTTTTGAATTTAATGCTTCTTCTTTAGAGGCAGCAAATAATATTGTTGCAAAATATCCAAAAGGAAAACAACAAAGTGCTGTGATGGCCTTACTTTATATTGCTCAAAGACAAAATAATAATTGGATACCATTAGCTGCAATGAAGTATATCGCTAAGTTTTTAGACATGCCTTATATAAAAGTTTATGAGGTAGCTACTTTCTACACAATGTACAATCTATCACCTGTTGGAAAATATTTTGTTCAAGTATGTACTACAACACCATGTATGATTAGGGGTGCAAATAAATTGGTTGAAGCTTGTAAGGAAAAAATTTCTGAAAATGAATGTGAATTATCAAGCGATAAGAGTTGTTCATGGATGGAAGTTGAATGTCTAGGTGCTTGCGTGACTGCTCCTATGATGCAAATAAATGATGATTATTACGAAGATCTTGATAAAGAAAAAACATCTGAGATTTTGGATAAAATTTTAAGTGGAGAAACTCCAAAACCAGGTTCATACAGAGGAAGAATTAATAATGAGCCAGAGAACAATAGAAAAACACTAACAGATTTAAAAAATGCTTAAAGATCAAGATAGAATATTTCAAAATTTATATAATGATAAAGGCTCTGATGTAGCAGCGTCACAATCAAGAGGTGATTGGGTAAACACTAAAGAAATTACTGAAAAAGGAAGAGATTGGATTATTAATGAAATTAAAGAATCTCAGCTTAGAGGTCGAGGTGGAGCAGGATTTCCTACAGGTTTAAAGTGGTCATTTGCACCAAAAGAAGTTGGATCAAGACCACATTATTTGGTTATCAATGGTGATGAATCTGAACCAGGAACTTGTAAAGATAGAGATATTTTAAGATTTGAACCTCATAAATTAATAGAGGGTTGTCTAATAGCATCATACGCAGTTCAAGCACACGTCTGCTATATATATATTAGAGGAGAATATTTTGTTGATGGTCAAAAACTCCAAGCTGCAATTGATGAGGCTTATGAGAAAAAACTATTAGGAAAAAATGCAGCTGGAACTGGGTGGGATTTAGATATTTATATCCACTATGGAGCTGGAGCGTATATTTGTGGTGAAGAAACAGCATTACTTGAAAGTTTAGAGGGTAAAAAAGGTCAACCAAGATTAAAACCACCTTTCCCAGCTTTGATTGGTTTATATGGATGTCCAACTATAATTAATAATGTTGAAACGATTGCTGTGGTGCCAACTATTCTAAGAAGAGGAGCGAAATGGTTTGCTTCTTTAGGAAGAGAAAAAAATACAGGTACTAAAATATTCTGTATTTCTGGAAATGTTAATAATCCGTGTAATGTAGAAGAGGAAATGAGTATTCCTCTAAAAGAATTAATAGAAGTTCACGCTGGTGGAGTGATTGGTGGATGGGATAATTTGCAAGCTGTAATACCTGGTGGATCTTCTATGCCTTTAATTCCAAAAGATAGATGCGAAACATTAAAGATGGATTTTGATGCGTGTGTCGAGGAAAAAAGTGGATTAGGAACAGCAGGAATAGTTGTTATCAATAAAGATCAAGACATTATTAAATGTATGGCGAGAATTGCTAGATTTTACAAACATGAAAGTTGTGGACAATGTACACCTTGCAGAGAAGGTTCTGGATGGATGTGGCGAATGCTTGAGCGTATGGCAAAAGGCGATGCAACTAAAGATGAAGTTGACATGTTAGGAGATGTAACAACCCAAATCGCTGGTCATACAATTTGTGCGTTTGGAGAAGGTTCTTCATGGCCAGTTCAAGGTTTGTTAAGACATTTTAAAAAAGAAATTCAAGAAAGAAACAATTTGGACCCAATTGTTCAGAAAAAAAATAATATACCTTATTTGGTTGATCAACATTTATTAGATAAAAAAAATGCTTAAATTAAAAGTAAATGACATAGATGTAGAAGTTGAAGAAGGACTAACAGTTCTTCAAGCCTGTGAAAAAGCAGGAGTTGAGATACCTAGATTTTGTTATCATGAAAAATTATCTATAGCTGGAAATTGTAGAATGTGTTTGGTGGAAATGGAGAAATCACCGAAACCCATTGCATCATGCGCAATGCCTGCTGCCGAAGGAATGAATATTAAAACAAACACAAGTTTAGTTGAAAAGGCTAGAAAAGGTGTAATGGAATTTTTACTAGCAAATCATCCTCTAGATTGTCCTGTATGTGACCAAGGTGGTGAGTGTGATCTTCAAGATCAATCAATGTTTTATGGAGTAGATAAATCTAGATTCAAAGAAAACAAAAGAACTGTTCCTGAAAAAAATATGGGACCGTTAATCAAAACTCAAATGACAAGATGCATACATTGTACAAGATGTGTGCGATTTGCCACTGAAGTTGCAGGAGTCCCAGAACTTGGTGCAATAGGTAGGGGTGAGGATATGCAAATTACAACATATCTTGAGCAATCAATGCAATCAGAATTATCAGCCAATGTAGTTGATTTATGTCCTGTTGGAGCTTTGACATCAAAACCTTATGTTTTTGAAGCAAGACCATGGGAATTAAAAAAGACTGAAACAATTGATGTTATGGATGCAATCGGTTCAAACATTAGAGTTGATACATACGATTGGAAAGTAAAAAGAGTTCTCCCACTAATAAATGAAGATATTAATGAAGAATGGATTTCAGATAAAACTAGATATGCGTGTGATGGTTTACTTCATCAAAGATTAGATACTCCATATATTAAATACAACGGTAAATTTGAGAAAGCTTCGTGGCAAGAAGTTTATAAAATAATAAAATCTAAATTAGAAAATACATCTAAAGAAAAAGTATCTGGTTTTGTTGGAGATTTAACAAACATGGAAACTGCTTACATTTTTAAAGAATTTTTTGAGCGAACAGTTGAAACTGATAATTATGAGTCAAGATCAGATAATAGATATATTAATATTTCAAAAAGAGAAAATTATTTGTTTAATTCTTCAATTAATGGAATTGAAGATGCTGATTTAATTTTATTATTGGGTGCCAATCCTAGATACGAAGCTACAATTTTAAATACAAGAATTAGAAAATCTTATCTAAATAATAGTACAAGAATTGTATCATTAAATGATTGTGGAGATCTAACTTATCCTTATGAAAGTTTAGATGGGCAAACTAAAACAATTAAAGAAATTATAGATGACACACATAAACTTTCAAAAGAAATAGAAAGTGCAAAAAAACCAATGATCATAATTGGTGAGTCCTTACTAAGATTAGAAAATGCACAATATCTGTTTAATAATTTAAAAGATTTTTTGAATAAAAAAAACAAGTTCTCAGAAGATTGGAATCCTTTGAATGTTTTATCATGTGATGCAGCAACTGTAGGAAATTTTGATTTAGGAGTTTTAAACAATAAAACAAATTTAATAGAAGATTTAAAATCAAATAAATTTGAAATAGTGTTTTTAATAGGTCAGGATAATTTAAATTTTGCTAAAAAAAATGAATTTGTTATTTATCAAGGAAGCCATGGTGACAAAGGGGCAGAGTGTGCAGATATAATTTTACCTGGCTCAGCTTACACAGAACAAGACGGTTATTATACAAATTTAGAGGGAAAAATTCAAAAAGCATTTAAGGCCTCTTATCCTCCTGGAAATGCAAAAGAAGATTGGCAGATAATAAATGAACTAGCTGAATTCATGAATAATAGAAAATTGTTTAACGATAAAGAAGAGCTAGATAGCAGCATGTTAAATTATTTAAAACTGCAAAGTGAAAAACAAACTGAACAAAATAATAACAACTCGAATTCTGATTTTAATAATGAAAATTTAAAAATTGAAATTAAAGATTATTATTTTTCTAATGTTGTTGCTAAATCATCAAAAACAATGATTGAGTGCAATAATGCAAAAACGAATTTAAAATCAACAGGCACTGAAGGTTAAGATGGAATATTTGAATATAGTTTTTCAAGAGGTATACAAAATTCTATTTTTGTTGGTTCCAGTTTTGGTTTCTGTAGCTATGATTGTTTGGCTAGATAGAAGAGTTTGGGCTTTTGTTCAAAAAAGACAAGGACCAAATGTAGTAGGACCATTTGGATTACTTCAATCATTGGCTGATGCTTTGAAATATATTTTTAAAGAAATAATCATTCCATCAAGCTCTAACAAAGTAATCTTTATATTAGCACCTATTGTTACTATGACATTAGCTTTGATTGCGTGGGCTGTTATACCATTTAGCGCAACCCAGGTTTTAGCGGATATTAATGTCGGTATACTTTATCTTTTTGCTGTTTCATCCCTAGGTGTTTATGGAATAATTATGGGAGGATGGGCTTCAAACTCTAAATATCCTTTCTTAGGTGCAATTAGATCTGCGGCTCAAATGGTATCATATGAAGTTTCAATTGGGGTTATTATTATCAATGTATTGTTGTGCGTAGGCTCATTGAATTTGAATGACATCGTAATTGCTCAACAAAATCTATGGTTTGTAATTCCGTTATTTCCAATGTTTGTAATATTTTTTATCTCTGCTTTAGCTGAAACCAATAGACCACCTTTTGATTTACCTGAAGCTGAAGCAGAATTAGTTGCTGGATACCAGACAGAATATTCAGGAATGATGTATGCAATGTTTTGGTTAGGTGAGTATGCAAACATTTTATTGATGTGTGCTATGGGAGCTATATTATTCTTAGGTGGTTGGTTATCACCAATAGATATTTATCCATTTACTTTAGTTCCAGGTGCAATTTGGTTAATTTTAAAAATTTTACTTTTATTTTTCTTATTTGCTTTAGTAAAAGCAATTGTACCAAGATATAGATATGACCAATTAATGAGATTAGGTTGGAAAGTATTTCTTCCTTTGTCATTAACTTGGGTTGTTTTAACTGCAAGTTATTTATTTTACTTTAACCTTTTACCAACAAACTAATTATGAATTTATCCAGATTTTTTAAAACTATTTTCATGGTTGATTTTATAGGCGGTTTGTTCATTGCAATAAAAGAATTGTTTAAACCAAAAAAAACAATCAATTATCCTTTTGAAAAAGGAAAAATTAGCCCAAGATTTAGAGGTGAGCACGCTTTAAGAAGATATCCAAATGGAGAAGAAAGATGTATTGCATGCAAACTTTGTGAAGCTGTATGTCCAGCCCAAGCAATTACAATTGAATCTGCTCAAAGAGAAGATGGCAGTAGAAAAACTACTCGTTATGACATTGATATGATGAAATGCATTTATTGTGGTCTATGTGAAGAAGCTTGTCCTGTTGATGCTATAGTCCAAGGTCCAAATTTTGAATTTTCGACTGAGACAAGAGAAGAATTATATTACACGAAAGAGAAATTATTAGATAACGGTGACAGATGGGAGAATATTCTAGACGCTAATATTAAAGCGGATAGTTCACATAGATAAATGATTGCTCACGCTATTTTCTTCTACACTTTTTCTATAATTGCGGTTGTGTCAGCAATAATGGTTACAGTATCAAAAAATACTGTCCACTCAGTTTTCTTTTTAATATTAGATTTTATCAGTATTTCTTGTCTATTTATTATGATTGGTGCTGAGTTTTTGGGTATGATAATGTTAATTGTTTACGTTGGAGCCGTAGCAGTTTTATTTCTTTTTGTTGTAATGATGCTAAATGTTGCTCAACAAAAAAATCAATGGTTTGCCTCTGCTGCTAGCTCAAAACATATTCCTGTTGGATTAATTATTAGTACAATCATTTTCTTTGAACTAATTATTGTAATTGGCGGATGGAAATACAAACCAGAGATTTTTGATATTAACAATTCATCAAAAGTTTCAGACTTAAGTAACACACACTCTTTAGGTCAAATATTATACACTGATTACATACATGTATTTCAAATTAGCGGTATGATTTTGTTAGTTGCGATGGTTGGAGCAATCGTTCTGACTTTTAGACAAAGGTCAAACGTTAAAAGACAAAGTTATATAAAACAAATTTCTCGTGAAAGAGCTGAAGGAGTAAGTGTTGTAGAAGTTGCTTCTAACAAAGGAGTTAAAATAGATGACTGAGATAGGTTTAGGACACTATTTAACTTTAGGTGCTGTTATATTTTCAATTGGAGTTATTGGAATTTTTCTTAATAGAAAAAATATTATTGTTATATTGATGAGTATTGAGTTGATTTTATTAGCTGTAAATATCAATTTAGTTGCTTTTTCAATTTTTCTCGGAGATTTAGCTGGTCAAGTATTTACCTTATTTATTTTAACTGTAGCAGCTGCAGAAGCTGCAATTGGTTTAGCTATAATCGTTGTTTACTATAGAAACTCTGGAACTATCAGAGTTGAAGAAATTGATGAGTTGAAAGGATAATAATGGAACTTTCAATTTTATTTCTTCCACTAATAGCATCAATTATTTCAGGTTTTTTTGGGCGTTACATTGGTGATAGAAATTCTGAAATAGTAACGAGTGCATTAGTCTCTATATCTGCGATTTTATCAATAATTGTTTTATATCAGGTAATCATTAATCAATATGAAGAAAATATTGTTATAGCAACTTGGATTAATTCAGGTTCACTTGATGTTAATTGGTCAATGTTAATTGATCCTCTATCAGCTGTAATGTTGGTTGTAGTTACTTCTGTATCAGCATTAGTTCATATTTATTCCATTGGTTACATGTCTCACGATCCACATAAACCAAGATTTATGGCTTACCTATCATTATTTACATTTGCAATGTTAATGCTTGTAACATCAGATAATTTTATTCAATTATTTTTTGGTTGGGAGGGAGTTGGACTTTGCTCATATTTTTTAATTGGTTTTTGGTTTAAAAAAGAGAGTGCTAATGCAGCTGCAATTAAAGCTTTTGTTGTTAATAGAGTGGGTGACTTTGGTTTTGCATTAGGTATTTTTTTAGTCTTTTATTTGTTTGGGACTGTCAATTATGATGAAGTTTTCCAACAAATTCCAACTGTTGTAGATAAAAATTTATCTTTTTTAGGTTTTGAGGTTAAAGCGATAGATTTGGTTTGTTTATTGTTATTTATCGGAGCTATGGGTAAATCAGCTCAAATCTTACTTCATACTTGGCTGCCTGATGCAATGGAAGGACCAACACCAGTTTCTGCTCTAATTCACGCTGCAACAATGGTAACTGCAGGTGTATTTTTAGTTGTTAGATGCTCACCTATTTATGAATTTTCTCCAGTAATTTTAAATTTGATTACTGTAGTTGGTATGACAACAGCTTTTTTTGCTGCAACGGTAGCTTTAGTTCAAACAGATATTAAAAAAATAATTGCTTATTCAACATGTAGCCAACTTGGTTATATGTTTTTTGCAGCTGGTGTAGGCGCTTACAATGTAGCTATGTTTCATTTATTTACACATGCCTTTTTTAAAGCTTTATTATTTTTAGGATCTGGATCAGTAATCCATGCTTTTAAAGATGAGCAAAACATTAATAACATGGGAGGTGTATGGAGAAAATTACCTTACACTTATGCTTTAATGATTATTGGAACTCTTGCTTTAACAGGTTTTCCTTTCTTATCAGGCTTTTACTCAAAAGATGCAATTATTGAATTTGCTTATTTAAAAGGAAATACAACAGGTTACTATGCAGCCGGTATTGGCATAGTCACTGCTTTTTTAACGTCAGTTTATTCTTGGAGACTAATATTTAAAACATTTCATGGCGAATATAATAATAAAGAGATTAAAATAGAGGAAAC
This sequence comes from Candidatus Pelagibacter sp. HIMB1493, assembly GCF_052047995.1. Taxonomy (NCBI): domain Bacteria; kingdom Pseudomonadati; phylum Pseudomonadota; class Alphaproteobacteria; order Candidatus Pelagibacterales; family Candidatus Pelagibacteraceae; genus Candidatus Pelagibacter; species Candidatus Pelagibacter sp. HIMB1493. The sequence continues at coordinate 568,481 of NZ_JBNAIP010000001.1, read as the reverse complement.
GCACGAGTCACCTTTGGTAATGCTTGTTCCGTTATTTGTGCTTTCTATTGGTGCAATTTTTGCAGGTGTTTTATTTAAAGATTTGTTCATTGGACATGGTGGTGAAAATTACTTTTGGTCAGAATCAATCAAATTTTTAGAACCTCTAAGCACAGATCATCCACCAACATGGTTTTTACTTTTAACACCTAGTTTAGTTATCTTATCAATACCTATTGCTTATTACTTATTTGTTAAGAACAAAGAATTGCCAAATGAAATAGCTTTAATGAATAAACCTTTATACAATTTCCTTGTCAATAAATGGTACTTTGATGAGTTGTATGAGGTTATTTTTATTAAATCATCGAAAAAACTAGGGACATTTTTATGGAAAGTTTGTGATGGAACTATAATTGATGGATTTGGTCCTGATGGAATTTCTTCTTTTATAAAAAAATGTTCGATTAAAGCAAATAAATTTCAAAGTGGTTTTATCTATCAGTATGCTTTTGTAATGTTGTTAGGTTTTTCTGCTTTATTAACTTTTTTGATAGTTAAATAATGAGCTTTCCAATTTTATCATCTTTAATCTTGTTACCTACTACAGGAGCTCTTTTTTTATTTTTTACAAAAGATAAAAATGGAAATAATTCAACAGCTAAATATGTAGCTTTATTTACAAGTATAGTTAATTTTTTAATTTCTATATATTTGTGGATATCTTTTGACCAAAGTATATCTGATTTTCAATTTGTTGAAGATAGAAGATGGATTGAAGGATTTATTAATTATAAAGTTGGTGTCGATGGAATTTCTATATTATTTATAATCTTAACAACCTTCATAACTCCACTTTGTATTATTTCAGTTAACAATTCAGTTAAAAATAGATTACGAGATTTTTTAATTGCAATTTTAATTATGGAAAGTTTCATGATTGGTGTTTTTTGTGCACTTGATTTAGTTGTTTTTTATTTATTTTTTGAGGCTGGATTAATTCCAATGTTTTTAATTATTGGGATTTGGGGTGGTCCAAAACGTGTTTATTCAGCATTTAAATTTTTTCTATATACTTTGCTTGGATCAGTTTTGATGCTTGTTGCGATCATTTCAATATACTGGATATCAGGCACAACTGATGTAGTTAAACTTTATGAAATTGGAATTGATGCTAAATATCAAAATTTATTATGGTTAGCTTTCTTTAGTTCTTTTGCAGTAAAAACACCTATGTGGCCTGTTCACACTTGGTTGCCAGATGCCCATGTTGAAGCTCCTACTGCAGGTTCAGTTTTATTAGCAGCAATCTTATTAAAAATGGCAGGATATGGTTTTATTAGATTCTCACTAGGGTTATTTCCTGTGGCTTCGGATGTATTCACACCTCTTATTTATACTTTAAGTGTTATAGCAATAATTTTTACATCTTTTATCGCTTTAATGCAGGAAGATATGAAAAAGTTAATTGCATATTCGTCTGTTGCACATATGGGTTTTGTAACTTTAGGTATTTTTACTCTTCAACAACAAGGTATCGAGGGAAGTATAATTCAGATGATTAGTCATGGATTAGTGTCTGCAGCTCTATTTTTATGTGTTGGTGTTGTTTATGACCGTATGCATTCAAGAATGATAAATTCTTATGGTGGTATAGTTTCCATAATACCAAAGTATTCGATTTTATTTATGTTATTTACATTAGCCGCTTTAGGATTACCTGGAACAAGTGGTTTTATTGGTGAATTTTTAATTTTAATGGGTGCCTTTAAGGATAATTTTTTAGTAGCTGTGTTAGCAAGCTTAGGAGTAATTTTAGGAGCTGCTTATATGCTTTGGTTGTATAAAAGAGTTGTTTTTGGGAAATTAGTCAATGAAGATTTAAAACAAATGTTAGATTTAAATAAATCAGAATATGTAATTTTAACATGCTTAGCTATACCAACTTTATTTTTTGGTTTTTATCCAGATCCTTTGATTAATACAATTGAGGTTTCTGTTTCAGATTTAATAAATATGCATAATATTAATTTAGCGAGTAAATAACATGGAAAATTTAAATTTAATTTTACCTGAAATTTTTATCTCATTATCAATAATGTTTTTACTTGTATTGGGAGTATTTAAAAAAAATAGTTCAGGCATTACTTTTAACTTATCTTTATTTGTATTTTTGATTGCTGCTATAATTACTATTAACGAAACTTTCTCTGTGAATAGAGAAATTTTGTTTAATGGCAGTGTTGTAATAGATAAGATGTCTTCATTTATGAAGATCATTACATTATTAGGTGGTTTTCTAGTATTGGTTATTTCTTCTAGTTATTTAAAAATATTTAAAATTTTTAATATTGAATATCCAGTTTTAATTTTGAGTTCTGTACTAGGAATGATGGTCATGATTAGTTCCAATGATCTAATTGTGTTTTATATGGGTCTAGAGTTACAATCATTAGCCTTATATGTTTTAGCAACTTATAACAGAGATCAACTAAAATCATCTGAAGCAGGTTTAAAATATTTTGTATTAAGTGCATTATCATCAGGATTATTACTTTATGGATGTTCACTAATTTATGGTTTTTCAGGATCTACAAACTTTGATGTAATTTCCATACAACTTAATTCAAATGAGTATGTACTGACTTTTGGGATAGTTTTTATTTTAGTAGGTTTAGCATTCAAAATTTCAGCAGTGCCATTCCATATGTGGGCACCAGACGTATACGAAGGATCTCCAACCACAGTAACTTTATTTTTTACAATGGTACCAAAAATCGCTGCGTTAACTGTATTTATTAGATTTTTATATGTTCCATTTTTAAATCTAATCGATCAATGGCAAATGATAATTGTATTTTTATCTATTGCCTCAATGCTATTTGGTGCAATTGCAGCAATTGGACAAACAAATATTAAAAGACTAGTTGCTTATAGCTCTATTGGACACATAGGATATACATTGGCTGGTCTTGCCACTGCTTCTAATGAAGGAATTCAAAGTTCAATAATTTATATTTCAATTTATGTTGTAATGAATTTGGCTCTTTTTTCTTGTTTGTTAATGCTTAAAAGAAATAATCAATATTACGAAGATATTGATGACTTATCTGGTTTATCGAAAAATCATCCATTATTATCACTTTCTTTACTTGTAATATTGTTTTCATTGGCAGGGATACCACCATTAGCAGGATTTTTTGCTAAGTTTTATGTTTTCAAAGCAGTTTTAGAACAATCAATGTATTTTTTAGCTATTGTTGGATTGTTATCTACTGTTGTTGCAGCTTTCTATTACTTAAGAATAATTAAAATTATGTACTTTGATAAAGAAAAAGATAAATATGATACAGATCATAGTTTATGGTTAAAATTTTCATTAACTTTTTCTACAATATTAATTCTTTTATACTTCATATTTCCAAGCCAATTAATTGAGGTAGTATCAAGAATTAATATTATTTAATGAAATTTAAGAAATTTAATTTTAAAATAATAAAAAGTACTAACGATACAGCTGCAAGAATAATAAAAAAAACTAACTATAAATTTGGTATGGTTGTTGCTGAAAAACAATTTAGTGGTCGAGGTCAGTATGGAAGAAAATGGATTTCATATAAAGGAAATTTATTTGCTTCTTTTTTTCATCCTTTTGATGAAAATAAATTCTCAATAGAAAGAGTTACAAAGTTAAATTGTAATTTAGTTAAACAAACACTCTCTAAATATATAAAAAATAAAATTAATTTTAAAAAACCAAACGATTTATTAATTAATAAAAAAAAAATTAGTGGGATTTTACAAGAAATTATAACGAAATCAGATAAAAAATTTTTAATTACAGGAATAGGAATTAATGTAATAAAAAATCCAAATATTAAAAATTATCCATCTACAAATTTGCATAGAATAACAGGAAAAAAAATTAATAAATCTGAATTAGAAAAAAATTTGAAACTAGTTTTTGAAAAAAGAATATCAAAAATGTATAAAATAAATTAATTAATATGTATATTTTAGGTGACATAGGAAATACCGACACTAAAATTTTTTTAGTTTCCAAAAGGAATAAAATTTTAAAAAGAATTACTTGTATTTCAAAAAAAATAAGTAATAACCAATTAAAAATTTTATTTAAAAAAAATAAAATTCAAATAAATAAAATTGAAAAAATATTGTTTTGTAGTGTTGTCCCAAACACTTTTAAAATTATAAAAAACTACTTTTCTAAAATCACTAAAATTAAATGCAATGAAGTAAAAAATTTGAATTTAAAATCAATGATTAAAATTAAAGTTGATTACAAGCAGGTAGGCTCTGATAGAATTACAAATGCCATAAGCTTATTGGATAAAAAAAATAATTATATAATTTTAGATTTTGGTACTGCTACAACATTTGATGTTTTAATAAAAAATACGTATATGGGAGGAATAATAGCTCCTGGTATTAAGTTGTCTCTTAATACTTTGTCAGACAGAGCTACTTTAATCCCAAAAATTGAGCTTAAACGTATGAAAAAAGTAATAGGTAGCAACACACTTTCTGCTGTTAGATCAGGTTTTTTTTGGGGTTATGCTGGTTTAATTGACAATATGATTAATTTAATTAAGAAAGAGACAAGAAAATCCTTTAAAGTTGTATTGACAGGTGGATTTTCTGATTTATTTACAAGTTCAATAAAATCGAAAGTTAAACATAACCAAGATATTACAATTAAAGGTCTAATAAAGATTTCTGAGCAAATAAAATAATATGAAAGATGAATTGTTATTTTGTCCACTAGGTGGATCTGGTGAGATTGGTATGAACATGAATTTGTTTGGTTATGGTCAACCAAGCGATCATAAATGGATAATGATAGACATTGGTGTAACTTTTGCTGATGACACTATACCAGGTGTTGATTTAATTTATCCTGATCCTGGATTTATTGTTGAGAGAAAAGATAACTTGTTGGGTATAGTTTTAACTCATGCACATGAGGATCACATTGGAGCAATTGCACATTTATGGCCAAAATTAAGATGTAAAATATTTGCTACCCCATTTACAGCAGTTTTGATTAGAGAGAAGTTTCGAGAAAAACAAATAGATATTACTAGTGATTTACAAATTGTTGAATTGAATGGAACTGTTTCATTAGATCCATTTGAAATTGAATATATAACTTTAACTCATTCAATTTTAGAACCTAATGGCTTAAGAATAAAAACTCCAGCTGGTGTAATTTTACATACAGGAGATTGGAAAGTAGATCCCAATCCACTTATTGGTGAAAATATAAATGAGAAGAGATTAAAAGAAATTGGTGATGAAGGAGTATTGGCAATGATCTGTGACTCTACTAATGTTTTTAGTGCCGGCAAGTCTGGATCTGAACTTGATGTCAGAAAAAATATGTTAAATGTAATGTCGAGATTGAAAAAGAGAATTATAATTACTTCATTTGCATCTAATGTAGCAAGAATGGAGACAGCATTTTATTGTGCTGAGCAAACAGGAAGACAAATTTCACTAGTTGGAAGATCGATGCATCGTATTTACAAAGCTGCACGTCAATGTGGATATTTAAAAAATACAATTGAACCAATTGACCCTCGTGAAGCTAAAAATTTCTCAAGAGAAAAAATAGTTTATCTTTGCACAGGTAGCCAAGGAGAACCAATGGGAGCCATGATGAGAATTTCTAGTTATGTACACCCTGATGTTTTTATTGAAAAAGGTGATGCTGTGATATTTTCATCAAAAATTATACCTGGAAATGAAAAAAAACTTTATAAATTGCACAACCAACTTGTTAAAGATGGTATAGAAGTGATATCTGAAGAAACTGAATTTGTTCATGTTTCTGGTCATCCAAATAGAGAAGATTTAAAAGAAATGTATCAATGGGTTAAACCTAAATGTGTAATACCTGTACATGGTGAACATAGGCACATGATAGAACACATAAATTTTGCAAAAGAAATGCAAGTTCCATATCCTGTACAAGTAGAAAATGGTGATATAGTTAAGTTATATCCTGGTAATCAGCCTGAAGTTTATGACAAAGCTCCAAGCGGTCGATTATATTTAGATGGCAATGTAAGTGTTGATCCAGACTCACAGTCAATTAAAGATAGAAAAAATTTGAGTGCAAATGGATATCTTGAAGTAACTTTAATGATAACACCTAAAGGAAATATTCATAACAATCCTGTGCTTTCTTTTCGTGGTTTGCCTGTAGATGATAAAGAAGAATTTGTTTATGGACTAGAAGAAGAAATAGAAAAAACATCTAGGACATTTAAAATTGGAAGCAAGCAGCAAGAGCATAATTTAATTGATGCATTGAAAATTGCCTGTAGGAAATTTTCTAAGGAAAGAACGGGTAAAAAACCTTTCACTAATATTAACTTAGTCAGAATTTAATGAGTGTAACTGGTTTAGCAATTATCTATGTAATTATATGGTGGATAGTCTTCTTTGCTATACTTCCTATTGATGTAAACAGAGCAAAAATAGTAAAAATTGATGGGGAAGATCCAGGATCACCTGAAAACCCAAAAATGTTGAAAAAATTCTTGTATAGCACTGGTATAACAACTGTAATTTTTATCATTATTTATTTACTAATAAAATTTGAATATTTAAATTTAAGAAATATGATTAGTTAAGATGCTTTTATCAAATTCATTTATTCCGATATTAAAAAATAATCCTTCTGAAGCGAAAATTAAATCTCATCAATTAATGTTGAGAGTTGGTATGATTAAGCAAGCTTCTGCAGGAATATACTCATGGTTACCTTTAGGCTTCAAGGTAATGAAAAAAATAGAACAAATTGTTAGAGAAGAGCAAAATAAAATTGGAGCTCAAGAAATATTAATGCCTACAATTCAATCTAGTGAGATATGGAAAGAAAGTGGTCGATATGATGATTATGGTGAGGAGATGCTTAGAATAACTGATCGTCAAAATAGAGAAATGCTTTATGGACCTACCAATGAAGAGCAAGTAACAGAAATTTTTAGATCTTCAATTAAATCTTATAAATCATTACCCCAACTTATGTACCACATACAATGGAAATTTAGAGATGAAATAAGACCTAGATTTGGAATAATGAGGGGAAGAGAGTTTTATATGAAAGATGCCTATTCATTCGATGTATCAGATGAAGAAGCCTTTTTTTCTTATAATAAATTTTTTCTTTCATATTTAAAAACTTTTAACAGATTAGATCTAACTGCAATACCTATGGCTGCTGACACTGGCCCAATTGGAGGAAATTTATCTCATGAATTTATTATCTTAGCAGATACGGGAGAAAGTAAAATTTTTACTGATAAAAGAATTTTTGACTTAAATAGTGATGAAACTCAATTAGAAAAATCTTCGTTAAAAGAAATGAGAAAAAAATATGAGCAATTTTATGCTGTGACAGATGAAAAGTTTAACAAAGATGAATTTGAAAAAATAGTTTCAAAGGAAAATCAATTAATCACAAAAGGTATTGAGGTAGGCCACATATTTTATTTTGGCGACAAATATTCAAAACCTATGAATGCATCAGTAGATTTACCAGGTGGAAAAAAAGATTTTGTTAAAATGGGTTCTTATGGAATTGGTGTATCAAGGCTAGTTGGGGCAATAATAGAGGCAAAATATGATGAAAAAAATGAAATCATGAAATGGCCATTGTCTGTTGCTCCATATGATATTGCTTTGATACCGATGATAAATAAAAACGATAATTCAGCACTTGTTAAAGCCAATAATATTTACAGTGAGTTATTAAAAAATAATATTGATGCTCTTATTGATGACACAGATGAAAATTTTTCATCCAAAATTAAAAAAATGAATTTAATTGGGGCTCCGTATCAAATTATCATTGGAAAGAAGAGTGAAGGTGATTTATTAGAGTTCAAAGAAACAGGTGGTGAAACTCAAAACTTACCTTTTAGCAAAATTATAGAAATTATAAATAAACAAAAAAATTCAATTTGATTTCTACTTTAGAAAAAGAAATTACTTTAAGATTTTTAAAAGCTAGAAAAAAGGATGGCTTTTTAAATGTTATTTCAATATTTTCTTTCATCGGAATAAGTCTAGGTGTTGCTGTTCTTATTATTGTTATGTCAGTAATGAACGGCTTTAGAACCGAATTAATCAATAAAATTGTAGGATTTAATTCACATATTACTGTTAAACCTTTTTCAACTTCAATAGATGAAGATAAAATAAATAATAAACTAAAGTTAATCTCTAAGAATATTATTTTTAGTAATTCAGGAGAGGCAATTATTCTAAAAAACAATAATACTAAAGGAATAGTGTTACGAGGCTATAAATACAATGATCTTTTAAATTTAGAGGTATTAACAAATGAAAAATTTAAAGGTGAATTAAATCAATTTGATAAAAATTTCATATCAATTGGAAGTGAACTGAGTTTTTCTCTAGATCTTGAAATAGGAGATGAATTGACTTTAATGTCACCGTCTGGTGTTCAAACAATAATTGGCAGTATGCCAAAACAAAAAACTTTTATAGTTAATTCAATTTTTAACAGTGGTTTAGCAGAGTTTGATAACAATATTGCATTTATTGAACTTAATATTTTAGAAGAGTTCTTTGGATATGATCCCAACGAAAGAAATTTAGAAATTTACCTGAAAAATCCAAATAATATTGAATCCCAAAAATTAATAGTAAAACAAGTTTTTGATGATGAGTTTGTTTTTAGTTGGGCAGATATGAATAGTTCATTATTTTCTGCTTTAAAAGTTGAAAGGAATGTAATGTTTATTATTTTGTCATTAATAATAATTGTTGCTGCATTTAATATTATTTCAGGATTAACTATTTTAGTGAAAAACAAAACAAGGGATATTGCTATCTTAAAATCAATTGGAGTATTAAATAAATCAATAATTAAAATTTTTTTCTTAGTTGGAGTAACAATTGGTACTTCTGCAACAATTTTTGGAATTTTTTTAGGTGTAACTTTTTCTATTTATATTGAAAACTTTAGACAATTTTTGAGTTCAGTTTTCAATATAAGTTTATTTCCAGAAGAAATATATTTTTTAAGCAAGATGCCTTCTGAAATTAATCCGACATCAATAATTTTGATCTCAGTTTGCTCGATATTTATAACTATTTTAGTATCAATTTTTCCAGCATTTAAGGCGGCTAAGTTAGATCCAATTAAATCTTTGAAATATGAGTAAGTATTTAGAATTAAAAAGTATATCAAAAAGTTTTGAGACTGAAAAAAAGATTAGAGTTTTAAAAGGTTTGACACAAAATTTTGAAAAAGGTAAAATTTATTCGCTCATGGGCCCATCTGGTTCAGGAAAATCAACTTTGTTAAATTTAATTTCTTTAATAGACAGACCTTCATCAGGTCAAATTATGTTTAATCAAAATCAAATTAATTTTAATGATACAGAAGAAAATGATATTTTTAGATCAAAAAAAATTGGTATTGTTTATCAACAAAACAATCTTCTTTCTGACTTTACTGCTTTAGAAAATATTTATTTAGCATCACTTGCTAACAATAATGACAAAGAATTAGCAAGTACAAAGGCTAAAAAATTATTAAAAAAAATTGGTCTTTCAAATAGATCAAATCACTTTCCTTCTCAACTTTCAGGTGGAGAGGCTCAAAGAGTAGCTATAGCAAGAGCCATTGTAAATGATCCAGAAATAATCTTAGCGGATGAGCCAACAGGTAGTTTGGATATGAATACTGCAAAAGAAGTTTTTAAACTTTTATATAATCAAAAAAAATCAGATAGATTAATAATATTTGCAACTCACAATAGATTTTTTGCTAATAAGGCAGATTGCCTATTGGAGATGAGAGATGGTATTATAAAATCATCTAATGTCTGAGTCATTAAATCAAAATTTTAATCATCTAAAAGTCCATACACAATATTCTATATGTGAAGGTGCGGCCAAGATTGATGATTTACAAGAATATTGCAAATCAAACAAAATTAAATCTTTAGGAATAAGTGACACTTCGAATTTATTTGGAGCTTTAGAATTTGCAGAAAAAATTTCTAAATCAGGAACACAGCCAATTATTGGCACTCAAATTAATTTTAAACTAAATGATACAACTGGATTGTTACCTCTATTTGCTTTGAATGAGAAAGGTTATAAAAACATTATTGAATTATCTTCTAATTCATATTTAGAAAATGATGAATTGAGTGATCCACACGTAAATTTTGATGAATTGTTAAAAAGTTCTGATGGTGTTTCGGTTTTTTCAGGTACTGTTTTAGGTTTATTTGGAAAATTATTTGATAAAGGAAAATTTACAGAAATAAATGAAATTTATTCAAAAATAAAAGATGTTTTTGGAGATAGGTTTTATTTAGAAATTCAACGTCATAACGATGCAAATGAAAATGGGTTTGAAAAATTTAACCTAAAACAATCTGTAGAATTAGAAATACCAATAATTGCTACTAATGAAGTTTTTTATTTATCAAAAGATATGCATGAAGCACACGATGCTTTAATTTGTATTGGTAACAAAACATACATAAATGAAAAAAATAGATTAAAATTAAGCGATCAACATTATTTAAAAACTAACTCTGAAATGACTGAGTTATTTGCTGATATACCAGAGGCATTAGAAAACAATTATAACTTTCCTTTAAGATGTAATTTTAGACCATTATTCTCTAATCCTATATTGCCAAATATTAGTACTGATAAAGATGGTAATGCAGATGATCTTTTAACTAAATATTCTTTAGAAGGACTGCGAGATAAATTTTTAAAAGTTTTTAATGTTAAAGATAGCGTACTTGAAAATGATAAAAATTTTCTTCTTTATAAAGAAAGACTAGATCATGAACTTTCAATAATTATTAAAATGAAATATTCGAGTTATTTTTTAATTGTATCTGATTATATAAAATGGGCTAAAGAAAATGATATACCAGTTGGTCCTGGTAGAGGTTCAGGTGCTGGATCATTGGTTGCTTGGTGTATATCAATTACTGATGTTGACCCAATTAAGTTTAATTTAATTTTTGAGAGATTTTTAAATCCAGACCGAATTTCTATGCCTGATTTTGATATAGATTTTTGTGAGGATAAAAGAGATCTTGTTTTTGAATACTTAACTAAAAAATACAAAGATAGCGTAGCACACATAATTACATTCGGTAAACTTAAAGCACGTATGGTGATCAGAGACGTTGGTAGGGTTATGGGATTACCTTATGGGTTTATTGACAGTATATCAAAAATGATACCTTTTGATCCTTCTAGACCTCAAAATTTAACCCAATGTATAGCTGGAGAGCCAAGATTACAAAAGCTAATTAACGAGGATACCAGAGTTAAAAAATTAACAGAGTTATCATTAAAATTAGAAGGTCTAAATAGAAATGTTGCTACTCATGCTGCAGGTGTAGTTATTGCAGATAAAAAATTAACGGAAGTAGTGCCTTTATATAAAGATACTTCTGCAGATTTGCTTTTACCCTCAACACAGTTTGATATGTATTCAGCTGAAAATGCTGGTTTAATAAAATTTGATTTCTTGGGGTTAAAGACATTAACAGTAATAAATAACACTCAAAAATTAGTTAGAAAAAAAGATAAAAAATTTAACATTGAAGAAATAGATTTTGATGATCAAAAAGTTTTTGATCTATTATCATCTGGCAAAACCGTAGGTTTGTTTCAAATTGAAAGTGCTGGAATGAGAGAAGCTTTGCTTCACATGAAGCCAAATCATATTGAAGATATTATTGCATTGGTGGCATTATATAGACCAGGTCCAATGAGTAACATACCAACTTACAATGATTGCAAGCATGGCAAACAAAAACCAGATTATTTACATCCATTATTGGAAGATATTTTAAAACCTACATATGGAGTGATTATTTATCAAGAGCAAGTAATGCAGATTGCTCAAAAATTATCTGGATTTACAGCAGGACAAGCTGATCTCTTAAGAAGAGCAATGGGTAAAAAGAAGAGAGCAGAACTAGAGAAACAAAAACAAGGATTTATTGCAGGAGCAGTTAAAAATGGAATTGCAAAAGATGTTGCAGCTGGAATATTTTTAAAAATTGAGCCTTTTGCAGAATATGGATTTAATAAAAGTCATGCTGCAGCTTATGCAATAATTTCATATCAAACTGCGTATTTAAAAACTTATTATCCTAAAGAGTTTATTGCTGCATCAATGACTATGGATATTTCTAATCAAAATAAATTAAGTGAGTTTTATGAAGAATTAAAAAGACTTAATGTTGAAACAATTAGACCAGATATAAATGAATGTTTTGCCGATTTTAGAACTATTGATGGAAAATTTTATTATGCATTAGGTGGAATTAAAGCTGTAGGCTATGAAGCAATTTCTAATATTGTTAAAGAGAGAGAGTTAAATGGAAAATTTGAGTCTATTAATGATTTTATAAATAGAGTTAATCCAAAAGATATAAATAAATTGCAATTAGAGGGATTAGTAAAAGCAGGAGCTTTTGATAATTTAAACTTAAATAGACAAGCAATATTTAATTCTATACCTAATTTAATTTTAAAAAATAAAAATATTGCTGAAAATAAATTAGCAAATCAAATTGATTTATTCTCCGACAATAATGAAGTAGAGGAAGATATATTAACCAAAATAGATGATTGGAAATTTGAAGAGAGATTATCTAAAGAATTTGAATCAGTTGGATTTTTTATATCTGATCACCCGTTAAATCAATTTATCGAAATTTTTGAAGACTATAAAATCAATGATTATACAAAATTCATATTAGATGATAATTCTGAAAATGTTAATGTAGCTGCAACATTACTTAAAGTTCAAGAGAGAAAAACTGCTAAAGGAAATGCATATGCTGTTTTAAAGTTAACAGATTTAAATAGTGTATTTGAAATATTTATTTTTTCAGATTTGTTGGAGTTAAATAGAGAAATTTTAAAAGAAGGTAACTCATTGATTTTAACTTTGGTTAAAAATGTTTCTAACGATGAAAACCGTTTTAAAAGAATTAATGTTCAAAAAATAGCTTCTTTAAAAGATTTATTTAATAGTCCAATTAATGAAATATCATTTAGTGTTAAATCTATTGAACAAATTCAAGAGATATCAAAATTTTTAAATGAAGATGGCAAAACTCAAGTAAAATTCAATCTCTCAACAAAAGATCAAATTTTAAATTTTCAATTAAAAAAACCAATGAATCTTGACAGAAAATCTTTAAATCTTTTAAGAAAACAGCAAATTCAAGCAGAAATTAGTTAAATAAAACTTGTCAATTTTAACAAATATTTGTAAATAACCATTAAATTAAATTAACACGCACACAGTTGTTGGTTTTATACCTCCGGTCCTTAATTGGAAATTACTGTGGTGGCTTAACCGGGAATAAATATGAAAATACCTAACGTTACAATTCAACAATTATTAGAAGCAGGTGTTCATCTTGGACATAAAACCTTGAGATGGAATCCAAAAATGAAGAAATATATTTTTGGAAAAAGAGACTCAATTCACATTATAGATTTAACTCAAACACTTGAGTTAACTAAAGTGGCTTTGGAAAAAGTCTATAATACAATAGCAAATAACGGAAAAATTTTGTTTGTATCAACTAAAAAACAAGCATCAGAGGCTATAGCGGAAGTTGCTAAAGAAACGGATCAGTACTTTGTGAACTACAGATGGTTAGGAGGAATGCTAACTAATTGGGGAACAATATCTAATTCAATAAAAAAATTGAAAAAATTAGAAATTGATTTAGCTGCTGAAAATAGAGGTTTTACAAAAAAAGAACTCCTTAAGATGAGTGTAAAAAAAGATAAACTTCAAAGATCATTGGGTGGTATTGCAGAAATGAAAAAAGTTCCAGAATTAGTTTTTGTAATAGACACTAACTATGAGTCATTAGCTATTGCTGAGTCATCAAAATTAGGTATTCCTATAATTGCTATTTTAGATAGTAATTCTAACCCAGACTATATTGATTATCCAATTCCTGGTAATGATGATGCAAGAAGAGCTATAGATCTATATTGTAATTTAATTAAAGAAACAATTAATAATGCAAAAAGTTCAATTCAATCATCTGAGCCTAAGCAGGAAAAAGCAAAATTAGATAATAATGATGATAAAAACAAAACTATACAAGAAATTGATAGAGAAAAACTAGAAAAAAAATTCTCTAACGAGGAAAAAGGAAAGTTAAATTAAAATGAGTGATATAGAAAAAGTAAAAAAATTAAGAGAAGCAACAGGTGCTGGATTTAAAGATTGTAATTTAGCAATAAAAGAGTCTGGTGGTGATTTAGATAAAGCAATTGAAATTCTAAGAGTTAAAGGAATATCAAAAGCTTCAAAAAAAATGTCTAGAGATGCAAAAGAGGGAGTTGTAGTAGTATCCGGTGATGAAAATAAAACTTCTGTGATTGAGGTAAATTGTGAAACAGACTTTGTTGCAAAAAATGATGATTTTATAAGCTTTGTTAAAGAATTGAGTGAATTGAATAACCAGCATAATTCTAATCAAGATGAATTAAAAAAAGCTGTGATGAAAAATGGACAAAGTGTAGATGATAATTTAGTGGCTCTAATTGCAAAAATTGGTGAAAAAATCACAATTGGAAAATCTAAAACTATTGAAAATACAAGTGGTATCAATAACCATTATTTGCATACAGTTGTAAAAGATAATGTAGCAAAATTAGCAGTGTTAGTATCTCTTGATACAAATGATAAATCAGATACAGTTAAGTCATTTGGTAAACAACTATCCATGCATATTGCAGCTTCAAATCCTTTAGCACTTGAAACAAATTTAATTGAACAAACAGTAATTGACAAAGAACAAGAGCTTGTTGCAGAGGAATTAAAGAATTCTGGTAAACCTGAGGAAATAGCTAAAAAAATAAGTTTAGGTAAAATGAATAAATTTAAAGAAGAAAATGCACTTTTAACTCAAGCATGGGTTATGGAACCTAAGAAAAAAGTTCAAGATATTGTGAAAGAACTTTCTATAGCTGATTTAAAAATTAAGGAATTCTTTAGAATAAAAATAGGAGAGTAAATGTTTAACGAGAAATCTTATGGTTTAAAGATGGATAAGGCCATAGATGTATTTTCTAAAGAACTAGCTTCTCTTAGAACAGGTAGAGCCAATGCAGCAATGCTAGATTTAGTTAAAGTTGACGTATATGGACAACAAATGCCAATCAATCAAATTGGGAGTATAACAACTCCTGAACCTAGAATGATAAATATTCAAGTATGGGATGCTAACAATGTACCTTTATTAGATGCTGCAATTAAAAAATCTGATTTAGGCCTCAATCCTCAGATAGATGGCCAGTTAATTAGACTTCCAGTACCCGAATTAAATGAAGAAAGAAGAAATGAATTAAAAAAAATAATTAAATCAATTGGTGAAAAATGCAAAGTATCTATAAGAAATATTAGAAGAGAGGCAAACGAAGACCTAAAAAAATTATTAAAGTCCAAGGAAATTGGTGAAGATGATGAAAAATCTAAAGAAAAATTAATTCAAACAATAACTGATGAACATATCAAATCAGTGGACGAAAAAGTTTCTTCAAAAGAAAAAGAAATAATGACAATATGAACCCACTAAATCATGTAGCCATCATTATGGATGGTAATGGAAGATGGGGATTAAATAATAAAAATTCAAGAATTGCAGGACACAAAGCTGGTTTATATGTTGTCGAAGATATAATAAATCAAACTTTGAATCTTAAAATTAAATATTTAACTTTGTTTGCTTTTTCTACAGAAAATTGGCGAAGGCCAAAAAAAGAAATAAACTACCTTTTTTCACTATTAGAAAAATTTTTAAATAAAAACTTAGTAAAATTTCATAAAAAAAATATTAAATTAAAAATTTTGGGAAGAAAAAATTTTTCCAAAAAGTTAAATAACTTACTTTTAAAAGCAGAAAAAACAACATTCAAAAATGATGAGCTTCAAGTCAATTTAGCATTAAATTATGGTTCAAAATATGAAATAATTAATGCAATTAAAAAAATCAAAAATTCAAATAAAAAAATTACAATAGAAAATTTTTCACAAAATTTGTTAACCAAAAATATACCTGACCCAGATTTACTCATAAGAACTGGAAATACAAAACGATTAAGCAATTTTCTTCTTTGGCAGCTTGCGTATGCTGAAATTTTTTTTGAAAAAAAATTGTGGCCAGATTTTAATGAAAAAGATTATTTAAAAATATTAAATAAATTTAGAAAAATTAAAAGAAATTTTGGAAATATCTAATGTCAAAAAATATTTTTAGAAGAATTTTTACATCAATTATATTGTTATCAACCTTATTATTTTCAATTTTTCAGAGTAAATTATTGTGGTTGTTATTAGTTTTTGTCGCATCAATAATATGTATTTTTGAATCTTTAAATATTCTGAAGATATTTATAAAAAGAAATTCAGTTTATTATTTTTCTATACTATTAACTCTATTATATTTTATTTACTTTTTTATAATTTCTTGGTTATCTTATTCTTATTCAATTACTTTTTTGTTATTTGTGATATTTGTTGTCATATCATCTGATAGTGGCGGTTATATAATTGGTAAATTGATTGGTGGATATAAATTAACAAAAATAAGTCCAAATAAAACAATCTCTGGAAGCATTGGATCATTTATTTTTTCATTATTACCGTGCTTATTTTTTCAAATAACTTTTATTTATTCAAAAAATTTAAATTACAAAATCGATAATATTTTTGAAGTTTTAATTTATAGTTTATTTTTATCTTTAATTTGTCAAATTGGGGATTTGTTTGTTTCTTATTTCAAGAGAAAAGCTAATGTTAAACATACTGGTAAAATATTGCCTGGACATGGTGGTTTATTGGATAGAGTTGATGGATTAATTTTTGTATTACCTGTAGCATATTTTGTGAATACCACTTTTAAAGTTATATGATAAAAAAAATTGCAATATTGGGTTCAACTGGTTCTATTGGCAGTTCATTAATCGATATAATTTCAAAAGATAAAAAAAAATTTAAGATAATATTGTTAACTGCAAATCAAAATGACAAAAAATTAATTAACCAAGCCAAACTATTGAATGTAAAAAATTTGATAATTACAGATAAGAAAAAGTTCAACAAATTAAAAAAAAATAAAAATAACTTTAACCTGTTTAATGATTTTAAAAGTTTAAACAAAATTTTAAAAAATAAAGTTGATTACGTTATGTGTGCGATTACAGGTATTGAAGGTCTACTGCCAACATATAATTGTATTAAACATACAAAAAATATTGCTATAGCAAATAAAGAGTCTTTAATTTGTGCATGGGATATTCTTGAAAAAGAAATGAAAAAACATAATACACAATTTATTCCAATAGACTCTGAGCATTTTTCATTATGGTCTGCAATTAAATTGAAATATAAAAAAAATATTGAAAAGCTATATATTACTGCATCAGGAGGACCATTCTATAAATTACCAATTAATAAATTTATTAATATAAAAATTAAAGATGCTATTAATCATCCAAATTGGAGAATGGGGAAAAAGATATCAATTGACTCTGCAACAATGATGAATAAAGTTTTTGAAGTAATTGAAGCAAGAAACATTTTTGAAGTTCATATAAATAAAATTAATATTTTAATTCATACTAATTCTTATATACATGCTATGGTTAAGTTTAATAATGCAGTATCTAAAATTATTTTACACGATACAGACATGAAAATTCCAATTTTTAATTCAATTTACCAAAATAAAAAATATTTTAAGAGAACTTCGGATATTGATTTGAAGATATTAAATAATTTAAATTTAAAAGAACCAGATCTAAAAAAATTTCCTTTAATCAAGATTTTGAAAAAAATACCTCCCTTTAACTCACTATTTGAAACTGTCATAATTACGATCAATGATTTTTTGGTAGATTTGTTTTTAAAAAAAAAAATTAGCTTTGTTTCAATTTCGAAAATTTTTTTTTTAGAAATATCTAATAAGGAATTTCAAAAATATAGAAACATAAGACCAAAAAATTTAGATGAGATATTAGAACTTAAGAATTTTGTACAAAAAAGATTAACTTCGAGGTATATATAAGGCCTTTTATGTCAAAACATATTAAAAATTTTATCTTATTGTTAGCTACATTTCTTTCAATAATCAACACTTCCAACTCAGAGATCATCAAAGATATAATTGTTGATGGAAACCAGAGAATTTCAAAACCAACAATTATTTTGTTTTCTCAAGTAGCAATTAATGACAACATAGAAACCAATGACCTGAATACAATTATTAGAAATTTGTATGAAACAAATTTTTTTAAAGATATTTCTGTAACATTTAATAAAAATATTCTTAAAATTAAAATAGAGGAAGAGCCATTAATTGAGAATGTAAAATTTATTGGAGTTAAAGCAGATAAAATTCTTGACCCTATAAGAAAAACTTTGTCTCTTAAAAATAGATCATCTTACAAAGAAAGTACTTTCTTTGATGATCAAAACAAAATTAAAGATATGCTAAGGTCAATGGGTTATTATTTTTCTGATTTAACTTCATCATTAGAAGATTTGGGAGATAATAAAGTTAATATAATCTATAATATTAAATTAGGTGAAAAAGCAAAGATATCTAAAATAAGTTTTACTGGAAATAAAATTTTCAAAGAAAAAAAACTTATATCTCTAATTGCTAGCGAAGAATATAAATTTTGGAAATTTGTTACTGGAAAAAAATATTTAAATGAAGAATTAGTAAGTTTAGATACTCGATTGTTAAGAAATTTTTATTTAAACAAAGGCTATTACAAAGTCGAAATTAATAGTACATTTGCAAAACTTACATCTAATGATGAATTTGAATTAATTTTTAATATTGATGCTAAAGATAAATATTTCTTTAATGATTTAAAATTAAAAATCTCAGACGATTATAATGATGAAAATTTTGATAAAATATACAAATCTTTTGAAAAATTAAAAAACAAACCTTATTCTTTAAATTCAATTGATAATATATTAAATCTAATTGACGAGATTGTAATTTCCGAACAGTTTGAATCAATTAACGCTGAAGTTGATGAGAATATAGTTGATAATAATAAAATCAATCTTACTTTTGATGTTAAGGAAACTGAAAAGTTTTTTGTTGAAAGAATTAATATTTATGGAAACAATGTAACCGAGGAGAAGGTTATAAGAAATCAATTAATAATTGATGAAGGTGATCCTTACAATGAAATATTAAAAACTAAATCAATAAATAACATTAAGAATTTAAATTTTTTTAAGAGTGTTAAGAGTGAAATTTTAGACTCAAATTTAGGTAATAATAAAATATTAAATATTGAAGTAGAGGAAAAAGCCACAGGTGAAATAACCGCAGGAGCTGGGTTTGGTACAGATGGTGGAACAATAGCTTTTGGAGTTAAAGAAAACAATTTTTTAGGTAAAGGAATTTCAATAGACTCAAGCATTAGATTAAGTGAAGAGGATATTAAGGGTGGCATTGTTGTTTCTAATCCAAATTTTAAAAATACAGATAAAAGTGTTTATTTTTCCCTCCAAACTTCGGAAACTGATAGAATGAAAAAATCAGGTTATAAAACAAATAAATCTGGATTTAGTTTTGGAACTGAATTTGAATTTTTCGATGATGTTAATTTTGGTCTTGGAACTTCAAATTTTTATGAAAAAATATCTACAGACTCCACTGCTTCTGCAAGACAGCAACAACAAAAAGGTCATTATTGGGATAGTTTTTTAAATTTAAGTTTTTCTCAAGACAAAAGAAATCAAAAATTTCAAACTAGTAAAGGATATTTGTCTAGGTATGAAATTGATATACCAATAATTAGTGATACCAACAGTTTTATAAATCAATTTAATTATAAATATTACACAGAATTGTATAATGAAAATGTATCTAGTTTAGGATTTACTATTGGTTCTGCATTTTCTTTGGATGATAATGATATAAAGTTATCTGAAAGACTTTTCATTCCGTCTTCAAAACTAAGAGGTTTTGAAGGAGGAAAGGTTGGTCCTAAAGATGGAAATGATTTTATTGGAGGAAATTATTTAACAACTTTAAATGCTTCAACAACATTGCCTCAAGTACTGCCTAATTCTCAAAACACAGATTTTCTAATGTTTTTCGATGCTGCGAATATTTGGGGTGTGGATTATGATTCTACATTAGGACAAAACAACAAGATAAGAAGTTCAGTTGGTATTGGTTTAGATTTTTTTACACCGATAGGTCCACTAAACTTTACACTTGCACAACCAATTACAAAAGATACCGACGATATAGTTCAAGAGTTTAGATTTAATTTAGGCACAACTTTTTAAATGAAACTGTCAAATCTGTTTTTATTTTTTTTTTTAATTTTCAGTTTTTCCAACTCATATGCAAATGATAAAATTGTTTTTGTTGATCTAGATTATTTACTCTCAAACTCTAAAAATGGAAAAAAAATCTTGGATGATTTAAATGAATTAAATAATAAAAATATTAAAAAATTTAAATTAGAAGAAAAAAAATTAAATGAAGCTAAAAATGAAATAAAAAATTTACAAAATATTATTTCTGTAGAAGAATACCAAGAAAAAATTACAAAACTAAAGGAAGATGTTAAAAAATATGATCTATATAAAAATGATACGATAAAATTATTTGAAAAAACTAAAAATAGTGAATTAAATTTGTTTTTTAAAAACTTAAATGAAATTTTGAGTAAATATATGAAAGAAAATCTTATAAGTGTTATTTTAGATAAAAAAAATATAGTTATGTCACAAAATAAAAATGATATAACAAAAGAAATTTTAAATATTATAAATAATAATGACTAAACTTAACAAAACTGAAATTAAGGAACTCCTCCCTCATAGAGATCCTATGCTTTTAATAGATGATATTGAGATTAAAAAAAAATTATTTTCTGCCTCTGCTTTAGTCAGGGTTAGAAAAAATAGTTTTTATGTGCAAGGTCATTTTCCTGATAATCCTGTAATGCCAGGTGTTCTTATTGTAGAGTCTTTTGGACAAGCAGCCGCAGCCTTAACTGCACATGGATTAGACAAATCTACCTACAAAGATAAATTAGTATTTTTAATGGGTGTTGAGAAAGCAAGATTTAGAAATCCTGTTATACCCGATTGTGACTTAATTTTGAATATAGAAGCAATAAGATCACATGGTCGAGTTTGGAAATATAAAGGTGAAGCGTTTGTTGATGACAAAAAAATGGCAGATGCCGTTTGGTCTGCTACTATTGTAGACAAGAAATAAATAGCAATAAATATTGATAACCTCCTTAAATTTGCTCTGTTAAAAAACAATTATGAAGAATCCGTTTTTTAATAATTATGGTCCAATTTTAATTGGAAATATTTTAAATATATTAAATATTAAAAACTATAATTTAAATGTTAATGATGAAATTTACGATATAAAAGATTTATATACTTCAGGTAAATCAGATATTACTTTTTTTCATTCTAAAAAATATAAAGAATCAGCTAAACTGACAAAGGCATCTTTTTGTATTACTACAGAGTCTTTGAAAAATGAACTTCCTAAATCTTGTATTCCTTTAGTTGTTCAAAATGTGCTGGTGTGTGTGTCAAAAATTACATCAATGTTTTATCCCGATGCTATAAATGATGATTTTGATGATAGTATAATTGATATTAGTGAAACAGATTTCAAAGATAAAGTAATTTGTGGTAAGAATGTATTGATTGGAAAAAATGTATTAATAGGTACAAATTGTAAAATAGGTCATAATACGATAATTGAAAAAAACGTTTCTATTGGCGACAATTGTTCAATAGGTTCCAATACAATTATAAGAAATTCACTAATAAGTAATAACGTAAAAGTTTTAGATAACTGTGTGATTGGAAAGCATGGTTTTGGTTTTTTTCCAAATAAAAATAAAAATTTAAGATATCCACATATTGGTATTGTAATTATTGAGGAAAATTGTGAAATAGGATGTGGTTCTACAATTGACAGAGGATCAATGTCTAATACAGTTATTGGTAAAAACACTTATTTAGATAACCAAATACACATAGCTCATAATGTTAAAATAGGAGAAAATTCTATTATAGCAGGTCAAGTAGGAATTGCAGGTAGCTCAATTATTGGTTCAAATGTGAAAATAGGTGGCCAAGCTGGAATTTCAGGACACATTAAAGTTGGTAATAATGTAGAAATTGGTGGTGGCTCTGGTGTAATAAGAAATATTCCTGATAATACAAAAGTAATGGGTTATCCGGCAAAAAACATTAGAGAATTTTTAAGAGATAATAAATGATAGATAAAACTGCTATTATTAATTCAAATGCTAAAATTTCAAAAAATGTAACAATAGGACCTTATTGTGTTATTGGCCCCAACGTGGAAATTGGAGAGGGTACAGTTGTAAAATCTCATGTAAATATAACGGGTAATACGATTATCGGTATTAATAACCAAATTTATCCATTTGCATCTATAGGAAATGATCCTCAAGATTTAAAATTTAAAGGTGAAAGAACATCAATAGAGATAGGTGATAATAATAAAATAAGAGAGTACGTAACCATCAATCCAGGCACCGAAGTTGGTGGTGGTAAAACTAAGGTTGGTAATAATTGTCTGTTTATGGTTTCTTCTCACATTGCACATGATTGTATTGTTGGAAATAACGTTATTTTAGCAAATAACGTTCCATTGGGTGGTCATGCTTATGTAGATGATAATGCTATAATTGGTGGCAATTCAGCTGTACAACAATTTACTAGAGTTGGTAAATTTGCAATGATAGGTGGTATGTGTGGTGTAGTAAGAGATGTCATACCATATGGTATAGCACATGGGAACAGAAGCATATTGCAAGGATTAAATCTTATTGGTTTAAGAAGAAAAAATATTCCAAATAAAGAAATATTATCTCTTAGTGAAGCTTATAAAATAATATTTAAGAATGAGAATTTAACAGAGAACTTAAGTAATTTATCAGATGATTTAAGAAAAAATGAATTAGTTTCCGAAGTAGTTAATTTTATAGAAAAAGATAAGAAAAGACCAATTTGCACTCCTTTTTCAAAATAAAATGATTGGTTTGTTTTTAGGTGATACAGATTTTCCTGAAATAGTTTTAAAGAAAATTAAAAAATTAAAAAAAAAATATTTTATTATAGATTTTTCTAAAAATAATAAATTTAAAAGAGATAAAAACTCTTACAGGATTAGTATTGGAAAATTTGGAAAAATAATCAACTTAATTAAAGAAAAAAAATCTAAAAAAGTATTATTTGCAGGTAAAATTACAAAACCTAATTTAACATCTCTTAGTTTAGATTTAAAAGGTATATACTATATGCCAAGTATAATTCGAGCCTCCAAAATTGGTGATGCTGCAATTATCAAATCAATAATTAATATCCTTGCAAATGAGGGTATAAAAGTAATTAGTTCTATACACTTTAACTCAGAACTATCTCTTAAAAAAGGAAACTATACAAAAACTAAGCCTAATAAGAATGACAACAACTCAATTGAAAAAGCTAAAAATTATTTTAATAAAATTAATAGTTTAGACCATATACAGGCTTTAGTTGTCAAAGATGAAAAAATAATTGCAAGAGAGGGAAGGCAGGGGACAAAAAAAATGCTTTCAAAAGTGAAAAAAAATTCAAAAGGTATATTGATAAAATTACCTAAAAATAAACAAGATTTAAGAATGGATTTACCAACTGTCGGTTTACAGACTTTAAAAGATATTAAAAAATACGGATTAAAGGGTCTCGTTTTAAAATCTAAAAAGAATATTTTTCTTGATAAGAAAGAAGTAATAAATTTTGCAAATAAAAATAAAATTTTTATTAAAGTTGTATGAAAAAAATCTTTGTATTAACAGGTGAACCATCAGGAGATAAGCTTGCATCAACTTTAATTGCAAGATTAAAACTAGAAAATCCAGAAATAGAATATTTATCTGTTGGTGGTACTCACTTAAAGACTCTAGGAATTAAGTCTATTTATGATTTGAAGGAAATTACATACTTAGGATTTACATCTGTATTACTTAATATTTTTAAAATTAAATCGAAAATAAATAAAACAGTAGAGGAAATAATTAAATTTAATCCCGATATATTGTTAAGTGTTGATAGTCCTGATTTTACTTTGCGAGTAGCAGAAAAGGTAAAAAAAATAAACAGCAACATTAAAACAATTCATTATGTAGCACCTCAAGTATGGATATGGCGAAAGAATAGAGTCAAAAAAATTAAAAAATTTATTGATCACATTCTTTTGTTGTTTGAATTTGAAAAAAAATATTTTGATGAAGAAAATATAAAAAATACTTTTGTTGGTCATCCACTGATAGAAAAAAATCAAAATAGCAAAAGTGTTATTTACAATATTTTCCCTAAAAATAAAAAAATAATATCTATATTCCCTGGTAGTAGAAATTCTGAAATTAATGTTTTGCTACCTATAATATTGGATTTTATTAAATTAATGAACAAAAAGCATAATGAATATTTTTTTTATATTCATGCTACCGAAGAAAATAAAAGTTTAATTTTAGAATATGTAAAAAAATATAACTTTGACAATTTAGATATCGTAACTGAAGAAAATATTAAATCTGAAATTTTGTCTAAATCTATTTTTGCTGTTTCAAAATCTGGTACTGTATCACTGCAAATTTGTAATTATAATGTACCATCAATTATTATTTATAAATTAAGTTTTATTAATTTTATGATTTTTAAAATGTTAGTTAATGTAAAATTTGCAAATATAATAAATATAATTAATGATCGTGAGGTAATTCCTGAATTACTTCAAAACGAATGTAATGTAAATGAAATATATAGGTCTGTTATTTATTTTCTTAAAAACCCCGAGTTGATGAAAAAACAAGTAAGTGAATGCTCCAAAACTTTAGAAGGCATCAGGTCTAAAACATCATCTGCGAGTGAGGCAAGCTCAATCTTAATTAAGTATCTTTCTTAATCTTTTCTCAACATCTGCTTTACCTAAAGATATAACAATATCATAAAGTCCTGGACCAAATTTAGATCCTGTTAGTGCCACTCTTAACGGTTGACCTACACCCTTGAAATTTGTCTCATGTTTTTTTATCAAGTTGTTTACTATTGGTTCCAAATTGTCCCTAGTTAAACTTTCTAAGTTTTTAATTTCATCTTGAAATTCATTAATTATTTTTTTGGATTTATCGTCAATTAGTTTTAAATCATTTTCATTAAAATTAACTTCATCATTAATAATATATTTTGCATTGTTAAATATTTCTTCCAGTGTTTTTGCTTTATTTTTTAAAAATACTAAAGATGATTTTATTTTTGATGCTTTTTCTGTATCAATTTTATCTTTAAATTCTTCGCAATATCTTAAAAGATTATCGTAAAGATCATTTTCATCAATATTTTTGATATAGTACTCATTCATTGACAAAATACGGCTCATATCTAGTTTTGACGGTGATTTTCCAATACCTTCTAAGTTAAAAAATTTTATACTTTCTTCTAAAGTAAATATTTCTTTGTCTTGATATGACCATCCAAGTCTTAGTAAATAATTTCTTAACGCATCAGGCATAATTCCAATTTTTGAATAGTCATCTAATGTTGAAGCATTATCTCTCTTAGATAATTTTTTACCCTCTATTGTGTGAATTAAAGGTATATGGGCAAACAGTGGTACTCTCCATTTCATTGCTTCATAAATTTGAATTTGTTTAAAGGTATTTATTTTATGATCATCACCCCTAATTATATGTGTCATATCCATTTCATGATCATCTACAGTTGCTGACAAATTATAAGTAGGAGTTCCATCATTTCTTAATATTACAAAATCTTCTATTGTGCTGTTTTCTATTTCAACATCACCTTGAACCAAATCTTTAAGAATTGAACTTCCTTCAATTTTACTTTTAAATCTAATTACAGGTTTAATTTCTTTAGGAGCATCTTTTTCGTCTGCATCTCTCCATTTTCTGTTGTAAACATAAGGTATTTTCTTTTGTCTAGCTCTTTTTTTTTGCTCTTCTATCTCTTCAGGTGAACAGTAACATTTATAGGCATAGCCATTTTTTAATAATTCATTTGCAATTTTTACATGATCATCAATTTTACTTGACTGAATATATTCTTCACCATCATGTTTTATCCCTAACCAATTTAAGGATTTAATTATTTGTATTTTGTGTTCTTCTTTCGATCTTTCTTTGTCAGTATCTTCAATTCTTAAATGAAAAGTGCCTTTTTGATTTTTTGAATATAACCAATTAAACAAGGCAGTTCTAACACCACCGATATGAAGAGCCCCAGTAGGAGAGGGAGCAAAACGAGTTGCTACTTTTGACATCAGTGATGTTTAGACTATTTTTTTAGAAGTTTCTATATAAAGATACCAAAACACCTTGAACTTTTACCCTATCGGGGCCAAATATTTTGGTTTCATAGTTTCTATTTGCACTTTCTAATGCAACAACTTTACCTTTTTTACGAATTCTTTTTAACATTGCTTCGTGTTCGTCAATTAATGCGACTACAATTTTTCCATTATCTGCTGTATCTGTTCTTTTAATAATAACTGTATCTCCTTCGTGGATTCCAGCTTCAATCATTGAATCTCCTTGAACTTTCAATCCAAAATAATCTCCATTTTTTTCTAAATTATTTGGTAATGGTATTCTTGAAACTTCATTTTGTATTGCTTCAACTGGAGTACCTGCCGCAATTTTTCCTAATACTGGAACTTCTATTTCATCAGAATTGTTAACTTCTTCATCTAATCCACCTTTTATAACGCTTGGCGAAAAACTATTGTAAATATCATTTGCTGAAGCTGTTTCAGGTAATTTTACTACCTCTAAAGCTCTCGCTTTATGAGCTAATCTTTTAATAAATCCTCTTTCTTCTAAGGCGCTAATTAATCTATGAATACCTGACTTTGATTTTAAGTTTAGAGATTGTTTCATCTCTTCGTAAGAAGGGGATACACCAGAACTTCTCAATTTTTTGTTGATAAATAAAAGCAGGTTTTTTTGTTTTTTTGTTAGCATAAGAACAAATATCGTACAAATAATGTTCTATAAAAGTTCTTTTGATTTAACAATACTAAAAAAAGTTAGAAAAATAGGGCTTAAATTGACTACAAAACTGAAAAAATTGAATTTTCATCCAATTTTTTCAAAAGTGATTCACCAATTAAAAAAGTATTAATTGAAGTCTTACTGTTTAATTCTAATAATTCTTCTTTAGATTTAATACCACTCTCAGAGATTAAAGGTCCTTTATGGTTTTTAACAACATTATAAATATCATAGGTTGTATTTATATCTGTTTTAAGTGTTTTTAAGTTTCTGTTGTTAATACCAATTAGTGCATCTTTAAAATTTAATGCTTTTTGAGCCTCTTCAACAGTATGCACTTCTACTATTACTGACATATCTAATTTCAATGCTTCTTGATATAAATTGTTTGCAAGATCATCTGATACACCAGCTAAAATAATCAGAATTGCATCTGCACCATAACTTTTGGCGAGTGGTACTTGAAAAGTATCAATAAAAAAATCTTTACATAATATCGGTAAATTAACCTTATTTTTTATCTTACTTATATGGATTAAATTTCCCAAAAAATAATCTTCTTCAGTTAAAACTGATAAACAAGTAGCATTGTTTTTTAAATAAATATTAGCAATTTCTACTGGATTGTAGTTTTCAATTATAACACCTGCAGAAGGACTTGCTTTTTTTATTTCAGCAATAATTGAAGTTTTATTTTCTTTTAAATTGTTTTGAATTTTATCTTTAAAATTTATGTATGATTTATTTTTTTGTATTAATTCATCTAATTTTTTAAGATCTATTGTTTTTTTTAGATTATCGATTTTTTCAATTTTTTTTTTAATTATTTTTTCTAAAACGTTTTTAGACATTTTGTATTTGTTCCAAATGTGAAAAAGTTTTACCAGAAAGAATAAATTGTCTTGTGTGATTATAGGCCTCTTCAAAATCAACAAACTTTTCTGCAACGATTAAACCAGCTGCAGCGTTTAAACAAACTGCTTTTGAAAAATCATTATCTTTACCTTTAAAAATTTCAATCATTTTATCTGCATTAAATTTTGCATCATTACCAATTAAGTTCTCAAATTTTTCTGCATTCACACCAATTAAATTAGGATCGACCAAGATTTCAGATATTTCTCCATTCTTCAATTGTATTATATTTGTTTTTGCATAAGGAGATATTTCATCCAATCCATCTTCGCTATTTACTATCCATGCAAATTTTATATTTAAATTTTTTAATCCCTCTGCAAAAATTCTTAATAATTTTTTATCAAATACTCCGACAACCTGTCTTTCTACTAGAGCAGGATTGCTTAAAGGACCAATCATGTTGAAAATAGTTCTTTTACCAATTTTCTTTCTTACAGGACCCACAAATCTCATAGCACTATGATAGTTTGGAGCAAACATAAAACCAAAATTGTTATTGCTTATTTCTTGTTCTATTTCTCTCGGTTCTAAATCAATTTTAATATTAAGAGCTTCCAAAACGTCTCCTGAGCCACATTTTGAAGATACTGCTTTATTGCCGTGCTTTGCAACTTTTATACCCATACTAGCTAAAAGTAAGGCTGATGCAGTTGATATATTAACAGTGTTCATGCCATCACCACCTGTACCACATGTATCTATGCAATTTTGTACTTTTACTCTTTTTGATTTTTCTCTAAGCACATAAACACCTCCAGCAATTTCATCTGCTACTTCTCCTTTTTCAGACAGAAGTGTTAAAAAATTATAGATTTGATCCTCATCAGCTTTACCACTCATTAAAATTTCAAATGCTGACTTACTTTCTTCAAAGGTTAAATTATCTTTATTTTTTAGTTTTTCTAAAATTTTTTCCATAAAATTAATAATTTATAAAACTTTTTAAAATTTTTATTCCTATCTTAGTTTTAATACTTTCTGGATGGAATTGTACACCATGAATATTAAATTGCTTATGTTGGATAGCCATAATTACCCCATCATCAGTTTCAGCTGTAATCTCTAAATCTTTCGAAAGGGTTTTTTTATCAATAATTAAGCTATGATATCTTGTAGCTTCAAAGGTACTGGGTAGATTTTTTAAAATTCCAATTTTTTTTGATTTAATTTTGCTAATTTTTCCGTGCATTAATTTTTTTGCTTGAATAATTTTAGATCCAAAAACTTGACCTATAATTTGATGTCCAAGACAAACACCTAAAAAGGGCAATTTTTTATGTAATGATTTTAAAATGCTTATGCAATTTCCAGATTGATTTGGATTTCCAGGTCCAGGTGAAATAACAATTTTATCATATTTTTTTCTTAATATTTCTTTAGAGTTAATTTTATCATTTCTTATAACATCAACTTTTACATTTAATGAAGAAATGTAATGATAAAGATTAAAAGTAAAACTATCATAATTATCTATTAATAATATTTTCATTATCTTAAAGCATTTATCAAAGCTTTCGCCTTGTTCACTGTTTCATCATATTCGTTTGTAGGTTTACTATCAGCCACGATACCTGCTCCAGCTTGTACATAGAATTTTTTATTTTTGGCTACAGCTGTTCTTAATGCAATACAAGTATCAAATTCACCATTAGCAGAAAAGTATCCAATTCCACCAGCGTAAACTTTCCTTTTCGATGTTTCTAATTCATCAATAATTTCCATTGCTCTTATCTTAGGAGCACCAGAAACAGTACCAGCAGGAAATCCTGCCAACAGTGATTTAAATTTTGAAAACTTTTTATTATACTCTCCAACTACATTGGAAACTATATGCATTACATGAGAGTACCTCTCAATTATGAAACTCTCAGTTACCTTTACAGTATTTATTTTTGATACTTTACCAGCATCATTTCTTCCCAGATCCAAAAGCATTAAATGTTCAGAAAGTTCTTTTTTGTCTTTAAGAAGGTCTTTTTCATAAAAAAGATCTTCTTTTCTATTTTTTCCTCTTGGTCTGGTACCTGCTATTGGTCTAACTGTAATTTTATTATCTCTTAGTCTTACTAAAATTTCTGGACTTGCCCCAATAATTTGGAAGTCATTAAAGTTGAAGTAAAACATAAAAGGAGAGGGGTTAGTTACTCTAAGTTTTTTATAAATTTCCAAAGGTTTTTTTGTTAATTTTGCTTCAAATCTTTGACTTAAAACAACTTGAAAAATGTCACCAAGTTTAATGTATTTCTTAGCTTTATTAACCATTGTAAGAAATTTATTTTTAGATGTGTTTGATTTAACTTTAATTTTTTTTTCTTTTAATATTTTTTTTGTATCAATATTTTTGATTGATGATTGAATTAATAGTTTAAATAGATCAGTTTTTATAGAGTCATACTTTTTTTGATAATTTTTAATTTTTTCATCATTAAAAACATTACTTATATAAAATATTTCTTTTTTTAAATTATCATGAATAACCAAGGTTCTTGGTCTCATCAATCTTACATCAGGTAAATTAAGATCATTTTTACATGAGTTAGGAATTTTTTCTATGTACCTAATAGAGTCGTATGAAAAATAACCTGAAATTAGCGAACAAATTTTAGGTAAATTCTTAGGTGTATCAAATTTAAAATTTTCAATAATTTTTTCTATTAACTCTTCTGGTTTATCTTTAAGAATGATTTTTTTATTTTCAGTGATTAAATATGACTTTTGGTTGTTGAACTCCCATATCTTATCAGGATTTTTACCAAAAATTGTGAATCTACCTTTAATTTTTCCTTTTTCAACAGACTCAAATATAAAACTATTTTTTTCCTCTAAAAAATTATCTATTAAATTTATTACTTCATCATCAGAATTTACTTTTTTAGAAGTGTATATAATCTGATTTTTTTTGCTTCTATGTCGAAACTTAAAATCTTTGAAGCTTCGATTAATTATCATTTGAAATAGTTTTTAATTCTATCAATAGTTTTTTGATTCAATTGAACCTGATATTTATTATTCAACAGAGTATCGTAAGATTGTAAAATACTTTTTCTGTTGTTTGTATTTTGTGAATTTACAAATTCTTTATATACCTCACCTTGTTTATTTATAGTATTTTTATTTATACCTTTTATTTTGACTAAAAATATTTGATTATTAGTATTGTTTACCAAAGCAAAAGAATTTTGAGGTAATGAGTAGAGCATTTTAATTGAATTTACTTCAAACAGCTCATCATCACTAATTGAATTAATTGATCCAGTTTGGATTTTACCTAAACTTAACTCTATAAATTTACTTTCATTAAATCCATCATTCTGTATTTCTTCAATTATTTTTCTATTGTAATCAAATTTACCTTTTTGATAAATAAGCTCGACAATTTCACTTTTTACCATCTCATCATTTAGATCTGGTGAACGATCATATTCATTCTCTATATTATAAAGAATATAATTATCGCCATTTTCAAATATATCTAATTTGCTTGATTTCTTAGAGTAAATTAACTTTTCGTTCGTACTAGTGTTTTCATTTGGAGCAAATTGATTAATATTATTCACATCCACATTAATGTTTTCGATTATCGAACTAAAACTTTCATTTTGAGAAATTTTATTTTCTATTGCATCAATTTCGTTAAAAAAATCTTGATTAAATTCATCAATTCCAATTAAATTTTTTGGATTTAAAACCACATATTTGAAGTCAATATATTCTCTTTTTAATTGATCTTTATTTTCCTCAATAAATGTGTTGATTTCATCTGATGTATAATCATCTTTAATCTTATATAAATTTTCCATATCGAAGTATTCAATAGATAATGATTTATTGTTTTCTTGAAATTTACTTTCTATTAGAAATTCAGGGGTAACAGTGCCTGCACCGATAAAATCAAATAAGTGTTTCTGTAAACCTTGATTTTTTAATTTCAACTCAAACAAAGGAGCAGACATATTATTTGAAAGTAAGAATTTTTCGTATTTAATTCTTTCAAAAGCACCATTCTCGTCTTTAAAATTTTTATTGTCTTTTAAATATTTTAAAATTGTCTTTTCGTTTATAGAAAGTTTAAAATCTTCAATTTCTAGATCAATTAAAGTTGTTGAAATAAGTCCTGATAGTAATTCTTCTATAATGTTGTTGTCTAAATTATTTCTTATTGCTTCTTGTGAAATTCCACTTTGATTAACATAGTCCATGAAATCTTGAGTGGTAACGTTAGTTTTATTTATTTTCGCGATATTATTTTGATTGTTAGTGCTAAAGCCACCACCAAATCCACCAAAGCCAAAAGCTATTATGATAATTACTATTAGAACTAATCCACCAAATTGTTTCCAACCTAAATTTTTTAATTTTTCAACCATAACGTTATAAATTTATTGATCTGTAAAAAACAAATCTATAGATTAAAAAGTCAATTATGACAAATAAATATATGTATTTTATAGCTAATTGGAAAATGTTTGGAGATTTAAAAACTATAAATTCATTAGATAAAGTTATTAAATTCTCAAAAAGTCATAAAAAAAATAAGTTCAAACTAATTTATTGTCCTCCAAATACTCTAATACGTCCAATTTCAAAAAGACTTAGTAAAACAAATATTGAAGTAGGTGCACAAAATTCTCATCAAAGTTTAGATTATGGAGCTTTTACAGGTTATGTGAATTCAAGAATGCTTAAAAGTGTTGGAGCAAAATATGTGATCTTGGGTCATTCCGAAAACCGAATGGCTGGAGAAAATGACAAACTAATTAATCTTAAAATAAAAAATTCAATTAAATCTGGTTTAAAAATTATTTTTTGTATTGGTGAAACTCTAAAACAAAAAAGAGATAAAAAGACTAATGAAGTTTTGAATAGTCAATTAAAGAAAGGATTAAAATCTATCAAAAAAATTAATGATATAATTATTGCATACGAACCAGTATGGTCAATTGGAACTGGATTAATTCCTGCTTCCGAGGAATTGTCTAAATCAATTAAATTTATAAAAAGTAAATTTGGAAAAAAATCTCCAAAAGTTTTGTATGGAGGCTCTGTTAACATTAAAAATATTGATCAATTAAAAATAATTCCTGACATAGATGGTTTTTTAATAGGTGGAGCATCACAAAATCCAAAGAAATTTATTGATATAATTAAAAAAACCATTAATTAGTCCACCATGGAAACATTATTGCTTGTAATTAACATCATACTTGCATTTATTTTAGTTGTGCTTGTGCTACTTCAAAAATCAGAGGGTGGCGCTTTAGGTATTGGTGTTTCACAAGAAAATTTCATGCTATCGAGGTCAGCTGGTAGTTTTATTACTAAAGCAACTGCAATAGTTGCAACTTTATTTATTATTTGTAGCTTAGCGCTTACAATAATTTCTAGAGCAGAATTAACACCTGCAGGATCAGTTTTAGACACAGTTGAAGAAAAAACTGAAGATACTCCATCAATTCCTGAAAATAATTAATTAATACTTTCTATTTCTTTTTTTATTAGCTATAAGATAATTCCATGGCGCGATATATATTTGTCACTGGCGGCGTGGTTTCATCTCTTGGAAAAGGGTTATCATCAGCATCATTAGCTTATCTATTACAGTCACGTGGTTATAAAGTTAGGCTGAGAAAATTAGATCCTTACTTAAATGTAGATCCTGGAACAATGAGTCCATTCCAGCATGGAGAGGTTTTTGTGACAGATGATGGTGCTGAAACAGATTTAGATTTAGGTCACTATGAAAGATTTTCAG
The DNA here is from genome assembly GCF_052047995.1 of Candidatus Pelagibacter sp. HIMB1493. Lineage (NCBI taxonomy): Bacteria > Pseudomonadati > Pseudomonadota > Alphaproteobacteria > Candidatus Pelagibacterales > Candidatus Pelagibacteraceae > Candidatus Pelagibacter > Candidatus Pelagibacter sp. HIMB1493. Next base: position 534,643 of record NZ_JBNAIP010000001.1, on the reverse strand, counting down.
GAGTTACTGCAAAGAAAACAGATAATATTACTACAGGAAAAATTTATAGTGATGTTCTGAGGAAAGAACGAAAAGGTGAATATCTTGGAAAGACAGTTCAAGTAATTCCACATATTACCGATAGAATTAAAGAATTTATTAAATACGATACGTCAAAAGAAGATTTTGTAATTTGCGAAATAGGTGGAATTGTAGGTGATATTGAAAGTTTACCATTTGTCGAAGCTATAAGACAATTTTCAAATGATATTGGAAAAAAAAATGCTTTATTTATTCATTTAACTTTAGTTCCTTATTTAAAAGCATCAGATGAAATAAAGACTAAACCAACACAACACTCCGTAAAAGAATTGAGAAGTATTGGTATTCAACCTGATATAATTATTTGTAGATCAGAAAGACCAATACCTTTAGAGCATAGAAAAAAAATATCTCTATTTTGCAATGTTGATATTAAAAATGTAATTGAAACGGTTGATGTAAAAACAATTTATGAAGCACCAATTAGTTTTGCTAAAGAAAAGTTAGATGTTCAAGTTTTAGATTACTTTAAAATAAAATCTAAAAAATCAAATAACTTAAAACCTTGGAAGAAAATTACCAAAATTACACTTAATACAAAAAAACAAGTTAATATTGCGATAATAGGTAAGTATGTAGAATTAAAAGATGCATATAAATCATTAGATGAAGCCTTAACGCATGGAGGAATTACAAACAACCTAAAGGTAAATTTAGTTAGAATTGATTCAGAAAAATTAAAAGTTTCTGAAATTAAAAGCAAACTTAAAAATGTTTCAGGTATTCTAATACCAGGAGGGTTTGGAAAAAGAGGAACTGAGGGAAAAATCGAAGCAATTAAATATTCAAGAATTAATAAAATACCCTTTCTAGGTATTTGTTACGGTATGCAAATGGCGATAATAGAATTTGCTAGAAATAAATTAAAAATTAAAAAAGCAACTTCTTCTGAGTTTGATAAAGGTGGTGTTCATATAATTGGTTTAATGAATGAGTGGGAAAAAAGTGGAAAAAAAGTCAAAGGTACAGATAAAAATTTAGGCGGAACAATGAGACTTGGTTCTTATCATGCAATTTTAAAAGATAAGTCTAAAATTAGAGATATCTATAAATCAAGATTAATCAAAGAAAGACACAGACATAGATATGAAGTGGATATTTCATTTAAGGAAAAATTTGAGAAAAATGGACTTATATTTTCTGGTTTATCACCAGATAATAAACTTCCTGAGATAATTGAACTTAAAAATCATCCTTGGTTTATTGGAGTTCAGTTTCATCCTGAATTTAAATCTAGACCTTTATCTCCTCATCCTTTATTCTCTTCATTTATCAAAGCAGCAAAAAATCATAAATGAGTAGTATTACAGTCAATTGTGGAAATATAGAAATTTCAAACGATAAAAAAATTTGTATAATTGCTGGTCCATGTCAGCTTGAAACAGAACAGCATGCAATGGACATGGCTGGAAAAATAAAAGAAATAACTTCCAAATATGGTTTAGGTTTTATTTATAAAACTTCTTTTGATAAAGCTAACCGAACAAGTTTAAAAGGTAAGAGAGGTGCTGGTTTGGAAGCTTCATTACCTGTGTTTGATAAAATTAAAAAAGAATTAAATATTCCAATTTTAACTGATGTTCATAATTCAGAGCAATGTTCAGTAGTTGCTAATCATGTTGATGTTTTACAAATTCCAGCTTTTCTTTGCAGACAAACTGATCTTTTAATTGCTGCTGCAAAAACAAATAAAATTATAAATGTTAAAAAGGGTCAATTTTTAGCTCCTTGGGACATGGTTAATGTTACAAAAAAAATATCAAATTCAGGAAACTCAAATATTCTTGTTACTGAAAGAGGTGCAAGTTTTGGGTACAACACTTTGGTTTCTGACATGAGATCTTTACCTATTATGGCTAAGAATGGTTATCCAGTTATTTTTGATGCAACGCATTCAGTTCAGCAACCTGGAGGACAAGGAGAGTCTTCTGGCGGTCAAAGAGAATTCGTTGAGTATCTTGCAAGAGCAGCTGTTGCTGTCGGTGTTGCTGGTGTATTTATAGAAACTCATCAAGATCCTGATAATGCACCATCTGATGGACCTAATATGGTTCCTCTAGATAAACTAGAAAATTTACTAAAACAGTTAACTGAAATTGACAAACTTATTAAGTGAGTAAAATAATAAAAGTAAAAGCACGGCAAGTTTTTGATAGTCGAGGAAATCCAACTGTAGAAGCTGAAGTTTATACAAATAATTTAAGTGCCTCTGCCATATGCCCATCAGGTGCATCAACTGGAACTTATGAAGCTTTTGAAAAACGAGATAAAAATAATAAGAAGTATCTAGGTAAAAGTGTTTTAAAAGCTGTTGAATTAGTAAATTCAAAAATTTCAAAAAAATTAAAAGGTCAAATCGTTCATAATCAAGAAAGAATTGATGCTTTATTAATTAATTTAGATGGCACGAGACAAAAAACCAATTTAGGTGCAAATGCTATGCTTGCAGTATCAATGGCTGTAAAAAAACTTTCTGCAAAAGTAAAAAAACTTCCTTTGTATAAAACATTTTTTTTAAAAAATAATTTTCAATTACCTTATCCATTAATGAATATTATTAATGGCGGAGCTCATGCCAATAATGGTCTTAGAATTCAAGAATTTATGATAAGACCAGATAGAGCAAAAAGTTTCTCAGAAGCAATGAGGATTTGTTTTGTTGTAATTAAAAACCTAAGTAATTTAATAAAAAACAAAGGTTACTCTACTTCAGTGGGTGATGAAGGTGGTTTTGCACCAATGATTAGTAGCAATAACCAGGCTTTAGATTTGATTGTCTCAGCAATTAAGAAATCTGGATTTGTTAATGGTAAAGATGTTTCAATTTGTTTGGATGTAGCTGCAAATGAACTATTAAAAAAAAACAAATATTCAATCCATTCAAAAAATTTTGTTTCTGTTGAAAAATCAATAAAAGAATACCAAAAAATTATTAAGAAATATAAAATTAAATCTATAGAAGATCCTTTTGCAGAAAATGACTGGTTAGCTTGGAATAAATTAATGCGTTCTATAAAAAACGTTCAGATTGTGGGAGATGATCTTTATGTTACAAATCTTGAAAGATTAAAAAAAGGATTTTTAAATATTTCATCTAATTCGATATTAATTAAACTTAATCAGATAGGTACTGTTTCTGAAACTCTAGATGTAATTAAATTTGCTCAAACTATCGGTTATAAAACAATAATTTCTCATAGATCTGGAGATAGTGAAGACACATTCATTGCTGATTTAGCAGTTGGAACAAATTCTAATCAAATTAAAACAGGATCTTTAGCACGTTCAGAAAGAGTTGCTAAATATAATCAATTAATTCGTATTGAAGAAGAACTTGGAAATAAGGCAAGAATGAATAAAATCAATTAATGTTGAGATTAATAAAAAGAAATTATTTTTTATTAACATCAATTTTTTTAATATTTTATTTTATATTTAATTTAGTTTCTGGAGAAAGAGGGCTTTTTTCATATTTTGAAAAAAAAGAACTTTTGTCTGACTTGAAAAAAGAAGAGACATTATTAATTAAGAAAATAGAGGATATAGATCATAAAAACTCTCTATTAAGTACAAATCTAGATTTAGATTATGTGGAAATATTAATTAGAGAAAGATTTTTATTTGGTAAAAAAGGTGAAACGATTTATTTAATTAAAAAAGATGAAAAGTAGACATCCTGAAAAAGAAAATAAGCCGATAAATCCAATAAAAAAAAAACCAGATTGGATTAGATCAAAGCTTACAAATAGCAAAGAATTTTTTTTAACGAAAACAATAGTTAATAACAATAATTTAGTAACTGTTTGTCAGGAAGCAAACTGTCCAAATATTACTGAGTGCTGGAGTAAGAGACACGCAACATTTATGATAATGGGTGATACTTGTACAAGAGCATGTGCTTTCTGTGATGTTAAAACTGGCGTTCCTGGAAATTTAGATTTGTTAGAGCCAGTCAAAATTGCAGAAGCTGTAAAAAAGTTAAATTTAAAACATGTTGTAATAACTTCAGTTGACAGAGATGATTTAGACGACGGAGGTTCTGAACATTTTTATAATGTGATTAATCAAACAAGAAAATCAAATCCAAATACAACTATAGAAGTTTTAACACCAGATTTTTTAAGAAAAGGGGATGCTTATAAAAAAGTTATTGAAGCTAAACCAGATGTTTTTAATCATAATATTGAGACTGTACCCAGTCTTTATCTAAAAGTAAGACCAGGATCTAGATATTTTGCATCCTTAGAACTTTTAAAAAATGCAAAGAAAATTGATAAAAATATTTTTACTAAATCTGGAATTATGGTTGGTTTAGGAGAAACAAGAGATGAAATATTGCAAGTTATGGATGATTTGAGAGCAGCTGATGTAGATTTTATAACTATCGGCCAGTACTTGCAACCATCAACAAAACATTTTCCATTAGATAGATATTATACCCCAAAAGAATTTGATGACTTAGGAACTATAGCAAAAGCTAAGGGATTTTTATTAGTTTCCTCATCACCTTTAACAAGATCTTCTTATCATGCTGATGAGGATTTTGCTAAGTTACAGCAAAATAGAAGAAAAAGTAATTAATGCCTAAAGCATCAGTTACACGTCACATAGCACGTGATAAACAAACATTAATTGATTTTGTTTTAGATATTGAAAAGTATCCTGAATTCATTCCATTTTGTATAGACTCAAAAGTTTATGAAACAAATGATGAGGGAAATGTAAAAAAAATAATTGCTGATCTGACCATTGGCAAAAGACCCTTTATAGATACTTATAAAAGTGATGTAAGATATGATAAAAAAAATGACACTATTCATGTAACCAATATTGATGGCCCCTTAAAACATCTTGAAAATAATTGGAAATTTATAGAAAAAGATAATTTAACTGAAGTTCAATTTGATGTTGATTTTGAAATTAAAAATAAGTTTTTGAATTTAATAATGGAAAAATCATTTCAATTTGGTTTAAACAAAATAGCTGATGCTTTTCAAAAAAGAGCTGAAAATCTTTAAGAAATAATTTTTGTAATTTTATTTAATACTTCTCTTACTGCATTTTTTTGAATACTTAATCTATTCCTAGATTTAAATTTATTTTCTAAAATTAATAAATATTTTCCTGTTTTTATACCAATATAGACAAGACCAACTGGTTTTAATTTTGATCCTCCTCCTGGCCCAGCTATACCTGTAATTGATACATTGATTTTGCTCTTCGAAATTTTCGATAAATTTTTTACCATTGCTTCACAGCATTCTTTGCTTACAGCACCATATTCTTTAATGATATTACTATTTACTTTTAAGATTTTGATTTTTGCATCATTAGAGTAAGTAATTAAACCCATTTGAAAGTATCTGGATGAATTTGCTAGTTTAGTAAGATTGCTAGCCAACAAACCCCCTGTACAAGATTCAGCTACAGAAATTGTTAATTTCTTATCTATCAATTTTTTATGTAGTTTTTTTAAATTCATTAAAATATGAAACTAACTATATAGACTACAACCATTGAGTATAGACCAGCCATTATATCATCCATAATTATACCAAAATAATTTTTATGATTTTTATCGAAATAGCTTACCGGAAATGGCTTTAAAATATCAAAAAATCTAAATGATAATAAAGAAATAATATAATAAAATTCAATAGCAATATTGATTTGATTGGTTTGATTTAAATATAGTAAAAGTATCAAGGGCATAGATTGACCCAAAACTTCATCAATTACAATTTGTCTAGGATCTTTATTTTCAAATTCACTCTCAGTGTCTTTGACTGCATAAAAAGAGTAAAAAAACAAAATAATAAAAAAAACAATTGAGAATTTTAAACTTGTATAATCAAGAATTTCATAGGCAATATAAATAAAGACTGTTGTTACAAACGATGTAACAGTGCCAGGCATTATTGTTAAGTAGCCGTATCCAAAGAAAGTTGAAATTAAAACATTAATTTTTTTCATTTTGATATCGAGCAAATTACTTCACAGGCAATTGCTTTTTCTTTTCCTATTAATCCAAGTTTTTCCGTAGTTTTACCTTTTAAATTAATTAAATCTTTATTTAAATCTAACAGATTTGAAAGAGAATTAATTATTTTATCTCTGTATTTTGATATTTTTGGTTTTTCACATATCAAATTAATATCTAAATTATTTATATGGTAATTATTTGAATTCAATAATTTTATTATTGGTTTTAGCATTTTTGGAGATCTAATATTTTTAAACTTATTACTGTTATCTGGAAAAAAAGTTCCAATATCCCTTTTTCTCATAGCTCCTAACAATGAGTCAATTATCGAATGAATAATTACATCACCATCAGAGTGTCCTTTTAATCCTGAGTGATAAGGTATTTTAATACCCCCTAAGTAAAGTTTTTTACCTATGATTAATTTATGGATATCAAATCCAATACCGAAGTAGGTTAATTTTTCCCTAATATCTTCTTTGAAAGTAATTTTAGTGTTTAAATTTTCTCCATGAATAAATTTTACACTTAGGTTTTTTTCAATAAATAATGTTGCTTCATCTGTAATCATTTTTTTTTGTTTAATTGACAAATTATACAAATCTTGAAATTTAAAAGCTTGAGGAGTTTGTGTTAGAAATGAATTATCTCTACTTAAATTGAATATTTGATTTTTAATTTTATACTTGATTGAGTCTTTAGATTTGATTGCAGGTACTACTGCTTTATTTTTTTTTAGTGAATTAATTAATCTTTTTAATAAATTTATTGTGAAGTTAGGTCTTGCTGCATCATGGATTAGTACATTGGTAGGTTTGTATTTCTTGATAAATTTTAAAGCAATCAACGATGAATCAGATCTTTCTTTCCCACCAATGATAATTGAAACATTTTTTGGAAATTTTTCTTTAATTTCTTTTTTTTTGTTAACTACAATTATTATTTTTTTGAAAAGTTTTGACTTTATAGCCTTATCAAGAGAGTGTTTGAATAAAGGTTTACCCTCATAAATATTGTATTGTTTTGGTTTTTTTGAATTAAATCTTTTGCTTTGTCCTGAAGCAAGTATTATAAAATAGTTACTCATATTTATAGAAATTTTATACCTAAATGTCAGATTTTATTAAAAAAAATATTTATTTGATAATATTATTTATTATCACATTATCGATAGGTTTTTTAACGTTTTTAACTTTTATTGATAAAGGTTTTATTCAATTAACAGACAAAAATTTACAATATTTACTGATACTAAATATTTTTTTACTAGCCGCTCTTTTTGTTTTTATTTTTTTTGAAATTAGAAGGGCAATAAGAACAGATGTAGATAAAGATGGTTTAAAATCTAACAAAAAATATATTACTGTTTTTGCTCTCTTCACTTTAATACCTTCGGTTTTAATTTCTATTTTTTCGTTATTTTTATTTTCTTTTGCTTTGGAAAAATATTTTGACAAGAAAGTTACTACTGTAGTTAATAATTCTTACGAGTTAGCTCAAAATTACGTAGAGGAAATTAGAAATAAAATCCAATCAGATATTGTACTAATTGCTTTTGATACTAATAAAAGTAAAAATTTTCTAAATGATAATCCTAATGAATACAAAAGATTCTTAGATACACAGAAATTAATCAGAGGTGTTGATGAAATACATATAATAGACATTGATAAAAAATTATTGTTCACTTCTCTTCAAGACAATCAGCCATATATACCACCTGTTGATAGAGCATTAGCATTAGTGCTTGATGATGATAGGCCATTAAAAATAATTAATGCTCCTGAAAATATGTCAGCTGCAATAATGAGATTACAAAATTTTGATAATAGATTTTTGTACGTTGTAAAATATCTTGATAAAGATATTTCAAGATACTTAAACGAGTCACAAGAAGCTATTAATTTCTATTATACTGTTGAAGAAAAGAGTACAGGCATTAAAATTTCTTTTGCAATTATTTATGTTATTGTTGTAAGTGTATTGCTGTTTGTATCTATATCAATAGCTATACGATTTTCTTCTAGATTTTTTCGATCTATTAATAATTTAATAAATGCTTCTGTATCAATTGGAGATGGAAAATTTGATACAAAAGTTCCAGAAGTAAAAACTGACAAAGATTTAGAAATATTAAACAAAAATTTTAACTTAATGATCGATAGACTTAGAAATCAACAAGACAAATTAATTATTAATGAAAGACATGAAGCATGGAGTAACTTAGCAAGAAAATTAGCCCACGAAATTAAGAACCCATTAACTCCAATTCAGTTAACAATAGATAGAATGAAATCAAAATATTCTAATCAAGTCAATGAAGACGATAAAAAAAATTTTAACGAAAACCTTAAGATTATAAATAATCAAATTAAACAAATAGGAAATTTAGTTAATGAGTTTTCTGATTTTGCTCGTATGCCAAAACCAATTTTAAAAGAAAATAATTTAATTCAAATTATTGAAGAAAATATCAAATTATTAAATGAGTTAGATAATTCGATTAATATTTCTCTTAACACCAATTCAAAAGAAGTTTTTTTAAATAGTGACAAAGAACAACTTGCAAGAGTTTTCTTTAATTTAATTAAAAATTCTATCGAAAGTATCCAACAAAGAGCAGAAAATGATAGTAATTTAGAGAAAATAATTACGATTGAAGTTAATGAAGAAAATAACCATATAACAATTAATTTAATTGATAATGGTATCGGTTTTGGAATATTTGCAGCAAATATTAAAGATATTTTAAATCCATACTTTACTACTAAAAAAAATGGAACTGGACTTGGTCTTTCAATAGTGAGTAAAATTATAAATGACCATAATGGAAAAATTGAATTTATACCTTTAGACGAAGGTGCAAAAATTAAAATAGATTTTATTAAATAGAATGAGTTCTGAAATTTTAATTGTAGATGATAACGCTGATATAAGGAATATCATTAATGAGTTAATTTTGGATGCTGGTTACAAAACAAGACTTGCCGCTAATTATAATCAAGCATTATCTGAAATAGATAAAAAACTTCCAGATGTTGCAATTCTTGATGTTAAATTAGATAAGGGTGATAATGATGGTATAGAATTGTTATCACATATTAAATCAAAAGATAAAGATGTACCCGTTATAATAATATCAGGACATGCAAATATAGAAATGGCTGTAAAATCTCTTCACGAAGGAGCCTTTGAATTTATCGAAAAACCTTTTGATCAAGAGAGATTGCTCAATTTTGTTAGAAGAGCAGTTGAGAACTACAACCTTAAAAAACAAAATAAAGAATATGAAACAAAATTATTTTCATCATATGAATTAATTGGAAATAGCAAAAATATTCTAAATATAAATGATCAAATTAAAAAAATTTCTATTACAGAAAGTAGAGTATTTATTAATGGTCCTTCAGGATCTGGAAAAGAATTAATTGCAAGAAAAATTCATAAATTATCAAAAAGAAATAAAAATCCCTTTGTAGTTTTGAATGGAGCTTTATTAGACTCAAACAAATATGAACTTGAATTGTTCGGAGAAGAAAAGGACAATGGCTCTATATCTTATGGAGCTTTAGAAAAAGCTAACAAAGGAACCTTATTAATAGATCAAGTTTCTGAAATACCTTTAGATATACAATCAAAAATTTTAAGAGTTTTAACTGATCAAAAATTTAAGAGAGTTAATGGTTCAAATGACGTAAGTGTAAATGTTAGATTAATATGCTCGTCAAGTAAGGATTTGAAGAAAGAAATTGAAATAGGAAATTTTAGAGAAGATTTATTTCATAGACTTAATGTTTTTGAAATAAATGTTGAACCATTGAGTCAACGTATTTCAGATATTCCACTTTTGATTAAATATTTTTCAAAAAAAATATCTGAAAACTACAATATTAATGAATTAGAAATAGATGAAGACGATACTTATATCCTAAATCATGATTGGCACGGTAATGTTAGAGAATTAAGAAATCTGATAGAAAGAATTGCGATTTTACAGCCTGATACAAAGGAAAAAATTTCAAATATAATAAAAGAGTCCTTAAAAAATATTAATTTCAAAGAACAATTGGCTGAAAACAGCCTATCTGTGCCATTAAAAGAGGCTAGAGAAAAATTTGAAAAGGAGTATTTAACTATTCAATTGAAAAAATTTAATGGAAATATTTCAAAAACAGCTAATTTTGTTGGAATGGAAAGAAGTGCCTTACACCGAAAGTTAAAAGGCCTAGGAATTAAAGAATTTAATTAAATGAACATAATCATTTGTGGTGCAGGTAGAGTAGGTTTTACTATTGCTAAACAGCTTAGTGATCAAGGTCATTCTATTACTGTAATAGATCCATCTAGCGAAGATATTCAGAAAATTGATGATGCACTTGATGTTAAAGCTATAGTTGGAAAAGGAAGTTATCCGTCAATTCTTGAAAAGGCCAACGCACAAGAGGCCGATATGATTATTGCAGTAACTCGAAATGATGAAATCAACATGGTTATATGTCAAATTGCATTTTCTATTTTTAAAATACCAAAAAAGATTGCCAGAATTAGATCTCAGGATTATTTAAATCCCAAGTTTACAACTGTTTATAACAAAGAAAACTTACCTATAGATGTTATTATTTCACCAGAAATTGAAATTGCAAAATCAATCCAAAGAAAACTCGAAGCTCCTGGAGCTTTAGATAGTGTTCCTTTTGCAGACAATAAAATCAGGTTATTAGAAATATTAATTAATGAAAATTGTAATTTGATCAATATTAAATTAAGTGATCTTACAAAAAAATACCCTAATCTCAAAGCAAATGTAATAGGTGTGATAAGAGAGGATAAGTTTTTTATTCCAAAAAAAACCGATGAAATAATAGCCAATGATAAAATTTATGTAATTATAAATTCAACTCAAATGTCAGAAACACTGGAAGCATTTGGACATAACGAAAAAGTTTCTAAAAAAATTCTTATAGTTGGTGGAGGTAATATTGGTTTTAATTTAGCCAAAAATATTGAAGAAAATTTAGATGCTGCAAGAGTAAAAATTATTGAAAAAAATAAAGATAGGGCTGAATTTCTTGCAAGTGAGCTAAACAATACAATAGTTATTAATGGAGATGCGTTAGATGAGGAAGTTTTAGCTGAAGCAAACTTAGAAGAAGCAGAGACTGTTCTGGCTCTTACAAATGATGATGAGGATAACTTAATGGTAAGTGTACTAGTTGAAAAATTTGCAAAAGATGAAAAAGAAATTGATGACAAGAGAACAATGGCATTAATTAATAAGCCAAATTATTCATTATTACAGAACTCACTCAAAATTGACGATTTGATTGATCCTAGAATGAATACTGTTTCTAGTATTTTAAAGCATATACACAAAGGAACAATTGAAACAGCTTATACAATTATGAATGGTGAATATGAGGTGATAGAAGCAGAGATAATAGAGACATCTGAATTAATTAATAAAGAATTAAAAAATTCAAATCTTCCAGATGAAATTCGAATAGGTGCCGTACTTAGAGACAATAAAGTAATTATACCTAGATCTGACTTCGTATTTCAAAAAGAAGATAAAGTAGTTTTTTTAGCTAAAAAAGACTCAATCTCAGTTGTTGAAAATATTTTTAGAATTAGCTCAATTTAATTAAATGCCAATACTTCGGGTAAAATATTTAAGTTTTTTCTTTCTATTGATTTCAGTTTTTTCATTTTTAAATATTATTTACTCTTATTATTTCAATTTATACTTAAACTTAAATACATATTACTTTAGTTTAGTAATCTCTGGTTTAATTAGTTTTTTGTTCTATAAAATAGACACCTCAGAAAAAAAACCCACAATATTTGAAAAAATATTAACAGTACTTTTGGGATATTTTATTATGCCAATAGTATTATCAATTCCATTTTATTTTAGTATTTATAATTTAACCTTTTTAAACGCTTTATTTGAAGCAGTGTCTGGCTTTACATCAACTGGTTTTACAATATTTGAAAATATAAAGCATATTGATCAAGGTTTAATAATATGGAGATCATCTATTCAATGGATAGGTGGATTGTATTTTTTATTTTCTATAATTTTTTTAATTGATATTTATGATGAAAACTTAAAAAAATCTCTTACAAATTTTTTATCATTTAATACAGCCGAAATTTTAAAACAAACAATTAAAATATTTATTTTATATTCAAGCTTAACATTATCTATTTTTATAATTTTTAATTTATTTGGAATTAGATCTTTTAATTCATTAAATTTATCAATGACTATTATTTCATCAGGTGGTTTTTTACCAGTAAATGATCTCTCAACAATACTAACTCAAAATTCACAGATAATAATTTTTTCATTATTAATGCTAGTTTCTTTCTTCAGTATTTTCTTTATATACAATTTAATCTTTTTAAGAAAAAATATTAATTTTTTTCATGAGGATATTCATCTATTTTTATATTTTGTAATAACAATTGGGATATTTTTTATATTTTTTAGTTACGATAATACTTTTTCTTATAGTTTTTTATCTTTAGTAAGTAGTATTTCAAATATAGGAATTTCATTGAATGTTGAACAAACTAATCTTCAATTTTTGTATTTACTTTTGGTTATAATTGGAGGTTCATTTATTTCTACAAGTTCAGGATTACGATTTTTAAAAATTTACTCTTTAACAAAATATTCTTTAAATCAAATACTTTCATTTAGCAGACCAAAAAATGTATTTATGAATAAGCTAGTATTTTCTAAAATTAACTTTGCAACTCAAGATATAAATAAATATTTTCTTACAATTGTTATTTTTATAATCTCACTTTTTTCATTAACCATTTTTTTATCTTTGAGTGAAATCAATTTTGAATATTCATTTAAACTGGCCGTATTAACATTAATGAATACTGTTAATTCTTCAGCCTATGGAATGGGTGATTTTGATTTTCAAAATTTACATTTTATTACTAAATTTTTTCTTATTTTCTTTATGATTATTGGAAGAATTGAATTGTTATCTTTATTATTGATAGCTAAAAAATTTCTGTTTAAATATTAAATTTGTAATATATATGTATTTCAAATATTGCGCCCTTAGCTCAGCTGGATAGAGCATCGGTTTTCTAAACCGAGGGTCGTAGGTTCGAATCCTTCAGGGCGCGCCATTTCTTGGTCTTTTGACCATAATTTTCTCTTGAAGTAGTTTTTCTAAAATGTTTTAATCCTGCGAATTCAAAACTAAGTTTTGAATTATTTGTTAACAAATAATAATAACTAAAAGGAAGAATAATGTTTAAATACTTAAAACAATTAACTTCTTTAGTAGCAATGGTTGCAGTGTTGTTTACTTTTACAACAGAAACTATGGCTGCTAAAAAATCTAAAACACTTAAAAACACTCAAAAGAAGGGTTTTGTAAGATGTGGAGTATCTCAAGGTCTTCCAGGATTTTCTAATGCTGATGCAGCAGGAAATTGGACTGGTATCGACGTTGATGTATGTAGAGCAGTAGCTGCTGCAGTACTAGGTGATGCAAACAAAGTTAAGTTTACACCATTAAGTGCTAAAGAAAGATTTACAGCTTTAACTTCTGGTGAGATTGATATCTTATCAAGAAACACAACTTGGACTCTTTCTAGAGATGCTGATATTGGACTAACTTTCGTTGGAGTAAACTTCTACGATGGTCAAGGTTTCATGGTTAGAAAAAGTTCTGGTATTACTTCAACAAGCCAATTCAAAAATGGTATCTCAGCTTGTACAAACATTGGTACAACAACTGAGTTAAACATGAGAGACTTCTTTAACTCTAAAGGAATTTCTTATGAGCCAGTTGCTTTTGAAAAAGCTGACGAAGTCGTAGCTGCTTATGATGCAGGTAGATGTGATACTTACACTACTGATAAATCTGGTCTTGCTGCACAAAGAACTAAAATGACTAACCCAGATGATCACATTGTATTACCTGAAACTGTTTCTAAAGAGCCTTTAGGACCAGTTGTTAGACAAGGTGACTCAGTATGGGAAGATATCGTTAGATGGTCTTTAAATGCTATGATCGAAGCTGAGGAGTATGGAATTACTTCAGCTAATGCAGATATGATGAAATCTTCAGACAATCCAGCTGTTAAAAGATTAGTTGGTGCTGAAGGTGAATTAGGTGCTGCTTTTGGTCTAGACAATGAGTGGAGCTTAAGAATTATCAAGCAAGTTGGTAACTATGGTGAAAGCTACAAAAGAAATATAGCTGACACTGGAATTTTACCAGACAGAGGTCCAAATGAATTATGGACTAAAGGTGGAATTCTTTACGTACCACCTGCAAGATAATTGTATATTTAACTAATTAAAAAGGGCTAGATTTTTCTAGCCCTTTTTTTTATAAGCTCTTAAATGAACTTCAAATTACAAAAAATAGTTCCTCAATTAATTACAGTTTTAGCAGTAGTTCTAGTTTTTGGTTTCTTTAGTTATAACGCCCAAGTCAATATGGAAAATAGAGGTATTGATTTTGGATATGGTTTTTTATCTCAAGAATCTTCATTTGATGTCCAATTTTCTTTAATTGAATATGATGGATCTCATTCTTATTTCAGAGCTTATTTAGTTGGATTATTAAATACAATTTTAGTCTCTATTATTGGAATTATATTTGCAACAATACTTGGGGTAATAGTAGGTGTTGCAAGACTTTCACCAAATTATCTTATTAATAAATTTGCAGCTTTCTACGTAGAATTTTTTAGAAATATTCCATTACTTTTACAGATATTTTTTTGGTATTTTGCAGCTTTAAGAGCTTTGCCTTTGCCTCAAGATGCTGATGCAATGTTTGGTGTTTTCTTTTTAACTATTAAAGGTCTCTATGTTCCAGCTTTTGTTTGGGAAAACTTTAATGTTTTCTTTTATTCAATAGTAGCAGCAATAATTGCTATTGCAGTTATTAGAATTCATGCAAGAAAAATTCAAGAAACTCAAGGTAAACAGTTACCAGTTTTATGGATATCTTTAGGATTAATTTTAATATTACCTTTATTAAGTTTTGTTATAGGTGGAGTAAGTTTATCTTTTGAAATTCCAAAATTAAAACAACTTGCAACTACATCATTCATTTATGAAGGTGGTGTAAGTTTGCCTCCAGAATTAATTGCATTAACTTTATCTTTAGCATTATATACAGCAACTTTTATTGCTGAGTGTGTAAGAGCTGGAATTCAAGGTGTTGGAAAAGGACAAAAAGAGGCCGCTGCATCTATCGGTTTAAATCCAAATCAAGTTTTAAAATTAGTGGTTATGCCTCAAGCTCTAAGAATTATTATCCCGCCAACTACTAACCAATATTTGAACTTAACAAAAAATTCATCATTAGCAGCAGCTATTGCTTATCCAGATTTAGTTTTAGTATTTGCAGGTACTGCATTAATACAAACAGGAAAAGCTATTGAGATTGTTTCTATTACTATGCTTACTTACTTAAGTTTGAGTATATCAATTTCTATATTAATGAATTGGTATAATAAAAAAATTGCTATTAAGGAAAAATAAATGTCAAAAATTAATTTTTTAAGACCTGATAAAGAAAATTTGAATACATTTTTGTATTTAGGTTCTTTGTTATTTTTTATTAGTGTTTTAGATGTATTTTTGAATTCATTTTTTAATGTTAACATCACAGGTTTCCTACCAACTTTGTTAAGTT
This sequence comes from Candidatus Pelagibacter sp. HIMB1493, assembly GCF_052047995.1. Lineage (NCBI taxonomy): Bacteria > Pseudomonadati > Pseudomonadota > Alphaproteobacteria > Candidatus Pelagibacterales > Candidatus Pelagibacteraceae > Candidatus Pelagibacter > Candidatus Pelagibacter sp. HIMB1493. The sequence continues at coordinate 518,890 of NZ_JBNAIP010000001.1, read as the reverse complement.
TTGTTGTACCTTTAGTGATTGGATTTATAGGTCTTCACTTTATTAGAATTGAACATAGTGGATATAAATTTTTAGACAGTCTAAACAAAAATATTAATACCAATAGTTTTAATGCTGTTCTTTCATTATTGATTATTTTTGTCATAATTAAAGCAACACCACCAATTCTAAGTTGGTTTTTTGTTGATGCTAGCTTTGCAGGAGATAGCAAGGATGTTTGTTCTGGAACTGGTGCATGTTGGACATATATTAAAGTTTGGTTTAATAGATTTATGTATGGAATGTATCCAAATGCTGAACAATGGAGAATAAATTTATCTTTTATTTCTTTGGCTTTACTTGGATCAGTTGGATATTTTGCGACAGAGAAATTTAAGAAGTATTTAACTTTATACTATGTAGTTATTTATCCTTTTATTGCTTTCTTATTTATTTTCTTTTTTATATCAGGCGGTCCGGTATTTTTTGATTTCTCTTATGGTATAATCGCTGCAGTTATTTCAATCATTCTTGGATTTTTTATTCCAAGTAGATTTAAGTTTTACTATTTTTTAATTGTTCCATTAACCATTTATATAGTTCTTAAATACTTTGTTTTTTATGAGGAATTAATAGAGCTTGGTAAACTTGATGGTTTAAATTGGGTAGAAACGGGAGCGTGGGGTGGATTATCTTTAACATTTATAATCTCGTTCTTCTGTTTAATATTCTGTTTTCCTATAGGGATGGCTTTTGCTTTAGGAAGAAGATCTGATTTACCTTTGATTAGATATATATCTGTAGGATTTATTGAGTTCTGGAGAGGGGTACCATTAATTACAGTCTTATTTATGTCAGCTGTAATGTTTCCAATGTTTTTACCCGAAGATTTTTTTATAGATAAATTAGTTAGAGCAATTATTGCAATTTCATTATTTGAAGCTGCATATGTTGCAGAAGTAATAAGAGGAGGTTTACAAGCTTTACCAAGAGGCCAATACGAAGCTGCTAAATCATTGGGTATGGGGTATTGGAAGATGCATATATTTGTAATTTTACCTCAAGCACTTAAATTAGTAATTCCTGGTATTGCTAATACTTTCTTAGCGTTAGTTAAAGATACACCTTTGATATTTGTAGTTGGTTTATTAGAGATTGTTGGAATGTTAAATTTAGCAAAAACCAATCCAGAATGGTTAGGATTTGCAATGGAAGGCTATGTATTTGCTGCAATAATTTTCTGGATTATTTGTTATGCAATGAGTAAGTATAGCTATAATTTAGAACAAAAATATAAAACAGAGCGATAATTATGTCTGATAGTATTATTCAAATTAAAAATGTAAATAAATGGTTTGGAGATTTTCAAGTATTAAAAGACATAAATTTAGAAGTTAAACCAAAAGAAAAAATTGTAGTTTGCGGACCGTCTGGATCTGGTAAATCCACATTAATTAGATGCATAAACAGATTAGAAGAACATCAACAAGGAGATATTATTGTTGATGGTAATACTCTAACAGAAGATACAAAAAATATTGAACAAATTAGAGCTGAAGTTGGAATGGTGTTCCAACAATTTAATCTATTTCCACATTTATCAATTGTTGATAACTGTACACTTGCTCCTATTTGGGTGAAGAAAATGCCTAAAAAAGAAGCTGAAGAATTAGCACTAAAGCATTTAGAAAGAGTTCAAATTCTTGACCAAGCTCAGAAATTTCCAGGTCAATTATCTGGTGGTCAGCAACAACGGGTCGCAATTGCGAGAGCTTTATGTATGGAACCAAAGATTATGTTGTTTGATGAACCAACATCAGCCCTTGACCCTGAAATGATTAAGGAAGTTCTTGATGTAATGGTTGATTTAGCTAACCAAGGTATGACGATGATCGTTGTTACACATGAGATGGGCTTTGCTAAAGAAGTTGCCGATAAAATGATCTTTATGGATGAAGGTATGATAGTAGAAAAAGCGGACACAAAAGAGTTTTTTGCTAATCCAAAGAGTGATCGTACTAAGCTTTTCTTAAGCCAAATCTTGTAAAATTTATATACATTCTAACCTTAACAATTGCTTGACAGGTTTTTAGTTTTTAGGTTTTTTTATTAAAATAAACAAATTTTTCTATTGCAGTAGTTGAAATAAATTTGTTCAATAGGTTTTTAAAATTTAATTAAGAGGGGTCTTAATGGAAGATAATTTCAACAAACACTTAGGGAACAAACTTAAGTTAAGAAGATTGGCTTTAGGTTTAACCCAAACTAAAGTAGCAAAAGCTATTAATGTTACATTTCAACAAATTCAAAAATACGAAAAAGGCACTAACGGAGTAAGCTCAATTAGATTACTTCAACTTTCAAATTATTTAAAAGTACCAATAAATTATTTTTTCGAAGATTTTTCAGAATATTTAGTTAACTTAGAAAAATCGCAAGAAGGACATATGAATGTTAATTATAATTTTTTAGCGAAAGTTTATTCAGAACTTAATGCTGATCAAAAATTAAAATTTAACAAAACACTACAAATTTCAGGATCTAACATTTCTAAAGCAGTTTAATCATAACCAAAATGGGACCCCCTTGGTTAATTGTTTATTCTTAAATATTTAAGATTAATTTTTTTTGGCTCCTCGGGCAGGACTCGAACCTGCGACCAATTGATTAACAGTCAACTGCTCTACCAACTGAGCTACCGAGGAATGTAAAAATCACAACTTACTTTTTTTTAAAACTAAAACAAGATTTTTTTTGGAGGCAACGCCCGGAATCGAACCGGGATACAAGGATTTGCAATCCTCTGCGTAACCATTCCGCCACGTTGCCTTCTTGTTTTAGACGAATAGCTTCAGGCCTTTTTATATTAAATTTTTTATATTAGTCTATTAAATAACGATCCAAATTGATTATTGTTAAATAAGATTATTAAATTATAAACTTTAAAATCAATGAGTAACGATAAATATATCCATTCTGAAGTTGAAAATAAGATTTATTCATATTGGGAAAAAAACGAATTATTTAAACCAAAAGAAAATTCTAAAAAATTTTCAATAGTAATTCCTCCACCAAATGTAACTGGAAGTCTTCATATGGGACATGCTCTAAATAATTCTATTCAAGATTTATTAGTGCGTTACCACCGGATGAATAATTACGAAACTTTATGGCAACCAGGAACTGACCACGCTGGTATTGCAACGCAAGCTTTAGTTGAAAAAAAGCTCACGTCTGAAAAGATAGATAAGAATGAGATTGGTAGAGATAAATTTATTGAAAAAGTTTGGGAGTGGAAAGAGCAATACGGTGACATAATAATTAACCAATTAAAAAAGCTTGGCTGTTCTTGTGATTGGTCAAGAAATGCTTTCACAATGGATGAAAACTTATCCAAATCAGTTATCAAAGTTTTTGTAGAACTTTACAATAAAGGTTTAATTTACAAAGATAAGAAATTAGTAAACTGGGATACTGTTCTTAAGACAGCTATTTCAGATTTAGAAGTAGATCAAAGAGAGGTAAATTCAAAAATTTACTACATTAAATATCCTATAGATGGAACCAGTGAATTTATAACTATAGCAACTACAAGACCTGAAACAATGTTGGGTGATACTGCTATAGCTGTTAATCCAAAAGATCAGAGGTTTAAATCATTTGTTGGAAAAACAGTAACCATTCCAATTGTTGGTAGAAAAATAAAAATTATAGAAGACGATTATGCTGATCCTGAACAGGGCACAGGAGCATTGAAAATAACTCCTGCACATGACTTCAATGATTATGATGTAGGTCAAAGAAACAATCTAGAAATAATAAATATTTTTACTGAAGAAGGTAAGATAAATGAAAACGCACCTGAACACTATAAAGGTCTTGATAGATTTGAAGCTAGAAAAAGAATTTTAAAAGAACTTAAAGAAAAAGAATTTTTTGTTAAAGAAGAAAATATAAAAAATAAAGTTCCATATGGAGATAGATCTAATTCTATAATTGAACCTTTTCTTACAGAGCAATGGTTTGCTGATGCTGGTAAATTATCTGTCAAAGCTAAAGAAGTTGTTAATTCAAAAAAAACAAATTTCTTTCCTGAAAATTGGTCAAAGACATATTTTCAATGGATGAACAATATTGAACCTTGGTGTATTTCAAGGCAGTTGTGGTGGGGACATCAAATACCTGCATGGTACGGGCCAGATAATAAAATTTTTGTTGCTATAAATGAAGAAGAAGCAAAATCACAAGCAAAAGAATTTTACAAAAAAGAAGTAGAACTAAATAGAGATCCTGATGTTTTGGATACTTGGTTTTCATCTGGTTTATGGCCTTTTGCTACTTTAGGGTGGCCAGAAGATGATGATTATTTAAAGAAATTTTATCCAACTTCAGTATTGGTAACTGGTTTCGATATTATCTTTTTCTGGGTTGCTAGAATGATTATGTTTGGAACAGAATTTTTAGATAAAGAGCCGTTTAAAGACATATATGTTCACGCACTTGTAAGAGATGAAAAAGGACAAAAAATGTCTAAATCAAAAGGAAACGTAATTGATCCTTTAGATTTAATAGAAAAATATAGCGCTGATGCATTGAGATTTACTTTACTTTCAATGGCTTCACCAGGGACCGATGTAAAATTATCGGAAGATAGAGTTAAAGGCTATAGAAATTTTTTAAATAAATTGTGGAATGCCAATAACTTTTTAATAACAAATGAATGTGATTTTGAAGATATTGATGATCTACCTAATTTAAACATAAATATTAATAAGTGGATATATTCAGAGTTAATAGAAGCAAAAAATAAAATTCAAAAAAATCTTGAAGATTATAGATTTGATGAAGCTGCAAAAAATGCATACCAATTTGCTTGGCACTCATATTGTGATTGGTATCTAGAGTTATCTAAAACTATTCTTTTTTCAGATGATAATGATGCAAAAGCTGAGGTTAAAAAAGTGTCATCTTATGTATTTAAACAAATATTAATCTTACTTCATCCATTTATTCCGTTTGTAACAGAGGAAATATGGCTCAAAGACCAATTTGATAAGGATGGTAGTGATTATTTGATGCATAAAAATTGGGTAACAGGAGAAGTTAATAAAGATAATAGCACTGAGCAGGTAGAAAATATCATCAATATAATTTCAGAGCTTAGATCTTTTAAAAATGAGCTAAATGTTAGCCCAGGATCATTTATTGATGTTTCAGTTAAAGGTATTAATGACAATCAAAAAGAATTTATTAATAAGAACGAAGTAATTTTAAAAAAACTTGGAAGAATAAACAGCATACTTGATGATGATTTAGAAAAACCTGCCGCTACAATGGTTGTTTCAGGTGACTTATTCAAAATTTATTTTGATAAAGATGTAGATTTAAAATTAATCAAAGAAAACTTAACAAATAAACAAAGTAGATTAGAACAAGAAATGAATAAAATATCTCAAAGATTAGAGAATAAAAGTTTTGTAGGCCGTGCTCCAAAAGAGATTGTTGAACAAGAAAAAACTAATTATAATAATTTAAAGAATGATATTGAAAAAATATCAGTAACAATAAAGGGTATATAATGGCAAAATTTAATAAAAAGAAACTTCCAAGTAGACATACATCATTAGGACCAGATAGAGCACCACATAGATCTTTTTACTATGCAATGGGTGAAACTGAAAAAGATGTAGCAAAGCCCTTTGTTGGAGTAGTTTCAACTTGGAATGAAGCAGCGCCTTGTAACATTGCTTTAATGAGACAAGCACAATCTGTTAAAAAAGGTGTCAGAGCAAACGGTGGAACACCAAGAGAATTTTGTACAATTACTGTTACTGATGGAATTGCAATGGGTCATGAAGGAATGAAATCTTCATTAATTTCAAGAGAAGTTATCGCAGACTCTGCAGAACTGACTGTTAGAGGACATTGTTACGATGCTTTAGTAGGTATTGCAGGATGTGATAAATCTTTACCAGGTTTAATGATGTCAATGGTTAGACTTAATGTGCCAAGTGTATTTATTTATGGTGGATCTATTCTTCCAGGTACTTACAAAGGAAAAGATGTAACTGTTGTAGATGTATTTGAAGCTGTTGGAAAACATTCGTCAGGTCAAATGTCTGCAGCTGAGCTTAGAAAATTAGAATTAGTTGCGTGTCCAAGTGCAGGTGCTTGTGGTGGTCAATTTACTGCAAATACAATGGCATGTGTATCAGAAGCAATTGGTTTAGCATTACCTTATTCAGCAGGAACTCCTGCTCCTTATGAAGAAAGAGATAAGTATGCAAAAGAAAGTGGCAAAATGGTAATGAACCTTTTACAGAAAAAAATTAAACCAAGAGATATTGTTACAAGAAAAGCTTTAGAAAATGCTGCAACAATTGTTGCTGCAACAGGTGGATCAACTAATGCGGGTCTTCATTTACCAGCTATTGCTAATGAAGCAGGAATTAAATTTGATTTAATGGATGTTGCTAAAATATTTAAGAGAACACCTTATCTTGCTGATTTAAAACCAGGTGGAAAATATGTTGCAAAGGATATGTGGTTAGCTGGTGGTGTACCAATGTTATTAAAAACTTTATACGAAGGTGGATATATTCATGGAGACTGTATGACGGTTACAGGTAAAACTATGAAAGAAAATTTAAAAAATATTAAATTTAATCCTAAACAAAAAGTGATGAGATCTTATAAAGATCCATTATCTCCAACAGGTGGTGTTGTTGGGTTGAAAGGTAACTTAGCTCCAGAGGGAGCAATTGTTAAAGTTGCAGGACTTAAAAAATTACAATTTACTGGAAAAGCAAGATGCTTTGATAATGAAGAAAGCGCTATGAAAGCTGTGCAAAGTAGAAAGTATAATGATGGTGATGTAATTATTATTAGATACGAAGGACCAGTTGGAGGTCCAGGTATGAGAGAAATGTTATCTACAACTGGAGCAATTTACGGTCAGGGAAAAGGGGAGAAAGTAGCCCTTATAACTGATGGAAGGTTCTCTGGTGCTACAAGAGGCTTTTGTGTTGGTCACGTGGGCCCTGAGGCCGCTCTAGGGGGTCCTATAGGACTATTAAAGAACGGAGATATCATTGATATTGATGCCAAAAAAGGAACTATCAATGTAAGACTTTCTAAAAAGGAATTAGCATCAAGAAGAAGAAAATGGAAAGCTAAAAAATCTGACTTTGGATCAGGTACTTTGTGGAAATATGCACAAACAGTTGGACCAGCATACTTAGGTGCCCCAACTCATCCAGGTAAGAAAAAGGAAGTTAAAGACTACTCAGAGATTTAATGAAAATAAGACCAGTTATTTTATGTGGTGGTGCTGGTACTCGTCTTTGGCCAAATTCTAAAAATCATCAAGCTAAACAGTTTATTGATTTTGGTAATTGGACTTTGCTTGGAAAAACCTTAGAGAGAACAAAAGCATCCATTTATGATGTACCTATTATAAGCACAAACAAAAAATATCTAAGTAAAGTTAAACAACATTTAAGAAAAAATAAAATCAATAAATACAAAATTGTTGTTGAGCCAGCTAAAAGAAATACGGCTCCAGCTATCTTAAGCACAGCTTTAATAAAAGATATTCCTGATAATCAGCCATTAATGTTTTTTACAGCGGATCATTTGATTGAGAAGATGAATATATTCAATAAGGCCATAAATAAAAATAAGTCCAATCTTAGTGAAAACAATATTTTTGTATTTGGCATAAAACCAAAATCTCCAACAAGTGATTACGGTTATTTCTTAACTAAAAAAATTAAAGGCAACATTAATAAAGTAACTAGATTTATTGAAAAACCTAAAGAAGCAAAAGCAAAAGAAATTATTCGAAAAAATGGATATTGGAATTCAGGAATGTTTTATCTTAGAAAAGATTCAATCATCAATAACTTTAAAAAATACAATCCAACCATATATAGAAATTGTGTATCAGCTGTTAATAAGGCAAAATATAAATCAAACACATATCATTTAAATAAAGCCTCATTTATAAAAGCAACTGCTAAATCTTTTGATTATGCAATTCTTGAAAAAACAAAAGAAATTAATGCAATCAAATTAGATATACCTTGGTCAGATCTTGGAAGTTGGAAAGAGATTTTAAAAATGTATGACAAAAATAAAAACAAATACATTAAGAAGAAAAATATTTATTTTAGGCCATGGGGTAGATATACGAACCTATTCGAAGGTAAAGAGTTTTTAATTAAAGAACTTTATGTAAAACCAAAAGGAATACTAAGTTTACAAAAACACCATCACCGTGCTGAACATTGGTTGGTTACACAAGGAAATGCCAAAATAACACTTAATAAAGATATAATTACTAAAAAACCTGGAGAGCATATATTTATTCCATTAGAAGCCATTCACAGAGTTCAAAATCCTGGACAAAAACCAGTTAAAATTATGGAAGCCCAAGTAGGATCAATATTGAAAGAAACGGATATAGTTAGATATCAAGATATTTATGGCAGAGTAAAGTAGTGGACTTGTTAACAATAATTTTATTAATAATAATTGGATTATTAACTTTCTTTCTCTTAAAAAAAGAAAGAGTGTTTGGAATTAATACTGAAGAAAACTCTGAAAAAGAAACAGTTAAAATTGTTGAAAGCAAAGATTACAGAAATAATTTATACGATTTACTAAATTATATTCCAGAAGCAGTAATCATATTAGATAAAAGTAAAAAAATTATTTTTAGCAACATTTCCTCAAATAAACTTTTTCAAATAAAGCTAAATGAAAATATTAGTGGCTTTTTACGTAATCCAGATCTTCTAAATTCTATTGATAAAGCTTTTCAAGGAACAAATGTTACAGATTTTGAAATTGAAATCAGAAATCAAGCAACTCAAAGATTAAATATAACTGCTTATTTGGATCACAATAACATTTTTTTTGATGAACAGTCATGCGTGCTGCTAATGAGAGATTTAACTGAATTCCATAAATTCCAGCAGCTAAAATCAGATTTTGTAGCTAATGTTTCTCATGAACTTAGAACACCATTACAGTCAATTAAAATAGGCCTTGAGACCTTTGATGACAATTCAGAATTAAAAAAAAATTCAGAAATAAACAATTTGCTACCAGTAATGATATCTCAATCAGAAAGAATGGAAAATTTGATTAGAGATTTATTGTCTTTATCAAAAATAGAACTGCAAGAGCACATAAGGCCAACTCATGAGATAGATTTAATAGAATTGTTAGATTATGTAATTAAAACATACGAAAAAATAATTAATAAAAATAATATTAAAATTAAATTTAATAAAATTGAAAATTTTAAAATAATTGGTGACAGAGATAAATTAATTGAAATTTTTACAAACCTTATTGATAACTCAATTAAATATAGTGACAAAAATAAAGAAATTACAATTTCAGCAAAAAAAGATGGTGAACTTAATATTGTTTCAATAGCAGATCAGGGAATAGGTATACCAAAAGAATCTTTGCATAGAATCACAGAGAGATTTTTTACAGTTGATCCTAGCAAAAGTCGTAGTGTTGGAGGAACTGGACTTGGTTTAGCTATTGTTAAACATTTAGTTTCGCAACATAGAGCTGAAATGGATATTAATAGTGTAGAAAATCAAGGGACAACAATAGATATCAAATTCAACTCACTATAATACAACTAAAAAGTTAGTGGTTGTAACAAAAGTTTAACCTTCCTTTAATAAAATATTTAAGAATCAAATTTATTTAGTTCGCATTATGAATCTAAAAAGGAGAATTATGAAAAAAGTAATAAGTGTAATATTTGGATTTCTTTTAGTACTTAGTTTTACAACAACTAGTTACTCAAGAGATCAAATCAAAATTGTAGGATCATCAACTGTATATCCTTATGCAACAGTTGTAGCAGAAAAATTCGGTAAAACTGGGAAGTTTAAAACTCCAGTTATTGAGAGTACAGGTACTGGTGGTGGAATGAAATTGTTCTGTGCTGGTGTAGGTGTAAACCACCCAGATGTAACTAATGCATCAAGAGCGATTAAACCAAAAGAAAAAGCATTATGTGAAAAAAATGGTGTATCTGAAATTATTGAAATTGTAGTAGGTAATGATGGTATTTCTTTTGCACATGCAGTTAGTGCTCCAGACTCTAACTTTACAAAAGAGCAATTATGGAGAGCTTTAGCAGCTAAAGTTGATGTTGATGGTAAACTTGTTGAAAATCCATATAAAAAATGGAGTGATATTGATGCAAGTCTTCCAAACAAAAAAATTGAAATTTTAATTGCACCCCCAACGTCAGGAACGAGAGATGCTTGGAATTCATTAGTGATGGGTAAAGGTTGCTCTAAAACAGCAAAATCTTTATTTGGTGATAAAGCTAAAAAAGAATGTGCAAAAATGAGAGAAGATGGTTATGCAGTTGAGGCTGGTGAAAATGACACTCTTATTGTACAAAAATTAACATCAAACCCTGATGCTTATGGTTTCTTTGGTTACAGTTACCTTGTGGCAAATAAAGATAAGGTAAAAGCAGCTTCTATTGAAGGTGTACAACCATCTCTAGAAGGTATTCAAGATTACTCATACCCAATTGCAAGACCATTATTCTTTTACGTTAAAAAAGCACATATTGGCGTTGTCCCTGGTATTGAGGAATACTTAAAAGAGTTTACTTCTAAAAAAGCTATGGGTAACAGAGGATACTTAGGAAAAATTGGATTAGTTCCTTTAGCATCTGACAAGTACAAAGTTACTCGAACTGCAGCATTAGATTTGAACACAATAAGTATTAATTAATTAAAATCTTATTTTCAAAAAAAGGCCAGTTTATCTGGCCTTTTTTTTATTCAATCTAGAATTTAATTTGTAACAAAACTGTAACATTTAGAAGATAGACATCATTTCGAATGAACTTCGTCTTAATATTCTTAATATCAATATTTTCATTATCACTATTTTTTTACGGTAAATCAAAAACTAAAAGTATCTCAATAAACAAAAATATTAAATTAAACGCACTCCCAAAATTTTATGGATACTACCTGGTATTATGGTGTTCGATACCTTCTTTAATGTTCCTGGTTATCTGGACATTGTTCGAACCAGTAATTATTAAATCAATAATTATTGAAACTGCTGCAAATAAGGGAGCAATTTTTAATGATAAGAATGAAGCTAATTTAGTTTATGAAAAAATTAAAGCTATTTATGCTGGTACTTTTTTTGGAGATATAGATATTATTTTAAAAGAAAGTGCAATTTCATATGCAAAATTTATTAATATTTTTACTAATTCAAAAATAGTATTAATTTTTACTATTGTCATTGCTTCAGTAATTTATTCGTTAAAAAAAATCAAAAATAACAACAAAGCAAGAGATGATGTTGAAAAAATTTTAAAAGGATTATTATTTGCTTCATCTCTAATTGCAATTTTAACCACTTTAGGAATAATTTTTTCACTTTTATTTGAAAGTATAAAGTTTTTCTCAGTGATAAATATTTTTGATTATTTATTTGGGACTAATTGGAGTCCTCAGAGAGCTTTTGTTAGTGATGCCTCTGCAATCACAGAAGCCGAATACGAAGAACTTAAAGATGCATTTGGATTTATTCCATTGATTGCAGGTACCTCATTTATTGCTTTAATTGCCATGCTAGTTGCAGTTCCAATTGGGTTATTTTCAGGAATTTATATGGCAGAATACGCTTCACTAAAAATAAGGAGAATATCAAAACCAATAATTGAAATATTAGCTGGTATTCCAACAGTTGTTTATGGATTTTTTGCAGCCCTAACAGTTGGTCCTTTTTTTAGACAAATTGGTGAAAATTTAGGATTAACCGTATCATCTGAAAGTGCTCTCGCAGCAGGATTAATAATGGGTATTATGATTATTCCTTACGTGTCATCATTGTCTGATGATGTTATTAATTCGGTGCCACAATCTTTAAGAGATGGTTCTTATGCAATAGGTGCAACAAAGTCAGAAACGATAAAAAAAGTTGTTATACCCGCTGCATTGCCAGGTATCATTGGCTCAGTTTTACTTGCAGTATCAAGAGCAATTGGTGAAACAATGATTGTTGTTATGGCAGCTGGTCTTGCAGCAAATTTAACTATTAACCCATTAGAATCCACAACAACTATAACCACTCAGATTGTAATGATTTTAGTTGGTGATCAAGAGTTTGATAGTCCAAAAACTCAATCTGCTTTTGCTTTAGGATTAACTTTATTCATAGCAACGCTTGTTCTTAATTATATAGCACAAAGGGCTGTTAAAAAATATCGAGAGAAATATGACTAAAGAACAAAGATTAAAAAAAAGACATAATGCTGAAAAAAGATTTAGATTTTATGGTCTAGCATCAATTTTTGTAGCATTGTTGTTTGTTATTATTTTGGTTCACAATATTTTTTCAAAAGGAAGTTCTGCATTCATGAAAACAGCAATAAATGTTGAAGTTTTTTTTGATCAAGAACTTTTAGAAATTCAAAATGGAGCTACAGAGAATGAGATTTTAGATGCTGATTTTTATGATGTTACTATTGAGAGTTTGTTAAAAGTTTACCCTGCTAAAGATTTAGATCAAGAAAATCAATTGATTGACTTATTCACAACAGATGCTGAGATTGAAATTAAAAGAGCTTTTTTAGAAAATAATAATTTAATTGGAAAAACATTCAATGTAGAGATTACAGCATCAGATGATATTGATCAGTTACATAAAGGAAATTATCCAAGAGATTTACCAGAAGACAGAAGAAGAATATCAGATTTTCAATTAGTTATTTATGATACGTTAGTTGAAAATAAAAAAATTATTAAGAATTTTAATAATTATTTTTTTAAAAATGGAGATTCTCGTGATCCTGAACTTGCTGGTATTGGTGGTGCTTTAGTTGGATCTTTTTACAGTATAATTATCTGTTTATTATTAGCTTTTCCTGTTGCAGTGTTAGCTTCAATTTATTTAGAGGAATTTGCTCCCAAAAATAAGATTACTGATTTTATAGAAATTAATATCAATAATTTAGCTGCTGTTCCCTCAATAGTTTATGGTTTATTAGCTTTACAAATATTATTAGCCACAATCCAATTGCCAAGATCCACACCATTAGTTGCTGGAATAACTTTAGCTTTAATGACACTGCCTAGGATAATTATACCTTGTAGAGCTTCATTGAAGGCAGTACCTCCATCAATACGAGAAGGGGCTCTGGCAGTTGGTGCTTCCAAATTTCAATCTGTATTCCATCATGTTGTTCCTTTAGCGTTGCCTGGAACTTTGTCTGGAACAATTATAGGATTAGCACAAGCTTTAGGAGAAACAGCTCCATTAATATTAATTGGTATGGTTGCATTTGTAGTTGATATTCCTTCAACACCAATAGATCCTTCAGCCTCTCTACCTGTTCAAGTATATTTGTGGTCTGAGTCTGCCGAAAGGGGATTTGTAGAGAAAACATCTGCTACTATCATGATGTTATTAAGTTTTTTAATTGTAATGAATTTCTTAGCGGTATATTTAAGACAGAAATTTGAGAAAAGATGGAACTAATGAACGAAGTAAAAATTAAATCAACTAACTTAAATGTTTATTACGGTGAGAAGCAAGCATTGTTTGATGTTAATTTGGATTTAAATGAAAAAGAGGTTACAGCTTTAATTGGTCCATCTGGTTGTGGAAAATCTACTTTTATTCGATGTTTGAACAGAATGAACGATGTTATTGATATCTGTAAAGTTACTGGAAATATAGAAATTGACGGTATTGAAATTAATGACAAAAATTTAGATGTTGTATCTTTAAGAGAGAGAGTAGGAATGGTCTTTCAAAAACCAAATCCATTTCCAAAAAGTATTTATGATAACATTTCATATGGTCCAAAAATTCATGGAAAAGGTGAAACTAAAAGTGAATTAGATGAAATCGTTGAGAGTAGCTTAAGAAAAGCTGCTCTATGGGAAGAGGTGAAGGATCGACTTGACGAACCAGGTACAGGACTTTCTGGGGGTCAACAACAACGGCTTTGTATCGCGAGAGCAATCTCTGTAAATCCTGAAGTTATATTAATGGACGAACCTTGTTCAGCATTAGATCCTATAGCAACAGCAAAAATTGAAGAATTAATCGATGAACTTAAAAAAACATATACAATTGTGATTGTAACACACTCAATGGCTCAAGCAGTTAGAGTTTCACAAAAAACAGGCTTTTTCCATCTAGGTAAGTTAATTGAGGTAGGCAAAACTGAGAAAATTTTTAAAAATCCTGACAATAAAATGACACAAGACTATATTACAGGTAGATTTGGATAAATTATGAGCAATGAGCACACAGTAAAATCTTACGAAGAAGAATTAAGATACTTAATTGACTCAGTGATTAAAATGGGAAGTTTAACTGAGTCTCAAATGGTTGACTCTATGGATGCAGTAATCAAAGTTGATAAAGACTCTATTGATAAAATTATTAAAAGTGATGAAGAAATAAATAAATTTAGATCTAAAATTGATACTCAGATTATGACATTACTAGTCAAAAGAGCACCTATGGCTATTGATTTGAGAGAAACAATCAGTTCTTTAAAAATATCTCAAGATTTAGAAAGAATAGGCGATTTATCAAAAAGTAACGCAAAAAAAGTAAAACCTTTACCATTAGATTTACCTGAGGAACTATTAGGAAATTTAAAGAGATTAGGAGATTTAGTAATTAAACAATTAAATGATGTTCTAGATAGTTATGTAAATAAAAATTATGACAAAGCTAAAGAGGTATGGGAAAAAGATGAACAAGTTGATGATTTGACCTATATAGCTATGGAAAGTGTTATTGATTTTCTTTCAAAAGATAAAAAGAATTTAGATTTCTCTACTCATTTGATTTTTGCAACAAAAAATCTTGAAAGAGCTGGAGATCATATAACTAATATTGCTGAAACAATTTGTTTTTTAATTAAAGGTGAATACTTAAAAGGTAGCAGACCTAAAGGAAAAGTTATTCAACAATAAAAATGAATGGTAGGATATTTATTATTGAAGACGAACCTTCAATAATTCAATTAGTTCAACATAATTTAGAAAAAAACGGCTTTATAGTATCGTCCTCATTTAATGGTAATGATGGTTTAAAAGAATTAAAAAAATTTCAACCTGATCTACTATTATTAGATTGGATGTTACCTGATCTTTCAGGGATAGAAATTTGTAAAAGTATAAGAAAAGATAATAGTTTTAAAAGTTTACCTGTGATTATGCTAACTGCAAAGGGTGAGGAAGAAGACAAAATAAAAGGTCTAGATAGCGGAGTAGATGACTATTTAACTAAACCGTTTAGCTTTAATGAATTAATGGCAAGAATTAAAGCTGTGTTAAGAAGATCTAATCCAAATATAATATCTGATAGTTTAGAGTATGAAGATCTTAGCTTAGATAGAATTGAAAAAAGAGTGTTTAGAGATCAACAAGAAATTAAGCTTGGACCAACAGAATTTAGATTGTTGGAATTTTTTTTAACTAATCCTAAGAGAGTTTATTCAAGAGATCAAATTTTAGAAAATGTTTGGCCAAATAATGTAAATGTTGAGAGCAGAACTATTGATGTCCATATCAGAAGATTAAGACAATCTGTAAATTTAAAAAATAAAAAGGAATTAATTAGAACTGTAAGATCTTCTGGTTATTCACTTATTTAAAAAAACTTTTTTAACTAGATAAACAGCTATTATCATTCCAATCAATTCAGCCATTATATAAAACGGTGTATTCAAATAATTAATACCAGTAAATGATTCTGTAAAAGTTCTAGCTATAGTAACTGCAGGATTTGCAAAGGATGTTGATGAAGTAAACCAGTAACCAGCTGTGATATATAAACCAACTGAAGCAGCTACAGCAATTTTACCTGATTTCATTGAACCAAAAATTATCATTATAAGACCTAAAGTAGCTACTATTTCTGATACAAATATATAAACACCATCTCTTGATTTTGTTGATAGCTCAAATATTTGATGTTCAAAAAAGAAGTTAGCTAGAGCAACTCCCAACATACACCCTAAGATTTGAGCAGAAATATAAAAGGGAAGTAATCTTTTTTTTAATTTTCCTGTAATTGTCATTGCAATACTAACAAATGGATTAAAATGAGCACCAGATACATCAGCAAATACTGTGATTAATACAAATAAACCAGCGCCTGTTGCTACAGTATTGGCTATTAGAATTACAGCTATATCATTAGTCAGATTTTCTGCCATTAAGCCTGATCCAACTATAATCATTACTAGAAAGCAACTTCCAATAAATTCTGAAAGAAAATATCTACTTTTATTTTTCATTTATCCAATCTTTAATTTTACTACTTATAATATTAAATGTGTTTCTAATGATTATTTGCTTTTCTTCATTATTTGCAGTTTGAAGTTTGGATACAGGATCTTCAATATCCCAATGTATTATTTGTTCCTTTTGAGGCCAGATAGGGCACACCTCATTATTTGCGTTATTGCATACAGTGAATACATGATCCATTTTTATTTCATTATTTATAAATTCTTCAAAGTTTTTAGAACTATAGTTGCTTAGATCGTAATTTTTGTTTTTTACTAAAAAACTTTTAACATCTTCATTGATTTTTCCAGAAGGGTTGCTTCCAGCACTAAAAGCTTTAAATTTATTTGGGTATTCGTTATTAATAATACTTTCAGCTATAATACTTCTTGCAGAATTACCAGTGCATACAAATAAAACATTTTTCATTAAAAAATAATTTTGTAAATACCGATTACAAAAAGTGGAATTTGTAATCCAAAATTAGTTAAAATAGCCTTATCCTTTAATAAGAAACCTGAAATTGTCCATCCAACAACACCAAGTCCATGAAAATATATATTTAGTGGATAAATATTAAGATTAGTAAGCAAAATACCAGTTAAAACAAAAAATGTGCTGATCCATTTAAGATATTTTTTTAAAAATAACATTCAAAATTTATATGAATGTTATGTTAAAGATTTATTACAAAGAACTTTAATTTAATTTTTTTGAAGTTCGTAGATAGAAACATAATGTTTCTTTTTAGGTAGTGGGATTATTGTTGGAACTTTAGTTAATCTTGGTTTTATTGATTTATTTCCTACAATAATATTTTTATCATAATTTTCTAAATTTACTTCAGGATGAGGGTTTCCATCATTGATTAATGGCCAAGCATCACAAGCTCTATAACCAAATAAAATTAAGGGTCTTGAGTTATTCATTTGGTTGTGTCCTGATCCATGAACTGATCTACAATGAAAAAAAACAACTGTTCCAGCAGTTCCTGTTATAGAAACACTATCTTTTGTTCCTATTTTATTTTTTTTTGTATCTATTTTTCCAACAAAATAATTATCTTTGCTGTGGTGGCTGTATAATTTCTTTTTGTGTGAATTTTTTATTATTTTAAGAGGCCCATTTTTCTCATAGCAATCATCTAAATATATACCAACTGTGATTAAATCATCGTTAGTATGAGGGTAAAAAGCCCAATCTTGGTGCCATCCAATTTCACTTCCTTTTTTCTTATTTGGAAGCTTAAAATTTAATTTACCAAGATGAAATCTAACTGTTCCTCCTAACAATTTTTTAGCTATGGATATAATCTTTTTATCTCTTGATAATTCATAGAAGATTTTATGCCTATTCTGAGGGTTATTTAGTCTTAATATTTCTTTATTCTTTGATGAGTCTGAATTGTAAACAAAATGGTAATTATTATAGGATTGAGTTCCATTTACACCATTACCATTTTTTTTCTTTTTCTCTTTTGAAATTACTTCATTAACAATTTTATTTATTTTGTTTATCTTTGTTTGAGAAATTAAATTTTCTTTAACAAGAAAGCCATTTTTTTTAAATAAATTTAAATCGTTCATAAAATCAAATTATAAAGAAAATAAATCCTCTTAGAAAAAATTACAATGCTTATTGTATTATAAAAATATCAGTGAATGTTATATGTTAATCCGAGAATTTAAAAAAATTCCCGGATTAAACCTAATTTTTAATTAACAACCTTTGAAAGATGCAGACATATTTCTAATTAAATTGAAATATAGATCTTTACCTGGATCTAATGTTGCACCTAGAGGATCCAGAACACCAGTTTTAATCTTCATATCTTTTGCAACTGCATTGATAATATCAGGATTAAATTGAGGCTCTGAGAACACACAAGCTACTTTATCATGCTCAATAATTTCTCTTATTTCAGCAAGTTGTTCTGCACCAGGCATTACATCAGTATTAACAGTAAATGCACCTAATATTTTAACGTTAAATCTTTCCTCGAAATATTGATAAGCATCATGAAATACAATTGAAGATACGCTGTTACTTAAATCAGTCATTACATCAATTGTAAGTTTATCAATTTCTTGCAAAGCCTTAGCTAAATTACTTTTGTATTTAGCTTCATTTTTTGGATCATTTTCAATTAAATGTTCTGCCATTTCATTTAACATAGCTTTTGCATTAATTGGGTCCAACCAAATGTGTGGATCAAATTCACCATGAGCATGTCCATCATGATCATCATGTCCGTGGTCGTGATCGTCTTCTTTTTTACCATGATCATCGTGATCGTGGTCGTGATCATCTTCTTTTTTACCGTGATCGTCGTGATCGTGGTCGTGATCATCTTCTTTTTTACCGTGATCATCATCATGTCCATGGTCGTCATGATCATGTTCGTCAAAAATATTTCTTTCTCTAAATTTTAATACTTGTAATCCTTTGATTTCTATTAGTTCAATTTTTTCAGCTTTTTTTGCGATAGAACTTAACGGTTTTTCTAAAAAATTTTCTAAATCTTCTCCTACCCAAAACACAAGATCAGCATTTTGAAGCATTTTTGCATGAGAGGGCTTCATTGCAAATCCATGAGGCGAGCTATAACCATCCACTATTAGATCTGGTTTACCTACACCATCCATTAAATAACTTGCTAATGAATGTATTGGTTTAATAGAAGCAACCACTTTAATTTCAGCATTTGCTGATGAAAATATAGTTAAAAAGGATATTAATGAAAAGATTATTGGTAATTTTTTTAGATTTATCATAAGTAATTATTTAAAAGTTGTTATATTATAACATTATGTAATAATATAACATTTACAAGTCAAGGAATAAATGAACTCTGAGAATAAAACTTTGGTTCAACTAAATAATGCAGGCTTTCGTCAAAATGGGAAGTGGTTGGTAGAAGGCGTTTCGTTAAAAGTTGAAAAAGGAAAAATTGTAACTTTAATTGGTCCTAACGGGTCAGGAAAAAGCACAACTGCAAAAATTGCTTTAGGAATTTATAAAAATATAGAGGGGAATGTTGAGAAATATACTAACAAGATTGGATATGTTCCTCAAAAAATATCTATAGATTGGACATTACCTCTTCGTGTTTATGATTTTATGCTGTTAACAGAAAATATTGATGAGGAAGCGATAGATGATGCTTTAAATTTAACTGGTGTCATTCACTTAAAAAATAAAAATTTAGGAAATTTATCTGGAGGTGAGTTTCAAAGAGTTTTAATAGCAAGGGCTATTTCAAAAAAACCAGAATTATTAGTTCTTGATGAACCTGTCCAAGGTGTAGATTACACAGGTGAAATTGCTCTTTATGAATTGATTAAAAAAATTTCAGACACTCTTAACTGTGGAATTTTATTAATTTCGCATGATTTACATACTGTAATGACAGCTACTGATCATGTTGTTTGTTTAAACGGTCACGTTTGCTGTTCAGGTACACCGATGGATGTAGCAAAAAACAATGAATATAAAACCTTATTTGGTGAAAAAGCATCTCAAATTCTTTCTGTATATGAACATAAACATGATCATGTCCATTCAGAGGAAGGACAAATAAAGAAAAATTAATATGTTTGATGATTTTTTTATTAGAGCTTTATTTGCTGGAATAGGTGTAGCCTTAGTTACTGGACCCTTAGGTTGTTTTGTAATTTGGAGAAGATTATCTTATTTCGGTGATACACTCTCTCACTCAGCTTTATTAGGAGTGACTATGGCTTATTCTTTAGAGTTAAACATAGCCTTATCTGTTTTTTTAATTTCATCTGTAGTTGCTTTAATTCTTATTCAACTTCAAAAAAAAACTAATCTACCAGGTGATGCTTTGCTAGGTTTGTTAGCCCATTCTTCTCTAGCAGTAGGCTTGGTTGTGATAGGATTTTTAACATTCATTAGATTTGATATAATGGGTCTGTTGTTTGGTGACATATTGGCTGTAACTACAAATGACATACTAATAATTTGGATAGGTGGTGCTATCATTTTGATGATTTTAAAATTGATATGGAAACCTTTATTTGCATCGACTGTTAATTACGAATTAGCGGAGGCTGAAGGATTAAATCCAGAGCGCGCTAAAGCCGTATTCACAATTTTAATGGCAGCGATCATAGCAATTTCAATTAAAATGGTTGGATTGTTGTTAATAACTGGAATGCTAATCATTCCAGCAGCCATGGCTAGAAACATCTCAGACAGCCCTCAGAAAATGATATTTTTCTCAATTATAGGTGGTTTATTATCTGTAATACTAGGACTGTTTTCCTCACTTGAGTTTAATACAGCCTCAGGACCATCAATAATTGCTGCATCATTATTTTTATTCATTTTATCTTTGTTTAAAATAAAGCAATCCATTCAATTGAAAAACTAATGACTAATTGATAAGAATTTATAAATGCAAAAAGAACATAATCTATCTAAAAACCAAAAAATAATTTTTGATCTTATTGATAAATCTGGCGAACCTATGAAGGCTTATTCAATTCTTTTTAATGTTCAAAAAAAAGGGATTAAAGCACCATTACAAGTTTATAGAGCTTTAGATAAGTTAGTTGAAATTGGAAAAATTCATAAGATTGAAAGTAGAAACGCTTTTATTGCATGTCAAAATTCTAGTTGCCAAATTTCGAAAGCAACAGCTTTTTCTATTTGTGAAAGCTGTGAAAAAGTTTCAGAGATAAATAATTCAAAACTTTCAAAATATTTATCAAATTTTGAGGATGACTCAGGAATGAGATACAATAAATATAACTTAGAATTTTTTGGTTTATGTAAAAAGTGTAAATCGAAGTAATGAGCACAGTACCTCTAACCTTAGATGAAATATTTGAACTTGCCAAAAAAACTCTTTTGGCTAATGGATGCGATGATGAAACAGCATCAATTTTATCTGATCTAATAAGAAATGCAGAAAGAGATGGCTCAGTATCACATGGTTTATTTAGATTGCCAGCATACGTTACTGGTCTTAGAAGTGGAAAAATTAATGGAAAAGGTAAACCTGAAGTTAAAAAAATATCTCCATCAGTAATTAAAGTTGAAGGAAATAATTGTTTAGCACCTGTTGTATTAAATAAGGGATTGCCAGAACTAGCTAAGGCTGCAAAAGAAAATGGTGTTGCAGTATTAGCAATAAATAATTCACATCATATGGCTGCTATGTGGCCTGAAACAGAAAACTTAGCTGAAGATGGTTTAGTTGCTTTTGCATGTACATCTTACAAACCTGCTGTTGCACCAGCAGGTGCAATAAAACCATTATTTGGAACGAACCCAATTTCATTTGCTTGGCCAAGACCTGGCAAAACTCCAGTTGTTTACGATATGGCAACTGCATCGATGGCAATGGGTGAAGTTCAGGTTGCTAAAAGAGAAGGGCACAAAGTTCCACTTGGAACTGGTTTGACTAAAGATGGAAAAGAAACAACTGATCCAGGTGAAATTGCTGATGGTGGAGTATTATTACCTTTTGGTGGTTACAAAGGTTCTGCAATTGCTATGATGGTTGAATTATTAGCAGGCGCTTTAGTTGGTGATAATTTTAGTTATGAAACAGCTGCTAAAGATAATAATGATGGGGGTCCTCCGAGTGGTGGTGAATTTATATTAGCAATAAGTCCAGATAAAACTTCAGGAACTGATTGGCAAAAACATGCAGAAGAATTTTTTGAGAAGATGAAATCAATGGGTGAAGTAAGATTACCTGGCGAAAGACGTCATAAAAATAGATTGGACACTGGTCCAAGAAATATAAACGAAGAGTTAGTTAATAAAATTAAATCTTTAAGCTAAAGTAATTTCGATAGGAGTGTGGTCAGAGGGTTTTTCTCTTCCACGAGGATCTTTGTTGATATTTATATCTTTAATTTGATCAATTAGTGAATTTGAAACTAAAAAATGATCAATTCTCATGCCATTATTTTTTTGCCAGGCACCTCTCATATAATCCCAAAATGTATATCCTTCTTTCTCTTCATTAAAATATCTATAAACATCATTGAAACCTAGATTTATCATCTCTCTAAATTTTTTTCTGATTTCCAACCTATATAAAGCGTCATCTTCAAAACTTTTTACATTGTAAACATCTTCTGCTGATGGAATTATATTAAAATCACCAGCTAAAATTAAATTTAGATTTTTTTTAGATAAATTTTTTAGTTGTTTGATTAATTGATCAAGCCAATTTTTTTTGTAATCATATTTTTCAGTATCAACAGGATTCCCGTTTGGTGTGTATATATTGATTAATTGAATAGTTTTTTTCTTATATTCAAATTCAGCAGAAATTATTCTTGATTGTTTTAATTTATCTTTAATTAAATCAGTTTTTATATTTTTTAATTTATTTTTTGAAATAATTGCTACACCATTATAACTTTTTTGACCAAATACGTGGCTTTCATAGTCCATTGAAGAAAAATCATCATAAGGAAAATTGATATCCTCGGTTTTGATTTCCTGCATCATTAAAATATCTGGTTTATATTTTAATAAATAACTTTTGATATTTTCAATTCGTGCTCTTACAGAATTGACATTCCAGGATGAAATCAGCATTAAAGTGAGAAAGAAACACCGCAACCACAAGAGGATTTTGTTTGTGGGTTAGATATTTTAAATTGTTCACCTATTAATTCAGAAACATAATCAACTTCAGATCCTTTAAGTAAATCTGCAGAAGTTTTATCAATTAAAATATTTTGATAATTTAAATCGTCGTCTTGTTTTGATTTATCAAAAGTGAATTCGTATTGAAATCCTGAACAACCACCACCTTTAATAGCGATTCTAAAAAATGAACCTTTGTCTTTTTTTGCTAACAAACTTTCTATTTGTTTTAACGCATTATCTGTAAATTTAATTTCTTTAATCATGTCTCAACACTGATATTACTAATATAATACTTAATTATTTTAATTAAAGGATGAAAAAAGACGCTTTGTTAGGGGTATACAAAAGTAAAGGCAGACTAATTAAGGAAGCTAACTCAAAATATCGATCTCCTTTTCAAAGAGATAGAGATCGTATTATTCATAGTGCATCATTTAGAAGGCTAAAACATAAAACCCAAGTATTTGTTAATACTGAGGGAGATCATTTTAGAACAAGGATTACTCACTCAATAGAAGTTGCTCAGATTGCAAGATCAATAGCTAAATATTTAAAATTAAATGAGGATTTAGCCGAAACTTTAAGTTTAGCACATGATTTAGGCCACACGCCGTTCGGTCATGCTGGAGAAGATGCCTTACATGAATGCATGGAGAATTATGGTGGTTTTGATCACAACCTTCAAACCTTAAGAATAGTTATGTTTTTAGAAAATAAGTATTTTAAGTTTAAGGGATTAAACTTGACTATAGAAACGTTAGAAGGTCTACTTAAACATAACGGACCAGTTGATGATATTGGTTTAGTCAACAAGCTAATAGGGTTGAAAACTTTTAAAGGTAAAATTAAATATAATTCATTTCCCTCTCTTGAAGCTCAAATTTCAGCAATTTCAGATGATATTGCATATAACAATCACGATATTCAAGACGGAATAAAAGCCAGCCTTTTTAAAATGGAGGAATTAGTTGAAATAGATTTTTTTAAAAATATTCATAAAAAATATAAAAATAAAATTACTAATAAAAATTACAAAATTGCAATTTATCAAATTATAAGAGACTCAATTGATCTCATGGTTAGAGATTTATTGAGCAATACTCAGAAAAATATTCAAAAGCTTAAGATAAAATCCTCAAGAGACGTAGCTAAATCTAATGAGTTAATCGTTTGTTTTTCTAACCAAATTAAGAATGCAGAAAAAGAAATTAAATCTTTCTTAAGAGACAAAATGTACGACAACAAGTCAGTATTGAAAAAAAATCATAAAGGTAAATTAATAATTAAGAAATTATTTAAAATAATTAAATCAAATCCAAGAAAATTTTTGTCCAAAGATCAATTGACTAAAGACAAATATAGAGCTATTTCAGATTTTATATCTGGTATGACTGATAGATATGCTATTAACCTTTATAACGATAATAAATGAATATTTTTGAATTATATTTAGATAAAATTAAATCTGTTATCGTTGATTTGAATAAAAATAATAAACTAGAAATTCCAGAGAATTTTAATGGTATTAATGCAGAAATACCTCCGCCAAAATTTGATTGTGATATTTCAACAAATGTTGCGATGGTTTTATCAAAAATCAATAAAACTTCACCATTACAGCTTGCAGAAAAACTTGCTCCCGAAATTAAAAATAATGACAGCGAAATTGAAACAATATCTGTAGCCAAACCAGGATTTATTAATATTAAATTTAAACCATCTTATTGGTCAAATTTTATTAAAAATATCACAGATAATGCAGATAATTTTGGAATAAATGACAAAGAGAAAAAAAATAATTATTTAGTAGAGTTTGTTTCAGCAAACCCGACAGGTCCTTTGCATGTAGGACATTGTAGAGGTGCTATTCTAGGTGATGTTATCTCTAATGTTTTAATTTTTAATAAACACAAAGTTACAAAAGAATATTATGTGAATGATTATGGTAACCAAATTATAAATTTTACTAAATCAGTATATTTTAGAATTAGAGAAGTTTATTTTAAAGAAACATTTCCTGAAGATAATCCCGATTTGTATCCTGGGGATTATCTAATTGATTTTGCAAAAAATATAATTTCAAATAATTCAGATCTTAAATTTGATAATTTTGATGAAATTAGAGATAAATTAACAGTCTTATCAATAGAGCAGGCGCTTTTGCTTATCAAAAATAATCTTAAAAGCTTGGGTATTAAACATGATAATTTTGTTAGTGAAAAAAATATCGTATCAAACAATGAAGTTGAAAGTGTAATAGATTTTTTAGAAAAAAATAACTTTATTTATAAAGGAAAAATCAAAGCCCCAGCTGGTGAAGATAACAAAGATTGGGTTGAAAGAGAGCAATTATTATTTAAATCAACAGAATTTGGTGACGATAAAGATCGTGCACTTCAAAAATCTGATGGCACATGGACTTATTTTGCAAGTGACGTTGCTTATCATAAAAATAAAGTTGATCGAAATTTTGATTACTTAATCAATATTCTTGGAGCAGATCATGCAGGTTATATAAAACGGATTACCTCCTCAGTTGAAGCACTGTCAGGAAAAAAAGATACATTAATTTGTAAAATTAGTCAGTTGGTAAAATTAATTAAAGATAACAAGCCTTTCAAAATGTCTAAAAGAAAAGGAGATTATATTACCGTAGATGACTTGATTGAAGAAGTTGGAAGAGATGCAACAAGATTTATTATGCTTAACAGAAGTAGTGATGTTGAATTAGATTTTGATTTCGATGCAGTCAAAGAAAAATCTAAGGACAATCCACTATATTATGTTCAATATTGTTACGCTAGAATTTCATCTGTATTTAGACATATAGATGAAGACGTAAATTCAAAAATTGAATTAAATGATTTCAATTTTGAATATTCTAATGATGAAATTAAAATTTTAAAAAAATTATCTGAATGGCCAAAATGTATTGACGCAGCTAGTACAAAATTAGAACCACATAGAATACCTGTTTATTTATATGATCTTGCATCGGAATTTCACTCGTATTGGAATTTAGGAAAACAATTTCCAGAAAAAAGGTTCATTAATGATCAAAAAACAGTTTCACCAGATAAATTGATCTTTTTGAAAGCTATTTCTAATGTTATTAAAACAGGTATGGATATTGTTGGTGTTGATGCACCCAATCAAATGTAATGCTTAAAGAAATAAAGTACTTAATATTTGTTTCAGTAATACTTTTATTTATTTTTTTTACAGGCAAATATTATTTTTCTGATGAACACAAAAAAAAATCATATAGATCTCATCAAAATATTGATGAGAAAATAAAATTATACTCAAAAAATTTACCAGTTTTAAAGAATGATACTCAAAATGTAATTGAGTATGTTAAACAAACAAACAAAAAGAAAAAGAAAAAATTTAATTTTTGGAAATTATTAGACAATGATAAGTAAAAGAAAATCTTTTATAGTTGGTTTAAAATCAACAAAATTATCTAAAAATGAAATTTTATTTCTAAAAAAATATAAACCCTGGGGAATTATCCTATTTACCAGAAATATTAAATCTTTTGATCAAGTTAAAAAATTAACCTCTAGCATTAGAAAAATTTTTAAGGATAAAAAATATCCAATTATGATTGATCAGGAAGGAGGAAGAGTAAACAGATTAAGAAATTTAATTTCCTTTGATAATATAACATCTGAATATTTTGGAGATATGTTTAATAAAGATAAAAAAAAATTTGAAATCGTTTATAAGTTATTTGTAGATAAGACTTCTTATTTATTGAATTTAATTGGTGTGAATATTAATACTGTTCCAGTTTTAGATCTTAGAGTTAATGGCGCTAGCAAGGTAATTGGTGATCGATCTTATTCAAAAAATAAAAAAATTGTCTCTAAATTAGGGGATATTTGTATTGAATTATTTCAAAATAACTCAATAGGAACTGTAATGAAGCACATACCTGGTCATGGTTTAGCAAAAGCCGACAGTCATTATTCAACACCGATTATTAACAAAACATATGGATATCTTCTTAAAAACGATTTTTGGACATTTAAAAAGAAGAAATGTTTATTTGCAATGACAGGTCATGTTGTTTATTCAAAAATTGATAAAAATAACACTGCCACTCACTCTAAAAAAATAATTAATATTATTAGGAAAAATATAGGATTTAAGAATATTTTAATTTCAGATGACTTATCAATGAAGAGTTTAAGTGATGATTTAAAACTTAATACTATTAATTTATTCAGCGCAGGTTGTAATATAGCACTTCATTGTAATGGAAATATGAAAGAAATGAAGATAGTCGCAGAAAATTCACCTCAAGTGAATAGTTTTATTCTTAAAAAAACATCTCAATTTTATAAAATTTTAAGTTAATATCTTTCCATGTCTGCTACTGATTCTGAATTATTTAATGTTGATATAAATAATTATAATGGACCATTAGATGTACTTTTAGATTTAGCAAAAGCTCAAAAAGTTGATTTAGAAGAAATATCTATAACTAAGTTAGCAGATCAATTTCATGAGTATATTACCAATGAAAAAAACTTAAATTTAGAAATTGCTTCTGAATATCTTTTAATGGCTACTTGGTTAGCTTATTTAAAATCAAAATTACTTTTACCTGGTACTCCTGAAGAAGAATTTAAAGTTCAAGAAGTTGCAGAAAAGTTAAAATTACAGCTGAAAAAATTAGAATTAATTAGATTATTATCCGAACAAATGCTTAAGAGAAAAAGATTAGGTAGAGAAATAAGAACAAGAGGTATGAAAGGAAATATTAGATCAATTTATAGCACGGAATATAACTTAAGTTTATTTGAACTAATGAAAGCTTACTCAACAATAATAATGACTAAAGATTTTCAAAAAATGAATATTCCAAAACTTCCTGTGTTTACAACAGAAGATGGCATCAAAACAATTAGAGAATTTTTTGGCAAACTATTTGAGTGGAAAAAATTGGATGAATTAATTCCAAGTAATTTTAAAAGTGGTTCAAAATACAAGAAAACTGGCAAAGCTGGAATATTTGCTGGATCGTTAGAATTAGTTAAAGAAGGAAATTTATCAATTAAACAAGATAAATTATTTGATGAAATATATATAAAGGAAATAAATGATTAAAAAAGCAAAAGCTTCAAAAGATAATGTTTTAAAGTTTCCATCAAAATTATCGGATTTAGATAAAGAAATAGAAGCAATTATTTTTGCAGCAGCTGAGCCTTTAGATGTAGATACTATAGAAAGTAAAGTTTCTAAAAAAGGCAACGTTCCAGAGTCTTTGGAAAAATTAAAGCAAGAATATTCAAATAGAGGAATTAATTTAATTTGTATAAAAGATAAGTGGTCTTTTAGAACATCACCAAATTTATCAAATTTGATGTCTCAAGAAAAAACTGTTGAAAAGAAACTATCTAGAGCTGCGGTAGAAACTTTGGCTATAATTGTTTATCATCAACCAGTTACGAGAGCTGAAATAGAAGAAATAAGGGGAGTTGCTTTTGGTACTAATACTTTAGAGATATTAATGGAATTAAATTGGGTAAAACCAGGAGGTCGAAAAGATGTCCCTGGTAGACCAATTCAATACATAACTACTGATGATTTTTTAAGTCACTTCAACATACAAAAATTATCTGATCTTCCAACAATTGATGAATTGGGTGCTGCTGGTTTAATTGATAGTTCAAGTGTTGATAATGCTATTTTTGGAACTGGAAAATTTTACAAAGAAAAGCAAGAAGAGAAAAAAGAAGATATTTATTCCAATATAGATGAAATGCTTAATAGCACTCTAGATCCTGAAGAGAAAGAATAGTAAAAAAGTAACTTTCAAAACAACCTTAAAAAGGTTATAAGTTTTTTATGAGTATAGGAATTTGGCAAATAGCTATTGTAGTTATATTGGTTGTTTTATTGTTTGGAAGAGGAAAAATTTCAAGCTTAATGGGTGATGTAGCTAAAGGTATTAAAAGTTTCAAAAAAGGAATGGCGTCAGACGTAACTGACGATACAGAGCCAAAAAATATATCTGACGATAACAAAGACTCGGATAACAAAAATTAATTTAAATGCCTACTATCGGTTGGTTTGAAATTTTAATTGTTGTTGCTATTGCTATAATAGTTCTTGGTCCAAAGGATTTTCCAGTAATGTTAAAAAAAGCTGGGTCGTGGATCGGGTCAGCAAAAAGATACGTTAACAATATTCAAAATGAAGTTTCAAATTTAGAGATAGATGAAGAAAAAATTGACAACGAAATAAAAAAAGAAATTAAAAAAGATGAGTAATGAAGATCAGGAAGGCGGATTTGTAAGTCACCTAACAGAATTAAGAAAAAGATTAATAAATAGCTTTATCTTTTTATTTATCTTTTTTGTGATTTGTTACTTATTTGCAGAACATATCTATGGTTTTCTTGTTGATCCATTTGCAAGAGCTGTAAAAGAAGACGGCTCTGATAGAAGATTGATATTTACAGCTTTACAAGAGACCTTTTTAACATATCTCAAAGTATCATTCTTCACTGCTTTTTTTGTAACATGTCCATTTATCTTGATGCAAATTTGGAAATTTATTGCACCTGGATTGTACAAACATGAAAAGGTAGCAATTCTGCCTTACCTTATATTAACACCAATATTATTTTTTCTAGGGGGTATGCTGGTTTATTATTTGATAATGCCACTTGCGATTAAATTTTTTCTTTCATTTGAAAGCACAGGTCTTTCTACAAATTTACCAATCCAATTAGAGGCTAAAGTTAATGAATATTTATCACTAGTTATGAAATTAATTTTTGCTTTTGGTATTAGTTTTCAGTTACCAGTTGTTTTAAGTCTATTAGCAAGAATTGGAATAGTTGATAGTCAATTTTTAAAAGAGAGAAGAAAATATGTAGTTGTTATTATATTTGCAGCAGCTGCATTGTTAACACCACCAGATCCAATAACTCAAATAGGTTTAGCAATACCTTTATTAATTCTGTATGAATTATCAATATTTTCAGTAAAATTTATAGAAAATAAAAATTTACAAAAAGAAGATGCATAACATTAAAGAAATACGAAAAGATTTTTCCAAATTTCAAAAATCTCTTGAAAAAAGAAATTTAGACGTAGATTTTGAAAAAATACAAAAATTAGATGAACAAAATAGAAATTTAATTCAAAAAAAAGAAAATTTAGAAAAAGAAAAAAAAGATATTTCTAAATCAAAAGATGAGAGCTTGTTTAAGAAATCTAAAGAAATTAGCAGGAAACTCGACAAAATTGTAGAAGATCAAAAACAAATTAAGTTTGATTTAGATAGTATCCTGTCTAGCATACCTAATATACCACATGAAGATGTTCCAAATGGTAAAGACGAAAATGATAATAAAGAAATATTAAAATCTGGAGAGATACCTAATTTAGAATTTAAACCTAAAACACATTACGAATTAGGTGAAAAACTAAATATGCTTGATTTTGATTTAGCTACAAAAACTACTGGTTCAAGATTTGTATTTGTAAAAGATAAATTGGCTCTTTTAGAAAGAGCAATATCAAATTTTATGCTTGATACTCATATTCATCAAAATGGTTATCAGGAGATATCACCACCATTAATGGCATCAGAAAACACTATGTACGGCACTGGACAGTTGCCAAAATTTGAAAATGATCAGTTTGAAATTAAATTTGACGAAGGTTCAGATAGAAAATTTTTGATACCAACAGCAGAGGTGATTTTAACCAATATTGTTAAAGATAAAATGATTGATCTTAATAATTTACCAATGAGATTTGTTGCTTCGACTCCTTGTTTTAGAAAAGAAGCTGGAAGTTATGGAAAGGATACAAGGGGCATGATTAGGCAGCATCAATTTTACAAAGTTGAAATGGTAAGTATTGTTGAGAATGAAAAATGTTTAGAAGAATTAGAGAGAATGACAAATTGTGCTACCGACATACTAGATAAATTAGAGTTACCTTACCGAAAAGTAATTTTATGTTCAGGTGATATGGGTTTTAGCGCAGAGAAGACCTATGATATTGAGGTATGGTTGCCCTCAGAAAATAAATATAGGGAAATATCATCATGTTCATCTTGTTCAACTTTTCAAGCACAGCGTATGAAGGCAAGATATAAAAACAATAATAAGGAAAATGTTTTCGCAGGCACGTTGAATGGAAGTGGTTTAGCTGTTGGAAGAACTCTGATTGCAATTATGGAAAACTATCAGCAAAAAGATGGCTCTATTATAATTCCTAAAGTTCTAAGACCTTATATGAACAATATGGAATTGATTTCTAACAATTAAAGTTGTTTTAATTAGTGAGATGGTATAAGAATGCCATAATTTAAAGGAGATTTATGGAAGGTTCAGGAATTGGTCAATTTATACCGCTAATTTTAATTTTTGTTATTTTTTATTTTTTCTTAATCAGACCACAGCAAAAAAAAGTTAAAGAACATAAAGCAATGGTCGAAGGTTTAAAGAGAGGTGATAAAGTAGTCACTTCAGGTGGTATAACAGGAAGAGTAGAAAGATTAATTGATAACGACAAAGTAGAAGTTGAAATAGCTGAAAATATTAAAGTAGAAATTGTTAAAGCTACAGGTATTCAAAGTCTCTTAAACAATTCTCCAGAAGTTAAAAAATAATCAATTAAGATAAGTGCTTTATTTTTCTAAACTAAGAATCTTATTTGTAACTTTATTTTCTTTATTATTTATTTTAATTGCGTCATCAAATCTATTTAAGTTCGATGATAGTTTTTTTAATAAGAAAATAAATCTTGGACTAGATTTACAAGGTGGTTCTTATCTTCTACTTGAAATTGATAATGAGCCTGTAATTGAACAAAAATTACAAAATTTAACAACTACTATTAGAAATTATTTCAAAGAAAAAAAGATCAAAGTTAATAATATTAAAATTGATAATCAAAATATTTTTTTCAATGTTTCTGATTTAGACAAACAAGCAGTACTAGATGTGTTTCAAGATGAAAATAGTGATCTAAATCCTTATTACCCAAGATTTAAATCACACCAACTTGATATTGAAGATAATGGTATCAATTTAAAAGTAAGTTTTTCAAGACAAGGTATAATAAATCTTAAAACTTCATCGCAAGATCAAGCTATAGAAATTGTAAGAAGAAGAGTAGATGAAGTCGGTACTAATGAACCTAATATTTTAAAAAGAGGTAATGATAGAATTCTTGTTGAACTTCCTGGACTAGATGATCCTCAAAGAATTAAATCACTATTAGGAAAAACTGCAAATCTTACATTTAGATTTGTAACCAATGATGAAAGTGACAGATTTGGTGTTGAGAAGTTAAAATTTGAAGATGGCTTAGAAGAGGCAACAGTAAGTAAAAGAATAATCATTAGTGGTGAAAATCTATTAGATGCTCAACCAAAAATGGACACTCAAAATAATCAAACAGTTGTTAATTTTACTCTTGATAGAGTAGGCGCTAAAAGATTTGGTAAAGCGACATCTACTGGAATTGGAAAACAATTAGCCATTGTTTTAGATGGAAAAATAATTAGCGCACCTGTTGTTAGAGATACAATAGCAAGTGGGTCTGGACAGATCAGTGGTGGATTTACTTTCCAAAGTGCTACAGATTTATCTTTATTATTAAGATCTGGAGCTTTACCCGCTCCATTAGAAATTATAGAGGAAAGAACTGTAGGACCTGATCTTGGACAAGATTCAATTAATGCAGGAATGATTGCTTTAGCTATAGGTTTTTTATTAGTTATTATTTTTATGTTTGTTAAATACAAAGTTTTTGGACTAATCACCAACGTAACATTAATAATTAATTTATTTTTATTACTTGGTATTTTAACTTTATTTGAGGCAACACTAACTCTTCCAGGTATAGCAGGGATAATTTTAACAGTTGGTATGGCTGTTGATGCAAATGTTTTAATCTTTGAGAGAATTAAAGAAGAATTAAAAGATGAAAGTAATAATATTTTAGCTTTTGATGGAGGTTACACAAAATCAAGAACAGCAATTATTGATGCAAATATTACTACTTTATTAGCTGCTATAATTTTATTTTTTATGGGGTCTGGTCCAGTAAAAGGATTTGCTGTTACTCTAGGTGTAGGAATATTTACAACACTATTCTCAGTTTATTTTATAGCAAGATTATTCACTAGTCTTTACGTGACAAGAAATAAAAATAAGGAAAAATTAATCTAATGATAGCATTTAATAAATACTATAATCACTTTAACATACTATCTATATTCTTAATTGCAGCATCACTTTTATTACTAATTTTTAAAGGTTTAAATTACGGTATAGACTTTAAAGGTGGAACATTGATTGAACTAAGGTCATCAGATAGCAAAATTAGCGTTAGTTCATTGAGAGATAAATTTAATCAAATGGATTTAGGAGATGTTTCTGTTAAAAAATTTGGAAATGACACTGATTTTCTAATTAAATTTGAAAATAAAGATAATAAAAAAAATATTATAGAAGAAATTAAAAAAGATTTAGACAGTTCTTTTGGAAATAACTATGATTTTAGAAGAGTTGAAAATGTAGGTCCTAAAGTAAGCGCTGAATTGCTTAAAGCTGGTGTCATTGCTATTTCTTTATCTCTGGCTGTAATGCTTATCTATATTTGGATACGTTTCGAGTGGCAATTTAGTTTGGGTGCTATTTTGGCTCTATTTCATGATGTAATAGTAACATTGGGAATTTTTTCATTATTTAGTCTTGAGATTAATTTATCAATTATTGCAGCTGTTCTAACAATCGTTGGTTATTCTATGAATGATACTGTTGTAATTTTTGATCGTGTTAGAGAAAATTTAAGAAAATATTCAGACATTAAAATTTTTGAATTAACAAATATTTCAATTAATGAAACTTTATCTAGAACAATAATAACCTCAGCCACAACTTTGTTAGCTTTATTAGCGATATTCTTTTTTGGTGGTGAAATTTTAAAAGGTTTTTCTTTAGCAATGATACTTGGTGTTGTATTTGGAACTTATTCTTCGATTTATATAGCTAATACAGTTTTAGTGAGATTAAGAGTATCACAAAAAACAGTCTTAAAAGAAGACGATAATAAAACAGTTTAATATAAGTTTTGAGCAGCTACCATTGAAAGTAACATTGGTAGAGATAAAAGTGTATTTGTTCTTGAAAATAACATTGCAGTTTTAGCTGACTTAGCTTTTGTTTCTGGATCAGCTTCAACTATTCCTAAGGCTCTTTTTTGGTTTGGCCAAATCACAAACCAAACATTAAAAGCCATTACAATTCCCAACCACATACCAATTCCTATTGCTGTATGTTTTGGAACACTAGATCCAATGCTAAAAGTCATAGCATCATGTAAATATCCATTTAACAGAGCTAAAATTAATCCTGAAAGAACAGTAAACGCAGCTGCCCATCTAAAATAAAATAAAGCAGCAGGAGCAATTACTTTCCCAATAGCAGGTTTTTGTTCATCAGGTATTTTTCCCATATTTGGAATTTGAACAAAATTAAAATACCACAATAATCCTATCCACATTATTGCAACAGCAACATGAATGTATCTAAATAACCAGCTCCAGAAAAGAATATCGAATGCAATACCATCATTTAAATAGGAAAGACCTAAAAACAATATGATTGCTAATGCAAGCGATGCATGAATTGTTTTAGATAGTGATGATAATAAACTGCTCATGATTCTTAATTAATATACACTAAATTTAGATTTTTTATAAGTTTTTATATTTAGTACAAAAGAGGTTTTAAAAACTGGCCTGTGTAGCTTTCTTTTACTTTGCAAACTTCTTCTGGTTTACCTTCTGCAACAATTTTACCACCTTTAACACCGCCCTCAGGACCCATATCAACTATATGATCAGCTGTTTTTATAACATCTAAGTTATGCTCTATTACAACTACGGTGTTTCCTAATTTTACGAAGGTGTGAAGAATTTCTAGTAATTTTTTTATATCGTGTTGATGTAGGCCAGTTGTTGGTTCGTCCAATATATACATAGTTCTACCAGTTGATCTTTTTGATAATTCCTTTGCTAGTTTAATTCTTTGTGCTTCACCACCTGATAGTGTAGTGGCCTGTTGTCCAATTTTAATGTAACCAAGTCCAACTTTTTTTAAGGTTAATAATTTAGACTTAATATTTGAAATGTTTTCAAAATATTCGCAACCTTCATCAACAGACATATCTAAAACATCGGCTATACTTTTTCCTTTAAACTTAATCTCTAAAGTTTCTCTGTTGTACCTTGTACCTTTACACTCATCACACTGAATATAAACATCTGGTAAAAAGTGCATCTCATAAGTAATAACACCATCACCTTCACAGGCTTCACATCTACCACCCTTAACATTAAATGAAAATCTTCCTGGTTTGTAACCTCTAGTTTTAGACTCGGGTAAACTAGTAAACCAATCTCTTATAGGACCAAAAGCTCCAGTGTATGTGGCTGGGTTAGATCTTGGAGTTCTGCCAATAGGGGATTGATCTATATCAATAATCTTATCAATTAATTCCACACCTTTGTAACCTTTAAATGCTTTTGGAGTTTTTCTAGCTTTATTATTAAGTGTTAAGTTTAATGCATGGAATAACGTTTGTAATACTAATGTAGATTTACCACTACCCGAAACTCCTGTTACACAGGTAAATGTACCTGTAGGAATTTTAAGGTTAACATTGTTTAAATTATTTCCACTAGCACCATTTATTTCTACAAATCTACCATTCTTTGCTAATCGTCTAGTTTTAGGAATTTCAATTTTTTGTTTATTTGCAAGGTACTGTCCAGTTATACTCTTCTTATCCTTTTTAAGT
Organism: Candidatus Pelagibacter sp. HIMB1493; assembly: GCF_052047995.1. Taxonomy (NCBI): domain Bacteria; kingdom Pseudomonadati; phylum Pseudomonadota; class Alphaproteobacteria; order Candidatus Pelagibacterales; family Candidatus Pelagibacteraceae; genus Candidatus Pelagibacter; species Candidatus Pelagibacter sp. HIMB1493. Next base: position 483,096 of record NZ_JBNAIP010000001.1, on the reverse strand, counting down.
TCTTCGTAAGTTCCTTGAGCTGTTATTTGACCACCATTCGTTCCTGCTTCAGGGCCAAGATCAATAATATGATCTGCATTTTCCATTGTTTCAGTATCATGTTCAACGACAATTACTGTATTTCCAAGATCTCTTAATCTTTTTAATGCATTAATTAATTTAACATTATCTTTTTGATGTAAGCCAATTGATGGTTCATCTAAAACATACAATACTCCAGTCAAACCAGATCCAATTTGTGATGCCAATCTAATTCTTTGAGCTTCTCCACCTGATAAAGTTCCAGATTCTCTTGAGAGTGTTAGATAATCTAAACCAACGTTAAGTAAGAAATTTAATCTTTCATTTATTTCTTTTAGGACATGTTCTGCAATTTTAAATTGCCTTTTATCTAAATTATTTTCTAAGCTTTTAAACCATTCAGCGGCATCATGAATTGATTTTTTAGTAACCTCACTAATATTTAAATCATTAATCTTAACACATAATGCCTCTTCTTTAAGTCTATCACCATTACAAGCTTCACATGCGGTATCAGATTGATATTCGGCTATTGCTTCTCTTTTCCACTCACTATCAGATTCCAAGAAACGTCTTTCAAGATTATTAATCACTCCTTCAAAGGTTTTTTTATATGAATATTTTTCATATCCATCATCATAATTAAATTTAATTTCGTCCTCATCTGAACCATATAAAATTATATCTTTTATTTTTTTTGGTAGTTTTTTCCATTTTTCATCAAGAGAAAATTCATAATGCTTTGCAAGAGACGCTAATGTTTGGGCATAATATAAAGTTGTCGATTTGGCCCATGGTTCAATTGCCCCATCTGCTAAACTTTTTCGCTCATCTGGAACTACTAAATTCGGGTCTACATTTAATTTCATTCCTATACCTTCACATTCTTCACAAGCACCATAGGGACTATTAAATGAAAACAATCTTGGTTCTATTTCTTCGATAGTAAAACCACTTTCTGGACAAGCAAACTTTGTGGAGTAAATTAATTTTTCAATTTTTCTAAATTTTTGAGGAAGAGTTTCATCTTCGTATTCAACAAAAACTAACCCATTAGCTAAATTTACAGCTGTTTCTACGCTTTCAGCTAATCTGTTTCCAAGTTTTGAATTAAGTACAATTCTATCAACTAGAATTGAAATTTCGTGTTTTAATTTTTTATCTAGGTTAGGAGATTTTTCTATATCGTATAATACATTATCAATTTTTATTTTTCTAAATCCACGTCTCTTATAGCTTAAAATATCTTTTTTATATTCTCCCTTACGACCCCTAACTACTGGAGCATAAATATAAATTGTAGATTTTTTTGGTAATTTTTTAATTAAATCAACAATTTGAGTAATTGTTTGAGAAGTTATTGGCTTACCTGTAAAAGGAGAGTAGGGAATACCTGCTCTTGCATAGAGTACCCTCATATAATCATAAATTTCTGTAACAGTTGCAACAGTTGATCTGGGATTTTTTGAAGTGTTTTTTTGCTCAATTGCTATAGCTGGACTTAAGCCTTCAATTAAATCAACATTTGGTTTTTTCATTTTATCTAAAAACTGACGAGCATAAGCAGATAAACTTTCAACATATCTTCTTTGACCCTCAGCATAGATGGTATCAAAAGCTAATGAAGATTTTCCTGATCCAGACAAACCTGTTATCACTACAAATTTATCTTTTGGAATCTCTACAGTCACATTCTTCAAATTGTGTTCTTTAGCGCCCTTAATAACTATCTTTTTCATCATATTTTTAGTTGCTTTGAGTCAATAAAATTAATATTCAGAAGAATTGTGATATAAATCTTATTAATTAATTTAACAAATAGTAAAATATTATGGCTGGAAGTTTAAATAAAGTATTATTAATTGGTCGTTTGGGCGCAGACCCTGAAATTAAACAAATGGTAACCGGTAAAAGTGTAGCTAGACTAAGTCTTGCAACCAGTCAAACATGGAAAGATAAAAATACTGGTGAAAGGAAAGAAAAAACTGAATGGCACCGTATAGTTGTATTCAATGAAGGATTGGTTAATGTTGTTCAACAATATTTAAAAAAGGGTGCTCAAGTTTATGTAGAGGGACAACTGACAACACGTAAATGGAAAGATGAACAATCTGGCCAAGACAAGTATTCAACAGAAATTGTTATACAAGGTTATAATTCTTCACTTACAATGTTAGGTGGGGGAAATACAGGTGGTGGAATTCAGAATGACACAACTCAACAAAATAATATTGAGGACTCTTCTCAAGTGTCAAATGATATGGATGACGAGATACCATTTTAATTTCTATGCAAAAAACTGAAGAACCGAAAGATAAGAATATTAATCTAATCTCTATGCATGACGAGATGAGCTCGTCTTACTTGTCTTATGCAATGAGTGTAATTGTAAGTCGTGCATTACCCGATGTAAGAGATGGATTAAAACCAGTTCACAGAAGAATTCTTTATGCAATGTACAAAGGTGGTTACGATTGGTCTAAACAATTTAGAAAATCAGCAAGAATAGTCGGAGATGTAATTGGTAAATATCACCCTCATGGTGACCAATCTGTTTACGATGCTTTAGTTAGAATGGTGCAAGATTTTTCAATGAGTTTACCTTTAGTTCAAGGGCAAGGTAATTTTGGATCCATTGATGGTGATCCTGCTGCTGCTATGAGGTATACCGAAACAAGATTGTCAAAAGTTTCACAATTTTTAATTGATGATATCGAAAAAAATACGATTAGTTTTAAAAGTAATTATGATGAAACAGAGAAAGAACCTAGCGTATTACCTGCGCAATTTCCAAATTTATTAGTTAATGGTGCTGGAGGTATAGCTGTTGGTATGGCAACTAGTATTCCACCTCATAATCTTGGTGAGATAATTGATGGAACTTTAGCCTTAATAGAAAACAAAGATATTAAAATAAAAGAACTAATGAAACATATTCCAGGACCAGATTTTCCAACTGGAGGAGTAATAATCGGTAAAGATATAATTAAGCAAGGTTACAACAATGGAAGAGGTTCGTTTAAAATTAGGGGTGAAGTATCAGTTGAAAGTTTAAAGAATGGTAGAGATAGATTGGTAATTACTTCAATTCCATACCAAGTAAACAAAGCCGTACTAAATGAAAGAATTGCACAATTAGTTAGAGAAAAGAAAATTGAAGGTATTAAAGACATAAGGGATGAGTCAAATAGAGAAGGTATAAGAGTTGCTATTGATTTAAGAAACGGTGTTGAGCCAGAAACAATTAAAAGACAACTTTACAAAAATACTCAAATAGAGAGCTCTTTTGGTTTTAACACTTTAGCAATAGTCGAAGGGAAACCAAAAACATGTACATTAAAAGAATTTCTTTCTAATTTTTTATCATTTAGAGAAGATGTAGTAATCAAAAAAACAAAATTTGATCTTCAAAAAGCAGAGGAAAGAGCTCATATCTTAATAGGTCTATCTGTTGCAGTAGAAAACTTAGATAAAATTATAAAAATCATTAGATCTTCCAAAACACCTGAGGATGCAAAAAATGCTATTCTTAAAACTAAATGGAAAATAAACAAATCACAAAAGCTAATTTCTTTAGTAGAGGGAAAAAAAGGTAAAAATATTTATTCTTTATCCGAACCACAAGTTTTAGCTATCTTAGAATTAAGATTACAGAAGTTAACAGCTCTGGGTATCAATGAAATTGAAGTTGAGATTAAAAAATTAGCTGAATTAATTGCAAAATATAAAAAAATTATATCGTCTAAAAAAGAGCTTTTGAGAGTAATAAGTGAAGAATTAAAAAATATTAAAGAAAAATTTGCAATTCCAAGAAGAACTAAAATTATTGATGCGGTATTAAATTACGACATCGAGGAAACAATCCAAAAACAATCTGTAATTATTACAGTAACTTTACAAGGGTATATTAAAAGAGGATCATTAAATAATGTGAAGCAACAAAAAAGGGGTGGAAAAGGTAAATCTGGAATTACTACCAGAGATCAAGACTCTGTAATACAAACCCTTTCAGTAAATACGCATACATCAGTTTTATTTTTTTCAACAGAAGGACTTGTTTATAAAATTAAAGCTTGGAAAATACCTGAGGGATCATCGGCTTCAAAAGGTAAATCTTTATTCAATATACTTCCATTAAAGAGTCATCAATCCATTAGTTCAATTATGCCAATGCCTGATGAAGATACAGATTCAAAAAATTATCAAATTATTTTTGCAACAGCACAAGGTAAAGTTAGAAAAAATAGTTTAGAAGATTTCTCTTCCATTAATGCTTCAGGAAAAATTGCAATGAAACTTGACAACAACGATAAAATTGTTGGAGTTAAAATTTGTAAAGATGATCAAGACATAATTCTAAGTACTAAATTTGGAAAATGCATCCGTTTTGAAGCTAGAAAATTAAGAGTATTTAAGGGAAGGTCTTCTAAAGGAATAAAAGGTATAGAACTTGCTTCTGGAGATCAAATTGTTTCATTATCAGTAATTGATAATGATAAATTGAGTAAAAATGGAAAAAAATCAAAAGATGAAAAATCAGAATTAAAAGCAAAAGAAAAATTTGTTTTAGCAATAAGTGAAAATGGCTATGGTAAAAAGACTTCTCATATAGACTACAGAGTTACTAACAGAGGAGGAAAGGGTATTATTGGAATTATAAATTCACCAAGAAATGGAAATATAACATCATCTTTTCCTGTATTTGAAGGTGATGAAATTTTAATATCTACGAATAAAGGAAGGGTTATTAGAGTGGCGGTTAAAGAAATAAGAACTGCTAGTAGAAATACCCAGGGTGTAAGAATAATAAAATTATCTGGTGATGAAAAAGTTGTTTCTGCAATTAAAATTGATGATAATTTAATTTAATGCGTAAAATTGCTATTTATCCGGGAACTTTTGATCCAATTACTTATGGTCATATAGATGTTATTAAAAAAGCACTAAAGCTTTTTGATAAAATAGTAGTTGGTGTTTCGGATGTAAGTAATAAAAATTATTTATTCTCTTCTGAAGAAAGAATAGAAATTGTAAATAAAGCTTTATTCAAGGATTTAAAATTAAATAAAAAAAAAATTATCGTTGTTTCTTTTGGTTCGCTAACCACTGATCTGTGTAAAAAATATAAATCAAACATCATATTGCGTGGCTTAAGAGCTGTATCTGATTTCGAATATGAATTTCAACTTGCTGGAATGAATAGAAAGTTGAATCAATACATTGAAACAATTTTTTTAATGTCAGATGTAGAAAATCAAATTATTTCATCTAGATTTGTTAAAGAAATTGTAAAATTAAATGGAAATATTAAAAAATTTACTACCAAAAGCACAATAAAATCTTTAAAAGAAAAATATGAATAGAATTTTATCATACATATTTATTTTATTTTTTATTAGTGCAAATCAATTAATAGCTGAGGAGAATATAATGATTTTAAAACTAAAAGATGGTGATGTAAAAATTGAATTATTTGAAGACGTTGCGCCAAACCATGTTAAAAGAATTAAAGAATTAGCTAACAGTGGAAAATATGACAATGTTGTATTTCATAGAGTAATAGATGGCTTCATGGCTCAAACAGGAGATGTTAAATTTGGAAATTCAGAGTCTAAAGAATTTGATTTAAGAAGAGCAGGTATGGGTGGATCTGATATGCCCGATTTAGAACAAGAGTTTAATAGTTTACCTCATGACAGAGGCACATTATCTATGGCTAGAGCTCAAGATCCAAATAGTGCAAATAGCCAGTTTTTTATTTGCTTTCAACCAGCTCCTTTTTTAGACAGACAGTATACTGTTTTTGGTAAAGTTGTTGAAGGAATGGAGTTTGTAGATAAAATTAAAAGAGGTGACCAAAATAATAATGGTGCTGTAACAGATCCTGATAAAATTATAAGCTTTAAATCTTTGTAAAATATTAAATGGCATTAAAAAATTTTGCCTTTAAAGTTTTAAACAAAGACAAATTTGCTAGACGTGGTGTTATTGAAACTCATAGAGGTGTGGTTAATACACCAGCATTTATGCCTGTTGGTACACAAGCAACAGTTAAAGCTTGTACAATCGACGATATAAAGAAAACTGGATCAGAAATAATACTATCTAACACATATCATTTAATGATCCGTCCTGGAGTGGAAAGAGTTGAGTCAGTAGGTGGTCTACATGAGTTCATGAATTGTGATTTACCAATACTTACAGACTCAGGTGGTTTTCAAGTAATGTCTCTATCAAAGTTAAACAAAATAGATCGCGAAAAAGGGGCCATATTTAATTCACACGTTGATGGAAAAAAATTTTATTTAAGTCCTGAAGAAAGTATTAGGATTCAATTAGGTTTAAACTCAGATATTGTAATGATAATGGATGAGTGTCCAAAAAAAACTGAAGATTATAATTTAATAAAAAAATCTATGGACCTATCTTTGTATTGGGCTGAGAGATCTAAAAAGGCATTTGGAAACAACCCTCACAAAGCTTTATTTGGAATTATTCAAGGAGGATTATTTAAAGATTTAAGATTAAAATCCCTTAAAGGACTTACAAAGATCGAGTTTGATGGGTATGCGGTTGGAGGATTAGCTGTAGGTGAAACTCAAGATGAAATGTTTACTACTTTAGATGGTATTAAAGAACATTTACCAGATGAAAAACCTCATTATTTAATGGGTGTTGGTACACCATCGGATATTTTAGGTGCAGTAAAAAGGGGTATAGATATGTTTGATTGCGTTCTTCCAACTAGATCGGGTAGAACAGGTCTTGCTTTTACTTGGAATGGACGGGTAAATATTAAAAATAACAAATACCAACATGACAACACACCGTTAGATCCGAATTGTGAAAATTTAAATTTAAATAAATATTCAAAAAACTATTTAAATCATTTGTTTAATACCAATGAAATATTAGCATCCATGCTATTAACGCTTCATAATATAAATTTTTATCAAGAATTAATGTCCGAAATCAGAAAAAATATTATGAATAATACCTTCGATGAATTTCACGATAAATACATTGATAAGTTGTAGTTTTATTAACTGTGCTATTATGTGTACAACTTTGTAATGAAAACCCCTCATTTATAACGAATTCTTTTTATAAAAATTACATTGAACGAATTGAAATATTAAAATTTATCTGTATACAAACCATATTCATTTTCATAAAAATGAATCTTTGTGGGCCGTTAGCTCAGTTGGTAGAGCAATTCCCTTTTAAGGAATGGGTCGATGGTTCGAGTCCATCACGGCTCACCACTTTTTGAATTTAACTTATTTCAATTGGTGGATAATCAAGAATTACCTCATTCATCCAATCATTTAACTGTTTAATTCTAGTGTCAGATGAAGGGTGGGTACTCATAAATTGTGGAGGCTCTTTGCCTTTATTAAATTCTTTCATTCTTTCCCAAATTTTAACTGTCTCTCTAATATCATATCCTGATAAAGATGAAAAAATCATACCAAGATAATCAGCTTCGCTTTCTTGTTTTCTGTTAAATGGATTCATTAATCCAATTTGAGATAGTAGGCCAACTGTATCCATTCCAGTTGTTCTGTTGATATCTGATAATATACCTCCACTTGCAATATCAATAATTCTGGTACCTGTGTTAAGTAAAACTCCTCTACTTGCTCTTTCAACAGAATGTTTGGCAACAGCATGAGCAACTTCATGTCCCATTACTGCAGCCAGTCCATTAGTATTTTTTGTTACATCAAGTATACCTGTATAAACTGCAATTTTCCCTCCAGGCATACACCAAGCATTTCTAACTTTTTTATTATCAATTAATATATATTCCCAATCAAAGTTAGCAGTTGGATCATTTAAATTAGATCTATAGAAATATTCACTAATTGAATCTTCCATTTTTTTTCCAATTTCTTTTATTTCATTTAAAGTTTTTGTGTCGTCACTCATTTTCTCTTTTTCTTTAACTTTCTCATAAATTTGAGCAGCTTGAGCATTTAATTTAGCTTCAGGTATTAATTTTAATTGTTTTCTGTCAGTAATTGGAGCACTTGTGCACGAAGGTAGAAGTAAACTTCCACAACCACATCCAACATATGTTAAAAATTTTCTTCTATTCATTTCATTCTAAAATTGGTAATAATCTATTATTATGAATCTTAATAATAAAATTTTAGTTGTATTATTTATCATTGCAATAATTTTTGTTACATATTCTAGTTATAGTTAATAAATGAAAGAAACCAAAAAGAAACCTATAAAAAAAAGAGAAATTATAGGTCTATGGTTTTATATATTATCTTTAAAAATTCGGAATTATTTTTTTACAGGTGTTGTCGTTTTAATACCAATAGGACTAACTATTTATTTAAGTAAATTTTTAATAAATACGTCTTCAAAAATTTTACCGTCTCAAATAAATCCAAATTATTATTTGCCATTTAATATACCTGGCCTAGAGATAATTATTTCAATTATTTTCATAACAATCATTGGATTTATATCTTTATCTTATTTAGGGAAAAAATTTCTTCAGTTAATAGACAGTTTATTCAAAAAAATACCACTGCTAGGCACTTTTTGGTCTGCAATTAAACAAATGTCACAATCATTTAAAGAAAGTGGCAGTAAAAGTAAGAGTGTTGTTCTTGTTGAATATCCAAGAAAAGGTGTATGGGCTGTAGGTTTTGCTACTAAAGAAAATTCTGGAGAAATTGCTGAAAAAACAAATCAAAAATTAATAAACGTATTTGTTCCAACAACTCCAAATCCAACAAGTGGTTTTTTGCTAATGTTCCCAAAAGACGAAGTTATATTTTTAAACATGACCTTTGAAGAAGCTTCTAAATTTATAGTATCAGCTGGAACAACAACAATAGAAAAAAATTAAGCGATATCGTTAATTATATCTGCTCTATCGTACAATTTAATTAATGGTTTAAACTTACTTAGATTTTCATTTTCAAGTTCAATTCTTTTTATTTCTTTTTCAGCTAATTCAAATAAGTCACTATTCTGTATTGGGTCTGCTAACTTGAAATTTTTAACACCACTTTGTTTAAAACCCAATATATCACCAAAACCCCTGATCTTCATATCTTCCTCAGAAATAACAAATCCATCATTGGTCTCTTTTAATATGTTTATTCTTTTTTTAGCATTTTCACTCAAATTTGACTTAAACATCAGAATACAAGTTGCTTCTTTCTCTCCACGACCAACTCTACCTCTTAATTGGTGGAGCTGAGATAGGCCAAACTTATTTGCATTTTCAATTACAATTACATTGGCATTTGGAAAATCTATTCCAACCTCGATAATAGTCGTAGATACTAATATTTTAAACTCTTTATTTAAAAATCTTTTTAAAATTTCATCTTTTTCATTTATATCTGTTTTTCCATGAAGAATAGAGACTTGTTTAGGGAATAATTTTTTTAAGTATTCAAATTTTTGAATTGCAGAAGTATGATCTAATTTTTTAGACTCCTCAATTAATGGACAGACCCAAAATATTTGATTTCCTGAATTAATTTCTTTTTTTATAAATTTAATTACATCATCAATTTTACTTTCTAATTTACTGTAAGTTTTTATCATTTTACGGTTTTTAGGTTTTTCTCTAATAATTGATAAATCCATATCACCATAAATTGTCATTGTTAAAGTTCGTGGAATAGGTGTGGCAGTCATCAATAATACATCACAATCATTACCTCCTTTGTCAGATAATCTTTTTCTTTGATTAACACCAAACTTATGTTGTTCATCAATAATAATTAATCCTAATTTTTTAAATTTAACTGTTTTTTGAAAAATAGCATGAGTACCAAAAATTATGTTAATCTTATTATTTATCAATTCATTGAGGATTAATTTTTTTTCTTTGTAGCTAGACTTACCAGAAAGTAACTCTGTTGATATATTTGATGGAAAAATTTTTTTTGCTAAATTATAATGTTGTCTTGCTAGTATTTCGGTAGGGGCCATAACAGCTACTTGGAAACCAGAATTGATAGTATTAAATGCAGCTAATAATGAGACAATTGTTTTTCCACTTCCAACATCTCCTTGCAATAATCTAAACATTTTAGTTGAGGATGATAAATCTTCATTAATTTCGTTAATCGATTTAATTTGATCGTCAGTTAATGTAAATTCTAATTTATTAATGAGTTGTTTTTGTTTATTTAAATTAATAATTTTATTTTTTTTTTTAACTTTCTTAATTTTTTTTCTTATTTCTGAATTAACTAAAAATGTTGCAAATATTTCATCAAAGGCAAGTCTTTGATAAAAATGATCTTTGTATTTTCCTATATTCTCATGCTTGTGTAATTCTTTAATTGCATCATTCCAATTGATATTATTGAATTTATTTAAAATTTTACTTGAGTGCCATTCTTTTAAGTTGGGTAATTTATCTATTATTTGTTTTATGATTTTATTATAAATTTTCTCAGATATTCCCTCAGTTAACGAATATTTATTATGAACTTGTTTAATTAAACTTGAATTCTCAGAGACATACTTAGGATTAGTTATTTGATATTTATTTTTAAAGTAGCCAATTTTGCCACTTACCGTTATTTCTTTTCCTAAAGGTAGTATTTTTTTGATATATCCCTCATAACTATTAAAAAAGACACAATCTAACTCACCTGTTTCATCTGAACATTTGACTCTATTTGGTAATTTTCTAATTCTTGGAAACAAATATTTATTTGCTACAACGGTAACAGTTTGATTTTCACCGATCTTTAAATCTTTTACTTTTGTTGATAAACTTCTATCGGTATAAGCCTTTGGAAGTTTCCAAAGTAAATCAAAAATATTATTTATATTCTTTTTCTTGAGTAAATTTGTTGTTTTTATACCAACACCATTTAAAGCTGTTAGATCAGATAATAAATATTCAAAATTAGTTTTATTATCCATAATAAATTAATTATATTCTAATAATGAGCCTCAATATAGATGAATTAAAAAAAAAAATTATTTATCGTTCCAATTATCGTGGTACCAAGGAAATGGATAAGCTCTTAGGTAAATTTGTAAAAAAATACATTAATGATTTGCAAAAAGAGGATTTGATAGATTTAGATAAATTTCTTAATATTGATGACACAAATTTATATAATTTCTATAATGGTTTTGATACTGAGTTAGAAATAGAAAAAAACAATATTAGCTTGTTGTTTAAAAATTTTAAATACTAAGATGATGGCGGAGAGACTGGGATTCGAACCCAGGAAAGAGTTGCCCCTTTGCCGGTTTTCAAGACCGGTGCTTTCAACCGCTCAGCCATCTCTCCGTGAGCAAGGTTTTATAATTATAATTATTTAATTCAACCATAAAATAGTCGAAAAAAACTCATTAACGACTAATATCAAAGCTACATGAACAAAGAATTTAATAAAGGTCTTTTACTTGCTGGATTTGGATCTTTTTGGTGGGGTTTTTTTGGAGTTTTATATTTTAAATATATTACTTTTATTGGTTATATTGAGCTAGTAGTCCACAGATGTTTATGGACAACTTTTACTTTAATTTTAACAACTTTCTTTTTTTCAAAGTGGGATATTTTTTTTAAGATAATTAAAAGTAAACAAAATCTTGTTTATCTTTTTATGTCAGGCTTTTTGATTTTTATGAATTGGGGTGTATGGATTTACGCAATCGCTACCAACAGAATAATAGATGCGAGTTTTGGTTATTTTATAATGCCAATATTAAGTGTTCTTCTTGGTTATATTTTTTTTAAGGAAAAATTAAATAATAAAAGAATCTTTTCAATTACTTTAGTTATTTTATCAATTTTATATTTAATTTTTGTAAGTTTAAAATCGCTTCCATGGGTCGGTATACTTGTAGCACTAAGTTGGGGCTTTTATAATTTAGTAAGAAAAAAGGTTAATGTTGATACTGATATTGGACTTTTAATAGAAAGTTTATTTATATTGCCAATTGCAATTGGCGCATTCTATCTAATTGCAGTTAATGGTTACAATGATTTCTCGTTATCCAACACTCCAATGATGTTAATAATATTGTTGGCAGGTCCAATGACGGTAATACCTTTATTTTTATATGTAAGAGGAGTTGAATTATGTGGATTAGGTCCGACTGGGATGATTTTCTATATCACACCAACTCTTCAATTTTTACTAGGTTTTTTTTATTACGATGAAGTTTTCTCATTTAATAAACTAGTAAGTTTCATTTTAATCTGGATTGCTGTAATAATATATTTGAGAGATTTATATGAAACTAATTAAACTTATACTTATTTTATCTCTTTTTTTTCATTCAAACACATTAGCTGATATCAATATAGAATTCAAAAAATGGAAAAATAATTTCAAAAAAATTGCTCTAGAAAATAATATTTCTGAAGAAACATTTGATCTAGTTATGTCTAATACTAAGTTTTTACCAGATGTAATTAAATATGATAGATATCAACCAGAGTTTTATGAAGATACAAAAACTTACATATCAAAAAGAACCTCTGACCAAAAAGTAAAAAAAGGAAAAAAACTTTATATAGATAATTTAAATTTAATTACCTCTGTTGAAAATGAATTTAACATAGAAAAAGAACTTCTCTTATCATTAATGGGTATAGAAACAAATTTTGGAACCTATGTTGGTAAAATGGACATTCTTTCTTCACTAGCTACATTAAGTTTTGACAAAAGAAGATCAGAATTTTTTACCAAAGAACTTTTAATACTTTTAAATTTAATTGAGAAAAATCAAATTGATTATAAAACATTATATGGATCTTGGGCGGGTGCTTTTGGTTACTTCCAATTTATGCCTTCTACTATGAAAAATTATGCAACAGATTATGATGGCAATGGTTCAATAAATTTAAAAAGTAACCCTGATGCGTATGCTTCAGCGAGTAATTATTTAAAGAAAATAGGTTGGAAATCTAATGAACCATGTTTTTATAGAATTGATTTAAATAATGATATTCCAAAAAAATATTTAAATATTTCTGCAAAAAAATTACATGATAAGAAACAATTAAAGTTTTTTAGACAATACATTCAGAACAATTCAATTATTTCAAATAATTATGATGAATTAGAAGTTGCAATAATAACACCAGATAAAGATATAATTCCTGATGCGGAAACATTAAATCCAGCTTATGTGGTATTTAATAATTATGAAATAATTTTACAATGGAATAGATCTTTAAGATTTGCTTTAGCCGTCTGCACATTGAAGGATAAATTCAAAGATGAACTTTAAAATAATATTGCAATTATTGTTGTTTATTATTTTTATTGGATGCAAACAATTAGAAACAACTCAAAAAAAAACTATTAAAACAGAACCAGATACATCGACAGCAGAAACATCTTTAAAATCCTCAGATGAAAATGAAGAAGATAGTTCCAAATATATTTTTGATAGAGAGTATACTAACCAAGGCTTTGCTTTAATTTACAACGAAAATCTCTTTAATGAAAAAAGTATTTCAAAAAAACTCGATAACAGAGGTTTGTTTATTTTTCATACCCAAATTAGAAAAAATTCTTTTGTGAAAATTACTAACCCTGAAAATACAAAAACTGTTATTGCACAAGTGATATCTAATAAAGCAATTTTTTCAAATTTTTATAATTCAGTAATCACCAAAAGAATTGTTGATGAATTGTTGCTTGATGAAAATGAACCTTATGTTGAATTATCTCTAATTTCTAATGAATCAACTTTTGTAGCCAAAAAAGCTAAAACGTTTGATGAAGAAAAAAAAGTAGCTCAAAAAGCTCCTGTGGATGGAATAACCATAGATAATTTAGGAACTGTAGAGAAAAAGGAATTGCCTAAGACCACTCAAAGTAATTTTCTATATTCAATAAAAATTGCAGATTTTTATTACAAAGATTCAGCTGAAAATATGATCCAAAGAATTAAAGACGAAACAAAGATAACAAATCCTATTATAAAAAAATTATCTCAAACAAAATATAGGGTATTATTAGGTCCATTTAATGATATAAAAAAAATTCAAGAGTCATTTGAAGAAATAGAAAAACTAAATTTTGAAAACCTAAAAATTATTAAAGATGTTTAAAAAATTAAATTTAATTATTTTAATATTCATTTTATTTGCATCTAAATCATTTGCTAATTTTGATGTGAAAGCAAAAACTGCAATAATTCAAGATTATCATTCTGGTGAAATTCTTTTTGAGAAAGAAGCGGACTTATCAATATATCCCGCATCCATGACGAAAATCATGACCGCCATCATTGCCTTTGACCTAATTAAGTCAGGAGATTTAAGTATGGATGAAAAATTTATTATTTCAGAAAAAGCTTGGCGTTTATCTACATCAGGTTATTCCTCAATGTTTATTATGGTAGGTGATGAGGTTTCAGTTGAAAATTTACTAAAAGGTATAATTATAGCATCTGGTAATGATGCTTGTATTGCATTAGCAGAAGGCATAGCGGGTACTGAAGAAGAGTTTTCAATCTTAATGACAGCAAAAGCTAAAGAATTAGGAATGGAAAATACAAATTTTTCTAATTCATCTGGAATTAATCATCCTGATAACAATTCAACAGTTAGAGACATAATGATCATGTCTAGATACCTAATTAAAGAACATCCAGAATTTTATAAAATGTTTGCAGAAAAAGAATTTACTTGGGATAGAACAGGAGGAGATCCAATAACACAAGGTAATAGAAATCCTTTGTTGTATAAAAATCTTGGAGCAGATGGTATCAAAACTGGTTATTTGGCTGTAGAGAAATATTCATTAGCCTCATCTATAGAGAGAAATGGAAGAAGATTAATTGCTGTTGGTAGTGGTTTTAATTCAAAAAATGCCAGATCAAAAGAAAGTACTAAAATGTTAACTTATGGGCTTACAAATTTTGATTTAGTCAAAATTACTGAAGCTAATAAACCTTTTCAAAAAATAGAAGTATGGTTGGGAAAAGAAGATACAGTTGATGTTTATACAAATGAAGACATTTACAAAACTATTAAAAAAGCTAAAAAAAAATTATTAAAGGTTTCTGTAAATTATGATGGTCCTGTAGAAGCACCAATAAATAAAGATCAAAAAGTTGCAACATTAAAAGTAGTTTATGACCAAGAATTAGTAGGTGAGTATGATTTGCTTGCTTTAAAAGAAATTAAAAAAGTAAATTTCTTTTCTAGATTGCTTAAATCATTAAACTACTTAATTTGGGGCGATGTCTAAGAAGCCAATAATTGTTTTTGAAGGTATAGAAGGCAGTGGCAAAAGTCATCATATTAAAATTGTTTCAAGGTTTTTAGACAAAAATAAAATTAAATATTTAAAAATCAGAGAACCTGGAGGAAGTTTAAATTCTGAAAAAATTAGAAAATTAATTTTAAATAAGAAATCTAATTTTAATGTAAAAACTGATTTACTTTTATATCTAGCTGCCAGAAGTGAAAATATTAGTCTTATTAAAAAATATTATAAAAAGAGAGTTATCTTAATTGATAGATTTATAGACTCAACAATTGCTTATCAGCATTATGGCATGGGTGTTGATATTAAAATTATAAATATAATTAATAAACATTTATTAAAAAATATTAAGGTTAGTTTTACATTTCTTAATGTTGTAAATAAAAAAAATCTTTTCTTAAGATTAAAAATGAGAAAATCTTTGAATAGATATGATCAATTTAATATCAGTTTCTATAACAAAGTTCAAAATGGATTTCTTAAATTATCAAAACTAAATAAGAAAAAATATAAGATAATTGATTCAAATTCAGATATTAAGATAAATGAAAAATTAATTATCAATCAAGTTAAAAAGTTAATTAAATGAATCTAAATTCATCTACACAACAGAATTTGTACAAACATCAAGAGATTTTCAAACATTTATCCAAATTATATTTAAATAATAAATTGCCAAATAAAATACTTTTATCTGGTGAAAAAGGTATAGGTAAAGCAACATTAGGTTATCATCTAATAAACTTTGTCTTATCAGAAGACGAAAAGCATTCTTATGATGTTAAAAATAATAAGATTAATTTAGAAAATAGATCATTCAAACTTATGCAAAATAAATCTAATCCAAATTTTTATCTTATAGATGTAGCTGAAGATAAAAAAAATATTGATATAAATCAAATAAGAGAATTAATTGTTAATCTAAATAAATCTTCATTTAATAATAAAAAAAGATTTGTTTTAATAGACAATATAGAATTATTAAATTTGAATTCTATTAATGCATTACTAAAAGTCTTAGAAGAACCTAATGAAAATATTAATTTTATCTTAATTAATAATAATAAAAGAATTTTACCGACTCTTAAATCTAGATGTTTAAATTTCAAAATTTTTTTAACGAATGCTCAATCTATTGAAATTGTTAATAAATTAATAAACGATGATGTTTATAATTTTATAAATCAAGATTTAGTAAATTACTTTACAACACCAGGCAAATTATATGAATTATTAAAACTTGCAGAAAATTTTGATTTAGATCTTAAGGATTATAATTTAGACACTTTTTTGCAAAGTCTAATATCAAGTAAGACTTACAAAAAAAACAAACCAATTGTTCAATTAATATATTCTTTTATTGAAGTTTATTTTAGAAACAATATATCTACGAAAAATATTAAATTATTTCACCTTTATCATTATTTTTTAAAAAAAATTAATGATACTAAAATTTATAATTTAGATGAAGAGACATTATTTATGGAATTTGAAGATAAAGTTTTAAATGGATAAAAATTTTTATATTACTACACCTATTTATTATCCATCAGCTAAACCTCATATGGGACACGCCTACTCAAGTATAGCTGCTGATTTTTTTGCAAGATTTAAAATCATTGATGATTACAAAGTACATTTTTTAACTGGAACAGATGAGCATGGTTTAAAAATTCAAAGATCTGCTGAACGAGCAGGAGAGACTCCTCAAAAATTTTGTGATGAAATAAGCAAAACTTTTCGAGATCTTTCAGATACTCTAAATTTATGCAACACTGATTTTATTAGAACAACCGAAGAGAGGCATAAAAAAACAGTACAATATCTTTGGTCTGAACTTGAAAAGAATGATGATATTTATTTATCAAATTATTCTGGTTGGTATTCAGTATCGGATGAAGCTTTTTATAGTGAAGATGAGATAGAGGAAATAGATGGTAAAAAAATAGCTATATCATCAAAATCTCCTGTCGAATGGATTGAAGAAGAGTCGTATTTTTTTAGACTTTCAAAATGGGAAAAACCTCTTTTAAAATATTATGAAGATAATCCTGATTTTATTTATCCAGAGTCTAGACGAAATGAAGTTATTAGTTTTGTAAAAAGTGGTCTAAAAGATTTATCAGTTAGTAGGAAAAGTTTTTCATGGGGCATACCGGTTCCAAGTAATAAAAATCATGTAATTTATGTTTGGTTAGATGCACTTACAAATTATTTAAGCGCACTAAATTACCCAAATAAAGATGATGAATTATTCAAAAAATTTTGGCCTGCATCAATACATTTAATTGGCAAAGATATACTTAGATTTCATGCTGTTTATTGGCCAGCTTTTTTATTAGCTGCCAAGATTGAAGTACCAAAAAGAGTTTATGGTCATGGTTGGATTTTATCTGGAGAAGAAAAAATGTCCAAATCTAAAGGGAATATTTTGGATCCTTTGGAAATTATTGAAGAATATGGTTTAGATCCATTAAGGTATTATCTAATTAAGGAAGTTTCATTTGGAAATGATGGCAATATTTCTCAAGATAGATTAGAAGATTGTATAAACAGTGATTTAGCAAATAATTATGGAAATTTATGCCAAAGAGTTACTGCTTTTGCGATCAAAAATTGTGATGGAAAAATACCTTCCGAAATTAAATTTCTTGATGAAGATTTATTTATTTTAGACAAGTATAAAAAAAATTTAGATAATATTAGATCTAAAATCGATCATCAAAATATTAACTTTTATATAGACTATATTGTTAATTCTCTTTTTGAAGCCAACAAATATTTTAATGATCAAGAACCATGGAAAAAGAAAGATGATCAAATTAGATTAAATACAATTGTCTATACTACATTGGAAATAGTTAGAAAAATTAGTTTTTTATTATATCCAATTATTCCAGAGTCTTCACTAAAAGCACTAAAAATTTTTGACATCAATGAAGATCAAATAAAATTAAATTCCATTTCAGATAATGAGTATTTAAACAAAGGAAATAATATTAATAAAATTGATATACTGTTTAAAAAAATAGAAAAAAATAATGATTGATTCTCATTGTCACTTAGATCATGAACCTTTGTTTAGTGACTTATCAAATGTTTTACAAAGATCAAAAGATGTGGGTATTAAAAAACTATTAACAATATCAACCTCCTTTGAAAGTTTCTCTAGAGTTAAGGAACTAGTTAATAGAGATGAGATGATTTATGGTACAATTGGTATTCATCCACATGAAAGTTCTACCAACACAATTACTGCCAATCAAATTATTGACAACTTGAAAAATAATAAAAAAATTATAGGCATTGGTGAAACTGGATTAGATTTTTATTATAATAATAGTGAAAAAAATAAACAGATTGCAAGTTTTAAAGAACATATTCAAGCATCAATAAAAACTAATGTTCCTCTAATTGTTCATTCAAGAAATGCTGAAGATGAAACATTTGAAATTCTAAATCAATATAAAGATGAGAATATTAAAATTTTAATGCATTGTTTTACTGGTTCAAAAGAATTTTCAGAAAAATTATTATCTTTAAATTCTTACTTTTCTGCTAGTGGAATAATTACTTTTAAAAATTCAGTTGATTTACAAGAAACATTTAAATCAATTCCAATTGAAAATATTTTAATTGAAACCGATAGTCCTTTTTTAGCACCAGTACCAAATAGAGGAAAAAAAAATGAACCATCATTTATCGATTTTACAGCTGCAAAATTAGCAGAAATAAAAAATATTTCTAAAAAAGAATTGATAGAGCTAACTACTAATAATTTTAATAAACTTTTTTTTAATTAAAAATATGAAATTTATTATTTTAGGCTGTGGTAGTTCAATGGGTGTACCAAGACCAGATGGTTTTTTTGGAAATTGTGACCCAAAAAATAAAAAAAATTACAGAACAAGATGCTCAGCTTTATTGAAAACTACTGATGAAACTATACTAATAGATACTTCTCCTGATTTAAGACAACAACTTTTAAGACATAAAATAAAAAAAATTAATAAAGTTCTTTTTTCACATATCCATGGGGATCAAACTCATGGAATTAATGATTTAAGATCTTTTTATATAAATAGCAGAAAACAAATTAATGTTTATGCAGATAATAAAACTTCAAAATATCTTAAAAATTCATTTTCATATATTTTCAAAAGTTACTCAAAAGAATATCCAGCAACATTAAATTTAAATAATTTACCAAAAAATATTTATACAAAAAATAAGAATAAAAAAATTAATATTCAATCTATTAAAGTCGAGCATGGCAAAGTAAATTCAAATTGTTTTATTATTGATAAAAAATTAGCTTATATCAGTGATGTAAGTAAAATTTTTGAAAAAGATTTTAAATATTTTAAAAACTTGAAATATTTAATAATTGATTGTTTGTGGTACAATTTTCATCCATCACATTTCAATTTGGAAAATTCACTTAATATAATCAAAATATTTAAACCTAAAAAAGCTATTCTAACAAATTTATCACCTGTGTTAGATTATAAAGTACTTAAAAAGTTATTACCTAAGAATGTTTTACCTGCTCATGATGGTTTAACTTTAGAACTATAAAATATTTTCAATTGATTTAATCAATTTTTTTGACATTGGTTTAGTAAAAGATGCAAATGTATCTTCAACTTTTCCTTCTTTATTAATTAAAATTTTATGAAAATTCCATTTTGGAACAGCAGATTTACCATGATTATCTTTTGCCCATTTGAAAAGTTCATGAGCATTTTCTCCTTTAACTTCTGTGATTGTTGTTAGTGGAAAATTAATATTGAAATTTACTTCACAGAATTCTTTTACATCAGCATTATTTTTTTTTTCTTGATTAAAGGAGTTTGAAGGAACTCCAAGAACAACTAAACCTTTATTTTTATATAAATCCCATAATTCCTGTAATTCATCATATTGCTTGGTAAAACCACAAAAACTAGCTGTATTGACTACCAGAATAACTTTATCTTTGTAATTTTTTAGATTTATTGTTTCACCTGTTATGCTTTCAATTGTGAAATCATAAAACTTTTTTTCATAGTTTGCTGTTGCTGAGGTTTTAAAAAAAAACATAACTATAGAAAGTACAAATATTACTTTTCTCATTTTTTAGGTTTATTTGGAGTAAGTAATATTAAAAAATAACCAAATAAAGTGGATAATAAAGAACCAGTCAAAACGCCTATTTTTACGCCATCCATATATTGCATGTTTTCAACGAAAGCTAAATTTCCTACAAACAAACTCATCGTGAAACCAATACCTGTAAGAACTCCAACTCCATAAAAGTTGTACCAACTTGTATCGTTTGGCATTTGGGCTACTTTTAATTTTATTGATATATAAGAGAATATAAATACACCAAGTTGTTTACCTAGGAATAGACCAAGCACAATACCTAGTGGAACCTTATCTAACAAAGAAGCAAAAGATAAACCTTCAAGAGAAACACCTGCATTCGCAAATGCGAATAAGGGCATTATTCCAAAAGCAACATAAGGACTAATTGCATGTTCTATTTTTATTAATAAAGAAAAATCTTTGTCTTTTTTTCTATGAGGGATTGTGATAGCCAATAAAACACCAGAAATTGTAGCGTGGATACCTGAGTTGTGAGTAAAATCCCAAAGAAAAAGTCCTACTAGCAAATAAGGTAAGAATTTTTTTATATTAAATTTATTTATTAACAACAAAACAATAAAAGCTAAGAGCATTAATGTTAAATACTTAATGCTTAAATCTCCAGAGTAGAATAAAGCAATTATTACTATTGCTCCTAAATCATCGATAATAGCTAAAGCTGTTAAAAACACTTTTAGTGATAGAGGGACTCTTTTCCCAAGTAATGACAAAACCCCTAGAGAAAAAGCTATATCTGTAGCTGATGGAATTGCCCATCCGTTTAAAGTTTCACTATTACCTAAATTAACAAAAACATAGAATAATGCAGGAACCAACATTCCTCCTACTGCAGCTATAATTGGTAATAACGCTTGTTTAATATTAGAAAGTTCACCTTGTAGAAATTCTCTTTTAATTTCTAAGGTTACAAAGAAAAAAAATATTGCCATCAAGGCATCATTTATCCAATGTAGTACAGATAATTTTAAACCAAAATTGTTAATACCTATAAATAAATATTTATTTAATGTAGTAAAATATAAATCTGCCAGTCCAGAATTACTTATAAATAATGCAATTATTGCAGCAAACAACAAAACAAGTCCACTTGCAGCTTCTAATTTAAAGAACCATCTGAAAGGTTTTGATATATAATTAATCATAAAATATTAAATCAGGTCTATAATAAATAGTTTTATATCTTGCAATGTTTCAAAAAGGTTGAATAATGTTGCTTCTAGTCCAGGAAATACATTAATTAGTGGAGTTTTAAGTGTATCAACCAAGATTATTAAAGCAATAAAAGATATAATTGAAACTAACAAATAAGAAAATAATTTAGTTTTTTTCCCCTCAGATTTTTTAACAGTCTTTAAATTTTCTTTTTCTATTTCAAATTCTATTATTTTTTCTTCTTGGGATGTTTTGCTAATTTCTAAATTTTTTTCTTTTACCTCATTATTTTGTTCTATTTTATTTATAGAGATATTATTGTTTAATGTTAATGAAGCTTCACTCTCATTTTGCGGTTTATAAAACCAAATTCTTTCACATGATCCACATTGTAGCTCACGTCCTTCATTGGGAATTAACGAACTATCAATTTTGAACTGTTTCTTTTCGCAAGGACAAGTAATTATCATGTCTCGTTATATAACAGATTTTACTCAAAATTCTTTTAATTTAGGCTTCTTTATGCATTGAAATTATCAATAACTACTGTATTAGTACTTCGATCGGAGTGTAGCGCAGCCTGGTAGCGCATCTGGTTTGGGACCAGAGGGTCGCAGGTTCGAATCCTGCCACTCCGACCATCTTTATGAAAAAAGCAATTATTTACATTCCAAACAAAAACCCAATGCAATCAGGTTTAGCGAAAAGTGAAAAATGGATATTAGAATTTAAAACTAAAGATCCAACAAAGAACCCATTAATGGGTTGGGAAAGTTCATCAGATACTTATTCAGAATTAAAATTAGAATTTTCATCAAAAGAGCATGCAATTAATTATGCAAAAAAAAAGAAAATAGAATTTGAATTAATTGAACCTAGAAAAAGAAAAACAGTAAAAAAATCTTACGCCGATAATTTTTTAAAATAAAAAATGTTTAGGTTTTTCACTCAAAAACATTGGTTGTTATGGTCATGGATTGGTTCAGTAATAATTTTATCATCACTTTGGATACAAGTAAAAATTGATGTAAAAATCAATGAATGGTTTGGTCAATTCTACGATATGATTCAAAAAGCCTTAGGCGCACCAAATTCTATTACTATAGAAGAATATTGGGCAAGCTTATTATCTTTCATAACTTTGGCTGCAATGTATGTGGGTGTTGCAGTTATTGTTAGTTTTTTTACTTCACACTATTTATTTAGATGGAGGACTGCTATGGTTGAATGGTATCATAGCGTATATGACAAGGCTCGAAAAATAGAAGGAGCCGCACAAAGGGTTCAAGAAGATACTATTAAATTTTCTAGAATAATGGAATCACTAGGAACAAGTTTAATTGAAGCTTTAATGATACTAGTTGAATTTATGCCAATTTTATTTGGTTTAAGTGTAGGTATTCCAATTTTTTTCTTCGGTGATTGGGATTATGGATTAATAGTTGGCGCATTAATTTGGTCGGTAGGTGGGACCATATTTTTGATTTTGCTTGGTTTAATTTTGAGGTTAGTAGGTGTTGAATATGATCTTCAAAAAAAAGAAGCAGCTTATAGAAAAATACTTGTTATAGCAGAAGATGACGGAAGTGTTCGTCCAAAAACCATTGAAGAATTATTTGATGGTGTAAGAAATATTCACTTCTTAAGTTATATTAGATACTTATATTTCAATATCGGAAGGATAGCTTATTTGCAGGCAAATGTATTATCAGCATATGTATTTTTAGCACCAGCGATTGTAGCTGGAGCTGTTACACTTGGTGTAATGCAACAGATAATTAGAGCTTTTGGAAGAGTCGAAGGTTCTATGCAATATATATTAAAAGCTTGGCCAACTATTATTGAACTTGCTAGTGTATATAAACGTTTAAGAGAGTTTGAATCCAAAATTGTACAAGACAAATTAATTGATAAAAAAGCCTAATGACCATTGATAAAAAATTTATAGATCAATTTGTAAATGTAGCTTCAAAAGCAGCAATAGCGTCATCATATTTTGTTGGTAAAAAAGATAAAATGGCAGCAGATAAAGCAGCTGTAGACTCGATGAGAAGAGAGCTAAATAAAATGGATATAAATGCTGAAGTTGTAATAGGCGAGGGTGAGTTAGATGAGGCACCAATGTTACACATTGGCGAAAAAATTGGTACTAAAAATGGTCCTGAATTTGATATAGCTGTAGATCCATTGGAAGGAACAAATTTTGCAGCTAACAATCTTCCTGGCGCTTTATCAGTGATTGCAATTGCAGAAAAAGATAATCTATTTAAAGCTCCAGAAACTTACATGGAAAAAATTTCTACTAAAGTAAAAGAAAAAAACGTAATTGATTTAGATTATTCAGTTAAAAAAAATATTTTTAATTTAAGCGAATACTTAAATAAAAAACCAGAGAATCTAACAGCATGTATCTTAGAAAGACCAAGGCATAATAAAATTATTAATGAATTAAAAGATTTAAATGTTAAAATTAAATTTATATCTGATGGAGATGTATCTGGAGCACTATTAGTAACTGATGAAAAATACTCTGTTGATATTTTTTTAGGAACAGGGGGTGGGCCTGAAGGAGTCTTGTCGGCCGCTGCATTAGATGCTTTTGATTGTGGTTTTCAAGGAAGATTTTTATTTCAAACAGATAAAGACAAGCAAAGAGCTAAAGAAATGGGTATTGATGATCTTACAAAAAAATATGATTTAAATGAAATTATTAAAGGTGACTCGATTTTTTGTGCAACTGGAATTACCACTGGAGATTTGGTTTCAGGTATAAAAATTGATAAAGATAAATTTATTTCGGAAACTTTAGTGACACATAAACACTCAAACCTAAAAAAGGTTGTAAAATTAAATCAAAAATTAATATGATAAGCTTGATTAATCGACTTTTTTGCAATAAAAAACAGCAATTTGGTCCCTTCGTCTATCGGTTAGGACACGTGGTTTTCATCCTCGAAAGAGGGGTTCGATTCCCCTAGGGACCGCCATAAATGTTGTACTATGTTTATTTAATAATTGCAGTTAATAGTTCGAAAAAAATCTCATACGTTGGATATACAAAAAATTTACAAAAAAGACTTTTACATCATAATAATAACAAGGGTGCAAAATTTACAAAAGGCAGGAAATGGAAATTAATATATTATGAGATATATAATTCGAAAAGCAAAGCTTTAAAACAAGAATATGAATTAAAAAAAAATCAAAAATTAAGAAAACAGATTAAAAATAAATATCATAAGGAATTCTTAGTTTGACAAAAAAAGTACTTTTTTTTTCAATTGATAGATTGGGTGACTATTTAATTAGATCAAGTACTATTAAAAAAATATCACAACAATTTAATAAGAGTGAAATTATTTGTTCAGATAAAAATTATAAATTAATTTCCGAACAATCTTTTTTTAACAAAGCCATATTATTTAACACCAAAAATAAGTTTATTAATAAAATAACATTTGTCGTTAATTTTTATATGAAAAATTATGATGCTGTAATAGCATTAGATGGAAAAAATATTTCGTATTTTTTATTACTCTTAATAAAATCAAAAAATAAATTTACAGTTATTTATAAAAAACAAGGGTATGTTAATAAATTTTTTTTTAATTTATTAAAAATAATTTTTAACTTTTGCAATATTAAATATGAGATTTTAAATAATAGATATCTTATAGAGTCAGGGCAATTGGATAATTATCCACTAAAATATAAATTTCTTAAGAAATTTTATTCGAATATAGATAATGAAATATATTATTTAGAAAAAACAAAAAAAAACATTTTTTCAGGGTTTAAAGATGAGTATATTTTAATTCACTTAGATGAAAAATTTTTAGACATTAATGATATTGATTATAAATTTGAATACTTGATTTTAAATTTACAAAAAAAAATTAATAAAAAAATTTTTATAAGTACATACAATAATAATTATGCGTACTATAAAAATTTAAAAATAAAAAAAAAATTTTATAATTCAATTACAAAAAAATTGTTAAAAGATGAAAATATATTAGCAATTGAGAATATACCAATCATAGATTTTCAAAATATGCTTTACAATTCATATGTAAATATTAGCTGTCATTCTGGTTATTTTGTGCATACTTCAATAGCATTGAATAAAAAAACAATAGATATTATTAATGAAAAAGATAGAGATTGGCTTCAAACATGGTTATATCGTCCAAAAAATTATAATATTATTTATAAATCAGAGAATAACAATAAAATCAATATTGATAATATATTAAATAAATTAATAGATGAAATTATATAAATTTAAAACTGGAATTATACTTCCATTAAAGGAAAATTATACTTTAACTAATTTTGGCGCAGTATCAATTTGGGTTTCTGATTATATAAATACCACAAAAAATTATAATGAAATAATTTTTTGTAAAAAAAAAAAAATTAAAGAGGCATATTTATCAAAGAACATTTGTCCAATCGAAATAAAAGATAAAATATTCACCAATCAAAACTATATAAAAAAAATAAATAATTTCTTATTAAAAAAAAAAATTGAGTGCGTAGAAATTCACAATAGGCCTGAGTATGCAAAATACTTAATTAAAAATAACCCAAATTTAAAAGTTAATTTAATCTTCCACAACGATCCTAACAAAATTAGACATAGTCAATATAATGTTGATAAAGAATTTCTTTTAAAATACTGTAATAATGTCATTTTTGTTAGTAACTGGGTAAAAAAACAATTTTTTAAAAATTTTAAATACTCACATAAAAATAATAGCATTATTATTTACAATTTTGTTAAACCACTGAATAAATTCCCAAAAAAAAAGAAAATAATAATATTTGCAGGAAAATTAAATAAAAGTAAAGGTTATCATATTTTTTGTGAAGTAATTAAAAAGATACTTAATAAGCATAAAGATTGGTCAGCGATTGTAGTTGGAGATGAGTCGCGTGAAAACTACAGTATAAAGCATGAAAGACTGAAAATATATAATTGGATAAAACATAGTGCATTATTAAAGATATACGAAAAATCATCTATATCTGTAGTTAACCCAACATGGGAAGAACCTTTTGGAAGAACAGCCATGGAAAGTGCTTCGAGAGGTTGTGCTGTAATAACATCAAAGAGTGGTGGCTTATCTGAAACATTTAATAATAATTTAGTTCTAAAAAATAATGATAGTAAAAATCTTTTTAAAAAAATATCATTTTTGATAAACAATAAAAATTATATTAAACAAATTCAATTAGATAATTTTAATAATGTCTTACACAAACCACAGAAAAGTATTGAGAATTTAAACAAACTTAGAAATAAAAGAATTTATACAGATAGACTAATAAAAAAATTTTACAAAATTCTTCATGTTGGTAATTTTGGTATCAAAGTCAGCCACAGGTTATTTAATATTTCAATTGCTCACAAAATAACCAATGGTTTAATAAGAAATGGTCATGATGTAATTAATTTTGATTATAGAAATATTAATTATAACTTATTTCAAAATAATTATATTGATACGAAATTAGAAGAAATTGTTAATCATTATAGACCAGATTTAGTTTTGTTTGGCCATAATAACATTTTAAGTAGAAATTCATTATTAATTTTAAAGGAGAGGTTCAATTGCAAAACTGCAATTTGGTATGAGGACCATGTAGTAAAAGGTGATCCAAATTTCAATAATAATATATCTTTATTAGAAAAAAATAATGATCTAATCGATCAATATTTTATCACTACATCACCGGATGTAATTAAAACTAAAATAAAAAAAGAAAAAATCAATTTCTTACCAATACCTGTAGATCCTAATATTGAGTCAGAAAATTTTTATGAGAATAATAAAACAAAAGATTTATTTTTTGCTTTAAGTCATGGTGTTAATTATGGAAAACTTAAAAAAAATGTTACTGATGAAAGATCAAAATTTATAGATAAATTATTAAAAATAGGATCTGATAAATTCAATTTTCATTTTTTGGGACTTTTTAATGAAGAACCTAAATGGAATTATGAATTTAACAAAGAAATTAGTGTAGCAAAAACTGCTTTGAATCTAAGTAGAGGTGGTCCAAGCAAATATTGTTCAAGCAACAGAATTGCAACTCTTATGGGAAATGGAATACTCCCATTTATTGATGAAAAAATTATGTACCAAGATTTTTTTAATAATGATGAAATTATAACTTATAAAAACCCATATGACTTATTGTCAAAACTCTCTGAAGTAAAAAGTAATGACAGAGTTTTAATTAAAAGATCTAAAAATGCTAAGAGAAGTTATTTTAATTTTTTTGAAAATACTATTGTCGCTGATGCGATTATTAGCAAAATTTTTGAAACCTCAAAAAAATATCAATATGTTTGGATCAAGTAAGGTTTAATAATGCTTAATTATCTAAAAAAGAAAGGAAATCTTATACATAAATCAGCTTTAATAAATTGGAAAAATGTAGAAATGGGTAAAAACAACATTATAGGTCCATATGTTATTATTGGAAATATTGCTCAACATCCAAGATTAAAAAGTAACGGAAAAATTATAATTGGAAATAATAATACTTTTAATGAATACACAAATGTTCATCTACCAACTAAACTTAGAAGAAAAACAATAATAGGTAATAATAATTACTTTATGGATTCTGTTACAATTGATCATGATTGTATTATTGAAGATAACGTTATTCTAAGTAGCAAAGTAGTTTTGGGTGGCAATGTTTACATAATGAAAGGTTCTCAACTTGGAATAAAAGCTAGTATTCATCAAAATCAGATTATTGGGTCTTTTTGCATGATTGGAATGCATTCTTTTGTAACAAAAAAATTAAATATACTACCAGGATATATTTATTATGGAAAACCCGCTAAAAAAAAGAATAAAAATTTAGTTGGATTAAAAAGAAATAATATCACATCAAAAATTTTAAAAAATGAAAACAAGAGATATAAAAAAATCAAGTTAAAAACTAAATAAATTTATGATTAAATTTTTAAATATTGGCAAACAAGATGCAAAAATAAAAAATAGTATTGTTAAAGATATAAAGAAAATTATTAGTAAAAATAATTTTATTTTAGGTGAAGAAGTTTATAATTTTGAAAAATCTTTTGCTAAATTTTGCAATGCCAATTATGCTATAAGTTGTGCAAATGGAACTGATGCACTCACAATAGCTTTAAAAATATTAAATTTACCAAAAAACTCTGAAGTAATAATTCCTGCTATGACTTATTGCTCAACAGCTTTTTCTGTCATTAATGCAGGCCTTAAACCTATTTTGGTAGATTTGGAAAAAAATAAACCCACTATATGTATTAAAGAAATTAAAAAAAAGATAACAAGTAAAACTAAAGTCATTATGCCGGTTCACTTATATGGATCTGTTGTTGATATAAATGAGATAAAAAAAATAATTAAAAATAAAAAGATTTTTATTATTGATGATTGTTCACAAGCTCATGGATCTAAATTGGATAATAAAAGAGTAGGGTCTCTTGCTGATATTTCCTGCTTTAGCCTTTATCCAGGGAAAAATTTAGGTGCTTATGGTGATGCAGGTATAATAACAACTAATAATATTAAATTTTTTAAAAAGATTAAAAATTTTAGAAATTTAGGTTCTGACAAAAAATTTATTCATACTCAAATCGGTTTTAATAGCAGACTAGACACAATACAAGCAGTTGTATTAACTCATAAATTGAAAAATTTAGAAAAATATAACAAAAAAAGATCTGTTATAGCCAAGTATTACGATGAAAATATTAATAATGATAAGATAAAAAAATTAAATTATTCCAAGCAATCTGTTTATCATCAATATGTAATATTGATTAAAAATAGAATAAAATTAAAGAAATTATTAGAAAAAAATAAAATTCAATATGGCTTCCATTATCCTCAATCTATAAATCAGTTGGATTGTTTAAAAAAAAATTTTAAAAATAAAAAATTTAAATATGCAGAAAATATTGCAAATAATTGCTTAAGCTTACCTATTGATCCAACATTAAATATCGAAGATATAAAAAGGATAGTTTCAGTATTAAACTCTTTTTAATATTGATAATATTTTTGATCCAAATTTAATATCAGTTTCTATTTTCTTTGAATTTAAAAAATGTAATATTTCATTCTCCAACGAAGGGGTTGCATTAATTTTAATATTTTTACTTGAACCTTTATAAATGTAAACTTTGGATTTTAAAAAATTTTTACTAAAGTAGTCTAATTTTGGGTACTTAGCATATTGATTGTAAATTTTTAATGGATTTTCTAAATCCATCTCGTCAAATATTAACATTCTTTTTTTGCCTATTATTTTGATTAATCTTTCTTTAGTAGGATTCAACCAACTATTATTTATGTCAATAGAAATATTTTTAATTTTAAGATGTATATTTGATATATCAGCAATTTTTTTATTTAGTAAATAGTATTTTTTAAAAGATACAACCTTAGGCTTTTTATCAAATAGCTTTAATAATATACTCAAATCATGAGATGTTAAATCATAATCAACATCAACATCACTTCTAATGGGTCCAAGATTTTGTCTTCGCAAACTTACATATTGAACATCACCTAGATAATTTTTTTCTAAAATTCTTTTAATTTTAATTATATAATCATTATAACAATAAACATAACCAATCATTAATTTAGTTTTTTTATTTATAATTTTTTTTATCTTTTCGATTTGTAAACTATTTATGAAACCTGGTTTTTCTAAAAAAATATTTTTATCATGAGAAATTAATTTTTTTACAATCAAATAATTTTTTGATGGTGGTGTTGCTACAAAAATATTCTTTGATGATTTATCCATTAATATTTCTTCTAATTTTTTTTTAATAACAACTAATGGAAATTTTTTTTTTAAAATTAATAAATTTTTGCTATTTATATCGAAAACGTTTATGTTCTTATAACCTAATTTTATTAATGTGTTAATTAATATAGTGCCCCAATAACCCGCACCTAATACAGTAACATTTGTATAAAAATTTTTTTTCATTATCTGGTTTAAAGATTGTCTTCAATCTAATAATAGTAATGATAAAATATTACAATGAATAAATTAGAATTTATTAATCATTCATGTTTTATTATATCCTATGAAAGAATTTCTTTGGCAATTGATCCTTGGATTGAAGGATCGGTATTTAACAACTCATGGAACTTATTGGTTGAAACACCACTCTACTTAATAGAAAAGCTAAAAAAATCTAATTATGTATGGTTTAGTCATGAACATCCAGATCATTTTAACCCCCCTAATTTAAAAATATTTAATCAATACACTAAATTTTTATTTCAAAAAACCAAGGACAAAAGAGTGGTAAAATTTCTTTCAAAAATTTCACCTCAAATTAAAGAAATGAATTTTAATAAAGAACTTTTCTTAGATGAAAATTTTTCAATTAAAACAATACCATTTCAGTACATTGACTCTATGTGTTTAATTAATATTAATGGAATTAAAATTCTAAATTTAAATGATTGTGATATCAAAAATCCACATCAATTAAAAACTATAAAAAATCTATGTGGTCAAATAGATTTATTAATGGTTCAATTTAGTTTTGCCATTGGCAGATCAAATAAAGAAGATACAAATGAGCGTAAAAATTGGTCAACTAAAATTCTAAAAAATCTTTCAAATACAATTAATTTTTTAAATCCTAAAAGTGTAATTCCATTCGCTAGTTTTTGTTATTTTTCACGATATGATAATTTCTATATGAATGATTCAATCAATAAAATTGGTCCTACAATTGAATTTTTAAAAACAAATCACCCAAATATAAATTTTTTAAGCTTTTTTCCAGGTGATGTTTGGAATTTTAAATCAAAATGGGATAACAATGTTTCTATAGCTAAGTATACTTCGCATTATAACCGTATTTCACCTATCAAAATTGAAAATAAAAGAATTGATTTTTCAATTAATCAAAAAATTTCTAAGAAATTTATTTATACAACTAAAAAACATAACAATTTATTTTACTTATATAATTTTTTTAATAAAAAAAATTATAAAATATATTTCATTTTAACAGATCTCAAAATTAAATGTATGTTTGATTTTAAAAAAGGATTAATTCAAATAGATAATTTTGAAATATCTAAACCTTATTGTTCTTTATCCTCTGAGTCTCTATATCAATTATTTAGTAGTGGTTATGGTTATGATGCATTAATTATTGGTGGAAGATTTGAAGCTAACAAAATAGGTATTAAAAATCTAAATAAAATATTCAAATTTCAGGCAAAAAATTATCAAAACATTTTTTACAATTATCAAAATATTTTATCTAATTTAACTTCTAAACTTTTAAATAGAAATAATCTTTTCTACAAAAGATAATGTTAACAAATATAAAAAGTTAAATTTCTAATTTATTCAATGCATTGTTTTTAAATAAATTAGCTTCTTTAATATATCTCCTAACCATTTGTGTTGTTTTGTGACCCGTCATAGCCATTATGCTTCTTTCATCAGCACCAAATTCAGCAGCTACAGTTGCAAATCCTGATCTTAAGCTATGACCTGCAAAATTTTTATTTTCTATACCAGCTAGTTTTAGATATTTTTTTATTAGTAAAACTACAGATTGGTCAGATAATCTTTTATCTGTTAATGATGAACCTTTGGAGAAACGTCTAAATATAGGGCCATTTTGGATATTAGTAAATTCTAACCATTTTTTTAAATTCTTAACAGGACAATAAATTTCATTATTGAAGTAGGGAAGTCCTTTAACCATTCCTTCTCCAAATTGATCAGTTTTTGACTTTCTTAATGTAATTTTTAGACCTTCTGGTACAAATTCTAAATCCTCAAAGTCTATTGAAATTAACTCAGTTCTCCTAAATCCACCGCCAAAACCAATTAAAATAATTGACTTGTCTCTAATTTTTTTAATTTCTTCATTTTTTTGTTTATTTATTGAATTTATAATTAATTTTAAATGATTGATTAATATAGGTTTTTTACCCTTTTGAATACTTCCTTTAACCCTTCTTATTCCCATTAAATTTTCAACAATTATTGGATGTTTTGTGTCTAAATAATGCCCTTTTAATTTATGAACCATACTAATTGACACAAGACGTCTTCTTAAAGTGCTAATTTTTGAATTTTTTGAGAGATGTGTAAGATATAATGAAACTATTTTAGGCTCAGTTGGCAATGAACTTAAACCATGTCTAGAACAAAAAGCTCTAAAATCTCTGAAGTCAGATTTGTATGCTCTTAAAGTGTTGTTTGCTTTGGAGCTCTTTAAGTTTTCTAAAGTTGCTTCATGAAGGATTTTTAGATCTGTAGTTAACTCACTCATATTATTACTATTGATAACAATTAATTATCACTAGTAATATAATAAGTGATATTTATTGTCAATAGTTTAAATATTAAATAATTGAATGATATTTTGATTATTTTTGTTGCAGGAATATTTTCTTGCATAATATTGGATATTTTAGGTTATTTGCTTAAAAAAATGGGCATTCCAGAACCATCATGGAGTATTGTTGGAAGATGGACCTACCTAATGCTTAAAAATGGAACCTTTTACAACCCAAATATTATTGAAAAGCCAGTATTTGAACATGAGGTAATATTGGGATGGGTTTTTCATTACTTTATATCATTATGCTGGGCAACAATTTATTACATTTGCTTTATTTTTATTGGAATTAAAATGTCATATTTTTCGGGTTTTATTTTTGGCGCGATAACAACTTTAGCTCCATTGTTATTGTTTTTACCATTTACAGGACAAGGTATTTTTGCCAAAAATACTGATAAACCAATAGAAATTTCACTTATTTTCCTCATTAGGCATTCAATATATGGGTTAGCGATGTATGAAGGTTTTAGGTGGTTTGGATTTTAAAAAAAACTATAATTACAATGTTTTGTTTAATATTATTAATGTAAATGATTAGAAAAATTAGAAGAAAAGATAAAGAAAAATGGATAAATTTGTACTGCGGTTATGCTAAATTTTATAAAGTTCCTATGAAACAAGACATTTTAGATACTTTATGGAGTTGGATAAACGATGAAAATCATATTGTTAATGGAATTTGTTATGAAATTGAGGGTAAAATTGTTGGAATTGCACACTACAGAACAATGCCAAGACCAATTAAAGGTCAATATATTGGATTTTTAGACGATTTGTTTGTAGATGAACATTTTAGAGGCCAGAAAATAGCTCAAAAACTTATAAATTACTTAGAATCTTTATCTAAAGAAAATAATTGGGATGGAATTCGTTGGATAACCCACTCTTCCAATGAGACGGCGAAAAAATTATATGATAAGATTGCTAAAAATACAGGATTTGAATTATATGAACTTAAAAGGGACTAAATTTCAGATAAAAGTTTGGAACTACTTGAAAAAAATACCTAAGGGAGAAGTCAGAACTTACCTCCAGGTGGCAAAGGCTATTGGAAAGCCAAAAGCTCATAGGGCAGTTGCAAATGCAGTTGGGAAAAACCCATATCCTCCAAAAATACCTTGTCATAGGGTAATTAGGACTGATGGATCACTCGGAGGATACTCAGGAAAAGGTGGAATTAAGACTAAACTGC
Organism: Candidatus Pelagibacter sp. HIMB1493; assembly: GCF_052047995.1. Classification (NCBI taxonomy): domain Bacteria; kingdom Pseudomonadati; phylum Pseudomonadota; class Alphaproteobacteria; order Candidatus Pelagibacterales; family Candidatus Pelagibacteraceae; genus Candidatus Pelagibacter; species Candidatus Pelagibacter sp. HIMB1493. Next base: position 448,928 of record NZ_JBNAIP010000001.1, on the reverse strand, counting down.
GTTTACTTAGATCTGAAAAAGTAGACATTTAAGGTTAAAAAAGTGTTGAAAATAAAGGTTTTTAGGTAATTTTCACACATAATCACGTAAATAGTGCTATTCACCCTTCAGTTGTACTATATATCTAAACATAACTAAATAAATACCCTCTATGGGCGATTAAAGAGCATATTCTATTACTGCATTGCTCTATTTTTCAATGATATCAACCTTTTTTTAATGTCTTAAATTTGCTGTATTTTGCAGGTTTTTTAAGCCACCTGCCCTACAATTTTAGATGAAAAAATATATTTTCGAATTTTATTAGTAAAAAACTGTTGAAAATAAACACTTCTAGGAATTTATACTATTTTTAAACGCTATTAACTAAATTTACTGTTTCTTATATATCAATGTGATCTAAAAAAGCCTTTAATTTTAATGATTATAATTATATAACCCAAATATTTCTTTACTTTACCTAGTATTAACGCTTTTTTATTATATTTATTTATACGTAATTTATTTAACAATTACAATTATTTAATTATATATATTAATGTAAAACATTAATATTTAGTATAAAAATAGTTACCATTAATTACTTAGTTTTTAAAATATACTCTCTTCTGGTTATATAGAGACCACTTAAGACAATTATAAAAAGACCTAAATAAGTCCAATTGTCAGGTAATTCATGAAAGAAATAATAGCTAATTAATATGTTTGTTATGATTTCTGTATAACCTAAAGGAGCTAATTTTGAGGCATCAGCATATTTGAGTGATAAAATTAGGAAAAGATGGGCTACAGAGGCTATAAGGCCGATTAAAGCCATTAAAATCCACTGGTTTATAGTAGGATTTACCCATACAGAAGGCATAAATAGGCTAATAATGACAGTTCCTATTAAACCAGAAAGCAAAAGCGTTAAAAGCGGGTTATCTGAAGTGCTAAGTTTTCTAGTTATAATGAGGTAAAATCCATAACAAATTCCATTACCTAAAGCGGCTAAAGTAGCTAAATTAAGTTCAATAAATCCGGGTCTAATAACAATCAAAGTACCAACAAATCCTAACGATACAGCAGTCCATCTTTTCACCCCTACTTTCTCATTTAAAAAAAAAGGAGATAAAGCTGTGACACAAATTGGTGCTACAAATGCTAATGTTAAAGCTTTAGGGAGTGAAATTTCAGAAATCGCATAAAAGAATAAATACGTAGAAAAAACAAATATCAAACCTCTTATTAGTTGAAGAGCCGGTTTTTTAGTCCAAACTAATGACTGTCTGTAAAATATAAGCATTAAAGACAGAGTAAAAACTACGGTAAAAAAATATCTAGCCCATGTTATTTGCAAAACATCCATTGATGAGCTCAAATATTTAGCAAACGCATCCATAACAGGAACAATCGTCCAAGCAGATGCATTTAAAATTATAGCCTTCACAACTGAAAGATATATCTTAATAGAAGTATTTTAAAGCAAAGAATACGACTATTGGAACTGTAATAAATGACATTAATGTAGAAACAACAATAGTGCTGGCGATGTTATCTACTATTTCTTTTGGGGAATACATTGATCCGATTAAATAATTTAAAATAGCGCTTGGCATAGCAGATTGAATTAAAATTACACCTGCACCAAATCCAGAAAGATCGAAAAAAATTATAATTAAAAAACCAATCACGGGTCCAATGATTACTCTTCCAATAGAGGCAATTATTGCATTAGTGAAAGAAAAAACTTTTAATTTTGTTAATGCAATTCCTAACGACATTAATATTAAAACAATTGCTGTATATGTTAACAATTCAGTTAGATTAATAATTGCCTTGGGCATCTCCAAGTCAAAATAAATAAAAGTAACTGAAAATATAATTGCATAAAAAGGTGGATTTTTAATTAAAATATTAAAGTCAAATTTTCTGTCGGCTAGAAACACTCCTAATGTAAAGTGAAGTAAAATTATAAGCGAAGATATTGATGCAGCTATTCCTAAACCTTGTGAACCATAAGCAAAAAGACAAATGGGAATACCCATGTTTCCATTATTAGGAAGAAGAAAAACTGGAATTTCTCTAATAATATCTTTAGTTTTTAATAGATATAAAATAATTAACCCTGTTAAACCAAAACCAGCAATAGCAATTAAATAATAAATAAAATAACTAGTATATTGTTCAAATGTTATACCTGTAGATGTAATAGAATATATAACCATTGCAGGTGTACCAACATTTGAGGCAAAAGTAGTTATAAAAGAATTATCAAAATCTGGTTTTTTCTTACCAAGATAATATCCAATCCCAACAACAAAAAATACAGGAAATAATACTTCAATAAGTTTGAAATATATTTCCATTAATCAAGCAATCTAATTAACGTAGGTGATTTTAAGATATTCTTATTTTTGCTAAATATAGATAAACAGCTATTACAATTTAATTCTGTGGTTTTATGAGTAACTATTACGATGGTAGCTTTATTATTTTTTTTATCTGGAGTTTGGATTAATCTTTTGACAGAAATTTTATATTTAGCTAAACGATTGGTTATTTGAGATAAAACGCCTGGTTTATCTTTAACTTCAAATCTTAAATATAAAGAATTAACATAATTATTTACGTTGTAAGTCTTTAAAGTTTTAAGCTTATTTACACTTACACCAAATGGCTTTTTAATGTTTCCTCTTAAAATAGATAATAAGTCAGATAATAAAGATGACGAAGTAGGACCTGGTCCAGCACCCTCCCCTTGTAATACACTTTCTCCTACTGGTTTACCATTAAGGATCACAGCATTCATTACTCCATTTACATTACCAATATATGATTTTTTACTTACAAGACATGGATGAACAGTTTCAAAAAGTTGATTATTTTTGAGTTCAGAGATACCCAGTAGTTTAATTCTTAAATCTAATTGATTTGCAATTTTAATATCTTTTAAATCAATTTTTTCTATTCCTTCCATTAAACATTTTTTATTTGATATTTTACTATTAAAAGCCAAAGCGGATAAAATTCTCACTTTTGCAAATGCATCAAAACCATTTAAATCTAATTTTGGATTTCCTGGTTCGGCATATCCAAGCATTTGAGCTTTTTTCAAAACATCAGCAAAATTTTGCTCAGAATTTTCCATCTCTGACAATATATAATTTGAAGTACCGTTTAAAATTCCATAAACTTTAGATAATTTATTTGTAGCTAATCCCTCTTTAATAGATCTCAATATCGGTATCCCGCCAGCAACAGATGCTTCGAATTCTAAATTGACATTATTTTTTTCAGCTAGTTTTGCTAAATTATTTCCATGTTTTGAAATTAAAGCTTTATTTGGAGTTATTACATGGATTTTATTCTTTAACGCAGTTTCAACTAATTTTTTAGAAACCCCATCTGATTGTCCAATTACTTCAAATAATATATCAACTTTTTCTTTTTTAAAAATTTCAAATGGGTTTTTGTAAAAAATTTTTCTATTAATTTTATATTTTCTTCTTTTATTTATATTTTTTGCAGAAATAGCTACTACATTAACTTTTTTGCCTGTTTTAAGCTCAATATCTTTTTTTTTGACAATTAGTTCATTAAACAAATAATTACCAACTTGACCAAGTCCAACAACTGCAACATTCACAATATTATTCATTTGCTTATATCTGGATATTTACTTTTTTTAGTATAGTCATCTATATAAATCTCATATTCTTCTAATGTCATTTTTGTTATATCGTCTGACTTTTTAAGTATTTCAGTTATTTTTTTTTGATTTTTTTTATTTTCAGCAGGATGTTCTGTCCAATACTGAGAATCTTTATTTAAAGAGCAATTACATAAAAAAATTAGAAAAATAATTAACAAATATTTCATTTTAAAGCAGTTCTTTCAGGAAAATTAAATTTATTATTTAAATTTTGAACAGCCTGACCTGCTCCACCTTTGATTAAATTATCTATTGCAGAAATAATGATTATTTTGTTTTTATATTTTGATTTACACACTGTGATAAAGCAATTGTTTGTATTGATAACATCATTTGTACTCAAAAGTTTATCAGAATCTAATATTTTAACAAAATTTTCTCCCTTATAAGACATCTCAAGTGTTTTGATGATTTTTGATTGATTAACATTTTTTTCTAAATCTAAATAAATTGTACTTAATATGCCTCTAAACATTGGAGATAAATGTGGAGTAAAACTAAATTGAAAATTTTTATTTGTAAATTTACTTAAAAATTGATGAATTTCAGAATTGTGTCTATGAAAACCGACACCATAAGCACTTAAAGATTCGTATAAATTCTTGTCTTTATATTTTTTATGAACTCCTCTACCGGCACCAGAATATCCAGATTTTGAATCAATAATTATATTGTCTAATTTAACTAATTTTTTTTTAATTAGCGGAACAAGAGGTAATAATATTGATGTTGGATAACATCCTGGACATGAAATAATATTGTGATTTTTTAATTCATCACGATTTATTTCTGGTAAACAATAAATGCTTTTCTTCTGTAGTTTTGGAGCTCGATGTATTTGTTTATACCATTTTAAATAATCATTAGCTTTTTTTAATCTAAAATCTGCCGCTAAATCAATTAGAGTAATATTATCATTAAGTTTTTTTGCTATATCTTGAGCCTCACCATTTGGTAGAGCTGTAAAGACAACATCAATACCATTTAATAATTTAGGATTAAATTTTACAATTTTAGGTAATTTTTTTTTTGATAGAGATTTGTCATAATAAGAAATATTTTTTCCAACAGACGAATTTCCACATAGATATTTAATATTAATATATTTGTGGTTAATTAATAACTTGATTAATTGAACACCAATATATCCTGTAGATCCGGCAACTAATGCATTAAGCTTAGGCATTTTTTATTATAGCAGTTTAAATTGTAAAAAAAATTATCTTTTAGAAAACTGAAAGCTTCTTCTAGCTTTTCTTCTACCAGGTTTTTTTCTCTCAACAGCTCTAGAATCTCTGGTTGTAAGCTTTTCAGTTTTCAATGTTGTTTTTAAATTTTCATCAAAGAGAACCAAAGCTTTAGAAATACCATGAACCATTGCTCCAGCTTGACCTGTAGGTCCGCCACCTTTTACACTACATCTAACATCATAATCTGTAGCTTGATTTATAATTTCAAAAGGTCTTGTAATTTGCATTTTGTGAATTTCATCAGCAAAATACTCATTATATAATTTGCCATTAACATAAATTTTACCAGAACCTTTTTTTAACCAAACTTTTGCTATTGAAGTTTTTCTTCTACCTGTCGCGTACTTACTATCTTTAAAGTCTAACTTTAATTTAGGAGTTTTTGTGTTTGATTGTACGTTTTCCATATTAATTTCTTGCAATGTTTTTATTGTTTAGTTTATCTAATTCTATAACTTTTGGGTTTTGTGCAGCATGAGGATGCTCACTTCCAGAATAAATTTTTAATTTTGTTAGTTGTTTTCTACCCAAAACACCACCAGGCAACATTCTTTTAACTGCTAATTTCAAAGTTTCTCCAGGTTTTTTTTCATGAAGTTTTTCTGGTGTAGTAACTTTAATTCCACCAGGATGTCCTGTGTGTCTATAGTACTTTTTGTTTTGAAACTTCTTGCCAGTAAATTTTGCTTGTTCGATATTTTTTACTACAACAAAATCTCCATCATCCATGTGAGGTGTATAAGTAGTCTTATTTTTGCCTCTAATAATATTAGATACAACAGTCGCTAATCTTCCAACAACTGCATTTTTTGCGTCAATCTCGTACCAAGATGATGTAACTTGATCTTTTTTTGTGAATTTTGTCATTGTGCGAGGATTAATACTATTAAATTATTCAAAGTCAATTTTATATTTAGCTTGTAAAACATAACTAATATGCTATTTATCTCTTGCCGATTTGATCCTATTGCGGGCATAAAACTGCTAAAATGGAATTTTCATTAAATTTTAAATCGGTAGGCATTTGAACTGTATTGTGCGCCTTGCATAAAGCAAAAGCACTAAAAAAGGAGTAAAAATGAGTACAAAAAGAAATAATCCAGAAACTATTGCGATACATGGTGGAGACTACAGAAGTGATCCAGCTACAAATTCAGTAGCAGTTCCAATTTATAGAACAACCTCGTATCAATTTAATAACACTGAACATGCAGCTAATTTATTTGCGTTAAAAGAGTTTGGAAACATCTATACACGAATAATGAATCCAACTAACGATGTGTTGGAAAAGAGAATCGCTGCGCTTGAAGGTGGTCTTGCAAGTTTAACTGTAGCATCTGGGCAAACCGCTTCTACTTTTGCAATATTAAACGTTGCTCAAGCTGGAGATAATATTGTTAGTTCAACAGATCTTTATGGTGGAACAGTTTCTTTATTTACGCATACTTTAAGTAAGCTTGGTATAGAAGTAAGATATGCAGATCCTTCAGATCCAAAAAACTTTGAAAAAGCAATAGACGATAAAACTAGAGCTTTTTATGGAGAAACATTACCAAACCCATATTTAAGAGTTTTTCCAATTAAAGAGGTTTCAGATATTGGTAGAAAATATAACATTCCATTAATCTTAGATAACACTGCTGCCCCTGTAATTTGTAAACCAATTGAACATGGTGCTGCTGTGGTTGTTTATTCTTTAACAAAATATATAGCAGGCCATGGAACAGTAGTTGGGGGTGCACTAGTAGATGGTGGAAATTTTGATTGGACAGCAGATCCAAAAAGACAGCCACTATTTAATGAACCTGATGCAAGTTATGGAGGTGTTGTTTGGGGTAAAGCTGTGCCCGAATTAACAGGTGCAAATGTTGCTTTTGCAGTTAGAGCAAGAGTGACCCTATTAAGAGATTTAGGATCAGCTCTTTCTCCAGATAATGCATTTGGTGTTATACAAGGACTTGAAACAGTTGCTTTAAGAATGAAACAACACTGTGATAATGCTGCAAAAGTTGTAGAGTACTTAAAAAATCATAAAGCTGTTGAGAGAGTAATTTATTCCACTGAACATAATGAAGAGATATCAAGTCGAGCAAAAAAATATCTTAAAAATGGTAATGGTGCTTTAGTTGGTATTGAATTGGCTGGTGGTATCGAAGCTGGTAAAAAGTTCATTGAGGCTTTAAAAATGTTTTATCACGTTGCAAATATAGGTGATGCTAGAAGTTTAGCAATACACCCAGCAACAACTACTCACAGTCAATTAAATGATGATGAATTAGCTGCTTCAGGTGTAACGCCAGGATATGTTAGACTTTGTATTGGTTTAGAACATATTGATGATATCATTGATGATTTAGATCAAGCTTTAGACAAATCATCAAAAGGTAATTTAAAAGCAGTTAGTTAATTTTATTTATATGTCTACAAATAGAAATTAATTAATTTGTCTTTTATATTTTGAGATAAATATAAAATACAAAGTTGAAAGTATTATCAAAATAGAATTTATCTGGTGTAAAGATGCAAATAACATTTTTACTCCAGATAAAATAGTTATCACTCCAAGTAAAATTTGAAATGCCAAAGTCAAACCAATTAAAGTAATAGGTTTGTATAATTTTTTGTTTCCAGTATTAATTACTTTAAAGAGGATTAGGGCATAAATGACCATAATTAAGTATGCTAAATTTCTATGTATAAATTGAACAATAGAAGGATTATCAAAAACTTTTAAATTCAAAAGCTCTTTAAAACTACTATCATCAGGAAAATAATTAACACCCATCAATGGCCATGTGTTATAAATTTTACCAGCATCCATACCAGATACAAAAGCGCCTATAATTAATTGCAAAAATAATAAAACTAAAAAAATTTTTAATAAAAAAAGATTAATAGAAACTGTTTGATTTGAAGAGGATGATAACTTTAAAAATTGCCAATATACAATTGATAAAATGATAAAAGCTGTTACCAAATGTATTGCTAGCCTATAATGACTAACATCAATTCTTTCAACTAATCCACTAGATACCATGTACCAACCTAAAAATCCTTGAAAACAAACCAGTAAAAAAATAAGTCCGTATTTTTTTATAATCCAAACTCCTTGTTTTACTGAAAAATAAACCATTGGGAGTAATACGGTTAAACCAATTATTCTCCCTAACTGCCTGTGTCCCCACTCCCACCAGAATATTACTTTGAATTCATCAAGAGTCATATTGAAATTTTGTTGGCTGTATTCAGGAATTGTTTTATATAAACTAAAATATTCCAACCATTTTTCATTTTTAAAAGGAGGAAAAAAACCTAAAAATAATTCCCAAGTAGTAATTGATAAGCCAGAGTCAGTTAATCTAGTCAAGCCTCCGACTAATATTATTAAAGAAATTAAAACTAGTAATGATAGCATCCACAATTTAAGTTGATTATTTAAATGATTATTCTCACTGTACATGCTCAGATAAATATAATAATTATTAAGTATTCCAATAAATTAAATGTCGCCAAATAATAAAAAAAAACTAGATTTAATAAGAGTTAAGCTAGATAAATTAGATAATAAACTGTTATCACTTATAAAATATAGAACAAAGCTAGTTGAGGAAGTTTTAAAGCTTAAAGAATTTAAAAAAGAAATCGTAGATAAGAAAAGAATTAATTTTATTTTAAAAAAAATTAAAGCAAAATCCTTAAAACAAGGCATAGATCCAAAAATAACTAATCGCATTTGGAAAAATATGATTTGGTCTTATATTGATTACGAAAGAAGAAATTTTAAAAAAAAATAATTTATTTACTATGTGGTGGAAGCTTTTTCTCCACAAACATTTCGTGTTTTCTTGTGTCCGGATTATATTTTTTTGCAGATAATTTTACTTTAGCTTTTTCGCCACCTGCAGGTTTTTTTACGTAATAAAAGTAAGGACTATCAGGTTTAGCTTCAGGTACCATTCTAACTTTTACGTGTGTTTTTTTTGCCATTTATTTTAGTGTTTTTAAAATACTTGATATTTTAGTTAACTTATTTTTTAATTTTTCAGCTTTTATAGATTTATCTGCCATTTCGTCAAGCTTTAAAGTATCTTCATTATCAAGGATCTTTTTAACTCCATTAATTGTCATTCCTTGATCTTTTAGCAAATATTTAATCTTCTTAAGAAGATCAATATTTTTTTCATCATAGTATCTTCTATTAGAATTAAGAATTTTTGGCTTGATTTGTTTAAACTGTGTTTCCCAAAATCTTATTATGTGAGTAGGCAAAGAACCCTTCTTATTGACTTTTAAGTCTAAAATTTTAGCAACCTCACCAATAGTTTTATAAGCTTGATCAGCTTTATCCATAATCTTTAAGATTTATAAACTCTTTAAATTCTTTTGAAGGTTTAAATAAAACAACATCCCTACTAGATATTACTTTAGTTTCCTTAGTTTTTGGGTTTCTGCCAATTCTACTTTTTTTTTGTCTTATGGAAAAAGTCCCAAATTTAGATAATTTAAGTTTTTTCTCAGATTTAATGTTGGAAACAATAGTATATAAAAAATCATCAATTAAGTTTTCTGAAATCTGTTTAGAAAAACCTAGTTGCATATACACTAAATTAACTAAATCTTTTTTAGTTAAATTTATTCTCATTTAAAGATTCTGTTTAATCTTTTCTATCAAATTACCTTTAACAATTCTATGACAAACATCTAATGAGTTAGCAAAGCCAACGTAGTCGGTACCACCATGACTTTTTACTACTGGAGAGTCTAAACCTATAAAAATTGCACCATTGTACAGTCTTGGATCTAATCTTTTTTTAAATTTTTTTAAATTTGAAATGTTTAGAAGAGAAGATAGTTTTCCTATCCAATTTCCAGTCATCGCTTTTTTTAATTCACTTGTAATAAAATTTGCAGTTCCCTCAGCTGTTTTTAATGCTACATTTCCTGTAAATCCATCTGATACAATTACATCAACTTCACCATCCATAATGTGATTACCTTCAATGTATCCAGAAAAATTAAAATTTTCAGATTTTTTGTCATTAAGAATTTGATAAGTTTCCTTTATTACTTCATTACCCTTTAATTCTTCTGAACCAATATTCAATAAAGCAACATTGGCTATTTCATCTGGGTATAATGAATTATAAAGAGCAGCTCCCATCGATGAAAAATCACTTAAATTTTTTGAACTACACTCAATATTAGCTCCAAGATCTAATACAACGCTCATACCTTTTTTATTTGGCCAAAGCGCAGACAAAGCTGGTTTGTCTATATTTTCGATCATTTTAAGATTTAATTTAGATACAACTAATAGAGCACCAGTATTACCAGCAGATATAACTATATCAGCCTGCTTTTCTTTAACACTATTAATTGCAAGCCACATGCTTGTGTCTTTTCCTCTTTTTGCACCTTCTAAAGGACTGTCTGTACTTTTAATTGCATTCTCTGTATGAAAAATTTCATAGAACTCTTTATTAATTTTATTTTCGATTAATGGAGAAATTTTATTTTTATCTCCAAATATTTTGTAAAAAATGTTTTTATTTGATTGATGGTTATAAATAATACCATCAATTACTTTGCTTGGTGAACCGTCACCTCCCATTGCATCAACTGCAATTTTAATTTTTTCGGACATTAAGATTAATATACTATTCTTTTGGGTCTAAAACTTGTCTACCCTTATACATGCCAGTTTTTAAATCTAGATGATGAGAAAGCCTGTATTCACCTGATTTTTTATCCTCAACTATATTTTTAGTTGAAAATTTCATTGTTTGTGCCCGTCTCATTCCAGTTCTAGATGGGGTTTGTTTTCGTTTTGGTACAGCCATAATTATGGGTTACTTACACTTTTTAAATAATAATTCAAAGTTTTTTTTGATAAATTTAAGTTAAATTCATCAAAATAATCAAGTAAATCATTAATATTATTAAAATCTTCTAAAAATATTGATAATTTTTCAATTTTATCTGATTTCGATAAATCGTTCCAAAAATGAATCTCAGAAACCATTGAATGAAACAAATTAATATAATCTTTCATTTTTTTGTTTATAGATTGGTCTCCATATCCTATTTCTCTAATGCTCAATTCTAATTGTCTAAAGTTAAAATCATAAATTTCTTGTAATACTTTTTTATTTTCCTCACTTTTATAATTTTTTAAAAAAAAAGAAAAATGGAGTAAAAATAAAGTTAATCTGTCTGAAAAACTATCTTCCCTATTTAAATTCTTATATAAATCTTTATTTCTAGTGAAATTAATTAAATTGTTATAAATATGTATATACACATTACTCATGAATAAATTATATATATTTTTTTTATTTTTAATACTTTCAAATTGCTCTTTTAAGCCTGTTGTAAAACATCATGGTGTTCCTTTTTTAGAAAAAAAACAAAAAACAATTTTTGTAAATAAATCTAATAAAAATGATATTATAAAAATTTTAGGAAATCCTTCAACCAAAAGTAAATTTGATAATGATATTTGGATATATATTGAAAGAAAACAAACACAATCAAAACTAAAAAATTTAGGGAGAATGAAAATTTTTAAAAATGATGTGTTGGTTTTAGAGATTGATAAATACGGTATATTAAAAAAAAAAGAATTCTATAATATAGATGATATGAAAAATATTGAAATTGTTCGAACAAACACAGAAGTAGGTTTTGAAAAAAATTCCTTTATTTACAAATTTATGTCAAGTATGAGACAAAAAATGAATGACCCTCTAGGTACGAGGGCCAAAAAACGTAAAGAAATTAACCAGCGATAACTGCTAACAATAATAAAGCTACAATATTAGTTATCTTAATCATTGGATTAACAGCTGGACCTGCTGTATCTTTATATGGATCTCCTACTGTATCACCAGTTACAGCAGCTTTATGAGCTTCTGAACCTTTTCCACCATGATTTCCATCTTCAATATATTTCTTAGCATTATCCCATGCCCCACCACCAGCAGTCATAGAAACAGCTACAAATAGTCCGGTAATAATAACTCCTAAAAGCATAGCTCCAACTGCAGCTAAGGCAGCTACCTGACCACCTATTGATAGAATTATAAAATATAAAACTACAGGAGATAACACTGGTAATAATGATGGAATTATCATTTCTTTAATTGCAGCAACAGTTAACAAATCAACTAATTTTGCATAATCAGGTTTTTGTTTTCTTTTCATGATACCTGGAAATTTTTTAAACTGCCTTCTTACTTCTACTACGACAGCACCACCTGCTCTTCCAACCGCTTGCATTCCCATAGATCCAAATAAGTAAGGTAACATCCCACCAATTAACAAACCAACTACAACATAAGGGTTTGATAAATCAAAAGTTACAACTATTCCTTCAAGAGCTGATCCTGCTTCTTTAGAAAAATGTTTAATATCCTCAGTGTAAGCTGCAAATAAAACTAGTGCACCTAAACCAGCAGAACCAATCGCATATCCTTTTGTTACAGCTTTAGTTGTGTTACCAACAGCATCTAAAGCATCAGTAGTTTTTCTAACTTTTTTATCCAAGTTAGACATTTCTGCTATTCCTCCGGCATTATCAGTAACTGGACCATAAGCATCTAACGCAACAACCATTCCAGCTAATGCCAACATTGTTGTAACAGCAATTGCAATACCAAATAGGCCCGCAACAGAATTTGTAATTAAGATACCAGCAACAATAATTAATGCGGGTATTGCTGTTGCTTCCATTGATACAGCTAAACCTTGAATAACATTAGTTCCATGACCAGTTGTTGACGATAAAGCTACTGATTTAACAGGTCTATAACTTGTACCTGTATAATATTCTGTAATCCAAATTAATAAACCAGTAATAACTAAACCAATTACTCCACAGTAATATAAATCCATTCCATTAAATGTATTTCCATTAACAGTGTATTCATTAGTAAAACCAATTACATGATCAGTTACAGGCCAAAGAATAACTAATGATGCAACGGCAGATACAATAAACCCTTTGTATAATGCATTCATCACATTGTTATCTTTTCCAAGTTTAACAAAAAATGTACCTATAATAGATGTCAATAAACAAGCAGCACCAATTGTAAGAGGATAAATCATCATATTAAGATCACCCACAAAGAAAATAGATGATAAAACCATAGTTGCAACAATAGTAACCGCATATGTTTCAAATAAATCAGCTGCCATTCCAGCACAGTCACCGACGTTATCTCCAACGTTGTCAGCAATTACTGCTGGATTTCTTGGGTCATCCTCAGGAATACCAGCCTCAACTTTACCAACTAGATCAGCTCCAACATCTGCACCTTTAGTAAAAATACCTCCACCTAATCTTGCAAAAATTGAAATTAAAGAAGCACCAAACCCTAAAGCGACTAGTGCATTCACTATTTCTCTTTCATCTACTTCAAATTTCAATAATAAAAAATAATAAACTGCTATTGCCAACAATGCTAAACCAGCAACCAACATACCAGTTACAGCACCAGATTTAAAAGCCACTGAAAGACCTTGAGCTAGACCTTTTCTTGAAGCTTCAGCAGTTCTCACATTGGCTTCCACAGAAACTAACATGCCGACATATCCTGCAATACCGGATAATGCTGCACCTATTAAATAACCAAGACCAACTAATGGGCTAAATGCAATACTAACAATTACAAGAACAGCTGCACCAACAATTGCAATTGTTTTGTATTGTCTTGCTAGATAAGCTTTTGCTCCAATTTGGATAGCTGATGCAATATCTTGCATTTTTGCATTCCCTGCACTTGAATTTAAAATGTTTTTTCCAGTTAAGAACCCGTAAACGATAGATAAAAAACCGGCTCCGATTGTGTATAATAAAATAGTTTCGACAGTTGCGCTCATATAACCCTTAGTTGTTGGTTGTTAATTTTTTAAGCCCGGACAATACAAAAAAAGTCAAAAAAGACAATAATTAACTTTAAAATTGGTGGACATAACCAATAACATTATTGGCGATTTTTCTGCCTTTTTGATCTAAAATTAAAGACTTGTTTTTACCAGATAAAATAGTTCCTATTTTAGAAATTTTTACACCGATAGATTTACTTAATTTATTTATGATTCTGGCATTGTTTGGTTTAGCAGTAAACAAAATTTGATAATCATCTCCATTAGAAACTAGATCAATTTTTTTTAAATTCTTACTATTGATTAGGTGGTTAAGATTTCTTGATACAGGAATAAACTTTTCATAAATTTTATAAGAAACATTTTGCTTGTTTATTAATTTATTCAAGTCTGTGATTAAGCCATCAGATATATCCATAGAACTAGTTGCTAGAGAAAGTAAATTTTTAGAAAACTTATTTTGGATATCAGGCATATAATATTTGTTTATAAAATACTTCGTTTTAGATTTATTTAATTTTATCTTATTCTTTAAAGCTAGAAGTCCAATAAAACTATCACCTAAATTTCCTGTAACATATATATCATTATTTACATTAGATTGATTTCTGTAGATTATTTTTTTTGAATATCCAACTGAAGTTATTGTAAAACTAAGTTTATTAGAAAAAGTTGTATCCCCACCTCCTAATAATAAATCATATTTTTTCTGCTCTTCCCTTAAAGAATTAGATATTTTTTTAAGATTATTTTTTGTAAAGTTTTTTTTGTTCCCTGATCCAGCAATAAAATAATATTTCGGTTCTACTCCTTTACAGATTAAATCAGAAATTGATGATCTTAAAATTTTTTTAATAACTAAATCTGGTTTTTTAAAATCTATAAAATGTGTACCTATGTTGTATGTATCTACTGAAATAACTAATCCTTTTTTTTTATCAAAAAAAACATCATCGTTTAAATTTAAAGCTGCTTTATTTTTTTTAGAAATATTAGAAAAATAATTATTTATTAATTCAAATTCATGCATTTGTTCTTAATTTTTTTCCAACATTATCAAGCAAAGCATTTAGATACTTAGTTTGTGAATTTTCTAAGAAATAATTTGATGAATTTAAATACTCTTTAATAATTATGTTTAAGGATAAATTAGGTTTGTACATTAATTCATATGTAGCAGCTTTTAAAATAGTTTGAAAAACCTTATCTAAATTTTCAAAGACAAAATCTTCACCTAATTTGTTTTTTAATTCATCTATAATTAGATCATTTCTTTCGATAGTTCCTAGTACAATATCTTTAATAAATTTTTTAAATCTGTGTTTTGGAAAATGTAATTCATCGTCTTCGTTATAAAATTTACCGTAAAGTTTTTGAATTATTATAACTCTAGGATTATTTTTTGGATTAAAATGTGTTCTCATTTTTGAGATAAAACAGAAATTACTGCTTCAGCTGCTTCCGCACCTTTTTTCTTTCTCGCTTTAGCTTGAGACATATTCAAACAAGTAATTATTCCATTCCCAATTGGTTTTTTACTTGAAATTGATAATTCCATAATACCATTGGTTGCTGCTTGAGAAATAAAATCAAAGTGAGGGGTTTGACCTTTGATAACACAGCCTAAAGCTAAAAAGGCATCATACTTATTTATGTTTTTTGAAATAGTTACTGGGATTTCAAAAGCTCCTGGAACGTTAATAACTTTTATATTATTTTTTTTTGAGATTAATTTTAAAGCACTTTTAAGTAATCCATCTGCAATATCTTTGTAATAATCAGCTATAACAATCAAAATTTTTTTTTTCATTATATCAATTCTTGTTTGGTAATTTTTATACCATAACCATCCAAACCAATAACTTTTTTTGGTGATTTTGTAATTAATATCATATTTTTAATTTTTAAATCTTTTATAATTTGAGCTCCAATTCCATAATTTCTTATTAATTTATCATTACCCTTTTTATAAAAATCTTTATTTTTATAATCTTTCAGAGTTTGGGTTACAGATTTTAAATTAGAGTCTTTTATAAAGACTAATACACAATTGTTATATTTTTTAAAATAATTTAAAGTTTTGTTAAATGAGTTTGGTAATTGTTGATTAATTAAATAATTTTGAACTACATTTGAAGAGATTACTCTTACCCTTGGAGTAATAAACCTTTTTATTTTTCCTTTAATTAGAGCAAAATGTTCTGCACCATCAATTAAATTTTCATAAATTCGAATATTATACTTTTGATCTTTTACAATTATCGAGCTTTGTTTTTTTAATTTAATTAATTTTTCTTTTTTAAGTCTATAAGCGATCAAATCTTCAATCTTTCCTATTTTAAGTTTATGCTTATTTGCAAAATTAAATAAATCCTTACCTTTGGCCATTGTTCCATCTTCATTCATGATTTCACAAATAACAGCTGAATTATTTTTTTTTGCCAATTTTGAAATATCAACTGAAGCTTCAGTATGACCAGCTCTAACAAGGACACCTCCATCTCTTGCTATTATTGGAAACACATGACCTGGAGATACAATTTCATTTTTGTTAGCATTTTTCTTTGAAGCAACTTTAATTGTTTTTGCTCTATCCTTTGCTGAAATTCCTGTTGTAATTCCTTTTTTTGCTTCAATAGATATTGTAAATGCAGTTTTATTTCTTGATTGATTAATTGGTGACATTAATGAAAGGTTTAATTTTTTAGCCTGAACACTATCGAGAGCTAAACAAATTAAACCTCTGCCATACTTGGCCATAAAATTTATATTTTTTGAATTTGTATCCGATGTCGATATTACTAAATCGCCTTCATTTTCTCTTTTTTCATCATCAACCAATATGAACATCCCACCTTTTCTGGCAATGCTAATAATAGTTTCTATTGATGCAAAATTATTTTTTGTCATTAAAATAATTTCTTACATATTTAGATAAGATATCAATCTCAATATTTACCAAACTAGATTTTTTTAAAGTAGATAAATTAGTTTCTTTATATGTATGAGGAATAATCCAAATTTGAAAACCTTTTTTTGTAATTTTTGAAATTGTTAGAGAGATGCCGTTTACACATATTGAAGCCTTCTCTATTAAATGTTTTCTCTCCTTTTTTGGTATTTCAAAATCAAAAATATAAGATTTATCTATTTTTTTAATAAAATTAACTATTCCAACTGTATCAACATGACCTTGGCAAATATGACCAGAAATTTTAGTTCCATATTTCAAAGGTAACTCTAAGTTCAAAACATCATTTGTTTTGAGAAATTTAAATTTGGACCTAATTAAAGTTTCATTAGATAAATAAAACTCCATTATTTTTGACTTATAGGAAATTAATGTGAGACATACCCCATCACACGCGACCGATAATCCCATATCTTTTGATGAAACCTTTAAGTTGCTTTTAATAAATATATTGATGCCTTTTGGTCTTTTAGTGATTTTTTTGACAATACCTTGGTTATATATAATTCCGTTAAACATAATTTTTATATAATTCTATTTTATCTTTTTTTAATTTCAGATTTAGTTTTGACTTATATCTATATTTTGATTTTAAAGTATTTAAACTGTTAAATTCAACAAATTCTGTGTTTTTTGATAAATTATTTGAACTTTTAAACAAATAAAATTTACTAAAAATTTTATCATTTATGAATGATTTTGTAAGTTTATCTCCACCTTCAACCAATAAATTTCTACTTCCTAAAGAATAAAGTTTTTTTAATATTTCTTTTAATTTGAATTCTTTATTTTTATTAATTTTAGATTTGATTAATAAGACTTTTTTAGATTTAAATAATGAGATTTTTGATTTTGTTGCTTCATTATAAAAAATAATTGTTTTTATTTTAGTTGCAGATTTTATTAAGTAAGAGTTTGGATTAGAATTTAGCTTGCTGTCTAAAATAACTCTTATAGGTGAAAAATTATTTTTGTTTTTAAGTCTGCAATTAAGTTTTGGATTATCCTTATTCAAGGTTTTGTGTGAAATTAATATTGTATCATTTTTATATCTTAAAAAATGTGAAAACTTATCAGAATAAATATTAGTAATTTTTTGCTTTTCTTTACTATAAATTAAATTGTTCTTTGAAACTGCAATTTTACCTATAACAAAAGGTATTTTATTTTTTCTGTTAAAAAAATAAGGATAGTAAAAACGACTGATTTCATTTTTTAAAAGATTTTTTCTAACTTTTATTTTACTTGATTTTAATACTTTAAAAGATTTGCCGCTAACACGTTCGTCAATATCAGAAATTGAATAAATAACTTCTGATATTTTTGATTTAATTATTAAATTAGTACAAGGTGGTGTTTTTCCTTTATGACAACACGGCTCTAATGTGACATACATTTTTGAACCAGCAACATTTTCAATAGAGTCTTTAATTGCATTACGTTCAGCATGAGGTCTTCCATTATGTGAAGTCTGTCCTATAGATATAATTTTATTATTTTTAACAATTACACATCCAACAGATGGATTGGTACCGGTTAAACCTTCGCGAGCAATTGCCAAATTAAGGGCAATTTGCATGAATTGTTTATCTTTAATGTTAAAATTATCTTTTTTTGTAGACATCTAATCTGTCCACGAATTGCACAAAGTCTTTTTCTTCTCTAAAATTTCTATAAACGGAAGCAAAACGCACATATGCTACAGGATCAAGCTCTTTTAATCCTTCCATAACCATTCTTCCAATTGTACTTGTTGATATTTCTGTTTGTCCAAGTTCTTCTAATGATCTTGAGATTTTACTTATAAATTTTTCTACAGTTTCAGTATCAATTGGTCTCTTTTTTAATGCTATATAGATTGATTTAGATAATTTATCTCTGTCAAAAGAAGATTTTCTTCCATTTTTTTTAACTACCATTAATTCTCTAAATTGAATTCTTTCAAAGGTAGTAAATCTTTCACCGCATATACATAATCGTCTTCTTCTGATTGCAGTTCCATCTTCAGTTGGTCTAGAATCTACAACTGATGTATCACCTTTTTTTTCACAAGGACAAATCATTATTTATAAATTTTTATATATTGGAAACGATGAAGTTAGATTAATAACTTCATTTCTTACTTCGTTTTCAACTTTACTGTTATCATCAGGATTTTCAGACAAACCTTTAATAGTTTTTGTTATCAATTCACCTACAGTTTTAAACTCATTTAATCCAAATCCACGTGTAGTAGCAGCTTGAGTGCCCAATCTAATTCCCGATGTAATCATTGGCTTCTCTGTATCAAAAGGTATTCCATTTTTATTACATGTAATGTTAGCTCTTGATAGACTTTCCGCTGCAAGATTTCCTTTAACATTAAAAGGTCTTAAGTCAACAAGCATTAAATGAGTATCAGTTCCATCTGAATAAATTTTAAATCCATTATTTTTTAAAGTTTCGGCTAAGATTTTTGCATTAGCTAAAACAGATTTTATATAATCTTGAAAATCTGGTTGAAGAGCTTCTAAAAAACCAGCAGCTTTAGCAGCAATAATATGCATCAAAGGTCCGCCTTGATAACCAGGGAAAACAGCTGTGTTAAATTTTTTACCAAGCTCCTCATCATTAGATAAAATTATTCCACCTCTTGCACTTCTAAAAACTTTATGTGTAGTTGAAGTTACAACATGAGCATAATCACATGGATTTGGATACCCTTTACCAGCTACAAGTCCTGAGAAATGTGCCATATCAACCATTAAATAGGCTCCTACCTTATCAGCTATTTCTCTAAATCTTTTAAAATCTATTACTCGAGAATAAGCACTGCCTCCTGCTATTATTAATTTAGGCTTGTGTTCTAAAGCAAGTCTTTCAACATTATCATAATCAATAAGTTCAGACTCTTTATCAACGTCATAACCTATAGCGTTAAACCATTTACCTGACATAGATATTTTCAATCCGTGTGTTATGTGTCCACCTGAATTTAAACTCATTCCCATAAATGTATCTCCAGGATTTAATAAAGCTAAAAATACAGCACCATTTGCTTGGGCTCCAGAGTGAGGTTGTGCATTTGCATATTTACAATTAAATAATTTTTTTAATCTCTCAATTGCAAGACTTTCTGCAACATCTACATATTCGCAACCGTTATAGTATCTTTTTCCAGGATATCCTTCGGCATACTTATTAGTTAATACTGATCCTTGAGCTTCAAGAACAGCTTGTGAAACTATATTTTCTGATGCAATTAATTCTATATGTTGTTGTTGTCTTAAGAGTTCGTCTTTTATAGCTTTGTATAATTCAGGGTCCTTGCTAGATAAACCATCTTCAAAGAAACTCTTATAACTATCGTTTAAATAACTTTTTTCACTAGACATAATCAATTATATTTTTTTTACTCTTTTTAAGTGTCTTCCACCTTCGAACTTTGTATTTAAAAAAATGCTAATAAATTTTAATGCATTTTTTTTACTTAGTAATCTAGAACCTAATGTAATGATATTTGCATCATTATGCAATCTAGATAATTTAGTCGATTTTTCATTAAAGCATTGAGCGGCTCTAACATTTTTATGTTTATTTGCCGCAATATTCATTCCAGTCCCTGATCCACATACCAAAATACCAATATTTTTTTTAGATGAATTTACTTTTCTTGCAACTTTATGCGCGTAATCTGGGTAATCAACACTGTTCTCATTTGAGGGACCAAAATCTTGAAAATTAATTTTTTTCTTCTCTAAATAAATTTTAATTGCTTCTTTAAGTTTAAAACCAGCGTGATCTGAAGAGATAAATATCTTTTTCAAATTAATTGAATTTATAATCTAGCACACAAGCAACAAGGTGGACTCTATTTTCTTCACCACCATTAAATGCATTATGATATTTTGTGTTATTAGTCACCCACACAGAACCATCCGCTGGCATATGTTTTGCAACATTATCTATAACCATTAAGCATCCAGGATTAGTTACAATTGGAATGTGCAGTCTTGGTTCTGGATCTCTATGCCAACTTAAAGTTGATCTTGGTTCTTTTAGCAAAATTCTTACTCTACCCAATTTGTATTTGCTTGATAAAACATCATAAACTTCTTTAAAATAAGTGTTCTCATAATCTTTTATAAATTCAGAATAAGCTGCTTCATCAATTTCAACATCTCTAGAAACTTCTTGTCCAGTTTTATCAGGTTTAGTCCAGTAAACACCTCTAGCTTTATTGCCTTTGATTGAGTCAGGATCACCAGGAATTTGGGTTAATGAAATTGCTCCAAAGTGTGTTATCCCAGCATCTTCGAATTTTTTTGTCTTAATAATTTGGTTATAGGCCTCTTGAAGTTTGTTTATATCAAATTTCAAGTTTTGTTTTTGAAAATCACTAAAATCTAAAACTCTTTCTTCTTTTTTTAGGTTTAGGTTTACAACTTTTGTGTTATCAATGCTCATAAAAATGGTTTTGTACTTAATTTAAGAGTTATTTGTATAATACATTTGTCGCATTAATAAAGTAAATTTAAACATGATTGTAGGAAAATATCCAAGCCTAAGATTAAGAAGAAACAGAAAATCTTCTTGGACTAGAAAACTCGTGCAGGAAAATACCCTAAGTTCTAATGATTTTATTCTTCCAATTTTTCTTATTGATGGCGTAAATAAAAAACAACATATAAAATCGATGCCTGGCGTCTACAGGTATTCAGTGGATAGAATCGGTCAAATTATTGATAAAGCGATAAGCAAAGGAATTCCAATGGTTGCTCTTTTCCCAAACACAAAAAAGTCATTAAAAAATGAACTAGGATCAGAAGCGCTCAATGAAAATAATCTTGTTTGTAGAGCATCAAGAATGATTAAAAAAAAATACAAAAATCAAATTGGAATTATGTGTGATGTTGCATTGGATCCTTATACCTCTCATGGACATGACGGGTTAATCAAATCTGATAAAATTTTAAATGATGAAACAATCCAAGTTTTAATAAACCAATCTTTACTTCAAGCTGAAATGGGTTGTGATGTTTTAGCTCCATCAGATATGATGGATGGAAGGATTGGTAAAATTAGAAAAGCAATCGATCAAAACAATTTCCAAGAAGTTCAGATTTTATCTTATGCAGCAAAATATGCATCCAGCTTTTATGGTCCCTTTAGAGATGCTGTGGGATCAAAAAGTTCATTAAAAGGAGATAAAAAAACATATCAAATGGATTTTAGAAATTCTGATGAAGCATTAAGAGAAGTTGCTTTGGATATAAAAGAAGGAGCTGATATGGTTATGGTTAAACCAGGAATGCCATATTTGGATATAATTAAATCAATTAAAGAAAAATTCAAAATCCCAGTTTTTGCATATCAAGTATCTGGTGAGTACAGTCTAATAGAAAATGCTATTAATAAAAACCTTGTAAATAAAGATGCAGTATATGAAAGTTTAGTGGCTTTTAAAAGAGCTGGTGCAAATGCGATTGTGAGTTATTACGCTGATCGAATTGACAAAATAATAAAGTAATCACCTTAAAGTATTTAGAAATAACAATCTATTGTTTGGAAAATTAATATTATTTGGTTTTAAAATTGTTTTATCTAGATAATCATTAACTAACTTCAAACCTTTTAGTAAAATTTTAATATCTTCAACCTCTTTATCTTTTTCAATAAGAAAGTTTGGAACATATTTTTTTTCATTTGATGATGAAACATAGTAAACAGTTTCTTTATTTTCAGTATCTTTCACTACTAAGTTTTCTAATTCTAAATCATAACCTAATATTTTGAGTAATTCTAATTCCCAAAAAATATATTTTTTTAACCAATTTTTATCTTGTAAAATTAAAAAGAAATTTTGAATTATGAAAAAAACTTTTTCATTTGATTGTGCATCTGCTGTTAAAATTTTAATCAAATTCATTGCAGAAGTTAAGCATGATAATTTTTGTCTGTCATCAAAATACAAAGGACTGTAAGCATTTAAAATTTCAATTTTAAAATAGCCAATTCTATTTTCATTTTTTGAATTATAATTAACATGCAACTTATTTCCAATTTGCAGATAATTTTTAATTTTTTTTGATGTTCCACCAAATATGATACCTGATACTTTACCTTTCTCTTTGGTGAAAATTTCTACAATTAAGGAATTTTCATTATATCTATTTTTACTTATCAAAAAACCTTCATCAGACCAATTCATATTATTTATTAAAACTATTTAGACACTCCGTAGCAGCACTTTGCTCGGCATTTTTTTTGGAATTGCCAATGCCAATAAAGTATTTTGTATTAGGTAATTTTACTCCTACTTTAAATACAGGTTTGTGTCTTGGTCCAGTATTTGAGATTAATTTATATTTAGGAAGACTTTTAAATTTTTTTAATGTTTGCTCTTGTAACTTAGTTTTGGCATCAATTTCGGTAACAACGCTATCACTAATTTTTGCTTCCCACTGCTTTAAAATAAATTTTTCAACAATATTAAAGCCTTTATCGAGATAAATTGCTCCTATTAAAGCTTCACAACTATCTGCAATAATTTTATCTTCAATTTTTATTTTTTTATTTCTTGGATTAAAAGTTTTAATATATTTTTCTAAATTAATTGATTTTGCAATTTCAAGACAAGATTTTTTATTAACAAGTGAAGCAAATTTCTTATCAAGTATTCCCTCTTTTTCATTGGGATAAATTTCTAATAATTTTTTAGCCATGATCAGTCCTAGTACACGATCACCTAAAAATTCAATTTTCTCATTATTTTTAGAGGAATTAAAACTTTTATGAGTAAGAGATTGGTCTAATAAATTTTTTTTTTTAAAAACTATATTTATTTTTTTTTCTAGTTCTTGATACTTTATTTTCATTAATTAATAACATTAAAGGTTCTTTTAAATCTTATAGATTTATGCCATTTCCAAAATTCAATAAAACTTCCTATTTTTTTATCAGATGAGAAAAAAATAAATTGAGCCTTGCCAACCAAGTTATCTTTATGAACATAACCAACACTTGAAAGAAATCTGCTATCTTTAGAGCAATCCCTATTATCACCTAAAAAGAAATAATGATCATCTGGAACTGTAAAAACATCAGAATTTTGATAAGTATAATTTTTTAAATAAACTGTATGAAATTTTTTACCATTAGGTAATTTTTCCTCAAACTTTAAGACATCAATTGTTGTGTCACCACAATAAATTTTTGTTTTAAGTGGGATTTTAGATTTAAGTATTTCGCTACTATTTAAATATAGATTGGCATCAATAAACTGGATTTTATCTCCTGGCAGCCCAATTAAACGTTTTATATAATCTGTTCTATTGTCAGCTGGTGTTTTAAATACAATTACATCCCCTCTTTCAGGACTTTTGAACATTATTCTTTTACTAAGTATTGGCGGACTAAAAGGGAAAGAATGTTTACTATATCCATATGAATATTTCGTAACAAATAATCTGTCACCTACAAGTAATGTGGGTTCCATCGAAGAAGAAGGTATATAAAAAGGTTGCACTAAAAGTGATCTAATTATTACTGCAATTATCAAAGCATAAAATAAAGTTTTTATATTTTCTGAAAAAAATTTTTTATCTAGTTTCATTATGATTGAATAATAGCAAATGCTGTTGAATATTTTTTTTCATCCGAAATGGATAGAAAACAATTATATTTTTTAATTTTAAATTTATTTTGGATCATTTTGGTGATTTTTTTGTTTGTAACATAATTTGGTTTACCCATTTTATCGTTAACTACTTCTATATCTTTAAAGTTCAATTTCATTCTAAAGCCGGTACCCAAAGCTTTTGCAAATGCTTCTTTTGCTGCGAATCTTTTTGAAAAAAAAGCCACTTTATTCTTTATTAAGTTTGATTGTCTTTGTTCTCTCACACTATAAACTCGATTAATAAAAGATTTACTTTTTATAGCTTCTTTAATTCTATTATTTTCAATTATATCAACTCCAATACCTAAAATTTTCATTAATTTTTAATAATTTTTTTAAAATCTTTAATTACTTTGGGTAGACCATAAAATATCGACTCTCCAATAATAAAATGTCCTATGTTGAATTCCTCGATTTCTTTAATTTTTGTTAAAATTTTAGTCGTTTTGTAATCTAAACCATGACCTGCATGTACTTCTATGTCTAGCTTAGATGCAAGTTTTGAGCTTTTTTTAATTCTATTTAATTCGCTTGAAAAATTTTTATGCGATTTAACATAATTAGCTAGTTTTCCAGTGTGGATTTCAACACAATCCACATTTAATTTTTTTGAAAGTTTAATATCATTTAAGTTGGGGTTGATAAATAAACTAGTTCTAATATTTGACTTTTTAAATTTAAAAATTATTTCTTTTAATTTTTTATAATTATCTTTTAGATTTAAACCACCTTCTGTGGTTATTTCTTTTCTGTTTTCTGGAACAATACAAATGTAATTTGGTTTATATCTTAAAGCTTTTTTAATTATTTCACTATTCATTGAGACTTCAAGGTTCACTAACACTTTATTCAAAGCACAAATCTCTTTAGTATCTAAATCATTTATGTGCCTTCTATCTTCTCTCAAATGAATAGTTACGGAGTCTGCACCCAATTTTATAACTTTTTTTGCTGCAAATACTGGATTAGGATGTTTTTCACCACGTGCATTACGCAGTGTTGCAATATGATCTATATTTACACCTAGTCTTTTCACTTAATAAATCTACTTCCTGGAGTGGTAATGGGAATTGATTTTAGAGATTTAGGTATATTTTTAAGGTTATAGCTAGGCACATCTATTTTTAAATGAGAAACAATTTTATTTTTTATTTTCAGAGATTTTTTTGTTGATCTGTCAATTATAGAAGCAAATCCAACAAGTCTTGCATTTGATTTTTTAATAAGTTTTACGCATTCCAAACTAGATTTACCTGTGGTAATCACATCTTCTATAATTAAAACTCTTGCTCCCTTTTTTATACTAAAACCTCTTCTGAGAGTAAATTTTCCATTCACCCTTTCGCAAAAAATTGTTTCTTTTTTTAAAATTTTACCAATTTCATAACCTATTATTACACCACCCATAGCTGGAGCGAGTATTAAATCTATTTTTTTAAAATTTTTTTTAATTTTATTTGCTAGTGATTTGCAAATTTTTTCAGCTAAATAAGGAAAGCTTAAAAGTTTAGCACATTGAATATATTTTGGAGAGTGTAGTCCTGAGGATAAAACAAAATGTCCTTCTAATAACGCATCAGTCTTTTTTAAAATATTTAAGGATTTTTTGAGTGAAAGCATTTCTTTTTTCTTCGTGTCTAATTATCTTAAATTTTATACCTTTTTGCTTTAGCTCTGCAATAAAATTTGTAAAATTCTTAAGATTTCTGATTATTAATCTAAATTTAAAATTGATATAGTTTGGATTTTTACCCGCCATCTCTAAATTAGAAATGTTAAGTTTATGACTTCCAATTAAAGAACTTATATCACCAAGTTGACCAGGTTTATCAGGTAATGAAATCCAAAGTGTAGTGTTATATTTTTTTGTTTTTTCCTCTTTTTGTTCACCTTTGTCATGCCAATATCTTCTAATAGCAGCTCTTGCTTTACCTGTTTTGGTAGTAGGTATCCAATGCAGAGATGGTGAACTATTTTTAGATGTGAGAATGTTAACCCTATCACCATTTCTTAATATTGTTTGTAATTCACAGTTATTTCCATTTACTTCACAACCAATTGCGGAATTACCAATTTTAGTGTGAACAGCATAAGCAAAATCAATTGCTGTTGCATCTTTTGGTAATTTAATTACAGATCCTTTTGGTGTGAAGCAAAAGACATTTTCCTGAAACATTTGAAGCTTTGTATATTCGTATGAGTCCTCAGGATTTTCATTTTTTTCAATAATCTCCACTAAATCTTTTAACCAATCATACTCTTTCCAACTTAATGAATTAAATTTTTCAGAAGATTTATATTGCCAATGCGATGCAACACCTCTTTGTGCAAAGTCATGCATTTCTTTTGTTCTAATTTGAATCTCTATAGGCTTTTTATTTGAACCAATAACTGAAGTATGAATTGACTTATATCCATTTATTTTGGGCGAAGAGATGTAATCTTTAAATTTACCAGGAATGCAGTTCCATTTCTGATGAAATATACCAAGAGTTTTATAACAGTCATCAATAGTATTTAATATAATTCTAAAGCCAATGATGTCTGTTATCTGCTCTAATGAAACTCTTTTTTTTTGTACTTTTCTCCATATTGAAAATGGAGTTTTTTCTCTTCCATAAATTTCAGCCTTAATTTCGTGATCATTCAATATTTCACTGAGTTCATATGATTGTTCTTCAAAAATATCTTTTCTATCTAATTTTATTTCATCAAGTCTTTTTTTTATTAATTTTCTTGCATCGTAATTTAAAATTTCAAATGATAAATCTTCAAGCTCATCACGTATTCTGTGCATACCCATTCTGTCTGCCAATGGAGCATAAATTTCCATTGTTTCTTGAGCAATCCTTTGTCTTTTTTCCGCTTTAGTAATTGCTTTAATCGTTCGCATGTTGTGCAATCTGTCTGCAATTTTTACCAACAAAACTCTAATATCTTTTGATGTTGCTAAAATTAATTTTCTAAAATTTTCTACTTTAGAATTTGATCCAGCTGTATTTTCAAAAACAGATATTTTAGTAACACCATCTACTAAGTCAGCAACCTCATCGCCAAATTCAGCTTTTATTGTTTCATAAGTTGCAAAGGTATCTTCAATAGTGTCATGCAATAACCCAGTGGCAATTGTAGCACTGTCTAATTTTAACTCTGTTAAAATATTTGCAACTTCAATTGGATGTACAGAGTAAGGATCACCGGAAGCTCTCTTTTGACTCTTATGGGCCTTTACAGCAAAATTATAAGCTTTATCTAATTTTTCAGGATTTAAAAATTTATTATAATTTTTAACTTTATTAATTAGTTCATTAGAATTTAGCATAACCCTATTATAACATTAATTTAAATTTGTTTAATAGACCTAATGTCTGCTTGAGAGAGTGAAGAAATCAAGCTTTTAAGATCTTTTTTAATAATTGGATGATGCCATTCTTTTTGAATTTCAAAAAAAGGGATAAGTACAAAATTTCTTTTATGCATAAGTTTATGAGGCAAAGTTAATTTGTTTTTTACTATTAAAACCTTTTTATCAAAATCGATTATGTCAATATCACAAATACGTGGATCATTTTTTTTACCTTTTTTTCTTCCTAATAAAATTTCGATTTTCTTACATATTTTAAGGAGACTTTCTGGATCAAAACAAAACTTTACCTTGATAACTACATTTAAAAATTTAGGTTTTTTGGGGTCCGGCCAAGAAGGTGTTTCATAAAAACTTGAGATAGATAAAAAATCTAGATTATTTTCACTTAAGTGAGATTTTGCAATTTCTATATTTTTTTTTCTATCACCTAAATTAGAGCCAATACCTAAATAAACAATTTTAGCTTGATTTTCTAATATATCTTGCCTTTTCACGGTTCCAGTCTCTACTCTTTTTTGTTGCTCTTTTATCGTATTGCTTTTTTCCTTTAGCAACTGCTAATTCAATTTTTGCTTTTCCTTTTTTAAAATACATTTTGGTTGGAACAATGGTAAATCCATCTCTTTGCATTTTTCCAATTAATTTGTTTATTTCTCTTTTGTTTAGTAGTAACTTTCTTTCATCAGTTAGGTTATGATTGGAATAACTTGCTTGTTTGTAAGGCGAAATATGAGAATTAATTAAAATTATTTCTCCTTTTTTTTCAACTGCATAGGAATCTGCTATGTTAACTTTTCCATCTCTTACTGATTTTATTTCAGAACCTTTAAGAACAATGCCTGCTTCCAAAATATCCTCAAAAAAATAATTAAAACTAGCTTTCCTATTTAAGCAGATTATTTTTAAACCAGAATTGGTTTTTTTATTCATTAAATCAATTTTGCTGACTGAAGAGACTTTTTAACAATTTCCTTAGTTTGTTCGGTAACTTTTACCAGAGGTAATCTAACATCATCTTCGCATAGATTTAATAATTTAGCAGCATATTTTACTGGACTAGGATTACTTTCTACAAACATCGAATGATGAATTGGTTGTAAAATTTTATCTAATTTTTCAGCTTCACTAATATCATTTTCAGATTTAGAAAATTTTTGAAAATCTGAACAAAGTTTTGGTGCTATGTTTGCTGTTACACTTATTGCGCCTACTCCACCTCTTTTATTAAATTCTAGCGCATTGTCATCATTACCAGTCAATTGAATAAATTCTTTACCCATTTTTGATAACTGTTGATCAACCCTGTCCAAATCTCCAGTGGCATCTTTTACACCAACTATGTTTTTCAACTCGAACAGTCTTGCCATTGTATCAACATTCATATCAATAACTGATCTACCTGGAATATTATAAATTATTAATGGTAGCCCACATTTGTCATTTATAGATTTATAATGCTGGTACAAACCTTCTTGAGTAGGTTTATTATAATAAGGTGTTACGATTAGAGCACCATTTGCACCTGCCTTTTCAGCGTGTAAAGTTAAAGAAATAGCTTCCTCAGTAGAATTTGAACCTGTTCCAGCTATAACTGGAATTTTTCCATTACTTTCTTTTATGCAGAGATCAATTACTTTTTGATGTTCATCATGACTTAATGTTGGGGATTCTCCTGTTGTACCAGCAGGTACAAGCCCACTAGTTCCATTTTCAATATGAAAATGTATTAATTTAATATACGCCTCCTCATCTAAGAGATTGTTTTTAAACGGCGTAATTAAAGCAACATTTGATCCTTTGAACATAAATACTTATAACATAGTTTAAAGATTCATATACCAAAAGATTATGATTAAAAAATTATTATTTTTAATAATAACTTCCTTGATTAGCTTTAATTTCAGTTGGGCACAGATTGTACCTTTAAAAAAACCATCGCTATCCTCTGAAGAATTAAACAAAAAAATAATATTAAATACAATCAAACCTCTAAAAAAACCGTCAAAAGTTAAAGTTGAGAAAAAGGTTACTAAAAAAGAGACTAAACTTAGTTTTCTTTTACCTAAAAAAAAGCCAGTTATAAGCGGGTTAATAAATTCAGGAACAGTAAAAATTTCTAAATTTTATAATAAAAAAGATTTTGGGATTGCAAAAAAAGCTATTGGCGAAATGCAAAAAGGTCAGTGGAAATCTGCAATTAACATCTCAAAAAAAGCTAAAGATAGATCTATATATAATTTTATAAAGTGGAGACATTTACTAACGACAGGTAATCAAGAGTCATTTTTTGATTACCAAGTCTTTATCGAGGAAAATTCAGATTATCCAAGAATAGATAGATTGAGATATTTGGCTGAGCATAAACTTTCGATAGAAAAAGTTTCTCCAAGAAAAATAATCAATTGGTTTTCAAAAAATGAACCTTTAAGTGGATATGGTAAGATGATTTTAGGTGAAAGTCATATTTTATCAGGAGACAAAGTAAAAGGTATTGCTCTGATTAAAAATGGATGGATTTCGGCAGATTTATCAAAAAGTGAGTTAAGGTTTTTCAGAAAAAAATACAAAAAATATCTTGATGCAAATGACTATATTAAAAGAGCTGATCATCTAGCATGGAATAGTGATCATTGGGATTTAAAAAGATTAATCAGATATTTACCTAAAGACTATGAATTACTCTATACTGCAAGACATATTTTGATGACCAAGGGATACGGAGTAGATCAAGCAATCAAAAATGTTCCAAACAAATTTAAAAATGATGCTGGATTAAACTATGATCGTTTAAAGTGGAGGAGAAAAAAAGGACGATTGGAATCTTCTACTGAAATTTTGCACAAGATAAAAAATGATAAAGATTATTTAGTTAGGCCTGACAAATGGTGGAAAGAAAGAGAAATCATTTCTCGAAAGTTAATTTACAAAAAACAATATGAACTAGCTTATAAAATTAGTAGCAATCACGGAATGTCTGAAGGGTCTGAATTTGC
Organism: Candidatus Pelagibacter sp. HIMB1493; assembly: GCF_052047995.1. Taxonomy (NCBI): domain Bacteria; kingdom Pseudomonadati; phylum Pseudomonadota; class Alphaproteobacteria; order Candidatus Pelagibacterales; family Candidatus Pelagibacteraceae; genus Candidatus Pelagibacter; species Candidatus Pelagibacter sp. HIMB1493. The sequence continues at coordinate 418,104 of NZ_JBNAIP010000001.1, read as the reverse complement.
AGAGGCAGAATGGATGAGTGGTTGGATAGCACTAAGTTTTTTAAATGATCCACTTCTTGCTAAAGATCATTTTAAAAACTTTTTTGATAATGTTAATTATCCAATAAGTGTTTCTAGGGGCGCATATTGGTTAGGTAGATCATATGAAAAACTAAAAGATAAAGATCGATCGGAAAAATGGTATAAAGAGGCTACAAAATATTTAACTACATATTACGGACAACTAGCATTTTTAAAAATTAATCCTAATGGAAAATTTGAACTTGATAAAACAATGTTGGTTGAAGATGAATATAGAAAAGCTTTTTTTAATAAAGAATTAGTAAAAATCACACATCTTTTGCATGAATTAGATAAAGACAAGTATACAAAATTTATCTTAAGACATCTTGCTAATGATAACGTTTCTGAAGGCAGTGAACTTTTAGCTGCTGAACTTGCTACAAGTATCAGTAGATATGATTTTGCAATACAAGTATCAAAAATTGCCTCTTATCAAAAAAGATTTCATAACAAATACAATTATCCATTAATAAGCACACCTAAATACATTAATGGAAGAAAGATTCCTGAAAGTGCATTAATTTTATCAATTATAAGACAAGAAAGTGAATTTGATTTAAAAGCAAATAGTCATGCGGGTGCAAAAGGTTTAATGCAATTAATGCCTTACACAGCAAAATTAGTTGCTAAACAAGCAAAGCTTCCCTATACAAAATCTCGATTAACAACCGACCCAGAGTATAATATAAATTTGGGATCTCATTATATTGCTGGCTTAATTCAGCAATATGATGGAGCTTATCCATTTGCAATAGCTGCGTACAATGCTGGTCCAAATAGAGTTAAATATTGGAAAAAATTAAATAAGGATCCACAAAAAAAACAAATAAATTATGTTGATTGGGTTGAGCTGATTAAATTTAGAGAGACTAGAAACTATGTTCAGCGTGTATTGGAAAATTATAATGTTTACAGATATGTGCTGGAACAAAACCCAATAGTAATGAAAGATTTTTTTAAAGATCAGCCTTTATATTAGTGGCGGAGAGAGAGGGATTCGAACCCTCGGTACAAGTTTCCTCGCACGGTCATTTAGCAAACGACTGGTTTCAGCCTCTCACCCATCTCTCCGTATGACATTGTGTAATAAGTGATTTTATTGAAAATTCAATATTTATAAAGTAATTATTCAATTATTATGGGAAATAAATACTCAGTATTTTCATTAATCAAAAACGCTTTTTCATACCATGAGAATTGGCAAAGAGCATGGAAAGACCCTACTCCAAAAAAAGAGTATGATGCTGTCATAGTTGGTGGAGGTGGTCATGGTTTAGCGACAGCATACTATTTAGCAAAAAAACACAATATGAAAAATATTGCTGTTGTTGAAAAAGGATGGATTGGTGGAGGAAACACTGGTCGTAACACTACAATTATCAGATCAAATTATTTATGGGACGCTAGTGCTGGACTTTATGATCACGCGCTAAAAATTTGGGAAGGATTATCTCAAGAGTTAAACTACAATGTAATGTTTAGTCAAAGAGGTGTAATGAATCTTGCACACAATTTGCAAGATGTAAGAGATTTAAAAAGAAGAACACACGCAAATAGACTAAATGGCATAGATGCCGTTTATTTGAGTACAGAAGAAGTTAAAAAGTTTTGTCCAATTATAAATACATCTCAAGATATAAGATATCCTGTGCTTGGTGGTACATTACAAAGAAGAGCTGGTACAGCAAGACATGATGCTGTTGCCTGGGGTTATGCTAGAGGTGCGGATGAAATGGGTGTTGATATAATTCAAAATTGTGAAGTAAAAGGTATAAAAAGAAATGGTGATAGTGTTGAAGGTATAGAAACAACAAAAGGATTTATTAAAACAAAAAAAATTGGAGTTGTGGCAGCTGGACACTCAAGTGTGATCGCTAATATGGCTGGAATAAAACTTCCTCTAGAAAGCAAACCTCTTCAAGCACTAGTATCAGAACCGGTGAAACCAATTATTGATACAGTTGTTATGTCAAACGCTGTACACGCTTATGTAAGTCAATCTGATAAAGGTGAATTAGTTATTGGCGCTGGGACAGATGATTATGTTTCATACACTCAAAAAGGAAGTCATCAAATAGTTGAAGGTACTCTAAATGCTATTTTAGAATTGTATCCAATTTTCAGCCGAATGAGAATGCTAAGACAATGGGGAGGAATTGTGGATATATGTCCTGATGCAAGTCCAATATTAAGTAAAACTTCCATCAAGGGACTTTATTTTAATTGTGGTTGGGGCACAGGAGGCTTTAAAGCTACACCTGGATCAGGAGATTTGTTTGCACACACAATTGCTAATGATGAACCACATAAACTTAATGCAGCATTCAATTTAAATAGATTTGTAAGTGGAGACCTTGTTGATGAACATGGTGCTGCAGCAGTTGCTCACTAATGTTTGTTATTAATTGTCCATATTGTGGTGAGAGAGATCAGCAAGAGTTTAAAGCTGGTGGTGAAGCCCATATAGAAAGACCTAAACAACCGACAGAACTTAGTGATGATGAATGGGCAGAATATTTATTTATGAGAAAAAATATTAAAGGTGTTCAATATGAAAGATGGAACCACGCTCACGGTTGTCGTAAATGGTTTAATATGGTTAGAGACACTTCGAACGATGAGATTAAAGCAATCTATAAAATGGGAGAAAAACCCCCTTCGATATAAAATAAATGTCAGAAAATTTAAGAGTTAAATCTAGTCAATATATTGATGAAACAACAAGAGTTTCCTTTAAATTTAATGGTACGACTTATTATGGATTTAAAGGTGACACACTTGCTTCTGCTTTATTGGCAAATAATGTTCATTTAGTAGGTAGAAGTTTTAAATACCATAGACCAAGAGGTATTATGACATCAGGTTCTGAGGAGCCCAATGCAATTGTTCAAATCAATCCCAATACTAATAGAACTGAACCAAATGTTAGGGCAACTGAAGTTGAAATATATGAAGGAATGGAGGCATCAAGTCAAAATTGCTGGCCAAGTGTAAACTTTGATATTGGTGGAATAAACAATTTTTTATCACCCCTACTTCCTGCAGGATTTTATTACAAAACATTTATGTGGCCTGCAAGCTTCTGGGAAAAATATGAATACTTTATAAGACATTCAGCAGGACTGGGGAAATCACCAACATCAAACGATCCTGACATTTACGATCACAGAAATATTCATTGCGATGTTCTTGTAGTTGGCGCAGGTATATCTGGAATTCTAGCAGCTAAAAATGCTGCAAAGAATAACTACAAAACTTTACTTTTAGATGAAAAAAATGAAATGGGAGGATCAACTATTTATGAAAACAATGAAAGTAATAAAATTGATAACAAAATTTCATCTGAATGGTTAAAAAAAGAAATTGAAGAACTTAAAAATATTAAAAATTTAGAAATAAAAACTAGAACAAGTGTTGCTGCGTACCATCAATATAATTATTTGCTAGCAAGAGAGAACTTAACAGATCATTTAGAAAAAAAAGATAAGACAAATAAAATTAGACAAAGGTTACTTAAAATAAGAGCAAAGAAGGTAATTTTGGCAACAGGTGCTTTGGAAAGACCGATGGTATTTAATAATAATGATAGACCTGGAATAATGCTTTCTTCTGCAATTAAAAAATATAGTGATTTTTATGGTGTTGCCTGTGGTAGGAAGATTGTATTTTTTACAAATAATGACAGTGCATATGAAAGTGCACTTTCATTAAACGATAAAGGTATCAAAGTTGAAGCAATAGTTGATATTAGAAAGCAATCCGAAACAAATTTAGAAAAAAGAGTTATTAATGCAGGTGTAAAAATATACTGGGAACATACAGTTGTTGATACCTCTGGTTATAAAAGATTAAACAATGTCTCAATAATGAAATTATCAAATGATGGAACTTCAGTAACCGGAAATAAAATTTCTATTTCATGTGATTGTTTAGGGGTTGCCGGTGGATGGACTCCGGCTGTTCACCTATATACTCAGTCAGGTAGCAAACTTGCTTTTGATGAGGATAAAAAAATATTTATTCCAAATAAAAATAATTCAGATCAAATAAGTGTTGGATCTTGTTGTGGTGATTTTAAACTTGATGAAATATTTAAAAACTTAAATGAAAAACTAAAAGATTTTTTAGATATAAATAAAACAGATTTTGAAAATATTACTGTTAATAACGACCAAGAGATTTCAAAAAGAAATATATGGTTATTACCGTCTGATAAAGCTTTAGGCAAAACTAAGCCTTTTGTTGATTATCAAAATGATGCAACTGCAAAAGATATAAAATTAGCACTAAGAGAGGGTTTCAGATCTATCGAACATGTCAAAAGATATACAACAACTGGAATGGGAACTGATCAAGGAAAATTAGGAAATATGCATGCTTTGGGAATAATAGCAGATACAGCAGGTGTTAAGATGGGAGAACTAGGAACGACTACTTTTAGACCTCCTTATACTCCTTTAACATTTGGAACAATTGTAGGACGTAATGTTGGTAAGTTTTTTGATATTTTTAGAAGAACACCTATGAATGATTGGCATGTTGAACAAAAAGCAGAATTTGAAAATGTTGGTCAATGGAAAAGAGCTTGGTACTATCCTATTAATGATGAAACTATGCACCAAGCAGTTCAAAGAGAAAGTAAAGCTGCCAGAGAAAGTTCAGGAATATTGGATGCGTCCACACTTGGTAAGATTGATATACAAGGAAGTGATGCTTCAGAATTTTTAAATAGAGTTTATACAAATGCATGGTCAAAACTTGGCATTGGTAAATGTAGATATGGTTTAATGTTAAATGAAGATGGAATGGTATATGACGATGGTGTTACTACAAGATTAGGTGAAAATCACTATCTAATGACAACAACAACCGGTGGTGCAGCAAATGTTCTTGGAAAATTAGAGGATTACCTTCAAACAGAATGGACAGAATTAGACGTATATTTAACTTCAGTTACAGATCAATTTGCAACAGCAAGTTTGTGTGGCCCTAATAGCAAAAAAATTCTTAAAAAAATTATTCCTGATTTAGATTTGTCTGATGAAAATTTTCCTCACATGTCTTTTAAGGAAGCAAAAATTGGAAGTATTGTTTGCAGAATTATGAGAATAAGTTTTACAGGTGAGCAAAGTTTTGAAATTAATGTCCAAGCAAGTTATGGAAAAGCTCTATGGGAGAAATGTATGGAGGCTGGTAAAGAATTTAATATTACTCCTTATGGTACAGAAACGATGCACTTACTGAGAGCTGAAAAAGGTTTTATTATTGTTGGTCAAGATACAGATGGAACAATGACACCAGTAGATTTACAGATGGATTGGATTGTTAGTAAAAAAAAATATGATTTTATTGGTAAAAGATCTCTTTACAGATCTGATACTATGAGAGAAGACAGAAAACAATTGGTGGGATTATTAACAGATGACCCTAAGGTTGTATTGGAAGAAGGAGCGCAAATTGTTTCTGAACTAGATAAAAAACCTGTTGATATGCTTGGTCATGTTACTTCAAGTTACTTTAGTCCAAATTTAAATAAATCTATTGCCCTAGCCGTTGTTAGAGGTGGCAAAGATATGATGGGTAAAAAACTATTTATTCCTATGGAAGATAAAACAATTAATGTAACTGTTACAAATCCAGTATTTTTTGATCAAACCAATGAAAGATTAAATGCTTAGTTATAATCAAGAAATAAACAGTGAAATTAATGGCAACAGTGTTTCCGTAAAAGAAGTTGCACCAATAATGAAATTAAATTTAAGAGGCAAAACAAGAGAATTTTTTACAAATGTAGGAAAAAGTTTAAATATGATTTTGCCAACAGAAGCAAATACATCTTCATCTAGTGATAAACTTACTGCGATATGGTTAAGTCCAGATGAATGGATGATTGTATCAAATGAGACTACTAGTAAAGAAACCAACACATACCAATTAAATGATATATTATTTAACAATATTTCAAAAAAATCACTTGGAGCAGTAACAGATGTAACTGACCAGTTTGTTCAATTAGAAATAAAAGGTGATAAAATATATGAACTTTTTTCTTCAGGTTGTCCTTTTAATTTTAATGAATTTAAAAAGAAAATAGGCTCTACCACTCAAACCTTGTTAAATAATATTGATGTAATTTTACATAACAAAGATAAAAATAATGTTAATTTGTTTGTAAGAAGATCATTTGCAGAACATCTAATAAATTGGATTGAAGATTTTGTTTCAAGAATTTAAATTATTTTGATTTGAATAATAAACTTTTGAAAGATCAGTTAGATTTACTTATAAACTCATATAATCAAAAAAAATATGATATCGTTAAAAAAATAGGGTTGGACATTACATATAATTTTCCAAAAAATGCATTTGCATGGAAAATTTTAGGATTAGTCTTTGAAAAAGAAAATAATTTAACAAAGGCTATCAATGCTTACCAGAATGCGATTACAAAATCATCAAATGATCAAGATTTATTTCATACATATTTTAACTTAGCAAACACACAATTGAGAATAGGAAAAGTTAACGAAGCAATTATAAATTATAATAAATCAATTGAACTAAATCCTAATTTTTTTGGAAGTTATGCTAATTTAGCAAATGCTAATCAAAAATTAGGTGATTTAAATAATGCTATAATTAATTTAGATAAAGCAAATAAATTAAACAATAAGTCTCCAGAAATATTTAACAATCTAGGTAACATATATAGACAAATTGGAAATTTAAGCAAATCAATCAAATACCTTAATGAAGCGATTAGATTAAATCCCAAATATGCAAAAGCTCATAATAATTTAGCTAATGCGTATAAAAAAATTGGTAAATTAGATGAAGCAATTTTATCTTATAATAGGGCAATTTATAATGATAAAAATATGGTGTCAGCTATAGCAAATATGTTTCACTTAAAAAAAAATATTTGTGATTTTAGTATATCTGATAAAATATCAAAAATATCTTCTGTCCTAGGGATAACAACCAATTCAATTCCTCCATTTTTAGCATTATCATGGGACGATAACCCGGAACATAATTATTTAAGATCAAAAAATTATATAAACGAAAATTTTAAAGAAAATTTTACAAAAAATAATAAATTAAAATATCAAAATAAAAAAATTAAAATTGGTTATTTTAGTGCTGATTTCTATGATTTTCCTTCTATGCATTTAATGAGTGGAATTTTAGAAAAACATAACAGAGATTTGTTTGAGATATATGCTTTTTCATATGGTCCCAATAACGATGATTGGATGAATAGAAAGATTAAATCAACAGTAGATCATTTTTTAGATGTAAAAAATTTGTCAACTAAAGAAATAGTAGAATTATCTTATAAAAATAATATCGATATAGCAATTGATGAAAACTGTTTCACATCAAATGGACGTACTGAATTATTTCAAAATAGATTAGCGGGCATACAAATTAATTTTTTGGGCTATCCTGGAACTAGTGGAGCAGATTTTATTGATTACATAGTTGCTGACAAAATTGTAATTCCTAAAGAAAATAAAAAATATTTTTCAGAAAAAATAATTTATATGCCTCATTGTTATCAGCCAAATGATAATTTAAGAAAAATTTCGAATGATAAAAAAACTCGTAAAGATTTTAATTTACCAGAAAAATCTTTTGTACTTTGCTGCTTTAATCAAACTTATAAAATTAGTTTATTTGAATTTAAAATTTGGATGAAAATACTAAGTAAAATAGAACATAGTGTTCTTTGGCTTTTAAAATCTAATCATTGGGCTGAACAGAACTTACTTCAAGAAGCAAAAAAAAATAATATTAACCCAAATAGAATTATTTTCGCAGAAAGAATCAGTCAATCTGAACATCTAGCGAGACATAAACATGCAGATATATTTATTGATACTTTTAATTACAACGCTCATACAACAGCTAGTGATGCATTATGGGCTGGATTACCGATAGTTACAAAAAAAGGAAATCAATTTGCTTCAAGAGTTGCTTCTAGTCTACTAAATTCAGTCGATCTAAATGAACTCATATGTGAAGATGAAAAAGAATATGAAAATTTAATTTTAGAACTTGCAAATAATCCATCAAAATTAGAAAAAATCAAAAAAAAACTATCTAATAATAAATCTAAAAAAAATTTATTTGATACTGAAAGATATACAAAAAATTTTGAACTTGGACTGAAAAAAGTTTATGATTTATTCCAAGCCGATAATAAACCCCAAGATATAGAAATAGTCGAAAACTTCTAGGCTATAACTTTTAATAGACTAGATATAATTACTTTTATCTATTAAATTTTCTGTAAGTCCATGGCATTTCAAATTTACCTTGCCAAATACCTAATTTGTTATTTTTGGCATTAATTTCATCTGAAACGTATTTTTTAGAGTACTTTCTATATGCTACTGCATAACCATTTGAAACCATCCAAGAATTTAAATTTATATTACTTTTAAAACACTCGCCTATTAACCTTTTATACCTATCAACATGTAAAATATTACAATTTAATTTTTGTTTATTAATCTTTTTAATTAACTTTTGAGTAGATAATTCTCCACACATATAATCTTTAGTAAAAGACATAAAAGATATTGTTAAATAAGTTTTTTTACATTTTTGTTTTTTTTCAGGTGCATCAATACCGTATAATCTAATTTTTTTTGAATTGATCTTAATTGTATCTCCATCAACAACTTTAGCAAAACCTGATATTTTATTTATATTTTCAGATCTTACATCGTTATATGTAAGTATAAAAAATATAGATGAAATAATTATCAAAATTATCAATTTCTTTTTTGTATAAAACATTAACCAGTAGTTAATTTATTGTTAATATAATATTTAACATAAAAGAATAGTAAGATTGATATCAACCATTGCAATATTGCCCATATATAAAAGAAAGTTTTAAAATCAGCGTCAATAGAACGTGCTATATAATAAGATAAAAATGGAACCAGTACGTTCCTTAATATATTGTTAATCATTGCTTTCTCAGATTTTTTTAAAGCCATAAAAAAACCATTTGATAGAAAAAAAATTGGGTATGCTGGTAAGATAAATGCAGAAATTTTTAAATACATTGACCCATATTCAATAACTTCCGTGTTAGATGAAAAAAATTTTGGCATTAGATCTGCAGTCACAAATACCAATACTCCAGACGCTAACATTATAACCAAGCCGTATTTTACTGATATAAAATAAGATTGTTTTACTCTATCATAATATTTCGCACCTATATTCTGTGCAATAATTGATATTATTGCTGTATTAATCCCCAATACAGGCAACAATACAACTTGTTCAATCCTTGTTGACGCTCCATAACCTGCTACAGCATATTCTCCTGTAAATGCAACATAGGTAAATACAATCGTTGCAGCAATTGAGTAACCAAGAATAGCTATTGTAATTGGCATTGATTGGAAAAAAATATTTTTAATGTAGAAGAATTTGATCTTAAAATTTTGAAAAGTGATCTCTTTAATACGTTTATTTTTTAACAATTTAATTAAAACGATTATTAGAGAAAGAAATTGGGCAATCAAAGTTGCATAACCAATGCCGGCAACACCAAAAGCTGGGATAAATAAAAATCCAAATATAAATATTGGATTTAATAAAATGTTTAAAAAAAAAGATAAAATAAGAGCATTTCTATATGTGACTGTATCTCCCTCAGCATGAAGAAAAGAGTTTAAAGCAACAACCAGTATAAAGAGAATAGTTCCATAAAATATTACATTAGTGTACTCAAGGCCAAGAGTAATTACTTCTCTTGATGAATTCATGGTTAAAAATAATTTTTCAGAAAAACTAAATCCAATTATTGATACAATTATTGAAATTATTACTGAATAAAGAATGATATTTGTAAAATAACCTAATACATTTTTTTCATTTTTTTCCCCAATACTACTACCAATTAATGAAGTCCCAGCAACAGTGACACCGATAGACGTGGCAATAATTAGAAAGTAGATTGGAAAGGATTTACTTAATGCAGATAAAGCTTCAGGCGAAATTTTCCCAGCATAAAAAGTATCAACTAACGTGTATAATGTTTGAAATAATGTCCCAACACTTGCTGGTATAGCAAGTTTTTTTATAAGTTGAGAGACGTCATCTTTTAATAAATTCATTTCTTTAAACTAAAAATATTTTAATATTCTTTTTGAAAGATATGACTTTTTCCAGTTTTTTTGGCAAGGTTAATTTGTTTTTGTCTCATTCTAAATCTCGATTTTTGATTATTTGTTAAATTATCGTGACAATTTGGACAAGAAACACCTTCTTCATATTTTTTTGATTTTTTATCTTTTGGAGAAATAGGTTTTCTACAACCACTACACATAGAGTAAGAACCTATTTTCAAACCATGCTTTAAACTAATTCTATTATCAAATACAAAGCACTCACCTTTCCATAAACTTTTTTTTGGGTCCGTTTTTTTTAAATAGTTTAAAATACCACCCTTTAGTTGGTAGACATTATTGTAACCTTTATTTTCCAAAAAGACTGACGCTTTTTCACACCTAATACCTCCAGTACAAAACATAGCAATAGGTTGATTTTTTTTTAATTTTTTAAGATATTTTGGAAAATCTCGAAAATTATCTACATCTGGATTAATTGAACCTTTAAAAGTTCCAACTTTATATTCAAAAGGTTTTCTAGCATCAATTAAAACTGTTTTTTTATCTTTAATTAATGAGTTCCACTTTTGCGGGTTAAGATGACTATCTTTTTTTTTAATTCTCTTTTTTAAACTTAAATTCATTGGAACCACTTCCTTTTTGATTTTTACTTTTGGTTTATGAAACGGCTGAAAAGAGCTTTTTGAATTATTAATGCTATCAAATTTTTCAAATTTAAATAATTTGTGTAAATAATCTTTAATCAATTTAATATCTTTATTTTTGCCAGAAATTGTTCCATTTAACCCTTCATTGGAAATAATAATTGTTCCACGTATGTTTTTATTTAATAATTGATCTTGAAGTATTTTTTGATTTTTCTTTAAATAAGAAATTTTAATAAACTTATAAAATCCAAAAACATCAAACATTATAATTTTCTACAAACTGTCATACCATCTCCTAATGGAACTATAATTTTTTCAACTCTTTTATCTTTAGAAACATAATTATTAAAATCTTTAATTGTTAAAGTGATTTTATCATCACTATTTTCATCGACAACTTGACCATACCATAGAACATTATCAATTATTATTAAGCCATTTTTCTTTAATAAAATTAAAGATTTTTCATAATATTCTTTATAATTTTTCTTATCAGCATCAATAAAAATTAAATCAAAATCATTTTCTTTTAATTCATTTAAACTTTCTAAAGCAGGTTTAATTATTGTTTGAATTTTATGACCTTGTTTTGCTTTTTCAAAAAATTTTATTGCAATTTCGTTAGTTTCTTGATTTTTGTCCAAAGCAATAATTCTACCATCTTCTGGTAAAGCAAGAGACATTGATAAAGCACTTAAGCCGGTAAAAGTTCCAATCTCTAGTATTTTTTTAACATTAGATGTTTTTACTATTAAGTATAAAAATTGAGATTGTGAGATAGATATTTGCATCCTTTTAATATCTCCCAGAGACTCATTGTAAGAAATAATTTCTTTTTGAACTGAATGAAGATCTAGTCCATTATTTAAAATGTAATCTTGAATTTTGATGCTAATTTTTAGGTCTGAGCCCATGAACCTAAAGTTTTTTCTTTAAAATCTCATTTACTAACTGAGGGTTAGCTTTTCCACCTGAAACTTTCATTACTTGTCCAACAAAGAAGCCAAATAATTTAACTTTACCAGATTTGTATTCGGTGGCTTTATCTCTATTGCTATCAATTACTTTATCTATTAAAGCTTCTAAAGCTTTTGGATCACTTTCTTGTTTTAATCCTTTTTTTTCAACAATTTTTTTAGGATCCTTGTCCCCTTCCATCATTTGCTCAAAAACAGTTTTTGCAATTTTTCCAGAAATTGTGCCATCCTTAATTAAATTAATTAATTTTGACAAATTACCAGCACTAATTGGACTATCAGTTATTTCTAAATTTTTTTCATTAAGTGCAGCAAATAATTCACCTATAATCCAGTTTGTTGCTAATTTAACGTCAGATTTTTTAACAACATCTTCAAAATAGTTTGAGGTTTCAATGTCTGAAACCATGATATTTGCTTCATATGGAGTTAATTTAAATTGAACTATAAATCTCTTTTTCTTTTCATCAGGTAACTCTGGTATTTCTGATTGCAATTGATTGATAAATTCATCAGAAACTTCTAGTGGTAATAAATCAGGATCTGGAAAATATCTATAATCATGAGCATCTTCTTTTGATCTCATGGATCTTGTTTCATTTTTTTTAGTATCAAAAAGTCTTGTTTCTTGATCAACAGATTGTCCGTCTTCAATTAAATCAACTTGCCTATTAGCTTCATATTCAATTGCCATTTGCATGAATTTAATAGAATTAACGTTTTTAATTTCACATCTAGTACCAAAATCTTTTGTTCCTTTTTTTCTTACAGAAACATTAACATCTGCTCTCAAAGATCCTTCCTGCATATTACCATCACAAGTTCCTAAATAACGCATAATTGATCTTAATTTCTTAATATATGCATTAACTTCATCTGGCGATCTTAAATCAGGCTTGCTGACAATTTCCATTAAAGCTACACCTGACCTATTTAAATCAACAAAGGTGTTTTTTGGATCTAAATCATGGATACTTTTACCCGCATCTTGTTCTAAGTGTAATCTTTCAATACCAACCTCTTTTTGACCATCCGGCATATCCAAAATAACTTTACCTTCACCAACTATTGGGTCCTTAAATTGAGAGATTTGGTATCCTTGTGGTAAATCAGCATAAAAATAATTTTTTCTATCGAATACTGATCTTTTGTTAATTTTAGCTTTTAATCCTATTCCAGTTTTAATTGCTTGCTTAACACAAAATTCATTAATCACTGGAAGCATTCCAGGAAAAGCAGCGTCTACTAAACTTACCTGTGTGTTTGGTTCAGCGCCAAATTTAGTAGCTGACGTAGAAAATAACTTTGATTGGGAAAGTACTTGAGCATGAACCTCTAAACCAATGACAACTTCGTATTGATTATCATTTCTATTGATTAAATATTCTGACTTTTCTTTACTCACTTAATCCACCAATCAGTAATTTTATTTTTAAAATTAATTTTTTCTTCCATTGCATAAGCAATGTTTAAGATATTTTGTTCATCAAATGCTTTTCCAATAATTTGTAAACCTAATGGGTAGCCTTTGCTGTCATGACCAGCTGGAATAGAAATTCCTGGTAAACCTGCTAAATTTACAGGAACAGTAAAAATATCGTTTAAGTACATTGAAACTGGGTCATTTGTTTTTTCACCAATTTTAAAAGCAGAACTAGGGGTTGATGGAGTCAATATTGCATCTACTTTTTTGTATGCTTCATCAAAATCATTCTTAATTAATTTTCTAACTTTTTGAGCTTTCAAATAATATGCATCGTAATAACCTGAAGATAAAACATATGTACCTATCATTATTCTTCTTTGAACTTCGGCTCCAAATCCCTCTGATCTAGTTTTTTCATACATATCAATAAGGTTTTCTCCATCAGCTCTAAAGCCATATTTAACACCATCATATCTTGCAAGATTAGAAGATGCTTCAGCTGGTGCCACTATATAGTAAGTTGGTAAAGCATAATTTGTGTGTGGAAGAGAAATATCAATTATTTCCGCACCACAATCTTTAGCATACTCAATACCTTTCTGCCAAAGATCATGAATTTCTTTTGGCATTCCATCAACTCTATATTCTTTTGGTATACCTATTTTTTTTCCTTTAATGTCTTTTGTTAATTCTTTGCTGTATTGGTTTCTTTTAAAATCAATAGAAGTTGAGTCTTTTTGATCGTATGAGCTAATTACCTCTTGCAACAATGCACAATCTTTTACGTTTCGAGCCATTGGACCAGCCTGATCAAGAGAAGATGCAAAAGCAACTATTCCATATCTAGAACAACTACCATAAGTTGGTTTTAAACCCACTGTGCCTGTAAATGACGCTGGTTGTCTAATAGATCCACCTGTATCAGTTCCAATTGTAATTGGAGTTAATTGTGCTGCTACAGCAGAAGATGAACCACCAGATGAACCACCTGGAACTAAATTTTTATCAATAGGATTTTGAACATTACCAAAAAAACTTGTTTCATTTGATGATCCCATTGCAAATTCATCACAGTTTAATTTACCAATAAGAATTGCTCCCTCATTCCAGATATTCTGAGTAACAGTAGACTCATAAGTGGGTACAAAATTGTTTAATATTTTGCTACCAGCTGTTGTTCTTACATTAGCTGTACAAAATAAATCTTTTACAGCCATTGGTATTCCTGGTAATTTTAAATCCAATTTTGGGTTGTTATCAAATTTTTTAGCTTTTTCTAAAGCATTACTAAAATCTTCAGTAATATAAGTGTTTAATTCTTTTGATTTTTCTGATCTATCAACAAAAGCTTGGGTAATTTCTGAAGAAGAAAGTTTTTTTTCTTTAATATTATTAACTAATTCAGAAAGCGTTTGCTTGGTTATATCAGACATTATTCTATAACTTTTGGTACAACAAAATAATCTTCATTATCTTTTGGAGAATTTTTTATTATTTGTTCCCTTAAATTTTTACTTTTAACTTCATCAGTTCTTAATTTTAAAGTCGTTTCAGCCACTGATGTAAGTGGTTCAACATTTTCAGTTTTAAGTTCATTGAGTTTTTCAATGAAATCAAAAATTGAATTCAAATCACTAGCAAGTTTTTCAGCTTTTTTCTCATCTACTGAAATTCTTGATAATTTAGATATATGCTTTATGGTTTTAAGATCGATGCTCATATGATATTTAAATATGACGCAAACTATCACTATAGTTTAAAATATACAACATGATCACAATAGAAGAATTTAAAAAAAAACAGTCAGAAAAATGTCGTTTGATGGGTTTAGATTTGGGCTCAAAAAGAATTGGTGTATCAATTTGTGACGAAAAGCAATTAATTGCTACCCCTTATAAAACTATACATAAATCAAAAAATAATGAATTAATTGAAGAGTTAAAAAACATTATTCAAGAGAATGACATCAAGGCAATTATCATTGGTTATCCTTTAAATATGGATGGATCTTCAGGCTCTTCAGCACAGTCAGTCAATGATGTATCTAAAAATATAGATAAAGAGATAGATGTTGATGTGTGTCTCTGGGATGAAAGGCTATCAACTGTTGGGGCTTTTAATTTATCAAGCCAATTAGATGTTAATGTATCTAAAAGAGAAAAGAATATAGATCAGAACGCAGCAGCTTTTATTCTTCAGGGAGCCATAGACTATCTAAATAATTAATCCTTGCCATTCAACGGCTTTATAGTTATAGAGTTAATTTTAATGGCAAAAAACATCAAAGCTATTAAAATTTCTCAAAAACATTTGTTAGGTATCCAAGATCTATCAGTTAGTGATATTAACTACATTTTAGATGAATCTGAAACTTTCATTAAATTAAATCAGAGCAAGAACAAGAAAATTGATGTTCTTAGAGGCAAAACTCAAATTAATCTATTTTTTGAACCATCAACAAGAACACAAAGTTCATTCGAGTTAGCTGGAAAAAGACTTGGTGCTGATGTGATGTCAATGAATATGAATAATTCAGCAATTAAAAAAGGTGAAACTTTAATTGATACAGCAATGACTCTAAATGCGATGCATCCTGACATTATTGTAATAAGACATCAAGATTCTGGGGCATGCAATTTATTATCTCAGAAAGTAAATTGTGTAGTATTAAATGCTGGTGATGGAAGGCGTGAGCACCCTACTCAAGCATTGCTGGATGCTTTAACAATAAGAAATAGAAAGAAAAAAATTGAAGGATTAAAAATTGCTATATGTGGAGATATTCTTCACTCAAGAGTCGCAAGATCAAATATTTATTTACTAACTATGCTTGGTGCTGAAGTAAATATTGTTGCCCCAACAAATTTAATGCCAAAAGAAATTGAAAAGTTTGGTGTTAATACTTTTACTGATATGAAAAAAGGATTGAAAGATTGTGACATTGTAATGATGCTAAGATTACAAAATGAGAGAATGACAAGTTCTTATTTGTCATCAAATAGGGAGTATTATGAATATTACGGTTTAACACCTGATAAATTAGATCATGCTAAACCTGATGCACTAATAATGCATCCTGGCCCAATGAATAGAGGTATCGAAATAGATACAAGATTGGCTGACGATATAAATAAAAGTGTAATCAAAGAGCAAGTTGAACTTGGAGTTGCTGTAAGGATGGCCTGTTTAAAAATATTTTGTGAATAAATGAAAAAACAATATTTTATCAATGCAAATATAATTGATCCTCAAAATTCAATTAATGAAAATGGAGGATTAATTATTAGCGAAGAAGGCAAAATTGAAGCAATAGGAAAAAAAGTAAATATAAATAATTTACCATCCAGAGAAAAACCAATTGATTTAAAAGGAAAATATATATTCCCTGGTTTAGTCGATATGAGAGTTTTTGTTGGAGAACCTGGGTATGAGTATAAGGAAAATTTTAGAACTCTAAGTAATGCAGCTCTATCTGGAGGAGTAACATCTGTAGTAACAATGCCTAATACAGATCCTGTAATTGATAATGTTTCAATAGTAGATTTTTTAAAACGAAGAGGACGAGATAAATCTAAGATTAATATATTTCCATGCGCATCTCTTACACAAAATGTAGAGGGAACAAATATGACGGAATTTGGATTATTAGCTAATAAAGGAATTGTAGCTTTTACAGATGGTGTAAAGACAATTCAAAATACTAGATTAATGTCAAGAATAATGAATTCAGCAAAGGATTTAGGATGCCTAATAATGCAACATGCTGAGGATTATGAGTTGGCAAAAAACGGTATGATAAATTCCGGTATAATCGCTACAAAACTTGGGTTATCAAGTATACCAGATGTGGCTGAGAGAATAATTATTGAACGAGATTTAACATTGTTAGAAAAATCAAAGTGTCGATATCACATATCTCAACTATCATCAGGCAAATCAGTGGAAATAATTAAACAAAGAAAAAATGATATTAAATTTTCTTGTGGAGTTTCAATAAATAACCTTTCCTTAAATGAAAATGATATTGGAGATTTTAAAACATTTTTAAAATTATCTCCGCCATTGAGAAAAGAAGAAGATAGATTGGCTTTAGTCCAAGGATTAAAAGATAAAACAATTGATGTCATTGTTTCAGATCATAAACCTGAAGATGAAGAATCAAAACGATTGACATTTTCGCAAGCAGCAACAGGTGCATCTGGTATTGAAACTTTGTTGTCTTTAAGTTTGGAACTATTTCATAATGGATCTGCAAAACTTGAAACAATAATCCAAGCACTAACATCTAATCCAGCTAAAATTTTAAATATCAATAAAGGAAATCTTTCAATTGGTAATGATGCTGACTTTTGTATTGTTGATATAAATAAACCTTGGATTGTAAAAAAAGAAAATTTAATTTCTAAATCCAAAAATACGTCTATTGAGGACAAAAAACTTCAAGGAAAAGTAACCAATACATTTGTAAAAGGTAAAGAATTATTTAAGATATAAAAATGGAATTATTAACAATAGGTATTATCTCATACCTAATGGGTTCTATCCCATTTGGGTTAATATTAACTAAAATTTTTTTAAAAAAAGATATCCGAGATATTGGATCAGGTAACATTGGTGCAACAAATGTTCTAAGAACAGGAAATAAATTTATTGGTTATTCAACTTTAATACTTGATATAGTTAAAGCAGTTATTCCAGTTTTATATGTAAAGGTAAATTTTCCTGATCTGATTTATATATCAGCTTTATGTGCTTTTCTGGGTCATGTTTTTCCAGTTTGGTTAAAGTTTAAAGGTGGTAAGGGAGTAGCAACTTATGTTGGTATATTATGCAGTATGAATATAATATTTGGAATAGTTTTTGGTATTTGTTGGCTTGTAACTTTTTTTATTTCTAAATTTTCATCATTAGCATCATTAATTGGATCCTTTTCAGTTCCTGTTTATTTATTTCTGTTTGAATCAATAGAAAATGAATTATTTTTTGGAATAATGTTTATTTTAATATTTTATACTCATAGAGAAAATATTAAACGACTGATAAATAAAGAAGAAAACAAGACTAAAATTTATTAATTTGACTATCAAACACTTTTAAGTAGTTTGTTAAATTATGAATCTAGTCATAGTTGAAAGTCCTGCAAAAGCTAAAACCATCAACAAATACCTTGGTGATAATTATACTGTTTTAGCTAGTTATGGTCATATAAGAGATCTACCATCGAAAAATGGATCGGTTGATCCTGATCATAATTTTAAAATGGAATGGGAAGTTGATAGTTTTTCAAAAAAATATTTAAAAGAAATAACTGATGTTGCAAAGGAATCCTCTAAAATAATACTTGCGACTGACCCTGATCGTGAAGGTGAAGCTATAGCATGGCATGTTAAAGAATATCTTGATGAAAAAAAACTTTTAAAAGATAAAGAAATTGAAAGAGTTGTTTTTAATGAGATAACAAAAAAAGCCGTAATTCATGGCATTGAAAATCCACGACAAATCGAACCTTTGTTAGTGGATGCCTACATGGCAAGAAGAGCTCTTGATTACTTAGTTGGTTTTAATATTTCTCCAATACTTTGGACTAAACTACCTGGGTCAAAATCAGCTGGAAGAGTTCAGTCTGTAGCTTTAAAATTAATCACTGAAAGAGAGCATGAAATAGAATTATTTAATCCAGAGGAATTTTGGACACTTACTCTTAAATTTGGAGATGATAATAAAAATACTATTACTGCAAGCATCTCACAATTAAATGGTAACAAAATAGAAAAATTTACTTTTAGAGACAAGAATAGCATTGAAAAAGCAATCAAAGAAATAAAAGATAAAAAATTTCAAATAACAGATATTTCATCAAAAGTTGTAAAAAGAAACCCCTCTGGTCCATTTACAACCTCTACATTACAACAAGTTGCATCTAGTAGATTAGGTTTTGGAGCTTCAAGAACAATGCAAATTGCACAAAAATTATATCAAGGTGTTGAGATTGATGGAGATACTGTTGGATTGATTACTTATATGAGAACTGATGGAACTAATTTATCAGCTGATGCAGTAAATGATTTTAGAAATTTTATTAAAAGTGAGTATGGTAATGAATATTTGCCTGCATCTGCAAATAATTATTCTGGTAAAAAAGCTAAGAACGCACAAGAAGCTCATGAGGCTATTAGACCAACAGATATAAATAGAGCACCCGACACTCTAAAAAAATATTTAAGCAGTGATCAACAAAAACTATACAATTTAATTTGGTCCAGAGCTTTATCCTCACAAATGGAAGTTGCTCAATTTGACAGAAATACCATAACAATAGAATCAGAGGATAATCAGACAATATGTAAGGCAAGTGGCTCTGTATTAAAATTTGATGGCTTTTTAAAAGTTTACTCAAATACAAGCAAAGATGATGATGAAGAAATTTTACCAGAAATGTCTAAAGGACCAATTAATATTGAAGCATTAATTGATGAACAACATTTTACACAACCACCTCCAAGGTATTCTGAGGCAAGTTTAGTCAAAAAATTAGAAGAATTGGGAATTGGTAGACCTTCTACTTACGCAAGTATAATTTCCACAATAGCTAATCGAGGTTATGCAGAAATAGTAAATAAAAGGTTTTTCCCCACGGATCGTGGCAAACTTATCTCTGCATTTTTAGAAAAATTATTTTCTAAATACGTTGATTATAACTTTACTGCAGGTTTAGAAGATCAATTAGATGAAATTACAACTGGTAAAGAAAGCTGGATAAAAGTTTTAGAGATGTTTTGGAAAGATTTTAACAATAATGTTTCTGAGGTTAAGGAGAAGAGAACAAGAGAAGTGTTAGATCTTTTAAATGAAAGTTTAGGAGCTTTAATTTTTGATACTGATAAAGATGGAAATATTGTTCGAAACTGTCAGCTATGTGAAACAGGTTCACTAAGTCTTAAAAATAGTTTTAGAGGTGGAGCTTTTATAGGATGTTCAAATTATCCAGAGTGTAAATTCACTAGACCCTTGTCTAAGGCAAAAGCAGCAGCTCAATCACAGCTAGCAGAACCTAAATTTTTAGGAAAACACGAAAATGGTAATGATATATATTTGAAAAATGGAAGATTTGGTCCCTATCTTCAATATGAAAAACTCAAGGAAGAAGAAATAGAAGAGCCAAAAACTAAAAAAAAGAAAAAAACTAAAAAATCTAAACCAGATGTTAATGAATTAATTAAAAATGTTTCTATACCAAAAGGTTTAGAGTTAGAAAATATTGATTTAGAAAAAGCTCAGTTTTTATGTTCTCTCCCAAAATCAATTGGTGTTAACCCTGATAATCAAAAAGAAATAATTTTAAATACTGGAAGATTTGGTCCCTATCTTAAGTGTGAAAATAAATCTGCTAGAATAGAAAATGTAGAAGAAATTTTCTCTATAGGATTAAATCGAGCAATTACCCTCATTGCTGAAGCGAAACCAGGTAGAATGTCTTCTTCAATTATTAAGGATTTAGGAGAACATCCAGAAGATAAAAAACCAGTTAGGGTTATGAAGGGGCAATATGGTCCTTACATAAAATATAAGTCTTTAAATGCAACAATTCCTGAAGAAAAAGATCCATCAGAACTTACAATGGAAGAGGCCTTAATCCTTATTGAGAAAAGAAAAGAATACGATAAAACTAAAAAGAAAAAAAAACTAAAAAATAATGATAATTAAATTACTTGCTTATTTATTAATTTTGACAATCACTAATGTTAACTTATCTGTGGCAGATGATTGTAATAAATTTGATAAATTAAGTAAAGAATATGCAAAATGTACAGCAGAATTGATTAAAGAAAAAACTTCAGAAAAAGCTGAATTGATCAAAGAAAAAACTTCTGAAAAATATAAAGAAGGAAAAAAAAAACTTAATAAATTAAATTTAAAAGAGAAATTAATTAAATTTAAAAATAGTAAATCACACAAAGAATTCACGGAGAAATAAAATGAATTTTGAAAAAAAAATAAAAGAATTAAATATTATTTTACCAGAAGCAAAACCTCCTGTTGGCTCATATGTTGCAACTAAAGTAACTGGTAATCTACTTTTTATTTCAGGTCAAATATCAATAAATGAAAACGGAGAGTTAATTAAAGGAAAAGTTGGTAAAGATTTAAGTACAGAACAAGGCTACGAAGCTGCGAAAAGATGTGGATTAAGCTTGGTTTCTCAAGCAAAGACTGCTTGTGATGGTGATTTATCTAGAATAAAATCATGCATCAAGTTAACTGGATTTGTTAATTCGACAAATGACTTTACCGAACAACCAAAAGTAATTAATGGAGCTTCAGATTTAATCGCATCAATATTTGGAGATGCAGGCATGCATACAAGAGCTGCCGTAAGTACTAACAGTTTACCACTTGGAGTTTCTGTAGAAGTTGATGCTATATTTGAGTTAAACTAAATTATCTTCCTATACCAAAATATTTTATACCTAGTTTCTTGATTTTAGTTGGTGAGAATAAATTTCTAATATCGTAAATAATAAGTTTTTTATTCTTAGAAAGTTTTTTAAAATTAATTGATTTAAAATCATTCCATTCAGTATGAATAATTATAAGGTCTGAACCTAAAATACAGTTTTGTATTGAATTAGCAAATTCGACATTTTTTAAATTATTGAATTCTTTTTTTGAACCAGTGGGATCATAATATTTAATCTTTGCTCCCTTTTTGGATAGATAAGGAATTAATTTTAAACTTGAAGAGTCTCTCATATCATCAGTATTTGCTTTAAATGTAACTCCCAAAAATGAAACATTTTTATTATTAAATTTTTTAATTATTGAATGAAGTCTTTTAAGTAATAAATCTGTCCTATTCTGATTAGATTTAATAACACTTTTAATTACAGATAAATTAGATTTAAATTTATCAGCTGTAGACACAATAGCTTTAGTATCTTTTGGAAAACAAGAACCTCCATATGCAGGACCAGCTCTTAAAAATCTACTTCCTATTCTTTTATCAAGTCCAATTCCTATGGATATATCTTCAACATCGATACCAGTTTTTTCACATAAATTAGCAATTTCATTTATAAATGTAATTTTAGTTGCTAAAAAAGCATTAGAAGCATATTTAATTAACTCAGCAGCTCTTCTATTTGTAGAAACATATTTTGCACCCTTGGAAATTAATGGAGAATATAAATTTTTAAGTATTTTTTTTGATTTTTCTTCGTTTGAACCAACTACAACTCTATCAGGATAAATAAAATCTCTAATCGCCTCACCTTCTCTTAAAAATTCAGGATTAGACACTACTGAAAACAATCGTTTATTTACTTTTTTTGAAATAATCTTTTCTAGTTCATCACCTGTAGTAACAGGAACAGTTGATTTTGTTATAATTATTTTAAATTTGTTAATTGATTTAGATATTTCTTTTCCAACTGAATAAACTTGAGAAAGGTCAGCGCTATTACTATTTTTTTTTGTTGGTGTTCCAACGCATATAAAAACTATGTCAGATTTTCTTACAGATTCTTTTAAATTTGTTGAAAAATTTAATCTATTATTTTTTATATTTTTTTTGACTAATTCTTCTAAACCTGGCTCGTAGATAGGTATTTTACCATTTTTTAAATTATTAATTTTATTATTATCTTTGTCTACACAAATAACATCATTACCTAAGTCTGAAAAACAAACGCCACTCACTAAACCAACATAACCAGTACCTATCATACAAAGTTTCATATTTTTCCTATTTCTTTATTAGAATTAATAAATCCTTGCATTGTCCCACAATCTAAATATTTACCTGAAAAATTATGAGCAATAAATTTTTCACCTTCTTTTATTAAAGTTTGAATAGCATCTGTTATATGTATTTCACCTCCGTTACCAGGTTTTTGTTTGGCTAATTTATTAAATATAGTTTTGGGAAGGATATATCTTCCTATTACTGCTTTATTAGAAGGAGCATTTTTAGTTGAAGGTTTTTCAACTACATCATCAATAAAATAATCATTTTTGGAAATTTTTTTGTTTAAACTATAGATGCCCCATCTTGAAACTGTTTTAGAATTAACCTTCATACTAGCCATTACAGAGGATTTGTACTTTTGATGTACTTTAATCATATCTTTAGAACAGTTTTTTTTTATTATCAAATCATCTGGTAGCAACATTAAAAAATATTTATCTTTTATATATTTTTTTGTTTTAAAAACAGCGTCACCTGTTCCTTTAGGTATATTTTGATATACAAATTTTATTAGTTTTTTATATTTTAATATTTTTTTATATTCAGCAATTATTCTGGGATCTTTTTTTTTTTTAATAATTTTTTTATAAAAAGTGTCACTATAAAAATAATTTTTAATCATTTTTTTTTTATTTGATATGATAAAAACAATTTCTTTAATTCCTGCTTCAATGCACTCATCTAAAATATACTCAATACCTGGCTTTCCATTTATTGGGAGCAGTTCTTTGGCAAAAACACTTGTTAAAGGCAAAAGTCTAGTTCCTTGACCTGCTAGAGGAATAATTGCTTGTTTAATCATATAAATGTTTTACTTATCTAGATTTCTAATACAAATGAAAATTATATTAAATAATAATTCATTATTTAAAGTTTTAAGGCCATTTAATGATATTGGCTTTGTTCCCACAATGGGGAGTATACATGAGGGTCATTTATCACTTATAGAAAGATCAAATCGAACTTGCAAAAAGACAATAGTAAGTATTTTTGTTAATCCAAAACAATTTAACAATAAAAAAGATTTCAAAAACTATCCAACAAATATTAAAAAAGATATTAAAATTTTAAAAAAAACTAAAAAGGTAGATTTCTTATACATTCCAAGATTTAAAGATATTTACAATAATAATAAAAAATCAAATATAAAAATCACAAAAAAAGATAAAATTTTATGCGCCAAATATAGAAAAGGCCATTTTGAAGGAGTACTAGATGTAATGGAAAGATTAACTAGCTTAGTAAATCCAAAAAAAATATTTATGGGCAAAAAAGATTATCAACAATATTACTTAATAAAAAATTATCTGAAAAATAAATATAAAACTTCTATCATTCCATGCAAAACGATTAGAAATAAAAGCAAAATAGCTTTGTCTTCAAGAAATAATCATTTAGATTTAAATGGAATTAAAAAAGCAAGTTTCTTAAGTAAAAGTCTAATTAAATTAAAAAGAAATTTAGTAAATAGTAAAAAAATAAAACAAAATTTAAAAATTCAAATGAAATATTTTCAGAAGTTTTTAAAAATTAAAATTGAATACTTAGAATTAAGATCAATTAAAAATCTTAAAATATCTAATACTGTTAAAGGCTCACGTTTATTTGTTGCTTACTATATTGATAACGTTAGATTAATTGATAACTTTTAAAGAAAGTAAGCCCCAACACCTAAAAATGAAACAAAACCTATTACATCAGTAATAGTGGTAACAAAAACACTCGATGCAATTGCGGGATCAATATTCATTTTTTTTAAAGTAAAAGGAACAAGTATTCCAAACAGTCCAGCTATAATCATAGTAAGTACCATTGATATTGAAATGATTATTGAAAGAATACTATCTTGAAACCAAATTTGAACTATTAATGCACTTATGGCAGCAAATATAATTCCATTTAATATACCAATTGAAAATTCTTTAAAAACATTTGATGAAAAATTATTTTGAGTTAAGTCATTTGTTGCAATTGTTCTGACTGTAACAGCTAATGTTTGCATTCCTGCGTTTCCACCCATTGAAGCAACAATTGGCATCAGAAAAGCAAGAACAACCATTTGCTCAATAGTTGCTCCAAACAAGCTAATACACCAAGTTGCTAAAAAGGCTGTAAATAAATTCAATAAAAGCCAATTAAATCTCCTTTTAGTTTTTGTAACAACACCATCAGTAATTTCCTCGTCACCTACACCTGCAAGTCTTAATGCATCTTCCTCAGCCTCTTCTTTTAGGACTGTAAGAACATCATCGTTCATAATCATTCCTACCAATTTATTATTTTTATCAATTACGGCTGCTGAATTTAGATTATAATTTTCAAATAGATTAGCCACCTCTTCTTTGTCCATATCAACAGGAACTAATAGTTGAGACTCTGACATGATGCTTGCCATTTTTGTGTCTCTTGGTGAAGTAAGCACTCTTGATGATGGAACTGTTCCAATAGGTTTAAATTCTTCATTAACAATAAAAATTTCCAAAAATTCTTCAGGCAAATCTTTATTTTCTCTCAAATAGTCAATTGTTTGACCTACAGACCAGTTGCTTGGTATAGCTGTAAACTCACGCTGCATAAGTCTAGCAGCAGTATCTTCTGGATAGCTTAAGCTTTCTAACAGAGCAAATCTGTCTTTAGGCGGTAATGAGCTTAATATAGTATTCTTGTCTTCTTCAGGTACATTTTCTAAAATTGAAATAGCATCATCTGACTCTAAGTTAGTAAGAATAGTTACAATTGAATCTGAAGATAAATATTTAATTATTTCAGTTTGTATAGACTCATTTAATTCTACAAAAACCTCTGCATCAATATTAAAATTATTTAGTTTAATTAAACTTTCTCTATCGCTAATACTTAAGTGTTCAATTATGTCTGCTGCATCAGCAGGGTGCATTTCATTGAATGAATCGTTAATAAATTTTGCATCATTGTCAGCTATTTTAGAGGTAACAACTCTCAAATATTCTTTATTGAATTCAAAATTTACTTTTTTATCTTTAGTTTTTTTAATTAAAGACATAAATGTACCTATAATTTAGTTGTGCACTATTAATACATAATTAAAATATTACAAATTTTAAATGGACATAGAGATCAAAAAGTCAATAAAACCGGTAAATTATTTTGAGGCAATTGATTTATTAGAGTCTAGATTAAAAAATATTACAGCTAATAAAGAAAAAGAATTAATTTGGATTCTAGAGCATCCTGAAATTTTTACTGCAGGTACATCGTATAAAGAAAATGAAATAATTGATAAGTCAATTGATCTATTAAAAACAAACAGAGGTGGAAAAATTACATATCATGGTCCAGGTCAATTAATTTGTTATTTTGTTATTGATCTGAGAGAAAAAAAAGACATTAGAAAATTTATTACAACTATTGAAAATACAATTATTCAAAGTTTAAAAAAATATAATATTGAAACCTTTCCTGATAAAGAAAATATTGGAATATGGTATAAAGACAAAAATGAAATTCAAAAAATTGCTGCGATAGGTATTAGAGTGAGTAAGTGGATTGCATATCATGGATTTGCAATAAATGTTGATAACAACCTAGAAAATTATAAAAAAATAGTACCTTGTGGAATTTCAGATAAGGGTGTGACAAATTTAAAAAAAATTTCAAATCAAGATTATTCTAACTTAAACAATGAAATTATTGAAAATTTTATTTCAAATTTGAAAAACTAAGTCTTTTTGATTTTAACAACTTTTTAAAATATTCTGGCAATAAAGCTGAATAAGTATGCTTCGTATCATTTATTTTAAATTTAATTTGATACGAGTGCAGCATAAGATTTTTATTTATACCTTTGTCTGACTTAGATAGTTTGTATTTCGTATCACCAAATATAGGATTTCTAATTGCAAAAAGTTGTTTACGTAACTGATGTTTTCTTCCAGTTATTGGTTTTAACTCTAATAAAGATGCTTCAGAATTTTTATCTATTACCTTGAATATAGTTTTTGCTTTTTCTACTAATTTTTTATCTCCATCATATCTTATTAAGTCATCATCCCAAACACCTGAGTTTTTATTTATTTCTCCTTGGCATATGGCAAGATAAGTTTTATGTACTTTTCGTAATCTAAATAATGATGTTAGTAACTGTGCGCTCTCTCTATTTTTCGCCATTATGAATACACCAGATGTATCTTTATCTAATCTATGAACAGAATAAGGTTTTGTTCCTTTAAAAATTTCACTCTTTGCAAAAATATCAACTAAGTTTTTTTTAGATTTTGTACCACCTTGTACTGATATTCCGGATGCTTTATTTAATACAACAAAATTATCATTATCATCAATTATTTGATCTTCGTTTGATTTTATTATTTCTTTAGTTGGTAAAAATTTTATTTTTTTTTGTTCTACTCTTTCTTTAAATTCAATATTAAAGATATTTATTTGATCTCCTTTTTTTATTTTGTAAGAACTTTTAACTTTTTTTTTGTTAATTTTAATTTTTCCTGTCCTAAGATATTTTTCAATTAAACCTTGAGGTATTTTTCCAATATTTAATCTCATCCATCTATCAACACGCATATCATTACACGTTGAATCAACGATGTATGACTTGTTCATGACTTAGGATTTAAGCTGTAGCTTGTTTATTTTCTTCTGTTTTTGGAGCTTCTTTTGACGTATCTTTTTTCTTCTTATCTACTCTTTTGGCCTCAACATCTCTATCTACAAATTCTATAATTGCCATTGAAGCATTATCACCATATCTAAAACCCGCTTTAATAATTCTAGTATAGCCACCTTTTCTATTTGAATATCTTTTAGAAAGAGTTTTTTTTACTTTATTGGCTGATTTAATATCCTGCAATTGAGACACAAGCATCTTAGTTGTTTGCAATGTATCTTTTTTACCCAAAGTAATAATTTTGTCAGCTTGAGGTCTTAAAAACTTTGCTTTTGGCAATGTAGTTTTAATCTGTTCATATTTTATTAAAGAATTTAACATATTCTTTAACAAAGCTTTTCTATGCTCAGAAGTTCTATTTAACTTTTTATTGGCTAAGCCGTGTCTCATTAAATTGCTTCCTCTAATTTTTTAGACATTTCTGCAATGTTATCTGGTGGCCAGTTAGGTATTTCCATGCCTAAATACAGAGACATTCCAGTTAGAACTTCTTTGATCTCGTTTAAAGATTTTCTACCAAAATTTGGTGTTCTTAACATTTCACCCTCAGATTTTTGAACTAAATCACCAATATAAATTATATTGTCATTTTTTAAGCAATTCATTGATCTAACAGACAACTCTAGCTCATCAACTTTTCTTAATAAATTCTTATTAAATTCAGGCTCAGAGGAAACTTCTTTTACTGGAGCTTCGACAGGTTCATCAAAATTAACAAACATTTTTAACTGGTCTTGAAAAATTCTTGCAGAGTACGCAACAGCGTCTTCTGCTGAAATTGAACCATTAGTTTCTACTTCCATTATTAATTTATCATAATCAAGAGCTTTACCTTCTCTTGCTGTGCTAACAGAATAAGAAACTTTTTTTACAGGGCTATACAAAGAGTCAATGGCAATTAAACCTAATGGTGGCTCCTCTGGTTTATTTAGCTCAGCTGGAACATAACCTTTTCCAGTGTTTACGTTCATTTCCATGTGAAAAGTAGTATTTTCATCTAAGTTACAAATTACTAAATCAGGATTTAATATTTCTACATCAGTCACGGGAGCAATGTCTGAAGCTTTTATTTCGCCCGGACCTTTTGCGTCTAAAACTAATTTTTTTGTACCTTCAGAATTACATTTTAAAGCTAGAGATTTAACATTTAATACTATGTCTGTTACATCTTCTCTTACACCTTTAATAGATGTAAATTCGTGTAGAACACCATCTATTTGTATTGAAGTAACTGCAGCCCCTCTGATTGAAGAAAGCAAAATTCTTCTTAAAGAGTTTCCTAAAGTTAATCCATAACCTTTTTCTAAAGGCTCAGCTATAATCTTAGCATGTGTTAAGTCATCGCTAATTTGAACATCTAATTTAGATGGTTTAATCAAAGATTTCCAATTTTTAACATTAACGTTTTCTACTTCCATTAAACTCTCCTTTTTTTTGGTGGTCTAGTTCCGTTGTGAGGCATAGGTGTTGTATCTTTAATTGATAAAATTTTAAAACCTCTTGCTTGTAAAGCTCTTAATGCTGTTTCTCTTCCTGAACCTGGCCCTTTTACCTCAACAGATAAAGTTTTCATTCCATACTCTAATGCTTTTGATGCTGCGGAGTCAGCTGCTATTTGAGCTGCATAAGGTGTAGATTTTCTTGATCCTTTAAATCCTTTCTGTCCAGCAGATGCCCAGGATATTACATTTCCATTTGTATCAGCAATTGAAATTATTGTGTTATTAAATGTCGACTGCACATAAGCAATTCCATTTAAAATATTTTTTTTTATCTTTTTCTTTTTTGAATAAGAACTCTTAGCGCTTTTTTTAGAAGATTTTTCTACCTTCTGATCTTTATTGTCAGTTTTTTCTGTTTTTGCCATTATTACTTTTTAGTTGGTGTTAATTTCTTCCCTGCAATAGCGATTGCTTTTCCTTTTCTTGTTCTTGCATTACATCTTGTTCTTTGACCTCTTACAGGTAATTTTTTTCTATGTCTTGTTCCTCTATAACATGCAAGATCTATTAATCTTTTAATACTTAAGGAATAATCTCTTCTAAGATCTCCTTCGACTTTAAAATTTTGATCGATGTATTCTCTTATTTTTAAAATTTCATCATCAGTTAACTCATTCACTCTTTTGGCTCTTGGAATTTCTAGAGATGAACAAATTTGTTGTGAGAATTTATCTCCAATTCCATAAATATATGTAAGTCCAATGTGGACAAGTTTATTTTGTGGAATGTTTATACCTGCGATACGAGCCATAATTTTTGTGATAAATTGTGCCTTTTATATAAGAAGATTAATCAAAGTCAACGTCTTAAACATTTATAAAAGTGTCTATTTTCCTTGTTATTTCGTCTATTTCTAAGCTCCCATCAATTTCTTTAAATTTAGGATTCTCTGAGTAGTAATTAAGTACTGGCTCTGTTGTGTTCATGTATGTGTCAAAACGTTTTAGAATAGTATTTGTTTCATCGTCTGATCTATTTTCAATAATTTTTCTTTTCTCTAGTCTTTTTACCACTGTATCTTTATCAACTTTGAGATACAAAATTAAATCTATCTTTTGATTTGATGCCCCGAGTAAGATATCTAAATTTTTTGCTTGGCTCAAAGATCTAGGGTATCCATCAAATATTAATCTATTTTTTTTTTGAGGGTCAGAAACTAAATTTTCAATAAGCTTATTTACAATTTCATCACTTACAAATTTACCATTTTTCATGTCATTGGTAATCATCTTGCCAATATCTGAATTTTTATAAATTTCTTCTCTTAAAAGTTCGCCAGTTGAGATCTGAAATGAATTTAGTTTCTTTACTAAATATTTAGCTTGAGTACCTTTACCAGCACCAGGCGGTCCAAACAAAACTATATTCACTTACTTTCCAAATTTAGTTTTTTTAATTAA
Source organism: Candidatus Pelagibacter sp. HIMB1493 (assembly GCF_052047995.1). NCBI lineage: Bacteria > Pseudomonadati > Pseudomonadota > Alphaproteobacteria > Candidatus Pelagibacterales > Candidatus Pelagibacteraceae > Candidatus Pelagibacter > Candidatus Pelagibacter sp. HIMB1493. Next base: position 387,524 of record NZ_JBNAIP010000001.1, on the reverse strand, counting down.
TTGTTCGTATTGAGAACTCATTAATCTTGTTTGAATTTGAGTTACAGTATCAATGGCAACAACAACAACAATTAAAATAGATGCACCACCCAAATAAAAAGGGATTGGGTAATTAGCTATTAAAAACTCTGGCATTAAACATACAAGTGTCAAATATAAAGCACCTATTGTAGTAAGTTTAGTTAAAATATTTTCAATATATAATGCTGTACTTTCACCAGGTCTAATTCCTGGAACAAAGCCACCATATTTTCTTAAGTTTTCTGCTGTTTCAGTTGGATTAAATGTAATTGAAGTATAGAAAAATGTAAAAAATATTATACCAGATGCATATAGCAACATGTACAAAGGTTGACCTTGAGTGAAATAAGAACTTAAGTTTAAAAAAGTTTCATTGTTTGAAAAAGAAAAATTAGAGAAAGTAACAGGTAACAATAATAAAGCTGATGCAAAAATTGCTGGTATTACTCCTGCTTGATTAATTTTTAATGGCAAATGAGAAGACTCTCCACCATACATTTTATTTCCCATTTGTCTTTTAGGATAATTGATAAGAATTTTTCTTAATGCTCTCTCCATAAAAACAACAAATAAAATAGTTAATATTAAAAGAACAAAAATTGCTAAGATCATGAATGTTGACACAGCACCTGTTCTACCTAGTTCAAAAGTAGTAACTAAAGCTCTAGGTATTTCAGCAACGATACCAGCAAAAATAATTAAAGAAATTCCATTTCCAATTCCTCTTTGGGTAATTTGTTCACCTAGCCACATAAGAAAAATTGTACCAGCAACAATAGTTGTCACTGTTGTAATTTTAAAAAATGCTCCTGGATTAATTACCAAATCCGCAGAAGACTCTAAACCTACCGATAAACCATAACCTTGAACTGTAGCAAGTAAAACTGTTCCATATCTTGTTATTTGAGTAATCTTTGCTCTACCTGTTTCTCCCTGTGCTTTTAAATTCTTAAAATAATCTGAAACCCCTGTTAATAACTGAACTATAATAGCAGATGATATGTATGGCATTATACCAAGAGCGAAAATTGCCATTCTACTAACTGCTCCTCCAGCAAAAACATTAAACATACCAAGTAACCCTTTTTGATTGCCATCCATCATGATTTTTAATTGTTCTGGATCAATTCCTGGTAAAGGAACAAATGTACCAAATCTATATACTGCAAGAATTGCTATGGTAAAAATTATTCTATTTCTTAGATCATTTGTTGAAGATGATGCACTCATTTAAACAAATTATTTTTTTAATTGAATAGATCCACCAATTTTTTCTAGTTTTTCTATTGCTGATTTTGATGCTAAGTCAGCCTCAATATTAATTTTATCTTTTAACTCTCCAGTACCTAATATTTTTAATTTTGTAGAGTTTTTGTTTATTAGTTTTAATTTTTTTAGAGATGAAGAATTAAGCACTTCATTTGGATTAATATTTTTTTTATCAATATAAGACTGAATTTTTTCTAAGTTTAAAATTGCTATGTTTTCTCTTGAAATTGGATTAAAGCCTCTTTTAGGTAATCTTCTATACAAAGGCATTTGACCACCTTCAAAACTTTTAATTGCTACACCAGATCTAGATTTTTGACCTTTAACACCTCTCCCCGATGTCTTACCTTTTCCGGAACCAATACCTCTTCCTACTCTAATTTTAGGTTTATTAATTTTCTGTCTTGTATTTAATGTAATCATTATCCTCTTTTTTCAATAATTTCTGATATTTTTTTATTTCTTATTGCTGAAATTTGTTTTGGTGAATTTTGTTTCATTAAAGCTTTCATGGTTGCTCTAATCACATTGTGTGCATTTGATGTGCCCATTGATTTAGCAACAATATCTTTTACACCCAATACCTCACATACTGCTCTAACTGGACCACCTGCAATAATTCCTGTACCTTTTGATGCTGCTCTTAAAACTATTCTACCAGAGCCATCTTTAGCTTTCACATCATGATGAATTGTTCTTCCTTCTCTCAAAGGTATATGTGTTAATTTTCTTCTAGCCATTTCATTAGCTTTTTTAATTGCATCTGGAACTTGTTTTGCTTTAGCGTGTGCTATTCCAATTTTTCCAGCCTGATTCCCTACCACTACAAGAGCTGAAAAACCAAATCTTCTTCCACCTTTTACAACCTTTGTAATTCTATTGATATGAACTAACTTTTCTAAAATATCATCTGTTTTTTTGTCTTTGTTATTTTCCATAATTAAAATTCCATCCCATTTTCTCTTAACGTATCTGCAAATGCTTTAATTCTACCATGATATTTATAAGATCCTCTATCAAAATAAATTTTTGTAATATTTTTTTCCTGAGCTTTTTTTGCAAGTTTTTGGGCAACTAATTTTGAAAGCTCTGTTTTGTTAATTTTATCAGATGATTTTAAATCTTTCTCAATGGATGAAGCTGATAATAAAGTTACTTTTTTTGTATCATCAATGATTTGAGCTGAAATATTTTTAGCAGATCTTGAAATACTTAATCTAAATCTATCTTTTGGAGCAACTTTTTTTACTTTGTTGCTAACTCTAAATCTTTTTCTAATACTAGTGTTTAGTTTCATTATTTTTTCTTACCTTCTTTTTTAAGAACATATTGGCCTTTTTCTCTAACACCTTTACCCTTATATGGCTCAATTTTTCTAAATGTTTTAATTTTTGATGCAACTTCACCAACTAATTGTTTGTCAGATCCAGTGATCTTAAGTGTAGTTTGTTTTTCTACAGCAATTTTAATTCCTTCTGGAATGTCAAAATCAATATCATGACTGTAGCCTAATTGTAAATTTAGCTGATTTCCTTTTAATGCTGCTCTATATCCAACACCTACAAGTTCTAACACTTTTTCGTAGCCAGTACTTGAGCCAATTACGGCATTATTAATTAAACTTCTGTTCATGCCCCAAAGTCGTTTGGAATTTTGGTCAATTTTTTTTGGTTTTATTGAAATCTCTTTTCCTTCTTTGATATCTAAATTAAACATATCCAAATCAATATTTATTGATTTCTTTCCTAATGGCCCTTCTATATTTATAATATTACCAGCTAAAGCCACTTTAACTTTTTCAGGGATTGATATATTTATTTTTCCAATTTTAGACATTAAAATACCTTACAAATAATTTCGCCACCAACACGTTGTTTTCTGGCGTCAATATCAGTCATTACACCTTTTGGTGTAGAAACTATTGCAATACCAAGACCGTTATTAATTTTAGGTAAACCTTCAGCACTAGAAAAAATTCTTCTTCCAGGTTTAGAAACTCTTTCAAATGCACTGATAACTGGGTTACCAGAGTGATATTTAAGTTCTAAAGACAATGTTGGTTTATTATCCTCTGAAATGATTTTAAAATCTTTTATAAAACCTTCATTTTTAAGTATATCGGCAATTTTTGATTTGAAGTTTGATGATGGCAGATCTACTTTTTTATGATTTCTCGCTTGAGCATTCTTAACTCTAGCTATCATATCTCCTATTGGGTCACTTAAACTCATAATTTTCCTTCCTACCAGCTCGACTTAACCAAGCCAGGTATTTTTCCTTGTAATCCTAATTGTCTAAGAGCAATTCTTGATATTTTTAATTTTCTATAAACACCATGTGGTCTACCTGTTATTTCACATCTATTCATCACTCTTGTTTTAGCTGAATTTCTTGGCAATTTTGATAATTTCTGCTGTGCCTTAAATCTTTCCTCTAATGGAAGTTTTTTATCCATTATTACTTTTTTCAAATTTTGTCTTTTCTTGAACATTTTGTCTGAAAGTTTAATTCTTTTTTTGTTTTTATTTACAGCACTAAGTTTAGCCATTTTTAATTGTCTCCTTTTTTAATAAATGGAAAATTCATTTTTTCTAATAATGCAAAGCTGTGCTCTTTGTTAATTGCTTTTATAACAATAACGATATCTAAGCCTCTAACTTTATCAGCTCTATCAAAACTAACTTCGGGAAATATGATATGTTCCTTTATGCCAAAAGTATAATTTCCGAATTTATCAAACCCTTTTGGTGATAATCCTCTAAAATCTTTAATTCTTGGAAGAGCAATATTCACCAATCTGTCTAAAAATTCATACATTTTGTTCTTTCTTAAAGTAACTTTTAAACCTGCATTAGACCCTTTTCTTGTCTTAAAGTTTGCTACAGATTTTTTAAATTTTGTAGTTACAGGTTTTTGGCCTGTTATCTTAGCCATATCCTCTTCACATGATTTTAGGATTTTAGAGTCAGAACCATCTAAACCAAGACCCATGTTTAAAACAATTTTCTCAATTCTTGGAGCCATGTAAATATTTTTGAAGCCAAATTGATCTTTTAAAGCTGGTTGTATTTCTTTATTAAAAATTTCTTTTAATCTTGGAGTCATTATTTCTTAGCCTCTTTTTTCTTTTCTGCTTTTTCATCTATTAATTTTAAATTTGATAAATGAATAAAACCTTCTTTTGAAAAAATACCACCTTTTTTCTCTTTTGTTGTTTTAACGTGTTTTTTAACCATATTAATTTCTTTTACTTTAGCTCTATTATTCGCTCTGTCGATTTCGATAACTTCACCTTCTTTTTTTTTGTCTTTTCCAGTTAGCACTCTTACTTTTAGACCTTTTTTAATCATCTTATAAAACCTCCGGTGCTAGTGAAATTATTTTCATTTGCCCTCTACTTCTTAATTCTCTAGTAACAGGGCCAAATATTCTAGTACCAACTGGTTCACCCTTATCGTCAACTAATACTGCTGCATTATTATCAAATTTTACTTTTGATCCATCATTTCTATGAATTCCTTTTTTAACTCTTACTACTACAGCTTTATGAACAGTTCCTTTCTTTACTTTGCCCTTAGGTATAGCCTCTTTCACAGCAATTACAATTGTATCTCCAATGCTGGCATATCTTCTCTTGGATCCACCCAATACTTTGATGCACTCTATTCTTTTTGCACCAGTGTTGTCAGCAACTTGTAATTCTGTCTGTACGCCTATCATTATTTATTATTCTCCATAACTTGAAACTTTTTATTTTTTGAAAATGGCTTACTTTCAATAATTGAAACTTTATCACCAGTTTTAAAAGTATTATTTTCATCATGAGCATTATAATTTTTTCTGACTCTAATGACTTTTTTTAATACAGGGTGTGAATATTTTCTCTCTACCATAACTGTAACTGTTTTATTAGGTTTGTCGCTTATCACCACTCCTGTTAATATTTTTTTAGGCATTTGATTTTCCTTTTAAAATTGTTTTCAACCTTGCAATTGTTTTTCTTGTTTCTCCAATTTTTGCAGGATTAGTTATTTGTGAATTCATTTTTTGAAATCGAAAGTTAAATAAGTCTTTTTTAAGCTTATCAATATTTTTGATAACTTCATCTTTGCTTAATTTTTTAATCTCTTGTTTTTTCATTTATGCAAATCTCTTTATTGTCTTTGTTTTTATTGGTAACTTTGCGGAAGCTTTATAAAGTGCCTCTTTGGCAATTTGTTCAGAAACACCATCAACTTCAAATAAAATTCTTCCAGGTTTTACTCTACAAGCAAAATATTCTGGTGATCCTTTTCCTTTACCCATTCTAACTTCTATTGGTTTTTTAGAAACTGGAATATTTGGAAAAACTCTTGTCCATACTCTTCCTTGTCTTTTCATGTGTCTAGTTAAAGCAACCCTAGCAGCTTCAATTTGTTTTCCAGTAACTCTTTCAGGCTGTAATGCCTTCAAGGCATATGCACCGTAATTAATAGTACTTGCTCTAGTAGCATTACCATGAATTCTTCCTTTATGAGCTTTTCTCCATTTAGTTCTTACTGGCTGAAGCATTATTGTTTACCTTCCTTTGGAGTGACTTTGTTTGTTTCCTGGCTAAATTCTCTTGCAAAAACTTCACCTTTATAGATCCAAACCTTAATTCCAATAATTCCATATGTTGTAAGAGCTTCCGCTTCTGCATAATCTATATCTGCTCTTAACGTGTGTGATGGTATGCTACCATCTCTTAACCATTCGGTTCTAGCAATCTCATTACCACCTAATCTTCCACTTACTGAAACTTTAATCCCTTTTGCACCTAGTCTGATACATGATTGCATGGCTCTTTTCATGGCTCTTCTGTATGAAATTCTTTTTACTAACTGTTGTGCAATGTTTTCAGCAACTAAATATGCATTTGTTTCAGGTTTTTTAACCTCTTTGATATTTAAGTTTACCTCATTTGTAGTAAATTTTGATAAGTTGTTTTTAATTTTATCAATATCACTACCTTTTTTACCAATTACAAATCCAGGTCTAGATGTGTAAATTGTGACGTAACATTTGTTTGATGTTCTCTCTATCATCACTTTAGATACACCTGAATTAATCACATTTTTCTTGATGTATTCTCTTATTTTAAAATCTTCAATTAGATAGTTGCCAAAATCTTTTTTCTTAGCATACCAAACAGAGTCCCAACCTCTGTTTACACCTAATCTAAAACCTACAGGATTAACCTTTTGTCCCATGTTTCTCCATTTGTTTAGCCTCTGATAAAATTATAGTTACTGTTGACCAAGGTTTTAAAATTGGTGCCGCTCTACCTTTTGCTCTTGGTCTAAATCTTTTCATAACAATTTTTTTTCCACAATACGCTTCTTTGACAATTAAATTGTCAATATCATATTGAAAGTTATTTTCAGCGTTTGCAACAGCTGAGCTAATTGTTTTTCTAATATCTCTGGTAACTCTTTTTTCCGAAAACTGTAGATCTCTAATAGCTACATCGACCTTTTTACCAACAATACTTTTTAGAATTGGATTAATCTTTCTTACGCTAGATCTAATTCCATTGTTTATAGACTTTACAGTCTTATCGTTGTTTTTATCAATTTTCTTTTTCTTACCCATAATTATTTTTTCTCTGCTGGTTTAGCTTTCTTGTCAGCTGGTGTGTGTCCAAAGAAAGTTCTTGTTGGCGCAAACTCTCCTAATTTATGACCAACCATATCTTCTGATACTGTTATTGGAATAAATTTTTTACCATTATATATTTGAAAAGCTACCCCTACAAAATCTGGAAGAATAGTAGATTTTCTAGACCAAGTTTTAATTGGAATTTTCTTCGGATCATCTTTGTACTTGTCTACTTTTTTCATCAAGCTTTCTTCAACAAATGGTCCTTTCCATACAGCTCTAGCCATTACTTAGTATCCTTCCTTTTATTTCTTCTCTTAACTATAAATTTATCTGTTCTCTTATTATCTCTAGTCTTTAAACCTTTTGCTGATTGTCCTGTTGGAGACACCGGATGTCTTCCTCCGGCTGACTTACCTTCACCACCTCCATGTGGGTGATCTACTGGGTTTTTAACAACACCTCTAGTATGAGGTCTTCTTCCCAACCATCTTGATCTACCAGCTTTACCAATTTTAATATTTTTTTGATCAGGATTACTTAATATTCCAATAGTAGCTAAAGCCCTTGAGTCTATTTTACGTACTTCCCCTGATGCTAATTTAATTAAACTATAATTTCCATCTAATCCACTAATCGTAACTGAAGAACCAGCTGCTCTAGCTATTTTACCGCCACCACCTGGTTGAATTTCAACGTTATGAATATTGATACCAACTGGTATATCTTGTAGCGGCATGCAATTTCCAATTTTAATCTCTTTTTTTGATCCACTCTCAATCTTATCACCAACTTTAATTTTTTGAGGAGCTAAAAAATACGAATGTGTTCCATCTTCAAATTTAACCAACATTATGTAGCAAGATCTATTCGGATCGTATTCTATTCTTTCAACAGTAGCCTCCATGTCGAATTTTTTTCTATAAAAATCAACATGTCTATACATTTTCTTATGGCCACCTGCTCTGTTAATTGAAGTGATGTGTCCATTGTTATTTCTTCCCTTCATAGCATTTTTTGGAGAAACAAGAGTTTTAAAAGGTTTACCTTTCCACAGACCTGTTCTATCTACTAAAATAGTACCTCTCGTCGATTTTGTGTATGGTTTAAAAGTTTTTAATGCCATTTATTAAATTCCTGTTGTTAGATCAATGCTTTGACCTTTTTTTAGAGTTATGATTGCTTTTTTGTATCCTGAAACTTTTACTTTTTTACCTCTAGTAAGTTTAGTTCTATTTTGTTTATTGATGATGTTAATTTTAGTGACATTAACCTTAAAAATTTTTTCAATATTTTTTTTCAGGTTTTTTTTGTTAGCACCATCAGGAACCTTGAAAGTAATTTTATTCAATTCAGATAAGTTTGTTGATTTCTCAGTAACAACTGGAAAAAGAATTTTGTCGTATAAATGAATTTTATCCATATTAAGAATACCTTTTCTCCAATTCTTTTACTGAACTTTCTGTAAAAACAACTTTCTTAAATTTTATTATATCGTATGCACTAAAATGATTTACATCAGTAACTTTAACGTTTGGAATATTTCTTACAGATTTTTCTATCTTATCTTTTGAATTTTTATCAAGAATAATTAGTGAATTAGAAATCTCCAATTTGTTAATTATTGAATTCATTTCTTTTGTTTTTTTAATTTCAGAATTAAAATCATTTAAAATCAATAAGTTCTTATTATTATTTTTTTCAGTAATTAAAGAAGCAACACTTTGTTTCTTTTCATTTTTGTTCAACTTTCTTTTTTTATAAGCTAATTCACCTTTTGGACCATGAGCTATACCACCACCAACAAAAATAGGAGCTTTTCTACTAGCGTGTCTTGCTCCACCAGTTCCTTTTTGTGCATAAATTTTTGATGTCGGACCTTTTACCTCATTTTGTTGTTTAGTCTTAGCGTGTCTACCTTTGTAGTTAGCGTTTGTTTTGTACAAAACACTAGCAACTAACTTTTGATTAATTTTTGCAGAAAATATTTTGTCTAACACTTCAATAGTATCTTTTTTTCCGTCTATGCTAATTTTATCTAATTTCATTATTTTTTCTTCTTATCTGGTGTTTTTTTTGCTTCCTCAGCTGCAGCTAATTTTTCACTGATTGTCATTTTATTTATATTTTTAACTGATCTTTTAACCATCACTTCAGCATTTTTTGATCCTGGAATAGATCCTTTTAAATAAAGTAGCTCATTTTCTAAATCTGTTTTTATTATTTCGATATTTTGCATTGTTCTTAGCTTATCACCCATATGACCAGCCATTTTTTTCCCTTTAAAAACTTTACCTGGATCTTGACTGTGTCCTGTTGAACCATGAGCTCTATGAGAAATAGAAACACCATGACTGGCTCTTAAGCCACCAAAGTTATGTCTCTTCATAGCACCAGCAAAACCTTTTCCAATTGTTTTTGATCTTGTATCTACAAATTTAATATCTTTGAAAATTTCTAAACCAAATTCATTTCCTTCTTTATAGGCAGAAGTATCGTTCACTCTAAATTCTTTTAATTTTTTCTTAGCTTCAGTGTTTTTCTTTGCAAAAACACCTTTCATTGCTTTTGTTAATTTTGAATTTTTTATTTTTCCATATCCAAGTTGAACAGCTTTATAACCTCTTTTTTCTTCCTCAATTACTTGAATAACTCTAGCTTTTTCAACTTTAAGAACTGTAACAGGTACTAATTGACCAGATTTATAAAACTCTCTAGTCATGCCAATTTTCTTACCTAATAAAGCTATCTCACTCATAATTATATTTTTATCTCCACATCTACACCAGAAGCTAAGTCTAGTTTCATCAAAGCCTCTACTGTTTGTGGTGTTGGTTCAATAATATCAATTAATCTTTTGTGGGTTCTAGACTCAAATTGCTCTCTACTTTTTTTATCAATGTGTGGAGATCTTAAAACTGTATATCTTTCAATTCTTGTAGGAAGTGGTATTGGACCCTTTATAGTAGCTCCAGTTCTTTTAACTGTATTAACTATTTCCTCGGTAGAAGCATCTAAGACTTTATTGTCGTATGCTCTTAGTTTAATTCTAATATTTTGTTTTTCCATTAACCTGCTACCTTTTTAGTTACTTCATCTTGAACGTTTTGTGGAACTTTAGAATAATGATCGAAGAACATTGAATATTGCGCTCTTCCTTGTGACATTGATCTAAGATTATTAATGTAGCCAAACATATTAGCTAAAGGGACCATTGCTGTTATAACAGTTGCATTTCCTCTTTGCTCTTGAGTGCTAATTTGACCTCTTCTACTGTTTAAATCACCAATTACATCGCCCATATAATCTTCTGGGGTAACAACTTCCACTCTCATAATAGGCTCTAAGAGCTTTAACCCACCTTGTGTACAAGCTTCTTTGAAACATGCTCTGCTGGCAAGTTCAAATGCTAGAACACTTGAGTCTACATCATGGTGTAAACCGTCAACAATCGTTACTTTGTAATCAATCATAGGAAAACCTGCTAATATTCCACTATCAGAAATTGTCTCAATACCTTTTTCAACACCAGGTATAAATTCTTTTGGAATAGCTCCACCTTTAATGGCACTTTCAACCTCTCTACCCTTACCTGGTTCTTGAGGTTCAACAAACAATTTTACTTTAGCGAATTGACCAGCGCCACCACTTTGTTTTTTATGTATATATTCAAATTCAGCTGATTTTTCTATTGTCTCCCTGTAAGCAACTTGTGGAGCTCCAACATTTGCCTCAACTTTAAATTCTCTTTTCATACGATCAACAATAATATCTAAGTGAAGTTCTCCCATACCTTTGATGATTGTTTGACCAGATTCCTCGTCAGATGATACTCTAAATGATGGATCTTCTTTAGCTAATCTTGCTAAAGCTTCACCCATTTTTTCTTGGTCACCTTTTGTTTTAGGCTCAACAGCAATTTCAATTACTGGTTCAGGAAATTCCATTGGCTCTAATAAAACAGGATTTTCTTTGTCACACAAAGTATGACCTGTCATAGTATTTTTTAAACCTGCCAAAGAAACAATATCACCTGCATTTGCTTCTTTAATATCTTCTCTAGAGTTTGCGTGCATTAAAAGCATACGACCAACTCTTTCTTCTTTATCTGATGAAGAATTGTACACAGCTGTACCTGATTTAATTGTACCTGAATAAATTCTAACAAATGTTAATGAACCAACAAATGGATCATTTGCAACTTTAAATGCTAAACCTGAAAAAGACGATCCATCCTCGAATTTCATTTCAATTTCATCATCTGAACCAACTTTAGTTCCTTTAATAGATCCAATATCCACTGGACTTGGAAGGTAATTAATAACTGCATCTAATAAAGGTTGAACACCTTTATTTTTAAAAGCTGAACCAGTTAAAACAGGAACAAAGCTAAAATTTAAAGTTCCTTTTCTAATGCACTTTACTAAATCTTCCTCTTTAATTTCATCACCATTTAAATACGCTTCCATTAACTTTTCGTCTTGCTCAACTGCAGACTCAATTAATTCAGTTCTGTATTTTTCTGAAATTTCTTTTAAATCATCAGGTATATCTTTATATTCCCACTCAGCACCTAATGCTTCATTTTTCCATACTTGAGCTTTCATTTTAACTAGGTCAACAACACCAGTTAAAGAAGCTTCAATTCCAATAGGTACTTGTAAAACTAATGGTTTAGCTCCCAATCTATCTCTGATCATATCAACACATCTAAAGAAATCTGCACCAGTTCTATCAAGTTTATTTACAAAACAAATTCTCGGAACTTTATATTTGTCTGCTTGTCTCCATACTGTCTCAGATTGAGGCTCTACACCAGCAACTCCATCAAATACAGCCACAGCACCATCTAATACTTTTAAAGATCTTTCTACTTCAATTGTAAAATCTACGTGGCCTGGAGTATCAATTATATTAACCCTGTGGTCATTCCAGAAACAAGTTGTTGCTGCAGAAGTAATTGTGATACCTCTTTCTTGTTCTTGCTCCATCCAGTCCATTGTTGCAGCACCGTCATGTACTTCACCAATTTTATGACTTTTTCCTGTATAATATAATATTCTTTCTGTAGTAGTTGTTTTACCAGCGTCTATGTGGGCCATGATCCCAATGTTTCTATATTTATCTAATGTATGAGTTCTAGCCATAATTTTTTACCATCTAAAATGCGCAAATGCCTTATTAGACTCTGCCATTTTATGAACATCCTCTCGTTTTTTTACTGCAGCACCTTTTTTTTCATAAGCATCATACAGTTCGTTAAAAATTTTATCTGCCATGTGTTTATCTTTTCTTTTTCTAGCAGAATCAACTAACCATCTTATTGCAAGTGCTTGGGCTCTTTTACTTTTTACCTCAACTGGAACTTGGTATGTTGCACCACCTACTCTTCGTGATCTAACCTCTACAGTGGGCTTGATATTGTTAATTGCTTCATTAAAAATATTTATAGGTTCATCTTTAGTTTTCGTTTTGAATTTCTCTATTGCTTCATAAACTATTTTTGCAGCAATACCTCTTTTGCCATCATACATAATGTTGTTTATTAATTTTGGAATTATAGTTGAATTAAATTTTGGATCTGGAACTACATTTTTTTTGGGTTGAGTTTTTTTTCTAGACATTATTTACCTTTTTTTGTTCCGTATAAAGATCTTCTCTGTTTTCTATTTGCAACACCTTGTGTATCTAAATTTCCTCTTAAGATATGATATCTAACACCAGGTAAATCTTTAACCCTTCCACCTCTAATTAGTACTACTGAGTGTTCTTGTAAGTTATGTCCTTCGCCTGGGATATAAGCAGTTACTTCAAAACCGTTTGACAATCTAACTCTAGCAACTTTTCTTAATGCAGAGTTTGGTTTTTTTGGAGTGGTTGTATAAACTTTGACACAAACACCTCTTTTTAAAGGTTGCTTTTGTAAAGCAGGAACTTTGTTCCTAGAAACTTGTTTAACTCTTTTTTTTCTTAACAACTGATTAATAGTTGGCATAATTTTTTTTTAAAATTAATTAATTTATTTTTGAGATGAAAATAACTGACAGGTTATTTTGTGGCAGCGTTTAGTACCTCAAGAGCACTACATTCCAACCAAAAACATCGCCAAAATACTTATTAATCAGCTATTGTCAAACTAAAACTGCAATTTTTAGGTGATTTTTTTATTGATTTACTTGCGTTTCTTCAGGCTCAGAAGCTTCAAGTTTATCCTGTTCTGCTAAGAAGCTATTATCATCTTCCAAGGCCTTATTATTCCATCTGTTCTTGATATTACCTGTACCAGCAGGAACTAATCTTCCAACTATTACGTTCTCTTTTAAACCATTTAATGGATCAACTTTCCCTTTAATTGCAGCATCTGTTAATACTCTTGTTGTCTCTTGGAAAGATGCAGCAGAAATGAATGATTCTGTTTGAAGTGAAGCTTTAGTAATACCCATTAAAACTCTTTCACCAACTGCAGGAGTTTTGCCTTCAGCAACTAATTTTTCATTAGTATTATCAAACTTGATTCTATCAACCACTTCACCTGGTAAATAACTTGAATCTCCAGATACCTTAACTTCAACTTTCTTAAGCATTTGTCTTAAAATTGTTTCAATATGTTTATCGTTAATAATTACACCTTGTAATCGATATACTTCTTGAACTTGATTAACAAAATATTCTGTTAATTCTTTAATGCCTAAAATTCTTAAAATATCATGCGGTAAAGGCTGTCCATCTAAAAGATATTCACCTTTTTGAATTTTTTCACCGGGATTAAAGTTAATGTGTTTTCCTTTTGGAATTAAATAATTTGATGGTTCTGATCCGTCTTCAGGAACGATCGAAATTCTTTGCTTACCTCTTACTTCTTTTCCAAAAACAACGCTTCCATCATTTTCAGCAATAATAGCACTGTCCTTAGCTTTTCTAGCTTCGAAAAGTTCAGCTACTCTTGGAAGACCTCCAGTAATATCTTTAGTTTTTGTTGTTTCTTTAGGCAATCTTGCAATAACATCACCAGCATAAACTTTTTGACCATCCTTAATTGATAAAATTGAATCTGGAACTAAGTAATATCTAGCTTCATTGTCATCAGCTTTTTTAATTACATTTCCTTTTTCATCTCTTAAAGTAATCCTTGGTTTTAAATCTGTACTCTTAGATTGACCTCTCCAATCAATCACAGATTTTGATGAAATACCAGTTGCATCATCAGTAGTTTCTTGAATTGAAACACCATCTATCAAATCAACATAACTTGCAATACCGCTCTTTTCAGCAATAACTGGAGTTGTATATGGATCCCACTCACAAATTTTTGTATTTGCTTTAACTCTATCTCCATTATTAAAAAATAATCTTGATCCATAAGCAACTTTATATACTGCTATTTGAACTCCTTTATCATCCTCTATAGAAAGTTGAGTATTTCTTCCCATAACAATTAAATTCTTTTTAGAATCTTCTAGAATATTTGAGTTAATAATTTTTAATGTTCCATCGCTTTTGCTGATAATTTGGTTATCTTGTTTAACCGAAGCTGTTCCCCCAACGTGGAATGTTCTCATCGTTAACTGCGTACCTGGTTCTCCAATTGATTGAGCTGAAATCATACCAATTGCTTCACCCACATGCACCATTTTACCTCTAGATAAATCTCTTCCGTAACAAGTAGCACAAACACCCTCTTTAGAACTACAAGTCATTACTGAATAAACTTTTATAGATTTAACACCTGCTGCATCAATTTTATCACAGCCTGCCTCATCTATCATTTCAGACTTTTTGATTATTACCTCACCACTTAAAGGATTTTTCACTTCAGCAGCTGTAACTCTACCTAGTGCTCTTTCTGCTAAACTAACAACTACATTACCACCCTCTAAGATCTCTGATAGTTCAATAAAACCTGGTTCTTCACATTTAATTTTTGTTACTGTTAAATCTTGAGCAACATCACACAATCTTCTTGTTAAATAACCAGAGCTTGCTGTTTTAAGCGCAGTATCTGCTAATCCTTTTCTTGCTCCGTGTGTAGAATTAAAATACTCTAAAGCTGTTAAACCTTCTTTAAAGTTAGAGATAATTGGACTTTCAATAATTTCACCTGAAGGTTTTGCAATTAATCCTCTCATACCAGCTAATTGTTTCATTTGCGCTGCTGAACCTCTGGCACCGCTATCAGCCATCATAAATACAGAGTTTATTTTTAAGCCCTCTTCTGTTTTTTCAGTTGCAGAAATTCTTTTCATCATTTCACCCGCAACTTTATCAGTACATTTAGACCATGCGTCGACAACCTTGTTGTACTTCTCACCTCTTGTAATCAAACCTTCAGCATATTGAGTTTCATAATCAGCAATTAATTTTTTAGTATCATCAATTAATTGAGTTTTATTTTCAGGAATAATTAAATCATCTTTTCCAAATGAAATTCCTGCTTTAAATGCATGCTTAAATCCTAAATCTTTAAGTTTATCACAGAAAATAACTGTCGTTTTCTGACCACAGAATCTGAAAACAACATCAATTATTTCGGAAACAACTTTTTTCGGTAGCAATCTATCAACTAATGAAAATTTGATATTGCTATTTTTTGGTAATAGATTGGCTAATAAAAATCTTCCTGCAGTTGATGTATATTTTTCAATCTTCTTATTTCCTTGTTCATCAACAGTTTCATATCTTGAAATAATAGTGCTATGAACGTTAATTTCACCTGAAGATAATGCAAACTCTATTTGATCAGAATTAGTAAAGTATCCAGATGGTTTATCCGATACTGGTTCCTGAGAAAGATAATATATTCCTAAAATCATATCCTGACTTGGAACGATTATTGGTTTACCATTTGAAGGAGATAGAATGTTGTTTGTTGATAGCATTAATATTCTTGCTTCCAACTGAGCTTCCAAACTTAAAGGTACATGAACAGCCATTTGGTCACCATCAAAATCAGCATTAAAAGCTGCACAAGTTAAAGGGTGTAGCTCAATTGCATCACCTTCAATTAATTTTGGTTCAAAAGCTTGAACACCAAGTCTATGAAGTGTTGGTGCTCTATTTAATAAAACAGGGTGCTCTCTCACGATTAACTCTAGTGCATCCCATACAGCATTAGTTTCTTTCTCTACTAATTTTTTAGCTTGTTTAATTGTAGATGCTAAACCTAATTTGTTTAATCTTGCGTATAAAAATGGTTTAAATAACTCCAAAGCCATTTTTTTTGGTAATCCACACTCATGTAATTTTAAATCTGGACCGACAACAATTACTGATCTTCCAGAGTAATCTACCCTTTTTCCTAATAAGTTTTGTCTAAATCTACCCTGCTTACCTTTAAGCATTTCTGCAAGAGATTTAAGTGGTCTTTTACCTGTTCCAGTAATAACACGACCTCTTCTTCCATTATCGAAAAGAGCATCAACAGATTCTTGAAGCATTCTTTTTTCATTTCTAACAATGATGTCTGGAGCTTTAAGATCCATTAATCTTTTTAATCTATTATTTCTGTTAATAACTCTTCTATATAAATCGTTAAGATCTGAAGTAGCAAATCTACCACCATCTAGCGGAACCAATGGTCTTAATTCTGGTGGAATAACAGGAACCACAGTCATAATCATCCATTCTGGTTTTTGACCAGTTTCGAGAAATGACTCTATTAATTTTAATCTCTTAATTGCTCTTTCTTCATTAACTTTAGATTTAGTCTCTTTAATAAAGCTAACAAGATTTTTTCTCTCTAATTCTAAGTCAAGATTTTTTAACATCTCAAGAACAGCTTCTGCTCCAATACCTGCAGTAAAGCTTTCCTCTCCAAATTCATCCTGATATTTTGCTAATTCTTCCTCATTTAAAAGTTGGTTTTTTTGTAATCCAGTAAGTCCTGGTTCGATTACTATAAAGTTTTCAAAATAAAGAACTCTCTCAATTTCTTTCAACTTCATGTCTACAGCAAGTGCAATTCTACTTGGTAATGATTTTAAAAACCAAATGTGTGCCACAGGAGTTGCAAGATTAATGTGACCCATTCTCTCTCTTCTTACATTAGATTTTGTTACCTCAACGCCACATTTTTCACAAATAATACCTCTAAACTTCATTCGTTTATACTTTCCACATAAACATTCATAATCTTTGATTGGTCCAAAAATTCTTGCACAGAACAGACCATCTTTCTCTGGTCTAAATGTTCTATAATTTATAGTTTCAGGTTTTTTAATTTCACCAAATGTCCAAGATTTAATTTTCTCAGGGCTAGCTAAAGAAATTTTAATACTATTAAAATTTTGCGCTTCTGAAATTTCGCTTCCTTTAAATAAATCAGTTAATTCTTTTTTCATTAATTAAGCTCCACGTTTAATGCTAATGATTTAATTTCTTTAACTAAGACGTTAAATGACTCTGGAATACCAGATTCGAAATTCTCTTCACCTTTAACTATAGTTTCGTAAACTTTAACTCTTCCAGCAACGTCATCTGATTTTACAGTCAAAATTTCTTGTAAAGTATAAGAAGCTCCGTAAGCTTCAAGAGCCCATACTTCCATTTCTCCAAATCTTTGGCCACCTAATTGTGCTTTACCACCAAGAGGTTGTTGTGTAACCAAACTGTAAGGACCTGTAGATCTTGCATGAATTTTATCTTCAACTAAATGATGAAGTTTCAGCATATAAATTATTCCAACTGTAACTGGTCTGTCAAATTTTTCTCCAGTTCTTCCATCCCATAAATAAGTTTGTCCAGATCCTGGTAAGTTCGCTAACTCTAACATTTCAGTTACATTTTTCTCTTTAGCGCCATCAAAAACAGGAGTGGATATTGCAATCCCATTTTGTAAATTTTCACACAGGTCTTTAAATTCGTTCTTACTTAATTTGTCTACTTTTTCATTGAAAGTATTTTCTCCATAAACAGATTTTAAAAATTTTTCTATTTTTTCAGTTCTTTCGATCTTTTTATTATTTTCGTTAACTAAATTTTTAATCTGTTCACCAAATTCTTTACAAGCCCAACCAAGGTGAGTTTCTAAAATTTGACCTACATTCATCCTACTTGGAACACCTAGAGGGTTTAAAACAATATCAACTGGTCTACCATCTTCTCTGTATGGCATATCTTCAACTGGTACTATTTTACTAACGACGCCCTTATTACCATGTCGTCCTGACATTTTATCACCTGGTCTTAATCTTCTCTTAATAGCTACAAAAACTTTTACCATTTTCATAACACTTGGTAATAAATCATCACCACTTCTAATTTTTAAAACTTTATCTTCAAATCTTTCTGTAATGTCTTGTTTTGCTTTGTTGTATTGATCTTTAAGTTGTGCCAAAGTCGCTTCATCATTTACATTTCCAACTGTTATTTTAAATACATCATTTATAGATAGATTATTAATTGCATCAAAATCAAGTTTTGTTCCTTCAGATAAATCTTTTACTTTTTTAGTTAATGATGATCCTGATAAAATTTGTGAAGCTCTTTGTTTAATGCTTCTCTCTAAAATTTCTTCCTCTACTAATTTATCTTGCTGAACTTGTTCAATTTCAGCTCTTTCAATAGTTATTGATCTTTCGTCTTTTTCAATACCATGTCTGTTAAATACTCTTACATCAACAACTGTACCACTAGCACCTCTTGACATTCTCAAAGATGTATCAGTTACATCAATAGCTTTTTCTCCAAAGATTGATCTTAATAGTTTTTCTTCTGGTCCTGATGCTGAATCACCTTTTGGTGTAACTTTTCCAACTAAAATATCTCCAGCGTTTACTTCAGCTCCAATGTAAACTATTCCTGACTCATCAAGATTTTTTAAAGCTTCCTCGTTAACATTAGGAATATCTCTGGTAATTTCTTCTTCTCCAAGTTTTGTGTCTCTTGCCATTATTTCATATTCTTCAATATGTACTGAAGTAAATACATCGTCAGTTACACATCTTTCTGAAATCAAAATTGAGTCTTCAAAGTTGTAACCTTGCCATGGCATAAATGCTACTGTTACATTTTTTCCAAGTGCTAATTCACCTAATTTTGTTGATGGACCATCTGCAATAATATCACCAGATTTAACTTTATCACCAACTCTAACAAGTGGTCTTTGGTTGATACATGTGTTTTGGTTTGATCTTTTAAATTTTTGTAAGTTATAAATATCTACACCTGATTCACTGAAATCAGTTTCTTCTGTTACTTTAATAACAATTCTCTTACCATCAATTTTATCTACAACTCCATCTCTCTTAGCAACAATCGTTACACCAGAGTCTAAAGCCACATCACTTTCAATTCCAGTACCAACTAATGGAGATTCTGGTTTTAAAAGAGGAACTGCTTGTCTCATCATGTTAGAGCCCATTAGAGCTCTGTTTGCATCGTCATTTTCCAAGAAAGGTATTAAAGATGCTGCAACAGAAACAAGTTGTTTTGGTGAAACATCGATATAATCAATTGCATCTGGTTTTGATAAAAGGAAGTTTAAATTTTGTCTGCAAGAAACAAGCTCCTCAACTATCTTTCCATTTTTATCTAACTTTGTATTTGCTTGAGCAATTGTAAATTTGGTTTCTTCCATTGCAGATAGATATTCAACCTTATCTTGCACAACTCCATCTTTTACTTTTTTATATGGGCTCTCAATAAAGCCATATTTATTTATTTTTGCATAAGTGGATAAACTATTTATTAAACCAATGTTTGGTCCCTCTGGTGTCTCGATTGGACAAATTCTTCCATAGTGAGTTGGGTGAACGTCTCGAACTTCAAATCCTGCTCTTTCTCTTGTTAGTCCACCTGGTCCTAGAGCAGAAACTCTTCTTTTATGTGTGATTTCAGATAATGGGTTCGTTTGATCCATAAACTGTGAAAGTTGAGAGCTAGCAAAGAAGTCTTTTAACGAAACAGTTAGTGGTTTTGCGTTAATTAAATCTTGTGGCATTGCAGACTCAACATCTAGGGTAGTCATTTTTTCTTTAATTGCTCTTTCCATTCTGTAAACACCAATTCTTGCTTGGTTTTCAACTAGTTCACCTACAGAACGTACTCTTCTATTTCCTAAATGGTCAATATCATCAACATCATCTTTACCATCTCGTAAATCTAACATTTTGTGAATAATCGCTATAATATCATCATTTCTTAAGATCGTAATTTTATCAGAACACTCTTGGTTCAATCTTGAATTCATTTTCACTCTACCAACATCAGATAAATCGTATCTGTCTGAGCTAAAGAAAAGATTGTTAAATATTTGAGTGGCTATCTCTATTGTTGGTGGTTCACCCGGTCTTAACATTTTATATATTTCAGTTATAGCCTCGTCTTTGGAGTTATTTTTGTCTGCTAAAACAGTTGTTAATAAATAAGGTCCTTTGTTTATGGAATTTGTTACCGATATTTTTAAAGAGTGAATATTTGCATCCAGTATTTGTTGAATTATTGTATCATTTAGTTCAGTACCAATTTTAAACGAACCTTCTTCATCATCACTTACTTCAACATTTCTATGTAAGAATTTTCCAAAAAGAGATTCTCTTGATACTAAAATATCTTTAAGTCCGTCGTTAGCTAATTTTTTAGCATTTAAAAAATTTATCTTATCTCCTAATTTTATGACTACTTCACCAGTTTTTGCATCAATTACTTCTTCAGAAAAATTTTTAGCCTTGTAATTCTCAGGATTAAATTTAGTTTTCCATTTTTCTGTCTTAGGATCAAAAGTATATTGCTCACTATCATAAAACTCATCAACAATTTCTGATTTAGAAAAACCTAAAGCTAAAAGTAACGTTGAAGCAAATATTTTTTTCTTTCTATCAATTTTAAAATATAAAAAATCTTTAACATCATATTCAAAATCTAACCATGATCCCCTATTAGGTATTACTCTACAATTAAATAATAATTTTCCACTTGCATGAGTTTTTCCTTTATCATGGTCAAAGAAAACTCCTGGACTTCTATGCATTTGGTTTACAACAACACGTTGAACACCATTGGTAATAAACGTTCCACTATTAGTCATCATAGGTACTTCACCCATGTAAACTTCTTGTTCTTTTGCTGATAAAATATCTTTAGTATTGTTTTCTTGATCTATTTCGTAAACAACTAATCTTAAAGTACATTTAAGAGCTGAAGAATAAGTTAGACCTCTTGTTATACATTCTTCAACATCAAATTTAGGCTTCTCTAACCTGTATGAAACATATTCAAGAGTTGCTTTGTCATTTAAATCTTCAATTGGAAAAATACTTTTAAAAACTCTATCAAAACCTTTTGTTAATTCGGTTTCAGCATAGAATTCAGTTAATTCTTTGTAAGAATTTTTTTGAACTTCAATAAGATTTGGAATTGATAAGCTTTCTTTTAGTTTACCAAAACTTTTTCTAATGTTTTTTTTTTCAGTAAAAGATAATTGCATCTATATTTATTAATACTGATTAAAAATAATCAGTATATGAATTCTTTCTAATTAATTTATTTAAGTTCTACTTTTGCGCCAGCAGCTTCTAACTTAGCTTTGATCTCTTCGGCATCTTTTTTGTTAACACCAGATTTAACTTCTTTTGGTGCTCCCTCTACAAGATCTTTTGCTTCTTTTAAACCTAATGAAGTAGCTGCTCTTACTTCTTTGATAACATTAATTTTTTTATCACCTGCAGAAACTAACATGATAGTGAAATCATCTTTTTCTTCTGCTGGAGCTGCACCACCTACTGCTGCTGGAGCTGCTGCTGCCATTGGAGTTACACCCCACTTTTCTTCTAACTGTTTTGAAAGCTCGGCTGCTTCAGCAACAGTCAAACTTGATAAGTCTTCAATAATTTTATTTAGGTCTGGCATATTTTTCTACTCTTTGGGTTGTGTTTCAGAATTTTCTGCGGACAAACTACTCATTTTTTCTGAATGTGCAAGCAAAATACTAATTAATTTTGAGGCTGGAGCGTTTAAAATACCTACAATACTAGCTCTTGCTTCATCAAGTGTAGGTAAACTAGCAACATTTTGGACACCGGCCTGATCCAGGACCTCATCATCCATTATTCCGCCAATTAATTTGAGATTTTCATTATCTTTAGCAAATTTGGATAAGATCCTTGCAGACATTATTGCATCTTCACCAAATGCAACCGCTGTTGGACCTGTGAAAAGATTGGATAAATCTTTACACTTAGTTTTTTCTAATGCTAATTTTGTGATTCTGTTTTTAGTGATCTTAAAGACGATACCATGCTCTCTCATTTTTGCTCTTAAATCATCTAATTGTGTCATTGTTAAGCCTTGATAGTGTGTAACCATCACAGCTTTACTACTCTCAAATTTAGAAGTCATTTCTTCAATATAATTTTTCTTTTGTTCTTTGTTCATCATAACTATATCGATTTTCCTAATTTAACTTTGTATGAAACACCCATAGTAGAAGTTGCAAAAACACCTTTTATTAAATCACCTTTGAGTGTGTTGTTAGACTTTTCTTTTTCTAATGCATCTATTATTGCATTATAATTTTTTAATAATTGATCATCACTGAATGATTTTTTTCCAATACTTACCCCAATATTTCCATCTTTATCATTTCTAATTTCAACTTGTCCTGATTTTGCATCAGTAACTGCTTGTTTAATATTTTCAGATACTGAACCAAGTTTTGGATTTGGCATTAATCCTTTTGGACCTAAAACTTTTCCTAATTTCGAAAGTTTAATCATCATTCCTGGTGTACAAATTAATTTTTCAAAATTTAAATCCCCACCTTTTATTTGTTCAACAAATTCATCTCCACCAACAATATCTGCGCCTGCATCTTTTGCTTCTTGAGCTTTATTATCTTCACAAACAACAGCAACTTTTACTTTCTTGCCTGTTCCTCCTGGAAGATTTACTACAGTTCTAATGTTGACTTCACTTTTCTTTTGTTTGTTATTTATTTGAAAACTTAAATCTAGAGATTCATCGAATTTTGTTGTGCAGTTTTTTTTTAGTTCAGGTAATAATTTTTCAATAGATTCTGCATTTAAGTCTTTAGTTTTTTCTGGCAATTTTTTATATCTTTTTGAAGCCATTATTCTTTCACCTCTATACCCATTGATCTAGCTGAACCTGCAATAATTTTTACTGCTTCGTTTATATCGTGGGCATTTAAATCGTTCATTTTTTCTTTAGCAATATCTTCTAATTGTTTTTTTGAAATTGAAGCTACAATATTTCTCCCTGGCTCTTTTGATCCACCTTTTAATTTAACAGCTTCTTTAATATAAAAAGATGCTGGTGGTGATTTAATTTTAAAATCAAATTTTTTATCTTTATAAACAGTAATTTCAACTGGAACAGGTTTTCCAGCCATAGATTTTGTTTTGTCATTAAATGCTTTACAAAATTCCATTATATTAACACCACGCTGACCTAAAGCAGGACCAACAGGAGGAGCGGGATTAGCTTGTCCGCCTTTAATTTGTAACTTTATAAATCCACTTATTTCTTTTGCCATTAACTTACTTTCTCAACTTGGTTATATTCTAAATCTACCGGTGTTGGACGACCAAATATAGAAACTGACACCTTAAGTCTAGCTTTTTCTTCATCAATTTCTTCAATCATTCCATTAAATGATGCAAATGGACCATCAACAACCTGAACTTTTTCACCAACACTGTAATCTATACCAGATTTTGGCTGAGCCACACCATCTTTAATTTGGCCTAAAATCTTCTCAACTTCCTTATCAGAAACAGGTACTGGGATACCTTTTGATCCAAGGAAACCACTAACTCTCTTTATTCCTTTGATCATATGATAAATATTGTTATCCATTTCACTCTTTATTAGTACGTATCCAGGAAAATATTTCTTTTTTCTTTGAATTCTCTTTCCTCTTTTAACTTCCGTAACATCGTGAGTTGGAACTATAATTTCTTCAAATTTCTCACTTATTTTAGCCTTATCTGCTTCTTCTTTAATTAATGAAGCAACTTTATTTTCAAAACTGGAGTGTGATTGAACAATGTACCAATTTTTCATTAAATACTCACCTTTAACAACAGTTCTAAGAAGAATTTAAGAACCTGATCTAACAAAAGAAAGAATAAAGACATTACAACTGCCATAACAAATACCATTAAAGCACCTTGCAAAGTTTCTTTCCAAGTAGGCCAAGTAACTTTGAATGCCTCTTGTTTTACTTCCTGAATAAATTTAATCGGGTTCTTCATAATTCTTTAGCTCAAATTGGCAGGAGCGGAGGGACTCGAACCCTCAGCCTCCGGTTTTGGAGACCGGCGCTCTACCAATTGAGCTACACTCCTATTTATAGAGTTACTCTATAATTTTAGTTACTACTCCTGCTCCAACAGTTCTACCACCTTCTCTAATAGCAAAGTTTAATTTTTCTGCCATTGCAATAGGTGTAATCAGTTTAACAGTGAATTTAGCATCATCACCTGGCATAACCATTTCAGTACCTGCTGGTAATTCTACTTCTCCTGTAACGTCTGTTGTTCTAAAATAAAACTGCGGTCTATATTTTGTAAAGAAAGGAGTGTGTCTTCCACCCTCGTCTTTTTTAAGAATATAGGCTTGAGCTTCAAATTTAGTATGAGGAGTTATTGATCCAGGCTTACAAAGAACTTGACCTCTTTCAATGTCAGTTCTTTCAATACCTCTCAATAAAATTCCTACGTTATCACCAGCTTCACCTGAGTCTAAAAGTTTTCTAAACATTTCTACTCCAGTACAAACTGATTTTTTTGTTTCTTTAATTCCAACGATTTCAACTTCCTCACCAGTTTTAATTACACCAGATTCTACTCTTCCAGTTGCAACTGTTCCTCTTCCTGAAATTGAAAATACGTCCTCAACTGGCATCAAGAATGGTTTGTCAACTTCTCTAGCTGGTTGCGGGATATGTTCGTCAACAGCTTTCATTAATTCTAAAATTGAATTTTTTCCAATTTCATCATCTCTTTTTTCAACTGCTGCTAAAGCAGAACCTTTAACGATTGGAGTTGTATCTCCAGGATATTTATATGAAGTTAAAAGTTCTCTAATTTCTTCTTCTACAAGTTCAATCATATCTTTATCATCAACTTGGTCTACTTTATTTAAGTAAACAACAATTGCTGGAATACCAACTTGTCTTCCTAAAAGAATATGTTCTCTTGTTTGTGGCATAGGACCATCAGCTGCATTAACAACTAATATCGCACCATCCATTTGTGCTGCACCTGTAATCATATTTTTTACATAGTCAGCGTGACCAGGACAGTCCACATGAGCATAGTGTCTTTTTTCAGTTTCATATTCAACGTGTGCTGTTGAAATTGTAATTCCTCTTTCTTTTTCCTCTGGAGCTTTATCGATTTGATCGTATGCTACAGCTGTTCCACCACCAGCTTCAGCTAATACATTTGTTATAGCTGCAGTAAGAGTTGTTTTACCATGGTCGACATGACCAATAGTCCCAATGTTACAGTGGGGTTTACTTCGTACGAATTTTTCTTTTGACATTTCTTTTTAACCTCAGTTTTTTTTTTTTGTTTCTTACTTTAATTTCTTGGAGCGGGTAAAGGGAATCGAACCCTTACATCCAGCTTGGAAGGCTAGCGTTCTACCATTGAACTACACCCGCACAACCCCAAGAGTAACACTCCATTGTTATTTAAAATCATATTAAATGGTGGAGGGGGAAAGATTCGAACTTTCGAAGACCGAAGTCAACGGGTTTACAGCCCGCCCCATTTGACCGCTCTGGAACCCCTCCTTTGGGGAAGTGTCCCCTTGTTCAATATAGCTTCAAATAACATGCGTTTTATATATTTTATTTATCCAAATGCAACACGTGATTTATTAAGAAAAACTATTAAAAAACGTGTAAAACACATCATAATTTTATGAATAAATCATCTTTTTTTATTGTTGGTCAACATGCGGTAATGGAAGCATTACGTAATCCAAATAGGAAAGTTTTAAGAGTGTTTTTGACAGAGGATGCTAAAAAAAATATTCATAGAAAAAATCCAAATAAAAATCTTCTTGAAGAGGTAAAAGTCTATTTTAAATCAAAAAAAGAGTTAGACAAATACTCATCAAAAGAACAATTAATGCATAATGGATATGTTGCTGAGATTGAACATTTAGATCAACCAGAATTAAAAGAATTTATTAAAGAAAAAAATAATTTAACCTTTGTATGTTTGGATGAAGTTACTGATCCAAGAAATATCGGTTCACTCATTAGAAGCGCAGCATCTTTTAAAATTGATGGTGTAATAATTAAAGAGAGACATTTTCCAAAGGATAGTAAACTAATGTACAAATCAGCGAGCGGATGTATGGAGCATGTAAATATTTTTGAAGTTTCAAATATTAATTCTACCTTAAAAAATTTAAGAGAAAGAAATTTTTGGGTTTATGGTTTTGATTCAAAGAGCCAAAAGGATTTTACTGATGTCAAATGGGAAGGAAATAATATTTTACTTTTTGGATCAGAAGGATTTGGAATGAGGCAACACACTGGTAAATATGCAGACTTTTTTGTCAAAATTGACATCAATGAAGAAATAGAAAGTTTGAATATATCAAATAGTGCAGCAATAGTGTTTCATCATTTAAGTTATTTAAAAAAAAAGAGTTGATTATTTAACAAATAATTAATAATTATTGCGCATGCCCTTGTAGCTCAGTTGGTAGAGCAATTGATTTGTAATCAATAGGTCCGCGGTTCGAATCCGTGCGGGGGCACCACTTCTTTCTTTACCAAGCAGTTAACTTCAAACACTTATCAAAATTCTCGATACGAACATAGCAACCAAAGAATGACATTAATTTAAATGCAAAAAATCCTACAAGTATAACTAAAGTAACTATTATAATTGGATTAAATTTATTCATTAAATCTAACTTGTTTCTTTTCTTATTTGTTCAATTTTAATTTTTTTTTGTAGACTTCTATTTTTATCATAGAGAAGATTAAACTTAATTTTATTATTTATTTTCACAGTAATAGATTTTGCATTTCTTACTTCTAAATTATCTGCAACTGCACTGATGGGTCTCTTAGATGGATTTAGATTTGTAATAACAATTTTAGATTTATCATTAACTACTTTACCCTTCCACCTTCTTGGTCTAAATGCGCTAATTGGAGATATAGATAATTTTTTTGAATGAAGGCTTAATATAGGTCCATGAACAGATAAATTGTAAGCAGTGCTTCCAGCAGGTGTAGACACCAAAACTCCATCAGAAATTAATTTTTTTATAATTTGTCTAGAACCTTGTTTAATTGATAACGAAGCTGCTTGTCTGCTCTGTCTTAATACAGAAACTTCATTAATAGCTATAGATTTTTTGATTTGATTATTTTTATTTCTTACAATCATCTCTAAAGGAGAAATTGAAACCATATTTGCTTTGGAAAGATTTTTTATAATATCTTTTGAGGAAAATTTATTCATTAGAAAACCGTAGTTTCCAGAGTTAATCCCATAGAAAAATTTATTAGAATTTTTGTTTCTTTTAAGAGTTTGGAGCATAAAACCATCCCCTCCAATAACAATAGTTAAATTTTTGTTTTGAAAATTATTAGAACTAATTTTTTTTAATAAAATATTTTTTATATTTAATGATTTATTATTTTTATCAGAAATAATTTGTAGTTTGTTCATTTAATGGTGCCCTCGGCCAGACTCGAACTGGCACTCCGCAAGCGGCAAGGATTTTAAGTCCTTTGTGTCTACCAATTTCACCACGAGGGCATTAATGAATTTCACTGTTATATCCACAATTATTTATAACTCAACTATATTAAATTGTATTGATAATCTCTAGCTGCTATTACCTCTTTTGGCAAATTAAGCTCAACATCACTAATTTTTATTATTTCATCTTTACTGATATTTTTTTTCAATATTGCATTATCGGTTAAACCAAGTGGCAACAACTTTTCATTTTTCGAATTTTCAGATGTAATTAATTTACCTCTTGCACAAAACCCTCCTTCTCCATCAAGCTTTTCGCCAACTTTTAAATCTTTTTTTGCAACACTCGCAACATCTGCATTATATTTCTTGGTATAACCTGTTGCTCTATTATCAAGCGCTATAGAATATATAGACTGAGCAAGTTCTAAACCAATATAATGATAGGGTCTCCATATTGCTGAATAGTTTCCAGATGAATCTGTAACCATTCCATAATCTTTAAAACAATTTTTTACATATTCATTTTGAGCTTTAATGACAATGTATACGCCCCACCTCAAGTCATTAGGAATATCTTTTTTATTTAAATCAATACTTGATATAACTTCAACTTGACCTTCAAAATCTATTAATCCACCATCTTTTTTTGGTATTAATTTTTTTGCAATGTCATAAACTCCAACTGGTGGAAAGGTTAATCCGTTAGAAGAACATTTAAGATTTGCAGCATTGCTTACTGCACACATTTCAATTGCAGATTTGTCACCACATAAAAAACTATTAAACATTTTAGGATTCATTCCTGACTCATTCTCCGCCCTTTCTTTCGTTAAGCCATAATGACCCCAAACTGTATCGGGTGTGGAATATTCAAAACTTGGATGGTATTTTGTTCCTTTTCCGGCACAAATAACTTCAAAACCATTAAGTCTAGCCCATTCAATTTGTTCTAGAATTAACGAAGGTTGGTCACCATAAGCCATCGAACAAATAACTCCATTTTCTTTAGCTAAATCTGATAAATATTTTCCACATGTGATATCTGCTTCCACATTAACTAAAATCAAATGTTTCTTTTCTTTCAAAATCTTTGTTGCATGGACAGTGCCTACAATAGGGTTTCCTGTTGCTTCAATAAAGATTTCAATATTTCTATCAATAATTTGATCAAGAGAAGTTGAAAAATTAATTTTAGATACCTCTTCTTCACTTACTCCACTTTTTAAACAATTTTTTTTTGCTTGGTCAATATTTAGGTCAACTATGCTATCAATTTTAATTTTATTTAAGTTAGAATATTGAGATAAAAACATACTTACAAATTTTCCGCATCCAATAAAAGCCACTCTTATTGGATGTTTTCGGTCCTCTAATTTTGTGTGCAAAAACATTTCAATTAAAATTTTAAAGCTTTTGTGAGAAATTTTTTATCTAACTTGCAATCTTTATATCCTCTTTTAACTATGTTTAGATATCTTTCTGTAGGAAACTTAAAAGATGATTTCTTAACCATTGTATAGGTCATAACTTTTTTTCCATAATAATAAAAATAATGTTTTTTATATAAAATTGGAAAATCCTCATAAACATCTAACTTTTTCTCATCACTTTTTGAAATTTCAAATAATCCACCTGGTACGATTGAATTTTTTTTTGGCTCAATGTCTGCTGCTCTATATTTGCTTCTAAATGTTAATTTAAAATCTTTTAAATTTATTTTTTTTAAATAAATACTGTCTTTGCATCTTCGTTTCATTTGAAAATGATGAAGATTGCTACCGTAAGCAAAATACAACATTAGCGCTCAACTACCTCAATTTTTTTTTCATTAACAAATTTTAAAATCTGCGAATTACAATCATCAATTTTATTTTGATCTTCTGATCTAATAACTATCGATACACCAAGCTTACCAGCATGAAAAAATGGGTAGCTGCCAATCTCTACGTCCAAATTATTATTTTGTACTTTTGTTAATGAACTTGCTATTTCACTTTCAACTGTTCTTAAACTTATAGTTAAGCTTTTGATTGGTTCACCTCCAACGATATTATTTGTTAATCCACCTAACATGGATTTTAATATAGAAGGAACCCCTGGTAGTGAATAAACATTCTCAACATTAAATCCTGGAGCGCCACTTGTTGGATTCAAAATGAGATTTGCATTTTCAGGCATCCATGCCATTTTTTGTCTTCCCTCATTAAATTCTCCAGGTTGATAATATTCTTCTAGAATTTTGAAAGCTTCTTTGTGAACTTCATATTTTACTCCAAATGCTTTTGAAACTGATTGAGCTGTTATATCATCGTGAGTAGGCCCAATACCTCCAGTTGTAAAAACATAATCATATTTTGATCTAAGTAAATTTAGTGTTTCAACTATAATATTTTCTACATCGGGAATTACTCTAACTTCATCAACCTTTACCCCTATAGAATTTAACCAAGTTGCTAATGTTGAGGTATTAGTATCTTGTGTTCTTCCAGATAAAATTTCATTACCAATAATTAAAATAGAAGCTTTAAATTTTGCTTTTTTATCCATATGAAATATATAATTTACTCATGGAATTTACCAAGTCTTTAGTAAAAGGCAAACTAATCAAACGTTACAAAAGGTTTTTTACCGATATAAAACTTGGTAAAGAAATTGTCACAGCTCATTGTCCTAACACAGGATCTATGAAAGGTTTATTAGATGAAGGTAATGAAGTTTATTTACTACCAAATAATGATCCTAAGCGAAAACTAAAGTTTGGACTTGAAATAATTAAATCAAGAAAAAATTTAGTAGGTGTCAATACTCATATGGCTAACAAGATAGTAAATCATGCTATCGAAAATAATTTGATCAAAGAATTAAAAAATAACGATAAAATAAAACCAGAGGTATTCTTTAATAAGGAAACTAGATTTGATTTTTTACTAGAAAAAAAAAATAAAAAAAGCTTTGTAGAGGTCAAGAACGTTACGTTATTTAGAGATAAAGAAACTGCTGAGTTTCCAGATGCCATTACTTCAAGAGGATCTAAGCATTTATTAACTCTTATTGATGCCATAAATAAAGGCTACAAGGGTTATCTGATATTTTTAGTTCAAATTCAAAACATGAAATATTTTAAAATAGCTAAAGATATCGATGAAGAATATTATAAAAATTATAAAAAAGCTAAAAAAGCTGGTGTAAATTTTCTAGCTTATAGATGTGATATAAGTTCAAAAAAAATTATTATAGATAAAAAACTTAAAATTTTAGATGAGTGATTATAAAGAAAAATTTGAAAAAATGAGAGTTGCTGGTGATTTAGCAGCAAGGACACTTGATATGTTAACTGATAACATTAAGGAAGGTGTCTCTACAGACTATATAGATAAATTAGGATATGAGTTTATAAGAGATAATGGAGGTCACTCTGCTCCACTCTACTATAGAGGTTTTACAAAATCTTTATGTACTTCACTAAATCATGTTGTGTGTCATGGAATTCCTTCCGATAGAATTCTAAGAGATGGTGATGCGGTTAACGTTGATGTTACAGCAATTGTAGATGAACATTATGGTGATACCAGTAGAATGTTTTGTATTGGTAAGACACCAATTAAATTGAATAATCTTATAGACGCTACTTACGAATCTATGATGAGAGCAATTCGAATTTTAAAACCAGGAATTAAATTAGGTGATATTGGTTATGAAATTCAATCATTTGTTGAACAAAAAGGATACTCTGTTGTAAGAGATTTTTGTGGTCACGGTATAAGCACAACATTTCATGAACCACCAAACATTTTACATTATGGAAGTAAAAACTCAGGACCAGAATTAAAACCTGGTATGACTTTTACAATAGAGCCTATGATAAATTCAGGTAAATATGATGTTAAAATGTTAAATGATGGTTGGACTGCTGTCACAAAAGATAAATCTTTATCAGCGCAATTTGAACATACGTTAGGAATTACTGAAAATGGTTATGAAATCTTTACAGAATCTGCTAAAGGTTATTCAAAGCCTCCATACTTATAATTAATGATTAAAAGATACTCTCGAAAAGAATTAACTGATATTTGGTCAGAGGAAAATAAATATAAAATTTGGCTAGATGTAGAAGTTGCAGCTGCTGAAGCAATGGAAAAACTTGGTCAAATACCAAGAGGAGTAGCTTCAATTGTTAGAAAAAAAGCAGTTATCAATGTAAATAGAATTCATAAAATTGAATCTGAAGTTAAACATGATGTTATAGCTTTTCTGACCTCTGTTACTGAAAAAGCAGGAATTAAAGCAAGATATTTACATCAAGGTATGACTTCATCAGATGTACTTGATACCAGTTTTAATATTCAATTAGTTCAATCTGGAAAAATAATTCTTAAAGATATCGATCAAATTTTAAAAGTACTTAAGAAGCAGGCAAAAAAATATAAAATGACTCCATGTATGGGAAGAAGTCATGGAATTCACGCTGAACCAGTTACTTTTGGATTAAAATTAGCTTCTTTTTATGAGGAATTTAAAAGAAACAGAAAAAGACTTAAAGATGCAATAGATGAGGTATCAACCTGCGCTATATCAGGAGCTGTTGGAACTTTTGCAAATATAAGTCCAAATGTAGAAAAGCATGTTGCAAAAAAATTAGGTTTAAAAGTTGAACCCATTTCAACACAAGTAATTCCAAGAGATCGACATGCATTTTATTTTTCAGTTTTAGGTATTATTGCAGGTTCAATTGAGAGAGTTGCAATTGAGATAAGGCATTTACAAAGAACAGAAGTTTATGAATTGCAAGAGTATTTTTCAAAAAAACAAAAAGGATCATCTGCAATGCCTCACAAGAAAAATCCAATTTTAAGTGAAAACCTAACTGGTTTAGCAAGGATGGTTAGGAGTGCTGTGATACCTGCTTTAGAAAATATAGCACTATGGCATGAAAGAGATATTTCACATTCAAGTGTTGAAAGAAACATTGGTCCTGATGCAAATATTACAACAGACTTTGCATTGGTTAGATTAACAAATATCTTGGACAATATGATTGTTTATCCAAATAAAATGTTAGAAAACTTAAATATAACAAAAGGGCTAATTTTCTCTCAAGAAGTTATGCTAGAGTTAACTAAATCTGGTTTAAGTAGAGAAAAATCTTACAGAATGGTTCAATCGTATGCAAAAAAATGTTTTGCGGAAAACCTAAACTTATTTGATGTGATATCTGATGATAAGTTTATTATGAGCAAAATTACAACAAAAAGACTTAAATCAATTTTTAGTTACGCAAAACACTTTAAAAATGTGAATTTGATCTTTAGAAGAGTTTTTAAATAATGAAAAAGGGAAAAAAACTATACGAAGGTAAAGCAAAAATCATTTATGCAACAAATGATAAAAATTTAGTTATTCAATATTTTAAAGACGATGCAACGGCATTCAATAATCAAAAGAAAACTACAATTGAAGGCAAAGGTGTTTTAAACAATAGAATATCTGAACATATTCTCTCAAATTTATCTCAAATAGGAATTAAAAATCATTTAGTGAAAAGATTAAATATGCGTGAACAAATAATAAAACTAGTTGAGATAATTCCAATTGAATTTATTGTTAGAAATGTTGCAACAGGATCTATCACTAAAAGACTAGGTATTGAGGATGGAACTGTTTTAAAAGAACCATTAATTGAATACTGCTTAAAAGATGACAAATTAGGTGACCCTCTAATTGCAGAAGAGCACATCATAGCTTTCGATTGGGCTAGCAAGAACGAAATTGATAGAATCAAAAAAATGATTTTGAGAATTAATGACTTTATGATTGGAATGTTCAGAGGAGTTGGAATTAAGTTGATTGATTTCAAACTAGAATTTGGAAGGTTAAAATCTAATGGGAAGCAAGAAGTAATTCTTGCAGATGAAATTAGCCCAGATACATGCAGACTTTGGGACAGTATTACTGATAAAAAACTTGATAAAGACAGATTTAGAAAAGATTTAGGTGATTTAATTCCAGCCTACACAGAAGTTGCTAAAAGATTAGGTATTTTGCATGAACAATCAAATGTAAGTGCCGTCAATGTAACAAAATTATCATCTGTTAAGAGAAAGAAAAAATGAAAATCTCAGTAGTAATCACTTTAAAAAAAGATGTATTAGATCCACAAGGTAAAGTTATTCATCAAACTTTAGATGGAATGGGCTTTGATGATGTTAATGAAGTTAGACAAGGTAAATATTTTGAAATTGATACAAAAGAAAATGATCCAAAAAAAGCTAAAGATAAAGTTGAAGAGATGTGCAAAAAACTTTTAGCCAATCTTGTAATTGAAAACTATAAAATTATTGATCTTAAGTAATTAATGAAATCATCTGTCATTACTTTTCCTGGATCCAATTGCGATAGAGATATGGATGTCGCTCTAAAAAAATTTGGATTTAAGAATAAAATGGTTTGGCATGATGATGCTGAACTTCCAAAAAGTGATTTAATTGTATTACCAGGAGGATTTTCATATGGTGACTATTTAAGATGTGGGAGTATGGCATCTAAATCAAAAATCATGAAGTCAGTCATTAATTTTGCTAACTCTGGTGGCATGGTAATGGGAATTTGCAATGGATTTCAAATATTAGTTGAAACTGGACTAGTTCCAGGTGTGTTATTAAGAAACAAATATTTAGAATTTATTTGCAAAAATGTATTCGTAAAAATTAATAACAAAACAAACAATTATTTTAATAATATTAAGAATGACGTCCTAGAATTTCATATAGCTCACAATGAAGGAAATTATTTTTGTACCAAAGATCAGTTAAAAGAAATTGAAGATAATGAACAAGTTGCAATAAATTATTGCGATGAAAATGGAAAAATAGAAGAACAATTCAATCCAAACGGTTCAATTAAAAATATTGCTGGTATTTTTAATAAAGAAAAAAATGTTTTAGGTATGATGCCTCATCCTGAAAGAATGATTGATAATTGTTTATCAGGAGAAGATGGTTCAATTTTTTTTAATAATTTAATAAATAATTTAAAATGATAGTAAACGAACAAGTAGCTATTGATCATGGTTTAAAAAAAGATGAATATGCTAAAATTTGTGAATTATTAAAAAGAACACCAAATATTACTGAACTTGGTATTTTTTCTGCAATGTGGAATGAGCATTGCTCATATAAATCTTCAAGACTTCATTTAAAAAAACTTCCAACGAAAGGAAAAAAAGTTATTCAAGGTCCTGGAGAAAATGCTGGTGTTATTGATATTGAAGATGATGATGCCATTGTTTTTAAAATTGAAAGCCATAACCACCCATCTTTTATTGAGCCTTATCAAGGTGCAGCAACTGGCGTTGGTGGGATTATGAGGGATGTATTTACAATGGGTGCAAGACCTATTGCAAATTTAAACTCAATTCATTTTGGTTCACCTCAACACAAAAAAACAAAAAATCTTTTAAGAGGTGTGGTTCATGGAATTGGAGGATATGGAAATTGCATGGGTGTACCAACAGTTGCGGGACAAACAAGTTTTGATAGTTCATACAATGGAAATATCTTGGTTAATGCAATGACCTTGGGTTTGGTTAAAAAAGATAAGATTTTTTACTCAAAAGCAGCTGGTTTAAACAAGCCAGTTATTTATGTTGGTTCAAAAACAGGTAGAGACGGAATACATGGAGCCAGCATGGCTTCAGCAAGTTTTGATGACAAAATAGAGGAAAAGAAACCCACTGTTCAAGTTGGAGATCCATTTACTGAAAAACTTTTACTGGAAGCTTGTTTAGAATTAATGGCTGGAGATTCAATTATAGCTATACAAGATATGGGAGCTGCTGGATTAACATCATCAAGTATAGAAATGGCATCAAAAGGAAATCTTGGAATTGAAATAAATCTAAATAAAGTTCCTTGCAGAGAAACTAAGATGACACCTTACGAAATTATGCTCTCTGAAAGCCAAGAAAGAATGTTGATTGTTTTAGAAAATGGAAAAGAAAAACAAGCAAAAAAAATATTTGATAAATGGAATTTAGATTTTGCAGTAATTGGCAAAACTACTAATTCAAAAAAAATACAACTTTACTTTAACAATGAAAAGGTAGCAGACATCCCAGTAAATACATTAGTCGAAAATTCACCTATGTACGATCGTAAATGGAAAAAAGCAAAGCTATCTAAAAAGAATAAAATTAAAAAAGAAAATTTAAAAAATTTCAAAATTATAGATGTTCTGAAAAAAGTTTTAGCAAACCCAAATATATGTAGCAAAGATTGGATTTGGCAGCAGTATGATCATACGGTTATGGGTGATACTATTCAAAAACCAGGTGGAGATGCTGGAGTTGTGAGAGTGCATGGAACAAATAAAGCCGTAGCTGCTTCAGTCGACAGTTCTGCTGTATATTGTTGGGCTCACCCTCTCACCGGTGGCAAACAAGTTGTTTGTGAAAGTTTTAGAAATTTAATTTCTGTTGGTGCAAAACCTATAGCTATTACTAATTGTTTAAATTTTGGAAGTCCTGAAAATGAAGAGAATATGGGTGAGTTTGTCGAATGTGTTCAAGGAATTGGTGAAGCAAGTGAATATTTAAAATTCCCAGTGGTTTCAGGAAATGTTTCTTTTTACAATCAAACTAAAGATGAAGGTATAAAGCCAACTCCTGCTATTGGAGGTGTAGGTTTGATAAAGGATTATAATAAAATGATCACTATGGATTTTAAAGAGATTGATAATGTGGTTTTAGTTATTGGAAAAACAGAGGGACATTTAGATCAAACTTTATTTGCAAGGAATATATTAGATGAAAAAAATGGTCCTCCTCCTGAAATAAATTTATTTAATGAAAAAAATAATGGAGAAACTTTATTGAAACTTATCGAAAGTAATCTAATCAAAAGTGCTCATGATGTTTCTTTAGGTGGAATTATTACGGCGGTAGCTAAAATGTGCATCAAAGGTAAAAAAGGAATAAATTTAAATAAACCAAAATATTTAATCAATGAATTGGAATATTTCTTTGGTGAAGATCAAGGGCGTTACATTATTGAGGTTAGTAAAAAAGATTTAAAAAAAGTCACAGATATATTGAATAAAAATGCTGTTCATTTTGATGAACTTGGTACAATCAGTGAAAATGAACTATATTTTGATGATAAGACAAAAGTTACAATTGACGAATTAACAAGTTCAAATACAAAGTGGCTTACAGATTATATGAGTAACTAATGGCAATGGATTTAAAAGAAATTGAGAGTTTAATTAAAGAAGCAATGCCTGATGCTGTTGTAGAAATTCAAGATTTAGCGGGTGATGGAAATCATTATTCAGCAACTGTGACTTCTTCTCAGTTTTCAGGAAAAAGTAAAATTGAACAACATAAAATGGTATATAATTCTCTAAAAGGACGTATGGGAAATGAATTACATGCCCTAGCAATTAAAACAAAGGAGCAATAATGGACGATAATACAAAAAATATAATTCAAAATCATATAGACAACAATGATGTTTGTTTATTTATGAAAGGAACTCCAGATGCTCCACAGTGTGGTTTTTCAATGGCTGTTTCAAACATGTTAAAAATTCTTGAAGTAAATTTCAAAGGAGTAAACGTTTTAGAAGATCAAAACATCAGAGAAGGTATTAAAGTTTACAGTGATTGGCCAACAATACCTCAATTATATATTAAAAAAGAATTTGTTGGTGGATGTGATATCGTAAAAGAAATGTACGAAAACGGAGAACTTAAAAAAATTCTTGAAGATAAAGGTATTAATTTTAAAAATTAAATTTAGAAATTATCTAGAGTAATATTCAATTACAAGATTTGGTTCCATTATTACAGGATAAGGAACTTCTTCAAATTTAGGAACTCTTACAAATTTTAATTTTTTATTTTTCTCATCCATTTGGATGTATTCTGGTGTTTCTCTTTCTTTATTTGCTAGAGCGATATCAATGATTGCTAATTGTTTAGATTTATCTCTAATTTCAATTGTGTCCTCTTCTTTTACTGAATAACTTCCAATATTAACTTTCTTGCCATTTACTCTAACATGACCGTGATTGATTAATTGTCTGGCTGAAAAAATAGTAGTTGCAAATTTTGCTCTATAAATAATAGCGTCTAGTCTTCTCTCTAAAAGACCGATTAAATTTTCACCTGTATCACCCTTAAGCATAACTGCTTTTTTGTAAATATTTCTAAACTGTTTTTCATTAATATTTCCATAATAAGCTTTTAGTTTTTGTTTAGCTTGTAGCTGAATACCATAATCTGAAGGCTTAGATGTTTTTGTTTGACCATGTTGACCAGGTCCATATGCTCTAGTATTAAAAGGACTTTTTGGTCTACCCCATAGGTTAACCTTTAATCTTCTATCTACTTTATGTTTAGAGTTTAATCTTTTTGTCATTTAATAGTGGGCTTTATAAACTTACTCTTACTTTTGTCAATCAACGTTTTTTGCCTAAACTTGCAAATACACTAGATAAAATACGCGATTCTTTTGATGATAATTCCATCCGGTAAAAGATATTTCTTAGGTTTTCTAGCATTATTGGCTTCTTCTCTTTTGATTTAAAGAAATTAATCTCTTCAAGATTCTGAATACATAAATTAACCATAGCAACAATCTCTTTTTTAGAGGCAGATTTTACTTTATTTGATTTATTAAAAGGGGTCACTTTTGAATTAAGAATACTTGATACATATTGAGCAATAATTATCAAACTATGAGAGAGGTTTAATGACTTAAAATCAGGATTTGTTGGAATTTGAAGGGTATAATTGGCATAACTAATCTCATTATTAGATAAACCTGATGCTTCTGGTCCAAATAGGAAAGCTATCTTTTTTTTATAATTAATTTTTTTTAAATCTTCTAATTGAATATGCTTTATATTTTTGTTTCTAAATCTCGCGGATGTTGCGATAACTATATCAATATCCTTTAAAGACCTTTCTAAATTTTCATAACTCTTTGCTTTATTAATAATATTTTTTGCACCAACAGAAGTTGCTAAAATTTTATCGTTAGGAAATATTGGTTTAGGATCTACAACAATTAATTTCTGAAAATTGAAATTTTTCATTCCTCTTGCGCAAGCTCCAATATTTTCTGAAAGCTGAGGCTTATGTAAAATGAAAGAAATATTATTAACTGACATTAATCAATGCCATGATTTCTGTTGTAGTTAGAAGTAACAGAAGGTTTGATATTGTTTAAATATTTAGGATCTACTGACCAAATAGTAACTTTTAAAGGATAACATTTTGCAACATCAGAAGAGTGTTCTGATCCACAATCTCCTCCTGGACAAGCAGAAAGAGCTCCTAATATATCTGTTTCAGCAAAAAACTCTAGGTAATCCCCTGGTCTAACTGGGCTAGCTTTCATAAAGTATTGTTTAGTATCATTAGTAAAACCAGTAAGCATAAATACATTTAATACATCATGAACTATTTTTTCTGCATGATCTAATTGAACATTTTTTTCTTTAACTAATGCTCTTGTTAAATTTGAATGACAGCAATAGTGGTAATCATTATCACTTAAAAGTTTAGAAGTATAAGGATCACATCTAGTACCAATTACATCATGAACAGAACCACCGTCTTTATCATAATCATACCAATCCAAAGTATCCCAAGTTATTGTAGCCAAAGATCTTAAATATGGAAAACTACTAAACATTTTATCTCCAACAGAAAGATGTGTTCCATATAAAGCTCTTGTTTTTCCTGAATAAAATTTTTCCTCTAGATTATTTAAATTAAATAAATTTAGATCTCCTACCTGTGGGCCATCTACACTTTCAATTCTAAAAAACTCCCCAAATTTAACCTCAAATGTTTTCGCGTCTCTTGGAGGTATTATTATTTCATCTTTTTTAACCAAATGCTCTCTTGCTGAATGTAAAATACTTAAATTTTTATCTTCAATAGTGGTATTTGGATAACAAACGATAGGCTTTGCCCCTATTCTACTATCGATATCTGTTGGTTTTTCTGAAAATTTTTTAATTTTCATTTTTATAAACTTCCAGGCGCTTTATCTTTAAATAATTTATAATCTAAACTATCCACTAAAGCCTTGAATGAAGCATCAATTATATTGGGTGATACTCCAATTGTGAACCAGTTCACTCCTTTTGCATCTGTGCTTTCGATACTAACTCTTGTAACTGCTTCTGTACCTGTATTTAAAATTCTAACTTTATAATCAACAAGCCTTAAATCTTTCAAATACTCTGAATATTTTGCAAGCTTATTTACATTCTTTCTAATTGCATTATCTAAAGCATTAACAGGTCCATTTCCTTGCCCTTCACATAAAATTTTGTCACCATCCACTTCTAATTGAGCTTTAGCATATGATATAATCTCTCCAGTTTTATCTTTCTTTACAGAAACATCGTATTCATTGATTGAAATATATCTTGGTATTTCACCCATTAGTCTTCTAGCTAATAATTCAAAAGATGCATCTGCGCCATCATAACTATAACCAATAAACTCTCTATCTTTAACTTCATCTAAAAGTTTTTTAATTTTTGGGTCACTTTTTTCAACGTTAATTCCAATTGAATTTAATCTAGACATTATGTTTGATTGTCCTGATTGATCTGAAACTACAATATTTCTAGAATTTCCAACCTCTCCAGGATTAATATGCTCATAAGTTTTAGGGTCTTTTTGAACTGCAGATACATGCATACCACCTTTATGTGAGAAAGCTGAGGCACCAACATAAGGCAAATGTTTATTAGGTTTTCTATTTAATATTTCATCTAGCAATCTTGAGCATTGAGTTAAATTTTTCAAATTTTCTCTTTTAATACTAAGTTCAAATTTGTCTGAAAAATCTTTCTTTAAAAAAAATGAAGGTATTAAAGACATTAAATTTGCATTACCACATCTTTCTCCTAATCCATTTATAGTTCCTTGAACCTGTCTTGCTCCTGCTTGAACTGCAGCAAGACTATTTGCTACTGCATTTTCAGTATCATTATGAGCGTGTATTCCTAAGTTATTTCCTGGAATATGTTTGCTTACTTCAGTTACAATTTTAGAAATTTCATGTGGAAGTGTTCCGCCGTTAGTATCACACAATACAATCCATCTAGCTCCATTATCATAAGCAGCTTTCAAACATGACAATGCATACTCTGGATTAGATTTATAACCATCAAAGAAATGCTCTGCATCAAACATAAATTCTTTACCTGATTTAACAATATGCTTGGTACTTTCGCTTATGTTGTTTAAATTTTGTTCATTAGCAATTCCTAAGGCAACTTTAACTTGGAAATCCCATGATTTTCCAAATAAACAAACTGCTGAGCTTTTTGAATTAATTAATGATGATAACATTGGATCATTTTCAGCACTATGTTCTGATTTTTTTGTCATGCCAAATGCAGTTAATTTAGCTGATTTAAAATTATGATCTTTATTAAAAAATTCTGTATCTGTTGGATTGGCGCCTGGCCAACCTCCTTCTACATAATCAACTCCTAACATATCTAATGCTGATGAAATTTTCTTCTTATCATCAATAGAAAAATCAACACCTTGCGTCTGTGCACCATCGCGTAATGTTGTATCAAAAATATAAAGTTGTTCTTTACTCATTTAAATTTCCAAGTCGTTTTACCATCTTTATCTTCTATTAAAACACCTTTGTCTAAAAGCTCATTTCTAATTTTGTCAGCTTCCTCGTAATTTTTGTTCTCTCTAGCTTTGTTTCTTTCGTCAATTTTCTGCAAAATTTCTTTTTCTGAAATAGAAGCTTTGCTCATTTTGAAGCTTAACCACTCATCTTTATTTTGGTTTAAAAGTCCTACGAACTGACAAGCAGAAACAAATGCAGCTTTATCATTGTCATTACCTTTTAGTGCTTTTTCATATAATTTGTGTAAATTTGCTATGTAACCTGGTGTGTTTAAATCATCATGCAGAGGTTGAAGAATTTCATCCGAGATATCTGCATTATTTTTACTATCTATATAAACATTGTACCATTTATCTATAGTATTTTGACAATCTTCTAAAAGTTTATCATTCCAATCTAATGGTTGTTTATAATGCGCACTCATTAAAGCTAATCTTAAAACCTGGCCACTTATCTTATTTCTAAAATCTTTTATTTTTAAAATGTTACCTTGAGATTTTGCCATCTTTTCATTGGACATAGTAATAAATGCATTGTGCAACCAAAAATTAGCAAATACTTTTGTATCATTAGCACATCTTGATTGTGCTATTTCATTTTCATGATGGGGGAATATTAAATCAATACCACCTCCATGAACATCAAACTCATCTCCTAAAAATTTTTTTGACATTGCTGAACATTCTAAATGCCATCCAGGTCTTCCTTTTCCCCATGGAGAATCCCAAGAAGGTTCATCACTTGCTGATGGCTTCCATAAAACAAAATCTTCTGAATTTTTTTTATTTTCACTTATTTCAATCCTTGATCCTGCAATTAAGTGTTCTAGTTTTTTATTTGATAGCTGACCATAATCATTAAACTTTTTAACCTCAAAATAAACATGGCTGTTATTCTCATAAGCAAAACCTTTTTTGATTAATTCAGAAACCATTTCAATCATCAAATCAATATTTTCAGTTGCTTTAGGTTGATGAGTTGGTGTTTCACAATTTAAATAATTACAATCTTCACCAAAACTTTCAGTTACTTTATTTGTTAGCTCTGAAATTGAAATATTATTTTCTTTTGAAGATTTAATAATTTTATCATCTACATCTGTAATATTTCTAACATAAGTAACTTTTGAATATTTTTTTTTAAAAATTTTATAAAGGATATCAAAAACAACTATTGGTCTAGCATTACCAATATGAGGATCATCATAAACTGTTGGTCCACAAACATACATTCTTATATTTTGTTCATTTATTGGAACAAATTTTTCTTTTTTGTTTCTAAGATTGTTTGTTAAAAAAATATCATTACTCATAATTTTAGAAATATACTTAAATTATAGATTTGTGAATCTATTTGATTAATTTGGAATTTTGCATACTGGAATAGGCTCCATTTTATGCAAATTTTGTTTTCTAATGGTTTCGTATTTTGCTCTATTGGAAGATTTAGGATTATCCATAGCTTCCTCAAGTTCTTCATATTTTAACCCGAGCTGACCTTCATCAGTTCTACCATCATCCCACAAACCATCAGTAGGTGCTGCTTCAATAATTTCATTTAAAATACCAAGTTCTTTGCCGATTTCCCAAACCTGAGTTTTATTACAATCTGCTATAGGGGAAATATCTACTCCTCCATCTCCATATTTTGTATAAAATCCAACTCCAAAGTCCTCTACCTTGTTTCCAGTTCCAACTACTATTCCTTTGTTAGCTGCAGCAACTTGATAAAGTGTGGTCATTCTCAATCTAGCTCTAGAATTTGCCATTCCATGCTCATTGTCAAATTTAGATAAACTTGAACTAAATGCCAAAAATAACTCATCTAAATTAATTGTATGTGCTTCAACATTTTTAAAATTTTTTACTAACCATTCTTGATGTTTTAAACTTAAATCATGTTGATGTGATTTTTGTTTAATTGGCATCGACAAAACTATTGTTTTCAAACCAGTCATTGCACTTAAAGTGCTAGAAACAGATGAGTCAATACCTCCAGATATTCCTATAACAAGAGACTGAGCCTTTGAGGGCATATTATCTACATAATTTTTAATCCAATCAGATATAAACTTTGTTTTTTCCGTAACATTCATTGCTTATAAAATATTTTTTTATTACGATTTTACAATGTCTTAAGATGCCGCTCTATCTGCATTTTTAGAATATGAGCTATTCTTTTTAATCTCATCTGAAATCATAAATGCTAATTCTAAAGCTTGATTAGCATTCAACCTAGGATCACAATGAGTATGGTATCTTGAAGAAAGATCTTCTTCAGAAATTTTTTGTGCTCCACCAATACATTCGGTTACATCTTGACCAGTTAACTCAATATGAAGACCTCCTGCATAACTTCCTTCACTTTGGTGACATGCAAAAACATTTTTAACTTCTTTTAGTACACTGTTGAATGGTCTAGTTTTAAAACCTGTTGCAGCTTTAATTGTGTTCCCATGGCATGGGTCACAAGACCAAATTACATTCAATCCTTCTTTTTTGATTGCTCTAATTAATTTTGGTAAAAATTTTGAAACATTATCTGCTCCAAATCTTGAAATTAAAGTTATTTTACCTTTTTCATTTTTTGGATTAATTCTGTTACATAGATTAATTAAATCATCT
This sequence comes from Candidatus Pelagibacter sp. HIMB1493, assembly GCF_052047995.1. Taxonomy (NCBI): domain Bacteria; kingdom Pseudomonadati; phylum Pseudomonadota; class Alphaproteobacteria; order Candidatus Pelagibacterales; family Candidatus Pelagibacteraceae; genus Candidatus Pelagibacter; species Candidatus Pelagibacter sp. HIMB1493. The sequence continues at coordinate 343,617 of NZ_JBNAIP010000001.1, read as the reverse complement.
GGTTTTAATGTCGGTCCACATTTTATACCTATAGGGTTTTCAATCCCTCTACAAAACTCTACATGACCTCCATCAAGTTGTCTTGTTCTATCTCCAATCCAAACAAAATGGGCTGAAGTATCATGGTTCTCACCTGTAGTAGAGTCTGTTCTAGTCATTGCTTCTTCAAATGGTAACAATAACGCTTCGTGTGATGTCCAAAAATTTACTGTATATAATCTATTGTTGAAATCTGACGTAATTCCACATGCTCTCATAAAACCTATAGCATCTGCAATTTTATCCTCTAGATCTCTAAATTTTTTAGCTTCTGGACTTTTTTTAATGTAGCCTAAATTCCATAAATGAACTTTGTTCAAATCTGCAAAACCTCCTTTTGAGAATGCTCTTATAAGGTTTAAAGTTGATGCTGATTGAGAATAAGCTTTATATAATCTTTTTGGGTCAGGAATTCTTGCTTTTTCAGTAAATTCCATTCCATTTATGTTATCACCTAAATAACTAGGAAGCTCTTCACCATCTTTATTTTCAACTGGAGAACTTCTTGGTTTTGAAAATTGACCAGCAATTCTTCCAACTTTAACGACTGGTAAAGAAGCTGAATAAGTTAAAACTAAAGACATTTGCAAAATTAATTTAAATGTATCTCTTAAATTATCAGGGTTAAATTCAGCAAAACTCTCTGCACAATCTCCACCCTGAAGTAAAAATGCTTTTCCATCTACAACGTCAGCTAATTGATCTTTTAGATGCCTAGTCTCTCCAGCAAATACTAAAGGAGGAAAAGTTCCAATTTTATCTAAAACTTTATTTAGTTCTTTTTTATCTGGATATTCCGGTATGTGTTTAACCGGATATTTTCTCCAACTATTTTTTTTCCAATTTTTCATATTCAACCTATGGGTGTTTTAGCAGAGTTTAAACATTATTCAACTGTGACGGATTTAGCTAAGTTTCTTGGCTTATCTATATCATAACCCATTTTCAAAGCTGAATAATAAGCAAGCTTTTGAAGTGGAATTGTTAAAAGGAATGGTAATAAATCGTCATTTGTATTTTCTACCTCAATAGTCTCCCAAATATTCTCTGAAACAATTTCATCCTTGCTTTTGTTTGTAATTAAAAGAACTTTAGCACCTCTTGCTATAACTTCCTGCATATTAGAAATTGTTTTTTTATAGTAACTGTCTCTTGGAGCTAGAACAACAACTGGCATACCTTCTTCTATCAAAGCAAGTGGTCCATGTTTCATTTCACCAGCTGGATAACCCTCCGCATGAACATAAGATAATTCCTTCAATTTCAATGCCCCTTCCAAAGCTATTGGGAAAGAGAAGCCTCTTCCGAGGAACATAGATCCTTTAGCTTCATTAAATGTTGAAGAGATTGCTTGAATATCATTATCTATTAATAAAGTTTTTTCTATTAAGCTTGGTAGGTTTTTAAGATATTTAATTTTTTCTTGATAATTTTTTTTATCAATTTGACCTGACAAAGATCCAATTTTTAAAGCTAAAATATATAAAACAAGTATTTGACCTAGGAAAGCTTTTGTTGATGCAACTCCAATTTCAGGTCCACAGTGAATTGGTAAAACAAAATTTGAATCTCTTGCTATAGAGCTTTCAATTACATTAACTACAGCACATGTTTTCATATTATTTTTATTACAAAGATCTAAAGCTGCATAAGTATCTGCAGTCTCACCTGATTGGGAAACAAAAATATATAAACTTTCCTTTTTAAATCGATTTTTTCTATATCTAAACTCTGAAGCTATATCGATATTAACATCTAAAGAAGTTAATTCTTCAAACCAATATTTTGCCATTAAACAAGAATGATAAGCAGTACCACAACCAATTAAAGTAACTGATTTAATTTCATTGATTTTCCATGGAAAATTGAAAATGTTTATCTCATTATTTACATTATCTAAATATTCTTTAATTCCAGTTTTTACTGTTACAGGTTGCTCCTCTATTTCTTTGGCCATGAAATGTTTAAAATCACCTTTGTCATAATTTGACTCATTAGATGATAATTCTAATATTTTTTTATTAATTTTTTTTCCCTCTTGATTGTAAAAATGAACTTGGTCTTTTTTAACAATACAAAATTCTCCATCATCAAGATAAGTAATTTTATTTGTCATGGATTTTAAAGCATAAGAGTCTGACCCTAGGTAATTTTCATTAGGACCATAACCGACAGCAAGTGGTGATCCTCTTCTTGCACCTACAATTAAATCTGGAATATCTTTAAAAATTATACCTAATGCAAAACTTCCATGAAGTTGTTTTAAAGTTTTGGTTATTGCCTCTTCCAGTTCCATAGTTTTTAAATTTTCTGTAATTAAATGAACTATTACTTCAGTATCAGTCTGAGATTTGAAAGCATGACCCTTATTAATTAAATGTTTTTTTAAAATTGTTGAGTTCTCTATTATTCCATTATGGACGACAGAAACACTATCTGATGAGTGTGGGTGAGCATTAATACTATTCGGGATTCCATGAGTAGCCCATCTTACATGGCCTATCCCTATATTTCCTTTTAAAGATTTTAAATCAAAGTTTTGCTCTAAATTATCAACTCTTCCTTCAGATTTAACTTCATTTAACTGACCATCAAATAAAGTTGCGACCCCAGCAGAGTCGTAACCTCTATATTCTAGTTTTTTTAAAGAATTTATAATATTTGCAGAAACAGATTTGTTACTAGATATTCCTATAATTCCGCACATAATTTATTTTGTTTTTCTTTTATAATTTTTAATTTCCACTTGTACAGATCTGGTTAGAGCTAGAGATTTTTTTTTAACATTTTTTGTTATTACAGACCCTGCACCAACAATACTTTCTTTGTCAATTTTTACAGGAGCTACTAAAGATGAATTTGATCCTATGAACACTTTATCTTTAATTATTGTCTTACTTTTTTTTACACCATCATAATTACAAGTAATTGTTCCGGCACCAACATTTACCATCTTGCCAATATCGCTATCTCCGACATAAGATAAATGATTAATTTTTGATTTATTTCCAACAGTTGATTTTTTAATCTCTACAAAATTACCTACTTTTGAACCTTCTTTAAGAATTGTATCGGGTCTAATTCTTGCATAAGGACCTATCTCAACTTTACTTTCTACCTTACAAGACTCTAAATGCGAAAAAGATTTAATAACAACATTATTTCCTATTTTAACTTTAGAACCAATTACCACATATGGTTCAATAGTAACCCCTTTTCCAATTTTAGTATCATTTGAAAAAAAAACAGTTTCAGGACCTGTCATTTTAACTCCAGCTTTTAAAAACTTATTTCGAAGTTTATTTTGATTATTTTGTTGCTTTGCATGTTTCATCTGGATTTTCTTTACATTAAGTATATATGTTAATTAATTCACAAATTATTTCTTTAAAATACTTTTAATATGAAACAAAAATTTACAGTATTGTTTGATTTAGATGGAACTTTAATAGATACAGCGCCTGATTTAATAACAGCGCACAACCATGTAATGAAAAAATTTGGTTATCCAACAAAAACATTAGGTGAATTAAAAAATGCAGTTGGTAAAGGTGCAAAAGCTATGATGGCAAAAGCTAATGGTCAATGGAAGTGGTTTGATGAAAAAATTCAAAACGAAATGACTGATGAATTTTTGTCTTTCTACGGAAAAAATATTTATAACAAAAGTACTTTAATAAATGGAGTAAAAGATTTTTTAAATTGGTGTAAAAATGAAAAAATCTCTATGGCTGTTTGCACTAACAAAACTGAGCATCTTGCTGTTGATCTTTTAAAAAAAATCGGGATTTATGATTATTTTGAATATGTAGCGGGATATAACACATTTGATTATTGTAAGCCTGATCCTAGACATTTAACGACAGTGATAGAAATATTGGATGGAGATTTAAAAAAATCAATTATGATTGGAGATAGTGAAACTGATGCAAACTCTGCGAAAGCAGCAGATATTCCAATGATATTGTTAAAATATGGATATACTGAAAAAAGATCTGATGAAATCTACCATAATCACTTGATAAAAGATTTTGTTGGAATTGAAAAAATTATATCTGAATATCTTTAATATTGATTAATTTATTTTAGCTATTAAAACAAAATTACTTATAAGGAGTTATTTTGTTACTACATACAGTTAAAGTTTTTCCATCTAAAATTCATTTACCAAAGAAAAAACAACTTGCCTGGAAAATTGCAGAAATTGCAAGTGATAACGCTAAACTAAACAAAGAAGCAGTTGAAATGGTAATTAACAGAATTATTGATAATGCTTCAGTTGCTATTGCTTCTTTAAATAGAAAGCCTGTTATTTCATCAAGAGAGATGGCTTTGAAGCATTCAAGAAAAAATGGGGCAACTCTTTTTGGAGTTAACTCAAAACTAAAATTTGATTGTGAATGGGCAGCCTGGTCAAATGGAACCGCTGTGAGAGAACTTGATTTTCATGATACTTTTTTAGCTGCAGATTACAGTCACCCAGGTGATAATATTCCCCCACTTTTAAGTGTAGCCCAACAAAATAAAAAAAGTGGTTTAGATCTATTAAGAGGTATTATTACAGCATACGAAGTTCAAGTAAATTTAGTTAAAGGGATTTGTTTACATAAACATAAAGTAGATCATATTGCTCACCTTGGTCCAAGTGTTGCTGCAGGATTAGGATCAATGTTAAAATTAAACACTGAAACAATTTATCAAGCAGTTCAGCAAGCACTCCACACAACTATTTCTACAAGACAATCAAGAAAAGGAGAGATATCTAGTTGGAAAGCATATGCACCTGCACATGCTGGGAAACTAGCAATTGAAGCTGTTGATAGAGTTATGAGAGGTGAAGGCGCCCCAAGTCCAATTTATGAAGGTGAAGATAGTGTAATTGCAAGGATACTTGATGGAAAAAAAGCAAAATATAAAGTTCCATTACCTAAAAAAGGAGAAAGTAAAAAAGCTATATTAGAAACTTATACAAAAGAATATTCTGCAGAGTATCAATCTCAGGCTTTAATAGATCTTGCAAAGAAATTAAAAACTAAAATACCAAATTTAAATCAAATCAAAAAAATAGATATTTATACAAGTCATCATACACATTATGTAATTGGAACAGGTGCAAATGATCCACAAAAAATGGATCCAAATGCAAGTAGAGAAACATTGGATCACTCTATTATGTATATTTTTGCAGTCGCTCTAGAAGATGGTGATTGGCATCATGTAAAATCTTATACAAAATCAAGAGCTAATAGAAAAAGTACTATTAAGATATGGAATTCAATAACAACCTATGAAGATAAAAAATGGACAAAAAAATATCATGATCCAGATCCAAAAAAGAAATCTTTTGGAGCAAAAGTTGTTGTTACATTGAACAGTGGGAAAAAAGTAACTGAAGAACTAGATAGAGCTGATGCTCATCCATATGGAACAAGACCATTTAAAAGAGAAAATTATATTAATAAATTTTTAACTCTAACAGATGGTATTTTAGATAAAAAAGAGAGTGATCGTTTTTTAAGAAATGTTCAAAATTTAAAAAACTTAAAAGCTGGTCAATTAGATAAACTAAATATTGAGATTAAAAAAAGTAAGTTGAAAAGAAATTTGAAAAAAGGAATTTTTTAATGCACTTTGTTGAAAAAGAACCAAGCCAAAAAAGAATAGATTTTGACCAAAAACTTAAATCTAATAAAATTCTGAGAGTTCCTGGAGCTTACAATCCTCTAACAGCTAAATTGATTGAGGAAATTGGTTATGATGCAGTTTACGTATCAGGAGGTGTTATGGCTAATGATCTTGGTTTTCCTGATATTGGTTTAACAACACTTCAAGATGTGAGTACCAGATCTTATTTAATATCTAGGGTAACAAATCTTCCAACAATAGTTGATATAGATACAGGATTTAAATCTTGTAAAGAAACTATAGAGACTTTCGAAGAGTTTGGATTAACTGGTGTTCATTTGGAAGATCAAATTGAAAGAAAAAGATGCGGGCATCTAGATAATAAAGAACTTGTTTCAACAGAGGCCATGGTTTCAAAAATTAAAGAATGTGTAGCTGCAAAAAAAGATCAAAATTTTAAAATTATAGCGCGCTCAGACGCAAAAAGTGTTGAGGGAATTGATAAAATGATTGATAGATGTAAAGCTTATATTGATGCTGGTGCAGAAATTATATTTCCTGAAGCTTTGCATGATGAAAAAGATTTCGAAAAAGTAAGAAAAGAACTTTCATGTTATTTGTTAGCTAATATGACAGAATTTGGTAAATCCAAATTATTTAATTATAAGGAGTTAGAAAACCTTGGCTATAATATTGTTATATATCCAGTAACTACACAAAGACTAGCAATGAAAAACGTTGAAGATGGATTAAGAGACATTTATGCAAATGGACATCAAAATAATATAATAGATAAGATGCAGACAAGAAAAAGATTGTATGAATTAGTAGAATACGAAAAATATAATTCTTTAGATGAAAAAATTTATAATTTTAGTACAGAAGGACATGAATAATGAGTGATGATATTAAAAAAGGTTTGCTTGGAATTGTTGTAGATGAAACTGAAGTTTCAAAAGTTATGCCGGAGATTAATTCTCTGACATATAGAGGTTATGCTGCTCAAGATTTATGTGAATACTGCAGATTTGAAGAAGTTGCTTATTTAATCTTAAACAAAGATCTACCTAACACTATCCAATTAAGACAGTTTGAAAAAGAAGAGAGAAACAATAGAGAGCTTACTAAAAATTTATATGAAATTATAAAACATATGCCAAAAAAATCCCATCCAATGGATGTTGCAAGAACAGCTGTTAGTGTAATGGGATTAGAAGATAAAGAAACCTCCAACTCGACTCCAGAAGCCAATATGCGAAAAGCATTAAGAATTTTTGCAAAAACACCTACAGCTCTTGCTGCTTTTTACAGAATTAGAAGTGGTAAAAAAATAATTAAACCTAAAAAGAATTTAACTTTTGCAGAAAACTTTTTCTACATGTGTTTTGGGAAAGTACCTCAAAAAGAAATTGTTAAAGCATTTGATGTTTCTTTAATATTGTACGCTGAACACAGTTTCAATGTTTCAACTTTTACTGCTAGAACAATTACAAGTAGCTTATCTGATATTCATGGGGCGATAACTGGTGCAATTGCTAGTTTAAAAGGTCCATTACATGGTGGTGCCAATGAAGAAGTGATGCACATGATGAACAGAATTAAAAAACCAGAAAATGCATTAAAATGGATTAACAATGCCCTTAAAAATAAAGAAGTAGTTATGGGCTTTGGTCATAGAGTTTATAAATCAGGAGATTCTAGAGTTCCAACTATGAGAAATTATTTTAGTAAAGTTGCTAAAATTAAAAAAGATAAAAAGTTTGAAAAAATTTATGACATTGTTGAAAAAGTTATGATCAAAAAGAAAAATATCCATCCTAATGTGGACTACCCTACTGGTCCAATGTACCATTTAATGGGATTTGATACTGATTTTTTCACACCAATATTTGTTATTTCTAGGATTACTGGTTGGTCAGCACATATTATGGAACAACACGCTGCCAACAAACTTATTCGACCACTTGCTAAATATAAAGGTAGCAAGCATCGAAAAGTAATGGAATTAAATTACAGATAATACAATTATATTTATTAACTAAATGCTTCTGCCCAAGTTCCTTGGGTTGATGCTTTAGAATATTCTGTAGCTCTTCCTTCAAAGAAGTTCATGTGCTCTACAGCATTTAACATTGTATCTAACCAAGTTAATGGATTTTTATCAATATCATAGATCGCTTCTAATCCTAATTGATCTAATCTTCTATTTGCAATAAATCGAATATATTTTTTAATATCATCTGCAGTCAAACCTTCCATTGGACCCATTTGAAAAGCCAAATCAATAAAAGCATCTTCATGCTCAACAATTGTTCTGCAAGCTTCATAAATTTCTTTTTTCAATTGAGGTGTCCATGTTTCAGGATTTTCTTTAATGAAATCTTTAAATAATCTGATCATCGAATTGCAATGCAATGTTTCGTCTCTCACCGACCAAGTAACAATCTGACCCATTCCTTTCATCTTGTTATGTCTTGGGAAGTTTAACAAAATTGCAAAACTTGCAAACAACTGAAGACCTTCTGTGAAAGCACTAAATACAGCAATTGTTTTTGCGATATCATGATTTGATTTAACATCGAAACCTTGCATGTAATCGTATTTATCTTTCATTTCTTTGTATTTCATGAATGCTGAATACTCTGACTCTGGCATACCAATTGTATCTAACAAATGTGAGTAAGCAGCAATGTGAACAGTTTCCATTGAAGCAAAAGAAGACATCATCATTAATACTTCAGTTGGTTTAAATACATTCATGTAATGTCTTATATAACAGTTGCTAACTTCGACATCTGCTTGAGTAAAAAATCTAAAAATTTGTGTTAATAGATTTTTTTCTGAAGTTGAAAGATTTTTTTGCCAATCTCTCACATCATCTCCAAGTGGAACTTCTTCTGGTAACCAGTGAATTCTTTGTTGTGTTAGCCATGCATCATAGCACCATGGATATCTGAAAGGTTTGTAAACTGGGTTTGCAACAAGCAATCCATTATTGTTTTTTTGTGGTTGAATAATTTCTGACTTAACTTTTTCTGCTACTGACATGATAAACACTCCTCGTACTCTGGTTCACTATTTTCGGTTGATTTATTTTTATACACATTAGCCATGATGTCTGTTGACTTAGAGTCGTTAACATTCTCAGCTCTTTGAATTGATTTTGATCTACAATAGTAAAGGCTCTTTAAACCTTTCTTCCACGCATCAAAATGAATTTTATGTAATTCTTTTTTATGAACATCTGCAGGTAAAAATAAGTTAACTGATTGAGCTTGTGAAATAAAAGGAGTTCTATCTCCACTCAATTCAATTATCCAGCTTTGGTTTAGTTCAAATGCAGTTTTAAATACATCTTTTTCTAAGTCAGTTAAAAAGTCTAAATGGTTAACTGAGCCCTGGTTTGTAGTAATACTAGACCAGGTTTCCTCATCATTTTTACCGTGACTTTCAAGTATTTCTTCAAGATATCTGTTTCTCACATTGAATGAACCAGATAAAGTTTTATGAGTATAACTATTTGCTGCAATAGGCTCTACTCCTGGAGAAGCTCCTCCACAAATAATAGAAATTGATGCTGTTGGTGCAATTGCAGTTTTATTAGAAAATCTTTCTTGATAACCATACTCTGCAGCATCAGGACACGCTCCTCTTTCTTCAGCTAAATCTTTAGAAGCTTGATTAACTTTTTCGTGAATGTTTTTAAATATTTTTTTATTCCATGATTTTGCCATTACAGACTCAAGTGGAATTCTATTTTTCTGTAAGAAAGAATGGAAACCCATCACACCCAAACCAACACTTCTCTCTCTTTTAGCAGAGTATTTAGCGTCTTTAAATTGTTCAGGAGCTTTGTTAATGAAATCAGATAATACATTATCCAAAAATCTCATTACATCACTAATCATATCTGGATCATCTTTCCATTCTTCATATTTTTCTAAATTTAAAGATGATAAACAGCACACCGCTGTTCTATCTCTACCGTCTTTATCAATTCCTGTAGGAAGAGTTATCTCACTGCATAAGTTAGAAGTTTTAACAGTAAGATTTGCTAACTTATGATGTTGAGGAATTTGTCGGTTAACTGTATCTATATAAATTATATAAGGCTCACCAGTTTCAATTCTAGCAGTTAATAATCTTATCCATAAATTTCTTGCAGAAATAGTTTGTTGCACAGTTCCGTCTGCTGGACTTTTTAACGCCCACTGCTCATCTGTTTCAACTGCTCTCATGAAAGCATCTGAAACTAAAACACCATGATGTAAATTTAATGCTTTTCTATTTGGATCTCCGCCAGTTGGTCTTCTCATTTCAATAAACTCTTCTATTTCAGGATGATCGATAGGAAGATAACAAGCTGCAGAGCCTCTTCTTAATGAGCCTTGGCTAATTGCCATTGTTAAAGAGTCCATTACTTTAATAAAAGGAATTATTCCTGAAGTTTTTCCAACTCTGCCAATTTTTTCTCCAATAGATCTTAGGTTACCCCAGTAGCTTCCAATTCCTCCACCCTTCGCAGCAAGCCAAACATTCTCACTCCAAAGATCTAAAATTCCACCTAAGCTATCAGATGCTTCATTTAAAAAACATGAAATAGGTAAACCTCTTTTAGTTCCACCGTTTGATAAAACTGGTGTTGCTGGCATAAACCAAAGATTGCTTATGTAATTATAAATTCTTTGCGCATGTAAATTATCATCAGCATAAGTGCTTGCTACTCTTGCAAATAAATCTTGATAAGATTCGTTTAAACCAAGGTATCTATCTTTTAAAGTTGCTTTACCAAAATCTGTAAGATTTGAATCTTTAGAACGATCAATTTTAATTATTATACCTTTATCGTTTTGAAATAATTCTGTTTCATTATTTAAAGAAAATAAATCAGGCTTATTCGCTTTTGAAACTTCTTTAACTTCTGGGCTATATTCGGAGACAGCTTTCTTGAGGGCTTGAGATAGAATCTTGTTCATATTTGTTATTATATTATTTTAGTTTTGCGAAAACAACTATATGTTGTAGGCGCTTTGATTAAGTATACTAAATAAACGTTTAATCAATGGAACATTTATAGAACGCGACAATATGATTATCAATAAAAAAATAAAATTTTTTTAAAGAAATTAACATAAAAAGAGTAAGTAGTGGATAAATGAGTGAAAATTTAAAAATAGATCCTTATGGTTTTAGAGAATATGACGCCCGTTGGTTGTATGAAAAAGACATAAACTCAGCAGGAATCGAGAATCTCGGCAAAGGACTTGGAACACAAATAAAAAATTACACCAAAAAAGATCATCCTAGAATTATTGTTGGACATGATTACCGATCTTACAGTGAGGAAATAAAAACTTCACTTAAAAAAGGATTAAAGTCAACAGGATGTCATATAGAAGATATTGGTTTGTCATTATCTCCAATGGTTTATTTTGCACAATTTAATTTAGATGCGGATGCAGTTGCTATGGTTACAGCAAGCCATAATGAAAATGGTTGGACTGGTGTAAAAATGGGTATCAAAAAAGGCTTAACTCATGCGCCTGAAGAGATGAGAGAATTAAAAGAAATAACATTGAGTGAAAAGTTTTCAAAAGGTTATGGAAATGAAAAAGAAATAAAAGATTTCGATAAAATTTATAAAAATGACCTAATTAATAAAAACAAAATAAATAAAAAAATTAAAGCTGTAGTTGCTTGTGGCAATGGAACTGCAGGTGTTTTTGCACCAGATATCTTAAGAGGTATTGGGTGTGAAGTAATCGAGTTAGATTGTAACTTAGACTGGAATTTTCCAAAATATAATCCTAATCCGGAAGATTTAGAAATGCTTCATGAAATTGCTAAAGCGGTTAAAGAAAATAATGCTGATATAGGTTTCGGTTTTGATGGTGATGGAGATCGAGTTGGTGTTATTGACAATGAAGGTAACGAAATATTCTCTGATAAAATCGGTTTACTAATAGCAAGAAACTTATCTACTAAACACAAAAATTCTAAATTTGTTGTAGATGTAAAATCAACAGGTTTGTACGCAAAAGATAAAATTTTATTAGAAAACAATTGTGAAACAATTTATTGGAAAACAGGTCATTCTCATATTAAACGTAAAGTTAACACTGAAAAAGCATTAGCAGGCTTTGAAAAAAGTGGTCATTTCTTTTTTAATCAACCTTTGGGATATGGTTACGACGATGGAATAAATTCAGCTATTCATGTCTGTCATTTATTAGATAATGAAAATAAAAAAATGAGTGAAATAATTAATGAATTACCAAATACTTTCCAAACACCTACGATGGCTCCATTCTGTAAAGATGAAGAAAAATATCAGGTAGTTGAAGATTTGGTTAAACAAATTAAAAATTTAAAAGAAAACGAAACTGAAATAGATGGCCAAGTTATTAATGATATTTTAACTGTTAATGGAGTTAGGTTTTCATTCGAAGATGGTTCGTGGGGACTTATAAGGGCATCTTCAAACAAGCCTTCTTTGGTTATTGTTACCGAAAGCCCAACATCAGATGAAAGAAAGAAAAAAATCTTTGATTTTATTGACGATTTGTTACAAAAAACTAGTAAAGTTGGTGAATACGATCAGAAAATTTAATTTTTTAAATTATCCTCATTAGTTTTAGTTTCTAGATTTTCATCGTTCTGATTAATAGCTTGCTCAGAAACTTCATCGCTGTAAAATTTTTTTACAAGCTCTTCTTCTTTTAGTCTTTGTTCCTCATCAAATTTTTTCTCCCATTCCTTCATTCGCCTATTTTCCTCTTCTTCTCTCTCTTTTTGAGCAATTTCAGCTAATCGAATTCTTTCGTTTTCTTCTTCAATTCTTTTTTGTCTTTCCTCCTCTATTTTCAATTCTCTTTCTCTTTGACGCCTTTCATTTTCTTTATTTATTCTCTCACGTTCAGCTTCTTTGAGTTCTTTTTCTTTGATTCTTAATTCCTCTTCCTTGGCTCTTTGCTCGGCCTCCTCTTTTAAAATCTGCCTTTGAATTTCCTGTTGTCTTTCAGTTTCTAGATCTCTTAATCTTTCTTCCATTTCTTTAAGTTTTTGTTGCTCATATTTCAGCTTCCTAGCTGCCTCTCTTAATCTTTGTTCTTCTTCGAGTCTATTTTTTCTTTCAATTTCTTTTAATCTTATTTTTTCCTGTCTTTCTTTTTCTTTTTCTTCTCTTCTCTTTTGAGCTTCAATTTCTTTATTTTTTAATTCTTCTTCTTTAATTTTAATATTTTCTTCTCTAATTCTTTGTCTTTCTAACATTTTAAGTCTTAATTCTTCTTCTTTAAGCTTTCTTGCTTCCTCTCTAAGTTTTCTTGTTTCTTCGTCTTTAATTTTTTTCTGTTCTATTTTAATTCTTTGAGCTTCTATTTTTTGTCTTTTTTCTTCATTCCTTTTTTCTTGCTTTTCGTTTTCAATGATTAATTTTTTTTGAAAAAGGATTTTCTTTCTTTCTTCTTTGAGCTCATCTTGTTTAGCTTTTTTTGCTAGTTTTTTTTTTAAAATTAATTCTCTTTTCTTTTCTTTCTCTAACTTTTTTTGTAATGCTAAATCTTTTTTGACTTGGTTTCTTTTAAAATCTTTTAAAAGTGAAGAAATCTTATTTTTAGTTTTGTCTATTGGATCAAATAAATTTTTTTTAATATTTTTATTAATGTCTTTTATTGAAACCATTTTTAAAAATATCAATTAGAATAATAATAAAAAACAGTATATGTGATTAAATTGAGTTTTTTTAGACTAAATACAACTTTAAATTGTTTGTTTTTAAATAAGTTAATAAAGTAAATTTTCAACTAATAAGTGTTCATACAACTGTAAAGAATCATTTAAAAAAATTAATTGAGGTGATGGAGGGAGACTGAAGTCACCTCTTTTTATTCAGAGCTTTTCTTAATTTATCTACTATTACCTTCAGAGCTGTTTTTGAGTAGTTTTTTCCTTTAACAACCCATACAGATAATGGCCATGAACTATCATTTTTACTTCTAGCAATAATATGTATGTGCAACTGAGGAACAATATTTCCAATTTTTTCTACATTGAGCTTCGAAGTTTTAAATAATTTTTTCATTACTTTACTTACATAAACAATTTCTTTCATTAGCAGAGTTTGATCTTTAGAATTTAGGTCGCTTATATCGGTAATCTTATTTCTTTTGGGAATTAGAATTATCCATGGAAATTTAGAGTTATCGTTTAGCCTAATAGTGCATAATTTAAGATCAATAAGATTATGTGAAGTCTTTAAAAATTTCCTATCTAACTTAAACGACATGCTTATAATTTAATATATTCGTAAAAAAATCTAACTGCTACGATTAGTAAGAAAATAGCAAGTAATTTACTAATTTTATTTTTATCTATTCTATGAGCTGTTCTTGCACCTAGTCTTGCCATAAAAGTTGTAATCGGAATAAAGATTAAAAAAGCTGGTACATTTAAAAATCCAATACTAAATGGTAAATTTGTTTTTAAATAACTTCCTGAAATAAAAAAACCTGTAGCACCAAATAGTGCAATTAAAAAACCAATCGCTGCGGCGCTACCAATTGCTTTATTGATTGAATAACCGAAAAATTTAAGTATTGGTACATTCATAACAGCACCACCTATACCTGTTATAGCTGAAATAAATCCAACAATCGCGCCAAGTATTATTTTTAAATACAATTTCATTTCAGATATTACATTTTGTTCTTTTTCTTTAATCGTAAGTAAATAAATTCCTAAAAGAAAAATTACGATTGCAAAAAAAAGTACTAATGATTTTGTTTTGAAAGTTGCAGCAAAAATTGTTCCCAAAACAACTCCTGCAACTACAAAAAAACCATAGCTTTTGACTACATTAAAATCGACTGAATTAAATTTATGATGGGTTAAAACTGAAACTATTGATGTTGGAATTATTATTGCAAAAGAAGTTCCTACCGCTAAGTGCATTATATAAGCTTGATCAATTCCAAGTTTACCAAATATGTAATAAAGAAATGGGACAGTTATTAAACCGCCACCGATACCAAAAAGGCCAGCTACAAATCCAACTGGAATTGCAGTCAAAACCATTAATAAAACAATATAGATATATTCATTTGCTAAGATCGAACTAAGCAGATTGACCTTCTCTCATATCAACATTGTTGTATTTAATTTTATCCATTATATGATCAATTTTTTTTACATCAGCATCTCTCACGCACATATTTTCACTTAAATATCTTTTCCAGTGACTAGCACCAGATTGGCCGTGAAATAAACCTAATGTGTGTCTCATGATTTGGTTTAAACGAGTTCCTTTTTTCAATTCATCTTTTACGTAAGGTATTAACTGTTCAATAACGTCTTGCCTACTAGGAATATCATCATTATTAAAAATTTCTCTCTCAATATCTGCTAACAAATAAGGTGTATGATAAGCAGCTCTTCCAATCATTACTCCATCTGTTTTTTCTAAATGTGGTTTAATTTGATCAACAGAAGTTATTCCTCCATTTATAATTATTTCTTCATTTGGAAAATCTTCTTTTAATTTATAAACAAAATTATATTTTAAAGGTGGAATGTTTAGGTTTTGTTTGGGCGTAAATTTACCAAGCATAGCTTTTCTTGCATGGATTATAAAAGTTTTAATACCTGTAGATTTAAGAGTAGATATAAAATTATGTAAGTTTTCATAATCTTCGACATTGTCATATCCAATTCTAGTTTTTATGGTTACAGGTAATTTAGTTTTTGATTGCATCTCTGTTAAACAATCTGCAACTAAGTTTGGCTCTTTCATTAAGCAAGCACCAAATCTATTTTTCTCTACTTTTCTACTTGGACATCCTAAATTTAAATTAATTTCATCGTAACCAAAGTCTTCTCCAACTTTTGTTGCCTCAGCAAGTAACTTAGGTGAAGATCCACCTAATTGGAGTGCAACTGGCTTTTCATTGATATTGAATTCTAGTAATTTTTTTTTATCACCTCTATTGATCGCTTCATCGACAACCATTTCAGTATAAAGAAGTATATTTTTGGATATTAGTCTTAAAAAATATCGTTCATGACGATCTGTACAGTCCATCATAGGAGCAACTGATACTAACCTATTCATTAACTAAGACTTTATATTATTTTTTTATGAGTTTGAAGCTTCTGGATCTTCAGAAGCAACATCTGCTTCTTGATTTTCTGATTCTGAAACTTCATCTAATGAAACTTCACCTTGTTCATTCATAGTTTCTTGGCCAACTGCAGCATCAACTTCAGGTGCAGCTGTTTCAGACAATTCAGCTAAATCTTCCTTTGATACTTGAATTTTTTCTGGAGTTTTTCTTGCTCTTTTAGATGGTAAAATTGGAGTACCACTTTTTGAAATTTCTCCTTTGTAAAGATTTTCAAAATCATCACCAATATCTTCATCATCTTCTACCCCGTCATCAACTTGTTCAACATGTTTTCTAAGTTTGTAAACAGCGCTTTCGGTTAAATCTGATACTTTAATTTTTTCTTCAGCAATTTCTCTTAAAGATATCACTGTATTTTTGTCATTATCCCTATCTATTGTCGGTTCTAAACCAGCATTAAGTTGAGTAGCTCTCTCTTTAGCTACTAAAACTAATTCATAAGGACTTTCTACTTTATCAATGCAGTCTTCTACTGTTACTCTAGCCATGCGCAGTATCTACACAGTGAGTCTAATAAAATCAAGGGATATTTTTATAAATAATGAGGATTTAACTTATTTTTTATCATGAATAAAAGTACAAGCATAAATCCAACGTATATTGCGGAAAAAGTAGCAATTTGTTCAATACCAAAACCTTTGTCTATTAAAAATCCATACAAAGCAGTTCCAAAAGCAGTGGAGAAAACCATTAAAGCAGAAGTCATAGCCTTTATTCCTCCAATAAATCTTACACCATATAATTCTGCCCATGTAGATGTACCTAAAACATTTGCAAAACCATTGGTCATTCCCAATAATCCTAAAAAAATAAATGAAACGATAGGATGATCAAAAAATATCAATATCAAAGCAGCAATCAACATAGGAATGTTTGTAAAAATTAATAATTTCCTGCTTGAAAACTTATCTATTAAAATACCAGTTATAAATAAAGTCAAAACAGAACATATCGAATAGGCCATAAAAGATTGAGCTATCACATATGGACCCCACCCCTTAGAAATTTGAACAAAAGACTGAAAAACTGCAAATCCTGTGAAAATCCATGGCATTGCTAATAGGTTTCCACAAATAATATAAAACTTATAATCTTTTAACACTTCTCCTCTGGACCATTGTTTAATTGTGTCTTCTTGAGAATTATTATTACTGTCAGATTCTCTAGAATTAATATTTAAATTATTTATTAAAAACATTGAGACAACAGGAAGAAATAAAATAATAATTAAAGAAAATACTACCCATAATTCTCTCCAATGTATGAATGTTAAAAAATATACTATTAAAACTGGTAAAATAAATTCTGCTAACGACAAACCTAGCCAAGATGTACTTAATGCTTTTCCTCTTGATTTATCAAAATATCTTGAAACTGTAGTACTAGCAGTATGAGACATTAACCCTTGACCAAATAACCTCATTAAAAAAATTGCTAAAAATAAAAAAACTATTGAATTTATTTTAGAAAATATAAATGAAGATATGCTTAATGATATAATTACAAAATATGCAAATTTAATTGTACTAAAATCATCTATTTTTTTTCCAACCCATATTAAAATAAAACTACTGCATAAAGTTGCGGAAGCATAAATTGAACCAAATTGTCCATGAGATATAGAAAGAGCTTCTCTAATACTAGTGTTAAACAAACCAAGAAAATAACTCTGTCCAAAACTTGAAAAAAATGTAAAAATAAAACCAAATAAAATTACTTTTAAACTTAAACTTTTAAACATAGATAAAAATTATGACTTTTAATGTTGCTTTCATAGGTCTTGGGGTTATGGGCTACCCGATGGCTGGTTATATATCAAAAGCCGGACACAATGTAACTGTTTTTAATAGAACAAAATCAAAAGCTGAAAAATGGATTGGTGAATACAAAGGTAAAATGGCTGATACTCCTGCTCAAGCAGCAGAAGGTGCAGATTTTATTTTTACATGTGTGGGTAACGATAATGACTTAAGAGAAGTAGCTACAGGAGAGAATGGATTATTTAACACAGCAAAAGCTGGATCAATATTTATTGATAACTCAACTGTATCTGCAGAAGTATCCAGAGAATTATATAAAGCTGCAAAAGACAAAGGTTTTGAATTTTTAGATGCACCTATATCTGGAGGTCAGTCTGGTGCGGAGGGTGGAATACTTACTGTAATGGTTGGTGGTGATGAAGAAGTTTTTAAAAAAGCAGAGCCAGTAATTGATTGCTACAGTAAAAAAGTAAAATTAATTGGATCCTGTGGAAGTGGTCAACTTACTAAAATGATGAACCAAATGTGTATAGCTGGAGCAGTGCAAGGTTTATCAGAAGCAATTAATTTTGGAATAAACGCAGGTTTAGATATGGATAAAGTAATGGAAACTATATCTAAAGGTGCAGCACAGTCTTGGCAGATGGAAAATAGATATCGAACTATGACTGATGATAAGTTTGATTATGGATTTGCAATTGACTGGATGAGAAAAGATTTAAAAATTGCAATTGAAGAAGCAAAAAGAAATGGTTCACCTGTGCCAATTACAGAAATCATAGATGGCTACTACGCTGAGGTACAAGAAATGGGTGGTAACCGTTGGGACAGTTCTGCTCTTATTGCTCGATTAAAAAAGAAAAAATAATCTGTGACTGATACCGTTCCTTATTATGAGGACTTTGTAGAGATCAAAAAGAAAATTTGGTCTATGTTAAATAATGCTGTCAAAGACAGAAGCTCGTCTTTCAGAATACCTGTATTTATATGTGGTAGCCAATCTGATTTAGATGGTAGAATTGTAGTTCTTCGAAAATCAGATCAATCTAATAACTTAGTTCAGTATCATAGCGATATTCGTTCTGATAAAATTGGAAAATTAAAATCTAACAATAATGCAGCAATGTTGTTTTATGATAAAGATGAAAAAATTCAGGTTAGGCTAAAAGTAGAGTGTACCATTAATCATAATAACGAAATTACTAAAGAATCTTGGTCAAAAACCCAACACATATCTAGAAAATGTTATTTAGTTGATAAAGGACCAGGAACTATGTCTGATACTCCTACATCTGGACTGAAACCTGAGCTTGATAATTTTGATTACACTAAAGAACAAAGTGAAGAAGGTTACAAAAATTTTACGGTTATTCAGTGCAAAATAAAATCAATAGAATGGTTATATTTAGCCGCTAAAGGTCATCGAAGAGCAAAATTTGATTTAGTAAACAATATAGATACCTGGTTAGTACCTTAAATCCCTTTTACAATTATATTGCTTCCTTCAGAGTTTTGAAGACGAATATCTTTAACTGGTTTATACTCATCAGAGTGATACCATTCTAAAGCTTTTTCATATGATGGAAATTTAATGATTACTAATCTTGGAAAATTATCTTCGCCCTCTACTACTTGATATTCACCATTTCTAACTAGATATTCTCCACCAAATTTTTTTACAACCTCTGTAACTTTAGCCACATATTCTTTATAGTTTTCTGGATTTGTAACTTTTAATTGAGCTATAACGTAACCTGCTGACATAATTCCCTTCCTTTATTAATTGTTCTGTTAATTATTCCAAAGCCAAGCTGCTCCCCTCACACCACTTGAGTCACCGTGTAAATTTTTTAAAACTTTCGTTTCTATTTTTTTTGCAAATGTATATTTGGGAATTAATTTTGGAATGTTATTATAAAATCTTTCAATATTTGACATACCTCCACCTAAAACAATCGCACCAGGATCAAAAATACCAATCATTACAGCTAATAATCTTGCCATTCTATCCTCATATAAAGAAAATTCTAAATTAGCACGATCATCATTATTTTTATCTAATTCTACAATTTCTTTTGTTGTAAGATTTGTATTATATTTTTTATTAAATATATTTGTAAAACCAGTTCCTGAAATAAATTGCTCTGCACATAAGGGTCTTCCACAATTTCCTGAGGGACATTTAACGTCTAGTTTAATTTCTTCATCAGTTGGATAAGGTAATGGTTGATGTCCCCAATCTCCTGCTATTTGATTAGCTCCTTCAATAATTTCTTTTTTGTGAGACAAACCCGCACCTAAACCAGAGCCAATTATTATTCCAAAAACAGTTTCATAATTTTTTCCTGCACCATCTATTGCTTCAGATAAAGTTAAGCAATTAGCGTCATTCATTAATTTTACTTGTCTATTTAAAGCAATTTCTAAATCCTTCTCAAATGGCTTATCATTTAACCACAAACAATTAGCGTTAGTTACTAGCCCTGTGTCTCTTGATGAAAATCCTGGCAAGCCTAGCCCTACACTGCAAGTTTGGTTGCTAATTTTATCAAATTCATCAACAAGTTTTTTTACTATTTGAATTCCAGAATTATAATTTTTTTCGTGTATATATCTTTTTCTTTCAATTTGATTTCCTTTATCATCAATTAAAATTCCTTCAATCTTAGTACCTCCATAATCAATACCAATTTTAAATTTTTTATTCATAGATTTAATATTTAAAATATTGATTTTGAATATTTCTTCCAGTTATCTTGGTAGTGTTTAGTGTTTTCCTCTACAGTTTTTTTTTCTTCAGCAGTCACTTCTCTTATAACTTTTCCTGGAGAACCAACTACTAAGGAATTGTCAGGTATCACTTTATTCTCAGTAATTAATGCTTTTGCTCCAATGATACAGTTTTTTCCAATATTTGCTTTGTTCAAAATTACTGCTCCAATTCCAATTAAACTATTATCTCCAATGGTGCATCCATGAAGCATCACTAAATGACCTACAGTAACATTTTTTCCTACTCTTAACGGACAGCCAGGATCTGTGTGTAAAACACTACCATCTTGAATATTAGATCCCTCACCTATGTGAATATTTTCTATATCGCCTCTTAAAACAGCATTAAACCAAATGCTTGTATTTTTCTCCAATGTAACATCTCCAATTATAGTTGCATTAGGAGCTACCCAATTTTCGCCAGAGTTTTTTGGTTTTTTATCTTTTAAATCATAAAACATAATTTATATATTCTTACAGTATGCCAATACAAACTCCAATATGTGATTTTGGTCAAAAAGCCATTCCATTTGAATTAAAATCAACAGATAATAAAATTCTTTCTTTAGAAGACATCAAAGGAAAAAACGGAACTTTGATAATGTTTATTTGCAATCATTGCCCTTATGTAAAAGCAGTTACAAAAGAAATAGTTGAAGATTGTAATGAATTAAAAAAAATTGGAATAAATTCAGTTGCTATCTGTGCAAATGATGCAGAAAATTATCCTGAAGACTCTTTTGAAAATATGATTAAATTTTCTAAAGATAATAATTTTAATTTTCCTTACTTAAACGACGAAACACAAAATATCGCAAAAGCATATGATGCTGTCTGTACACCAGATTTTTTTGGATATAACAAAAATTTAGAGCTTCAATATCGTGGAAGATTAAGAGAGTTAAGAAATCTTATACCTGTTAAAGAAGGTGAAAGTGATTTGTTAAAAGCTATGAAGCAAATTGCTGGAACGGGTGAAGGTCCTAAAGACCAAATTCCTAGTGCTGGTTGTAGCATAAAGTGGAAAACTAATTAATGTATTTAATTGTTACTAGATCTTTTCCTCCTGAACTTGGTGGAATGCAAAGCTTGATGTGGGGTTTATCAAGAGAGTTGTCTAAAAATTTTATGATAAAAGTTTTTGCAGATTATATTGATAATCATAAAGATTTTGACGAACAAGCTTCGTTTTCAATTGAAAGAGTTGGTGGAATAAAACTTCTTAGAAAATATAGAAAAGCTCAATTAATTAATGAATTTATCAAAGAGAATAAGGTTGAAGGAATAATTGGAGATCATTGGAAAAGTTTAGAGCTTATTAAAACTTCAAAAAAAAAATATTGTCTTATACATGGTAAAGAAATCAATCATCCTAAAGGATCCAATCAAAACAAAAGAGTTTTAAATGTTCTTAACAATGTAGAAAAAGTTATTGCTAACTCACAATATACTAAAAACCTTGCTATTGAATGTGGTGTTAATGAAAATAAAATTGTTGTTATAAATTGTGGAGTAGATCTAGCAAAAGAATTAAACGAAAAATCATTAGAAAAAGTTGAAAGCTTATTAAAAGTCAAAACTCCTAGATTAATTACTGTTTCAAGATTTGATAAAAGGAAAAATCATGAAAAAGTAGTGATGGCTCTTAGAAATCTAAAACAAATTTATCCAGATATTGTCTACATTTGTATTGGATACGGTGATGAAGAAGAAAATATTAAAAAATTAGTAAAAGAATTAAATTTAGATGAACAAGTAATGTTTTTTAAAGATATAAGTGATGATTTAAAAAATGCTCTTGTTGCTAAATCAAATTTATTTGTAATGCCTTCTATAATTCATAAAAAATCTGTTGAAGGGTTTGGAATTGCATATGTTGAAGCAGCACAGTACGGTGTACCATCTATAGGTGGTAAAGATGGAGGTGCGGCAGATGCAATAAATCATGAAAATACTGGTTTAATATGTGATGGAAATAATCTTGATGATATTTATTCTTCAATTAATTCAATGTTAGAAAATAAAAAATATTTAGAACATGGAAAAAATGCAAAAGAATTTGTGAATAAATTTCAATGGTCAAAAATAATTGAAGAATACAAAAAAATATTAAATTGATTTCGAATAATAAATTAGCAATTTTTTTAATTATAATCTCTGTTTTTTGTGGAACATTAATGTTAACTTTTTTAAAATTAGCACAAGAGGAAGTTAATGTGTATGTAGCAGGTTTTTTTAGATTTTTATTTGGTTTCCTGATTATTTTTCCTTATATGTTAAAAACTAAATTTGCAGTTTTTAAATCAAATCATCATAAAAAACATTTTCTTAGAGCAGTTTTAAACTTGCCTTCAATGCTTTTATATTTCTCAGCTTTAACTATGATGCCAATTGAAAAAGCTACTGCAATATCTTTTGTTGTTCCTTTCATAGTAACTATTTTGGCTGTTTTGTTTCTTGGAGAAAAAATTTATATCTACAGAAGTTTTGCACTAGTTTTAGGATTTATTGGTATGCTGGTAATTTTAAGACCAGGTATTATTGACATCTCTATTGGAGTGTATATGGCACTGGCATCTTCTTTTATGTGGTCAATAGTGATTATAATTACAAAAACTATAACAAAAGACGATAGTTCGATTACAATTTTATCTTATGGATACTGTTATATGACTATTTTTAGTTTCATTATTGCATTGTTTTATTGGCAAACACCTAGTTTACAAACTTTGATTTATTTATTTTTTGCAGGTCTATCTGGTACATTGTTGCATCTTTGTATTAATCATGCCTATAAACTAGTGGATGTAAGCATGACCCAACCCTATTCTTTTTTAAGTTTAGTATTTGCATCTCTAATTGGTTACTTTGTATTTAGCGAAATCCCTGATCTCTTCACTTGGATTGGTGCAAGTATAATATTTTTAGGAGTTTTCATTATGTCATACCGTGAAATGAAACTTAATAAAGAAATTATTAGAAAACGAATAGATATTAAATCTTAATTTTTCTTCTTAAAGGTTTTATAAATGTGCCAAAATACAATTAAAATTGTTGTTGCTAGGATGCATGCAGTTAATGTTCTGTCCCACAAAAATTCCCACGAACCATTACTCAATAATAAAGAACGTCTCAAGTTTTCCTCCATCAATCCACCAAGTACAAAAGCTAGTATCAAAGGTGGCATAGGGAAATCATATAATCTTAAAAAAGTTGCTACTACTGCAATCCCAATCATTAAATAGATGTCAAAATTATTAAATGACATCACATAAATCCCAGTAACAGAGAAAAATAAAATTAAAGGAATTAAATAATTTTTAGGTACAGCAAGAATTCTAGCTATATAGGGAATGAGAGGTAAGTTTAATATAAGAAGAATTACCATTCCAATATACATAGACATAATTATTGACCAAAAAATCTCTGGATTAGTCATATAAAGTCTAGGACCAGGCTGAACACCAAAACCTAAAAGAGCCCCAAGCATTACTGCTGTGGTTCCACTCCCAGGAATTCCTAAAGTAAGCATTGGCACAAAAGAACCAGAGCAAGCAGCATTGTTTGCAGTTTCTGGTGCTGACAAACCATTTACACTTCCTTTACCAAATTTTTCTTTCTCTTCATCACTAACTACGTTTCGTTCCATTCCATAAGCTAAAAAGGATGCAATAGTTGCGCCAGCTCCAGGTAAAACACCAATTAAAAAACCAATTACTGATGATCTTGGGATTGTTTTATACATTTTAGTTCGTTCTTCTTTATTGATTTTAATTGAACCAAGTTCAGTTAAAGAAACTTGTTTAGCAGCAGTTGTTGGATCATTTCTCTTTAAAATAATTGTTAAAGCTTCACTCATCGCAAAAGTTGCCATCACAACTAGTACAAAGCTAATCCCATCAGTTAGATTCATATTATTAAATGTATATCTTGTGATATCAGACAAACTGTCTTGACCAACTGAAGCTAACATCAAACCTAAAACAACCATCATCATTGCTTTTAAAAATTGTCCTTTAGATGAAAAAGCTGCAATAGCCGTTAAACCTAAAATCATCAAAGCAAAATAATCAGGTGATCTAAAAGATAAACTTACTTTAGATAAACTTGGTGCCATAAATAATAAATAAATTGCAGATAATGTTCCTCCTGCAAATGAACTCCATGCAGCTATTGCTAAAGCTTTTCCAGCCTTACCTTGCTGTGCCATTGGATAACCATCAAATGAAGTTGCAACTGTTCCTGGAACACCGGGGGCATTTAATAATATTGAAGAAGTTGAACCTCCAAATACTGCTCCATAATAAACTCCAGCCATTAAAATTAATCCAGTTGCGGGTTCAAAACCATATGTAATAGGTATCATTAAAGCTATTGCAGTCATTGGACCAAGACCAGGAAGCATTCCAATGATTGTTCCAAAAAAACAACCAACCATAACCATTAGTATATTTTGGAGTGTAAGTGCTGTTGTTAATCCAATTAGTATTCCTTCAATCATCCCATCACTCCAATTAATTGTAGAAATGGATCTCTTAAATAAATATCAAGAATACCATGAAGCAAATACATGAAGGCAGCAACAAATGGAAAGGATAATAAAAACATTAAAATCCACCTTCGTTCTCCTAAAAAATAATATGAAGCAAATAAAAATAATGAAGTGGTTAAAAAATAACCAACTTTTAAAATTGTAGCTCCGTAAATAATTGCAATCAGTATAAGTATACCAGTTTTTTTATACTCTAAATTTTTATGCTCTACTTTAATTGTATTTGGGTCTGGTAAAATAAGTTTTAATCCAGAAAAAAATAATCCTGCATAACCTAAATAAATTGGAAATGTTCTA
The DNA here is from genome assembly GCF_052047995.1 of Candidatus Pelagibacter sp. HIMB1493. Taxonomy (NCBI): domain Bacteria; kingdom Pseudomonadati; phylum Pseudomonadota; class Alphaproteobacteria; order Candidatus Pelagibacterales; family Candidatus Pelagibacteraceae; genus Candidatus Pelagibacter; species Candidatus Pelagibacter sp. HIMB1493. The sequence goes on along the minus strand of NZ_JBNAIP010000001.1, from coordinate 318,391 downwards.
GCATTAAATGGAGCATTTTCATCAAATGTAAAAACTTGAATTTGATAAGCTAAATATAAATAGAATGCAGAAAAAACAAAAAAGAGCAGTGATATAATTTTTGTAGTATTTATATTCACTGCTCTAATTTTACTTTCTAACCAAAGGTTAGATAACTCCTAGTTTTTTCATAAGAGCAGTCATTTCTTCAGTTTGCTTTTCTAAGAAAGATACAAACTTACCTTCAGGGTTATAAATATTAACCCATGCATTTCTTGCTCTCACTGTTTCCCATTCAGGAGTTTTTTGTACATCGCCAAGCATTTTTGCAATTGCTGCTTTATCAGCATTGCTCATACCTGGAGGGCCAAAGAAACCTCTCCAGTTAACGAATTGTACATCATACCCTTGTTCTTTAAGAGTTGGTGCATCTGGTGCATCAGAAACTCTTGAAGGAGCAGTAATACCAATAATTGTTACTTGGTCTCTTGCACCCATCAATTCACCTAAACCAGTTGAAATGATTTGAGTTTCTCCAGATAAAAGTCCAGCTAAAGCTTTTCCACCAGCATCATAAGGAATGTATGCAACAGCATTTGGATCTGCACCCGCAGCTTGGAATGCTAAAGCACCAATTAAATGATCCATACTTCCTCTTACTGATCCACCAGCCATTTTAATTGAGCTTGGATCTTTTTTGTATGCATCAACTACATCTTTGAAGTTTTTGTAAGGTGAGTTTTTCGCAACTGCAATAGCACCGTAGTCACCAATTACACCAGCAATCGGCACAACATCTTTATAAGATAAAGTTCCACTACCTTTTACATAACCTTCGTGTCTAGTAATTGATCTTAATACTAATGGTGTAGATTGAACTAACACTGTATTAGCAGGTTTAGTATTAATCATGTAAGCAAGTGCTTTACCACCACCACCACCTGACATATTTTCAAATGATGCGCTTTTTAACATACCAGCTTTTGTTAAAGCTTCTCCAGTACCTCTAGCAGTTCCATCCCAACCACCACCAGCACCACCACCGATTACAAAGTGCAATTTATCAATTGCTACTGAGCTAGTAGTTGTTGCTGAGAATAGTAAGATTGATGAGAATAATACTGAAAATAATTTTTTAAGATTACTCATAATACCTCTCTTCTTGTTTATTAATTAAATTATATTAAACATTTAATATAAGGTAGTGTCAATCATATAGAAATTTAAAGATGAATTCATCGACTCAGAAAATCAAAAAAAATTTGTCTCAGTTATTTACATTAAAATTTCTAACTGTTTTTTTGATAAGTGTACCAAGTGCAATAATTGCGGAACAATTCAATATTCCACTTGCTTGGTTTTTAGGTCCAATGATTATTACATCAATTGCTGCATTATCAGGACTAAAAATCATTATGCCTAAAATTGTATTAAGTTTTATCTTGATAATTTTAGGTTTGCATATTGGAAATTACATAGATCAAAATCTATTTAATCAAATGTTTGATTGGATTTGGACTTCGATAATTATGCTAATCTACATAATAATCTGTATTTTAGTTGTTGCTAAGTATCTGCAAAAATTTGCAAATTACGGTAACAAAGCCTCTATATTTTCTGCTGCTCCTGGTGCTTTAGGTCCATTAATGATTTTAGCAGAAAATGAAAAAACGGATTTATCTCAAGTTGCAACTTCTCACTTAATTAGATTGATCATTATTATAACTGTAATTCCACTTATTATCGTAAACAATACTGACAATGATGTTTTATTAAATGGTGAATTTAATTACTTGGCTCAAAATCATTTAAATTTAATTTTACTTATTATTGCATCTTTATTTTTTATTTTTGTTTTTGATAAAATTAGAGTGCCAGCAGCCTTATTATCAGGAACATTATTTGCAAGTGGCCTATTACAAATTACAGATGTAGCAACGTATAAATTGCCAGACGAAACAGTAAATTTTTGTCTGTTAATTCTTGGTTCTTCTGTTGGATGTAGATTTGCTGAAAAAACTATTAAAGAGATAGCCAATAATTCTCTTCATAGTATTGTGGCTACCACTATTTTGGTAGTATTGGGTTTGATTGCAGCCTATGTTGCGACATTCTTTGTTGATACAAATATTTTAACTTTAATATTATCTTTTAGTCCTGGAGGAATTTATGAAGTGGCAGTTATAGCAATTGCTTTTGATTTAGACCCAGACTTTGTTGCTTTTCACCATATAATAAGATTGCTGTTTATACTTTTCACAGTTCCAATATTTTTAAGAGTTTTAGAAAAAATTAAGAAATAATTTTAGAAAGTCTTTCAAAAACTTTTTCTGCTGAGAGTTTTGATAATTCGGGGGCTTGTATTGCTGTAAAGTTATCTCTTTCAATACTGACTTTAAATGGAGTAGTGTGAGAACCAAATAAAGCAACACCCCTTGATCCTAAGTGTGCGGTTATATGAGCGGGTCCAGTATCATTAGCGACCACAAATGAACTATCTTTAATCAATGCAGATAATTGTGAAATATTTAAAGCTTTGCCATTATCTAAAACACATAAAGCATTTATATTTTTTGCATCTTTAATTTCATCTGGTCCAGGTGCAGAAACTACTTTAAATTTATTCTCGAATTTTTTATTAATCATAGCGATTAGGTCGTTATAGTAAGGCCATTTCTTTGAAGTTAAATGAGGTGAGCAAAAAGGAAAAAGTATTATGTATTTATCTAGTTCATATTTTTTTTTTATTTCTGAAATATCAACTGTACTCCATGAAAAATCTGGTTTTATTGTATGATTGGTATTAATTCCTGAAGATTTTAACTGATGATCAAATCTTGAAAGAACAGAATCTTTATCAAAATCTTTTTTAGTTGTTCCTTCTGGTAGAGTTGTTTCTGTTGAACACCAAATAGTTTTGTCAGCTTTAGGAAATAATATATTTTTGTAAAATGATGTTCTGCTAGAATTTTGAAGATCATAAACTTTTGAGAAATTATGTTTTTTAATCTCTCTCATTAGTAAATATAAATAAATTAAGTTAATCTTTGATAATCTCTTATCTAGAATAACATTTGAAATATGTGGGTTTTTTTTAAATAGTTCAAAATAAGGTTTTGTTGTTAATAAGTGAATTTGATCATCTTTATGATTTTCAGAAATATCTTGAATTGCCCCACATGCTTGAGCTATATCGCCTAAGGATCCATGTTTAATAACTAAAATATTAGACATAATTCTAACAACTTAACATAGTATAAAGTTTTATGAATAAAATTATAGTAGAGGTTTCAGTTGGAGAGCTTTTAGATAAGATTTCAATATTAGAAATTAAACAAGGTAAAATTAAAGACCCAGAAAAATTAAGTTTTATAAATAACGAGCACTCTATTCTTAAAAATCAGTTAGAAAAAAATGTTAAGTCTGATGAGAAACTTGAAAAATTATTTCAAGACTTAAAAGATATAAATGCTAAACTTTGGGTTATTGAAGATGACAAGAGAGATTGTGAAAAAAATAAAGATTTTGGAGAAAAATTTATAAAACTTTCTAGAGACGTTCATTTTTTAAATGATGATCGTGCAAAAATAAAATTAGAAATGAATAACCATACTGGCTCTGCTATTAAAGAGATTAAAGAGTATACTAGTTACTAAAAACTTTTGGGAACCAATCCTCTCTCATCAGATCTCCTGATTTTAAATTAATTCCATCAAATGGGGGTGATGTTGGACCACTTCTTTTAACAAAAGTAACATCATCACCTATAAATCTCATAGAAAATGCTCTACGAGATTGAGAACTTTGATTTCCTGTGGAACCATGAACAGTTTTAAAATTAAATAAAACTGCATCACCTAATTTTAGGTCAGGAACTAATACATCTTCTTCAAATCCTTCTTTTTTTGGAAGACTCATAAATGAACTGTCATCTTCATACCAAGGTTGATCATTAGACCATTTAGTAGGTCTTAAAAGTTTTTTCCATTTATGTGATCTTAAAATTAATTTAAGGTTATTTTCTTTATTTACTTCATCTAATGGTATCCAAAAACTTCCTGTATCATCTCCATCAACACAATAATATGGCATGTCTTGATGCCAAGGTGTTTCTTTGTTTGTACCTGGATCTTTTATAAAAAGATGGTCATGAAAAATTTGTATAGAATTTGAATTTGTAGCTTCAGCAACTATTTGAGCAGCAAGAGAATTAAACATACAATTTTTGAATTCTTTTATTCTTTCCCAATTGCAATAATCTTCAAAAAATCTTCCCTCATTCACACTCACATTTTCCCTTCCATGTTGACTAGGGTTGTCTAAAACTTTTTGAAAACCATTTCTTAATGGCTCAATCCAATCTTTAAATGCACCTTTAATTATTATTGCACCAAGATTTTGATAATCATCAATCTGTTTTTGAGAAAGATACATTTTATTGTTGGAAGCTATATTTTTTTTCTAAATACTTAATCACATTATGAATAACAAAAGTCATAAACAAATATATTCCACCAGCCACAATAAATACTTCTATAGGCTTAAATGTTGTTGATATGATGTATTTAGCAACACCAGTTAAGTCCATTAGTGTTACTGTGCTTGCTAATGAAGTGCCTTTCATCATTAAAATTATTTCATTTCCGTATGCTGGGAGTGATTGTCTAATCGCAATAGGTATTTGAATTTTATAAAATATAATTTTGTTTGAAATACCTAGACTTTTCCCAGCTTCAATAATTCCTGGTTTTATAGTTTGAAATGCAGATCTTAAGATTTCAGACGTGTATGCGCCTGTATTTAATGTAAAGGCAATAATTGCACACCAATAAGGCTCTTTTAAAACAACCCATAAAACTGTTGATCTTAAATATTCAATTTGTCCTAATCCAAAGTAGATAATAAAAATTTGAACTAATAAAGGAGTACCTCTGAAAACATAAGAGTATCCATAAGCAAATTTATTAATAAATATATTTTTGTTTAATCTTAAGATTGCAAAAAATAATCCAAGAAATAATCCAAAAAACAAAGATGCTGATAAAAGTTTTAAAGTAAGAACAGTTGCTCCTAAGAGTTTTGGAAAACTAGTGATCATTAAATCAAAATCCATTAATAACCCCTACTATATTTTGCTTCTAATTTATTAATTAACTTCATACTTATGTAAGTGAGCAATAAATATAAAACTGCTGCAAAAGAATAAAAAAATAATGGATCTCTTGTAGATCCTGCAGCAATATAAGATTGTCTCATGATTTCGACCAAACCAGTTACTGATATTAAAGAGGTATCCTTCAAAGTAATTTGCCAAACATTACTTAAATTTGGAATTGCTAATCTTAACATTTGAGGAAGAATTATTTTATAAAATTGACCAAACTTGCTTATTCCTAAAACTTTAGCAGCTTCGAACTGCCCTTTATCAATAGACTGAATGGCTCCTCTAAAAACTTCTGTTGAGTAAGCTCCTGAAATTATACCAATCGCAACTGCGCCAGTAATAAATGCATTAATCTCTATGTATTCGTAATAACCAAATATTGATGCAACATACATGATTGCACCACTCCCCCCAAAAAATAATAAATATATTACTAATAGTTCTGGCACACCTCTAATTACTGTCGTGTAAAAATTACCTATAAAGTTTAGTGTTTTATATTTTGAAAGTTTAAGAGGAGTAAAAATTAAAGCAAACAGGAAGCCAACTAACATCGCTGTAACAGATACAGCAACAGTCATTAAGGTTGCGTAAAATAACTCGTCACCCCAACCTGTTTTTCCAAATGCAAGAAGTTCCATATAGACTGGCGACTATATATTATAGTCGCCAAATCCAAAATTAATTACATAGAAGCGTCGAAACCAAAATGTTTAATTGCAAGTTTGCTTATTATTCCTTGTTTTCTAGCTTTGTTAATTGCTTTATTGAAATCTTTTAAGATTTTAGCGTCTCTTTTTCCGATTTTGCTATCACTAGCTTGTCTGATTCCAACACCAACTCCATTTCCAAATGCACCTCCTGAAAAAGTTGGTCCAACTAAAACAACTGGCTTACCAGATTTATCTGCATAATCTGTAAACGCTACAGCTGCAGCAAGTGCAACATCACATCTTCCAGAAGTTAAATCTAAGTTAACCTCGTCTTGAGTTTTGTAAGTTCTAACATTTACACTGCCAACATCACCAGATTCTAAAAAGTTTTGGTGAATTGTACCTGTTTGAGTACAGACTGTTTTTCCAGCAAGAGCATCAGTTAGAGTTTTAAGTGCTTTTTTAACACTAGAACCACCTAAAGATAAATTGATACCTTCTGGTGTATCCATGCCTTCTAAGCTTGAACCTTTCATTACAGCAAGAGATGCAACTTCATCAGCATAACCTTGTGAGAAAGTAATTGTTTTCTTTCTTTCATCAGTGATTGACATGCCGGCCATGATTGCATCAAATTTTCTCATTACTAATGCAGGTATCATACCATCCCAATCTTGCTCAACGATTGTACACTCATACTTCATAATTTTACAAAGCTCTTGAGCTAGCTCAACCTCAAACCCAATTAAATTGCCAGAAGCATCTTTTGAATTCCATGGAGGATAAGCACCTTCAGTTCCAATTTTAATTTTCTCAGCAGAAACATTTCCGATGATCAAAAAAGAAGCTAGAACTGTTAAAATAGTTTTTTTGAATATATTCATATTTTCTCCTTTAATTGGAATAATTATTTCACAATTTTTAGAAAGAAAAAAGAAAAATTAATGATTTATTGATGATGAAAAATTCCAAGCACAATCAAAACTTGGTATGTAAACTCTAGATAATTTAGCATTACCAAAATTTTGATTAAAGACATTTAACCAACTATCAACTTGCTTAGGTTTTTTATCCTGACTACCAACTTGAGCTGTAATTACTCCTTTTGGTTTTAATATTCTCACCAATGAATCCATATTTTTTGCCGCAAGATCGATGCAAAACTGATCATCATTAAGATCGACAAAAATATGATCGTAAGTATCATCAGCAACTGATTTAATACTTTCAAATGCATCTCCCCATACACATTTAACTGAATTTTTTTCTGTAGCTTTTTTTCCAATATCACCAAGATGTTTATTGCAAACATCTACAACTTCTGGATCTAACTCATACCAATCAGTAAAGTTAAAATTTTTTGAAATACATTCTCTTGCAACTCCACCATCTCCACCTCCGATGATAGCTGCTCTTTCATTATCTTTGTTTAAATTTAAACCTGAACCAACAAATGTAGAGCTGTATAAGTGTTCATCGGTTGCAGCAACTTGAATTTCACCATCTATAAACAATGATTTTCCAAACTGCTCAAGATCTAAAATTTCAATATGTTGACCAACTTTGGATTTAAAATCTTCCAAAACATCATTTACTACATAAGATTTTTGTAAACCTGGAGAACTATAAATGTCATGATAAAGTGATTTTGTATCTCTATTAAATTCTTTTTTAACAATTCTTGTATGTTCAAATTCTTTTTTAATTATATTGATTGCAACTGTCGGACTTACTTTTCCACAAGTAAAAAAATCAAAACTGATTATTCCTTTTTCAGGAAATGTATGAAAACTAATATGGCTTTCTGCTAAAAGAGCCAATATTGTGAAACCTTGTGGTTCAAATTTATATTTAGAAATATTTAATATTGTAACTTTTGCAGCTTTTGCAATTTCATGAATTACTTTTTCATAAACAGAAGGATCGTACTCTTTTGTAGTCCCAATGATGTCTAGAGTTATATGCTCTCCAACTTTGGTCATTAGCTATCCTTTTTATAATTTTTAGCTTTGGATAAAACTTTATTCATTTCTGCTATAGAAAGAATTTTAGGCTTACCCAATTTCAGGCTCGTTATATACTGAAGCGATATATTTTCAACCTCTTCAGCTAACTCAAAAGCTTTTGGTAAATTATCTTCAAATGCAATCTGACCGTGATTTGCAATTAAACAAGCTTTTCTCCCTTTTAGAGCTCTTAAAATATTTTTAGATAACTCTCTTGTTCCAAAGGTTGCATATTTTGCACATTTAATGTCATTGCCACCAGCCATTGCAACCATGTAATGAAAAGGAGGTATCCCTTTATTATGAGTAGATACAGCAGTTGCATTTGTTGAATGAGCATGAACAATTGCTTTAGCTTCTTTTTTATTTTTATAAATATCTTGATGAAATTTCCATTCTGAGGAAGGAATACCTTTTTTCTTGTCAAAATTACCGTCCAATGTAACGAACACTATATCTTTATTTTTTAAAGTTGAGTATTTTTTTCCAGACGGGGTAATTAGAAAACCATTTTTATACCTTACTGAGATATTTCCAGATCTTAAAGCTGATAATTTTTTTGTATTCAACATTTTTGAATATCGAATAATTTCAGAACTTAAATTTTTCATTTGAATAAGTTTTTTAATCCATTGGTGGAAGCTTTGCATACTCCTCTTTCAGTAATTAATCCACTTACATATTTTGCAGGAGTTACATCAAAAGCTAAATTCATTGCTTTACTTTTTTGTGGGTATATCAAAACTTTCTTAACTTGATTGTTTTCATCAATACCCTCAACATGAGACAATTCCTCAGAATTTCTTTCTTCAATAGGAATGTCTTTTGCATCTTTGATATTCCAATCAATTGTTGAACTTGGAAGTGCAACATAAAAAGGGACTTTGTTATCATGTGCAGCTAAAGCTTTTAGATAAGTTCCAATTTTATTGCATACATCTCCATTGGACAAAGTTCTATCTGTTCCAACAATACACATATCAACTTCGCCTCTTTGCATTAAAATCCCTCCAGTATTATCAGCAATAATTGTATTTGGAATTTCTTCTTCGTTTAGCTCATATGAGGTTAAATTTGCACCTTGGTTTCTTGGTCTTGTTTCATCTACCCAGACATGAACTGGAATTCCTTTTTTATGAGCATGATAAATTGGAGAAGTTGCTGTTCCCCAATTAATAGTTGCTAACCAACCTGCATTGCAATGAGTTAAAATATTTACTGTACTTTTTTTCTTATTATAAATTTCTTCAATTATTCTTAATCCATTAATACCAATATTCTCACAAAATTTTTCATCCTCATCACAAATTTCTTTAGCTTCTTTTAAAGCTAAATCTAAAATTTGATCACTATTGATGCCAGATAATTTTTTCATCATACGATCAACTGCCCATTTTAAGTTTATTGCTGTAGGTCTTGATTTAATTAACTCTTCTGAACATTTATTTATAAATTCTTGAGAGTTGTTCTCATGAATAGCCAAAACTATTCCGTAAGCAGCTGTTGCCCCAATTAAAGGAGCACCTCTAACTTCCATAATCTTGATTGCATTTATTGCATCTTTAACTGATTTAAGATCTTTTATTATAAATTGATGTGGAAGTTTTGTTTGATCAATTATTTTTACTATTTTATCCTCGTACCATATTGTTCGGTATTCTTTTCCTTGAATTCTCATTTATTCAAAACTCTACCTGCAATCGTTTTTAACTTATCTATTGTTTTTTGGGTTCGTTTTTCCGGAGCAGTAATAATAGCTACATCTAAGCAATTATTGGTTGGATCATTTGGATCTATATGATCTTCAAAATTATCAATTAAATTTTTAATCATAACTTTTGCTTTTTCAGCATTTCCTAATAAGACTTTAATCACTTGTTGAACATCAACATTTTCATGATCTGGGTGCCAACAATCAAAATCTGTAACCATTGAAACTGAGGCATATCTAATTTCTGCCTCTCTTGCTAATTTTGCTTCAGGCATATTGGTCATACCAATTACATCTGCTTTCCAAGATCTGTATAAATTAGATTCTGCCAATGTAGAAAATTGAGGACCCTCCATAACAACATAGGTTCCATTTCTTTGATATTCTATATTGGATTTTTTAATCGCATCTTCACAAGCATTCATTAATCCATTAGATGTAGGATGTGCCATAGATACATGAGCAACGATTTCATCATCAAAAAAAGTTTTTACTCTTGCAAAAGTTCTATCAATAAATTGATCAACAATAACAAATTTTCCAGGTGGCAATTCTTCTTTCAGAGATCCTACGGCTGAAACTGAAACAATATCAGTAACACCTAACTGTTTTAAAGCATCAATATTTGCTCTAAAATTTATATTCGATGGAGGAATAAAATGCCCTCTCCCATGTCTTGGCAAAAAATAAACTTCTTTATTATTATAATTAGTTTTTAATATTTGATCAGATGGTTTGCCCCAAGGTGTATTTATTTCTAATAATTCTCTGTTAGTAAATTCTTCAACATCATACAGACCACTTCCACCAATTATTGCTAATTTATTTGTTGTCATAATTTTAAATATATTTATTTATAATTGAGTATTATGAATTTAAAAGATCATATTAGATCAATTCCTGATTATCCTAAAAAAGGTATTCTATTTAGGGATATAACTACTCTAATTAAAAACGAGGAAGCTTTTGCTGAAACAATTAATCAAATCATTGAAAGATCTAAAAAATACAAAATTGATAAAATTGCTGCAATAGAATCAAGGGGTTTCGTGTTTGCCTCTGCCGTTTCTTATATACTTAAAAAACCTTTTATAATGTTAAGAAAAAAAAATAAATTACCAGCTGAAGTCCATTCTGTAGATTTTGAATTAGAGTATGGCACTGCAACTATTGAGGTTCATAAAGACTCTATTTTAAAAGATGAGTCTGTTTTAATAATTGATGACTTAATTGCGACAGGTGGTACCGCAGAAGCTGCTGCTAAATTGGTTGAAATGTGTGATGCAAAAGTAGCTGCATTTGTTTTTGTTATTAATTTATTTGATTTAGGTGGATCAGATAACTTAGTTAATAAAAACTATAAAGTTGAAAATTTAATTGAATTTCCAGGTCATTAAATGGTAGCGGGAAGTGGGATCGAACCACTGACCTCGGGCTTATGAGTCTATCGCCATGAACCCTGCTCTACTCATCTAGAACAATTACTCCTGTAAATGCTCTCTTTCTTTTCTGGTGACATTGAATCAAATTAAAGAATCTTAGTCAAGAACCAATGTCATTGGAGCGTATATGGAGCAAAGATATTTTATTAAACAATTAAATATTATTTAATAAATTTAAAATACAAAGAAAATAGAATAAAACCTATAAGAAAACTCCTACAAATATCCTTAAGCTTTGATAAAAAAATATATTAATAATTTCAAACATTGAATGAAATAATGTGAATTGTAAAAACTAAAGATAGCGAAAACGCTATTTCAGTTATACCAATTTGTTGGAATAACAGATAAAAAAACTCAAATTGAACAACATCGCTTATTTTATTAATTTAAACTTAGCAAAAAAAAAGTAAAAATATTAATGTGAAAAAAAATATTTTAGCTCTCTTAATATTGTTATTTTCTTCAACAATTACCTGCAGTGCTGAAACTGTTCTTGGAAAGGTTAATGGTTTAGTTTGTATGGATTGCCAAATTAAACTTTTAAAAGCTTTGACAGATAAAGCTGGTGTTAAAACTCATGTTCAAGTAGCTTGGCCAGAAGGAGTTGCAATGGTTGCTTCAAAAAATAAAGCAAACATTACAGAAGATGAATTTAAGAAAATTATAGAAAACAATGGTTTTCAAGTAAAAAAAGTTACTACCATCAATGAGTATATAAACTCTGCAAAAGATGGTGTTAAAATTCTTAAATCTGTAAATTAAAAAAATGGTTGAAGAGCTAGCACAAAAGCTAGACACGTTTCAGTTAATTTTTACTTCACAAATAGATACTCTTTGGGTTTTAATTTGCACTTGCTTAGTATTTCTTATGCAGGGTGGATTCATGTGTTTAGAAGCAGGTATCACTCGTCCCAAAAATAGCATCAATATTGCTTTAAAAAATATTACAGACATGTCTGTTGCAATTACAGTTTTCTGGATGTTTGGTTTTGGCTTGATGTTTGGATCAAGCTTTTATGGAATTTTTGGTACAGAATTTTTTTTCTTCACTTCAGATTATGGCGCTTATCAAGTTTATTTTTTATACCAAGCAGTATTTGTTGCAACAGCAACAAGTATCATTTCAGGTGCAATAGCAGAGAGAACTAAATTTGAAGCTTATATTTTAATTTCACTAATTACATCTGGTTTAATTTATCCAATTGTTGGTCATTGGGGTTGGGCTTCGTTAGTTATAGCAGATTATGGAGCTAATGCTGATCCTGGTTGGTTGGTTGTTTTAGGTTTTTATGATTTTGCAGGTAGTACTATTGTGCATTCTGTTGGTGGTTGGATTGCTTTAGCTTCTTTAATTGTAATTGGCCCTAGAACAGGAAGATTTAACAACACTGGTAATATAAAAATGTATACTAGTTTTCCATTAGCTATTTTTGGAATTTTTTTATTATGGTTTGGATGGTTTGGTTTTAATGGCGCAAGTAATGGAAAATTAGATTTTAATGTTCCACGCATAATGATGAATACTTTTGCAGGTGGTTCAGGAGGATTGTTAATAGGTGTTCTTTACGGTTACTTTAAACAAAAAAATATATCTCCTAGAGCAATTTTAATTGCTCCATTAGCAGGATTGGTTTCCATAACCGCTTCAGCAAATATAATCGATCAAATTCAGGCTTTAACAATTGCAGCCATAGCTTCATTGATTGCTTTAAAAGCTGATGAGCTTTTAGAAAAATTTAAGATAGACGATGTTGTTGGTGCTGTTCCAGTTCATTTATCAGCAGGTATTTGGGGAACAATTGCTGTTGCATTGTTTGCTAATATCGATAATGATTTTTTTAATAACGCTTCAAGATTTGATATTCTTAAATCACAATTAGTAGGAGTGTTAGTTGTTGGGTTATTTGCATTTAGTTCAACATTTTTAATTTTAAAAACAGTAAATAAATTTTATAAATTAAGAGTTACAGGAATTGATGAAGAATTAGGATTAAATATTGCTGAACACGATGAAAATACAACTGAATTAGACCTAATTAAATTTCTTAAAACACAAATTAAAACAAAAGATTTAAAGTTAAGAACTAATCAAGACCCTTTTACTAACTTTGGAATTATAGGTTATTACGTAAACCAAATGTTAACTAAATTAGAAAAATCAGAAAAAGAAGTAGAAATGTGGAGGTCTAGAGTTTTAAAAGAAATAAACCTTGCGGTAGAAGTTCAAAAAAACTTTAAACCAGAAAGAGATCTTACCCAATATCCTGTTTTTGGCCAAAACATTCCAGCTAGGGAATTATCAGGAGATTTTTTTGATATCTATCCTCATAACAAAGATGTTTATTTTATTGTTGCAGATGTAGCAGGTAAGGGAATAAATGCTGCTATGGTGATGGCTAAATCCATTACTTTGTTTGAAATGTTGGTTGGAAACAAACATGGTATTGATGAAGTGGCTCAAAAAATAAATAACGATATTTTCTTAACTAAAACAAGAGGGATGTTTGCTACTGCAATAATTGGAATTTACAATAAAGATAGTGAAGAAATGAGATTTGTAAATGCCGGTCATCAAACACCAATTGTAAAACTTAAGAATGATAGTTTTGAAAAAATTGAAGATGAAAAATTATTCCCACTTGGTATAGCAGAAGTTAATGATCCAAAAAATTATCAAATTAATAAAATAAATTTGAAGAATAAAAGATTTTATATTTACACAGATGGATTATCTGAAATTTTTGATTCTAATGGAAATGAAATAGGGGAACAAGGAATTAAAAAAGTTTTATTAGAAAATAAAAATGAACAAATTAAAAAAGAAATTGAAGCAACTACAAGAGCTTTAATGATCAAAACTACATTTACTGGCAATAAACCAGTTGAGTTAAATGATGATATGACATTTGTTGGATTTGGGAAATAATTATTACTCTCTTCTATAATATTAATTATCGGATATTTTATTAGTACTTTCATTAGCTTCATCTCTTGTCTACATAATTATAGTAGTGCTAACCGTGTAACCAATTGTTTAAAAAGTTCATCTTTTCTCTCCTTTCTTCTAAAATGGATTTTTTTTTATATTCTAATTCTTAATAATTTAACTATTCATAAGTAGAAATTTTTTTCTATACATCACAAAAAAATAAAACACTGTTAGAGTATCAAATACCATAATACAAGATTATAAAATCCTGAACTGAAATTCTATTTGGTGAAAAATTAAAGAAACTTAAACTAATAACCAATTCCCATTGGAGCACTATTGGAGCAAAACGCTTACGATCGTCTAGAATGGTAGCGGGAAGTGGGATCGAACCACTGACCTCGGGCTTATGAGTCTATCGCCATTAACCCTGCTCTACTCATCTAGAACAATTACTCCTGTAAATGCTCTCTTTCCTTTCTAGCTATATTGAATCAAATTAAAGAATCTTAGTCAAGAACCAATGTCATTGACGCGTATATGGAGCAGGATTTGCAGTGATTAGACTCTTGTTTAAGGAATTGTTAATATAGGTTAATGATAAAACTTTTAAAGATTTTGCTTCTAGGTTTGATGTTCGGTGGGAATGCATTTTCATTCGGATTACCAAAAGATGTAGGTTCAGGAAACTCTTATACAAAAAGTCTTGGAAGTGGCTTTAAAAAACATGGTGTTAGAATTGTTAAAAAAGAAGATGGTTTTCCAGTTAGGGCTGGAGAAAAATCTGTAAGATTTGAAGTCAGATTTGGAGATTGTGGAAAAGACAAACCTCCAGGAAAGTGGAGTGATTGTAAAAAAGATCGGCAAAGACACGAATTGAGTGGCAAAAAATTCAAAGGTGAAAAATGGACAGCCTTTTCAATTTATCTTCCAAAAGATTTTAAAAGTGTAGATCCTGTAAAATTAGCAATGGGACAATTCCATCAAAAAGGTGGTTCACCAAATTTAATGTTTCAATTTAATAATTATGGATTTTGGGCAGATAGACAGAGAGGTTTCATGACTATAGAACAAAAATTAATTCTTCCATATGAAGACATGATAGGAAAATGGAATGATATTTTAATACATGGAAATTTTACAAAAAAGGAAGACGGTTTTTTTAAAATTTGGGTCAATAATAAATTAAAATATGAATACTATGGCCAAACTACATGGGGCAAACCTAGCTTTTTTAAATTTGGAATATACCACACTTATGTCAGTAGATTTTCTAACACATACAAAAAACCTTACCCAACTCAAGTTGTTTACTTTGATGAAATTAGACATGGAAATTCACGAGAAAAAGTTGTGAAAGACTTATATTGAATATTAACTAAAAGTGATTAATTTTTTAAATATTCTGTTCAATAAATTTTATAACTTCTTCACCAAGTTCTTTTCTACTATCTTGAAAGCTATGATTTTTTCCTTTTCCTCCTTTACACTTTTTATCTTTAGGAAAATTACCAGACTCAATTGATATAAATTGAGTTTTACCTAAATTAATTTTTTCTAGTCTTTTGTTTAATTTTTTAGCTGTTATGTAATGTGAATTGTCACAAATATCTCTTATGTGATGAAATATTCCAATTGGTAAATTTAAATCTTTGATTTTTCTAAACGGAACTTTAATAGTATTATTTTTAACAGAACCAATGCCAGATGCTGCCAATATAACACCTGATATCAATTTAGAATTATCAGGAGAAGCAGATAAATAAGCAAGTGTTCTTGCGGCCCCAAAGCTTTGTCCACCTAACCAAATTGGTTTTTTATATTTCTCTTTGTAAAATTTAATTATGCTTTTAATTCTATCCGCTTGATCAGGTTTATATGCCATTGGTGCGTAACCATCAGATCTTTTTTGGCTACCTGAGCTTATATTATAAGGATTAAACATGACTACCATGTCATATCTTCCTTCAACTTCTGATAATGGATCTGTACTAAAAAATTGACCTGTACCACCTGATAACCAAACAATTATAGGTTTATCATTTTTTTCTTTTGCTTCGATAAATCTAGTAAGTGTTAAATCAAATTTTTTATCACACTTTGGTTCATTGCACGGAACTATTTCTGAAAAACTAAAATTTGGTTTAAGTATTATTAAAAATATTAATAATAACTTTTTCATTTTCCTAGATTAACAAACCTAAGTACCTCCTACAACACCCAGAAACTAATAGTTGAAACTATGAATGTGAACAGAATTTAAAGAATCTTAATAACGGACCAATGTCAATGACGCATATATGGAGCAAAACGATATCAATCGTCTAGAATGGTAGCGGGAAGTGGGATCGAACCACTGACCTCGGGCTTATGAGTCCCGCGCTCTAACCAACTGAGCTACCCCGCCATAAAGTGAGAGATTTATACTACATTTATTATCTCTTTCAACTATAAGTAAATTTCCTATGAAAAAAAAAATTACCTTTCTATTTATCAGCCACTTTTTCTTTTTAATAATTGGTTTTGCCTTAGGTGTATATTTTCTACCTATTTTAACTGCACCAGAGTCAGTGGAAATAAGTAAAATTAATGAGTATGAAAATAAATCTCAATATCAAACTGAGTTTGTAAGAGATTTAAGAGGGAGTGATCCGTTTCACTGGGGAGAAGCAAAAGTTACAATTTCAAATACAAAAATTACAGTTAATGGCGCAATTGCACCAGGGCCTGATTACAAACTTTATCTAACAAATGAATTTACACAACATGAAGATGAATTTTTACCGATTAAAGATGAAGCTAAATATGTTGCAGAAGTTAAAAGTTTTGAAAACTTTGTTGTTGATGTTCCATCAAATGTAGATGTAAGTAAATTCAATACCGTAGTTATTTGGTGTGAAAGTTTCAATGAATTTATAACTGCAGCTAAATACCAATAATCTTTTTAATTAACTATTTTTAAAATTAGTTTGCTTTAATGGTTTAAAGATAATTTCAGCAGGATATTTGATTTTCTCTATTTCTATTGAAATATTTCCATTTAGAAGTTCATCATCTGAGTAGTCGTTATTTATATAACCAAATGCAAGATTTTTTTTGAAGTTAAAAGAATAATTACCCGATGTAGTTCTTCCAACTATCTTATTATCTTTATAAATTGGTTCATCGTGAAGTAGAAGGGGTTTTCCTGGTTCATTATTTTTAAGGACAAACATAGCAAACTTCCTATCAATTTTTTTATCTTTTATTTTTTCTAATGCTTCTTTTCCAATAAAATTAAATTCTTTTTTGTAACTAATTGTAAAGTTAAGACCTGCTTGATATTGATTTTCTTCAGGTGAAATATCATGACCCCAATGTAAAAAACCACTTTCCATTCTCATTGTATCTAATGCATGCATTCCACAATTAGATAAATTATATTTTTTACCTTTTTCTATTAATTTCTCATATATATTTTTAGAATCAGAAGTTTTAACATAAAGCTCATAACCTAACTCTCCAACATAAGATAATCTTTGTGTCCATATTTTAGTTCCATCAATTTCTATATATTTCGAATTCGCAAACTTAAAGTTTTCATTGCTAAAATCATCTGAACTTAAATCTTGCATTAAAAATCTACCCTTTGGCCCAAATATTCCAAACACACAATAATCATCAGTAACATCAGTTAATTCTACACCTTCAGATAGATGTTTTTTTATATGAAATTTATCTCTTTCTCTTGTTGCTGCAGAACTAATTATTCTAAAATGATTTTGATCAATACAAACAACTGTAAGATCTGTTTCAATTCCTCCATCTTTATTAAGCATATGAGTATAAGTACATTTTCCAGGTTCTTGTTTTATATTTGAAGTGCAAATTCTCTGAAGATCTTCATAAGCTTTATCAGATTTAATTTCGAATTTAGAGAAAGGAGACAAATCATACAGCCCAACATTTGTAAGTGTATTGTTGGTTTCGTATTCAACTGATGGATACCAATTTTGATAATTGTAACTATATTCGTACTCTGATTTTTCACCATCTAAAGCAAACCACATTGGTCTTTCGTATCCAGCCGAAACTCCAAAGCATGCGCCAAAACTTTTTAATTCATCGTGGTATGGTAATTTTTTTACATTTCTTGATGTTTTGTATTGTTTATAAGGCCAATGCATTCCATACAAGTCTCCAAGTGACTCTGTAATACGATCTTTAATAAAACCTAATTCTGAATGAAACTTTTGAAATCTCTTTATATCGTAATTAAAAATATCTTCGTTAATATGACCAGTCATTAACCATTCTGCAGTTACTTTTCCAACTCCTCCTCCACTACCAATGCCGATGCTATTCAAACCACAGCTCACAAATAAATTTTTAACTTCAGGAACTTCACCTAATAAAGAATTGGTATCAGGTGTAAAAGACTCTGGACCAGAAAAAAACTTTCTAATTCCAGCTTGTTCTAAAACTGGAAATCGTTTCATAGATTTTTCTAAATAAGGTTCAAAATGATCAAAATTTTCTGGAAATTCACCGAATGAAAAATCCTCTGGAACTTTATTAGTATCTTTAAATGCAGGTATTGATTTACCTTCAAATATTCCAATTAAAAGTTTTCCAGCATCTTCTTTAATATAAGTGCTGCTGTCAAAATCTCTTATTACAGGTAATGTTGGTGAAAGATTTTCAATTGGTTCTGTAATTACATAAAAATGTTCTGCAGGATATAAAGGAATACTAACTCCTATTTTTTCTCCAATTTGTCTAGACCACATACCTGTTGCAAGAACGACATATTCACATTCAATATCTTGCCCATTAATCCTAACACCACTTACTCTACCATTTTTAGTTAAAATTGTTTCAACAGGTGATTGCTCAAATATTTTTGCCCCACCTAATCTTGCTCCTTTTGCTAACATGTGTGTAACACCACTTGGATCAGCTGCACCATCACCAGGCATTAACACACCACCTTTTAAATCCTCTGTGTACATGATTGGATAATTTTTCTTTATTTGATCTTTATCTAAAATCTTAATATCAACATCATACAATTGAGCGGTAGTTGCTTGCCTTTGAAGTTCTTGCCATCTAGCATCAGTTTGAGCAATAGATAAAGCTCCATTAATTCTTAAACCAGCCGAATGATCAACTTCTTTTTCTAATTTTTTATAAAGATCTAAAGTATATTTTCTAATTTTTGTAACAGCAGCTGTTGGTCCTAACTGACTAACTAATCCTGCTGCATGCCAAGTTGTACCTGATGTTAATTGATCTCTTTCTAAAAGAACAACATCTTTCCAACCAAATTTTGTTAAGTGATATGCAACAGAGCAACCGATTACTCCACCTCCAACAACAACTACCTTTGTGCTAGAAGGATACTTTTTTTCCATTACTAATGTTTGACAGCTTCTACTGGATCTACAAAGTTATGACCAAATACATCTGCAACTGCTTTGTAAGTAACCATTCCTTTATGGACATTTAATCCAGCTAAAAAGTTTTTATCTTCACTTAAGGCTTTTTGATAACCATTGTTAGCAAGTTTAACTAGATAAGGTAATGTTGCATTATTTAATGCTAATGTTGAAGTTCTTGGAACTCCACCTGGCATATTTGCAACACAATAATGAACAACGTCATCAACAATATAGGTTGGCTCACCGTGAGTAGTTGGTTTACTTGTTTCAACACATCCACCTTGATCAATTGCAACATCAACTATAACAGAGCCTCTTTTCATACTTTTAATCATATCTTTAGTAACTAATTTTGGGGCTTCTGCACCTGGAATTAAAACTCCACCAACCAATAAGTCTGCTTCAGAAACTAATTTTGGTAGATCAATTTTATCACTTTGTTCAGGAATAATTTTGTCACCAAACATCTCTACTAATTGTTTTAATCTAGCCTCTGATTTATCAACGATATGAACTTTAGCTTGCATACCTGTTGCAATCACTGCAGCATTTTCACCTACAACACCACCGCCTAAAATTACAACAGTTCCACCAGTTACTCCTGGAGCACCGCCTAACAAAAGTCCTCTTCCACTTTGATTTTTTTCCAAACAGTGAGCTCCTGCTTGTACTGACATACGTCCTGCAACTGCACTCATTGGCGCTAACAGTGGTAATCTACCATTATCATCTGTTACAGTCTCGTAAGCAATATTAACACTTTTTGATTTAATTAATCCTTCAGTTAATTCTTTCGCTGCAGCTAAGTGAAGATATGTATAAACAATTTGATTTTCTCTAATCATATCAACTTCAACTTTTTGAGGTTCTTTAACTTTAACAATTATATCTGCATCATTAAAAATATCAGCTGCTGTACTTGCTATTTTTGCACCTGCATTTGTATATTGATCATTTTCAAACCCAGCTTCAAAACCACCATTGTTTTCAACAATAACTTCGTGACCTTCTGAAACTAAAGTTTTAACACTCTCTGGTGTTAGACCTATTCTATTTTCTTGGGGTTTTATCTCTTTAGGTACGCCTATCTTCATAAGCACTCTCCATGTCTTTTAAAAAACTAATTAGTTCTTTTGGTTTTTTTGATAGTTCGTAATACCTGTTCTAAGTTTATCAATGATCTCATCTATATGTTTTTCTTCACATATAAATTGAGGAGCGATAATTAAACAGTCACCAGTTGCTTTAAAGTTTACTCCTGCTTCGTAACAAGCTTTAAAGCATTCATAACCTGCTTTACCTGGTTTAGTATTCATTTTCATATCAATACCACCCATCATTCCATAACCTCTTATGTTATCAACAGACTCTAAGTCTTGAAGAGAAAATAATCCTTTTTGGAAATAAGGTGCTAAATTTTTTGCTCTGTTAAAGATATCTTCTTTTTCAAAAATATCTTGAACAGCTAAACCTGCTGCTACTGCAACTGGAATTCCTGAATAAGTATAACCGTGAAATAATTCAACTGATCCCATTGGAGAAGAATCCATAACTGCATCATAAATCTCATCTTTACATGCAACTACTCCCATAGGGACAACACCGTTAGTTGTTGCTTTAGCCATAGTCATTAAATCTGGAGTAACATCAAACTCTTGACTTGCAAAAACTGAACCAGTTCTTCCCCATCCTGTAATTACTTCATCAAAAATTAAAAGTATTCCGTGCTTATCACAAATCTCTCTTAATCTTTGTAAATATCCTTTAGGTGGAACTAAAGTTCCAGTAGATCCAGCAATTGGTTCTACAATACAAGCTGCGATATTTTCTGGTCCAAAGTTACTTGCAATTCTCTCTAAGTCATCTGCAAGATCTCCTCCTGTTTCAGGTTGACCACTAACAAATTTGTGTTCTGGTAAATGTGTGTGTCTCATGTGTTGAACACCTGGCATCAAGATACTTGCAAATGTTTTAACATTATTGATCATTCCACCAACTGAAACACATCCAATGTTCATCCCGTGATAACCTCTTTCACGTCCTACAAATCTAAATCTATGAGCGTTTCCTTTTGCTCTGTGATAAGCAACAGCAATCTTAATTGCAGTCTCAACAGCAGTTGAACCACAAATAGTAAAAAACATTTTATTTAAATCACCTGGAGTGTGTTTTGAAATTTTTGTAGCTAATTCAAATGAACCACCAAAACCTTGTTGGAAAGGCTGAGCATAATCTAAAGTCTCTAATTGTTTAGTAACTGCTTCTGTAATTTCTCTTCTTCCATGTCCTAAAGGATTACAAAATAATCCTGAGCTAGCATCAATTTGAGTTTTTCCATGGTGAGTTTTTAAATAAACTCCTTTTGCTTCAGTAATTAATCTTGGGTTTGCTTTGAAATCTTTATTCGATGTAAACGGCATCCAATGTTCATTTAATGAATTTGGAACTGAAGTTCTTGTCTCTGAGCTCATAAATTTTTTTTCTCTCTTTATTAACTGTTATAAATATTTCCAACTATTAGACTAAATGAATTACTTTGCTAGAGAAATTTTGACCACCCAAAATGATGCGTCATATGTATACAACTTTTAATTGAACCTATCTTTTTGTTTTACAACCGCTCAAAATTGAATTTAAATAAGTACAATTTAATTAAATTAACATAGGGGAATAAATGAAAAAAATATTAAGTTTTATTCTAGGATCTATTTTTGCTCTTAACCTTTCAATTTCAGTTGCAAACTCTGCAGCTACTGAGGTTAGAGTTGCATACTTTCTAGAATGGCCAAGTCCAAATCTAGAGGACATGCAGAAGAAAAATTTTGCAAAAGCTCTTGGTGTACCAGTTAAGTGGACAAACTTCACTAACGGTGGAGCAATGACTGATGCAATGTTAGCAGGAGACATTGATATTTCTTACTCACAAGGTTTAGTACCTTTCATCAATGCTGTAAAATCTAATGCACCACTTAAGCTAGTGGATATTGCTATGGAATACGGAATGGGTGGAACTACTTGTGTAACATCAAATGCATCTGGAATTACAAAAGCTAATGCTACTGAATTAGAAGGTAAAAAAGTTGCTGTTCCACTTGGAACAATGGCTGAATACGTTTTTGATGAAAGTATGAAAGTTGTTGGTGCTGACAGAGGTAAAATGGATATCATTCAAATGGACCCTGAAGAAGGTGCTGCTGCATTAGTAAGTGGTGATGTTGTAATGGCATGTTTATTTGGTGGTAACTCTATTAAAGCAGCAACTGCAGTTGGTTCAAGATTATTAACTGTAGATGAAGCAAGAGCTGCTGGTATCTTAGGTATAGATATCACATCTGTTACAGATAAATTCATGAAAGAAAATCCAGGAATGCTAAGAACTTTCATCGAAGTAACTCACGAAGCAAATGACAGATACAGATCAGGTAAGTCTGATATGAATGCTATGTCAAAAGCTTCTGAAATGACTGTTGCTGACATGAAAGACACTTTAAGTGGATTTAAATTCTTAACTCCAGAAGAAACTAAAGCTTCTATGGAGAGCGGAAACCTAGATGGGTTCTTAAAAGGAATGGGAACTCCAGCAGGTAACGTAGACACAAGTTTCTTACCTTTATAATTTTAAAGGTTTAAGACTTTTTAAATAGGCACTGATTTAAAAATTAGTGCCTATTTTTTTTAAAAAATTTCTAATATAAGGGCGCTATGAGTGATCTTGTTTCTCAAAATCTAAATATGATTTTTAAAACTCCAAAAGGAGAAACAGTTCATGCATTAAAAGATGTTAGTTTTACTTTAAAAAAAGGAGAACTACTCACTGTTCTTGGCCCATCTGGTTGTGGAAAAACAACTTTATTAAATATTACTGCTGGATTTTTAAGACCTACTTCAGGAAAAATAACTTTAAACAATAATGAAATAGATGGACCTGGTGTTGAAAGAGGAATGGTATTTCAACAAGGTGCTTTGTTTGAATGGTTAACTGTTGCTGAAAACGTAAACTTTGGTCTTCGTATGAAAAGTGAAGATCCAGAAGTAACAGCAAAAAAAGTTGAAGAATGGTTGGATATAGTTGGCCTAAAAGGATTTGGTAACACTCCTACTTATCAATTATCAGGTGGTATGCAGCAAAGAGTTGCTCTTGCAAGATGTCTAATTAATGACCCTGATTTAATTTTAATGGATGAACCGTTAGGTGCTTTGGATGCATTAACAAGAGAAAAGATGCAGTCTTTAGTTTTAAAAATTTGGAAAGAAACAGGAAAAACAATTATTTTAATTACTCACTCTGTTGAAGAAGCTCTTTTACTTGGTGAAAGATTATATGTAATGGCACCAAGACCTGGAAGAATACATAAAGAGTATAATCTTCCATTTGCTGAAATGGGTCTTACTCAAGATTTAAGAGAAATTAAAAAAAATAAAGAATTTTCATCTACCAGAGAAGAAATTTTATCAATGATCTGGAATATGGAAGAAGAAATAATGGGGAAAGATAATTAATGTTAACCCAATTTGTAACAATACTAATTATCGTTTCAGTTATTGGATGCGTTCTTTATGGAAGAAGATTAATCAGAACTGAAAAAGTAGATGCTGTTTTTGGTAACCCAGAAAGAGCTAAAGGTGGAACGCACTGGGTAATTGTTGGAAGTAGTGCAATTCTAATGCTATGGCTTTATTATTCATGGGATATTGCAAAAGGTTTTTATCCAAAATCAGCAAATGAACTATGTCAGGTTGCTAAAATTAATGAGTCATTATTAGGTTTAAAATATCAGTTCCCTATTGAGGAAAGAGAATTCAAAAGTACATCCATTATTAAAATTGAAAATAAAAATCTTACAAAAATTGCTAATGAAATAAAAGGATCTCCAGATCTAAATGATCAACAAAAAACAATTCTTGTAAGCTACATTGATAGAACTTCTAAATTAATTCCACTTTTAACAAGTGAAGAATTAATGGAAATAGATACCAAAATTAAACTTCAAGAAATAACGGAGCAAATAAAACTTCTAAGTTCTAATTTCCAAAAGAAAGATTATCCTTTTGAAACAGATGTTCAAAAAACTGAAAGACAAAAACTTATTGATGAACAAGGTGGTTGGGGAATTACTACAATAGATTCTGGAAGCGGTTCTATTGAAAATACAATTGAAATACCAACTGCACCTCAAACAAATAAAGGTTTAAAATTTCATGCAGCTGCAGCAGAATTAAAAAAAATTGATGATAAATTTTTTAAATTAAAAAACCATAACCCACCTTTCAAAAGCTCAATTAAACAGCTTAAAGATGACATAAAAGCTTACAGAAAAGGTTTGGATGATAGTGAAGAGATAGCATCTGACTATGCAAAAAATATTGTTAAAATTGCAAGAAGAATAGAGTTTGCAAGTATCTATCCTCCTAATGCATTAAATGAAATGCAAGCAGCAATCATAGAATTTGATGAGTTACAAAATAAAGAACAAGCTGGATTAAGATTAATCGATATACTTTTATTTCCTGCTGGAACAATTGTAGCAAGTGGACCTACTTGTTCAGAACAAGGTTCTGGTAGATGGCTACCAAAACCATCTGATACATTTAATAAGTTTGTATTGATGTCTAAACCAAGTGTTGGATACAAAAATGTTCCTCTTTTATGGATTGAAATGGTTGATGTTAGTAAAATGATTGGCTTCGTTTTACCAGATTGGATAGCTGATATCTTACCTGGTGAGTATCCGGTTCATACAAAAGATGGAATAGTTAAAGAGAACTTTAAAAGCAATGTTTTAAAAGTTGTTAGTGGTGACTTTAAACTATTCAAAGTTCCAGTTCCATACGGGCATATCTGGGACTCTTTTATGAGGGTATTTTTAGGATTAGTGTTTGGAATTATTATTGGTGTTCCATTAGGATTATTTATGGGTCTTAATAGATTTGCAAAAGGCTTCTTTGATCCATTAATTGAACTTTATAGACCGGTCCCACCACTTGCTTGGGCTCCTTTAATTATTTCTGTACTTGGAATTGATAACTCTGGAAAAATATTTTTATTATTTATGGTCTCTTTATCTATTATGATTATTTCAGCAAGAGCTGGGGCATCAGGAACTCAATTATCAAAAATTCATGCTGCTCACTCATTGGGAGCTACAAAAAAACAAATCTTAAGATATGTAATTTTCCCAAATTCTCTTCCAGAAATTTTAACTGGTATAAGGGTTGCAGTTGGTATGTGTTGGGGAACATTGGTTGCAGCAGAATTTTTAGCAGGAACCACTGGTATTGGTTTTGTTGAAAACGTTGCTAAAAAATACTTCCAGTACGAAGTTATATGGATAACGATATTTATTATGGGTCTTCTTGGTTTATTATTCGATGTAACTTTAAGAAAAATAATCGATAAAACTATACCTTGGAGAGGTAAAGGTTAATTAACTTTAATTTTAAAGTTAGACTTTTTTAATAAAACTTATTGCAGCACCAACAGTAGTTAAAAATCCAGCTAATGGCAAAATTGCAACTGCATATTTTTTAGGCATATAATTTGGTTTGAACTCAATACCCTGCATACTAATTTCAAAATACCACATTTCCCAATACTTCCCTCTCATACCTTCTACAAGTTCAATTCCATATATAATTAAGACGATACCAATTATCATAATCATAACTTTCCAGAACTGACGAATGTATAAGGAAACTCTCTCAGGTAATTTTTCATATATTAAATTTAAAGCTACATGTTCATTGTCTCTAGCAGTCAAAGAAAGAGCTATAAACATTAGCCAAATATTACTTAATACTGTTAGTAGATCTCCCCAAACAGGAGGGTTATTAAAAATATATCTCATTGTAACATTATAAAGAGTGAAACCAACCATTGCTGCCAAAAATATTGAGCACATAGCTTCGAGTATCCTATGAACAAAACGATCAATACTATTCAAAAATTTCATCACTAATTACTCAATAGATTAGGAAGAAACATTGTTAATTCTGGAACAACTAATATAAAAAATAAAAGTAAAAAAAGTCCAACTAGGTAAGGAATTAAAGCAACAGCTACTTTTTCCAAACGCACTTGAGCTATTGTTGCAGATGTAAAGTAAGCAACGCCAACTGGTGGTGTAACTGATCCAATTAAAAATCCTACTATTACAACGATTGCAGCTTGTACCTCAGGAAAACCTGCTTGAGACATAACATTCACAAGCACTGGACCAACAATGATAATGTTTACTGCTGAGTCCATTACGGTTCCAAGAAGAAAAATAAATAATATTAATGCTAAAACAAATAATATTGGAGAGTCCGCTAAACCTAAAAGCCAAGTTTCAAGGTCACCAATAGCTCCAAGAGAAGTAAGTAACCAACTAAAAGGACCTGAGGCAGCTATGATTATAAAAACCATTGCTGAATTACGGAACGCTCTACGAAAAGCACCTGTGCAATCTTTCCATTTGATAGTTCGGTAAACAAATACGCCAGTAAACAATGCAACTAAAGCAGTTATAGCACCTGCCTCAACAACCGATGCGACACCTCCCATCACTGAACCTACTAATACTAAAGGTATTAAAAGAGCAAATGAAGAACGATACAATTCTTTACCAGCTCGACGAACTGAGAACGGCTGATCACTACGCTCGAAATTATATTTAACTGCAAAGTAATGATTGATTACCATTATAACAACACCAATCAAAATTCCTGGAACAATCCCAGCTGCGAATAAAGATGCAATTGAAATTTCAGTTGCGTTAGCAAGAACGATCATCATGATGCTAGGTGGAATAATTCCTCCTATTGTAGAACTTACACCTGTAACCGCAGCTGAAAATGCTGCAGGATAACCTGCTTTCTTCATAGCTGGTAAAACTAAGGCTCCAACGGTTGCTGTATCTGCTACAACAGAACCATTCATGCCTGCAAAAAACATACTCACAAGAACATTAACTTGAGCCAACCCTCCTCTTATACGACCAATTAATGCTCTACTTAAAGCAACTAAACGGTCAGTAATTGTTGCGCTTGTCATCAACTCACCTGTTAACATAAAGAATGCAATGGCAGTCAATGGAACCGAGTCTATAGCGGTAAACATTTGACTGGGAATTAAAACGAGAGGAACGGCATCTGTTAATAGAATATAAACAAATGGTATCAGTATTAATATAAAGCCAATTGGAGCTCCTAATAAAATTAGCAAAAGGAGTACGACAAGTAAAATAATACTTTCCATAGATATTTATAAGTTATGATTTTTTTTAGGTAAAGACCATCTAATTCTAAAATAGAACTAAATGGTCTTCACAAAGTTTTAATTAATGAATTATAGAGCTCCAGCTGCTTCCAACTGAGCTACAAATCCATCCATACCTTGTTCAAGAAGTACTCTTTTAGCTACTTCTGGTTCAAAAGTACCCTTAGCATCTAACCAAGCACCGATTGCACCAGCTCTCCACTTAGTCATTTCTGCTTCTGTTGGAACATACCACTCTTTAGCAGATGCTTTAATTGCATCTTCACCATTTTTAATCCAAGCGTTATCCAACTCGTTTACTTTTTCTCCATAAGCATCAGCTGCCTCGTGTAACCATTTTCTTTGTTGGTCAGACAATGCATTGTACTGTTTAGCATCCATCGCTAAAATATTTCCAGACCACATTCCTCCGATCTCAGTGAAATATTTTGCAACTTCATGAAGTTTTGCTACATGCTGCCATGGACTAGCAACATACTGACCTTCAACTACACCTGATTGAAGACCTTGATATAATTGACTCCAGTCATAAGGTGTTGGTGTTGCACCCCAATTTTTAACTAGCATGAACTCAACAGGACTTTTAGTAGTTCTCCATTTAAGTCCCTTCATGTCATCCGGTTCACGAACTGGTTTAGTTGCATTTCCAAGTTGTCTAAATCCTCCACTTGAATATACAGAAAGGCAAATATGACCAGCATTTTCAAGAGCTAGTTTACACTGTCTTTCAGCTAACCATTCATCTGATATTCTTTTAGCATCCTCTAATGATTTGAAAATAAAAGGCAAATCGAAAATAGCTAATTCAGGACCAAAGTTACCGTAGTTTGCAGTAGAACTAGTCCACAAAGCTATAAGCCCTTGGTTAGCTTGTTCACCACATTTTTGTTCTGCGCATAAGCTTCTTTGATAATGAGGTTCAATTTTCATTTTACCTCCTGATGCTTTCTCCATAGCTGGTATTAAAGCCTGATCGATTGCGTCACCAATTGGCATACCCAATCTACCAGTGGTTCCAAGCTTAAGAGTTACTTCAGCATAAGCAGCTTGTGCAAAGAAAATAATTGCAGCAACTTTGATAAGCGTCTTGCTTATTGTTTTAATAAACATTTTATTTATCTCCCTTTAGTTAATTAAATTATCAATTTAAATTAATTGAAGCCTAATTAACTTTAAGTTAGAAGTATAGAAAAAAAGTAGTTATTATAAAATTATTTTATAATGATGCAGTTTTGAATTGTATGATTAATGTTTTTGTAAATCTATTTTTAATCTTTAGGAATCTTAGATTAAATTTAATTAATAAAATAAATTCAATATAGGAAAAATTTATGAGCTCAGGTAACAAATATAAAGTAATAGCCAGTAAAATTAAATTTGAAGGAAGAGCATTTATTAATGGAAAATATGTAAATGCTATTGATGGAAAAAAATTTGAAACAATAAATCCTGCAACTGGTAAAAAACTTTGTGCTGTTGCAAAATGTAATCATAAAGATGTTGATCTAGCAGTTAAAGTTTCAAGAAAAGCTTTTAACAGTGGAGTTTGGTCTAAAAGTTCTCCAGAACACAGGAAAGAAGTTTTATTAAAATTTGCTGAATTACTTAGAAAACATGGAGATGAAAATTCAGTTTTAGAATGTATAGACACAGGTAAACTTATTGCTGATTGTATTAATGAAGTTGCAAATGATGCTCCAATGCATTTTCAGTGGTATGGAGAATTAATTGACAAAGTTTTTGGAAAAGTTGGTCCAACAGAGCCATCTATCACTAGTCTAATTGTTAAAGAGCCAATTGGTGTTGTTGCTGGAATTGTTCCTTGGAATTTTCCTTTAATGATGGCGGTATGGAAAATGGCTCCAGCACTTGCAGCTGGTTGTTCAGTAATAATTAAACCAGCGGAGGATACACCACTCACAGCTATTAGAGTTGCTCAAATTGCAAAAGAAGCTGGTGTACCGGATGGAGTTTTAAATGTGCTTCCAGGTTATGGTGATGTTGGTGAAGCTTTGGGTCGTCACAAAGATGTTGATGCAGTTTCATTTACAGGTTCAACTGAGGTTGGAGGATACTTTTTAAAATATGCAAGTGAAAGTAATTTAAAACCTGTTGCATTAGAGATGGGAGGAAAAAGTCCATTTATAGTATTAGAAGATGCTAAAATTAATGATGATTTAATAGATAATGCTATGAATTCAGCATTTTGGAATGGCGGACAAAACTGTTCAGCAAATATGAGACAGATAGTTCATAAAAAAGTTAAAGATGAATTTTTACATAAAGTTATTAAAAAAGTTAAAAAGTTAAAAGTTGGAGATCCATTAGATCTTAAATCAAATATGGGATCTATGATTTCTAAAGGTCATTTGCAAACTGTTGATGGATATATTCAAACAGGTATTGATGAAGGGGCAAAACTTTTATCCGGAGGTGTTTCAAGCAAAAATCAAAAAGGTTTTTATGCAAAACCAACTTTATTTGATGGATTGAAGGAAAATATGACTATCGCTCAAGAAGAAATTTTTGGACCAGTGCTTGGAGTGTTAACTGTAAAAAATGATGAAGAAGCTTTGAAAATTGCAAGTAATTCTAAATATGGATTACATGCGAGTGTGTTTACACAAGACATAAACAGAGCATTTCATTTAGCTAAAAGTTTGCCTTGTGGAACTGTGTCAGTGAATACTTTTTCTGAGGGAGATATCAAAACACCTTTTGGGGGATATAAGCAATCAGGCTCATTAAGTAGAGATCAAGGTACTGAAGCTTTAAATTCATTTCTACAAACGAAAACTATTTGGATAAGTCATAACTAATTGATGATCAAACCATACAAAATAAGTGTGCCTAAAAGCACGCTTAATACTATTTATAAAAAAGTAAGAGCCTATCCATGGAAGATGATGCAAAATGTAAATGGTTGGGAGTATGGAACCAATTATAATTATTTAAAAAAAATCTCTCAATATTGGGTTTCAAAATATAATTGGAAGAAATTTGAAAACAAAATTAATTCTTTTAAAAACTACAAGACTAATGTGGATGGTATAAATCTACATTTTATTGTTGAAAAAAGTAAAAATCCTAAATCAAGACCCTTGTTACTTTTGCACGGTTGGCCAGGTAGTGTAATTGAGTTTTTTGATATCATTCCAAAGCTTGCTCATCCAGAAAAATTTGGTGGAAAAATTGAAGATGGTTTTGATGTCATTGTGCCCTCTTTACCTGGATTTGGATTTTCAACTCCAATTAAAAAAGCTTTAGGTCCAAGAAGGATTGGAAAAATTTTAAATAAATTTATGGTCAAAAATTTAGGTCATAAAAGTTATATTGTACAAGGTGGAGATTGGGGAGCTACTATTGCTGCATGGATTGGTCTTGATAGTGCAAAAAATTGTAAGGGAATTCATATTAATTGTTTACCAATTAGACATCCAAAAGGACCAAGAAATAATAAAGAGAAAAAATGGGAAAAAAAATTCAATTTTGATCAAATAATGCAGGAAGGCTACAGAACTCAACAAGCAACTAAACCCCAAAGTTTGTCTTATGCAATGATAGATAGTCCGGTTGGAACAGCAGCATGGATTTTAGAAAAGTTTCATGGTTGGTCCCACCTAAATAAAGGTAAGATAGAAAAAACATTTTCAAATGATGAATTAATATCAAACATAATGATCTATACAATTACAAATAGTTTTAATACTGCTGCTTGGATTTATTTTGGAAGAAGAAAAGAAGGTGGCAGGTCTTTTCCAAAAGATTTCAAAAAAATAAAAGTTCCAACAGCAATAGCAGAATTTCCAAAAGAAATGCTAGAATGGCCTCCAAAATCTTATGTGAACAGAATTTTTAATATTAAAAGATGGAAAAAATTTCCTAAAGGTGGTCATTTTGCAGCTTTAGAGGTTCCAAATTTATTAATTAATGATATTAAAAATTTTTTTAACGAAGATTTAAAAATATTCAAATAAGTGAAAACACCCCTATTAAAAAAACAAGTAATTAAGATTTTTCAGAAATTTGGTTTAAATAAAGATCATGCTTTAATATCAGCTAATGCTTTAATTAATGCAGAATTAGTTGGTGCATATGGTCATGGTTTATCAAGACTTAAAATGTATTGTGATCGAATTTCTAAAAAAGTAATTAATCCAAAACCAAAAATAAAAATTAAAAAAATTTCATCTTCTATTTCTCATATTGATGCAAATAACAGTATTGGATTTGTAGCTGCTGATCTTGGAATTAAAACTGCAATTAAACATGCACAAAAAACTGGAATAGGTATGGTTGCAGTAAAAAATAGTGGTCACTATGGTTTATCAGGTTATTACGCAGAACAAGCAGTTAAGAAAAATTTAATAGCAATGATTTATACAAATGCTCCTCCAGCAGTTGCTCCTCACGGTGCATTAAAAACTTTATTTGGAACTAATCCAATTTGTTTTGGAACCCCTACTGGCTCTAAAATTCCATTTATTTTAGATACATCAATCTCAATGATTAACAGAGGTAAAATTAGAGTTGCTGCAAGAAACAATCAAACAATTCCAGCTGGTGTAGCCTTAGATAAATTTGGAAAACCAACTACTGATGCAAAAAAAGCATTAGCGGGAGTTCAATTACCTATTGCAGGTTTTAGAGGTTCTGGTCTTGCTTGGATGGTTGATATTTTAAGTGGAGTATTAACTGGAGGAAATCATGCAGGTCGGGTTAAAGATCCTTTTGACGATTTTTCAGGACCACAAAATATAGGACATTTGTTTATAACGTTTAAAGCAAACTTATTTCAAAAAAATTATAATCAAAGAATTAAAGACAATATTAAAACAATTAAAAAACTTCCTAAGATTAAAGGTGTTAAAGAAATAATGTATCCAGGACAAAACAAGTTTAATCGTTACAAACAAAATCTAAAAAAAGAAATCAACATTCCAGATATTATTAAAAAAGATTTAGAAACTTTAATAAGTTAAAGAAGTTAAAACTAATAAAGAAGCAACTACAGAAGAAACAATAATTGTTCTTTTAACTTTTTCCTTTTTTTTCTCTTCAAGAAGTCTTTGCTTTAGAACATCCACATTTACTCTTTGTGGAGCTTCAGTTACTCTTTGTGGAGCTTCAGTAATTTGAGAGAAGTTCTCAATTTCTTTTTTTTTCTCTTCAAGAAGTCTTTGCTTTAGAACATCCACATTTACTCTTTGTGAAGCTTCAGTTACTCTTTGTGGAGCTTCGGTAATTTGAGAGAGATTCTCAATTTCAACAGATGTACTATTTAAGTTTTCTGTACTCATAATTTTTAAAAACAATGTTATATAATCATTAGTAATTTAATTTTTACATATTAGAGATGCCCAAAATGAGTTTTTTGATAAAACTTATATTAAATTAATTAAAAAAAAGGATCAAAACTAAATTAATTTAAAATCCACTTTCTCTTACAATTATAGCAATCACACCTTTAGTTAAATTTGCAAACGGACTATATCTGCTGCCTTTAATGTGAACATAGCCTGGTAATTCAAATTGAATTTCACTTTTTTTAGCAAGATCAAATTCTGCAATATAGTGTGCGGTTTCAGGTCTATATTGAAATTTTCCTCCTGTAAAATTTCTTACGGCAACTGGTCCATCGTGAGCTGAACTTAAAGAGATATAAGGAAGATTGGTAATAGCTGATAGATCTAAAGATTTTGAAACTAAATAAACTTTATCATGAATACCATCATTGGGAATAAATACTGCAGGGTTTTTCTTTAAAAATCTTTCAATTTGTTCTTCTTTAATAAATCCTCTGACTTTACCTGTTCCATAATGAACAATTTCTAGTAACTGATCAAAATTACTAACCCACATACCTTCGGAAAGATCATAAAAATCTTTTATTTTTCCTTTGATCGGCGCTTTAATAATAAGCTTATTTTTAATTCTTGTTAAACCAGTCATTTCTGTTTGAAGAGCAATTAAACTTTGTTGTAATGTTAAAAATTGATCCATATTTCCTGCAGATTTACTCAATCTATTGATCTTTGTTTTTGTTAATTGAATTTTTCTACTAATTGAAAAAATTTCTCTATCTAAATCAGGTGAATAAAGTTCTATCAATTCTTGTCCCTTCTCTACCGCATTATCTTTATTTACTAGAATTTTTTTAATTTTTGATGGATAAGGCGCATACACTTTTGAATATTGCTCAGAAACATATACAGCTGGAATTTTTAAAGAAGACTTCCAAGGTAAAAACAAAATCATAAAAAATGACAAAAGGATTATTAAAGTTCTTGTGGTTTGCTTATTAAATTTAATTTCAGATTTTAATTTGTACCAATTTTTAATCTCTCGAATAATTGGCAGTAAAATGAACCAATGAATTTCAATTACAAATAATATGATACCCAATATTTTAAAAGCAAAATGATAAACTAACAAAGCAATCCCAAGAAATAAGAAAAATCTATAAACCCAAGTTGCCCAAGCATATACTATAAACGTCCATCTTCTCGATGGATTGATTTCTTCTGGTGGTGGATGATTTAATCCAAATAAACTTTCTCTTATCTTCCATCTTGCAAGTGCAAATGATCTTGGTTGTAAATTTTCAGCCTTCAACCAGTCTGAGAACACATAATAACCATCGAACCTCATAAACGGGCTTACATTAATTGTTAATGAGGAAATCCAAGATGTTGTTGCTATAAAAAATGCTACACTTTTAAATCCCCCGTCTGGCAATACTGCCCAAAGAAAAGTTGCTATGATAGCCAAGTGTAATTCAGTTAGTATTCCACCAAAGTTAATTAATAATCTTTCTTTGTGATTTCGAAGTCTCCAAGCATCTGTTGTATCTGTATATAAAAAAGGAAAGAATACTAAAAATGCTATTCCAATTGCTGATACTCTACATCCATAATGTTTGGCAATATAGGCGTGTCCTAATTCATGAAGACACTTTACAAAAACTAAGGTCAAAAAATACAACATTAAACCTTGAAAGGAAAAAAAATATAAAAACGTACTCTTAAACGTTTCAAGTTGTTGAAAAACTAAAAATAATCCAATGAAGCCAAAAAGATAAACTAAGTTTCTAAATTTTTTTGAAGCAAAATGCTTTACATATTTTAAAGTTTTGGAAAGCCAGTCATCAGGTTTAAATAATGGAATTTTAAAAAAAAGATAACTATGTATTGCATACATCAACCAGCTTTTTTTCATGCTGTTTTTCTGTTGCATTAAATAAGCTATATTTTGACCAGTTGGTTGAATAATTAAATTGTTTTGATGTAGAAAATTTATAAAACTTTTAATCTCTTCCTCACTAGTAGCAATTCCTGATGAGTTAATTTTCTTTTCGAAATTTTTAATATCTTCTCCACCCTTCCAATTTTTAATCAATTTAAATGCAGTCAAACCAAGTGAGAAATATTTGTTTCTTACAGCATCATATAAAAGCCAAGCAGGCAAACCATCTTCTCTACTGTTTCCTCTGAAAATCTCTAAGTCTTGTCTTAAATATGGAACTATCATATTCCAATATATTGTCTCATGAATGTAATTGGTTTTCTTAATACAAAGTAAAATAATGGCACTCTTGATCCATAAACTTTTGCAGTACCTCTAAATCCTATTCTAGGAGGTTTCTTACCATCAAAACTTGCTCCTATCTTGTAAGATAAAACTTCCTCAGGTGACAATGATGGAGCATAAGATGCTCTTAATAATTTTCCCTTTAACGAACTAATTGGATTTACATCTAAAAATACTTTTACTTTTGAATTTTCTTTTATAACCAAGCTATCTTTTACCGGCAACCAAATTAAAAATTCAACTTCATCAGGGTTTGCAACTGTCATTATTTTTTCACCTACTTTAACAGGTCTTCCTTGCCAATCATTTTTTTGATCAACAATTGCAATACCTTTTTGTTTGGCAAATAATTTAGTGTTTTTTAATTTTTCTTCAGCAGACGCAACCTCTGCTTTCTTTAATTCTACTTGTGCAACTAGCTCTGCTAATCTTGCTTTTTCCTCATTGTTTGAAAATGAAGACTGTCTACTTCTAAGCAATTCCTTTTGAGTAACTTGCAAAGATTGTTTTGCTAGATTGTAGTTATTATTAAGTTCAATATCTTCAAGCAATATTAATAGGTCACCAAATTTTACTTTATCATTATTATTTACAACGATCTCTTTTACAACACCATCAAAAGGAGCTGTTACTAGTTTTGGCTTTTTAGCAACAACTTCAACTGGAGCTGTACTTG
Organism: Candidatus Pelagibacter sp. HIMB1493; assembly: GCF_052047995.1. NCBI lineage: Bacteria > Pseudomonadati > Pseudomonadota > Alphaproteobacteria > Candidatus Pelagibacterales > Candidatus Pelagibacteraceae > Candidatus Pelagibacter > Candidatus Pelagibacter sp. HIMB1493. The sequence continues at coordinate 282,561 of NZ_JBNAIP010000001.1, read as the reverse complement.
TTAATCTTAATGGTAAAAAAAGTATAATGAATATTGATAAATAAATCTTCCAGGATTTTTTTCCCGTAAAATATTTTTTAAAATAATTATTAATTGAAATATCTTTTAAAAAAGAATTAAAGGCATGACCATAAGACATGGATAAATGCCTTAACAGTTCAGTATCACTATCAGAAAATTGTTTCTGTCTTCCTAATAATAAATAGCCTTGCATCCCTTTTTGAGGTGAAATAATTGGAATAAACACAATATTTTGTGGAAGGTTTTTTGGTTTTTCAGCTTTTATGTTTTTTGCTATTTTTTCAACATCAAGGTTTTGAATTTCTTTTGTATCGATTGTTTTGTCATTATTAATGAAGTTTTCTATAAAGGTAAGTAAAGGTGAGGTTCTATCTATTGTTGCAAGATCTGAAGTTGCTTTAATTATAAATTTATCTGTAGGTGTTTTAATTAATAAAAATGAGTTAACGTAATCAATGATTTGTCTAGTTTCGTTTGCAATAACAAAATATAATTCATCTTTAGAACTTGCTTCTCTAGCTTTTTTTTCTAAACCAATTAAACGAGCAACTTTAATGTTTTTATCTTTACTCAAAACTTAACAATCCCACTCATACCCGGAATTAATTTATTGTACTTTTTATTAAATTGGGCTTTAAGTTCTATAGTTTGGCTAGCAGCATCAACAGCTGCACCTAAACTTATAACTGTTGCATCTAAAGTTTCACCTGTCTCATCTATAATAATTTTTATAGCATGATCTTTTTTTAACCACTTCAACCAACTGCTAGGCACTACGATTTCGGCTTCTAGCAAACCATCACCAACAATATCCATCAAGGGTTGTCGTTGTTCAATACTCGAAAATACACTTGTATAAACATCCATCACCTTGCCATCGTAAGGTGCAATAATTTCACAACGATCTAGATTTAAGTTTGCAATATTTAATTCGGCTTTCGCCTTTTCATAATTTGAAACTGTTAATTGATATTGTAGTTTCCCAATTGACCTCATGTCTAATAATTCTTTGTCACTTTCTAATTGGATAGAAGCACTTGTATATTCTGCTTTAATCACATCTCTTTGAGCTTTGTAGATTTCACAGTCAAAGCTAACAAGAACATCTCCTTTTTTAAATGCATCCCCTAAAAAAAAATTTATACTTTCTACTCTTGCTGCTATTTCACTAGATATCGATACTTTTTCAGTGGCATTTACTAAAGCTCTTGCTTCCATTTCTTCAGCACTAATAGGTGTTAGAAATATTAAGCAAACAGATAATATATAGAATAAGCGTTTCATGAAATTAGTAAAAATTATAATCTATTAATGAAATTATTGCCATAATCATCCCAATCATTAAATTCTCTCTCTAATTGGTCGTTAAATGCAACAAACTTATTTTTTTCTTCAAGATCAATAAACTCTGAGACATCAGTGTTTCCTAAATCAATTTCTAAATCTTTAACGATTATCTCACCATCTCTTTCGATAATTAATTTTAATTCTAATAATGATAGATCTTCTGGTGGATTTGCAGCTATAATTTCACCTGTTGCCTGATCATATTCTAACCATTCTGGAACTTCTGATCCATCTTTTAAAACAAGTTTTATTCTCTCAAAACTTCCTAAAATCTCAGTTGAAAGATTAATAGCTATGTCTGTTCCATTATTAATCGCTCTTAATTGGAAAATTCTCTCAGGTTTGAAGGCTTCAATAATATCTTTGATATCTCTTTGATTATTAAAGTTTAAGTTTTGTGTAGGAACAGTATCAATTGTGCCATCTGCTTTTTGTCTAATTAAATTAATATTTCCATCTGAGCCAACTGAAATTAATGCATTTACTTTTTTAGCGACTTTTACAATTTGTTTATCTCTTTTGATTTGCTCTGGATCAATTTCAATAGTGATTTCTCTTGTCTCATTTTTCTTATCGGTTGCAATAATAATAATATCGAGTTTATCTACACCTTCTGGAATAGTTGTTGTGGTTTTACCTGTTTTAGAATTAACTTTGATCCAACTTGGTAAATCAGAACCATCAGCCATTTTACCTTCAAACTTTATAATCTCGTTATCAATTTCATTCATAACCTTAAAGTTAAGTTTTAATGCATCTGATTTTTCTTTAGCGTTAACTTTTGCTAACGCACCATCTGATAATTGAACACTTTCGGTTTCAGCAACAAGATCTACTAGTTTTAAACCTTGTGAATATGAAGTTTTTCTAATAGTTTTTTCAAATTCAAATTTATTTAAACTTAATTCTGCTTCGTTATCACCTTCTACTTTTAGTTTTCTGATTGTAACTTTAGATTCTTTCTTTATTTTTTTTTCAATTCTCTTTTCAGCTTTTTGTTCTTTTATTTCATTAACTTTTGCTCCACCATTTTGTAATTTAACAATTATTGAGCCAGTATCAGTACCCGAATTATCATCAGCCAAAGTATAATTGAAATATTCAAAAACAATTTGACCAGGATCTAGTGTATCTTTAAGCCCAGCATTAACCACATAAGTGTAGCTACCATTAGCATTCATAGTTAATGTTCCATAAGTGCCCTCAAGACCACTACCAATTGTTCCAGCTGTTCCTGCTCCTTCAGTAGCACCTGTTCTAATTGCAGATACAGTTAAAGTATCACCGACATCGACATCACTGTCATTTGTTAATACATCTTTAATTGAATTATTAATTGCTGTTAAAGTTGAACTTGTTGAAATATCTATTGTATTACTATCATTCGTAGCAACTGGATCATCATTAATACCAGTTACAACAAATGCTAATTCTGCAGTATCAGTTCCTCCATTACCATCTGAAACTGTGTATGTGAAATATTCTCTACCTGTGTCACCTGCTCCTAAAATATCATTAGGTGTGTAAGTATACGTTCCATCTGAATTGACAGTTAATGTTCCATAAGTTCCTGTTAATGCAGATCCAATTGTGCCTGATGTACCACTGCCACTTTCTCTACCCGTTCTAATACCTGAAACAGTTAAAGTATCACCTTCTGTATCAGTATCCCCATCTAATAAATCATCACTACCATCTGTGACTGTTAAAGTATTACCTTCTGTAACAGAATTGCTTTCATTATCTGCAACTGGATCGTCGTTTGCTGATGTCACATTGATTATCATAGTATTAGGAGTAGCACTATCTGCATCTCCATCATTAACAGTAAAAGCAAATGTTGTATAAGGAGAGCCATTGTCATTTGCATCAGGATTTAATCTTAAATATCCATTTGAAATATCAGTTGTAGTTATTACTTGATTTAAGGTTACATCTGTCCAAGTTGTACCGTTATAGTATTGAAGCGCACCGTCATCTTCTAAAGTTGTAATTTTAACACTTACCAATGCATCATCATCATCTGCATCGGTATAACCAAAGTCAGATGTGCTAAATACATATGGAGTATCTTCTGTAGTTGTAACTGTGTTATCTGCTGCTGTTGGAACATCATTAACTCCTGTAACTGTAAAGGTTAACGTAGCAGTATCAGTTCCACCATTACCGTCTGAAACAGTGTATGTAAACGTATCAGTTGCTGTATCTGATCCATCTAGATCATCTGCTGCAGATTGATTGGCTACATAAGTATAAGTACCATCTGCACCAATTGTTAATTGTCCATATGTACCTGTTACAGTTGTTCCATTAGAATTATATGTACTTGACGATGCAACTGCTTGATCAGAGTTTGTGCCTATACCAATTAAAGTAACTGTTAAAGTGTCACTGTCAGCATCAGTATCACCATGTAAAACATCTGATGTTCCATCTGTAACGGTTAGTGTTGCATCTTCATTAACTGCACCTGTTTCATTGTCCGCTACTGGTGCATCATTAACAGGAGTAACATTTACAGTAATTGTGTTTGGAGTAGCACTATCTGAATCCCCATCGCTTACTGTAAAATTAAAAGTAGTGTAAGAAGATCCGTTTTCATCTGCAGCTGGGTTAAATCTCAATTTATTTGCAGCAATGTCCGTTGCTGTTATAACTTGATTTAAAGTTACATCTACCCAAGTACTTCCATTATAATATTGTAAAGCACCCGCATCTTCTAGTGTAGTAATTTTTATACTTACTAAAGCATCATCGTCATCCGCATCTGTATATCCAAAGTCAGATGCTGAAAATACATAAGCTGTATCTTCATTTGTAGTTACTGTTTTATTCGAAGCAGTTGGCACATCATTAACCCCTGTTACTGTAATAATTAATGTTGCAGTGTCTGTCGCGGTTCCATCAGATATTGTATACGTGAAACTATCAGTTGCTGTATCTGAAGCATCTAAATCATCAGCTGCACTTTGATTGGCTACATAAGTATAGGTACCATCTGCACCAATTGTTAATTGTCCATATGTTCCAGTAACTGTTGTAGGTGTACCAGAATTATAAGTGCTCCCAGAATTTACTGCTGAGTTAGATCCGCCACTTACAGCTATTTGAGAAACAACAAGTGATGCTGCAGTATCATCTGTATCAGGATCGGTATCATTATCTTGAACAACTCCGCTAGCAGCACTTGAAACAGTCAGTGTTGCATCTTCATTTACTGCACCCGTATCGTTGACTGCAACTGGAGCATCATTAACACCTGTAATGGTAATTGTAAGTGTTGCTGTATCGGTTGCAGTTCCATCTGATACTGTATATGTAAATACATCTGTTGCAGTATCACCTGCATCTAAATCATCAGCAGCACTTTGATCTGCAATGTATGTATAAGTTCCATCTGCTGCTACAGTTAAAGTTCCATAAGTACCTGTTAAACCTGAGCCAATTGAGCCAGCAGTTCCACTTGCTCCTTCAGCTCCAGTTCTAATTGCCGAAATTGTTAACGATGCACTATCATCTGCATCAGTATCACCATGTAACAAGTCAGAAGTCCCATCAGTAACTGTTAGTGTTGCATCTTCATTAACCGCACCAGTTTCATTATCCGCAACTGGATCATCATTAACCCCTGTTACTGTAATAATCAATGTTGCAGTGTCTGTAGCATCACCATCAGATATTGTATACGTGAAACTATCAGTAACAGTATCACCTGCATCTAAATCATCTGCTGCACTTTGATTGGCTACATAAGTATAAGTACCATCTGCACCAACAGTTAATTGACCATAAGTTCCTGTAACTGTTTTTCCGTTTGAATTATAAGAACTACCACTTGTTACAGCACTGTTAGAACCTCCGGTTACTGCAATTTGTGTAACTGTGAAGCTGTCATCATCATCAGCATCTGTATCATCAGCCATTAATAAACTTGAACCTGAACTTTGTGTTACTGTTGCATCTTCATTAACTGCATCTGTATCGTTGACTGCAACTGGAGCGTCATTTATTCCTGTCACTGTAATGATTATTGTTGCAGTGTCTGTAGCTGTTCCATCTGACATTGTATAAGTAAAGCTATCAGTAGCCGTATCACTTGCATCTAAATCATCAGCTGCTGACTGATCTGCAATATAACTATAAGTACCATCTGCACCCACTGTTAAAGTACCGTATGTTCCCGTTATTGAAGTACCATTAGAATTATAAGAACTTGAACTTGCAACTGAACTATTAGATCCACCTGTAACGGCAATTTGCGTTACTGTTAAAGAGGCACTATCATCTGCATCGGTATCATCTGAAATTAAAGTGCCTGCACTATTTGTTAAATGTGTAACCGTTGCATCTTCATTGACTGCATCAGTATCATTTACTGCAACTGGATCATCATTAATACCTGTTACTGTAATAATTAATGTTGCTGTATCTGTGTTAGTTCCATCTGATACTGTGTAAGTAAAACTATCAGTAACAGTATCACCTGCATCTAAATCATCCGCAGCACTTTGGTTAGCTGTATATGTGTAAGAACCATCAGCACCTACAGTTAATTGACCATAAGTTCCTGTAACCTGTGTACCACTTGAATTATATGTGCTACCTGAAGAAACAGCTGAATTGGATCCTCCTGTAACTGCAATTTGTGTAACTGTTAATGAGTTGCCGTCTGCATCAGTATCATCTGCAACTAACAAACTAGCCCCCGAACTTTGAGTAACTGTGGCATCTTCATTGACACTATCTGTGTCATTGACACCTACTGGAGGATTTCCATTGCTAACAGTAAAAGTTAAAGTAGTTGTTACTGTAGCTGTTCCATCAGAAACTGTGTAAGTAAATACATCTGTTCCAACACTTGAACCTGCAACATAAGAATAAGAACCATCGGCACCGATGGTTAAAGTACCATAAGTACCAACGCTTGAAGCACCATCTGCTCTAGTTGTTCCAGCAGTTACAGAAGTGGCACTTCCTGCTCCACTATGCTGAATGGCTGTAACAGTTAAAGAAGAACTATCGTCTGCATCTGTATCATCTGATATAACAGTACCTGCACTGTTTGTTGTGTCTGTAACAGTACTACTTACTTGAACAGAATCTGTATCTGCAACACCTACTGGATCATCATTGACACCTGTGACAGTTATAATCAATGTAGCAGTATCTGTGGCTGTGCCATCTGACATTGTATAAGTAAAGCTATCAGTTTCAGTATCACTTGCATCTAAAGCATCAGCTGCTGCTTGGTCTGCAACATAAGTGTAAGTTCCATCTGCACCTACAGTTAACGTACCGTAAGTTCCTGTTATTGATGTTCCACTAGAATTATATGAACTTCCAGAACTAACAGCAGAATTAGATCCACCGGTAACAGCAATTTGAGTGACAGTTAACGATGCACTATCATCAGCATCAGTGTCATCAGCAACTAATAATCCTGCACCTGAACTTTGAGTAACCGTTGCATCTTCATTAACTGCATCCGTATCGTTGACTGCAACTGGAGCGTCATTTATTCCTGTAACTGTAATTGTTAGGGTAGCTGTATCTGTGCCAGTTCCATCGGATAGTGTGTAAGTAAAGACATCTGTTGCAGTGTCACTTGCATCTAAATCATCAGCTGCTGACTGATCTGCAATATAACTATAAGTACCATCAGCACCAATTGTAAGTGTACCATATGTTCCTGTAACTGAAGTTGGTGTCCCAGAATTATATGTACTTCCACTAGTTACTGCCGAGTCTGAACCATTAAATGTAATTGTAGTTATTCCTAATGAAGAAATAGTATCATCTGTGTCAGCGTCTGTATCATTATCCTGAATAACACCACTTGCAGCACTTGATACTGTAAGTGTAGCATCTTCATTAACTGCACCTGTGTCAACATTTGCAACTGGATCATCATTAACACCTGTTATTGTAATTGTAAGAGTTGCGGTATCAGTTCCACCATTACCATCGGATACAGTATAAGTGAATACATCTGTTGCTGTATCACTTGCATCAAGAGCATCTGCAACATCTTGGTCTGCAGCATAAGTATAAGTCCCGTCTGCTGCTAGAGTTAAAGTACCATAATAACCAACAACAGCTCCGCTACCAGCAGTGTTACTATTGCCGTTTCCAGTTGATGCACTTCCTCCATCTTGATCTGTAGCTGATGTATGAGAATAAGTTGTTACAGTTAATGTGTCACTACTATCAGCATCGGTATCACCATGTAATAAATCTGAAGTTCCATCTGTAACTGTTAAAGTTGCATCTTCATTTACAGCACCTGTTTCATTATCAGCAACTGGAGTATCATTAGCACCTGTTGTAGTAATTGTTAATGTGGCTGTATCAGTTGCTGTACCATCAGAAACTGTGTAAGTGAAAACATCATTACCTGTCTCACTAGCACCTAAAACATCATTTGGTGTAAATTCATAAGAACCATCTGCACCAATTACTAAAGTACCATAAGTACCTGTAATAGATTGACCATTAGAATAAGTAGTGCTCGCCGTTACACTTCCAGAATTTCCATTAGTGTGAGAGATATTTGTTACTGTAATTGTTTCAACATCAACATCGCTGTCATCGTTTAAAACATCATCTTCAGATCCTGTTACTGTTGTAACTGATCCTTCTGTTGCAGTATCAGTGTCATTAACAGCTGTAGGCGCATCATTTGAACCAAGGACTGTAATTCTAATTACTCCAAAGTCGGTATCTGTTCCATCTGATAAAGTATAATTGAAACTATCTACTGCCGACTCGCTATCATCTAAAGCTTCTGCAGCAGCTTGATCTGCTACATAAGAGTATGAGCCGTTTGCATTAATTGTTAATCGACCATAAGTTCCTGTTAAAGCAGCACCAACTGTACCTGCTGTACCTGCGTTTTCAGTGGCTCCAGTTCTAATTTCTGTGATAGTTAAAGAAGCACTGTCATCAGCATCACTATCAGTATGTGAGGCTGAGCTTGTATCAATTACATCTCCTGAATGTTCACCTGTTGCATCATAAGATCCTGAAACATTTGCATTAGCACTATTTGCAACTGTTAATGTTGCATTCTCTCTAATTACACCAACGTCATCTTGAGCAACTGGTGCATCATTAACACCTGTAACTGTGATAGTTAAATTTGCTGTATCGCCATCTGCTGTGTAAACAAAAACATCAGTTACTTGATCACTTGCATCTAACGCATCAGCTGCAGCTTGATCAGCTGTGTAAGTATAAGATCCATCTGCACCAATAGTTAAAGTACCGTAAGTACCTGTAACTGATGTTCCATTTGAATTATAAGTACTACTACTTGTAACTGCTGAGTTTGATCCACCATCTTTTTTAATATGTGTTACAACTAAACCATTACTATCAGCTGTATCATTATTTAAAACATCATCTTGTGAGCCTGTTTTTGTTACAGTTGCATCTTCATTAACACTATCAGTGTCATCTGTTAAAGAAATTGAACTTCCAACTGTAAAAGTAATTGTACCAACATCATAAGCAAATGAACCTGAATTTGTTTCATTATCACGTGTTGTAAAAGTAAATGTGTCTGTTGCAGTTGCACCAAATGCAATACTATTAGTTGCACTTGCTGTATATGTATAAGTTCCATCTGCAGCAACTGTTAAAGAACCATAAGTGCCTGATACAGCTGAGCCAACTCCTGTTGCATCAGTTATAATTGTATTATTCGAGCTTTCATTTCCTGATGCAACACCTGTTACAACTAAAACACTATCATTATCATCACTATCAGCTACAATATCATGAATATCTGCACTTGAAGTAGTTGCTCCTGCAGCAACAGTTCCTGCAACTGTAGTATCAGTTACATTAGGGGCAGCATTAACAGATACTGTCATTGTGTAAGCTGATGAGCTGTACTCAGTTCCATCGTGAACTTTAAATCCAAAAGTTACATCACTTTCTGAATTTGCTGCTGGTGTAAATCTTAATTTATTGTTACCAATATCAGTTGCTGTAATTTCTTGGTTTAAAGTTACATCAGTCCATGTTGATCCATCAGATGAATATTCTAATGCACCTGCACTTTCTAATGTAGTAATTTGAATTTTTGACAAACTATCACTGTCACTGTCTGAATAGTTGAAATCACTCGCTGCAAATATTTTTGTGATATTTGATGGTGTTCTATCTCCTGCAGAGGATACTTGGTTATTTTCATTAATATAAACAGTTGAGTTAGATGCTGTTGGTGCATTATTTGAGATAGCCGTAACTGAAATGGTTAATGTAGCTGTCGTTGTGGATGTTCCATCCGTTAAAGTATAGGTGAAAACATCATTTCCTGTTGTTGCATCAGAGTTTGCAGCATAAGAATAACTACCATCTGATCCAATAGTTAAAGTACCTTTAGATCCTGAAATATTTGTAGCATTTGAAGTTTTTGTAGAGTTGTATGTAAGTTGGGATGCAGATCCTCCTGATGGTGTTACTTGTGTAATGTATAAGCTTGAACTTGCATCAGGATCTGTATCATCTGAAACTAAAGTTCCAGCACTATTTGTGGTATCAGTAACTGTGTTTCCAGCTGTAACTGAGTCAGTATCATTTACTGCAGTTGGAGCATCATTAATACCAACAACTGTAATTGTTAAAACAGCAATATCATCTTCACCATTTCCATCAGATACTGTGTAATTGAACGTATCTGTTACAATATCACCTGGATCTAAAGCATCAGCTGCTGCTTGATTGGCAACATAAGTATAAGAACCATTAGCATTAATTGTTAATTGACCATATGTACCAGTAAGTGCAGCACCAACTGTACCTGCTGTGCCACTGCCCTCTGATGAACCTGTTCTAATGGCTGTAATAGTTAATGTATCACTATCAGCATCACTATCTGAATTAGATCCTGAGCTTGTATCAATAACATCTCCAGTATTTTCCCCAGAGACATCCACTAGGCTGAAAGGAGTTGTTAAATTATGTTCGTTAATTTTAGCGCTAGCAGTACCTGTAGTAAATAGTATTGTTCCATCATTATTAAAAGAAAAACCCACCGCCCCAGTATGACTCTCTGCAGGGTCAACATCATAAGCACCTTTATAGGTAACGGTAGATGAAATATCAAAAGCAATTGACAACGTGTATTCGTGAATTTCACTACCTACAGAACCTGAGATATACATTTTTGTTCCATCGTTATTAAATTTTATTTCTTGTGGAGATGTATCTTGAGATGAAACACTAACACTATCAGTATATGAAAGTGTTGAAACGTCGAAAGCCGAACTCAGGGCGTATTCATATACACTATCATTATTGAGACCAGTGGTGAACATCTTGGTTCCATCGTTATTAAAAGTTAACCCGGTCATAACTGAATCTTGGGTAGTAAGGGTACCTGCTGTATAAGTATTTGCAGTGGTTACATCAAATGCTGTTGAAAGACCGTATTCTCTTACAATTGATACTGCGGTAAGTTCATGACCAGTAGCTTGTAGTACAAACATTTTTGTTCCATCATTATTAAACGATACAGAATTCGCAATTGTACCATGGCTAAAATTAGAAGAACTACCTGCGGTGGATACATCAAAGGCAGTTGATAGAGGGAATTCATATATTCTAGAATTAATAGCATCAGAGGTATACACTTTGGTTCCATCATCATTAAATACTACACCAGAAGATCGGGTTGATAGGCCACTGAGAGATTTTGAATCTGAGGAACTGAATGTAGCTGTAGCCACACTTGTTGCATTACCACTATTAGAAACTGTTAGAGTTGCATCTTCATTAACAGTACCAGTATCGTTTTGTGCAGTTACATCTCCTGAAGCTTCAATAGTAATGGTGATGGTTGCAGTAGTAGTAGTTGTTCCATCTGAAAGTGTGTAAGTAAAGACATCTGTAAATGTTTCATCATCTGTTTCTAAATCAGTAATGTCTGAGTTTGCTGTATAAGTATAAGAACCATTTGCTTCTAAATCTAAAGTACCATAAGCACCCACAACACTATCTGTTCCTGCAGTACCACTATTACTATTTGATCCACCAGCAGCTCCACCTTGACCCGTAGAACTTGTGTGTGAGTATGTTGTAATAGTTAATGTATCATTTGTATCAGGATCAGTATCATTTGCAGAAATATCACCTGAATGATCTCCTGTTGCATCATTTGTATTAGAACTACTATCAGCATCGTTAGCTGAAGCTCCGTCTGCAACAGTTAATGTTTTTCCTTCTTGGATATAACCTGTATCAGCTGTTGCACTAGGCGCATCATTTGAACCAAGAACAGTTATTGTGATTTGTGCAGTATCAGTTGCAGTACCATCTGAGACAGTATAGGTAAAATAATCATTAGCACTTTCACCTGCTGCTAAAGCGTTTGCAGCACTTTGGTTTGCAATATAACTATAAGATCCATCCGCTGCGATTGTTAATTGGCCATAAGTACCCGTAAGCGCAACTCCAACTGTTCCAGAGTCACCACTTCCACCTTCTTGTCCTTTTCGAATAGCAGTAACTGTTAAGGAAGAGCTTGCATCTGCATCAGAGTCTGAATGTGATGCAGAACTTGTATCAATTACATCCCCAGAATTTTCACCTGTTGCATCATAAGATCCTGAAACATTAGCATTGGCACTGTTTGCAACTGTTAAAGTTCCACCTTCAACTATAACACCAACGTCATCTTGAGCTACTGGTGCATCGTTAATCCCTGCGATTGTAATCGTTAATGTGGATGTGGCTGTTGCTGTTCCATCAGAAACTATATAAGTAAAGACATCAGTTATTGTATCACCTGCATCAAGCGCATCTGCTGCGTCCGAGGTTGCTGCATAAGAGTATGAACCATTAGAGTTAATTGTTAGAGTACCATAAGATCCTGTAACTGTTTCAGTGTTGCTTGTAAAAGTAGTTTGCGCACTTCCACCCGCTGTTGTTGCGGTAATACTTGTAATTGTTAATGTGTTTGCTGTATCTGCATCAGTATCATTTCCTAAAACATCACCTGTATGATCTCCTGTGGAACTATTGTTATTACCGTCACTGTTAGCATCGTTAGCCGAAGCTCCATCTGCAACAGTTAATGTACTATCTTCAGCAATATAACCCGTGTCTGCTGTTGCTGATGGATTGTCGTTAACACCCGTAATTGTATAAATTAATGTTGCAGTATCTGTTCCACCATTCCCATCTGATATTGTGTAAGTAAAAGTATCTGTTGCAGTAGCACCAGCAGCCAAAGCATTTGAAGCTGATCCTGATGCTGTATATCTATATGTACCATCTGCACCAACTACTAAAGTACCATAAGAAGTTGTTATCGATGTTCCGTTACTATAATTAGTTCCTGAGCTAACTGCTTGATCAGAATTTGAGCCTGATCTAATATGTGTCACTACTAAGCTATCACTATCAGCATCTGTATCATCGTTTAATAGATGATTTCCATCAGATTTAACGTCTTCCGTTGCACCTTCGGTAATGCTATCAGTGTCATTAACTGCTACAGGTGCATTATTACTAGAAGCAACAGTAAAAGTAATTGTACCAACATCGTAAGCAAAAGAGCCAGAGTTAGTTTCGTTATCACGAGTTGTAAATGTAAATGTGTCTGTTGCTGTTGAACCGTGAGAAATATTATTCGATGCACTTGCTGTATAGGTATAAGTTCCATTAGCAGCTACTGTTAAAGATCCGTAAGTACCTGTTACTGCTGAGCCAACCCCAGTATTATTTGTAATTATTGTATTATTCGAGCTTTCATTTCCTGATGCAACACCTGTTACAACTAAAACACTATCATTATCATCACTATCAGCTACAATATCATGAATATCTGCACTTGAAGTAGTTGCTCCTGCTGAAACTGTTCCTGCAACTGTTGTATCAGTTACATTTGGTGCAGCGTTAACCGATATAGTCATTGTGTAAGCTGATGAGCTGTATTGGTTACCATCGTGAACTTTAAATCCAAAAGTTACATCACTTTCTGAATTTGCAGCTGGTGTAAATCTTAAATATCCATTTCCTAAATTTGCAGCACTAATCTCTAAATTTGTAGTAACATCGCTCCAAGTGGATCCATTGGTTGAATATTCTAAATCACCAGAACTTTCTAATGAGGTAATTTGAATTTTTGATAAACTGTCACCATCTGTGTCAGAAAAATTAAAATCACTTGCTGAAAAAACTTTTGTTATATTTGATGGTGTTCTATCTCCCGCAGAAGAAACTTGGTTATTTTCATTTATGTAAACAGTACCATCAGATGCTGTTGGAGCTGAATTTGATTGCTTAACAAGAATTCTTATATAGTCTCCATGTTTAAGTGCACCATTATCGGATCCAAACTGCAAAACATTGTTTGTTCCACTACCATGATTACCAACTGATACCCACTCCATATCTGCATTACTAAGGGTACTGGAAATAGAGGTTTTATAAGAATTAAAAAAGTTTTGAGTACTACCGTTACCTTCAATAATTCTTGCGCCATCAGTATCTATCGCATTTGAACTTCCACCAGAATTTGTAAAATTATAAATAAAACTATTACTATGAAATGTATTACCATCAACAGTTTGGGCTCTTGTGTGGGCTTGATCAAATAAAATACCAACTATTTCTCCACCAAACACGACCTCACCAGCATCATTTAATGCATTTTTATCTGCGCCGTTTACATGCATCATAAGATAAGAATTAACTGTCATATCCTCGGAGGCTGTCTGATCAGCTCCACCTTGTATTTCAGAATTTGGTGAACTAGTAGGATCATCCAAAGTGTCACTAGTATCAACATCAACGTCTGAAATATGATCACCAGAAGATATAGAAACATTTTCTCTCTCCAAAACTATACCAAAATTAGCTCCAATAGTTGAATAAGCACCGCCACTCCCCAAACCTACGTTGAGATTATTAGTTGTATGATCCATTATTGTAACGTTATTATCTTTGTGAGTAATTCCAGTACCTGATGGACTGCTCACAGTAGACAATGATCCAAGTGAATGATTGTAATCTAAAACTTGAACATTTTTAGTTTCAACAATACCGAATTTGTTTTCTAAAACCCAATCACCACCTTTACCAGTAACATCATCTGAAGCTGCAATGTCTGCTTTTGTTATTTCTGAAATCTTCTTTATTAAAAGTTCACCTTGATCTGTGCTTGCTACATTACAACCATAAAATAAAATATCACCACTACTTGTTAATGATTGACCAATGGATGCTAAAGTTGCTTGATAATTAGCAATAGTATCATTATTTAAAAATGCATTACCAAATAATATTTCTCCAGCAGAACCGTGACCAATGATGTGTAAAGCATCAATTTCTTTTCTATCTGTTAGGATTTGATCTATCTTTTTAAAACCATCTTCATTGGAATTGATTAAATAAAATTCTGTGTTTTCTTTAAAAGAACTAATGATTGTTTCATAATCAGGCACCGCACTATCAATAAACACCACGCTTTTTCTTGACTGATCTCTTGCTACATTTGCAAAAGGCACTTCATTATTTTCTTTTGAGGTATCGATTATTTTAGAGTTTTTTTTTATCTCTTGCTGGTTACGATCATCAATTAAATCTAAAAAAGTTACAGCTCCAGCACCATCGAGCATTATCCGTTGCTCTAGCGCTTCAATAAATATTTTTTGCTTCCTTTCACGTTTTTTAATCATTTAATTTGATTTCAATTTTCCAGATATTTTTTTTCCAGGGGTTACAACAGTGTTATTAGTTCTCTTTTTAATGATACTAATTTTACCCATAATTGTTTGGCCCACTTTTGTTTTTGGAGATTTTGAAAGTGTGAACTTTGGTTTATTTAATAAAAAACCTTGCGCTTTACCAGTTGCAGGATTTATTTTGATTTCGATATTCTTTTTAACTTTTTTGATTGCAGGTTTTTTTAATTTATGTCTTTTAATCTCTCGAACAGTCATTCCTATACCTTGCTTATTTTAAAGTTTTTTATTTTTCATAACTTGTTTGTAATTAAAAGATCTTGATCTTGTTTAATTTTAAGTTCTTCGATATTTAAATTTGCTTCTTTTTCATTGGTAGATTTTTTGTTCAGTAATTTATTTTTGATCTTTTTAAAAATATTGGTTTTATTTTTTTTCTTTTCTTGTTTTGCGAGTTGTTTTCTTAATTTTTTATTTTTTTTCTCTTGTTTAATAATCATTTTGTTAATTTTTTTATCAGAGAATACTCTTAAATCCTTGCCATCTTTAATTGCTACTCTTTCATAAAATAAATCTAAAGCTGCTAAACGCTCTTTAGTTATCTCCTCAGTTTTCTTTATCTCTTTTATTATTTTAATTTTTGCTTCTTCAGTTCCAAATGCTGCATTTTTAAAAATACTCTTATTTATTCTTTGAGCTTTTAATCTCTTTTCTTTTTCTATTCTTTGATGTTTAACTAAATCTTTTTCTTTCTTAATTTTTTCATCAACTACCAAAGTAAATTTATCCTCAACTGTCGTATTAATATTTTTTACATTAACAATTATTTCTAATTCATAAGCATCTCCTTTGCTTTGCTTATCAATTAAAAAAGTTCTCTGAGTTGGTAAAAAATCAATCCAATTTGGCAGTGGTTGATTATTTGCTAATCTTACGGAATATTGAGGTTGCCCCTTACCTTGAAGTTTAAATGTATTTTTCGCAAATGTAAATTTATCAAAACCTTGGTTATAATTCTCAACAACAGGGTTTTGTTTTTGAATAGGCTTGATTACTTCAGATATATAACTTTCACCTAATTCATCAAATAAATCTTCAATTTCTCCTGCATATAATTCAGTATCGCAAATATAAAGATTACAGTCCTCAAAATTTTCTTTTCTAACAACATCTACTCCAACTGAAGTATAAACTTGGGCGACCGAGTATTGCATCTTAGCAAATGCAATATCTTTTCTAAGTTCAGCAACTAATGAACTTGCATCTTCTCTAATTATTTCTAGATCACCAAATCTTGCAATTTTTTGAGCGTTCCTTACTTGGTTAGCAATTTTTTTTGATACTGAATAATAACGATCAGCTGTTTCATATTCTTCCATACTCATTTGAAAATCAATATTAGCTAAGTGTACTTGTGACAGCACCGCCATTGATAGAGCAAGTCTTTGCTCTCTGATAATTGCTGTATTTGCTTCGTTTACCTTTTTAATTGAGGGTGCTCTAAAAACATTTAATAAGTTTGCACCAATTGACGAACCGTACTCAAAGTTTTGTTTATTTTGTAAATAATTATTTGATGAACTTGTGTAACTTGCATTTAAATTAAAACTTGGTAACAATGATCTTATACCCGCTTTAGTTTCTGCTAATGAAATTCTTTCTTGATATCTGTTTTCTAACAATTCAGTTCTATTTATTAAAGCATGTCTCTCCATATTCTTTAGTTTCATATCCAGAATATTGATCGGTTTGCTTGTTTTAACTAAATTATATTCTTGATTGGGCAGTAGCCCCATCAATCCTCCTAAAGTTATTTTCGCATTAATTAATGTTTGTCTTTGACTGATGAGTGCTCTTTTAATATCTAATAATTCTTTTTGATATAAAAGTGCGTCCATTGGTTTTTGCAATAGCATCTCTTCAATTTTTCGAGAATCACCAAGTGCTTGGTTAACTTTTTTAATTAACGGATCATACTTTTTAATTAATTTTTGTGCTGAAAGCGCATTCCAATAAGCTTGGATTACCTCTTTTGCAATGTTGTTAGTTGATTTTTTTTCAATTTCTTTAGCAATTAAATACCTATCTGCACTTTGGCCTGCTCTTATATATGATAAACCAAAATCAAGCGCATTCCATGCAAAACCTACATTTTGCTCAAACACATCTTTTGTTCTTGATGTGGAATATGAAGATCCTTTGCTTCCTGCAGTATCGTTTGAGCCTACCGTTGCACTAGTGCTTGATTGATATTTTTCACTTCCTGTGTAACCCGCATCAGCTGACATAGAGGGAAGCATATCAAACTTAATGTCTTCTAGTTGTTGATTTGCTAGTGCTGTTTCGAATAATTTTATCTTAATGTCTTTATTATTCTCAATTGCAAGTGCAATCGCTTTATATAAATCAATATCTAAATTGTTTTTGAGTATTTCGTTTTGTTCTCTAATTTCTGATATTTTCTTGATATCTTCTTTGGCAGATATTTCTAAAGTATCAATTGCAAGTGGTTCGGGCGATCTTGAAGAACAAGAAGTTAAAGCGATTAATAATACAATTAATGTTGTTTTTATTAAATTATTGAGCATTATAAAATATTAAACATTGATTTTTTACAGTGTAAAAATTAACGCTCAGAATGGGTTTTTTTTAAAATTTGGGCTAATTATTCAACTAAGACACTAAAAATTAATTTGTCCAAAATGGGTTGACTATAATCAACAGCTTGTCCATATTGGGTTTTTTATTATGAAAAAAATACCAAGTATATCTTCAGCTGTTAATGAATCGTATTTGAGAATACTGATAGGTAAAAATTACAACACTTTAAGCCCTATATTTTTTAGATTTGTTTCTGATTGGCTTATTGGTGCATACAGTAACTTTAAGGATATAGACACATACATAATCCTAATATATTTGGTCAATAATGACTTCAAATTTTATAGAGAAAACAACGTTCTTATTGACTTCGAAAGTTTTTATAAAGACAAAACACTAGAAATTGAGGAAATAAAGATCATCAAAATTGCTAAAGACCTTCTAATTCCTAAAGAAAGCGCAAGAAGAAAGGTTGCAGAATTGGAAAAACGAGGAGTAATAAAAAGAAAAAATAAAAAAATTTTTATCGATAGATCTGCATATGAAACTGTAAAACCTATAAAATCTTTAAGACATCTTTCTTTGTTGATTTCAATTTCATCTAAAATTCTAGTGAATGAAAACAAAATTGATAAATTTTATAATCCTGATGAAGTTTCAAAAAAGATTAAAGAACAATTTTCTTTTTGTTGGTACCAATTTTATAAATTTATTTTTGCTTACTATATTAGATGGAAAAAGATGTTTAAAGATTATGAATTGGTATGCATTGGATTATTAGTATTTGCTAACGCTGCAACAAATAAAAGCTTTGGATTAAAAAAATTAACTGCAAAAAAATGGGTAGAAGAGATAAGTGAAGCTGATAGTGTTGGGTTAAATGCTATGTCGATTTCAGATATCACAGGTATACCAAGACCAACGGTTGTTAGAAAACTAAATAAATTAATTAAAGCTGGATGGATGAATTATAATGAAAAAAAATTAATTTCTGTAAATCTGTCTAGAGAGACAAGTATACGTGGAAAAAAAGAGCAAGAAAAAACCTTAGATATGCTTTCTGAGTTAATTCTTAGAGTTTTAAATCAAATTAAAATTAATTAGATCTCCTTAAAAAAAAGATAAAAATAAATCCAGTTATATACATGATTAATGCATAAGCACCTGTTGGTAATGCATATAAGATATCAGTACCAAATATTTGAGTAGAAACAAAAAGTGCCAAAGTACCATTTTGTAGCCCACATTCTAAAGCTATACATCTCATTTGCTTAACACCTGAAGCAAAAGCTTTTGCGATATAATATGCAATAACCATCATTGATATATTTAAAATTAAGGCAATCAATCCTGCTTGTTTTATAAAAGTTAAAAAACTATCTCTTTCTGAATAAAATGCAGCTACAAAAAAAATAGCAAATAATATGATGTTAAGCTTATTGAATATTTCAACTTTAGAAGATATGAAATTTTCAGCAAACCTTCTAATTATCATTCCTAAAATAACAGGTACCGTTACAACTAAAAACATTTTTATAGCTATACCGCTCATTGAAATATTTTTTGAAACTTCAGTGATTCCAAGTAAATCTGCAGATGTAAATATAATTAATGGAACTGTGATTATGCTCAACAAACTAATTACAGCAGTAAGCGATATTGATAAGGCAACATCTCCATCTGCAAACTTAGTCATCACATTTGAGGTAACTCCTCCAGGAGCTGCTGCTATAATCATTACCCCAATTGCTATTTCTGGAGGCGTTCTTAAAATTATAATTAATAAGTAAGCAACGATAGGAAGAATTATTAATTGGGAAATAAAACCAACAATAAAATCTTTTGGAGATTTGAACACTCTTGAAAAATCTTCAAACTTCAAACCTAAACCTAAGCCTAACATTATTAAAGCCAGGATTATTGGTGCTATTTTAGTTACTATCTCCACAATTTAAACTTACAATGAAATGTTAACTTTTAAAATATAATTTCTATATACATTTATAAATTGTAATATAATTGTAAATAATGCTTTCAAACAAAGAAATTGTCTGTCCAAATAAACTTTTAGATATAGCTCTTAGTAAAAAAGGAGTTAAGGTTGCAGTTGTAAATGCTGGTAAACCTTTACCTATGTTATCTATTCAGGATGCTGTAAATGAAAATCTAATTGAACCAGTTTTTATCGGTCATGAAGTTGAGATACAAAAATGTGCTGAGGAACTTAGTTGGGATATTTCAAAATACGAACTTATTCATGAGCCAGTTGAAAACAATACTGCAAAAATTGCAGCTAAACTTGCTAGTGAAGATAAAGTTAAAATAATTGTTAAAGGACATATTCATACTGACGTTCTTATGAAAGAAGTTTTAAAACGAGAGTATAACTTATTAGGTAAAACTAGATTAAGTCATATCTGGCATATGACAGTTGATAAAGAGGATAAGCCATTAATAATAACTGATGGCGCTTTAAATGTTTTGCCAAATGTTAAAACTAAAATGCATATTCTTAAAAATGTAATAAATTTTTCAAATCGTATAGGAATTGAAAGACCAAAAGTTTCTGTATTGTCTGCAACTGAAGAAGTTTTAGAAAGTGTGCCAAGTTCAATTGAAGCAGCTGAAATAACAAAGCTTGCTAAAGAAGAAAATTTGAATGCAGATGTTTTTGGACCTTTAGCTTTTGATAATAGTATTTCAAAAAAATCTGCTGGTATTAAAGGTATTAAAAATTTAGTTGCAGGAGAAGCTGATGTATTATTAGTACCAAGTGTTGAAACCGGAAATGCCCTAGTTAAAATGATGATTTATTTTATGGGTGCATGTGCTGCAGGAGTTGTGGTGGGAGGAAAAGTCCCGGTTGTAATAACTAGTAGATCAGATGAAGCTCAAGCAAGATTGGCATCTATAGCTGCGGCAGTAGTAGCTTTGGACTAAATGATTAATTGAATTTTATAAGAAATTATCCTAAAAAACTTTAAATTTTAAAAGGAGAGAAATGGCAATTACATACTTAAAGAAATCACCAAAAACATCATCAACTGATGATACAAAAACTAGAGAAATAGTTGAAAATATTCTTAAAGATATTGAGACAAGTAAAGAAGAAGGTTGCAAAGAACTTTCTAAAAAATTTGATAAGTATGAAGGTGAAGTGGTTATCTCTAAAGAAAAAATTGAAGATATTAAAAAAAATTTAGATCAAAAAACTAAAGATGATGTTCAGTTCGCTCATGAAAGAGTGAGAAAATTTGCGGAAGCTCAATTAAAAAATTATGGTCAAGACTTTGAAGTTGAATTGTCTGAAGGTTTATATGCAGGTCAAAGATTAATTCCTGTTAATACCGCTGGATGTTATGTACCTGCTGGAAGATATGCTCACATTGCATCTGCAGTAATGAGTGTAACAACTGCAAAAGTAGCTGGAGTTAAAAATATTTTAGTATGTAGCTCTCCAAAACCTAGTGTTGGTGTTCATCCAACTATTGTTTATACTGCCGATCTTTGTGGTGCAGATGTAATTATGAACCTAGGTGGTGTTCAAGCAATAGCTGCAATGACCAATGGTTTATTTGGAAATGCACCAGCTGATATATTGGTAGGTCCTGGAAACCAATTTGTTGCTGAAGCTAAAAGAATTTTATTTGGTAAAGTAGGGATTGATTTATTTGCAGGTCCAACAGAAATAGGAATTATTGCTGATGAAAATGCAGATCCAGAAATCGTTGCAGTAGATTTAGTTGGACAAGCAGAGCATGGATACAATTCACCAGCTTGGCTTTGGACAACAAGTAAAGAATTAGCAGAAAAGGTTATTAAAAGAGTACCTGAGCTTATTGCTGATCTTCCAGAGTTACCAAGAACTAATGCAGAAGCTGCTTGGAGAGATTACGGAGAAGTTGTTCTTTGTGATACAGACGAGGAAATGGCGACAATTAGTGATGAGTACGCACCTGAGCACTTAGAAGTTCAAACTAAAAACTTAGAATGGTTCCACAAAAGATTAAAAAATTACGGTTCTTTATTTATTGGTGAAGAAACAACTGTTGCTTATGGTGATAAATGTTCAGGAACAAATCATATTCTTCCAACTAAAGGTGCTGGAAGATATACGGGTGGTTTGTTTGTTGGTAAATTTATCAAAACTTTAAGTTTCCAAAGAATGACAAAAGAATCTACTGAACTTGTTGGAGCAGCTGCTGCTAGACTTTCAAGATATGAAGGAATGGAAGCTCATGCAAGAACTGGTGATGTTAGATTGAAAAAATACGGTTACTAAACAATTTATTAAATAGGATTTAACATGAAAAAATTTGAAGAAGTAATGAGCGTCAGCAATGAAATAGAAAACATCACTGCTGAAGAGGCAAAGAAGAAATTAAACGATCCTAACGTTCAATTCATTGATGTTAGAGATAAAGAAAGTTTTTCTAAAGGTACTATTGGAAATGCAATGCATTTAGATAGAGGTTTGCTAGAATTTTATTTAGCTGAAGGAAGTCCTATTGAAAACGATACTTTTAAAAATAATCCTGACAAAGAATATGTTGTATTTTGTGGTTTAGGAGGACAAGGAACTCTTGCTACAAAAACAATGAAAGAAATGGGAATTAAGAACGTTAAAAATATTACAGGCGGTATGTCTGAGTGGGATAAGTTAAAAGATTAGTCCTTAATTAACTCTAAAACATCAATTCCTATTTGCTTAAGTATATGTATTAAGTCTATAGGCACCCAATTTTCTCTAATTTTACCTTCGTGGTGATGGTAAAAATCCATTACTCTCATAGTAACGTTTTGATTATCAGATTTATATCCTAACCAATCATCTGATCCATAGACTGCTTGTATGCTATGCCAGCCAGCAGTCATTGAAAAGTTTCCGTCACCAAGTTCACAGTAATGTCCTAATTTCCAATAATTTCTTTCTTTAAAAGTTTTTCTAAATGGTAACTGATGGTTGTCGACAAATCCCTCTAAGTTTCTTCCAGTACCAATTCCACTTGGCCCATACCATATCATTTTATCATGCCAAAATTCACTTTGTGGATGATTAATTAATTTATCTTTTAATTCTTCATCTGAATTAGTTTCTAACTCTGGCTTTATGTTCAAGCTCCTTTGCATCGTTAAAGATTGGTCTAAACTTTCTTCAGAAACCTTCATATCTTTTTCAAAATAATTTACACCATCGATATTAATTGGATTTAGCCAATTTCCCTCTGAACCTCTTGAAGGTTTGATTGGATTTTTTCCTGTTTGAAATATCAAATCTAATAAATCAATTAGAATATAACTCTCTACAATTTTATCATTTTTCAATTCATGGACTTCACAGCATTTAAGATTTACCATTTTATTAATTGGCTTTATTCCAAAAATAGGTTTTTTGAATGTGCCTGAAAGCATAGATACTGATCCAACTTGAACTTTATCTCTAAATGTACCTCCAATAACTATCTGTTCTCTTCTCTCAATGTCTGGAAAAGCTTCAAATAGAGGTAGCCAAAATTTTTCTTTAAAATTATTTACACCCTCAAATTCATTAACAGGGTGAAAACAATTAACTTTTACATCTTTATCAAAATAATTTTCTATATTTTGATCTAATTTAGATATTCCACCTTCTATGATTGTTTTTAAGTAGCTTCTTACTTTTGTTTTATTATTAAAATTTTCTTCAGGTGTAATTTCAATTTTTTTTACACCCTGCTGTTCTTTTAAACCTGTATCAAATTGTTGTATTGGCATTTATTTTAATTTAAGTAGGGTTAATATCATAATTCAATTAGAAAAACATATGGAAAATAGGTTAGCAAAATTTAATGAGCTGGTTCCAAGCACTCTACCCTTTGTGGAAGGAAAACTTGAAGGTCACAAAGAAAGAAAAAATTATTCTATAGTTGGACCTGGTGTAGCTGAAGATAGTAAACAATTTATAAAAATTGCTATACCTCATAGTTTTAATTTAGGTGCTGTGTCAGCACTTCCCCAAAATGGTTCGGGCTTACATAGTCACACAACTGCAGAAGTATTTGTTATTTATTCTGGTAGATGGAGATTTTATTGGGGAGCAGAAGGAAAAGATGAAACAATTTTGAATGCTGGTGACATAATTTCAATGCCAACTAATATGTTTAGAGCATTTGAAAACGCAGGTGACGAAGAAGGATTAATTTTTGTTGTCTTAGGTGGAGATGACCCTGGAATTATAACTTGGGTTCCAAGCGTTTTAGAAAAAGCAAAAAAAACTGGTATGGCACTTTTAAATGATAATTCGTTAATTGATTTATCTATTAATCAAATTCCAGAGGGAAAAACAATTCTTGAGCCTATTTCTCAAGAGGAAATAAAAAAATTTGATAACTATAAATTGGATCAACTAGAAAAGTTTATATTTAAAAGTAATGAAAATTCAAAATATGAAAACAAACTAAATGAGAACATTAATTTAATTCAAATTCTTGGAAATAAATTTGAAAAAAAAGAGTTCTCTCCAGTAATAAATCAAGATACCGGATTTAATCTCTCAATTTTAAAATCCAGTAGAGGTCATATAACCAATTTAAAATTTGAAAAACCTACAATAATGTTCTCAAGAACTGGAAAATGGGAAATAATGATTGATGATTTTCAGTGTATTTTAAATGCTAAAGATACAATTTCTATTCCAATTAATTCAAACGTTAATATTAAAATAGATGAAAATGAGGAATGTTACTTAAATTGTGTAACACAAATCTAATGAAAGGTTTTGATCCAAAATATAAAAACTTTCCTGATTACATACTAAAAATAACTAAACAAATTTGGGAAAATAAAGATGTTGAGTCTATTGGTCAATTTTATAGTGATAATATTCCAGTTAGATCACCTTTTGGTGTCACGTATGGAAATAAACCTGTAATCGATGCTACTTATGCAACCTTAAAAGAATTTCCTAACAGACAATTGCTTGGAGAAGATGTGATTTGGAATGGAAATGATGATATTGGTTATCATTCGTCTCATAGAATTTTAAGTAAAGGAACACATCTTGGTGATGGTTCATACGGCAAACCAACTGGTAAAGATATTTATTACAGAGTAATTGCTGATTGTGCATGCAAAAATAATCAAGTCTATGATGAATGGATTGTTCGTGATCAAGGTGCAATGGTAAGACAAATAGGATTTACACCAAAAGATTTTGCTCAAATGCTTATAGATAAAGAAGGCGGTGTTGAAAAAGCAAAACAATTATTTAATTCAAATTCTGAGATGAATTCAGATTACAAGCAAGGCGTTGTACCTAATGATTCTGCTGGAGGTAAATACTCCAAAATATTAAAAAATATCTTTAAAGATGATTATGATTTTTCCGATTATGCAAGAGCCGCAACTATTTATTGGCCTGGAAACAAAATCGGACATGGGAGAGAGGATATAATCAAATTTTGGAATGCTTTAAAAGATACTTTGAGTGATATGAAGTTTTCTGTTGAGCACATTGGTTATTTAGAAGAAGCAGATAAAAATCCTAGAACATCAATAAGATGGTTTCTAGAAGGTAGACATTCTAAAGACACTGAAGAATTTGGAGAAAAATCAAATCAAAATATTTTTATAATGGGTATAAACCATGCAGAAATAATTGATGGAAATGTTATAAGAGAATGGGTTTTGTTTGATGAGGTTGCAATTTGGAAACAAATTTTAATGAAATAAATAATGAGTAAAATTAAAACAACACATGTAGGAAGTTTACCAAGATCAAATGAATTATCTGATCTTTTATTTAAGAAAGATCAAAAAGAAAAAATAGATTTAAATCAATTTGATGAAATTGTTCAAAGAGATGTAGATAATATTGTTAAAAAACAAATAGAAGTTGGAATTGACTATATTAGTGACGGTGAAATGTCTAAGATTAGCTATGCAACTTATGTTAAAGATAGAATTGATGGCTTTTCAGGAGAAAGTGAAAGAAAAGCACCAAAAGATTTAGACGATTTTCCATCTTTTAAAGAAAGAATTGCAAGAACAGGTGGTACTCCTACTTACACACGACCTTGCTGTACAAGTGAATTAAAAATTAAAGATAAAACTTCCCTAACAAAAGATATAAATAATTTTAAACAAGCTTTAGAAAAAAATAATCACAAAGATGCGTTCATGAATGCTGCTTCTCCAGGAGTTATTTCAGCTTTCTTACCCAATAAATTTTATCAAAATGATGATGAATATTTAGAAAATTTATCTAACCTGATGAAAGACGAATATGAAGAAATTACATCAAATGGATTAAAACTTCAGTTAGATTGTCCAGATTTAGCTCTTGCAAGACATATGACTTTTAAAGATTTGTCTGAAGAAGAATTTTTAATCAGAGCAGAAAAACAAATAGAATGTTTAAATAACGCTATTAGTAATATTGATAGCTCTAAAATAAGAATGCACATTTGCTGGGGTAATTATGAAGGACCTCATTTACATGACATTGCACTAGAAAAAATTATGCCTATAGCTTTAAAGGCTAATATACAAACATACTTAATTGAGTCGTCAAATCCAAGACATTCTCATGAGTGGCAAATTTTTGAAAATTTAAAAATCCCAAATGACAAAATGATTGCTCCTGGAGTAATCGACTCAACCACAAACTTTGTTGAACATCCCGAGGTTGTAAAAAATAGAATTGTAACTTATTCAAAAGTTGTTGAGAGAGATCAACTAGTTGCTGGAACAGATTGTGGTTTTAGTACCTTTGCGGGCTTTGGAAATGTTGATGAAAATATTGTTTATAAGAAGCTAGAGTCTTTGGTACTTGGCGCAGAACTTGCGTCAAAAGTGATTTAATTTCCTCTTTAATTTAAACTTCCTAATAGATATAGTTTTTGAACTTAAATTATAATTTAACAATAAATATAAAGAGAGAAAACATATGAGAAAAATACTAGTTACTTTATTGTTTTTACTTTTTGGAACTTCTGCTTATGCAGATTGTAACATTAAAAGTGGTTCAATAAATATTTTGGCTAATGATTTTCCTGCATTAAGAACTTTCGTTGAAACTTCTAAACAATGTAAAGGAAGTGCAGATTTTAAAGTGACTCATTCATCTGAGCACAATAAAATCGCAGTGCCAGCTCTTACTGCAAATCCATCTGAATTTTCAGCTAGAATTGCAGCAAACAGTTCAATCGTTCCTTTAATGAACCAAGACTTAATAAGACCTTTAGATGATCTTGTTAAAAAATATGGAAAAGGAATTCAAGACTCTCAATTGATCACAATTGATGGAAAAGTAATGGCTGTAGCATTTATGGCTAACACTCAACACTTATACTATAGAGAAGACGTTTTAAAAGATCTTGGTATAGCTGTTCCAAAAACATATGAAGAGGTAGTTGCTGCTTCTGAAAAAATTAGAGCTTCAGGAAAAATGCAATATCCATATGCTGCTGCTTACAAAGCAGGTTGGAACTTAGCAGAAGAGTTTGTGAACATGTACATTGGTCATGGTGGTGAATTCTTTAAGTCTGGAAGTGCAGAACCAAATGTAAATAATGCAAAAGGTGTTGCTACTTTAAACATGCTTAAAAAATTATCTGAATTAAGTAACCCAGATTATTTAACACATGATAGTGAAGCTATTAAAGTTGAATGGGAAGCAGGAAATGTTGCATTAATGACATTGTGGGCTTCTAGATCAGGTACACTTTTAGATGATGAAGGTGATGCTAATATTACTAAAGCTACAAAACTAACAGGTCCAGCTACTGTTGCTGGTGGAAATATCCCAGCTGCAACTTTATGGTGGGATGGTTTCACACTTGCAAAAAATAGACCTGATGCTGATGCTGAAGCAACGTTTAGAGCTTTAGCGCACGCTGCATCAAACAAGAAAATGGTTGCTGACGCTGCTGACCAAGCTGTTTGGTTAGTAGAAGGATTTGTTCCAGGACCAAAATCTATTGGTGTAATTGAAGCTGTAAAAATGGGTGCAAAACCATATCCAATGTTACCACAAATGGGTTTAATGCATGGTGCATTAGGAAGTGAGATTGTTGAGTTTTTACAAGGTAAAGAGTCAGCTGAACAAGCATTAAAAGATGTTGAAGCTGCTTACACTAGTAAAGCTAAAGAACAAGGCTTTCTATAAAATCTAATATTTAAGTGGGGACTTGATCCCCACTTAACAAAAATTTTCAATGCCTAATAAAACTTTTTTTTGGTTTTTTTTACCAACAGGATTAGCAATGATCCTTTTTATTGGGCTTCCTATCATTTCTACTGGGGTTCAATCCTTTTACGCTCAGCATGATCAAGTAGTTAAAGAAGTTAAAAAATGTGATCCATTTGGCTGTACTGTTTCAATTGTAGTCGACAATGAAGCAAC
This sequence comes from Candidatus Pelagibacter sp. HIMB1493, assembly GCF_052047995.1. Classification (NCBI taxonomy): domain Bacteria; kingdom Pseudomonadati; phylum Pseudomonadota; class Alphaproteobacteria; order Candidatus Pelagibacterales; family Candidatus Pelagibacteraceae; genus Candidatus Pelagibacter; species Candidatus Pelagibacter sp. HIMB1493. The sequence goes on along the minus strand of NZ_JBNAIP010000001.1, from coordinate 254,514 downwards.
TACTAAAATAAGAGAAGCAAAACCTTTAGGAAAATTTAATGGTTTTGGGACGTATATAGATAGAAACCATCTAGCAACAGAAGAAATAAAAAAATTTTGGAATGAAACAGAAACTTTTGGTGAATTTGTTGATCAAGTAACCAATCTACCCTTTTACAAAGCGCTAATCTTTACATTAACTTATTGTATATTTGTAACTCCAAATGTCTTGTTATTAGGTTTTATTATAGCTTTGAGTTTAAACGCAATCTCAAGAAAAATTAGAGGTCCTTTAATCTTTGGTACTATTTTACCAATGATTGTAACTCCACTAGTTGGATCTTTAGTATTATTCTGGATGATAGACTCTCAAGGAATAATAGGAGCCAACATTCAAAATTTAATGAATGATCCATATTTATCTTTGAAATCCTCTAAAACTCTCACGTGGATAACAATTATTATATATGGAATTTGGCATCACTCCCCTTTTGCATTTGTAGTTTTTTATGCTGCGCTTCAAACAGTTCCTCAGGAACCTATTGAAGCTGCAATTATTGATGGTGCTTCAAGATTTCAGAGAATTAAACATATTGTACTACCTCATATCTACCCGGTAGTAACATTTGTTGCATTAATATCATTGATGGATAATTTTAGAGTTTTTGAACCAATTATAGGTTTTAGTGCTGAAGGTAGTGCGCAATCTCTTTCATGGTTAATTTACGATAACTTAGTAAATGAAGAGGTTATTTTATTTGGTTCTGCTGCAGCGACATCAATGATGACAATCATTGGCATAGCAATTTTGCTTGCCCCTGTATTAGTTAGAACATGGAAAGAATTTAAAACTGCGAGATAAATATGGATTACGGTTTAGATAAAAAATCAAATACTTTGAAAACATTTAATACCATATTTATTATTTCTTGGTTGTTAGTTGCATGTTTTCCATTCATCTGGACTTTTTGGGGATCATTTAAAGTAAGAGCAGACTTTTTTTCAAGGTCAGATTGGTGGTATGCAATTTCAGCTTTCAATACATTAATTGAAACTGGTGAAAAGTTTACAACAAATGCTTATCATGAAGCTTGGTTTGAGGGTGAATTTTGGAAAGCGTCCAAAAATACGATTATTGTTACTGTGTTTGTTGTTAGTATTTCATTGTTTTTGGGAACTTTAGGAGCTTACGCTCTTTCAAGATCAACTGAGAAATATGCATTTTGGATTTTAATGGCAGCTTTAATCTTTAGAGCTATGCCACATATAACTCTAGTCTCGGGTTATCTATTTCCATTTTTTGAATTACAAATATGGGGAATACTGCCAACAACTATTGTTGTTTTAGTTGCTATTAATCAACCATTTACTTTATGGTTACTCTATTCATTCTTTAAAACAATTCCAAAAGAGCTTGATGAAAGTGCATTGATTGATGGATGTTCATATTTTCAAGCATTCAGACATATTATAATGCCTGTGATGTGGCCTGGAGTTATTACTGCTGGATTATTTAGTTTAATGCTTGCTTATAATGATTTCACGGTAACAGCTTTACTACTTAATCAAGAAAATCATACTATGGTTCCAAAGATACAAAGTTATTTAGGAACTAATCAACACGAAGGTAATCTAATGTGGGCAGTATCTGCTGTAGTGTCCGCGACAGCACCATTGTTTATGTTGGTAATGTTCTTTCAGAGACAAGTTATCAGTGGTTTAACTACTGGAGCTGTAAAAGGTTGAAGAAAAATTACAAAGCTTTGTTATTCGGTTCTATTGGAACTCTCGTTGAAACATCAGAAATTCAGAGAAAATCCTTTAATGAAGCATTTAAAAAAAATGGATTGGATTGGTATTGGACTAAAAAAGAATATATCAAACTTCTAAATAAATCAGGTGGTAGAGATAGAATAACAGAATATGCAAGAACAAAAGATATTAAAGTTAATGCTAAGCAATTAAGAGATTTAAAAACTAAACTATTCAATAATTACTTAAAGAAAAATCATTTAAAATTAAGACCAGGTGTTAAAAATATAATTAATCTTTGTATTAAAGAAAAAATTAAACTAGCTTTTGTAACCTCTACCTCAAAAAATAATATTAATTCTATTCTTTTCTCATTAAGAAAATCAATTAATCAAAAAAACTTTAATTTTATTGGAAATTCAAAATTGGTTAAAAATTTAAAACCAAATCCAGATATATATCTTCTTGCATTAAAAAAGCTTAAATTAAAACCTAAGGAATGTTTAGCTATTGAAGATTCTCAAGAAAGTTTAAATTCAGCAGTTAAAGCAAAAATTAAATGCATAATTTTTCCAGGAAAGTTTCACTTAAATAAAAAGTTTAAGAACGCTTTTAAAAAATTAGAGAAATTAAATAAAAATATTATTCTGAAATAAAATCATTTACCAGATTATTAAATCTATCTGGTTCTTCTAAATGAACATTATGACTGCAATTTTTAAATATTTCTAGACGACTATTTTTAATATTTTTATTTAACGTGTCGACCTGTTCAAAATTGTAAGAGATATCTTTATCACCCCATATAATTAAGGTATCATTTTTAATGTTTTTCAAATTATCAATACCTCTCCAATTTTTCATTGCAAGCAAGGCGTTATCAGCAGTTTCTAATGAAACATTTTTAACTGCATTAGCACATAAAAAATAATTTTTATCTTTATCCCCTTTTACAAACCATTTAGGTGGAACTCTTGAAAATGATACTTCAGTACCCTCTTTCTTAAGTTTCTCTCTTGTTTCGTCCATAGTTTCAAATCTACCGGGGATATCTCCAATAGATCCTGTTGCAAAACAGATTAATTTATTAACTCTATCACCAATTAATTTTGTTATTTCTTGAACAATCATTCCACCCATTGAATGTCCAATTAAATTAAATTTTTCGATTTTTTTTTCATCTAGTATTTCAATGATTTTTTTTGCCATCGCATTAATAGAATTTAATGATTGCACATTATGACTTTCACCAAAACCAGGAAGTGCAGGAGCAATAACTCTAAAATTTTTTGAAAAGTAATCTTTTTGAAAGCACCACATCTCTGAGGAGCCTAAATATCCATGTACTAAAACAAATGGAAAACCTTCACCTTTATCATCTACAAAAATATTACTCATAAAAGCTTAATTATCATTTCCTTTAAAATAAACAAAACTAAAAAACTCATAAAAGCTATGATGAATATATTTATTACCTGCCATATTTTTTTGTCATTAGCATACATGGAAAGATAATTTGATAAATATCCCAAAATAAAGAAAAACAAAAATGAAGCAAAAGATGCGCCTATCGCAAATGAAAGTTTTTGATTTAATAAGTAGTTCTTAGAAAAATTTCCAAGAATAAAAACTGTATCAGAGTAAACATGTGGATTTAAATATGTGAACCCTAATGTTTTTAAGAAAATATTTAACTTTGATACCGCAATAACATTACTTTGAAAATTAACTTCTTTGTAATGAGTTTTAATTTTTGAATAAATAAAATGAATTAAAAAAACCACTAAAAGAAGGTTAAAAATAAATTCAACTATTGAATTAAAAAATTGATTAAAAAAATGAAATAAAAAAATTCCAAAAAAAATTAATATTAAATCAGAAAGTGAGCAAATAAAACAAACTAGAAATACATGCTGTTTTTTTAAACCTTGTTCAATTACAAAAATGTTTTGAGCACCAATTGCTAAAATTAAACTTAGGCCAGTAAAAAAACCTAACAGTGCGTATTCCATTGATTTTTCTTAAACTCGTTTTCTACCCTGAACAACTCTATCAAGAATAAGAGCTACAAATAATATTGCTACACCTGCTAAAATACCTTGTCCTACGTTTGCGTATTGAAGTGCTTCTAATACATCTTGACCTAAACCTTTAGCACCGATTAATGATGCAACAACTACCATTGCTAAACTTAACATGACTGTTTGGTTAACACCTGCTAATATAGATGGAGTTGCTAATGGTAAATCTACTTTTCTAAGCAAATACCATTTAGATGCACCATAAGCGATTGCAGCTTCTCTAATTGTTTCAGGTACTCCTCTTAAACCAAGAACTGTTAGTCTAACTACAGGTGTTCCACCAAATATCATTGTAATAATAACTGCTGCGACTTTTCCAGTTCCAAAAAATGCTATTACAGGTATCATGAATACAAAAGCAGGCATTGTTTGCATAAAATCCATGATCGGTCTGATCATTGAATAAAATCTTTGTCGCCTTGCACAAAAAATTCCAAGAGGAATACCAATTACAATACTTAATACTGCTGCTGTTCCTAAAAGAGCTAATGTTGTCATAGCTTTAACCCAGAAACCCAAAAATCCCATGTAACATAAAAATCCTGCTGAATATATTGCAGCTCTAGGTCCTGCTGCTAATCCCGTTAAGGTTACAATGGTTGTAATAATTACTATCCAAGGAGTTTTAACAAATAATAACTCTAAGAAATCTAGTACTGATCTAATACCAATAGTGATTGCCGTAAATAACGCATCTCCTTTTAATACTGCATAATCGAAGATCGTTTCTACCCATTTTATTGATGTTAACCTGATATCTGGATGAGTTGGAAAATCATCCATTAATGTAATGACACCAGGAAAACTATAATGCACTACAGAAAAAAACATAATAACTGCAGCAAACATTGTGCTTGATACAAAATTCTTAACTTGCATCCCAGGTCTTAGAGTTTTGTCTGATAACCATTCTGAATATCTTTTTTCTAATATCGAGTTAGCTAGTATTCCTTGAACAACTTTAACTGCAATTAACAATCCAATACCAAAAATTGTAATCCAAATAGCTGATGCCTCAATCCTTGCTACTTCATCTATGTAGCCTTGCATTGCATCCTCTAGTGATTTGATATTTCTTTTATAAACCTCAACTTTGTCTGGATTATTTGTAATAGCTGCTTCTAACTGTTTGTTTCTAAAAGCTATAGTTGACTCAACTTGTTTAATTTTTTCTACAGCTTCTTTAGTAATATTACCAAACAAACCTCTTATTATTTGAACAACAGAAAAAGTTTCAATAATTAGAAAAGCCAAAGCCCAATTCCAAATATTTCTCATTCCAAACCAAATTGGCCCTAGAATTCCAGCATACAAATTAAATGAAAATGAAAAAGAAGGTTTGCTTCCAATTTTTTGAAATTCCTTAATATAATATTCAGGATTAGATTTTACAAAATCTGTAATTAACTCTGATCTGGTTGGATTATGTATTTGTTTATTCTCCATCTCCACCCTCTATAACCGCTTTTAAAAGATCTGATTGTGTTAACACACCAACATTATTTTGATTGTTATCTTTAACAACCAATGGTCCTTTACTAGATTTTGATAACTCAATGAGCTTACTTAATAATTCATTTTCCCCAACACTTTTGTTGTTTTCATTTAATTTTCCATTAGCACTCTCGTAACTCTCAATAGATTGCATGATTGTTTTAGCTTGAACAACTTTTAGTCTTGAAATTCCTTTTACAAAGTCAGCAACATATTCATCTGCAGGACTTACAACTATTTCTTCGGGTGTACCTATTTGGATTACTTTTCCATCTCTCATAATAGCAATTCTGTGTCCTACTCTTACTGCTTCATCTAAATCATGAGTAATAAATACTGTGGTTTTTTTCATTTGTTTAGAAAGTTTAATGAACTCAGCTTGAAGCTGTCTTCTAATCAGTGGATCTAATGCACTAAAAGGTTCGTCCATTAACAGAAATTCAGGATCAGCTGCTAGTGCTCTTGCAAGACCTACCCTTTGTTGCATTCCTCCAGATAGTTCGTGAGCAAACTTATTACCCCAACCTTGCAGCTCTACAATTTCTAAAATTTTATTTGCAGCATCTAATCTATCATTTTTACTCACACCTCTTATTTCAAGTGGCATTGCAATGTTATCAACAACAGATCTATGAGGCATAAGCGCAAAGTTTTGAAAAACCATACCTATTTTTTTATTTCTTAATTCTTGAAGGCTTTCTCTATCTAAGGCCATTACATCCTGACCATTAATTAAAATTTTTCCTGATGTTGGTTCTAAAAGTCTATTAATATGCCTTACTAATGTAGACTTTCCACTCCCTGAAAGCCCCATTACACAGAATATTTCACCTTGTTTAACATCAAATGAAACATCTGAAACTCCAATAACTGAGTTGTAATTTTCTAAGGCTTCTGTTTTTGAAACTTTTTTATTTTGGATTGCATCTAATGCTTCTTTAGAAGCATTACCAAATACTTTCCAAACATTTTGAATTTGTATTGCTGAACTCGATGAATCCATTTTTGTCTTTTATTATAGGAAAATATACTCGGCAATCTTAAATTGCCGAGTATAGATTTTGATTTAGATTATAGTCCTAACCAACCGTCTACAGTTGATTTATTTGCTTCCATCCAAGCTCTTGCTACATCAGCTGGATCTTTTTTCTCAACTGAAACTGCATAAGCCATTGCAGAAACATCATCAGCTGTTAATTGAAAATTCTTAAAGAATTCTACAATTGCTGGTGATTGACTCTCTAAAGAAGTAGCCCAACCGATTTGGATTTGCTTAAGAGCATCTTTTGATGCAACATAAGATTTCTTGTACCAGTCAGCATCTGCTTTAGGTTGAATCATTTTATATTTCGCAGGATCATATTTTGGTTCTGTTAACATTACTACGTCAGCCATTCCCCAAATTGCATGAGGTTTGTAACAATAGAATGCATAACCTTCACCTTTTTTAATTGAGTCTAGTACTCTTGCATTTTTAACTGCTTCAGCAGCTCTAACTGCTTCGATACCAGCATCATATAAACCATAGTCTCTTAATTTAACTTGGTTAACATTTGCAGAAGCCCAACCATCAGCACCAATCCAAAATTCACCTTTACTATTTCCATCGCTGTCCATTGCTTTAACAACTTCTGGTCTAGCTAAGTCTTCAATTGCTGTAATATTCATTTTTTTAGCAAACTGTTGAGAAACACAGTAACCTTGGTTTCCTTCATATGGTTTGCTGCTTAATTTTAAAGTTCCTTTTGGAACTAAATCATTAGTGTAAGCTTCTTGGTTTGGTAACCAAATATCAGGGTGAACATCGATTTCACCTTTTCCTCTGTCAATTGCTGCATAAATTGCAGTATTGTTTCCAGGAACTAATTCTGCTTCACCACCCATTTTGTCTATAACTACTGCAGCAAGTAAATTTGCAATTGCAGTTGCACCTGTCCAACCTGGATCTCCAATTTTAACTTTTTCAGCGTTTGCAGAGAAAATTGATAAAATTGAAATTAATCCAGCTACAAGTGTAGATTTGATTATTTTCATTATGTCTCCTTAATTATTTATAAATAAAGTCTAACGCGAATTGAGAGAAGGTGTCAAAGAAAATAAGTATCTAAAAATTAGATGTATTTTTACTATTCTGGGTTAGATGTAAGAGTTTTAATCTCTAGTATATTTTCGTTAGGGTCTTTTACGAAGAATGTTTCTTGTTCATACTTAGTGCCTTTAAATCTTAAGTATGGTTCGTCATAATATTTAGTGCCACTATCTTTTAATCTTTGTTTAAGTGCATCAAAATCTTTTCTAGATAAGTGTACACCAAAATGGGGTACAGACACATTTCCCATGTCCACATCATGTCTTTCATTATCTAATTTATGATCACTTTTATGAAGTGTTAATTCATTACCCCAAAAGTCAACATCAGCCCACTCTTGTGCAGAATTATCCAATCTACATCCTAAAGTTTCACTGTAAAATTTTTTTGCGACCTCTAGATCACCACAAGGTATAGCTAAATGAAAACAATTAGTGTTTTTGTACATAATTAATCTTTAATAACAGAATATAATGACTATATAAGCCACTTATTAAAATTTCAAGTGAGCATAAAATACAATGAATGATTATTTACAATCGATAATTGATAGAGATCCTGCAGCAAAATCAAAGCTTAGTTTGATTTTAACCTATCCAGGTGTCAAAGCAGTATTCTTTCATAGAATAGCAAACTTTTTTAGTACTGCTAAATTTTATCTAGTTGCAAGAATCATTTCTCAATTTTCAAGATTCTTAACTGGAATTGAAATTCATCCTAATGCAAAAATTGGAAAAAATTTATTTATAGATCATGGCATGGGAGTTGTGATTGGTGAAACTTCAGATATTGGAGATAATGTTACTATCTACCATATGGTTACATTAGGTGGAATTGCACCAAGTATAAATTCAAATGACCAAAGAAACATGAAAAGACATCCAACAATTAAAGATGAAGTAGTCATTGGATCAGGAGCACAAGTGTTAGGTCCAGTAACTGTTGGACGATGTGCAAAAATTGGTGCAAACGCTGTAATTACAAAAGATGTTCCTGAGAATGCTGTTATGGTTGGAATTCCTGCTAAGAATGTTGGAATAGCTGATAGTGAATTTAAACCTTACGGAATTACTCCTGATAGTGATAAAAAATCAGAAAATGAATAATACACAAAACGATTTTATTTCTGGAATTGGAAATACTCCACTTATAAAACTTAGAGCTGCATCAGAAATTACCGGATGTAATATTTATGGTAAGGCAGAATTTTTAAATCCAGGTGGATCCGTAAAAGATAGAGCTGCACTTGCATTAATAAAAGACGCACAGGAAAAAAAATTAATCTCCAAAGGAGGAACTGTTGTTGAAGGTACTGCCGGTAACACTGGAATTGGTTTGGGTCTTTTAGGAAATTCTTTAGGTTACAAAACTATTATTGTAATGAACGACAATCAAACTCAAGAGAAAAAAGATTTACTAAGAAACCTTGGTGCTGAGTTAAGATTAGTTGAACCGAAGCCCTATAAAGATGACAATAACTTTGTAAAGATTGCTGCAAGACTTGCAGATGAGTTAAGACCCTCAAATAACAATGGAGTTATTTGGGCTAATCAATTTGATAATACTGCAAATGCAAAAGGTCATTATGAGGGAACAGGTCAAGAGATCTGGGAACAGACAGATGGTAAGGTAGATGGTTTTGTGTGTTCATCTGGAACTGGTGGCACCATTTCGGGTGTAAGTAATGCATTAAAAGAAAAGAATAAAGATATCAAAATTTACCTTTCAGACCCCAAAGGTTCTGCTCTTTATAATTATATAAAGAATGGAGAGTTAAAATCTGAAGGAGGATCTATAACAGAGGGAATTGGTTCAAGTAGAGTTACAGCAAACTTTGGTGAGGCTAAAATTGATGATGCTTACTCTATTGATGACCATGAAGCTCTACCTATTCTTTATGATTTAATTCAAAATGAAGGTCTAAGTTTAGGAACTAGTTGTGGAATAAATATTGCTGGAGCTATTAGAATGGGAAAAGAATTAGGACCTGGTAAAACTATCGTTACTATCCTTTGTGACAGAAGTGATAAGTATGCAACTAAAATGTTTAATAAAAAATTCTTAGAAGAAAAAGGTCTACCAATACCTTCTTGGTTTTAAACGTAAATTTTATCTGCCAAACCGTAGCAAAGAATAGAACTTAAAATTAGAAAAACAACAGGAGCAATTATTCCTTCGTTAGAAGTTTTTTCATTTATTCCAGTTTTATCAATTTTGATAGAATAAAAGTTTGTTAGAAAAACACATGCATGAATAATTACTATTAAGGTAAAAAATGCCCAAGTATCTTCAACTCCGTTTGGTCTAACAAACATTATATAAAGAGCCATGATTACCCATCCAAGCATTAAAGCTCCTACAAATCTAACAATGACTGCCGCACTATGATCGATTTCAAATTTGTCCATGAATTTTTTAGTTCCAACAATGGTTTGAAAACAATAAACTCCTATTCCAATAAAATGTGCAAGGAACACTATTAAATAGAAAATTCCATTAAATTTTTCAATCATGACAAAATTCTATCAAATTTTACCATCAGATAAAACAACATAATAAGCAATTTTTGTGCTCCTTAATTGCATAACTGACGCGCGTTATAAACACGAGAGACTTTGTCATGAATATGTAACTGTATTCGATTACTTATAATTAATAATTAAAAAGAAAGATAAAATGAAAAAAATAATAATAATTTTGATGCTTAGTTTATTTACTACAATTGCTAAAGCTGACGGCCATGCAAAAGCAAATGCGTTTGCTATTACTTTAAAAGTTCCAGCTAGTGATGTAGCTAAAGTTGAAGAAATGTTGAAAACACACCATAAATGGATGAAAGAAACTCATCCAATGACTGGTGAAAAAAAATTAAATTCATATTCAGTTATCAAAGGACCTGAATGGAATAATCCTGCAGATCCTTCACAAGGTATGACTGGAAATATGTATTTTATTTTAACTGAGTATTATGAAAATCCTGCTGGTTTTCAAAATCATCAAGAGCTTGGAAGCAAATGGCCAATGATACAAGAATTTCAACAAATGCTATTCAGTTACGTTGTGGGATACACTTTTCCTGGAACAACTGTTGTTACGATAAAATAAAAAAAAGAAAATTATGAAAAAAATAATATTAACATTAATTAGTATTCTATTTTTGACTTCTTCGTATGCAGGTATGAGTGAAGACGACAAAAAGAAGACAATTGAGTGTGCAGGAATTTATTATGCAAATAGTATGATTCCACAAGCAGAACTTGAATTGGAAAAAATTACACATTCTTTTGCTGCTAAGAAATTTTTAAGCTCTTACTTGGTTAAAGATGGTGTAAATGAAGACAATCTTAATAAAGAATTAATTAAGGTTGTTGATGAACGTTATGGAAAACCATACGAGGAAAATACCACAAAGGAATGTGATAGTTTTGTTTATAAATTAATCCCTAATTCAAAAGAGGAAATAGATAAATTGGTAAAATCAGGGATTTACTAAACAAAAAATTTAGAAACGAAAATATATGAAAAAAATAATAGTGATTTTATTCAGTGTTTTATTTCTGAACTCTGCATATGCGGATATGTCTGATAGTGATAAAAATAGAGCTTGGGAATGCAGTGGTATTTATATGGCTAACTATTTCTTGCCAATTGGTGAAACATTTGAATATAGTATGAAAGAAAAATCTATGGCATCAGTTAAAGTTTTAAAAGCTTATGCTTTAGAAGTTGGAGTCCCTGAAAAGCAATGGGATGAAGGAGTAAACAAAGCTGTTGATAAGTTTTATGGATCTAAATTTGACGAGGCTAAAACTAATGCCTGTCATGAATTTGTAAACTCAACAGTACCTAATGGAGAAGATAGAGTTAAGAAAGTAGTTCAAACTTTATATTAATATTAAAAAAGGAGAAAAATGAAAGATATATTAGTAGTAGGAAAATTAAAAGAAGGATGCTTTGAAAAGTTTATGAGCTTTATGCAATCAGATGAAGGTATGGCTGAAAGAAAAAAAGTAGCTGATGTTACTAAAACAATAGCTAGTGTTTCACCTGATAAATCAACAGTAATGTTTAAAATTGTAGTTCATGATATGGCAGCACTTCATTCATTTATGGATGGGTCAAACCCAGTTTCAAAACCTGTATTTGATGAAGTAATGGATGGTTATGAAATTTACGAGTTAGCTAAAGTATAAAAAGAACAGAGACTCCACATGTTGGATTATCTCTGCTAGACTTTAATTATTAAATTAAGCAACAGGAGAAAAAATGTCTAAATTTTATATTATTGGAAAGATAAGTCGTGATCTTGCTTTAAGAATGCAAAGTGATCCTAATGCAGACAGAGGAGCAGCTATCAAAGCTATTTGTGATACTGTTGGAGTAAAATTTCACAGTTATGAATGGGTTCGAGGAAGATTTGATGTAATTAACGTGATTGAAGGTGATTACGAAAGTGTTCTTGGAATGAAAGTTGCAATTATGAATGCAGGTTTAATGGAAGATATTATGATTCATGAAGTATTTGATTATAATAAAACTTTCAACAAAGCTGCAGATGCTGGAAAAAACTTTAAAAAACCAGGTGAATAAAAGAAAGGAATAAATGTCTATCTTAGAAAAATATAGTGCTGCATTAAAAAATAAAGACGAAGCAGCGATGAATGAGCTTTTGCATGATGATTTTAAATTTACAATGCATAAATCAGGAAATGTTTTAACTAAAGGTGATGTTATCAAATGGGCAATGAGTGGTGACATCAATCAAGATAAAGTTAGAATTGTTTACGAGAATGATGAAGTTGGAATTCATCATGCTTTTGTTACATTTAACGATGGAAATGTTGAGGCTGTAATGGCAGTTTATAAATATGACAATGGAAAAATTGTTAGTTTAGAAACTGGTGCTACTCCAATGCCTAAATAATTATATATATTTAGCGGGATTTCATTTAATATTATTAAATGAGTCTCGCTACTTCATACTTGTTCCTAGGTGTTGCTGTATTCCTAGGAGTTACTTCAAATAGTTTTGCTAAAAGTGCTGAAGGTTTCACTCTTCTCTTCCCAAGTATAATTACCGCAATTACAATTGTATTGTGCATGTATGCGCTTTCATTGGTGATGAAGAATATACCAATGGGTATCACTTACGCTTCATTTGCAGGATTAACAATCATTGCAACAGTTATAGTAGGTGTAATTAAATATAATCAAGTTCCGAACCTTTACTCCATGATCGGATTAGCATTTATTATCATTGGAGTTTTAATGGTTAATTTGTTAGGTAGTAAATAATATGAAACCTCTTATAGGATATTTGTTTTTAGCTAACGGTATAATTTTTGGAATAGCTTCAAACAGTTTTGCTAAAATCTCTGAAGGTTTTACAAAGCTAACTCCTTCAATTTTATGTATCCTTTTTATGTGTATTACAATGTTTTCAATTGCAAAAGCTATGCATGCAATACCTGTTGGATTTGCCTATTCAATTTATAGTGGTTTGACAGTAACAGGAGTTGTTCTTTTTGCTGTATTAAAATTTAATCAAGTTCCTAATGTTTATGGGATAATTGGAATTGCTTTGATTATTATTGGTGTAGTAATGGTTAATTACTTAGGTCGATTAAATTGATATTTTTTTAAAATGTCTGGAAGTTGATAACTTCCATCTTCATTTAAAGATAGTTCATATTCATTAACAACAGTAGTTATATCTAATGGAGAATATAAATGTGGGTACATATCACCATTTGATGCTTGTTCCCAAAGTAAGTGCTCAAGTTTAAAAGCATTTACTCTCAGCAAAACAAGGTTTTCTTTATTTGGAAAATGTTTTTTTAAGGTTTCCTCGACCTGATCTTCTTCTGAGAAATGAATATAGCCATCTTTAATATCTTTTTCAGATCCACCATAAGTTCCAAATTGCTTAGCTTTTTGCCATTCCTCTTTATCTATTACTTTAAAAATAAATTCTAAATTCATTTTACCAGGAAGAGTTTGGTCCTTTTAAAAATTCCAGCTCTTCTTCCGTAGACTCTCTTCCTAAAATTTCATTTCTATGTGGATATCTATGAAACTGTCTAATAGTTTTGGTGTGGTCTTGCCAAAATTTTTTGATCTTATTGTATCCTTCATGTTCTCTTAAATATTTATTTAATAAGTAATAAGCCATTTCATGATCACTAATTTCTTCACTATGAATTAAAGGTAAAAGCATAAAAAATCTTTGGTCAACATTCATAGCTTCTAAATATCCAGAATACACTGCATCATTTACTATCAATCTAGTTTTTTGATCTTGAGCAAATGCTTTTTTATCATCCCTAAACATATTTCTTGAAAATTGATCAAACAAAATTACTAAAGCTAAACAGCTCATGGGATTATCCTGCCAATCATCATATTCATTTTGACAAGCAAGCTCATAATCTTTTAAAAAATTATCTTTTATCTTTTGATCAAATTTATCATCCTTCTTAAATCTCATCTCAAAAGGAGTTTCTTTAAACCAGAAATCTAAAATTGATTGCGCTCGTTCTGGTATCATTCAGCTAAAGGTTTTAATAATTTTAATATTTGCTTATGATTTGCTTTATTATTTGAGACAATAATATTTCCTCCTACCACAGGATTTCTATTACCCCACGTTGTTACTATGGCCCCACTTGCTCTCACAATTGGCATAATTGGATGAATGTCCCAAATCTTATTTGCACACTGTGCAACCATTTCCAATCTACCTTCAGCTAGTTGACAATATGTTAAAGCATCAAAGCATGGAAATTGCATTCGTTTAATAAATTTTTGAATTTTGGATTGTTGTTTTAAGGTTAATTGATTATGAAAAGCAGCAGCTAACTTTGAATTTGCAAAATTTAATTTAGAATTAACTTTTAGTTTTCTTTTTTTGTTATTTTCAAAAACGTATGCGGTGTTTTTGTTTACATTTAAGTAATATTTTTTCATTTTAGGGAAATTTGCTAATCCTAAAATTGGCTCCCCATTATAATTTAATGAAATCAAATTACTCCAACTAGGATTACCAACAACATATGATCTAGTTCCATCAATTGGATCTATTACCCATGAAAATTCACTTTTGGTATTTTTGTGACCATACTCCTCACCTATAATTTGATGATCTGGAAATCTTTTAGAAATTTTAGACCTTATAAACTTTTCAAAAGCTTTGTCAGATGTAGTTACTGGATCGTAACCTTTACCTTTCATCTTATTGGTTATCTTGAATGGCTTATCCAACTTAGCATAATAAAATTTTGTTAGATCTTTTGCTAACTGGTTTAAAAAACTTGAAAATACTGGATATTTTTTTGTATCAAAATTATTCACAAAGAACTCATACTATTTAATTTATATTGATTAAAGTTAAATTTTAAATAATGCTCAATGATTATTTATGAAAATTGAGCTTCACGAAAATAAAGTCTACTTCAATAATGGTACTGAAAAAAAAGAAATACATCCTTTTTGGTTAAGAGAAAGAGTGGATGGTGAAGAATTTGTTGATAAAGGAACTCAACAAAGACTTTTTGACCCAACCAGCTTGAACAATGATATAATCATTAGCAAAGCCTCTATTCATGAGGAATTTTTAGAAGTTAACTTTAATGATGGAATTAGTTCTAAGCTTAATCTTAATAAAATTGCTTTAGAATTCTCAAAAGAAGATACAGTTGTAAAATCTATAGAAAAAACTAAATGGGATTCCAGTTTAAGCAATATCAAAAATTTTGAATACCAAGATAATTTTTATGAAAGTAAAGAAATGCATGACTTACTCGTTTCTTTCTATAAGTTTGGATTTGTTGTAATTAAAAATATACCAACAACTAAAAATTATATTGTTGAGTTTGCAAACTCAATTGGCAGTGTAAGAAGAACTAACTTTGGAGAATATTTTGATGTTAAATCAAAACCTGATCCTAATGATCTTGCATATACTTCTTTAGCTCTTACACCTCACACAGATAATCCATATCGAAACCCAGTTCCATGTATCCAACTTTTACATTGTATAGAGAGTAAAGTTTCAGGAGGATATTCTACATTGGTTGATGGATATACTGTCACTGAAGATTTAAAGAAAAGTTATCCTGATTATTATAAAATCTTAACAGAAGTAAAAGTAAGATTTAAATTTATTGATAAAGAAGTAATTTTAGAATCTTTGTGTCCTTTAATTGAATTAGATGAATATAAAAATTTTAAACAAGTAAGATTTAGTCCAAGATTAGATTTTGTTCCAATCTTAGATAAAGAAGAATTAGATTTATACTATCAAGCAAGAAAAAAACTGTCCGAAATGTACAATTCAGATAAATATAGAATAGAATTTAAACTTGCTCCAAAAGATTTAATGATGATGGATAATCATAGGTTACTTCATGGACGGACAGTTTATGATGCTAATGAAGGCGAAAGATTTTTACAAGGTTGCTATATAGACTACGATAGTACTGAAGGAAAATTAAGACACTTAAAAAGAAAGTTTAATCTATAGAAATATTTTCTATTTGAGCTTCAGCATCCTTAATAGATTTTTCATAATCTAAAGCCATTTGATCAGCACTTATAACTTCCACTTTTTCAATTCCAAAAAAGTTTAAAATAAATTTTAACCAAGGGGTTAAAAAATCCTCTGAGCTATTTAGCTTTGTTCCACCAGAAGTGATTACAAGATAAGCCTTTTTATTTTTTAACAACCCCTCTCTTCTACCATTAGGTTTAAATTTAAAGGTTTCCCCTATTCTTGCAGCTAAATCTGACCAAGCTTTAAGAGTTGCGGGTGGCCCGTAATTGTATATTGGAGCTGAAATTATAATAATATCACTCTCTTTTAATTCTTTTACAAGCTTGTCAGAAAGTTCAAACATTTTCTTATGTTCTTCAGTTTGATCCTTCTCATCAATTTTCATTCCAGACTCTGTTAAGCCACTTACAAAAAGCATTTCATCATCTAAATCTCTATAAATTACTTCATCATCTGGTTTTTTGATTTTATCTAAAAGTTTTTTTGCTAATGCTCTTGATGTTGAGCCTTTTTTTCTAGCACTTGAATCTATTTGATAAATTTTCATAAAACACACTAACCAAAATTTTGCATAAAAGGAAAGATTTTAATTATATAAAAACCAACTGCTTGCAATTGATTAGTTAAAATCAAAATTCCAGTTATTAATAAAGTTATTCCACCTATTTTTGATATTAAATTAATATTCTTCTTAAAGTTTTTAGAAAATAATAAAAATCTTTGAATTAAATATCCTGATAAAACAAATGGTATAGCCAAACCTAAAGAATAAAAAATTAACATTATGACTGCTTTTGATAATGTTTCTTCGATAGATGCTAAAGCTAAAATTGATCCTAAAATTGGACCAATACATGGTGTCCAACCAAAACCAAAAGCAACACCAATTACATATGGAAAAAGGATATTTCTTGATTCTTTTGCATCAAATCTTTTTTCAAAGTTTAAATACGAAATATTAATAATTCCAATTAATTGAAGAGAAAAAATTACAATTATAATTCCAGCTAAAATTCTTAATATTTCTGAATTTTGTAAAAGTGCTTGTCCTAAAAAAGATGCAGATGCTCCTAAGATAACAAATACAGTTGAAAACCCTAGACAAAATAAAATCAATGGGAAAATATTTGTTTGTTTTTTATTTAAAATTTCTTGTAGTGACTGACCTGAGATATAAGAAATGTATCCAGGGATTAAGGGTAAAACACAAGGAGATAAAAAACTTATTAACCCTGCCCCAAAAGCAATTAAATATTCAATCATCTATCCAGTGTTTTTCATTGCTGCAGAAATTCCCGCAATAGATGTCATTAAAGCATCGTCTAAATATTTCTTATCTAAATTTTTATATTTTTTATTTGTTAATTTATTCATTATATTTGCCTGAAGAATGTTTAGCATCTCAGTGTAGTTGTTTCTGATAAATAATGCTTTTCTAAACTCTTTTCTCTCTTTTATAACTTCTTTTGGAGTAATTTTATTGTGCAATTTGACCAATGCATCAAATTGAAACCTTAATCTTTTTCCAATTCTTATCAAAGATTTGTCAGCTAAATTATTTTCATAAATCACTGATATTTCAGGATCAACCTTTGAAATCACCATATCCAAAATATCCATCGTTGATACAAAATAAGGCCAGTTCCTCTCCAAGTCTGTCATAGTTTTTTTAAACTTTTTAATTGATCCATATCTTAATGCCTCAGTTGTACCGAGCCATGCAGGAAGCATTAATCTAATTTGCGTCCAAGCAAATACCCAAGGAATAGCTCTTAAACTTTGAATATTATCAACATTTTTTCTCTTAGTGGGTCTTGAACCAATTGCAAGTTTTCCAAGAGATTTATGCGGAGTAACAGTTTTAAAATATCTAATAAAATCTTCACTTTGATTTAAATACTTTCGGTAAGCGGATGTAGAAATCTCAGACATTTTTTGAATTAGCTCTCGCCAATTTGGTTTTGATCTAGGAGGTGGATTTAAAGTAGCCTCCATTACAGCACCAATATAACTACATAGGTTATATTCAGCTAAAGGTTTATATCCATATTTTTGCTGTATCACCTCTCCTTGATCAGTAATTCTAATTTTTCCATTTACTGTTCCAGATGGTTGAGATTTAAGAGTTGCCTGAATTGGTCCTCCTCCTCTTCCCGGAGATCCTCCTCTTCCATGGAAAAATACAAGATCTATTTTATATTTTTTAGCTAAATTTCTAAGTTCTTCTTGAAGTTTGTATTGATGCCAACTTGCAGATAGTTTTCCTGCATCTTTACTAGAGTCTGAATATCCAATCATTACTTCTTGTTTTGAGTTGATCATTTTTCTGTACCAAGGAAGTTTAAATAAATTTTCCATAACACCTTTTGCATTCTTTAAATCATCTAAAGTTTCAAATAGTGGTACTACTCTTAACAAATTCTTTGTTTCAGCCTGTAATTGCAATAAATAAACAGATAAAATATCAGATGCTTTTGAAGTCATTGAAATTACATAAGCACCCATACATTGCTCTGGCTCTTTAGATATTTGCTTAAATGTTTTCCAAACTTCTAAATTCTCTTTGTCTCTTAAATTAATTTTATTAACAAAAGTTTTTTTTTGTTTTATTGATTTATTAAGTAATTCAATTTTCTTTTCTTCAGGTAATTTTGAATAATTAATTTTATTTTTCTTTTTAAATATTTCATTTAAAAGTTTTTCATGTCTATCAGACTCCTGTCTGATATCTAATCTTGCTAAATTTATTCCAAAACATCTAACTCTTCTTATCAAATCCAACAAATCTGCATTTGCAATATGTTGACCTTTGTTCATGTTTAAGGAAGTTCTAACTTCTCTTAATGGATTTATGATTTCGTACTTATCTTTTAATAATTTATTTTCATCTAATGGCTTATTATAATTTATATGTGCTTCAATTAACTGATGTGTTCTTCTTACTTTGTCTCTTAAAGGTCTTAAATAAACTCTATAAGGCTCAAAACTATTTCCAGTAACTTTTTTGATTTTATTAGAACATTCTTCCATTGATAAATCTTGAATTAATTTTGTGAGTTCTCTTTCGTATAACTTTGCAGCTTGCCATCTTGAAAATAAAATTACTTTTTTTGTTACTTCAGATGTAACATTTGGATTTCCATCTCTATCTCCACCCATCCAAGAACCAAATTGAATGGGATTAAAGTTTCTAGGAAGATCTTTATTTAAATTTTTCCTAAAAATATCATTTAACCTTTTATAAACTCTTGGAATTGTGTCCCATAAACTATCTTCTATTACAGCTAAGCCCCATCTAGCTTCATCGAGTGGTGATGGTTTGGTTCTTTTTAATTCATCAGTTTTCCAAATAATGGCTATCTCAGAATAGAGTTTCCGATCTATTTCAATAATCTTTGCGGGGTATTTTTTATAAAGATGACGTTGCTCCATCAAGGAGGTCAAATTTGCGTATTTTTGAATTAGTGTTCTTCTCTTAACTTCTGTTGGATGTGCTGTGAGTACTATTCCAATATCAAGTTTTGTTGCCTGATCATAAATTTTTTTGTCAGAGATTTTTCTATTTTTAAAAAGATTGTTAATTATATCCTCAATAAATAGATTTTGTTTTTTGTTCTTAAAATATGGATTATCGTATTCATTAAGTTTTCTAGAAGCATCTAACGATTCAGCTAAATTCATTAAATTTAGAATATGTGAAAAAGCTCTAGTGACCTTAAAAGTAATTTCAGGTGAAAGCTTTCTTATATCTTTTGAAATTTTGGAAAATACCTTACTTTTATTTTTATCTAATAAGGTGTTTTTAGATAATAATCTTAATCGCTCAACAATATTAAAAAATTTTGTGCCTTCTTGATCTTTGATCACTCTTCCAAGAAAAGTTCCTAATAATCTTATATCTTCTCTTAAAAGCTTAGTAGGTATTCGTTCATAGTAAAGATCTCTCTGCTTCATTACTTAAAATAAATTTTTTTTGTAAAACTCCTTTTGTGTTTGTTTTTACACCAAAAAAGAATCCTGAATATCTAAATTTTCGCAAATCAGCCTTGTCCATTCCTTTTGTAGCTGTTGAAACGTACAGTTCTTGATTATTCTTACCACCAAACGCACAATTAGTAATATTTTTGGCTGGAAACTTAATTCTGTGAATTAATTTTGCTCTACTATTAAATACTGAGACACATGCCCCACGAAAATGGGCAACCCATAAATTTTTATTTTTATCTACAGTCATTCCATCTGGAACTCCTTCTTCAGGAGTTAACTTTTTAAATATTTTTTTACTAATTATTTTATTATTTTTATTTATCTTAATTTTATAGATAGTTTTTTTAGGACTATCAGTGTGGTAAAAATTATATTGATCAATAAATGCTGGGCCATTTGTAATTCTATAATTTTTATCAACTCTAGTTAATTTAAGATTTTTATCTAATTTATACAAAGATCCTTTTTCAATTTTTCTCTCTAAGTTATCCATAGTTCCAAACCAAAGATTTCCAGCAGGATCTGTTTTACCATCGTTTATTCTATTCAATTTTAATTTAGGTTCTATAGGTATCGATTTTAAAACTTTTTTTGATTTTAAATTTTGAATTCTTATTTCACCCTGCAATCCTAAAATAAATATATGATCTCTTACATGAGCAATGAAACCTACTTCTTTATTTACTTTAAATATTTTCTTTTTTTTATTTTTAATATTTAAAGAACAAATTTTCTTTTTCTTTATATCAACAAAATAAATTGAGTTGTGTTCTTTAACCCAAAGTGTTCCTTCACCTAAAGTACATCTTATTTTCCAAATAGGTTTTGGCTCTGTAGTTTTAATTTTATTCATTTACTTCAAACTCCTTAATAAAGTCCTCATTAGGATTTATACCAATACCTACATTGTCTGTCACTGATGCAAATCCATTATTGTTTTTAACTTGATCTAAAATTGAAAAATTTTCTTTTGGTAGATCTGTAATAAAAATATTTTTCTCTGTTGTATCAAATTCTAGCATAGATTTTGTTGGGAATAATCCACCTGGCATGTCAGGTTGTGCAGTCAATAAATGAAGATTTACCGCTATGCTTACAGCAGATCCCCAAACATGATTAATTACTGGAACAAAGTTAGCCTGCGCCAAGGCTGCAATTTTCAAATATTCTGTAATACCTCCTAATCCACATACTTCTGGTTGAGCTATATCAATGCAATTATTGGTAATTAATTTATTCCATCCATACTTTGTAAATTCTGCCTCACCTCCAGCTACACTAGTTGATATATTTTTTTTCAATTCTCGATAACCGTTGTAATCTTCGGGAGCAACAGGTTCTTCAAACCAATAAACATCTAGTTCATCAAGTCCTTTTCCAACATAATGAGCATCTTTCAGATTATAAGCATGGTTAGCATCCACCATTAATTTAAAATCTTTACCTATAGAATTTCTAACTGCTTGAACCAACCTTAAATCCTCTTTTGGACCTAATCCAACCTTCATTTTCATTGCTTTAAAGTTTTTTGATTTAATCTGTTTAGCTTCTTCTTCAAACAACGGAATTAGTTCATCCACTGATTTTTTTTGTAACATCATTCCATATCCATACACAGGAACTTCAATATTACATTTTCCACCAACAAGTTGGTAAAGAGGAGAGTTTGTTTTTTTTCCCAAGATATCCCATAAAGCTATGTCAACTCCTGACAAAGCTTGTATTGGCATTCCTTTTTGACCACTATCTCTTAAAAGATTGTAAACTTTTTGCCAAATATGTTCTTTATTCAAAGGGTTTTCACCTATTATTAAAGGCTGAATTACCTTTTCAACAATGAACTTATTAGCTAAAGCAATATTACCTGGACCAAAACATTCGCCCCATCCAGTAATACCTTCATCAGTTTGTACTTCGACTAAATGAGCTGTTCTGTGTTTATAATATTGTTGTGAATAACCTAATTCTTTCTCTAACTCATATTTAAGTACATGACTTTTAATAGAAGTTATTTTCACAAAAGATTATAAAGCAACTACTTTAGAGTTTTGCTCTCCTAAATTTTCAATTGATAATCTCATTGTATCACCAGCTTTTAAGAATTGTTGTGGTTTCATTCCCATACCAACTCCTGGAGGTGTACCAGTTGTAATTATATCACCCGGCTGTAATGACATAAATTTACTTAAATAAGATACAATAACGTTAACATTAAAAATCATAGTATTAGTATTTCCAGTCTGCATTCTTTTACCATTAACATCTAAACTCATTTTTAAATTATTAATGTCAGCAATTTCATCTTTAGTTACTAAATAAGGTCCAATTGGTCCATACGTGTCATGAGATTTTCCTTTAACCCATTGACCCATTTTTTCTATTTGCCATTCTCTTTCACTAATATCGTTTACTAAACAATATCCTAAGATGTGATCTTGTGATTGAGCTTCAGAAATATGTTTTGTATGTTTTCCAATTACAATTCCTAATTCTACTTCCCAGTCTAATTTTTTTGAACCAGATACAATTTCGATATCATCGTTAGGACCATTGATACAACTTGTTGCTTTCATAAAAGTAATTGGCTCAGATGGAACTTCTGCTCCTGTTTCAGCAGCGTGATCTGAAAAATTTAAACCTATTGCAATAAATTTTCCTGGTTTTGTAATACATGAGCCAATTCTTTCACTTAAAGATATCTCTGGAAGACTTGCTAAATCAGCACTTTGTAATTTTGAAATAGTTTCAAAATTTAAATGATCAGGATTTAAATCTGAAATATGTGAACTGATATCTCTAATTTTACCATCATTGTCTAAAGCCGCTGGTTTTTCTTGTCCTTTTTGACCTACTCTTAATAATTTCATAATTGTCCTTCTGTTATTAAATTATATTGAAATTCCACCATCAACAGAAATTGTAGTTCCTGTTGTAAATGTTGCATCATCACTTGCGAGATAAACTGCAACTGCAGCAATCTCTTCTGCAGTTCCTAATCTTCCCATTGGTTGTCTTGCAATAAAATCTTTTTTTGCCTGAACTGGATCTGGGCTCTGGTTTACTCTGTCTTGCCAAGATGGTGAGAAAACTGTTCCAGGAGCAATTGAATTACATCTGATATTTTGTTTTACAAAATCTGCTGCAATTGCTTTAGTTAAACCAATGACAGCACCCTTTGTTGTTCCATAGACAAATCTGTTTGGAAAACCTTTTAAGCTTGAAGCACATGAAGACACATTAATTATACTTCCACTTTTTTGTTTTACCATTAGTGGTAATATCGCCTTACACATAAAATACATTGATTTCACATTTACATTTGATGAGAAATCCCAATCTTTTTCATCACATTCAAGAATTGTTCCATGATGAACAAATCCAACTGCATTAAATAATACATCTACTTTATCAAGAGTTTTAGTAAATTCTAAGATAGCGTTGTTATCAGTTGAGTCTAATTTGGTAACTTTAATATCTGGATATTCTTTATTTAATTCTGTTAAAGTTTTATCGTTTAAATCTGTAGCCGTTACATGAGCTCCTTCTTTATGAAATGCAATTGCTGTTGCTTTTCCAATTCCTTGTCCTGCTGCTGTTACAACAATTTGTTTCCCATTAAGTCTTCCGCTCATTTTTTATTTATCCTTTCAATCTCGTTATAAAGTGAACTGTGATCAGTGTTACCATGACCATTATCAACTAAAGTCTTATACATTTCTTTAACTAAATTTGAAATAGGTAAATGAGTATTATAAGAATTTGCACATTCTAAAATATTATTCATATCTTTCAAATGAGTATAGGTCTTACCCTTAGGGCTAAAATCTTTATCAATCATTCTTTTTCCATGAGTTTGAAGTATTTTACTATCCGCCCATCCACCTGAAAGAGCTTTGATTAATTTATTTGGATCTGCTCCAGCTTTTTCACATAATGTTATGGCTTCTGCAACAGCTCCTATTGTAACTCCAACAACAATTTGATTTGCTAGTTTTGATACCTGTCCACTTCCAATAGGTCCAACTAATGTTGGGTTTCCCATTGCTTTTAAAATTTTTTCAGATTTATCAAAAATACTTTGTTCACCGCCAACCATGATAGCTAGTGAAGCTTCTTCTGCTCCGATTGTTCCTCCTGAAACTGGTGCATCTAAATAATTTACATTTTTTGATTTTAAATTAGTTCCGTGTTTTGTTGCTGTCGTGGGTTTTACAGAGCTCATATCTATAACTGTTGATCCTGATTTTAAGTTGTCTAAAAAATCTGAACTAGAAGTTATTGCATCTACAGCACTATCATCAGTTAACATGGTAATGACAAAATCACTATCTTTAACTACATCACTTATTGTTTTTGAAATTTCTGCACCAAACTCTTTTAAGGGTTCTGCTTTTTCTATTGATCGATTGAAAGCTTTTAATTTAAATCCAGATTTTAATATATTTTTAGCCATTGGTAGGCCCATTAGGCCTGTTCCAATAAATCCAATTGTTATCATGGTTTTGGTTTAAACTCGTGGAAATTTTGTGTCATTATTTCTGGGAAGAACATAACACATGCTAATACAATTAACTGAATAACTATAAATGGAGCAAAACCTCTAAAGATATCTGTTAAAGATATATGTGGAGGAGCAACTGATTTTAAATAGAAAGCAGCGGGTCCAAATGGTGGGCTTAAAAATGAAACCTGCATATTTACACAGAATAATATTCCAAACCAAATCGGATCAAAACCAAGTGCAAGTACTATAGGTAAAAATACTGGCATTGCTAACAATACAATTCCAACCCAATCCATAAATGCTCCCATGATTAAAAACATAATCTGCATCATAAAAATTAAATACATTGGTTTTAAATCATAAGCTAAAATTGTTTCTGCAACGTATTTTGGGCCACCAGCAAGAGAATAAGCTCCCGCTAAAACTGTTGCACCAAATGTAATTGTCAAAATAGTTCCAGATGCTTTGAAAGTTCTTGTTAATGCATCCTTAAATAAAAACCATGTCAGTTCTTTTCTTGCAAAAATAATAATTAAAGTAGCAACAACACCCATTCCTGCTGCCTCAGTAATACCAGTCATTCCAGAATAAATTGAACCTAATACAATAATTACAATTCCAATTGGTGGAAGTAGACCTGGAAGGTAAGACATTTTTTCTTTTAAAGTTAAAGCCGGCTCATCACTTAATGGAGCTAAATGAGGCTGTAATCTTGTTCTAATAAGAATGTATGTAATAATTAAACCTGAGATCATTAAACCTGGAACAATTGCTTCTTGGAATAACATCGTAATAGAAGTCTCTGTTGTTAATCCATAAATAATTAAAACAATTGATGGAGGTATCATTGTTCCTAAAGATCCAGATGCACAAATAATACCAATAGACATGTCTTGATCATATTTAAGTCTTAACATTTGTGGTAATGCAATTAATCCTAATAAAACTATTTCTCCTCCAATAATTCCACTCATTGCAGCCATGATGGTTGCCATGATTGCAGTAACTACACCTACTCCACCTCTAGTTTTTCTTAACCACGCGTTTAATGCATCATAAAGATCTCGTGCAATATTAGAGCGTTCGAGCAAGGAGGCCATAAAGATAAACAAAGGTACTGATAAAAATGAATAAGTAACAACCAGTGAGTAATACCTTGAAAGCAATATTCCTAATGCATGCTCACCTATGTATAAAAATACTAGTACTGCACCCATGAAACCTGATGCAAATCCCATCGGAACACCAATAGATATAAGTGCTAATAATCCAACTATTAATATTATCGAGAGTGTTCCTATTTCAAATTCCATCTTACTTTAATTCTTTAGAAGGGTCGTATTGTTTCTCTTTTGGATTTCTCCAATCAATGATTAGGTTATTTACAGATTGAACTGCTATAAGAAATACACATAAAAGTGTAAGTGGTTTCATTGTAGCTGGAATTGGAGGATCCCAATAAGTTGCAAATCTTTCCCAGGTAGTGAAAGATCTGTGTGCATCTTCCCATCCACCATAAATTACTGCTGTAGCAAAAAGTACAATAATAATAGTACTAATTAAGTCAAAAATTCTTTGAGTTGGTCTTCCCACCCAGTCGTAAAGTAAAACTATTCTAATATGGCTTCTTAATCTTGTTGCATATATTCCACCAACCAAATAGCAAACACCTGCAAGCCACAAACATAACTCATTTGCCCATAAAGTTGGCTTAAATAAAACATATCGCATAAAAATTTCATACATCATCACAATTACAATTACAGGAATTAGATATTTTATTGTGTGACTTAAAAATAAGGAAACTCTATCAATCCAATTAATTGGAAAATCATCTTTACTCGCTACTTTTTCGTTTTGTTCTTGTAACTCTTTATCTATCATTGAGTAAAAATTTTAGATTTTATTCGAAGGGCCTTTTCAGGCCCTTCAAAATTTATTTATTACATAATACCATTAGCTTTCATGTAAGCTTTGTGTATTTCGATTAAAGCCGCAGCTTCTGGAGATTTAGTCTTCCATTCTTCCCAAGCAGCAAGTGCAGCTGTTCTGAATTTAAGTCTATCTTCTCTAGACCAGTCATGAAGAGTAACGCCCATTTCATTTAAAGCTTTAACAGCTTCAGCGTTTTTTCTCTCAACTAGACTAGTAATAGTTCTTCCAGCAATTTCTATTCCAGCTTTCATAGCACCTTGCTCATGTGGCTTTAACTTGTTCCATACTTTTGTGTTACAAGCTAAGTGGTCAGCCGGCATAGAGTGGAAACCTGGGTATGTAGCATATTTGTTTTGCTCATAGTGTCCACCAGCATAGTTAGTTGCTAAAGATGAATAGTCAGCACCATCGATTAGACCAGTTTGTAAAGCTGTAGGAACTTCACCAAAGTCCATAACGATTGGCTTAGCGCCTAAAGTTGTAAAGATCATACTTTCCATTCCTGGAGGTGATCTAAATTTAAAGTCTTTCAATGAAGCAACATCTGGAATTGGTCTGCTAGATATTAAAGACTCATGTCCTGGTATCCACCAACCAATTAAAGTCATTCCATATTTGTTGTATAATGCATCAACAGCATCTTGAGCACCTGGGTAGTTCAAGAATTCATATTGTTGGTATGGGTTATCGTATCCACCCATTACATCACCTGCGAATTGGAACGCTGCATTTTTACCAGTTTGGTAACCAGCACCAGTCATATCACAATCGATAATTCCAGTTTGTGCAGAGTTAAATACCTCAGCAGATTTACCTGTTACTGAAGATGAGTAGAACATTTCAATTTTCAAGCTTCCACCAGAAAACTTTTCTACATTTTTTGCGAACTGAGCCGCAACTTCACCATTTGGTGAGCTAGCAGTAAAGTGAGTTTCAATCTTTAAAGTCTTTGCATTTGCAGAGCCAAATAAAGCAACTGAAACCATAGCCACCGCTGCTAAAGTTTTAGATATTAATTTAAACATTATCTTCCTCTCGTTTATGTTTTTTCGAAAGTTAATCATAAATGATTTTCTATTTCAATTAAATCGGTTTAATTATTATATATAGAAATTATATATATTTTATAAACACATAGGTTAGAATTGCTCTAAACTACTTCTGAAATCAAAGGTTTTTCATTAAAAAAACAATAGATATTGTCTACCGCCATCATGCTCATTGCAAGACGTGTTTCATGTGTCGCACTACCTACATGAGGAAGAACAAAACAGTTATCTAGTTTTAAATATCTGTTATCTAAATTTGGTTCATTGTTGAAAACATCTAAACCGGCTGCATAAATTTTTTTATTTTCTAGTGCATCAATCAATGCATCGTCATCAATTGTTGAACCTCTTGATGTGTTTATGACAACTGCATGTTTTGGTAATAAACTTATTGTATCTTTATTAAGAATATATTTTGTTTCTGCGGTAGCTGGTGTGTGTATGCTTACAAAATCACAATTTGGTAACATCGAATTTAAATCTGAATAATATTTTGCACCATCTTCTAAATCTGCAGACAACTTATTTCTATTATAATAAATTATTTTCATTCCAAATGCTTTTGCACTTTTAGCAGCCATTCTTCCTATTCGTCCCATACCAATAATACCTAAAGTTTTGCCAGTAACTGAGTTACCAATCATAAATTTAGTTAAGTCAGGTTTTTGATTTTTCCAATTATCAGTTCTAACTAAATTATAAGCTTCGCCAATTCTTCTTGAGGCAGCTAATATTAAAAGAATAGTTAGCTCTGCAACAGCTTCGTTTAATACATTTGGTGTATTGGTAACTTTTATTTTTTTTTCTAAAGCTGAGTTAATAGAAATATTATCGTAACCTACTCCTACCTGAGCAATGATTTTTAATTTACCATTTAGATTATTGAAAAAATTTTCTCCAATTTTATCAAATCCTGTAGAAATCATCCCATCATAGTCATTTATTATCTTAATTAATTCACTTTCTGGAATTGGCTCATCTTTTGGATTTAATGTTACATCAAATTCTTTACTTAATTTTTCTTCTGCTAAATCTGAAATTTTTCTAGAAACTAATATCTTTGGTTTCATTTAATGAGAGTCTCTAGGTAAACCTTTTGTATGAGATACATCCAAATATTTTCCTCTAGAATTAATACAAGCACCATCATCTAATTGACCTACTGTATTTCTGAATATTTCTTGCCAAGGAGTTTGATTATTTGCTTTAAATTTCTTTCTATTTTTTCTTCGCTTCTTAAATTCAGGTTGAGAAATTAGTAAATCAACTCTTCTTTTATTTAAATCAATTTTAATTTTGTCACCTGTTTTAACTATTCCTAAATCTCCTCCAACTGCAGACTCTGGAGATACATGAAGTATTGAAGGACTTTCAGATGTTCCACTTTGTCTTCCATCTCCTAAAGTAGGAAGATGTCTGATACCTTTTTTTAACAATCTGTCAGGTGGTTGCATGTTCACAACTTCTGCAGAACCAGGGTAACCTACTGGACCACATCCTCTAACAATTAGTATTGAGTTCTCATCAATTTTTAATTTCTTATCATTAAGTCTTTTATGGTAATCTTCAGGACCTTCAAAAACTATCGCCTTACACTCAAAAGCATTAGGGTGTTTAGGGTTTGATAAATATTGATCTCTAAATTCTTTACTAATTACTGATGTTTTCATTATTGCAGATGAGAAGAAATTGCTTCTCATAACTAAAAACCCAGCTTTTTCTGTTAGAGCATTTTTAAATGTTTTGATTACTTTGCTATCTACATCAATTTTCTTTTTCAAATTTTCACCTACTGTTTTTCCAGTTACAGTCTTTATATTGGTATGAATTTTTTTATTCTTAATTAATTCTTTCATAACAGCTGGAATTGCACCTGCTCTGTGAAAACTTTCCATTAAATATTCACCAGCTGGCTGGCAGTTTACTAGCAAAGGAATATTATGACCTAATTTTTGCCAATCAGATAAATCAAACTTAATTCCCATGTGTTTAGCTATTGCACTTAAATGTGTTGTGCAGTTACTTGATCCACCTATTGCACTTGCAACCACTACTGCATTTTCAAATGCTTTACGTGTCATAATTTTTGATGGTGTTAAATCTTCATGAACCATTCCGACAATTCTTTTTCCAGTTTCATATGAAATCTGTTCTCTTTCTCTGTAAGGTGCGGGAATTACAGCTCCTCCGGGTAGAGACATGCCTAAAGCTTCTGCAACTGAATTCATTGAAGATGCTGTTCCCATAGTATTGCAATGACCAGCACTTGGTGCAGAAGATGCAACCATATCCATAAATTCTTCGTATTTAATTTCTCCCTTAGCTAACATTTTTCTAGCTTCCCAAACTACTAATCCAGATCCAGCAAGTTTTCCTTTGTAAACTCCATCTAACATTGGACCACCTGAAAGAACTATTGCAGGAATATTAACTGTGGCTGCTGCCATTAAGGCTGCAGGAGTAGTTTTATCACATCCTGTAGTTAAAATAACTCCATCTATTGGATAACCATACAAAACTTCTACCAAAGATAAATAAGATAAATTTCTATCCAACATAGCTGTTGGTCTTTTTCCGGTTTCTTGAATAGGATGAGTTGGAAATTCCATAGGAATTCCTCCAGCTCTTCTGATCCCATCTTTAATTCTTTTAGTCAAAGACATAAAATGTCTGTTACATGGAGAAAGATCACTGCCTGATTGAGCAATACCTATAATTGGATTTCCAGATTGCAATTCTTTTCTTGTAAGACCATAATTTAAGTACCTTTCTAAATATAAAGCCGTCATGTCAGGGTTTTTTGGATTATTGAACCACTGTTGACTTCGGAAACTCTTTTTTCTTTTTTTAGGCATAATTAATATAATGGTTTGTTTAAGTTATTGGTTATATAATAAATTTATGAATAATCTAATAGTTTTAAATGGCAATGACAATGTTGGCGTAAGTCAATTTATCATACCAGAAAAAACAAAAATTGAAGGACATAATATAAGTACGTTGGATCCAATCCCTTTTGGTCACAAAGTATGTTTAAAAGAGATTAAAAAAGGTGATCCTATTATCAAATATGATCAAATTATTGGATTTGCTTTAAATGATATTAAACCAGGAGAGCATGTTCACTCTCATAATTTAGAATTTAGAGAATTTAAAAGAGATTTCAAAGTAACTGATAAATCACACAATGTTGACGAAAAAGCAGATACTTTTTTCAATGGAATATTAAGAGATAACGGCCAAGTAGCTACAAGAAATTATATTGGAATAGTTAGTACCGTTAATTGCTCTGCAACAGTTACAAAAATGATTGTTGAAAAAATAAAGTATTCAGAAATTTTAAAAGATTATCCAAATATAGATGGAATTGTGCCAATTACTCACTCAACAGGATGTGGGATGAATACTGAAAGTGAAGGAATGCAAATTTTTCAAAGAACGATTGATGGTTTTAAAAATCATCCAAATTTTTCTCATGTTTTTGTTATTGGTTTAGGTTGTGAGTGTGCCCAGGTAAGTTTATTTGATGAGTCTCTTAAAAAGCACAATAGAATTCACTTCTTAACTATCCAAGATGAAGGTGGAACTAAAAAAATTGTTGATAAAGTATTATCTCAAATAAAAAACCTATTATCTGAAGCAAATAATGTTCAAAGAACATCTCAGCCTGTTAGTCATTTAACTTTAGCCTTACAGTGTGGAGGATCTGATGGTTATTCAGGAATTACAGCAAATCCTGCATTGGGAGTTGCTGCAGATATTTTAGTTAAAAAAGGTGGAAGCTCAATATTATCTGAAACACCTGAAATATATGGAGCAGAACATTTATTAATTAATAGAGCTAATTCACAACAAACTGCAGATAAATTAATTAAAAGAATTGAATGGTGGAGACATTATACATCGATAAATAATAGTTCTATGGATAATAACCCCGCACCAGGAAATAAAAAAGGTGGACTTACAACTATTTTAGAAAAATCTTTAGGAGCAGTTGCTAAAGGTGGAAACTCAATTTTACAAGACGTATTGAATTATGCTGAACCTTTAAAAAATAAAGGTTTCAATTTTATGGATTCACCTGGATATGATCCAGTATCTGTTACAGGGCAAGTTGCATCAGGCGCAAATGTAATTTGTTTTACAACTGGAAGAGGATCTTGTTTTGGATGTAAGCCAGTTCCAAGTTTAAAGCTCTCAACTAATTCAGCAATGTTTGAAAGAATGTCAGAAGATATGGATATTAATTGCGGAACAATAGCTGAAGGAAAAGAAAAAGTTGAGGAAGTTGGTCAAAAAATATTTGAATTAGTAGTAAATACTGCATCAGGAAATAAATCAAAAAGCGAAATCAATGGCTACGGTGACGAGGAGTTTAATCCTTGGCAAGTAGGCGTTGTAATGTAAAAAATTTCCTAAAGTGCAAAATCAAACATCTTTATTAAACGTAATTTTATTAGCTGCAGGTGGTTTCTTTATGTTTGTTTGTATGGATTCTAGTGCAAAATACCTAGGTACAGTCATGCCTATTCCACAGGCTATATGGGGAAGATTTTTTTTTCATCTAGTATCTTTAATTGTGTTTTTTTTAATTTTTAAGCCAAAAGTAAACTTAAAAAAAAATTTCAAAGTTCAAATAATTAGATCAACATTAATGGTGACAGCCACAACGTTTATGTTTTTTTCTCTTCAAAAGTTTGACCTAGTAGATATTTATGTAGTTTTCTTTACAGCCCCATTAATCGTTGCTTTACTTTCTGCTTATTTTTTAAAAGATATTTTGACTTTTAAAGGAATTCTTTTGATGCTCCTTAGTTTTAGTTCAATTGTTTATTCTTTAAGTCCTAGCATGAAAATATTTAGTGTAGATTTAATTTTTCCAATCGTTCCACCTATATGTTGGGCGCTTTACCAATTTTTTACAAAAGTAGTATCAAGTGATAACGATCCATTTGCAGCAATATTTTATACTTCTATTTTGGGAGCAATAATATTTAGTATTTATATTTTTTTTAAATGGGAACCATTAAGTAATAATATTTTTTGGTTATACTTAGCGCTACTTGGTTTTGCAGGCTTTGTAAGCCACTCTTTAATTATTTATGCAATTCAATTATCAAATTTATCTTTTGTAACTAATTTTCAATATTCTCAATTAGTTTGGTCTACAATTTTTAATTTTTTCATTTTTGGTGTACCATTTGATATAAATAAGATTGTGGGTGTTGTGGGTGTAATAATATTTGGTTTATTATTTATAAGAACTGAAGGTAAAAAAACTTAAAATTGGAGGTTTGATGAAAAATATTGGTTTTATTGGTGTTGGTTATATGGGTTATGGAATTGCTAAAAACATCATTAAGCACAAAAATAATCTTTTTGTAATTGCTAACAAAAATCGTAAACCTATTGAAAAGATAGTAAGTGAGGGAGCTAAAGAAGTTAAATCTTTTGAAGATTTTGCATCTAAAAATTTAGATGCTTTGTTTATGTGTGTTACCAATACACCTATTGCGAAATCTATTTCAGAAAAATTATCAAATATCTTAAGCAATAAAACAATTGTAATTGATATTACTACTCACAATAAAACGGGCTCTATTGAAACTGAGGCAATTTTTAAATCAAATAATATCAACTACGTTGAATGTCCAGTAATGGGAGGACCTGTTCAAGCAGAAGAAGGTGTTTTGGGTGGTATAGTTGGGGCGTCAGATGAGAATTTTAAAATAGCAGAGCCTTATTTTAATATATTTTGTAAGGATTATTTTCATTTTGGTCCAGTAGGTATGGGTGCAAAATCAAAACTTTTAAATAACTTTTTATCTTTAGGAAATGGAGCATTAGTAAATCATTTAGCAAAATGTGCTACTGGATTAGGATTAGATCTAAAAAAAGTATTTGATGTTGCAAAACTAGGATCTGGAAACTCTGCGGCTCTGAACAGAGTTTTTGATAATTTACTTAAAGGTGATTACACAGGATTTAAATTTACTGCAAGTAACTCTGTTAAAGATTTAACTTACATTCAGGATCTTTTAAAAGATTTTCCTGAAGCTGAAAAAGTTGCTGAACTAAATAAAAATTATTTTCAAAAAGCTGTTGATGATGGTTATGGAGAAAACTTTATTAGTGAATTAATTAATAAAAAATAATTGAAGGAAGTTAAATAAGATATCGGGAATCTACTAAAGCAGTAGGTTGTATTCAACTTATATATTTGCACTAAATGCAAATAAATTTATTGAAAATAATTTTGATATAATTACCTTTTTATATGAAGGAGGTTTATGTTAAAATTGCTACCACCTGATACTTAGCTGAAGATCGTTAGATATAAAAAAACTTAAAATTATAAAATCCGTTTGGATTTAATGCCAAAGAGGCGATAAAAAGGGAGCTCTTTAGGTATCAACTAAAGAGCGAACCCTTAAAAAAATTAATTTTTAGACTTTAATATTTCTAGCGGAAGTGGTGCTTCAGGATATTTTTTTTCACATAACTTTTCATAAATTTCACAAAAGTTAAAAATTGTTTTTACAACTTCGTTTTCATCTGTTGAGTTTAATTTTGTAATTAACATATCTCGATCTTTTTCTAACTCTTTAATTTGTTCACCTGAAAAAAATTCTCCAGTTTCAATTTCCCAGTAAGTATCCTCTAATTCTACTTCACTTAATTCATTTAATTTTTTTTGTAACATTATAATTGTTTCATCATCAGTTTCTGTGTTTCTCATAGGAGAATTTTTTAATTTGCCTAAACATTTGTCTCTTAAACCATCAATAAAATGATCATAAGGTTTTCCTAAACTTAATTCTTTAAAATGATTACTAATAAAATATTTTTTGATTGCTGAATCTGTAGAAATTTTTTCTTTACCCTTAATTATTGCAACCTGAACATATATCTCTTGAGAAACGTATTCCTCTATATGATCTGTTACTGATACTGGAAGCATTGTTTATTTTAAGACTTTAGCCTGTCGTTATTTACATCAAAAGCAGGTTCATCAATAACTTTTGATTTAACATCTTTTCCTTGGATTTTAATCAAAAACTCATTTCCAACTTTAGCAAATTCAGTTTTGACATATCCAAAGGCTAAACTTTTGTTTACTCTATACCCATAAGCCCCTGATGTAGTGAGACCCACTAAATTACCATTAGAGTAAATTGGTTCATTTCCATGAGCATCTGCATCTACAGCATCAACTTCCATATAAACTAATTTAATTTTTGGACCATTTTTTATTAAATTCGATACAATTTTGGATCCTTTAAATTCAGATTTTTTTTCAATATTAAAAAACCTTTCCAAGCCTGCTTCAACTACGCTGATTTCTGGAGTTAATTCTGACCCCCAACCTCTGTATCCCTTCTCAATCCTCATAGAATTCATTGCATGAGCTCCAAAATCTATAATATCAAATTCCTTACCAGCTTCACTTAATAACTCATATAGTTTTTCCATGTCATTAAAGTCATGATGCAGTTCCCAACCTAGTTCACCCATATAGTTTACTCTTAAAGCTTCTACAGTAATGTTACCTAAACTTATTTCCTTACTTTTTAACCAAGGGAAATTTTCATTTCCTAAATCTGTATCTGTTAATTTTTGTAAAACCATTCTTGATTTTGGTCCTATAATACCAATTACACCTTTGTCTAAAGTTATATTTTTAATTTCAACTTTTTCGTTTTTTTTTTTATTCTGATTTAGCCAATCCAAATCTCTAATTTCTGATACTGCACCTGATAATGCGTAATAATGGTTATCTTTTAATTTAGTTAAAGTTAGTTCAGTTTGAATTCTTCCAATATCATTTAAAAGATGAGTTAAAACAATACTTCCATCTTTTTTTGGAACTCTATTAACACAAAGTCTTTCTAAAAAGTTATAACTATCTTCTCCAGTAATTTCATATTTTGAAAAAGTTGATAAATCTATCAAGCCTACATTGTTGTGAACATGTAGACATTCTTTTTGAATTATGGGAAATAAATTATTTCTTTTGTAACTTAATTCTTCTTTAGTATTATCTTTATTAAACCAAGCTGGTTTTTCCCATCCATATAAATCAAAATATTCAGCACCTTTTTCTTTCAACTTTTGGTAAATTGGCGTTGTTTTCATTGGTCTTCCAACCTCTACAACATCATTAGGCATTGGAGTTACATACATTCTTCGATATTGCTCTTTTGATTTTTCAACTGAATAATTTTTATCAACCCAGCTCATGTATCTTCTTGGTTCAAATTCCATCATGTTTATTTCTGAGTCACCATGCACAATCCACTGAGCCATGTATTTTCCAGCTCCCCCTCCATGAGCAATTCCAATACTTGCTGCACAAAACATCCAAAAGTTTTTTAGTCCAGGTGCAGGACCAGCTAAAAAATTATCATCAGGAGTATGTGTAATAGGACCACATATAATTCTTTTAATACCTACATCTTTAAACTGTGGAATACGATCCATTCCTTTTTCTAAGTGTTCTGCAATTCTATCAAGATCTGGATCTAACAACTCCATATCAAATTTCCAATCCATTCCATCTAAAGCCCAAGCTGCTACATCTTTTTCATAAGGACCAATTAAAAGTCCTTTGCCCTCTTGTCTTAGATAAGAAGAAGAGTCTGGATCTCTCACAACTGGCAATTCTTTACTTAATTTTTCTATTTCAGTATGTGCTTCTGTAACTAAGTATTGATGGATCATATTTATACTTGGAACATTTTTTAAACCAACCATCTGTGCTACTTCTGGACAAAAACTTCCTGCAGCATTAACAACATGCTCACAAACAATATCACCCTTTTCAGTAATTACTTTCCACTCTCCTGAAGGTAATTGTTCAATATCAGTTACTCTATTTTTTCTATAAATTTTGGCTCCACCATTTCTTGCACCTTTAGCCATTGCATTTGTTGTGCTGGTTGGATCTGTATAGCCATCTTCTGGAGTTAAAAAAGCACCTTTAATTCCATCTAACTTTATAAAGGGATGATATTGATGAATTTCCTCTGTTGATATAATTGAGCAAGGAGAACCAGCTATATCTAAAATTCCTTTAGTGTAATCAAACCACTCAAGATCCTCTTTGGTATATGCTAACCTTAAACTTCCTGTTTCATGAAATCCTGTTGGTTGCGCAGTTTCTTTTTCTAGTGACTTATAAAGGTTAGTTGAATGAAGATGAATTTTTGCAAGATTTAAACTCGTTAACATATGAGGACATTGACCTGCAGCATGCCAAGTTGATCCTGAAGTAAGTTCACTTTTTTCAATTAATACAACATCATTCCATCCTTCTTTTGTAAGATGATAGAGTAAACTAACTCCCATTATACCACCGCCAACAATCACTAGCTTGGCGTGAGATTGAATTTTATCCATAAAAAAAGAAACTACTTAGATTTTAAATTAATTAAACAAAATTAATTTTAATTAACCAAAATGGGTATATGAATTTATTAATGAGGTTTTCTATATTTGGAATGACAGGCCTTACAATTCGCCCACATTAATTTTCCTAGAGTTCCTCTGATATCATCTGCATCTTCTATAATAGAAGTGAGTTTAATCATATCATCAGCAGATTTTTGCATTAATGAATTAAAAGCATCTTTTTCTTCCCAAATTATAGGTAGTGCTTCTGTTTTAAATCCTTCTTTAGAATTTTCTGGAAATAGATCTAATAAAGTAATGTAATTTTCACTCATTTCTTTCATTAGTTCTATCGCTTCATCAAAATCTCCATTTGAAGAAAAAGATTGTACCCTCTTAGCGGTACTATAATTCTTACTAAATATTGCTTTTCTACTTTTAATAATATCTTCTACTGACAACTCAGCATTAGCTAATGAGCCAGAAAACACCATAATTAAAGATAATATTATTGTACCAAAGATCTTCTTGGTATGTTTTAATAAGTTATGCATGTTAAGAACACCTTAACAGAATATGGACCGATTTCAAAGTTAATGCACTGGTTAAGTGCAATCTTGCTTTTAATTCAAATTCCTCTTGGCTTTTATTTAGTTGGTTTAGATTTTGGTGAGGAAAGAATAACTATTGAAAACATTCATGTATTGATTGGTCTTGGAATATTTTACGTTATAATTTTTAGATTACTTAATAATTTGATTAATCCTGTTCCAAAGTTAGGACCTGCTACTTTTATGGGGCAAAGGTTTATTGCTAAACTAAATCACTTATTTTTATACATCACAGTCCTATCAATAACTATTTCAGGAATTTTAAAGAAACTATTTAACGGTGAACCTCTAGTGATTTTTTTAAAAGAAATAAAAATAAAAGACAATTTTGAACTAGCTGATCAATTTTATAACATTCATATAATATCAAACTATGTACTTATTGGTTTAGTTGCTTTACATGTAAGTGCCGTAATAATTCATAAATTATTCTTTAAAGAAAATTTATTAAAAAAAATATTATAATAATTAATCATCAGACATGGAAAAATCATCTATTGGATATATCTTAAAATTATCTATTCCAATTTTTTTTGCCAACCTTGCGATTCCATTAGTGGCAATTATTGATACGTCTTTAATGGGTAACTTAGGTAATGTTTCTTATTTATCTGCAACCTCTGTTGCTGCAAATTTATTTTCAATGATTTTTTGGAGCTTTGGATTTTTAAGAATGGGAACAGTCGGTATGGTTTCTCAAGCTAATGGAGCTGAAAATTATAAAGAAATTATTAATATTGTTTTAAGAAATTTGTTATTTGTAATTATACTTTCTATTGTCTTATTTTTTGCTCAAAATTTAGTTCTTAAGATAAGTTTACAAATATTTGATCTAAATTCACAAACTACTTCTTTTTATGAGGAATATTTTAAAATTAGAATTTATTCAGCTCCAGGCGAACTTACTCTTTATATTATAACAGGTCTTTTTGTTGGATTACAAAAAACTAAAATTTCAAGTATTGCAGTAGGATTTTTCTCAATATTAAATATTATATTGAGTATAATTCTCGTAACTCAATACAATTTAAACATTAAAGGTGTTGCTTATGGAACTCTTTTTTCTGGGATAATTACCTCTACTGTTTTTTTAATTTATACTTTTTTTTATTTAAACAAGCTTACAAAGATTAATTTTATATTAAGGGAAATTGTTGATCTAAATAAATTAAAAAATATTTTTAATATTAATTTTAATATTTTTATTCGAACTATATTACTTACTTTTTCTTTTTTGTGGTTCACATACCTTGGATCAAAAATTGGAGAAGAGTATATAGCTGCTAACGCGATATTAATTAATCTCGTCTTTCTATCAGCATTCATTTTAGACGCTTACGCATTTTCAACTGAAGGAATTATTGGTTATTCATTGGGTAAAAAAGATAAAAATTTATTCAGTTCAATTGTTAAAAATTCTTTTATTTTAAGTTCAGTTACAGGCTTAGGTATTTCTGTTGTTTATTATTTTATTCATAAGAATGTGATTTATATGATGTCTGATATTGATCTAATAAGATCTTTAAGTTTAGATTATTCAATTTGGATGATTATCTTGCCTTTTTTTGCATCTTTTTGTTATCAATTTGATGGTATTTTTATTGGAGCCTCTCAAACAAAAGAAATTAGAAATGCTATGTTTTTTTCTGTTTCTTTATATTTATTAATTTCTTTAGTTCTTACAAATTACATTTCAAATCATGGGGTATGGATATCACTAACGATATTTATGATTTTGAGAGCTTTGTCTTTATTTTATTATTTAAACAAGATTTATTTAAGATTTAATGACAGTTAATCCCGTATTTTTTTAATCTCCAGTAATTGTAGGGCCATGGAGTTAAAAAACCTACTATCAGCATAATTGGAATAACCCACCAAGTTAAAATGGCACCACCTGTTAAAACAAAGTCGGTCAAATTCATCATTACTTCCATACTAATCATTGAAATCAAACTCATTCCAGAAGCTGTCTTCAAAGCATTATTAAATACAAAACCTTGTCTCATTAGGATTATTGTTTCTAATATTATACTTGTAATTAAACCGTTTATTATTGCTAGTATCATTATTCCTAATACTGGAAACGAAATTTGTGTAAGTTGAAAAAATAAAATTGTTCCAAAATCTCCAATGGCACAACCTAACAAACACCAGGCTGTATTCTTTGCGCTTCTTCTCCAAGTATGTTTACAAGACCAATGAAAAGTTGATGCTGTCATTATTTAATTTCTAATCCTTTTTTTTTCCATTTTTCCAACCCACCAATTAAGTGAAAGCAGTTACCAAAATTATATGATTTAGAAATTTGAACTGCCAAAGTAGATCTGTGTCCATGAGCACAGTAAAAAAGAATTTTTTTATTTTTTAAGCTATCTTTATTTTTTTCAATGTAATCATGCATGGAAGGAAATGGGACTATATTACTGTTATCTAATTTACCTTCTTTATCTATTTCATTTTGCTCTCTTAAATCTATCAGAACTGTATTCTCCTCTTTTTTAATCTTGTTAAACTCCTCTGGCTCAATTCCATTGTTTACTTTTTGACGGTTTAAATCAATACCCAACTTAAGATTACTTGGAACTGCAACATCCATCATTTTGGGATCTGGTAAATTTAAATTATTCATAATATCCACGTACTCTTCTACTGATTTTACCTGTAATCTTGGATTAAATTGTCTTTCTTCTATGATAGTACTTAACATTTCTCCTTTATAATCATGTGCTGGATAAACTAGAGTTTGATCAGGTAGTTTTAATAGTTTGTTAAATATTGAATTATAAGAGTCTTTAGGATCTCCGTTTTGAAAATCTGTTCTACCAGTACCTCTAATTAATAATGTATCTCCTGTAAACACTCTATCACCCATCAAAAAACTAAAGCTCTCAGAAGTATGGCCAGGAGTGTATAAAGCTTGTAGATCAATTCCATCTATTTTGATTATCTCTTCATCTGATACTCTCATTGCAACTACATCGGCAGGAGTTTTATTACCCATAACAGTTACACAATTAGTTTTATCTCTTAGTTCAGCAATTCCAGAGATATGATCTGCGTGAATATGGGTATCTATCACCTTTACTAATTTTAAATCTAATTGATTTAACAAATTAATATACTGATCAACTTTTTCTAAGACTGGGTCTATTATTAAAGCTTCACGTCCCCTTCCAGATGCAATTAAATAAGTATAAGTGCTAGAAACACTATCGAATATTTGTCTAAAGATCATTTTAGATAAATATCAAAAACCAGTAAGAAATTAAACCAGACAAAATAGTTGCGATTATATTTCTTGAAAAATAACCAACAATTACAGCAACAATTGCAGCAAATATTTTAGGGTCATCCATTTCAATGAACTGACCGTAGTCATTTATAAAAATTCCTGGAAATATTATTGCTGGAAACACGGCTGATGGAACATAAGCTAACACAGCTTTTATTTTATCTCCCAACATGTCTCGACTTACTAGAGCTACCATCGTCATTCTAGTAAAGTAAGTTAATATTCCTGCAACAATAATTGATAACCAGGTCATTTT
Source organism: Candidatus Pelagibacter sp. HIMB1493 (assembly GCF_052047995.1). NCBI lineage: Bacteria > Pseudomonadati > Pseudomonadota > Alphaproteobacteria > Candidatus Pelagibacterales > Candidatus Pelagibacteraceae > Candidatus Pelagibacter > Candidatus Pelagibacter sp. HIMB1493. The sequence continues at coordinate 213,541 of NZ_JBNAIP010000001.1, read as the reverse complement.
ATTTTTTTAACCTCAATATTAAAGCCGCAACAAACAAAGCGAGTATAGGTGAAATAATTATATAAGATCTAAATGGAGCATCATAAAATAATAACGAACTCAATCCACATACAATCATTACAATTAAGTGATCAAGTTTTTTTAAATCTTGTATTACAATAGCTATAAAAGTAAGTGGTATTGCAAATTTTAATCCAAGTTCCTCTGGAACAAATGAACCTAAAATGATTCCTGACAATGTAGCAATTTGCCAACAAACCCACATCGTGCAACCTGTACCAATCAAATGATAATGTAAGTACTGCTCTGATTTATTTTTTTTAAAAAATTTATTAGATTCTGCAAAACCTTGGTCGACAATAATATAAGAGATTAACAATTTTTTTATTAATGATAATTTTTCTAAGTACTCTGATAAAACTGCTCCATATAAAAGATGTCTTGAATTAATAACACCGACAGATGTTGCTGCTACCAATCCAGATGCACCACCTGATAATAATTGTAAAAAAACAATTTGTGATGCACCACCAAAAATAATAATAGACATCGCATAAACTAATAATGGGTCAAATCCCAATTCAACACCGATAGCTCCACAAATTATTCCAAATGGGATCACAGACAACATATGTGGAGAAATATCCAGCATACCCCTAGTAAATAATTGTTTTTTTGTAAGCATTTATTTGGGTTCTATTAAAAACAAACTATGTGATCAATATTTATCGGACGTTTAATTCCAAATTTTTCATCAATTTCATGTTGGTGGACGTGATGCGAATGAACAAAAACAGGAATTAATAAATCACTACTAGTTTTTAGAGTATATATAAAATTTGTCCCCCTAAACTTTCTATCAACCACTTCTAATTTTAAATTGCTTTTATCATCATGTTCTAGATCTTCTGGCTGTAACAATAACTGTACTTTAGATCCTTTTGGATAATGTTTTGTAAAATTACCTTTGATTGTACCTAAGTCATCATTTTCTAAAGTATTTTCATCAGTAACTTTTGCTGGAATTAATATTCCTCTGTTTAAAAAATTAACTACATCAACAGAATTTGGGAAGTGATAAACATTATAAGGATCATCAAATTGTTTAAGTTCTCCGTCTAAAATAATTCCACATTTGTTACCTAGATAGAATGCTTCGTAAGAGTCGTGAGTAACAATTATTGTTGTAATTTTTAAGTCTTTTAAGATTTGCTTTAACTTTACCTGTATTTCTTCTTTGAAACTTTGATCTATATTCGACAAAGGTTCATCTAGTAGTAACAAATCAGGATTTGATAACAAAGATCTAGCTAAGGAGGCTCTTTGAGCTTCTCCAGAGCTAATTTCATGAGGATATTTTTCTAAGATTTTTTCTAAATGAAGAAATTTAACTATTTCTTTAAAATTTAGACCTTTCTTCTTTTTTTTATTTCTCTCAGCTCCAAAATTAATATTTTCCAAAACATTGTAATGAGGAAATAGAGAGTTGTCTTGAAAAGCCAAAGATATATTTCTATCCTCAGGCTCAACATGGCTTTCTTTAGATGAAATAATTTTATTTTTTAAAATAATTTTACCAGACTGAATTTTTTCAAGGCCAGCTATTGTTCTTAATATTGTAGTTTTTCCAATTCCAGAGGGACCTAGCAAACAAACTATATCTCCTTCATTTTCAATATTAAATGAAACATTGGTTACTTTATTTTTAGAGCTTGCAGCAAAAGTAACATTCTCAATTTCTAAAAAATTATTTCTCATTTTATTTATCTTTAAACATATACTTAGATGTAATTAAAATAAAAATACTTGCAATCATAATTAGTAATAATGAAGGTGCAGCAGCAGCTTCTAGTAAATCTTGTGAAGCAAATATATAAGCTTGCGTGGCAAATGTTTCAAAATTAAAAGGACGCATGATTAATGTAATCGGTAATTCTTTGATTATTTCGATTGATAATAATATAGCAATCAATAAGACTGAGTTTTTAAGATAAGGAATATGAATATTTAAAAAAGTTTTTAATTTTGAATAACCTAATAGATATGCACTTTCATCAATTGAATAATTAATTTTTAAATATCCAGATTTAATACCATTATTAGCTAAAGAATAAAATCGTACAAAATAAACAATTACTAAACCAAGTATAGATCCAATAAAAATTTGTTTTATATCAAAAAAATAAAATATATTTTCATCAAACCAAGAAATAAAAGTTATGAAAGCTACAGCTAATATTATTCCTGGTACTGCATAACCAGTAATTGAAAAAGTTGTTAAAATATTTAAAAACTTATTTTTACTAATTCTATTTCCATAATTTGATACAAAAGATAAAAATATTAAAACAAAACCTGATAAGAAAACTAAAATCAATGTGTTTGATAATAATTCAATAATATTTAGATCTATAAAATGTTTTGGAAATTTAATTGTCCAGTAAAGCATTTGCAAAACTGGAAATATAAAGCTTGCAAAAAATACAAATGAACAAAAAATAATTGCCATTAAAGATTTATAACCACTTAATTGTTTCAAAGTTTTAGTCTTAAAATTTCCTTTAGCAGGAGAATGGTACTGTGCTTTTTTTCTGGATAAGTTCTCTAAATAAAATAATCCAAATATAAAAATTAGTAGAAAAAAAGATATTCTATTTGCTAAAGCCAAATCATCAAAAGATATCCAAGCATCATAAATTCCAGTGGTTAAAGTCGATATTCCAAAAAAAGATACTGCACCAAAATCTGATAAAGTTTCCATAGCAACCAAAGATAGTCCAGCAATAATTGCTGGTCTTGCCGATGGTAAAATAATGTTAAAAAATGTTTTTTTTGTCGAAAAACCAAGGTTTTTACCTAGTTCTATCAAATTTTGAGACTGATAATGAAATGAAGTTCTTGTTAAAACATAAACATAACCGAATAATGAAAATGAAATTGAAATTATAGCTCCTAGCATTCCATCAAATTTAGGCAAAACAGCATTATAATTTCTATCACCGAATAAGTTTTTCATAATTGAAAAAGCTGTTCCATAATTTTCAAAAAAAGCGGTTAATGAATATGCATAGATATAAGCTGGAACTGCAAAAGATAAAATCAACACCCATTTAAAAAAATTAACTCCAGGAAATTTATAAAACGAAACTAAATAAGCAGATCCCACACCAATTACGAAAGTTGTAATTAAAACTCCAATTACAAGAATTATTGAATTAGAAATATATTCAAACAAAAATGTGTTTTTAACTATTGATAAATACTCACTTGTTGGTTCAAAAAAACTAGTAAATACAGTTACAATTGGTATCGCAACTATAATAGAAATGAGCAAAGAGCTCAAAAACCAAATATTAATTTTATTATCCATTTTTAACAAAGTACTAATGATATAAAGTAGGGTAATAAACTTTATACCAAAAGTACTTAGTGTTAACCTCTTTTATTTCCAACCAGACATCAACATTACCTCCAATGCATCAGCCTGATTTTTTTTATAGTCTTCAACTTTTGTTTTTAAATCCTGTTTAAAATTTTCACCCATTTTTTTTATAAGAGGGTGTGGTTCAACACCTTCTATCATTGGGTATTCAAATGTATTGTTTACTATGTGTTGTTGTGCTTCTTCTGTTAAAAGAAATTCTAGTAATTTTTTTGCATTTTCAGGATTAGGAGAATTTTTTAAAATACCTCCACCACTTATATTCATATGTGTCCCTCTATTGTTTTGATTTGGAAAATAAGGTAATACCTTTTGAGCAGCTTCTTTTTGATCTTCTCCTTTTTGACCAGATAACATCAAAGCATAGTAGTAAGTGTTTGCTATAGCTAAATCAGCTTCACCAGCAGCAACAGCTAAAATTTGAGCTCTATCATTTCCTTTAGGATTTCTTGCAAAATTCGAAACTAATTTTTTTGCCCATTCTAAAGTCTGTTCTTTACCATTATTTTTAATTAATGATGCAACAAGAGATTGATTGTAAATATTATTAGATTTTCTAATTAAAATTTTCCCTTTCCATTTTGAATCTGACAAACTTTCATAAGTTATCCCTTTTAAATCTTCTGAACTTACTCTTTCTGGTGAGTAGTAAATTATTCTTGCTCTTTTAGCGATACCTGTCCAATTGTCAGATCTAAAGTTTGCTGGCACTAAAGCTTCAATCTGCACTGACATAGAGTTCTGAAACATACCTTTTTCGTCAAACGCACCTAGTCTTCCAGCATCTGCTGTAATATATAAATCAGCTTTAGAGTCTTTTCCTTCTTCAGTAATTCTTTTTTGCAACGCTTTGTCTTTACCTGAAACTACGTTAACTTTTATACCCGTTTTGTTCGTAAACTTTTCATACAACTGAATGTCAGAGTCGTAATGTCTTGCACTAAAAACATTTACTTCACCTGCTATACTCATTTTGGCAAAGAAAAATAAAATTAATCCTAATAATGTTATTTTTTTCATTTATATCCTTTTCTTTACCCTAGTTTATTTGCGAATGAGAATTATTATCAATGCGAATGATTATCAATCGCATATATTGACACATATTTCAATACTTTTTTTATTATTGTTAAATGTAGGAAATTTTTATTTCCAATCGCCGATTTTGCTAAATAAGAAATTTCTAAATGCTTGAACTCTAGCAGTATTTTTTAATGACTGAGGGTAAACAAAGTGCGCTTCTGTTATAGGCCCTTCTACTTTAGGAAGTACTTTAATTACGTTGTTTGAATTTATCACTAAATATTCAGGAAGTGCCGCCAATCCTACCCCAGACTCTACAGCTAACAAGAGCCCCATTACACTATTTACCTTCATGATTGATTTTCTTTTTTTACCGTCATGCATTCCAATTTTTAATGCCCAATCTGGATTATAAACTGGAGAAGGTGCTCCTTTTCCAAATGAAATAAATTTATGTTTACTTAGATCATTTATTGTCTTTGGCATTCCATTTTTTTCTAAGTACTTATTTGATCCATAAATATAATATTTAATATCAACTAGCTTTTTTTGAATATAATTAAGTTGTTTTGGTCTTCTCATGAAAATTCCAATATCAGCCTGTCTTGTACTTAAATCTAATTCTTTATCATCAAAGACTAATTCAATCTCAATCTCTGGGTTAAGTCTCATAAATTCTTGAATTCTAGGTGTTAACCAGTGAGTACCAAAACTTCTTACCGTTGTTATGGTTAATTTTCCTGTTGGTTTATTTTTTTGATCACCTAAAGATGTTTCAACTTCTTTTAACTTACTTATTACTTCATGTGCAGTTTTAAAAACATATTCACCGTTTTCTGTAAGAGTTAATCCTCTTGCATGTCTTTCAAAGAGTTGCACTTTCAAATCTTGCTCAAGGGACTGTATCTGTCTACTGATTGCAGATTGGCTAAGGTTTAAATTTACAGTAGCATTTGTAAAACTTCCAGCTTCTGCAACTGCATGAAAAATTTTTAATTTATCCCAATCCATTATTTATTTACATCCACCAATACTCTTCCAGAAATTTCACCTTTTAAAATTTTTGGATAAGTTTCAATTAGCTCCTCTAGACCTACTGTTAAAACTGATTTTTCAAGCAATTCAAAATCAATTAATTTTGATGCTTCACCCCACATAAATTCTCTTCTTTTTATACTGCAATTTGCAGAATCCATTCCCCAAACCTTAATACCTCGTAACATAAAAGGAAGTAAATTGGTGTTAAGTTCATTACTGTTAGCATTTCCACATACAGCTATAATTCCATTAGGCTTTGTTTGTGCAATTGCGTTTGCTAAAATTTTTCCTCCAACAGTGTCTACCACTCCGTCCCATAAACCTTTATCTATTGGTCTTGGGTCTTTATTAAATTCAGCTCTATTTATAATATTTTTTGCACCTAAAGACTTTAAATAATCTGACTTACTATCTTTTCCAGATACTGCAGTTACATTGTACCCTAATTTTGTTAAAACCATTATTGCAACACTGCCAACTCCTCCAGTCGCCCCTGTTACCAAAACATCATTAACTTTTTCTCCAAGCAAAATACTTTCTCTTGCTTGAATTGCAAAAGCACTCATTAATGAAGTTAAGCCTGCAGTGCCTAAAATCATTGCCTGCTTGCTACTTAAGTTATCAGGTTTTTTTACTAGGAAGTCTGCATTAACTTTTGCTATCTGAGAATAACCACCAAAAAATACTTCTCCAACTCTAAAACCAGTTAATATTACTTCATCGCCTGATTTAAATTTTGAATTTTCACTTTCAATTACTTTTCCTGAAAAATCTATTCCTGGTATGTGCGGATACTCTTTTACTAGTCTTCCACCATTCTTTAAAATCATTCCATCTTTAAAATTTAAATCTGAATATTCTACCTGAACAGTTACATCCCCATGTTTTAAAAAACTTCTATCTAAAGATTTTACTTCTCTAGAAAAATTTTCACCTTCTTGATTAAGAACTATTGCTTTGAATTGATCAGACACTTTAATCTTTTAGCGTAGTGCTAATAAATCGTAAATATCTATTTTGAAAACTTAAATCTTCTTTAAATTGACCTAAATAATAATTTGTTACCGTAGTTGCTTGTTCTTTTTTAATTCCTCTCATAGTCATACACTGATGAGTTGAATCAATTGTTACTGCAACACCTTTTGCATCTAATGATTCCATTAAAGTATTTGCAATTTGCATTGTAAGTCTTTCTTGAGTTTGAAGTCTTTTAGAAAATACTTCAACTACCCTTGCGAGTTTACTTAAACCTACAACTCTTTCTTTTGGAATATAAGCAACATGAGCTTTTCCAATAATTGGTGCCATGTGATGTTCGCAATGACTTTGAACAGAAATATTTTTTTGGACAACCATGTCATCATATCCCTCTACATCACCAAAAGTTTTATCCAAAATTTTATTTGGATCTTCTTTGTAACCTTTAAAATATTCTTTAAATGCTTTAACAACTCTTTTTGGAGTTTCTAATAAACCTTCTCTATTTGGGTCTTCTCCCATCCATGTTAAAATTGTTTTAAAAGCTTCTTCAGCATCTTTGTCTGAAACTTGCTTATTTTCATTTAACTTGTTGTCAGTGTCTTTTACTAATTTCATTGAGCCTTTTTATACAGTAATTACCTAATTTTAAAATATTTATTATATCTAGATATGTGCTACATAATAACATTCTATGTTCAAAAAAAGAGAAAATATCTACGATATCGAGGAAGGAAATCTTCTTTCTCCAAAATTTGATAATGATGGCTTAATACCTGTCATTACAATGTGTTCAAAAACAAAAGACATTTTAATGCACGGCTATATGAATGTTGAAGCATTAAAAAAAACAATTGAAACCAAAGAAGCTCACTACTTTAGTAGATCTAGAAAAGCAATCTGGCACAAAGGTAAAACAAGTGGTTTTACTCAAAAAGTGACTGAGATCAGAATTGATGATGATCAAGACTCAATTTGGCTAACAGTTGATATAGGAGACGGCGCTAGTTGCCATGTTGGATACAGATCTTGCTTTTACAGATCAATTCCTATGGGACCAATTGATAATGGACGTAAAGTAGAAATGGAATTTCTTGAAAAAGAAAAAAAATTTGATCCTGAAGAAGTTTATAAAGGACAACCAAATCCGACAAAAATTTAAGTGTATTTAAATATATTATATACGAGTAATTAGAATGGAGATGAAAATTTACAAGCCATTTGGGCCACAGATATTAGAAACAAAAATTCCAGAAAAAATTATAAATGGAATAAACAAATATATAGACCATCTAATTCTAGATGAAGAAAAGAAGAAAAAACAAAACTATGGAAAAAATTTAGCTGGTGACGTAACTCAAGAATTTAAATTAGAACCACAATTTGCTAAAGAAGTTGGATGGATAGATTTTTTAGGCGAATGTTCCTACAATTATATACTTAATTCAACTAATAAAAAAATTACTAAATTTAATTTAATTAGCTCATGGGTAGTCAGACAATTTCAAAATGAGTTTAATCCTGCTCATTGGCATGGTGGACATATTTCAGGTGCTGGCTTTTTAAAGCTTCCAAGTACTTTTGGAAATTTTGTACAAGATAAAGGAGATAAAAAATTTTCTGGTGGAACTTTAAATTTAATTCACGGTAGTCGACAATTTTTATCACACTCAATGTTCCAAATAAACCCTAAGTTAGGATACTTTTACGTTTTTCCAAATTACTTAATGCATACAGTTTATCCTTTCAGAGGTACTAACGAAGAAAGAAGATCAATTTCATTTAATGCTTTAATTGATGAAAATATTTATAACGTTTATAGTGATAGCATCTAAAATTAATAAAATTTATGCAAACCATACTTCATGAAACAAGGATTTGCAGGACTTCAATTTTAAAAATGCAAATATCTAAAAAAATAGATAATGATTTAAATTATGAAAGTAATTAGACCTTTTGGACCTACTATAGCAAAGGTTACAATTCCTGAAGATTTAATAAATCAATTAAACGATTATCTTGATAAACTCACTCAAAATGAAAAACAAATGTCAAATCAAGATCATGGAAATAAGTTAGTTGGTAATGTTAGTCAAGAATTTAAGTTAGAAAAAAATTTTATTTTAAGTTCAGGATTAAAAAATTTTTTAAATACAAGTGCAAAAGATTGGATTAAGCAAACAATTAATAAAGAGATAAATAAATTTGAAATAATCGACAGTTGGATTGTAAGACAGTATGAAAATGAATACAATCCGCTTCATTCTCATTCAGGACATATTTCTGGAGTTGGTTATCTAAAAGTTCCAGATAACTATGGAGATACAGTTCAAAAAAATAAAAAAAACTTTAATGGTAATCTTCAATTAGTTCATGGTACAAAAATGTTTTTATCTCCAGTTATTTTAAACATTGAACCAAAAGTTGGGGATTTTTATTTTTTTCCAAATTATTTAATGCATAGTGTTTATCCATTCAAAAATGAGTCCGCTGAAAGAAGATCTGTTTCATTTAATGCAATAATTGATGATGAAATTTACGGTAGCATAGGTAAATAAATTTTTTATTTTTATAATGGATATTAAACTAAAGCAAATAAGAGCATTTGGACCATCGATATTAAAAGTGCAAATACCAGAAAAAATAGTTAATGATTTAAATTCCTATGTAGATCAATATATATTTAATGTTTATGGAAGATAAAAATAATAATCAATTAAATGTTTTAGGAGAAATTTTAGAGGCGTGTTCTAATGATCCTTTGACAGGTTGGTATAGAGATGGGTGCTGTAATACAGATGAAAATGACCGCGGTGTACATACTGTTTGTGCAAAAGTTACAACTGAATTTTTAGAATGGTTGAAAGAAGCAGGAAATGATTTGATTACACCACATCCAGAATTTGGATTTCCTGGGTTAAAAGATGGAGATGGTTGGTGTGTATGTGCGAGTTGGTATGCAAGGGCAGTTGAAGCTGGTAAAGGATGTCCAATATTTCTTAAAAGAACTCATAAAAATACTTTAAAACATTTACCTATCGAAACGTTAAAAAAATTTGCAATAGATTTGTCTTAATTTACATATTTCCATATCTTGGTCCGCCGCTACCTTCTGGTGTTACCCAAGTTATGTTTTGAGAAGGTTCTTTAATATCACAAGTTTTACAGTGAATACAATTTTGCGAATTAATTACAAACTTATTAACGTCATTTTCTTTCTGCACTTCGTATACTCCAGCAGGACAATATCTTTGTGCAGGTTCATCAAATTTTTCTAAAGTGTATTTAATTGGTAAATCAGGATCTTTAAGTTGTAAGTGGACAGGTTGATTGTCAGCATGGTTAGTTCCTGTAAGATAAACTGAACTAGTTTTATCAAAAGTTATTACATTATCGTACTTTGGATAATCAATTTTGGGCATTTGACTTGCAGGTTTTAATGTTTCATGATCTGCATGTTTATGTTTAAGAGTGAACGGAAGCTTTCCTCTGAACAAAATTTGATCAATACCTGTAAAGATAATCCCCAAAATTAGCCCCCAACTAAAACTAGGTTTTACATTTCGAGCCTCAAATAATTCTTTATATAACCAACTTTTTTTAAATTTATCTTCATAATTAGATAAATCTTTATTTTCTTTTAAGTGTTCATTAATAGTTTCAGCTGCTATCATTCCACTTTTCATTGCGGTATGAGAGCCTTTAATTTTAGGCATATTTAATGTACCGGCATCACATCCTACTAATAATGCACCTGGCATAAACATTTTAGGTAAACTTTGAAATCCTCCCTCGATTAATGCTCTTGCGCCATATGAAATTCTTTTTCCTCCATCTATTATTTTTTTAATTGCTGGATGAGTTTTAAATCTTTGAAACTCATCATATGGAGATAAATGTGGATTTTTGTAATCTAATCCTATTACATAGCCTAAAAACACTTGTTTATTTTCAGCGTGATACATAAAGCTTCCACCGTAAGTATTGTTATCAAGTGGCCATCCAGCTGTATGCATTACTAGTCCTTCTTCATGATTTTTTTCTTCTATTTCCCAAATTTCCTTAAAACCAATTCCATATTGCTGGGGATCTTTTCCTTTACTCAGTTCAAATTTTTGAATTAATTGTTTTCCTAGATGACCTCTGCAACCTTCGGCAAATACTGTTACTTTTCCTAAAAGCTCAATCCCTGGTTCAAAACTATCTTTTTTGTTACCCTCTTTATCTATACCCATATCTTGGGTAACTACTCCTTTAACAGAGCCGTCATCATTATATAAAATTTCACTTGCTGGAAAACCTGGAAAAATTTCTACACCCAAAGCTTCTGCTTGTTCAGCTAACCATCTACATAAGTTAGCTAGACTAATAATATAATTTTTATGATTTTGTTGAACTGCTGGCAAAAGCCAAGTTGGCCAACTTAAAGATTTTGTTTTTCCTAAAAATAAAAATTTTTCTTTTGTTACTTTTGTTTTAATTGGCGAGTTAAGTTCTCTCCAATTAGGTAATAACTCATCTAGCGCTCTTGTTTCAAAAACATTCCCGCTCAAAATATGCGCTCCTATCTCTGATGCTTTTTCAAGCAAACAAACATTCAAATTTGCGTCTAATTGTTTTAATTTAATTGCAGTCGCTAATCCTGATGGGCCACCACCAATGATTACAACATCATATTCCATAGATTCTCTAGACATAATCTAATTTTTAACTGTAAGGATTATTTTTGTATAGTGTTTAATTTGTTCAGCTCTTCCATGAACTGAGGCAAAGCTTCAAAGAGATCTGCTTCAAGACCATAATCAGCAACGCTAAAAATTGGGGCCTCACCATCTTTATTAATTGCAACTATAACTTTACTTTCTTTCATACCCGCTAAATGCTGAATTGCTCCTGATATTCCAACAGCTATATATAAATCTGGCACAACAACTTTTCCAGTTTGTCCAACTTGATGATCATTACTTATATAACCTGCATCAACTGCAGCTCTTGATGCTCCAATAGCTGCCCCAAGCTTATCAGCAATTTCTGTAATTAATTTAAAGTTATCTCCACTTTGCATTCCTCTTCCCCCTGACACAACAATTCTAGCTGTACCAAGTTCAGGTCTATCAGATTTAATTTCTTCTCTTTTTACAAATTTTGTATTTGGAAATTCTTCACCAGCATCAATTTTCTCAATTGGTGCTGAGCCTCCTGAGCTTTCACAAGGTTCAAATGAAGTTGGTCTAATAGTTACACATTTTTTTGCATCATTACTTTTAACTGTTGCAAAAGCATTTCCAGCATAAATTGGTCTAACAAAAGTATCAGATGATATTACTTTTATAATGTCACTAACTTGTGAAGTATCAAGATGAGCTGCAATCCTTGGCATTAAATTTTTACCGAATGTATTTGCTGAACAAATAATATGAGAATAATTTTCTGCTAGTTTAACCACAACTGGAGCAAAATTTTCTGCAGTGAAATTTTCATAGTGTGGAGCTTCAATACTTAACACTTTTTTAATTACTGGAAGTTCAGATAGCTGCTTTGATGCTTCTGCACTATTATTTCCAATTATAACTGCGTGAACTTCACTATCAATTTGTGAAGCAGCTGTAGCTGCATTTAATGTAAATGGTCTTAACTCATTGTTATTATGTTCTGCTATAAGTAAAACTGCCATTATATTACCTTTGCCTCATTTTTTAATTTTTGAACTAATTCTACTACATTAGCCACTTTAATTCCCGCTTTTCTTTTTGGTGGCTCTTCTACTTTAATTTGCTCTAATCTTGGAGAAGTATCAACACCTAGATCAGATGCAGAAATTTCTTCAATTGGTTTTTTCTTTGCCTTCATAATGTTTGGAAGAGAAGCGTATCTTGGTTCATTTAATCTTAAATCGCAAGTTACAATAGCAGGAACATTTATTTCAATTGTTTCAAGTCCCTCATCTATTTCTCTAGTAACTTCTAGCTTATTATCTTTTACATCAATCTTTGATGCAAAAGTTGCTTGTGGCCAATTTAATAATGCACTCAACATTTGACCTGTTTGATTACAATCATCATCAATTGCTTGTTTTCCCATAAAAACTAAATCTGGATTTTCTTTTTCAACAATCTTTTGTAAAATTTTTGAAACAGCTAATGGCTCTAGTATTCCATCTGCTTTAACATGAATTCCTCTATCTGCTCCAACTGCTAAAGCCTTTCTAACAGTTTCTTGAGCTTTTTCTTCACCTACAGTTATTGCAACTACTTCAGTTGCCTTTCCTGCTTCTTTAATTTTTACTGCCTCTTCGATTGCATTATCATCTGGTGGATTGGTTGACATTTTTACATTGTCTGTAACTACACCAGTGCCATCCTCTTTGACTCTGATTTGAACGTTGTAATCAATAACTCTTTTTACTGCTACTAAGATTTTCATTAAGCTCTCAACAAATTATTTTCTGAATCGTATGGACTTTCATCTAAAACGGTAGCGTCATACATTTCACCCAATATATCAACTTGTAATTTGTCGCCCACATTAGAACAATCAGGTTTTACCATTGCAAGAGCAATTGATTTATCTAATCTAAATCCAAACTCGCCGCCTGTTGCTCTTCCAACAACTTTACCGTCTTTAAATATAGGATTATTTCCTAGAACATCTGCATCTTTAGTATTGTGAACTTCTAAAGTTACTAATTTGTTATCAAAACCTTTTTCTCTCCATTTATTAAGTGCCTCTAAACCAATAAAGTTTCCTTTATTTGGATGAATAAATCTATCTAGTCCAGATTCGTATGGAGAATATTCAATCGACAATTCTGTTCCTACTAGTTTGTAAGATTTTTCAACTCTTAAACTATTCATTGCTCTGATGCCGAATGGTTTAATTCCTAAATCTTTACCAGCTTCCATTAATTTATCAAAAATATGATTTTGATACTCGATTGGATGATGAAGTTCCCATCCAAGTTCACCAACAAAATTTACTCTCATGGCATTAACTGGTGCATATCCTACATTTACATTTTTTGCTGTAAGCCATTTAAAGTTTTCATTAGAAAATTCATCTGTTGAAACTTTTTGCATTAGTTGTCTTGCTTTAGGGCCAGCAACTACCAATACACCTGTGCTATTTGTTAAATCTTCAAAAATTACAGATCCATCATCTGGCATCCATTTTTGAATCCAATCATGATCTAATCTTAAATTTGCTCCGGCTGATACTAAGTAATAACTATTTTCAGCTTCTTTCATAATTGTAAATTCTGAATGCACACCACCTTTGGTATTTAATGCGTGGCATAGATTTATTCTTCCAATTTTTTTTGGAAGTTTGTTTGCAACTAAATAATCTAAAAATTCCTCTGCTTTAGGTCCTCTTATTCTGCATTTTGCAAAAGCAGTCATATCTAAAAGACCAACATTTTCTTTTACGTTTTGACATTCCTTTTTAATTGCATCAAACCATCTTGATCTTCTAAACGACCAATCATCCTTTTGTTCCATTCCATCTGTTGCAAAAAAGTTAGGTCTTTCCCATCCAAATTTTTGTCCAAAAACTGCTCCTAAATTTTTCATTCTTTCGTAACATGGAGCTGTTCTTAAGGGTCTTGCTGCAGGTCTTTCTTCGTCTGGATAGTGAACTATAAATACATGACTATAAGCCTCTTCATTTTTAGCTTTCAAATAAGATTTTGTTGCATAGTTTCCATATCGTCTTGGTTCAACTCCCAACATATCAATTGTTGGTTCACCATCTACAATCCATTCAGCAAGTTGCCAACCTGCACCACCAGCTGCAGTTATTCCGAAACTATGACCTTCATTAATCCAAAAATTTTTTAATCCCCAAGCAGGTCCAACAATTGGATTTCCATCAGGTGTATAACAAATTGCTCCATTATAAACTTTCTTAACTCCAACTTCTCCAAAAGCTGGAACTCTATGTATTGCTCCTTCAATATGTGGAGCTAATCTATCTAAATCTTCTTGAAATAATTCGTATTCAGAATTCTTTGATGGTCCTTCTACATAACATGCTGGTGCACCATCTTCATAAGGTCCTAAAATTAATCCACCCGCTTCTTCTCTCATATACCATCTACTATCGCTATCTCTTAAAACTCCCATTTCTGGTAAACCGTCTTTTTTTCTTTGTTGAATTAAAGGATGAGGTTCAGTCACGATATATTGATGTTCAACAGGGATAACTGGAATATCTAATCCAACCATTTCACCAGTTTGTCTTGCAAAATTTCCAGAACAAGAGATTACATGTTCACACTCTATTGATCCTTTATCTGTTTCAACAATCCATCCATCTTTTGTTTGTCTCATTGATAGAACAGTTGTGTTTCTATAAATCTCTGCTCCCCTATTTCTTGCACCAGTAGCTAAAGCTTGTGTTAAATCTGCTGGTTGAATGTATCCATCTTCTGGGTGTTGAATTGCTCCAACTAAATCATCTGTATGACATAGAGGCCAAATTTCTTTTACTTGTTGTGGAGTTAAAAATTTTACATCTACCCCAATTGTTCGAGCAACACCTGCGTACTGATGGTACTCATCCATTCTATCTTTTGTACTTGCTAAACGAATATTTGAAACAACACTAAAGCCAACATTTTTTCCAGTTTCTTCTTCTAAAGTTTTATAAAGATTTACCGCATACTTATGTAGCTGACCTACAGAGTAACTCATATTAAACAACGGCAACAAACCTGCGGCATGCCAAGTTGAACCTGAGGTTAATTCTTTTCTCTCAACAAGGACTACATCAGACCAACCTTTTTTTGCTAAATGATAAAGAGCACTGACACCTACTACTCCGCCACCAACTACTACGACTTTAGTTTTTGTTTTCATTTCGTGATTCCTACTAAATTTTTATTAGTAACGAAACAAAAATGTATCTGTGGATAATCAAATTGAGCTGCCGAGTGGAATTGGACTTGAGACCATTGTGGTCAACCAACAATCTTTTAAAACTCCTTCGTCTGTATATTTTTCAACCTGCCAATTGAACTTGTGATAAATTTTGTCCCTATCTAAAATGATAACCTCAAATTGGGCCCATTTGTCACTACTGCCAAGCTCTGTAATAGTGTGGCTTAGATGATTAATCATCATTTTATAAGAGGCTCCTTTGATCATTCGCTTAAAATTACCTAGGGGACCTGTTACTCTTTTATTATTAGGGTGAGCAAAGTTCCAGGTTTGCTCTATCCCTCTATCTTTATATTCCAAATCATTTTGTTTGAGACCATTAAGTTGAATTTCAACAACTTCTTTTGGAGTAATATTTTTGCTTGGGTTTATCAACTCTGAATATGAATAAACAGTAGTTAATAATAAAATTAATAAAGTGCTAAATATTATTCGCAGTTTTTCTAACATCTTCTAAGAACTCTTGTCTTTTTGAGTCGCTTACAAAAGGTACTGCAAAATATCTTCGATAGGTAATGTTATATATGCCACACATATGAAATACCCCTCTTTTAAGTCTTCTAATCGGTAAATTTAAAAAAAATGTAGTGATAGCTAGTCTTGGTGAACCATATGTGCAAAAAATTACCGCTTTCTTTTTTCTTAAATTACCAATTGGATAACCATAGTTTCCAACTAGTTGCTTAAATCTAAATGCCCATGGTGGTGCCAACACTTTATCAATCCATCCTTCAACAATTGCTGGCATTCTAAAATTCCATATTGGCGCAACTAATACAATTGTATCACACTCTTCTATTCTCTTACGATGATCTAGGACTTCAGCACTTGGGTCTTCTCCAGCAAATACAGGATCAAATTTTTCTTTGTATAAATCTACAACGTCTACTTTGTTACCTTTTATTTCAGAGTGTTTGATAAATTCATTTTTAATTGCTGCGTTAAATGAACTTTCATTATAATGACCGTAAACTAGGAAAATTTTTTTCATAATTTTTAATTAACAAAAAAAACCAAAAAAACTATAAAATTATTTTTTATTCTGAGGTTTTATACTTACTATTGTTAATTATATAGACAAATAAAATAGGCAAAATAAGTGTAAGTAAAGTTACAACAATTAACAATATCCCAAGCTCTGAATAATCAGCAGTAGTTTGAATTTCTCCTGAAACTTTATCTTTTACTTCTCTAGTAACTGTAAAAATTTGATTTAAATATTTTGTCCCTAAAGCACTTGCTGAAAGAGCTAAATTTGTAAAAGAAGCAAAAACTGCAAAAAAAGTTGCTTTAAGATGTGAAGGGGCATTTTTAGCAATCCAAGCTAATAAAGGTATCATTGATACCTGACCTAATGGAGACTCTAAAGCTGTATTTAGTATTGCTATAAATTTAGCATCAACCACACCCCCAGTTATTGAAGCGGTCCAATTATGAAATCCATAATACATTCCAACACTTGGTAAAAATAAAATTGCACCAGCTATACTTAATACAACAATAATTTTTGCAATTGAGTTATTGGCCATAAAAGGTCTCAATAAAACAATTCCAGCCAATGTTAAAATTGATGCTAGTAAAGACAAAATTGAAAAAAATTGTTCATTAAAACCAAGTTCATCAATTTCAAACCACGTTAGACCAGGACCAGGCCCTGGCATTGCTCTAAATATAAATATAATTACTGCAGTACCAACAATTGTTAACCTTAAATTTTCTGGCAACTCTTTGATGAGCTTAAACATCAAAAATAAAATTATGATAACTGAGCCAATGAAAACAATTTCTTGTGCAAAGGGAACTTTGAAGGATCCAATAGATAAAGTGAAAATAACAAAAATTAAGCTTCCTCCTAGGATCCACCAATTAATTTTAGTTTTCTCAGTTCCTCTTTCTTCTTTAAATTCAAGTCCTTTAGATTTTAAATTTTGAATTTTCTTATTCCTTAAATATTTTGCTAAAAATACCCCTAAGATTGAAACAACTGGAATAACTAAAGCATATAAATAAATTTTACCATAGAGAGCAATTTTAGCAGCCTGTTCTAGGCTTTCTACATCTCTAAATAAAATTACATTCACCAACGCAACTAAAACAGTGCCTCCAATAATTGCAAAACGACCAAGGGTTTGCATTGTTGTATGCATAATTTTAACTTGATCTTTACTGTAATCATTTCCACTCTCATCAGTTAGTGGGACAGCTTCAACAGTCATAGCATCAGCAACAACATCTTGAATTACATAACCAACAGGTGCTAAGATTACGCTAATCACAAACCAAGTCTCAACTGAGAAAATTTCAGACATGTCTTCTGTATGAATTATAAGTCCATACATAATCAGCAAACTTAAAGCGATTAAAGAGGCGCCTAAGTAAACCATATAATTTTTTCTATCCCATATAAGATCTACCAAATGTCCTAAAGGCATTTTTAAAGCCCATGGAATTCCAGCCCAAAACCCAAGTCCAGCTAAAAATGCTGCAGATAAATTTAAGTAGTCTTTAACAAAAAAAGTTCCAACTATTCCAGTTAATCCAGAAATACCAGCTGCAACATAAACCATCAAAGGAGGCAAATAAGTCCATTTAAATTGTCGACCCAAATCTAAAAAAGTGCTGTCTAAAAATTTTAAAATTTTATTCATTTAATTCATAAATATAAGCTAATTGTATAGATCCATCATTCAAATAAACGTTGGTTGTAGATCTTCTGTATTCTTTTCCTTCAAAATCATCCAACATTTTTAAATTATTTTGAAGATTATCTGATTCAAGTAACCAGCCACTAACTTTTTCTCCTGATTTATTCAATTGAATCACAGGAAAACCAATTTTATTTCCCCATCCTTTTTTAAATAAATTGCCTAAAACAAATCCCTGTTTCCAAGTACCTTCCAAATGTTTTAAATAATTTTCATTTGATTCACCAGGTTGTAATGAACCATAAACAAATAAAGAATTGATGATCACGGTTAATTTAAGTTTTATAGTTACTTAACTTTATTTAAATTCAAAGTTTTCACAAAATAAAAACCAACTAACATTGAAACAACAAAAGTTATTGAGTAAATATTTAATAAAGCAACAGAAGTTATAGCTGGACCAGGACATAATCCACCTAATCCCCATCCAGCACCAAATAAAGCTGAACCTAATATTAATTGATTATTAATAGTTTTGTTATTTGAATAATTAAATTTCTCTGCAAGTAGTGGTTTTTCTTTTTTCTTAATTATATGAAACAAAGGAGATGAAATAACCAAAGCTCCCATCATCACAAATGCAAGAGAGGGATCCCAATTTCCAAATAAATCTAAAAAGCCTAATACTTTTGCTGGATTAACCATTTCAGATATCACTAAACCAATACCAAATATTATACCTGAAAGAAGGGAAGCTAATTTGTTCATAATAAATTTTTTATAAATACAGTTAATATTCCAACAATCATAAATGTAATTGTTGCAATAATTGATCTTAAAGAAAATCTTCCAATACCACTTATACCGTGGCCACTTGTACAGCCACCACTGATCCGTGTTCCGATTCCAACCAACAAACCCGCTGCTATCATCAAGACATAAGAATTAGAAATACTAATGTTAATTCCTCCATTAGAAAATAAGGAATAAATAAATGGTGCAATAATTAATCCCAATAAGAATAATAAATTATCAAATTTATTTTCTTTTTCTGTTAACGCATTACTTGCGATACCACTTATTCCTACTAAACGACCGTTCAGTAAAAAAAATACCACTACTGCTAATCCAATTATCAATCCGCCAGTAAAGGCAGGAATTGGTGTAAAATTTACTATGTTCATAAAATTAATTACTCAAAACAGGAAAAGCCTGTCTGACTTTTAAAAAAAATTTTTGATATTCCATTTTAGTACATTTGTTTTCTACGTATTCTATATTATTTTTTTCTACAAGTGACTTAGCATTTTCGTCTCTTATTCCAAGTTGTAGCCATAATACCTTAGCACCAATTTTCACTGTATCTTCAGCTATGCCAAAGGCTTCTTTAGAAGGTCTAAAAACATCTACAATGTCTATAGGATCTTTAATCTCTGTTATCGAAGCATACACTTCTTCACCTAAAATTTTTTTACCCTTAGCTGATGGATTAACTGGATAAACTTTATAACCATACTCTTGCATATATTTCATTACAATAGTTGAGGGTTTTTTTAAATCATTACTGACACCAATCATTGCTATAGACTTAGAATTTTCTAAAATTCTCTTTATGTCGCTCATTTTGTTATTTGTTTTCTTTTTTAATTTGTTCCTCGCAGAATTTTCTTGCTTCTTCCAAATCAGTAATTTTAGTCTCAGATAATTTTTGACTTCCTGCAATACAAGCATCCACTGCTCTTTTTAAATTATGATCTTTAAAATTTAATACAAAGTACATTCCAAAAATAACAAATAAAATAATGAGTATATTTTTTTTGTTCTTCATTATTATTTATGTTTCCAATTTGGTTGTCTTTTTTCTAAAAAGGCCGAAATACCCTCTTTGGCATCCATTGCCATCATATTAACTGTCATCATTTTGCTAGTGTGCGCATAGGCTTTTCTTAAAGGCATTTCTAATTGTTTATAAAAAGCTTGTTTTCCAATTTTAATGGTCAAATTTGATTTCGATGCAATTTTTTTTGCAACTTTCAAAACTTCATCATTTAATTTTGATTTGGAAAAATGATCATTTATTAAACCAATTTCTTTTGCATAATTTGCTTTGATAGGCTCTCCTGTTAGAAGCATCTGCATCATTGGTTTACGATTAATTTTTCTACTAACGGCCACCATTGGTGTGCTGCAAAACAATCCAATATTTACACCTGGTGTCGCAAATAATGAGTCTTTAGTGCTATATGCAAGATCACAACTTGCAACTAACTGACAGCCTGCTGCGAAAGCTGCGCCATGAACCTTAGCAATAACTGGTTTTTTTCCTTCAACAATTTGCAACATAACCTTTGAGCAAAGATTAAATAACTTTTGATATTTATCTTTTTTTTTTAAACTTCTGACTTCTTTTAAATTATGGCCAGCGCTAAATCCTTTTCCTGCACCCTGTATGATAATTACTTTAGTTTTTTTATCAGCATCTAATTTTTTTAATGATTTTAATAAATCGGAAAGATTTTTAAATGATAGAGAATTATATGTTTTTGGTTCATCAATTATTATTGATGAAATCTCAGAATTAATTCTCTTTATTTTAATATTACTAGTCATTTAATCAGTTAATCCATCGGATCTAGCCTGATTTCTTTCTATATGAATTGGTAAAACTTTACCATAAATTGCTTTTGAGTGTTCTGGGGTATTTACTCTATAAGGATCTAAGACATAAGCAGGAATACACATATATCTGGATTTTTGACCTTCTACTTTTGTAACTCTATGAAGAGTAAATCTTCCTTTAAAAATTTGAAGATCTCCTGGTTCTAATTTAAGCTGCCTTACTCTTGATCGATCTCCTTCTAAAACTTTTTTTACCTCATCAAAATTTTCGTGTCCTGGTGCTCTAATATTTGGACAATATTCAAAAACACCTCCTTTTTCAGGTTTCTGTATCATCAAGCTTAGAGTGAATTCACAACTATCAAAATGCCAAGGAAGAATTCCATCTGGTTTCATAACATTGTACGCATGACAAGCCAAAGGATCTGCCCATCTATAAATAGGCGAAATACCTAAACATGCAGAAACAAATTTTAAAAGTTCTTCTGTTTCATAAAGATATTTCATTTCTGAATTTTTTGGAAAGCAATCAGAATTTAAATATCCATTATACCTTTCCATAAAATTTCTCTTTGGATGTTTATCAGGTAAACTTGGATCATCTTTAGCATAAAGATATGCATTGATGCTTTCTTTAGACATATAAACTTCATCAAGTTGTTTTTCTAATTCTGAATTCATTACCTCTAAAGATTTAGGTAAAATAAAATTTGGGATAGTTGAACAACTATATTGATCTAATTCTTCCTTACATTTTTTTACTAAATTTTTAATGATTGGAGAATTTAAATCGTGAATAGGATATCTTTTTAAATCGACAATAGTATTTAATCTATCGTTCATTAAAAAATTATTTTAATTTACCCTCTTCTCTCATTTGAGCTCTAATTTTAGTTGCCGAGATTTTTTGAGTTTCTTCATCTAAAACTATCTCCTCAATTTTGTAACCAACACCTCTTCCGTAACAAATATTTGTAATATTAGGAACTAACATAATTTTAAATTGACCTTCAAATTCAGGATTTAATCTTTCTTCAATATTTTTTT
Organism: Candidatus Pelagibacter sp. HIMB1493; assembly: GCF_052047995.1. Taxonomy (NCBI): domain Bacteria; kingdom Pseudomonadati; phylum Pseudomonadota; class Alphaproteobacteria; order Candidatus Pelagibacterales; family Candidatus Pelagibacteraceae; genus Candidatus Pelagibacter; species Candidatus Pelagibacter sp. HIMB1493. Next base: position 191,813 of record NZ_JBNAIP010000001.1, on the reverse strand, counting down.
TTACAGTTTCAAAATCAAATGGATTATCATCAACACCTTGTACGTCTCTTATTTGGATGCAAACTTGTCCTGTTTTTTTTATTATCTCTTTAAACAGTTTATAGTGCCCGTCATGAAAGGGTTGCCATCTTCCTAACATTTGCGCTGTAGGTTTTTTATTATCCCATTGGTATGTCATTTTTTAATCTCCTCAATTATTAACGGTGCCCATTTCTTAGCATCCTGAGTTGTTACATGGTAGTCAAAGTTTTTTGGATTAACAAACATTTGATTGGTATCTTCAAATCTACCTTTCTTTATTGTATCTACCCAAATTCTAAAATCTGCTGGAAACATACTTCTTGCCTCCGGTGTAGGAGCAACAAAATCTGCAATTACATAATGACCCTCTGCCTTTAATTTAAGAGCAAATTCAGCCATTCTTTTTGCTTGTCTTACTCTTCCTTCTTCTGAAAAATCCCAATCATCAGCAGCTTTTCTGACTTCATCTGCATTTAATCTTTTAGCGTTTAAATGAGGTGCCATTTCATTTGCTAAAGTTGTTTTACCTGCACCAGGTAAACCCATAACTAAAATAATTTTCATTAAATATCTTCTAACGGATGATGGGACATTAATTCAAGTCCATTTTCACCAATTAAGTATTGTTGCTCAAGCTTAACACCTTCTTTACCACCTACTTTTCCAATATAACTTTCTACTGTAATAGTCATATTTTTCTCAAAACAACCTTCCTTTTGACCACCATCTGTTGGGTATCTTATGAATGGCCATTCATCACAGAGTCCTATTCCATGAACCATACAAGAATATCTATTTCCATAATAGTCATCAGGCAAATTCCATGATTTTTCAATAAATTCCTTAAACGATAATCCTGGTTTAATTAAATTAGAATTGTAATCAATTTGTTCAACTGCCATTGAATATAGTTTTTTTTGATCATCATTAAATTTGTTTCCAACAACAAATGCACGAGATATATCTGCACAATAACCATAGGGGCCAACCATGTCAGTATCAAAAGAAACAATTTCTTTATCTTGGATAATTTTATTACTGCATTCTTGCATCCATGGATTAGTTCTTTCTCCTGAAGCTAACAATCTACATTCAATCCACTCACCATAATTTTCTATATTCGTTTGATGGAGTATTGACCATAATTCATTCTCAGTCATTCCTGGTTTTAATTGTTCCTTCATCTTAACAATACCCATTTCAGCGACATCAATCGCTGATCTCATACATTTAATTTCATCATTTGATTTTATTACTCTTGCTTGTTCTAAAATTAATTTAGCATCAACCACTTGGATGTTCTCTTTATTTAATGCAGAAACCGCAGGACCATTTAAAACATCAATAGCAATTTTTTTAGATTTAAAATATGAGTTTGATAAATCTTTAACTTCATTAACCCATTTTTTTAATTGTTGCTCTGATTGATCACCGTTACTAAAATAATCCCAAGTAATCACAGGTCTTAATTCATCAATAAGATTTAAATGCTCTGATAATTTCTCACAATTAAAATACTCATAAAGTATTGTAGGACCATTAACTGGAATAAAGCAATACCTTGTTAGGTTATGCATATTATAAACACTCATGTTTACACTATCTAATGCATATCGAACATTTACTGGATCGAATAAAATACACGCTTCTAAATTATTTTTTTCTAATTCTTTTTTAACTCTATCTAAACGATAAGATCTTAGCTTATCAAAATCTATCTCGTCTTCTCTTAATCTTTTTTTGATAATAAAATTCTGTTTAGGTTTAAATTCTGGAACTATTTTTCTCTTAAATCTCATTTTGTAACTTTATAAATTCCTAACCATGCGTTTACATTTTTACTAGCTATGTAATCTGATTTAAAGAAATCTTTTTCTTCCCAAAATTCTTTGTTTTTAAATTCCTCTATTTTTGTATCAAAACTATATTTCTTAAAAATACCCTCATTTATAGTGAAACCAATATAGCCGCCTGATTTGGTAATTCTTAAAAATTCATCTAAAGCATTATTTTTGACATGACCAAATGTGAAAGTTCCAACGCATAACACGCTATCATAAGTATTATCTGCTTCAGGAATTTCTTTGTTTAAGTCTAATTTACTTAATTTTTTGTAAAGGTTTTTTGGAACTGAATTTAAAAGATCTTGAGATAAGTCTATTCCATGAAAATTATTAAATCCAAATTTCTCTAATTCCTGAGCAACTAACCCTGTACCACAACCCGCATCGAGTATTAATGCATCTTTATTTTGCTGATGTTTATTAAAAGCTGCGGCTGTTTCTTTTGGACCTGTATAGTTCCAATCAATCATATCTTTGTTATATTTGTTGTTTTCTGCCCAATCTGCGTAATAACTCATTACGTCTTCTGTTTTGTTTAATTTATAAATGTTTAAATTTTTAGATACGTCTTTATCTTGATCGGACATTAACTTCTCATTTTTTGACCGCTTGGATCATAAAGTGGTTCTTTAATTATTGAGCAATTAAATAAATCTCCATTTATCTCTACTTGAACTTTATTTTCGAATTTAATTTTATCCTGATCAACAAAAGTAAAAGCAACACTCTTATTTACAAAATGTGCAAAACCACCTGAAGTAACGTAACCTATACTTTGATCTCCATTCATAACAGCTTCATTATTTGTTACATCAATATCATTGGTTTCAACAATTAAAGGTATAAGTTTGTTTGAAGAGTTTTCCTTTTGTGCACTTTCTTTACCTATAAATTCTTTATCCCAATTGATAAAAACATCTAATCCTGTTTCTTTAGCAGTAAAATCTGGTCTATAATCTAATGTCCAAGCTCCCCAATTTTTCTCAAGCCTCATCGACATTAATGCTCTTCCACCAAAGGGTTTAATATTAAATTCTTTTCCAGCTTCAACTAGTTCTTCATATAATTTTAGTTGATAATGAGGAGCTACATAAATTTCGTAACCAAGCTCTCCAGTAAATGAAATTCTATTTACTAATGCAGGCACTCCTCCAACAAACATTCTTCTCGAGTCTCTAAACTTAAATTTTTCATTTGAAACATCATCTCTTACTATTTTTTCTAAAACCTTTCTTGAATTAGGTCCTGCAATTGATAATCCATGAAACTCATCAGATCTATTTTTATAATTTAAATTAAATTTATCTAAGTGACTTTCAAACCAACGTCTGTGCATTTCTTGAGCAGCACCAGATCCAAATACCATAAATTCATTTTCATTCAAACAAGCAACTGTTAAATCTCCACACAATTTTCCTCTATAAGATAACATTGGTGATAAAGATATTCTTCCAGGTTTTGGAAGTTTTCCAGCCATGATGTGATCTAAAAATTTTCTAGCGTCAGGTCCTTTGAATTCATGTTTTGAAAAATTTGCAACTTCAATCAAGCCAACATTCTCTCTTACATTAATAACTTCTTTTGAAACATAATCATGTGATCTTGATCTTTTTATTGTTGGTTCTTCATGAGCGTCTTCTTTGTTGTTTGCAAACCACAAAACATTTTCTAATCCAAAACTATCTCCCATCACAGCTCCTTGATTAACAAATCGATCATAAAGTGCTGTTGTTTTTTGTTTTCTTCCTTTTGGTAAAGTTTCATTAGGAAATGTCATAATAAATCTTCTTTCATAGTTTTCTGAAGATTTTATTGTTCCATATTGTGGTGATGCATAATCTCCAAAACGAGCAACATCCATTGCCCAAACATCAATTGAAGGTTCACCGTCAATAATCCATTCAGCAATACATTTTCCAACACCACCCCCTTGGCAAAACCCAGCCATAACACCAACTGCAACCCAATAATTTTTCATTCCAGGTACTGGACCAATCAATGGACTTCCGTCTGGACCAAAAGTAAAAGGTCCATTAACTATATTTTTTATTCCTGCACGCTCTAATGCTGGCATTCTCTCAAAACCAATTGCTAATCGATCTTCAATATTATCTAATTTTGGCTCAAGTAATTCATGTCCAAAATTCATTGGAGTTCCTTCTACTTTCCAAGGAGTTGATTTTGGCTCGTAAGTTCCAAGCAACATTCCTTTTCCTTCTTGTCTAAAATAAATATTTCCCTCAAAATCTGTTCCGATAGGCAATCTTTGGTCACCCATTGCTTCAATTTCTGGAATAGGTTCTGTAATCAAATAATGATGCTCCATTGGTTGAACTGGAAGATTTAATCCTGCTAATTGGCCAACTTCTCTTGCCCACAAACCACCTGCATTAATTACTATTTCAGCATTAATGTTTCCCTTTTCAGTAAATACATCCCAGGTTCCATCTTCTTTTTGTTTTGTGTCTTTTACGACAGTGTGAGTGTAATATTTTCCACCATGAACTTTTGCGGCTTTTGCAAAAGCATAAGTAACTCCTGATGGATCAACTTCACCATCAATAGGATCCCATAATGCTAGCAAGTATCTTGACGGATCAATTAATGGATGTTTGTTTTTTACTTCTTCTAAAGAAATAAACTCTTGATCAAGCCCCATGTATCTTGCTTTTGATCTTTCTCTCTTTAAATAATCAGCCCATACTTCGTTTGATGCTAAGTAAAAACCTCCACTAGGTTTAAATCCTGTTGAATGACCAGACTCTTTTTCAATCTCTTTATATAAACCAATTGTGTAAGCCATCATCCGAGAGATATTTGGGTCAGAAGAAATAACATGAACATTTCCAGCAGCATGCCACGAAGAACCTGATGTTAATTCATTTCTTTCAAGTAAAATACAATCTTTTAATCCAAATTTTGATAAATGATAAAGAATAGAACATCCTACTACACCACCACCTATGATTACAACTTTGGCATGCTTTTCCATTAATATTTAATTTCCTTATTTACTTTTTTTAAAGATTTATCAGTACCATGATGAAAATGTTTACTCATGTCTGGCATGTATTTCATTGAAATTGGTTTTTTACCAATTGCAACAGACATTTCTCTGACATGATGAGCTTCGGCACCACAACATATACCAATAAAATTTATTTTATTTTCAACACACTCTTTTGCAAATTCTGCCATTTCAAATCTGTTGCAAAATAAATTATCTAAAGCTACAGGAAATGCATTCCCACCAGGAATACAATCACAACCATGATCAGTAATATTTAAAAAACCAGGTTCTTCCTCAGTGGTTCTGTAAGGAACTGGAAGCCCTGATACATGACAAGAAACTTTGTCTCTAACTTTTTTTAAAAGTTTCATCGTCATCTCTGGTCCTCTATAACAATTTAGACCAACTACATCGGCACCTAGATCCTCCATCATCTTGCATGCATCTTCAGCGCTATGTCCTTCTCTAGTTTTATCCCCTCTGGGAATTGCAAAATTACAAACTGCAACAAGTCCTGCATCCTTAATTGCTTTTAATGCAATTTTCATTTCATCAGTCCAGCTAATTGTTTCAGCAATAACAAAATCAACTCCAGCCTCTTTTGCCCAAGCAACTTGCTCCTCATACATTTGTTGGCATTGCTTATGAGTATTTGTATCACCAGGATCAAATACGTTTGTGTTTGCAACATCTCCACAAACCATCAAATCTAAATCTTTAAATTCAGCTGCAGCATCTTTTGCAATTTTAAGAGCGCCTTTTTGCATTGGTTCTAACAAATGTTCTTTACCAATTATTCTTAGTTTTTCTCTATGACCATAATAAGTAAATGCCTGAACTACATCTGAACCAGCCCTGATAAACTCTCTATGTAATTGAGTTACTACTTCAGGATGCTCCAACACAACCTCAGGAACAAATGGACCTGCTGAAAGATAACCTCTTCTTTCCATTGCAAAAAGGTATCCTTCTGCACACATGATAGGACCTTCATTTAACCTAGTAATTAAATCTTTTTTCATAATTTATCCTTTCATTTTGTTAAATTTGTTGCAACCCATTTGTGAAACATCAAAGTAGGCGTATCCATTACAGGCGAAAAATTTCCACCATTGTAAGCCGGTGAACTTCGCCCTTTTTGCATTCCTTCTATTGCAGTCACATCTTCGTTCATAACTTCTCGCCAAAATGCAAAATTTTTTTCTCTGATCCCTTTAAACTCGTCGCTCGAAGCGCTTTCATCTCCAATATAATATAATTCAAAATGCTCTTTTGTCTGATTATTTGAAATTGGTTCTAACCAAAAAGCATAAAAATGATCTATATGAATTCCCAACATCACATTAGGGTATAATGATACATATTCAGATTTTTCAGATACATCACTTGGCCAATTTGGAAAACATTTAAATTTTATATTCCCATCGAACTGTTGTGAATATTTATTACTTCCTTGTCCTGAAAAATTAAAATTATCATCTTCTATATGATAATGGTCTGCAATATTTGAAACTCTATTTAACTCTGGATGTATCCATGGCAAATGATAGCTTTCACAATAATTTTCAATAGCAAATTTCCAATTACTATTTACTGTCATGTTAAAATATCCATTATCAGTAGAATGTCTTATTAATTGTTGATCTTTTTTAGAAATAAACTTGGACCATCTATCCTCTAGAGGTTTAATGAAATCTTCAAATGGTTTTGCGTTAGAATTTATATTTATAAAGATTAAATCCATCCAAACTTTTGATTTTATTTCTTTTAGGTTGCTATTATTTTTTTCAAATCCTTGAACCACATGTTTTCCTAGCCCACCTATATGAGGAGTAACAGTTAATTTGCCATTAAAATCATATGACCAGGAATGATAAGGACATCTTATTACATTTTTTAATTTGCATTCTTTGTCAACTAATTTGAAACCTCTGTGACTACAAACATTGTGAAAAACTTTTATTTCATTCTCTTTGTTTCTGACTATTAATATTGGAATATCTAAAAGATTAAATGGCTTTGCATCACCAGGATTTGGTACTGAGCTTGCAACACCAATCATCGTCCAATTATTTTTAAATACTTTTTCTTTTTCAAATTCTAAATAATCATCACTTAAATAACACTCATTAGGTAACCCATGAGCTTTCTCTATAGGATTTTTAACAACTTCTATTTTTTTAGGATCTAAGATGTCTGATAATTTTTTATTTAAATTCATAAACCTCCTTTAATTAATTAATTAAAAAATTAATTTAGGGTTTAAAAATTACGACTCTCTAATAATGATTTGCTGAAAAACTGTTTTACAATTTAAAATATAAACAAACTCTTTGAAAAAAAAATTTGCTGAAAATTTCATTTAAAACCATAACTAAATTTAATGCATATTTAAAGACAATTTGACTTCAACTTAGAATTGAATTTAATTTGCAATATTTCTCTCAATATGTTCAATTTGACTTTTAAATGAATCAAATATTGGGAGATATAATGAAAATTAAAAGAATACTTCTTTCCCTAGCCGTTGTTTTTGGTCTTACTTCTTTTGGAAGTGTAGCTAATGCTGCTTGTGGAAATATAACTATCGCTAATATGAACTGGGCCTCAGCAAACTTTATGGCTGAAGTTGATAAAATTATATTAGAAGAAGGTTATGGATGTTCTGTGGAATTGGTGCCAGGTGCAACAATGCCTACATTTACATCTATGCAAGAAAAAGGTGAGCCAGATGTTGCTCCAGAATTTTGGGCTAACGCTGCAATAGTTGCTTTGAACAAAGCTGTTGATGAAGGCAAAATGCATTCGATCAACAAAGCTCCAATCACTGGTTTAGGTGAAGGTTGGTGGGTATTACCTGCAACTTTAGAAAAGCATCCTGAGCTAACAACTGCCGCTGCAATTTTAGAAAGACCTGATCTATTCCCTCACCCTGAAGATCCTTCAAAAGGTGGCTTCCACATTTGTCCTCCTGGTTGGGCTTGTGAATTAATTAACAAGCAACACTTTAAAGCATGGGGCATGGAAGAAAAAGGTTGGGCAATTGTTGAAACTGGTTCTGCTGCAGGACTTGATGGTTCAATTGCTAAAGCTGCTGAAAGAGGAGAAAACTGGTTTGGTTATTACTGGTCACCAACTTCTTTAGTAGGAAAATACAATCTTCAGTCAGTTGACATGGGAGAATGGGGTGGAAAAGAGAATTGGGATAATTGTCTTGTAAAACCTGAACAAGAATGTGGTACTCCTAAAAAATCTTCATGGGTAAAATCTGAAGTATTTACTATCGCTACTGACAACTACAAAAAAACTGCTGGTTCAGAAGGTATGAGTTACTTAGAAAAAAGAACTTACCCAGGCCCAGTTATGAACTCAATGTTAGTATGGATGGGAGAAAACCAAGCTGAGGGTGCAGATGCTGCAATTGAATTCCTTAAAACACAAGAAGGTGTTTGGTCTAAATGGGTTTCAAGTGATGCTGCTGCAAAAATAAAAAAAGCACTTTAATTAAATAAAATTATCGAACCCGTTGTAAAACGGGTTCGATTTTAATAAAAAGAATTTATGGATTTCTTTAGTAAAATACCAGTAATGGACAGAGTAGCTCTTAGAGAGCTTAAAAAAGGAATCGACTTTAGTTTTAAGGAATTTTCAAGAGCTTATGGAGAAGGTATCGAAAGTTTTTTTGATCCCTTATTATATTTTTTAATCTGGCTAGAAAAATTATTAATAAATAGTCCTTGGCCTATAGTAATAGGTATATTTGCATTGCTAGCTTGGATTGGATCTAGAAGTATAAAATTAACCATAGGTACAGTGGTATGCTTTTTAATTATTGGTTATTTTGGGATGTGGAAAAATTGCATGGCAACTGTAGCCATAATATCTGTATCTACGCTTGTTTGCATAGCAGTAGGAATCCCAATTGGTGTTGTTATGTCTAAATCTCAAAGAGCAGAAAAAGCGATCTTGCCCATATTAGATATGATGCAAACTATACCTAGTTTTGTTTACTTAATTCCAATTATTATGTTGCTCGGTATAGGAAAAGTTCCAGGGCTTTTGGCAGTTTGTATTTATGCTTTACCTCCAATTGTAAGACTAACAAATCTGGGGATCAGAGAAGTAGATAAAGAAACTTTAGAAGCAAGTGAGGCATTTGGAGCAACTCCAATGCAGAAACTTAAATCAGTTCAAATTCCGTTGTCGCTTCCAACAATCTTTGCTGGAATTAACCAAACGATTATGATGGCTTTAGCAATGGTTGTGATTGCATCTATGATAGGTGTAAAAGGTCTTGGAGTGCCTATTTTACAAGCAATTTCTAACCAATATTTGGCATTAGGAATGATGAATGGTTTAGCTATCGTAGCCTTAGCAATTATCTTCGACAGGGTTACTCAGCAGTACGGACAAAGAATTCAAAAGCACAGAGGTCAGCTTAAGAAGTAATTTTAGCGCAAACGAATTTTCTAGACTCATATTTCAAAATCAATAAAGATCCGAAATATGAATTTTTCTTTGGAGATTGGTCCAAAAACAGATCTTGAAACTTTACCTCCATTAAGTGATGTCTATATCACTATGCTTCCAGGAGGAGATTATAAAGAAACAGCAGATAAAGCGGTAGACCTTGTAAAAAAAGGATTTAATCCTGTTCCACATTTTCCAGCAAGGTCTATGCATGATGAAAATGAGCTTAAAGATTATGTTACAAGATGCAAAGATGGAGGAGTGAAGCAAGCACTAATTATTGGAGGAGGAAGAGAGCCCCTTGGAAAATTTGATAGTTCATTTCAACTTTTAGAAACAGGTTATTTTGAAAAAATGAAAATAGGAATAGCTGGACATCCTGAAGGGAGTCCTGATATATCCGACACAGATTTAGAAAAAGCAATGATAGATAAAAAGCCTTACGCTGATTATATAGTAACACAGTGGTTATTAGATCCTCAGCCTATCATTGATTTTATTTCTAAACAAAGCGTGCCAGTGCATGTTGGAATCACTGGGCCTTTAAAAATATCTAGCTTAATTAAATTTGCTAATATTGTTGGGGCAAAAAATTCCTTAAACTTTCTTAAATCTAATTTTAGTAAGGCGTTAGATTTATTGAAACCTAAAGACCCTAATGATTTAATTGGGAAAGTTAAATCGCACACTGATAACTTCCACATTTATACATTCGGCGGCTTGAAGGAAACTAACAAGTGGTTGAGGGAGAATAGTTATGTCTAATGAATTTGACTATACTAAATTAAAACATGTTACTTCTGTTGATCAGTCAGACAGAGAGGTACCATACAACTTAAGACAAAGTGGGCCAACAAAAGTTGAAATGTTAATTTCAACAAGGGTAAGAAAATCACCTTATTGGCATTTATCAATGCAGGCAGGTTGTTGGAGAGCAACTGTATACAATCGTATTTATCACCCAAGAGGTTATGTAAAACCTGAAGATGGTGGAGCTATGGTTGAATACGATGCTATCGTAAACCATGTAACAATGTGGAACGTTGCTGTTGAAAGACAAATAAGAGTTAAGGGTCCAGATGCAGAAAAATTTACTGATTATGTAATCACTAGAGATGCAACTAAAATTTCACCAATGAGAGCAAGATATGTAATTCTATGTAATGCTTATGGTGGAGTTTTAAATGATCCAATTCTTTTAAGAATTTCTGAAGATGAATTTTGGTTTTCATTATCAGACTCTGATATTGGTTTATATCTTCAAGGTGTAAATGCAGATGGAAGATTTGATTGTAAAATTGAAGAAATTGATGTGAGCCCAGTTCAAATTCAAGGTCCTAAATCAAAAGCATTAATGAAAGATTTGTGTGGAGATCAAGTAGATTTCGATAATATGCCTTTCTATGGATTAGCTGAAGCAAAAGTTGGTGGAAGAGATGTTGTGATTTCACAATCTGGTTTCTCAGGAGAAGCTGGTTATGAAATTTATCTAAGAAACTCTACTTTATATGCTGAGGATATGTGGAATGCTGTACTTGAAGCTGGAAAAAAACACAGCTTGATGGTCATTGCTCCTGCTCACCACAGAAGAATTCAAGCAGGAATTCTTTCATGGGGACAAGACATGGATCAACAACACAATCCGTTCCAATGTAATTTAGGTTATCAAGTTTCTTTGTCTGGAAAAGGAGAATGGAACAAAACCGCTGATTATGTTGGTAAGGCTGCACTAGAAAAGATGAAAGAAGAATTAAAAGCAGGTAAAAAACCATACAAACTTCAACTAGTTGGTATGGAATTAGGTGGTAAACCTATTGATAATTATGCACCTGACTTTTGGCTAGTTTCTCCTGAAAGTGGTGGAGATCCAGTAGGATTTTTAACATCACCATGGTGGCACCCTGAAAAGAAAACGAACATTGCAATGGGATACGTTCCTTTTGATGGAACATTAAATGCAAATGGTTTTCCAAAAGGAAAAGTAGGAACTAAATTTAAAGTTCATTTACCTGCAGAATATTCGGACACACCGGGAACACCTGTTGATGCTGTAGTAGTGGATATTCCATTTAAAGAGTCCTTCAACGCAAATACAAGAGAAGTTGTAGAAGGCTAAATCTATTTTAGGGGGAGTGATTTAAACTCCCCCAAATTTCAATGACAAAAGGGTTTCTAATAGCAGTTTGCATTATTATTGCGATTGCTTTAATAGTATTTCCATTAATTGTTTCTTATAAAGCTCAAAGAAATAAGAAAGATAAAAATTAATGTTTGGTGAATTTTTAAATATAGTTTTCAAATCAATAAAATTAGATAAGACACTTTATTCTGATAACAGAAATTTTGGTGAAGCCTCTATTTATTTTGCAGGATTAATAATGATTTTAGATGGAGTTGCTGGTGCAGTAGCAGCTAATACTGTTATTAAAACTGCAATAGGAATGTCAGGTCTAACAGCAATAGTTACTTGGTTAATATGGGCAATCTTCATTTTTGTAATAGGTGTTAAACTTTTTCCAGATAAACAAACTAAAGTATCATTTAAAAAAGTTCTAACCGCAGTTGGTTTTGCTCATGCTCCTGGTTTATTAAGATTTTTTGCAGTAACTCCAGATTTAATGATACCTATAATTTTTCTTACTCAATTTTGGATTTTTGCAGGTCTGATCATTTCAACAAAAGAAATTTTAAATTTAAAATCTAATTTTAAATCTTTTGGTATAGTCTTATTATCTTTTTTGATAATAGCTTTTCTATCAATTACTTTCGTAATGAGTAGAATGAACATGCTTCCAACTAATCAGATTAGCTAGATTGGAAAAATAGTTTTTGAAATTCTACAGGATTTACAAATTTTAAAGCCAGTTAAAATTAAATTTTGAGATACACTCTCATCCTCTTCTTTACACTCATCACAAATATTATTTAAATCTCCACTGTATTCTTGATCCTTAATTTCATCAAAATTATCAGTCATTATCTGTTAAGCCTGCACCTGCCCCACCTTGTTTTAAACTCTCGGATTCTTCAACAAAAGTATCTTCGGATAATTTGTACATATTCTTCCACTCTTCCTCTGAAAAGTTATCAATATTTTCCAAAAAACTGATTTCTAAATGATTTGCAACAGTCGGAAATTCGTTATTAGCAATATTAGAATAGATATTTAAATTTAAATTTAAAATAATTTCTTTTTTATCAAGATTTAGATGAATTTTTTTACCAATAATTTCTGATGCTCTACTTACAAAAGCTAAAAATATTGAAGGGTAAGCAACGTTATTTAGTTCAATTTTTTTAAAAGATTCTAAAGATTTTGATTGATCTAAAAAACTAACTCCAAGGATTATTGGACAATAAGATTTTGCTGAAGGTTGATTTTTTTCTAATATTAGATTTAAATTTTGAAAACTATTTTCTTTCCTTTCAGAAAAATATTTATTTATATGCTTTATACCTGGAAGACCAAAGGACTCTAATAGTCTTACGCACTTTGCTGTTTCTTCAGCAACTCCCCATGAATATCCAATAGCTTTTGTTGCTCTTTTAACAGTAGTTTCAATTTCACTTAATGATTTCATGTTAAATGCTAGTTTTATAAACCCACTGCTCATCGTAATTTTTTAATTCATGAGGTAAGGGCGCTCCTTGAAACATGCAAATTCTCAACCACTTGTCAGACCTTGGGTCAAATTTTAAAGCCCCAAAGAAAGATAGCTTTAATCTCAACATATCAATAGGCATTATGTTTTTACCAATTGTATTATCTTGAATTTCTGAATAAGGAAATTTTTCAACTATAAAAACTCTTCTAATAATATGTCTCAAATCAGAGTTTTTTATTAAAAAGTTAGATACAGTTTGACTATTTTTAGAAACCAATAATATTTCGTAAAGTTTTTTTATGTCTCTCGCTATAGATAAAGGTTGCTCTAATTCTGAACCATGTTCCTCAAATCTATCAGCTAATCTTGGCTCTTCTTTATTTTTTGAGATAAACCAAAAATTTTGATTATTTTCTTTTTTTTCAAAATTAATTTCTAAAATATTTGGATATTTTTTTTCAATTATATTTCTTAAATCTTCAACGGTCCGATGAGCTGGTATGTTAAAATATTTTTCTTCATCAGAGCTCATTTCTTTTACTAAAGGTTCGGTTATTTCACTATATGGTTCCATCATAATGGATACAACATATTCAATACATTCTTCACATGTTTCTTGCTCAAGCCACTCATAAATACTATTGAAAGGATATTCCCTTGTAAAATCAAAATCATTCTCAATAAATTTCAAAAATTTTTGAATATCTTTCAGTAGATTATTAATTTTATTTTTTTGATATTCACTATCAGTGTTCCAGCTTGTAATATTTGTTAGTGATTTTTTTACACAATCAATAAAAAGTTCATTATCATTTTTATTTACATCTTTAATTTCTCTAATTTTTTTTAATGCTATTTCTCTACTTAAGATCCAGTTATTTAAAAGTGTTGGATGATTAACAATAAAAGGTGCCATTCCTAATCCAGTAGAATTTCCAATACCTAGATTTTTAGAGATTTGCTCGTCTAGTTTGACTGCTTTTTTTGGGTTCTTGTGATAAGCAACATGATTTACTTGATCGAAAGTGAACTGTCTTACAAGATAAACCAGCATCATTTCTAATCTAAATGGTCCGTTAATTTCCTCACGATTTTTTATTCTAAACCTATCTGCTAAACCAAATTTACCAGATCCATAAACAGCAGTAGTTCTGTATAAATAACCCACTTTTGATAATAAATTTAAATCTGGTTGTAATCCTTGACTTAAACTCTCTGTTACATGATTAAATAAACGTACAGATTTATTCGCTCTTGATAATGTAAGTTCTTTATAAGAAAGTCTTCCTACTTCTTGTTTAGGAACTTCATTTTTTAATCTTTCAATATCTTTTTTACCTGGTACTCCATCATGAAGAGTAAAAGCCGCATCCCATTTAGTAGCTATAACTCTGTCTGATCTTTCCTCATCTTTAATATGATTTGCAAAACAAACTAGAGAATAAACTCTTCTGTCTTTTTTAAATGAATATACAGCCTCACCATAACCATTTTCATTTAAATTAAACAAATCTTGTTTATATTCCCAGTCTTTAAATTCATTCAAAAAACTTCTTAAAAAAGATAATTTAGATTGATGAAAAGATCCCAAACGAGATAATCTCATAATAGTATTTGGATCTCTTAGTTCTACTTGCATAACTTAAATTGATTTATAAAAATTGTACCAATTATTTCCTAGTATTCCATGTGTCTCATCATCTGAAAATCCAATCTTTTTGAGACCTTTTTCTATATTTGTAAATCCCCTTGTGTCTTCAAACCAATCAGGTTGTTTTGGAAAGCCTGGTTTATTTTTTGATCCTTCTCCGTAATTTTTAGTTTTGGTCCAAGTACCATTTCTCATCCACTCGACTACGCTGTCGGGTTGATCAAGACAAAGATCTGACCCTATACCAATTTTACTTGCTCCCATAATTTCTGCAGTCTTTGCCACCATTTCACAAAAACTATCAAGAGTACAATTAGTATTTTCTTTCAAGTGATGTGGATATAAAGACAAACCTAACATTCCTCCACTATTACTGAGCATCTTAAGCAAATCTGAAGACTTGTTTCTTTTTGCAGCATGCCAAAAAGAAGGGTTTGCATGTGTGATCGCAATTGGTTTTTCACTTATTTCAATTGCATCCATTGTACTTTTTTCTGCAGAATGAGACATATCAACAACAATGCCTACTCTATTCATTTCTTTTATTGCTTCTCTTCCAAAATTAGTTACTCCGCTATCAATTTTTTCATAGCAACCGGTAGCAAGAAGAGATTGATTGTTGTAAGTTAGTTGCATAAATCTGCATCCAAGTTCATGAACTTTTTCAACCAAACCTATGTCATCCTCAATTGGTGAACAATTTTGAAAACCAAAAAATATTGCAGTTTTGTTTTCAAGCTTTGCTTTTTCTATATCTTTAAAATCTTTTCCTAGAAATATAAGATCAGAATTTGCTTCAAAAATTTTTTCCCACTTATTTAATTCTATTAGTAGCTCATCATAATCTTCATGATAAACTATAGTTACATGAACTGCATCTAAACCTGCAGCTCTGTTTGTTTCAAAAATTTTTCTAGACCAATTGCAATATTGCAAATTATCGATTTTAAAATTCATAACGAAATAAGATTAATCAATCTAAATTGAAATACTATTAATTTTATTGAAATTTTTGATTAATTTTGAAATAAACAATAAAGCCATTTTCATGAAAAAAAATACTAATAAAAAAGTTTCAATAGTTATGGGTAGTCAATCAGACTACAAAACTATGCAATTAGCAGAAAAAACTCTTAAACAATTAGGTGTCTCGTTTGAAACTAAAATTGTTTCTGCTCATCGTACCCCAAAGAGAATGTACGATTTTGCATTAAAGGCAGAAAAAAATAATATAGGGGTAATTATTGCTGGAGCTGGTGGATCAGCACATTTGCCGGGAATGATTTCTGCATTAACTCAAATTCCAGTTTTGGGTGTACCGATTGAAAGCAAAAAATTAAAAGGTTTAGATAGTTTGCTTTCGATTGCTCAAATGCCAAAAGGGATTCCTGTTGGTACTTTAGCAATTGGAGAAGATGGGGCTATTAATGCTGCATTACTTGCAGCTGAAATAATGGCTATTAATAATTCTTCGATCAGAAATAAGTTAAAAAGTTGGAGATCAAACCAAACTAAATCTGTTAAAAGAGTTCCAAAATAAAATGTCTAATATTACTCTTGGGATTATTGGTGGCGGCCAATTAGGAAGTATGCTTGCAATTGCTGCAAAAAAATTAGGCATAAAGATAATAATTTTTTGTGATGATTTGGAAGCACCAGCTCAAAATTTTTGTGACGAATTTATTGGTGCAAAATATGACGATAAAGAAAAAATAAATGAATTTGTAAACAAAGTTGATATCGTAACTTATGAATTTGAAAACATTCCATATGAAACATTAAATGATATCAACAAGTTAAAACCTGTTTTACCAAAACCTTCGGTAAATAGATTAATTCAACATAGATTAGCAGAAAAAGATTTTGTTAATAAATTAAATATAAGAACGACTAGATATGTCTCAGTTGAAAATCAATCTGATATTGATGTACTTGAAGATTTTTTACCAGGTATAATTAAAACTACTACATTAGGTTATGACGGTAAAGGGCAACACCTCGTCTCATCATCAGAAGAATTAAAAAATCTTAAATTAGATTTATCAAGAGGATACATTTTAGAAAAATTAGTCAAACTTAAAAAAGAGATATCAATTATTATAACTAGGTTTAGTAATAATAAATATGAAATCTATGAACCTATAGAAAATACCCATGAAGATCAGATCTTAAAACATTCTAAAATACCTGCAGATATAAATGAAAAAATATTTAATCAATCTAAAGATTGGGCAATTCTTATTGCTGAGGAACTTAAATATGTTGGTACTCTATGTGTAGAATTCTTTATAGATAGAAATGATAATCTTTATGTAAATGAAATTGCTCCAAGGGTTCATAATTCTGGACATTTAACAATTAATGCTTTTAACGTAAGTCAATTTGAAAATCACATTAGAGCTGTTTGTGGACTTGAACAGATACCTTTAAAAAAATTATCAAATGCAAAAATGATAAATTTACTAGGAGATCAAATATCTCATTATAGAAATTCTCCAAAACTTAAAGATAATGAATTCTTTTTTGATTATTTAAAAAAAGAAATTAAAGATAAAAGAAAAATGGGTCATATCACTATTCTGGAATAATATGTTAAAATCAATTGAGGGAAATTTTGATGATCCAGAAGTTCACAAGCTTTTAACTAAGCATTTTGTTGAGCTTAGAGCTGCCTCACCAGAGGGAAGTACTCATGTTTTAGACATCCCTGGTCTTAAAGTTCCATCGATTAAATTCTGGAGTTTATATAACAACGATCAATTAATGGGATGTGGTGCATTAAAATTTTTAGATGAGGGTCATGGAGAATTTAAATCAATTAGAATTCATGACAATTTTAGAAAAAAAGGACACGGTGTTATTGTTATTAATCATTTAATAAGTGAGGCAAAAAAATTAGATATTAAAAGATTAAGTATTGAAACAGGTGCTGGAAATTTTTTTATTCCTGCTAGAAAACTCTTTAAATCTTGTGGTTTTGAGCCTTGTGAACCTTTTGCTCATTATAAAGAAGATGTTAATTCTGTTTATTTGACTAAATTGATTGCTACAGATTGACAATAAGATCGAATAATTTCTCTATTTTGTTGACAAAACCCATTAAAATCTAAAGAAAGCCAAGATTACTTAATTATAAATTTTAAGTAATAATTAATATAACAAAAAGTAAGAAGAAATAATATGAGTCTAACAGGTAAAGTAAAATGGTTCAATCCAACCAAAGGTTTTGGTTTTATTGAAAGAGAAGACAAAGAAAAAGATGTGTTTGTACATGTTTCAGCAGTAAGAGATGCTGGTATGAACGGTTTAGATGAGGGTCAAGCTTTGACTTTCGATGTTGAAGATGGTCCTAAAGGTCCTTCAGCAGTTAACTTAAAAACTGCATAATTTCACACTTCCTATTGGCTGAAAAAATTTTATTTTTTAATAAACAATTTTATTCAGCCAGTACCAAATCTTATAAAAAAACAACTTTTAGTCAAAAAATTTAATTATATAAGTTGTATTTAAAATAATAAAAAATTTATGATCGGAATTTTAGGTGGAATGGGTACTCAAGCTGGTCTTGATTTTTGCAATAAGCTTGCAGTGCTAAATAGAGGTAAAATTGATCAAGAGTATCCTTTGTTTGTTTTATACAACAAATCAAATATTCCAGGAAGACCAGAGTCTATAGGTACTCAAACAAAAAACTTATCAAATCTAAATTCAAATAAATCTAATAAAACAAAATATAATAAAGTTTTAAAAAGTCTTCTTGAAGGCTGTAAGTTATTAGAAAAGAATAAATGCAAATTTATTGTTATCCCATGTAATACAGCACATTATTGGTTTGATGATCTACAAAAAAAAATCAATATCCCAATTATAAATATGCCAAAAGAAGTTTTTAAATTTACAAAAAAGAATTGTAAAAAAAATTCAAAAGTTGGCTTATTGGCCACTGAAGGTACTTTAAAAACTGGAGTGTATAATAAATTTTTTGACGAGACCTATCAATTGATTAATCCATCTGAAAATCTTCAAAAAAATTCAGTAAATAAGGCAATCAAGTTTGTAAAAATGGGCAATGTTAGAGCTGCTGAAAAAGCTATCAAACCAGCTATAAAATATTTGCTTAAAATGAAATGTAAAAAAATAATTTTAGGTTGTACTGAGTTGCCAATTGCAATATTCGCTTTTAAATCATTCAAGAATATTAAATCTTCAAAGATATTTTTGGATCCAAATTTAATTCTTGCCCACTCTGCAATGCAGAAACACAAAAGATAAACAGTGACATCTAAAATTGATAAGCCCTACGTTTTAAGAGTTGCAGAACTAATATATACTAAAATAATTGAGATAAAAAATGAAAATCCTGAAGTTAATAACATCCAAGCATTTGAGATTTTCATGACAACAAAAGATTATGATTTTATTAGCTCAGGAGAATTTCATGAAAATTGGATATCAGAATTAAAAGATAACGATTTTATTGATAAAATTACTGGTAAGAAAATTAATGAAGAAACATTAAGACTTTTAGATATTCAAAAAGATTCTATGGTTAAATTTTTGCTTAAAATACCAAAGTTATACTACACAAAAACCCATTTCCCTCTGGAATTATCTCAAAGAGCCTTTAATCATCTTTGGAGAGTTTGTGAAAGTTATGAAATGTGGTGTAAAGAAACTAAGCAAAAAAATTTGATTAAATTAAATTTAATTGATTAAATTTAAATTTATTAATTACAGTGATTAAAGTATTCCCATTTATATTTATTTTACTTTGGTCATCAGCATTCATAACTACAAAACCAATCATTGATTACAGCGATCCTTTTGCTGCATTAGCCTTTAGATTTGCACTAGTAGCATTTGGTTTTTTAATTTTTTCTATTTATTCAAAGCAGAAAATAATTGTAAGTAAGAAAAATTTTTTACAATCTTTTTTTAGTGGAGTTCTTTTTCATGGATTTTATTTAGGAGGTGTTTTTTATTCAATTTCTATTGGAATGCCCACTGGCCTTGCCGCTTTAATTGTAACACTTCAGCCAATACTAACTAACGCATTAAGTGGACCAATACTTAAAGAGAAGGTTTCTATTAAACAATGGATAGGTGTTTTGCTAGGATTTATTGGAGCATCATTGGTTCTTGGTTTTGAAATTGGGTCAAAAATTCCAACTGCTGGATTAATTGCAACTATTATAGCTTTGATAGCAATAACAAGTTCAACTCTTTGGCAAAAAACAATAAGCAACAACCTACCCTTATCAGTAAGTAATATGAACCAAGCACTTGGAGGTTTTTCATTTCATTTATTAATTATAATTTTTTTTGCTGATCCTTACATTGAATTTTCAAAAACATTTATAATTGCAATGAGTCATCAAATTTTTTTAGTGTCCTTTGGAGCATTCACAATACTCATGTTCTTAATTAAAAAAAATTCTGCAAGCAAAACAGTTTCAATATTTTTTTTAATTCCTACTACATCTGCATTCATGGCATGGTTATTTTTAAATGAGAAATTATCTAATTTAGATCTTTTAGGATTTTTTATAGCTACTATTGGTGTTTATATTGCTACTAGAGAAAAATAATTACTTTGCAATATATCCAAATTCTAAAGATGCATCTGTTATTGAGTGATAAAGAGATTCACCAAAACTTCTTAATCCAAATATTCTAAATTTATCTGGATCATCATCAAGCATGTCTATAGTAACCGACATTCCGTTGTAAGTAGAATTTAAACATTGATTTTTTTCTAGCTCACCAAAATTAAATGGGCATCCTTTTTTTAAAACTTCCTTGGCTTCCTTACCTTCAATTTCAATTATTGCTTTTGAATGAGATATGTCTGTTATTGCAAAATCATTATCATTAAATTTTTGCTCTATTTCATTTAAAGTGTCCTTTTTCTTAGAAACTAAAATCCAATTTCTTGGACCGTTCCAAAGTATTCTTGTGTTATCATTGGAGCTAACTATAGATGGATTATCTCTTAAATTTAGGCCATCTACCTGCATATTGTCTAATGATGAGTTTGAACTTTTATACTGAACTATCTGTACAATTAATAAATTAGTAGTTTCAGATATTGAAAGTAAATTTTTATCATCTTTACCTTCAAAATCTCCAAATTGACCTTTTGCATGCACATTATTTAAAGCTGAAATTAAACTCATGATCTAACTCTTTCTCCTTTTGGATCAACATAATGTGATGAAACTATTTCTACTGGAATAACTTTGTTTTTTAATGGAGACATTACAAATAATTTTTCTCCAATCATATTTTTTCCATCTTTTAATATTGCTAGTGAAAATGGATTATCATGCTCAACACTCCAACAAGAGGCTGAGATATGACCTAATTTTTTATTCGGCAAAGGAGCCTTAGCGTCTTTAACTAAGTGTGAACCTTCTGGAATACTAGTTTTTTTATCCAATGGAACAACGCCTACAATTCGCTGTCTATCTTCAGCTACAAAAGCTGCTCTCTGCAATGATCTTTTTCCAATAAAGTCTTTCTTTTTACTCAATAACCCTTCTAATGCATTGTCGTAAGGAATTGTTCTTCCATCTAATTCAGAACCTGCAACATGCCCCATTTCAATTCTAAGTGTAGACAGTGCTTCAGTTCCATATGGTTGAATTTGAAACTCTTCTCCAAGTTCAATTATTTTTTCCCACATAAATCTTCCGTTATCAGACTCAACATTAACTTCGTAAGCTAATTCACCTGAGAATGAAATTCTAAATATTCTAGCTTTAACACCAAATAAATCACCCTCGACATACCCCATAAATGGAAGACCTTCATTAGATACATCTGTTTTAGGAAACAATTTCTGTAATAAATCTCTTGATTTAGGACCAGCTATGGCAGCTCCCGCCCATTGCTCAGTTGTTGAAACTACATTTACATTAAGTTCAGGCCAAACAAGTTGCAAATAATACTCTAAATGCGAAAGCACATTCGCTGCTTGAGCAGTAGTTGTTGTCATGTGATAGTGGTTTTCTGAAATTCTAGTAGTTGTACCATCATCCATCACTATCCCATCTTCTCTTAACATCACTCCATATCTTGCTTTTCCAACAGGTAACTTCAACCATGCATTTGTGTATACTCTGTTTAAAAATTCAGCAGCATCAGGACCTTTAACGTCGATCTTACCAAGAGTTGTTACATCACAAACACCAACATTTGTTCTTACATTTTTCGCTTCTCTCTTTGAAGCTTCGAACAAAGTTTCGTTTCCTCTTTTATAGTATCTTGGTCTTAACCAAACTCCTGCATCAACAAAAACAGCGTTATGCTCTTCATGCCAATTGTGAATTGGAGATTTTCTTGTTGGTTTTGAATGCTTTCCTACTTCTCTACCAACAATAGCACCTATTGAAATAGGTGTATAAGGAGGTCTAAAAGTTGTGTGGCCAACAGACGGAACAATTTTATTTTCAATCTCAGATACTAATTGTAATCCATTTAAATTACTTGTTTTTCCTTGGTCTGTTGCCATACCTAAAGTGGTATATCTTTTTACATGTTCAATTGATCTATAACCTTCTCTTAATGCAATCTCTACATCAGAAACAGCAACATCATTTTGAAAATCTAAAAATCTTTTATAACTTTTACCTTTTGGTAATGGAACACACCAAAACTTATCATGTTTAGAATATTTTTTTTCAACTACATTTGGAATAGATATTTCGTTATCTTTCTCAGTAATTTTTTTTGATAATTCTTTTCCTTTTTCAAATGATGTTTTTAAAGTTTCTTCTAGTGTAAATACACCATTAGCAGCTCCCAAAGTTGTTTCATTTTGTTTTGAAACTCCTGGAACAAACGCGTCTATCTCTTCATTAAATTTAGTTTTATTTCCTGATTGTGATGCCAAATGAATTGTAGGTGTCCAAAATCCAGAAACACATATACAATCACAATTTATATTCTCTATTTTACCAAGTGTTTTCTTGTCTTCAGAAATAGTTGCCACATCAGCTGATTTTACTTTTTTATAACCTTGTGCTGCAACTACTACATATGAATTTTTAATATTAATTCCTAAATTTTTTGCTTCATCAATAATTTCTGATTGTGGATTTGATCTTGAATCTAAAACTATAGGCTCAACTCCATGTTTTTTAAATTCAATTGCAGTTTCATAGCCACTATCATTGTTTGTAAATACTAAAGGTTTTTTTCCAACTAAGACGCCATAAACTTTTAAATATTCTTTAGCTGCAGATGAAAGCATTACACCAGGCGTATCATTATTTCCAAAAACAATTGGTCTTTCAATTGAACCAGATGAAATTAGAACTTCTTTTGCTCTAATATACCAAAGTCTTTTGTTTGGATGATATTTTTTAGTTTTAGGTAAATGATCACTAACTTTTTCAGACATTACTAACATGTTGTGATCATAGTATCCAAAAACTTGAGATCTATTTTTTACGGTTACATTAGGCATCTCTTTTAATTCTGAAATAATACCGTCTGCCCAATCTTTTCCAGACTGGTTACCGATATTCACATCGCTCGTTAATAATGAGCCGCCATATCTTGGTTTATCTTCAGCTAAAATAACTTTGGCTCCATTTTTAGCTGCAGAATAAGCGCTCGCTAAACCTGATGGTCCAGATCCAGCAATTAAAAGATCACAATACTCATATTTATGTTCGTATCTCTCTTTATCGTGTTTTGTTGAAGCTACACCTAATCCAGCTGCTTTTCTGATAAATGGCTCATAAATTTTATACCAAAAGCTTTTTGGCCACATAAAAGTTTTGTAATAAAATCCAGCAGGTAAAAATATCTTTAAAAAATTATTTATTGCTCCAATATCAAAATTGACACTTGGCCAACAATTAACACTGCTTGCCTCTAATCCTTCAAACAATTCTTGTTCGGTTGATTTAATATTTGGCTCCGTTTCACCATTTCTATAAAGTTGTACAACAGCGTAAGGTTCATCAACACCTGCACCAAAAAACCCTCTAGGTCTGTGATATTTAAAGCTTCTACCAACTAAATGAACACCATTTGCCAGTAAAGCTGAAGCTAATGTATCACCTTCGTATCCAAAATAAGATGTACCGTTGAACTTAAAAGAAATTTTTTTATTTCTATTTATTAAGCCACCTGTTTCTATTCGATAACTCTGAGTCATTAAGCAATTTCTTCGTTAGCTTTATAAGTTTTAAAAATTTCGTGTGTTGCAGTATCTCTTTCAACTTTTATCCACTGTCTGCAACCAGATAAATGCTGCCAAAGTTCTAAATGTTTTCCTCTGGGACTAACTCTATTGTATACGAAATTATCCCATTCTTGATCTGTAACTTCTTTATTAAGTTCTGGTCTTTTAACAGTAGCATCTCCGCCATAAGAAAATTCATTTTGAGATCTCATTCCACAATGTGGGCATTTAATATGTAACATTTATGAAATCCAAGTTTTTGTACCAAGACCTTTTTCATCAATAAGATGACCTGTGCTAAATCTATTCAAACTATATCCTGCATTTAATTCATGTACTCTATCTTGAGCAATGGTATGTGCAAATGTCCATCCTGATGCTGGAGTTGCTTTAAAGCCTCCGTAACACCATCCACAATTTAAATACAAACCTTCAATGTGAGTTTTATCAATTATTGGTGAACCATCCATTGACATGTCCATGATCCCGCCCCAAGTTCTTAACATTTTTAATTTACTTAAAAATGGCATCATCGCAATTCCTTCGGTTAAAACATGTTGTAATGTTGGAAGATTGCCTCTTTGAGCATAACTATTGTAACCATCAAGATCTCCACCCATTACCATTTCACCTTTATCTGATTGACTAATATAAAAGTGGCCTGCACCAAAAGTTACGACTTTATCTAAAACTGGTTTTACTGGTTCAGAAACACAAGCTTGTAAAAGATGAGTTTCAATTGGCAAAGTCATATTTAGTTTTTCTGCTAAAATATTTGTGCTACCTGCAACGCATAGACCAACTTTTTTTGCCTTAATATTTCCTCTAGATGTTCTGATCCCTTTTATTTTTCCTGCGGAAACATCAAAACCTGTGACTTCACAATTTTGAATTATATCTACCCCCATAGAGTCTGCTTGACGCGCATACCCCCAAGCAACTGCATCATGACGAGCAGTTCCAGCACTTGGTTGCATCAATCCACCAAAGATCGGAAATCTTACGTTATCTGAAAAGTCAGCCATTGGAATTAATTCTTTTACTTCTTCTCTGTTTAAAAGAACTGCATCAATTCCGTTTAATCTCATCGAATTTCCTCTTCTTGCGTATGCATTCATTTGTGCATCTGAGTGTGCAAGATTAATAATTCCTCTTGGAGAAAACATTACGTTGTAATTTAAGTCCTGACTCATCTTTCTCCATAAATCCATTCCGAACTCACTGAAAAGACCATTTTCATCATGCATGTAGTTTGATCTGATAATTGTAGTGTTACGTCCAACGTTTCCACCGCCAATCCATCCTTTTTCAATGATGGCTACTTTTGTAATTTGATGCTCTTTAGCTAGATAATACGCTGTAGCCAAACCATGACCACCACCTCCGATGATAACAACATCGTACTCTTCTTTTGGATTTGGATCTTTCCAAGCTAAATCCCAATTTTGATGGCCTGTTAATGCATTTTTAACCAAGCTAAAAATAGAATACTTTTGCATACTAGAATTTTATATTAATGAATTTAAATAGTTCTTATTTTTTTTATATATATATTTTAGAAGTTTCGAAAAATCTCAAATAAGATAATTATTATGCAAAAAAATTTACAATAAAGGATAACGAATGAGCGAAGTAAAATCAGATATACAGATAGCTAGAGAAGCTAAAATGCAACCAATAAATGATATTTTAGCAAAGATAAATGTACCTGATGAAAGCTCTGCGTTTAGTCCTATGGGCAGACATATTGCAAAAATAAATTTAGAATATTTAGAGCAACTAAAAGACAAGCCAGATGGAAAATTAATTTTAGTCACTGCTATTACTCCAACCCCAGCAGGAGAAGGAAAAACTACAACTTCGGTTGGATTAAATGATGGTTTAAATAAAATTGGAAAAAAATCTATCGTGTGTCTTAGAGAGCCAAGCTTAGGTCCTTCTTTTGGTATGAAAGGTGGAGCAGCTGGTGGAGGTTATGCTCAAGTCGTTCCAATGGAACAAATAAATTTACATTTCACAGGTGACTTTCATGCAATTACATCTGCTCATAATTTATTATCAGCATTGATCGATAATCATATTTATTGGGGAAATAAACTGGATATCGATGTTAGAAGAATTGTTTGGAAAAGAGTTATGGACATGAATGATAGATCGTTAAGATCTATAAATATAAATTTAGGTGGTGTAGCAAATGGTTTTCCAAGAGAAGATGGATTTGATATTACAGTTGCATCAGAAATAATGGCAATCTTTTGCTTATCAAATGATTTGGAAGATTTAGAAAAAAGAATTGGAAATATAACTATTGGTTATACTAGAGATAAAAAACCAGTTTATGCGAAAGACTTAAATGCTCAAGGTCCTATGACAGTTCTTTTAAAAGAAGCTATCAGACCTAATGTTACACAAACTTTAGAAAACAATCCTGCAATTATTCATGGTGGTCCATTTGCGAATATTGCTCATGGTTGTAACTCAGTTATTGCAACAAAGACTGGTTTAAAATTAGCAGACTATGTTGTAACCGAAGCAGGATTTGGTGCTGACCTTGGTGCAGAAAAGTTTTTAGATATTAAATGTAGAAAATCAAATTTAAAACCGAGCTGTGTAGTAATTGTTGCAACTATAAGAGCTTTAAAAATGCACGGTGGTGTTGCTAAAGATGATTTAAAAAATGAAAATGTTGAAGCTTTAAAAAAAGGGTTAGTAAATTTAGAAAGACATATTCAAAATGTTAAAAAATTTGGTTTACCTGTAGCTGTAGCAGTTAATCATTTTATAAAAGATACTGATAATGAAGTAAAAGCACTTATAGATTTTTGTGATAATTTAGGTGTTAAAGCTAGTCTATGTACTCATTGGGCAAATGGTGGTGAAGGTACAAAAGAATTAGCAGCTCATGTTTCAGAATTGTGTGAAAAAGATGAAGCTAAATTTCAATTTTTATACGAAAGCAAAACACCTTTGTTTAAAAAAATAGAGACTATTGCAAAAGAAATTTATAGAGCAGATGAAGTAATCGCTGATACAAAAATTAGAGATCAACTTAAGAATTTTGAAGAAGCTGGATATGGTGATTTACCAATTTGTGTTGCAAAAACTCAATACAGTTTTTCAACAGATCCAAATCTTAAAGGAGCGCCGACAGGTCATGCTTTACCAGTGAGAGAAGTAAGGCTATCATCAGGAGCAGAGTTTATTGTGGTTATTTGTGGTGCAATCATGACTATGCCCGGATTACCTAGAGTTCCTGCAGCTGACTCTATTAAACTTAATGAAAAAGGTGAAATTGAAGGATTATTCTAAGTTAAGATAATTTAACCAATTCTCTAATTCTCTCATTCTGGAAATTTTATCTAATTTTTTATTTTCTATTTCTATATTTTTAATGTGATCATCGATATGATTTTGGTCTTCAAAAGCACCACGTTCTATAAGTCTATCTTTTCTAAAAATAATTAAGTTAATCATCTTGTTGTAAGTAATTTCTGGATGATACTGAAGGCCCCACACATCACAATTTCCAATTTTAAAATTTAAACCTTGAACGTTATTAATTGGGTTCGAAGCGAGCAGTGTTGAATTTTCTGGAAGAGTTACAACTTCATCAAAATTAAATGCTGGAGTATTAAACTTTTTATTTTTGTTTTTATATAATGGATGATTTAAACCATTTTCATTAATTTCAATATCTCTTGCAATCCCTCGGTGTGACCCCTTCTCAGCTTTTTTTACCTCACCACCAGCAGCAGTTACTGCAACTTGCATTCCCCAACAAATCGCTAGAACTTTTTTAATTTTTTTCTGACACTCTTTCATAAATTCTATTTGTCTTAAAATTTCAGGTGTCTTGTTATAAATATTTAAACTACTTCCACCCCAAATAAGACCATCATAACTTTCTAATGGATCAATATTCTCGCTTATATTTTCATCTGAAGATGGATTGACTACATCTATATTTAGTTGATCAGTAAAATGAGAAAGACTATGTTTTAAGCTTTCAGTATGAGTTTGAATACCTGCTTCTGTAAAACTTTGATTTTCCTCTTGTAAATTACCTTCTACTACCAAAATTTTCTTCATTAAAATAATTCTCCTGAAATACTTTTTTTATACATCTCTTTTAAATCTTCTTTTGTTATTTTTTTTGGATTGCCTCCTGTAGATGGATCTTCAAATGCCATTAAAGAAAGTTTTTCTAAATCAATTTCATTACAATCCATAACATCTGAAAGTTTATGAGGAATATTTAATTCTTTACGCAAATTTAATATCCATTCTAAAAAGTTTTCAAATGTACTATTTAGATTAAGATAATTACAAATAGACTTAATTCTGTTTTCAATAACTGATTTATTAAAAGTTAGAACATAAGGCATAAATATAGCGTTACTTAAACCATGATGTACATCAAACTGTGCATTTATTGGATGACTTAAAGAATGTATTGCACCAAGACCTTTTTGAAAAGCAGTAGAACCCATGCTAGATGCCGCTAACATTTCAGATCTAGCTTCTATGTTCTTACCATTTTTATAAACTTCTATTAAAGAATTTTTAATTAATCTCATACCCTCAAGTGCAATTCCATCTGCCATTGGATGAAATCCAGGTGCACAAAAAGCCTCGAGATTATGAGCAAGTGCATCCATTCCTGTTGCAGCTGTTATTCTTGGAGGAAGATCTTTGGTTAAATTTGGATCTAAAATTACAATAGAAGGTAAAATTTTTGGATGAAAAATTATTTTTTTTATTCCTGTTTCTTCATTAATGATGGCTGAAGCTCTTCCTGTTTCTGAGCCTGTTCCTGCGGTAGTTGGAACCGCTATAATTGGAGAAATTTTATTTCCATCAGCTCTTGTCCAATAATCACCTATATCTTCAAAATCCCATATAGGTCTTTTTTGACCGCACATAAAAGCTATCCCCTTTCCGACATCTAATGCACTACCTCCACCAAATGTAATTACTCCATCACAGTTTTTTTCTATATATAAAGAGACCCCTTCCATTACGTTTTTTCCAGTTGGGTTTCCTGAAAATTGTGAAAATACTTGTAAATGATCAAAGTCATTTTTTAATTTTTCAATTACTTTTGAAGTCATTGGTAGATTTAAAAGATCCTTGTCAGTTACAAAAAGTGGACTTTTAATTTTTAAGCTCAAACAAGCGTTTGAAAGATCTTCAATTTTACCTGCTCCAAACCAAATAGTAGTAGGATAATTCCAATTCATATTATTTTTATAAAAAGAATATATATATTTGATTAATTAATCACTTAAAAATTAATTATTGATTAAATCTAAATATAATGCAGCAGACCAAGAAAAATTATTAGCTCCATAAGGAGTTCCTGATTTACAACTGTAGTATTCATGAAAATCCTTTTCATGTATTAAATCCAATGTGTGTGATTTTATTTTATTAGCAAATTCTAGATCTTTTTCTAATAATCCTTTGTATAAAATCCAATTACAATTAATCCAAACAGGTCCTCTCCAATATCTTATCTCCTCAAAATATTTGCTATCAGGTTTTATTGACGAAAAGAAATATTTTTCATTCGAATTATACTTTTTTAAACTTTGAATTACCGAGTTATTTATTTCTTCATTTTTTAAATCTGCAAACAATATGAAATAATTTGTAATTGAAGGGATTTCTAATGATTGCTTATTTAAAACATCAAATGAGTAAAATGAATTATCACCTTTGTTATATAAACTAATTAATTTATTTTCAGTTTTTGTTATTTTTTTTTCAATTGAAGTACATTCAATATTATTTTTTGTAGCAATATAAACTAGATCTTTGCAAGCTTTCAAAAACAAAGAATTAAAACCTATATCAGCAACATTAAACATTGAAATATCATAGAGTTTTTCAGGATTATATTTTTCATTTCTGAACTTATTTAAAAGAGTAATGTAACAATCATAATCTCTTTTAAGCGGTCGTACGTCACTGCTTGAAACATCTAAATCTCTTCTTTTGTATTCTAGATTTTCTTCAATTAAAATTTTACTTAAAGGAAAATCCCATAAAGGTGAATTATCTGTGCCACTTTCCCAAGGATGTAATATAGAAACTAAACCAGTATCATTTGGGTCTCTAAATTTGTAAAACCATTCTAAATAATTTTTTGTTTTTTTTACTAAATTCAAAATTCTTTCCATTTCACTAGAACTAAATTCATGCTTATCCAACATTAATTTTAAAATACTTGAGACTATAGGTGGTTGAGTTATTCCAGATGATGGAATTTTATCACCACACTGCCAAGTATTATGATTTGGAAAATAATTTTCATCCTTATGATGAAATAAAATATGAGGAACCATACCATCAGACCATTGTCCCTCGAACAACTTTTCTAGCTCAACTATTGCGTATTCTTTATTAAAATAAGAATAACCAAGTGCTATATATGCTGAGTCCCAATTCCATTGTGCTGGGTATAACTTATTATTTGTAGGCAGAGTGTATCCCTCACGCCTATTATTTAATAAAATATTTTCAGCTTCTCTTTTTAACAAACTCATTAACCCTTAACGCTCCCTGATGTTAATCCACTAACTAAATATTTTTCAAAATAAACAAAAATAAATAAAATTGGTAAAGTTACAACTACTGAACCAGCCATTAAATATTGTCTTGGCGTTTCAGCTCCTACATTTAAGAACTGTATCGCTCTTGATAGTGTAAATGAGCTAGGGCTATCTAAAAACATCAGTGAAAATAAAAATTCATTCCAAGCAATCATAAATACATATAATGCTACAGAGGCAATTGCTGGTAAACTTAAAGGTAAAATGATTTTAACAATTATTCCAAACCAATTTTGTCCATCCATTATACCTGCCTCTTCAAGTTCTTTTGGTATGCTTTTGAAATATCCTTGGAGCATATAAATTGCAACTGGCAGTGTTGTGGCAGTATAAATAATTAATAATCCAAATACAGAATTTCTTAAACCTAACTGGCTAAAAACAGTGTAGAGAGGAATTACTAACACTATCGCAGGAAACATATATATAATTAAAATAGATGTAGACAAAAAGTGTTTTCCAAAAAAGTTTAATCTTGCAACTGCATAAGCTGCTGGGATCCCAAGTAACAATGTAATTATAACCGTACCTACTGAGACAATTGAACTATTAAGCATATACTTACCAAAATTATATTCAGTAAAAACTATAATATAAGATTTGAATAAAGATTTTATATTTTGTGTAAAATCGATACTGAAATCTAAAGGATTAATTAATAAAAGAGCTTGAGTTTTGAAACTTGTTACTAACATCAAGTAAAATGGGAATAAAATTACAAAAGAAAAAAAGATTATTCCAAACAAAGTTAGAAAATCAAAAAATATAATTTGTGCTGAAAAATCATAACTAAAATGTTTCTTGTTATAATTAAATAGCTTATTAACAAAAAATAATAGGATCAGAAATGTACCTATATAATGCCAAATAGGTAAAGAACTATTAATAAAATAATCAATCAATACAAACATAGATGCTAATAAAATTACTTTAAATAACTTGTTTAATTTTTCACTTAAGAAAATTGAAACAATAGAAATTATAATTCCGCTTAAAAAATAAAAATTGAAATTTAAAGTTTTAAGTTCAATTCCTTGTAATGTAGAAAGAATTTTCCAAATAGAAATTAGAGAAAATAAAAAAAATGAAGAAATTAAACTAAAAGTAATAATTGATTTAACTCTCATTGGCTCTTTTTCCTATCAGTTTAAAATAAATTAACATGAAAAATAAAAGTAATATTACAATCACCATTGATACTGCCGATCCCATACCAATATTTCCTATTGAAAACCCCTGTTCATAAACATTAATTGGAAGTGTTCTGGTACCTGATGCACCACCTGTTAATAGAAAAATATCCTCAAACTTGTTAAAATTCCAAATAAATCTAATCATAAATAAAATTGAAATCACTGCTGTAATCTGCGGCAATGTTATATTCATAAATTTGGTGTAAGGACCTGCTCCATCAATATCTGCCGCCTCATAAAGTTCTTTAGGAACTGCTTGAAGTCTTGCTAAAATAAAAAGGAAAGCCAAAGGAAAATATCTCCAGATTTCAAAAATAATAACAGTTGTTAACGCTAATCTTAATTTAAATTCAAAACCGAAAATAAAAATAGATACATACTTTTGACCTAACAAATTTATTGGCTTATCTATAATATTATAATTCAGTAGCAGGTTATTTAAAGTACCACTATTAGGATCCAATAAAAGCTCCCAAGTAAATGCCAAAGCAACGACAGGAGCTACATAGGGAAATAATAACGTACTTCTAACAAAGCTTCGACCTCTAAACTTTTGATTTACCATTTGGGCTGACAAAATTCCAAAAACAATTGCACCCAGTGTTCCAAAAAAAGTATAATAAAATGTTGTTAATAATAAATCTTTAAATTCATAGTTTGTGATTACTTTTTTAAAATTTGACAAAGTAAAATCACTTGTCAAAAGAATGTTATCTGCTTTTCCTTTTAAATTAGGTTTATTTAATTTAAATTGTTTTTTATCAATTTTTTCACCATTTTTTGTTTCAAAAAAAATTACAAATTGCTCTCTGTATTTTTTTGACCAATTACCAAAATCACACTGAACTTTATTTGATAGAAACTTGCATCTCTGATCTAAATCAATTGGTTTAACATTACTTGGGAATTTATCGTGGAATTTAACATTTCTAATATCTTGAATTAAGGAACTATTTCTTAATTTATAGATAATCTTAATTTTTGTATCTTCGTTTTTAATTGATTTGACTAATTTTTTTGCTCTTGGCTCTGGAATTCTTATATCTTTTAATTGAACTTCTTTAAAACTAATCCAAACGTTTGAAAATATTGGAAATAATACTATTGCAAATACAATTAGAACTGCTGGCAAAGTTAAAGCATAAGCAGTTCTTTTTTCTATTTTTGAAAGTGAATTACTCATAAAAAAAGCGGATAATTAATATTATCCGCTTTTTTATAAAATTAAAATTAATTGAACTGTGCTAATGCAGTATTGATCATATCAACTGCCTCATCAACATCAATTTGATCATCAATATATAATCTTGTTATTCTATTAATGAATTGAGAATTGATAACTTTAGAAGCTCTAGAAAGTTCACCTTCTTTAACTCCCCATCTGCTAGCAGTATCTAAACCAGCTACAATGTTATCGATAACATCTGCTGAATAAAGATCAGTTAATGGAGCCTTTCTATCCACTCCTACTGGAAGTTTTGACCAAGCTTTAGTATACGCAGCTGGATCACTTGCATTACCTCTTCTTACAGGAAATTTTCCTTCAGGAGCAATTGCTAAAGTTGAAGTATATCCTTCATCCATTGAATAAAGAATAAACTGTTTAGCTTCATCAGTATCTGCATCGGCTGTTATACCAAAGTATCTTACGTCTGCCCAAGCAGCACCTTTTTTATTGTTCGGTCCACTAAAGTTTGTAATGAAACCAGTTTTTGATGCTAACTCACTTGAAGTTGGATCGTCATTTATTGTTGGAGGAGCAGAGTCTCTTAAACCTGCTAACTCATCCATAATAAATGGAGACCAGATAATCATTGGAGTTTTACCTGCAAAATATAGTTCTCTAGATTGTTTCCAGTATAATTCACCTTCTGGACTAGCTTTTGCAATTGTTTTGTAAAACTCTAAAGCTTTTTTAAGTTTGTTTCCTTGTTTTTTGATACCACCTTTTTTAACTACGTTAACTCCATTAGCCAACAATACATGTTCTAAAACCTGACTCATAAAGTTTTCGTCCGTTTTTGTAGCAGCAACAAATCCAAACATATCATTTGATGATAGTGTTTCTATTGCTTTAGTGATATATGCATAACTAGTTGGTGGCTCTAAACCAGCTTTCTCAAAAAGATCTTTTCTATAAACGATCATTTGAGTCCAACCATCAACTGGAACAGCAGCAATTTTTGATCCTTGCTTAGCCATATTTAAAGCACCAGGTGCAAAAGTTTTCTTACCTAATTCTTTAACAACATCATTGTTAGCATCAACATCTAAAATTCCTGCTTCAGCCCATGGCAATACATATTGTAGTGTATGATAAATTACATCAGGTAAATCACCTGCTGCAGCTGCAGCTGTTGCTCTTTTACCTAATTCTTTTTCATCGATTGGAATAACTTCAACTGCAATACCAGTTTTTGCTTCAAAGGCTTTGGCCATATCTTCTTGCTTCGCCATTCTTGCTGGTTGAGTTTCAGTTGTCCAAAACTTGATATCTGCAAAAGCAACATTGTTTATAAAAAATGTTACAGCAGATAATAATATTAAAGTTTTTTTAAACATAATTACCTCTTGTTAATTATTTTTTTTTAAACCTTAATATTTTTTAGAAAAAATTTCTTATGCAATAGTGTCATCCCTGTTATGGGGTAATTTTAAAAACTATAAAAAAAAACCTTTATTTAAAGGCTAAATTATTGCTGTCGAATAAATGGCATTTGCTCAGATCAAACCCCAAACTAAGACTATCTCCAACGTTGACTTTACTGGCACCATCAGTTTGGACTACTAATGGCTCCCCCTCTTTTTCTAGATATAAAAAAGTAGATGAACCTAATTTTTCAATCACGAATACCTTACTCTCCCAACATTTTTCACCACTATTTATTAAGATATGCTCAGGTCTGATACCAATTTTTACGTTATCTCCAGGTGAAACTTTATCTGAAGTTTTTGGAACAATAATTTTTCCTTGTCCTGAAATTTCAACTTCTGTTCCAGAATTATTGGAACTTATAACTTTAGAATTAATAAAGTTCATCTTTGGAGAACCAATAAATCCACCTACAAACAAATTTTCAGGTTCGTTGTAAAGTTTTAAAGGTGATCCTTTTTGAGAAACAATACCTTGATCTAATACAACTATATCATCTGCAAGTGTCATTGCTTCTGTTTGATCGTGTGTAACATAAATCATCGTCGCATTTAATTGATCATGTAATTTAGCCAATTCTACTCTCATCTGAACTCTTAAAGCTGCATCTAGATTAGACAAAGGTTCATCAAACAAAAATACTTTTGGTTTTCTTGTAATGGCTCTACCAATTGCAACTCTTTGTCTTTGTCCTCCTGACAATTGCTTTGGTTTTCTCTCTAAGTATTCTTCAATTTGAAGAATTTTAGCAGCTTCCATAACCCTTTCTGTAATTTCTTCTTTAGATTTTTTTTCAATCTTTAATCCAAAAGCCATGTTATCAAAAACAGTCATATGTGGATACAATGCGTAAGATTGAAATACCATTGCGATATTTCTTTCTTTAGGAGGAAGATCATTCACAACTTGTCCATCTATTGAAATTGTTCCTGAGTTGATCTCCTCTAAGCCTGCAATCATTCTTAACATTGTTGATTTACCACATCCGCTTGGTCCAACTAATACAGTGAAAGATTCACTTTTAATATCTAGAGACACATCTTTGATCACATGTGTAGATCCAAAAGATTTATTTATGTTCGAAATATTTATCTCAGCCATCTTAAATTAATATTTATATTGTATTTTTAGTTTATTTTTGATTATATTTATTTAGCATATTTATAAACTGGAGAAAACACAATGAGCAAAATTGCAATTATTGGAGCAGGACCCTGTGGTCTATCAATGTTAAGAGCATTCGAACACTTAGAAAATAAAGGTGAAAAAATTCCTGAAATAGTTTGTTTTGAAAAACAAGAAGATTGGGGAGGTTTGTGGAACTATAATTGGAGAACAGGTAGTGACCAATATGGAGATCCAGTTCATAATAGTATGTATAGATATTTATGGTCAAATGGGCCTAAAGAATGTTTAGAGTTTGCTGATTATTCTTTTGATGAACATTTTGGACAACCAATTCCTTCTTTTCCGCCAAGAGAAGTTTTGCAAGATTATATTCTTGGAAGAGTAAGCAAAGGCAAAATTAAAAATAAAATAAAACTAAACACAAGAGTTACAAATATAACTTTCAGCAATGAAAAATTTGAAATAACCTATCAAGACAAAGTTAAAGATGAAATTTCAAAAGATACATTTGATTATTTAGTTGTTTCTACTGGTCATTTCTCAGTTCCTTTCATTCCTGAATATAAAGGAATGAATTCTTTTCCAGGAAGAATAATGCACTCACATGATTTTAGAGATGCCGAGGAATTTAGAGGAAAAGATGTGATAGTTTTAGGAAGCAGTTATTCAGCTGAGGATGTTGCTCTGCAGTGTAATAAATACGGGGCTAAAAGTGTAACTATTGGATATCGAAATGCACCTATGGGATTTAAATGGCCTAAAGGTATGAAAGAAGTTCATTATCTAGATAGATTGGAAGGAAAAAAAGCAATTTTTAAAGATGGTACTGAACAAGATGCAGATGCAATAATCTTGTGCACAGGTTACTTGCATCATTTTCCATTTTTAGATGAAAGTATTAAGTTAAAAACACATAACAGATTATATCCGCCGAAATTATATAAAGGAGTTGTTTGGCAAGATAATCACAAACTTTTATATCTTGGTATGCAAGACCAATTCCATACTTTTAATATGTTTGATTGCCAAGCTTGGTTTGCAAGAGATGTAATTATGGGAAAAATTAAAATGCCAAGTGCCGATGAAATTAATAAAGATATCAATAAATGGGTTGCTATGGAGGAAAAATTAGAAAACCCAGATCAAATGATTGATTTTCAAACTGAGTACACAAAAGAACTTCATGATATGTCTGATTATCCAAAAATAGATTTTGAATTAATCAGAAAACATTTCAAAGAATGGGAACATCATAAAGTAGAAGATATCTTAACTTACAGAAACAAATCATTTTCATCGCCTGTCACAGGTTCTGTTGCACCTATACACCACACTCCATGGGAAACTGCAATGGACGACTCGATGAAGACATTTTTAAATAAATAATTAATAGTTAACTTTTAATTTTTTATTTTTTGTGATTGCACTTAATAGTGCATGCATAAGTGGTATTTTATTTTTATTAATTTTTTTCAATATATAGGGTGCTATCTCTCTAGCAAGATCTGCGCCCTCAACTGTATCATTTTGCATAAATTTATTTTTTGCAACTTTAAAGGTAAAACCTTTTCCTAAATATTCACCCATTTTACTGTTTCTACCTCCAACAGCACTAACATATAAGTCGCCCACTCCAGCTAACCCATGAACTGTTTCTTTTTTACCTCTGAAATATTTTATTAAATATTCCATTTCATCTAATGATTTTCTAAATAAAGCTGAAGCAGTATTTTCACCTTCGCCCGATCCAATAATCATTGAATATATATTTTTAATTGCAGATGAAAATTCAACACCTTTTACATCACTTGAATATTCTGTTTTGTAATATTTAGTTGAGATTAATTTTCCTATATTTTTTGCAATATTAATATTCTTGTTTGCTATCACGGTGTAACTTTTGATTTTTTTTGCTAACTCTTTTGCCAAACAAGGTCCTTTTAAAACTGAAATATTTAAATTTTGATTTCCTTTGTTTAGCTGCTCAGACATAGTAATAATTTTTTTATTATTTCGATCATATTTAAGACCCTTGGTCAAAATGAGAATAGAAACTTTTCTCTTTATATTTTTTAAATGCTTTCTAACCATTTCAATTCCAATAGAACTTACTGCAACAACAACTAAGTCCCATTTTTCATTAAGTAAGTCTGATGAAAATTTTTTGACAGAAACTCTTTTAGATAACTTAAGTTTTAATGCTGGATGAAATTTTTTTTTGGTTATTAATTTATTTAAGAGATCTTTACTGTAAGGCTCGGTTAAAGTTACTTTATGATTATTATCAGCAAGGGGAAAAGTGAATGCAGCACCCATTGCGCCAGCTCCTATTATTAAAACTTTTTTCATAAGACTAGTTACGCTAAAGTTTTTTTAATTGCTAGTTTCCATCCTGCTAAAAGTTCATTTCTTAATGTTTTTTTAATATTTGGTGAAAAAACACGATCTTTTTTCCACATATTTTTGATTTGATTTAAAGTTTTATATTCTCCTATTTGAAGTCCAGCTAATAAAGCTACACCCAAAGCAGTTGTCTCTAATATTTTTGGTCTAACAACTTTTAAATTAATAATGTCAGCTAAAAATTGTGTGAACCAATTATTTGCAACCATTCCACCATCTACCTTAACTATTCTTGGTTTCAAACCATCTTTATTCATTGAATCAAACAAATCAAAACTTTGATAACCAACTGATTCTACTGTTGCTCTCACTATACTTTTCCAATCACTATCTCTTGTTAGTCCTGTAATTACTCCTCTAGCATCTGGTCTCCAATAAGGTGCTCCCATTCCACTAAAAGCTGGTACAACAAAAACACCGTCATTAATTTTAGATGATTTTGAAATCTTTTCAGTTTCAGGTGCTTTTTTGATCAATTTTACTTTATCTCTTAGCCATTGTACTCCTGCACCAGCTATAAAAATTGAACCTTCTAAGGCGTAAGTATTTTTATTATTTAATCGATAACAAATAGTAGTCAGTAATTTATTTTTTGAATTAATTTTCTTTGGACCGGTATTCATAATAACAAACGCACCAGTACCATACGTGCTTTTTATAGATCCTTTTTCAAAACAAGTTTGTCCAAATGCTGCTGCTTGCTGATCACCAAGAACTGCAGAAATTGAAATTTCAACTCCTGTAATTTTTTTGTCTGTTTTTCCAAAATTATCTGCTGAGTTTTTAACTTCTGGTAAAATTTTTTGTGGAATATTTAGTTTTTTTAAAATTTCTTTGTCCCATTTATTATTATTGATATTATACAGCATTGTTCGGCTTGCATTAGATGCTTCAGTTAAATGCTGCTTACCTTTTGTTAATTTCCAAATCAAAAATGTATCTACAGTCCCAAATAATAAATCATTTGAACTAAGAAGTTTTTTTGAAATTTTAACATTGTCTAAGATCCATTTAATTTTAGTTGCTGAAAAATATGGATCTATAAATAATCCAGTTTTATTTCTAAATGAATTTTCATAATTTTTTTTCTTAAGTAATTTACAGTAGTCTTGAGTTCTTCTATCTTGCCATACAATCGCATTATAAATTGGCTTTCCTGTTTTTTTATTCCATAGAATTGTGGTTTCCCTTTGATTTGTAATTCCAATTGTAAGTATGTGACCTTTTAATTTTTTTGCTTTATTTATAACTTGTTTTAAAGCTCTAAGTGTTGTGGACCAGATTTCATTCGGATTATGTTCTACCCATCCATTTTTTGGAAAATATTGTTTAAATTCATATTGTGAAACAAAAACAATATTACCTTTTGTATCAAATAAAATTACTCTTGAAGATGTTGTTCCTTGATCGATAGAAATAATAAATTTTTTCAACGGACTAAGCTATACCTAAGTGTTTTTTTCTTTTCTCAACCCAAGTTCTAATTAAATTATCAAAAATCAATCCTATGAAAGCAACACAGATACCTAAAGTTAAGCCTATTCCAGCTCCGTTTTTATCTGACAATGCCTTTAAAATGTACTGACCAAGATCTTCTGTTCCAATAAAAGCTCCGATAATGACCATAAATAAAGCAAATACGATTGTTTGATTTATCCCAAGCATCATATGTGGGAAAGCTAATGGAAATTCAATCTTAGTTAATCTTTGAAATTTATTAACGCCAGACATCGTTGCTGCTTCATGCAAACCAGCAGGTACACTTCTTAACCCTTCAATAGTATATCTGGTTGCTGGAATTGTAGCGTAAACAATTACAGCAATTAATACTGAAGTATCTGTAATTCCAAACAGCATCATTACAGGAATTAGGTATACAAATGATGGGAAAGTTTGAAAAATATCACAAACCCCTAACATAAATGCTGCAGACTTTTTGTTTTGAAAACATAAAGTTCCAACCGTAAAGCCTATTAAACAAGAAACGACTACTCCAAAAGTTGCCATGTACAATGTAACCAATGCTCTATCCCACCAAGGACTTAATGCTATAAATAAAGTTAAAGCAGCAACAACTAATGCTGATCTAATTCCTCCAATTAAATAACCAGCACCTACAGCTAACACTAAAGTAGCAACAGCTGGCATTCTTAAATATAAAGCTCTCATTGGTTGAAGCACTTCTGTAATTAACCATGTATTAAATGCTTTTATATAAACAAAAAATGTATCAAAAATCCAATCTACACCTTTATTCCAAAAATCAGCTGTTGAAAATCCTTTGTTATGTGGAACTTCAAATAAATAATTAAATGTATCTTTAAAAATAAATGTTCCGATATAAGCAAGAATAGCTCCAACAATTATTGATCCACCAAAAAATATAATATTTTTATTTCTTTGGAAGAAAGTAAGATTGCCGAAATAATCTTGTTGTTGATTTGCCCACGCTAATGACATTTTATCTAATAGAATTGCAATCAAACTAATACATAAACCTGCTTCAAGAGCTAACCCGATGTTAAGTTGGTTTAAAGCAAGCAATAGATTAAATCCTAATCCTTTAGCACCAATAAACGCAGAGATTACCGCCATTGAAAAGCAAACCATTATCACTTGGTTAACTCCAATTAAGATATCCCTCCTTGCAGTTGGGATAAGAACTTTGGTCATTAACTGCCAATTTGTACAACCACTCATTCTTCCTGCTTCGATGACTTCTGGAGGAACTGCTCGTAGTCCAAGAATAGTTAATAAAATCATTGGAGGTACTGCTACTACCATTGTAATTATTACAGCTGCATGATCACCAACACCGAACAAAACAAGGGCAGGAACTAATACTGCGTATTGAGGCATTGTTTGCATCACTAAAAGAATTGGATACAAAGCATTTTCAACTCTTTTACTTTTGTAAGCAGCAATACCTAAACTGATACCGAATGCAAATGACAGAGGAACAGCTACTAATATAAAAGAAAGTGTTTGCATTGAAGGTTTCCACTGACCAAAGATTGAAATATAGACCATTGTTAAACCTGCAAATAAAGCAAGTCCTATACCACTCAGTTTATATGCAAGTATTGTCGCTCCGGCTGCAACGATAGTCCAAGGTAAACCTGGTAATTCTAACCAAGGATAAGCATCAATAAAATCCCAGCTAGTGAATGCTACTATAGTTTCTAATCCACCAAGCAAAATTTCTCTAATCAACTCAATCAAAAACGTCATAAAAGACGTTAAATTTCTACTAATTTCTAATAACAGTGGTCTCGTTTTAAACTCTTGAGTATCTTCATTCCAAAACTCCATTGGCATCCACTCATTCATCAAGAAAAATAAAGTGTCGTTTATCCAAATGGGCAACCAACCAAGTAAAGGTGGTAATCTCCAAAACACATCGAAAGCATAATATCGGACTTCTTTACCTAGAAAAAAATAAACACTTTGGTTAGGATCTTTTACAAATTCTGCTTGGCCTCTTATAAATTTATAAGTTTCAGGAACATCTATTGCAAAACATAGAGCAAAAAATACAACCAGCAAAAATATCCATTGAAACAACTTTGGGTATTTTTTTAAATATTCCATGGTTTAGCTACTATTTTTTCTTCCTCCAAAAACTGTATCAATGATTGTTGAAGGTTTTATTGAACCAATAATATTGTTATTAGAGTCAACCACTCCTACAATTTTTTCTTGGGTAAGAATTTTTTCTGCAACATTTTCGATAATGTCGTCTTTTGAAACTTTTATATCTCCTAAATTATCTTTATTTGAACTATCCATTACATCTTCAATGACTAAAACTTTTTCTCTTGGAACTTCTTCAGTAAATTTTCTTACATATTCTGTAGCTGGATTTAAAACAATGTTGGCAGGTGTATCTAACTGTTCTATAATGCCATCTTTCATGATCGCAATTCGATCAGCTAATTTTAAAGCCTCGTCAAAATCATGAGTAATAAACATAATTGTTTTTTGTAATTTTTCTTGCAATCTTAAAAACTCGTCTTGCATTTCTTTTCTTATTAGTGGGTCTAATGCTGAAAACGGTTCATCTAAAAACCAAATATCAGGTTCCACTGCTAAAGATCGAGCAATCCCAACTCTTTGTTGTTGACCTCCTGAAAGCTCTCTTGGAAAATAATTTTCTCTTCCATCAAGTCCAACTAGTTTAACCATTTCCATTGCTCTACTAATACTATCCTCAGTCTTAATACCCTTTATCTGAAGTGGGAAAGCAATATTTTCTACAACCGTTTTGTGAGGCAACAAGGCAAAGCTTTGGAAAACCATTCCCATTTTATTTCTTCTAAGCTCAATTAATTCTTTATTATTCAATTGAAGTAGATCTTGACCTTCTATGAAAATTTTTCCTCCAGTTGCGTCTGTTAATCTTGAAATACATCTTAGTAATGTTGATTTACCTGAACCAGATAAACCCATTACTACTAGCATTTCTCCTTTTGAAACTTCAAACGAAGCGTTGTTAACTCCAACTATGCAGCCGTTTTCTTGAAATGTTTTTGCATCTACATTACCGTTAGATTCTTCAAGCATTTTTTTGGCATTCTCACCAAAAATTTTATAAACTGACTCACACTTAATAACGGTCTCAGACATAAATCTTCTCAAAGTTATATGAAATTCAATAAAATTTAAATGTTAATTATTATAACCTTTCATCATTAAAAATTCTTAATATAGTAAACTCTAGTATCAATACCTGTACTTAAAAAACTCAAAGCTTCTCCACTAACAGTAATAGTTTCATCTACCCCAACATTGTTTCCACTTACCGTAAAACCTGCATAACACTTGCCTTTTTCTTGATCCCATTTGACAAAAGTTTCATCAATTTTATTTCCGTTTATTGTATAAATCTCGTGTGCTCTAAAATTTAAAAAATTAGCACCCATAATTGCTCGTTGTGGAATTAATTTCGTAGCTTTACATACTTGCTCATATACCTCATCAGTTAATCTATAGTGGTCAGTTCCATCGAAGGATACTAAAATTCCTGAAGGTAATTTAGATATTAATTCACTTAGTTTTCTTTCTTCAGCAATTCTTTGTTCTTCCAATTTCATTTTTTCTACAAGCTCGTCTCCCCCTCCAAATATTCCATTTAAAACAGCAAAAAAAGCTATCACTATTGCAGTAACAATAACTAAACCAATAAATTGCTTTGTTGAATTTGAATTGTCCTCAGTTTTATTTAAACTATTTTCGTTCGACATTACTCTTGTAACTTTCCGTTTATCCAAGTACCTGATTTTTGTTTACCGTCTGCCCAAGTAAATGTTCCTTGTCCATTCATGAAACCGTTGGACCATTCACCTTCATAAGTAGATCCATCAGGAAAAGTTAAAATTCCTTTTCCACTCCATTGACTATTTTTAAATTCACCTTTGTAAATATATCCGTTAGGCCATGTCTCAACTCCTTGACCTTCTTTTTTTGTTGCAACCCACTCACCTTCATAAGTTGTCTTGTCGGTATAAATCCATTTGCCAAAACCATTTTCACAGTTTCCTTCTTTGCATCCTGTACTTCGAGCAAATGCAGATGAGTTAATTAAAGAAATTAAAAATATGAAAATTAGAAATTTTTTCATTTTGTCACTTTACACAAATTAGAATAAAAAAAAATCCCCCCCAAACAAGTTGGGGGAGATTTTAATTTTTTTAACTTTTACCCTTATTTAGTAAAAGGTTTCCAAACTGACTCGTTGTCAGCTAACCATTTTTTAGCTGCATCTTCGTGAGTCATTTTATCAACATCAACTAAAGCTGCCATTGCACCAATATGACTTGTTGAGAATGACATCTTTTTAAATGCTGCTGCTGCATCTGGGTGAGTTTTTGGGAAATCCTCATGAACAGCTTTTTTCAAGTATCCATCAGGAGAACCACATTTACCATCACCACCATCTTCTGGTCTGCAACCTGCTGTGTATGGAGGGAAGTCAATAAATGTAAAACCAGCACCATCTGTAAAGTTTGGTGTCCAGTTAAAGATTATAGTTCCTCTTCCTTCTTTTTCAGCAGCTGCTAATTCAGCCCAAAGTGCATCTGCACCTCCAGCAAATTTAACCCACCAAAGATCACCTAAACCTAAAGCTTCAACTCTTTGCGGAATTAAATCACCATGCCAACTTTGAGGTCCTTCCAACATTCTTCCTTTCCCATCTGGAGAGTCAGGTGTTGTAAAGTTTTTAGCACAGTCTGGATTTTTTAAAGCTGTCCAATCTGGTAGACCTGGGCACAAACCTTTTTCAACAACCCAGTTTGGGTAACCCATATCTTCAAGAGTTCTTGCCTCATGATCACCCCAGTCAAGTAAACCACCTTTA
The DNA here is from genome assembly GCF_052047995.1 of Candidatus Pelagibacter sp. HIMB1493. Taxonomy (NCBI): domain Bacteria; kingdom Pseudomonadati; phylum Pseudomonadota; class Alphaproteobacteria; order Candidatus Pelagibacterales; family Candidatus Pelagibacteraceae; genus Candidatus Pelagibacter; species Candidatus Pelagibacter sp. HIMB1493. The sequence continues at coordinate 147,667 of NZ_JBNAIP010000001.1, read as the reverse complement.
TCTAGAGCAGTAGTAAATGACTTACCGAATGCAGACTCCCATACTTCGTGAGAAATAGTTACGTCTCCAATTCTTATTGATTCATAAACTGCTTGTGAGTCAGCGTTTACATATTTTACGTTGTTACCCATGCTTTCAAAAATTCCACCAATAACGTAAGCCATTACAATTTGAGATGACCAGTTATGAGTTGGTATTACGATGGGCTTTTTGCTATCAGCGTTAGAAATTCCTGAGAAACTTACTACAGAAATAACTAGAGCAGATAATAATGACATTATTTTTTTCATTTTTTTCCCCTCTATTAATATTAATATTAACACTTTATGTTAAAACGAATAGCTAGGTAAAGAATTATTAGTTCTAAAAAATATATATATATTTAATCAATAAAAATGGTGATAAAAAATATATCAATATTAAAAAATTTTAAAAATGTTTGGAACAAGTAAAGACATTAAAAATCCTGGACTAAATATTTTACCACCTGGAGTTGAACGACATATTGTAAATGGTGGCGCTCTTACTGCTTTTCAAATTTTTCCAGATGATGAAATAGAAATAATCAACGATGAAGGAAATCAAATTTGTGAAATAATTTGTTTTAATAAAGATGGAAAGTCAGAATTAGGAATTTTAAATTTAAGAGAAAACAGTCAAAAAAATTTCATAAGAGACATTTTATATGGAAAAGATGAAACAATCTTAGCAACAAATTATCAATTAAAAAAAAGAAACTTAAATATAAAAGAGTCTAAATCATCAATAGTTTTTGATCTTGATACAAAAGCTGATGAAAAGATTAAACTTAAGTCAAAAGATAAATGTTATGCAATCTTTGCTGCACCAGGTGAGGATATGGACGTTACCAAACAAAATCCACCAACAGATTTAACTATTTTTATTAAAAGAGCGAAAGTTATAAATGATAAAGAGTTGAGTGTTATACCTGATCCAGTTTTTGAACCACTTTATGAAGAAAACATAGATAAAGAAACTTCAACATCATATCAGGTTAAAGAAGGAGATTACATTCAAGTTATAAGTCCTACTGGAAGACAATGTTCAGACTTTGTAGCATTTGATACAAAAAAATTAGAAAAAGGAATAGAAAAAGGATTGGATTGGCAAACAACTAGAACTTTTATGGGAAATACTTTTCCTGGTCCTGGATTACATTCAAAATTTTATGATACTGATCATGAACCCTTAGTAGAGGTAATAAGAGATACAGTTGGTAAGCATGATACTTTTAATCTTGCATGTACTTCAAAATATTATGAAGATGCTGGTTATTTTGGTCATCCTAATTGCTCTGATAATTTAACTGAGAGTATGTCTAAATATGGAGTTCAAAAACAAAAGGGATGGCATGCAATTAATTTATTTTTTAATACATCAGCTGCTGGATTAAATTCAGTAATATCTGATGAATCTTATTCTAGACCTGGTGATTATGTAATGTTTAGAGCATTAAAAGATTTAACAATCGGTACTACGGCTTGTCCTAGCGATATTGATGCTTGTAATTCATGGAATCCTACTGAAATTTTTGTTAGAACTTACGATAAAAATAAGGAATTTAGAAAATCTTTTGCTTTTCGAATGAAAACAGATTCAGAAAAAAAACTAACTAGAAATTCAGGTTTTCACGAACGTACATCTCAACTTACAAGAAATTTTGTTGATGCAAGAGGTTTTTGGCTTCCAAATGATTATACAAAACACGGAATAGTAAATGAATATAATGCCTGCAGAAACGATGCGGTATTAATTGATTTATCTTCACTTAGAAAATTTGAAATAATAGGTCCGGATGCTGAGGAATTATTAAACTACACACTTACCAGAAACATTAAAAAATTATCAGTTGGCCAAGTTGTATATTCTGCAATGTGTTATGAAAATGGAATGATGTTTGATGATGGAACATTATTAAGATTAAGTGAAACAGGATTTAGATGGATATGTGGTGATGAGTATGATGGAGAATGGTTAAAAGAAATAGCGAAGAAAAAAAATTTTAATGCGAATGTTAAAAATTCAACCGACCAAATTAGTAATGTTTCTATACAAGGTCCAAAAAGTAGAGATATTTTAAAAAAGATAATTTTTACACCACCCACTCAACCATCTATTGATGAACTTGGTTGGTTTAGATTTACAATTTGTAGAATAGAAGAATTACAAGGTATTCCACTAGTTGTTTCTAGAACTGGTTATACAGGTGAGCTTGGTTATGAAGTATGGTGTCATCCAAACCATGCTCCTGAAGTTTGGGATAAATTAATGGAAGCAGGAAAAGATGACGGTTTAATTCCTGCTGGTTTTGCTGCTCTTGATAAGCTTAGAATAGAAGCTGGATTAATTTTATTTGGAAATGAATTTGATGGTCAACAAGATCCCTTTGAAGCAGGGATAGGTTTTGCGGTTCCTTTGAAAACTAAAGAAGAAGACTTCATTGGTAAAGAAGAATTAATTAAAAGAAAAAACAATCCTCAAAAAAAATTAGTTGGCTTAGAATTGATTGGAAAAGAAATTGCAGGTCATGGTGATTGTGTTCATATTGGTAGAGCTCAAGTGGGCATTGTTACAAGTGGATGTCTATCATCAACTCTAAATAAAAATGTAGCTCTTTGCAGAATAGATGCTCAATATTCAGAAATTGGAACAGAAGTTGAAATTGGAAAAATAGATGGTCACCAAAAAAGAATTAGTGCAAAAGTCGTAGGATTTCCATTCTATGATCCAACTAAATCAAGAGTAAGATCTTAGAAAATGCCAAAAGAAAAAAAGACCCTTTTAGATTTTTGGGAAGAACAAATGAAACAGTCCCATACCTCTAGTAATTATTTTTTTAGAAAGTCACCTTCTCACTATCACATGATGTTATTAGTTATGTCAGCTTTTAAAGAAGGAACAAAATTATCTGTTGAAGAATTAAAAACAAAATTATTTAAAACATCTAGGCCAAAATCAGCATTAATAATTACAGAGGCATGTGAAAAAGGATTCTTTAAACTGGAAAAAACTTCAACTGACCAGCGAATTAAAAATATAGTCCCAAGCGACTCGTTTATTAAAGAGTTTAATGACTATTTAGATACGCTCAAAAACATTAGTTATTAAATAAATTTTGATAACTGAAAAAAATATCTAATTTTTATATATAAAATTTACTTCTATAAATAATTATATTAATTGCTCGCATCAAAAAATAGTGTTTTGATATGACGACATTACCTTCAAAAGCAAAAGTAGTGATAATCGGTGGTGGAATACACGGTTTAAGTACTGCATGGAAACTTTCAGAAACTTACAAAAATCCTGGCGACATAGTTGTATTAGAAAAAAAAGATACAGCCGCTGGTGCAAGTGGAATTGCATGTGGAGTTGTAAGAAATAATTATTTTCAGCCAGCAATGAGAGAATTGATGGCTCATTCTGTTTCGGTTTGGGAAAGTGATCCTAAAGCATTTAAATATAATCCAGTTGGATATTTGCAAATATCTCCGGAAGTAATGCATGAAGATGTTGCAAGTATTTATGAACAACAAAAAGCAATTGGATATGAGTCAGTTTTTATTGAAGGTGAAAAAGATTGCACAAATTACATGAAGGGAATATTTGATGATTGGCAGGCTCAAGGCATTACTTCTGTACTTCATGAGAAAAAAGGTGGATACGCATTTAATAAAGACTCAATTAAAGCCCTAGAGAACAAATCTACATCTAATGGTGTTCAAGTTATGAAAGGTGTAAGAGTAACTGGTTTTAAAAAAGGAAGTAACAGTCAAGCAGTAACTGGTGTTGAAACTGACAAAGGAACTATTGAGTGTGAACAAGTAGTTGTTGGTGCAGGACCATGGGCTAGAGATTTTTGGAATATGTTAGAGTTACCAAAGACAGCTCACATAAAAGGTAAAGATGGTAAGATGCATGAAACAGATATGTGGACTTACTGGATGCTTCAAGAAGGAGTGATCGGTGTTGAACCAGATTTCTTAAAAACAAATGACGGTAAACAACCGCCTGTAGTTCACGTTGACTCAACAGCTCCTTTATACTCTGACAAAACAAAAAAATTACTAACAGATAAAATTTGGGGAATTTATTATAAACCTGATATTGAAGGTTTAGGTGTACAAGGTGGAACTTCTCCTTACATTGTTAAAAAACATTTTGATCAAGTAAATGTTGATCCTTATGGAATTGAATCTCCAGAGTATCAAACAACAGACGCTTTTAGTGAAATGTGGTGTTCAGCACTTGCACATTGCCAAAAAAGATTTGAAGGAAAATCAGACTTATACAGAAAAGGACCATCAGGTGGTTTAGGATGTATGACACCAGACTCTTTTCCTATCTTCGATAGATTTTTTGAAAACGTTTACATGATTGCTGATGCTAATCACGGATATAAAATGATTGGTGTTGGTGAACTTGTTGCAAAAGAAATTCTTGGTACTGAAAGTGATTTATTGAAGCCGTTTAGATTCAACCGTTACGAGAAGGGTGAACTTCATCCTACTTCTAACAGTCCGTTCCCTTGGAGTTAAACTCTAAGCCTAGACACAAATAAAGTTTTCAGCTACGCTTGAATAATTAATAATTCATTGAGGGGTGAAAATGACAGATCTAGAAAAACATGTTAACCAGCCAGGTAGAGCCAAACTAGTAAAAAAAGTTCGAGAAAAAATTAACGAACTTGGAATAACTTATATTTATTATCAATTTATTTCTGTAACAGGAAGAGTTGTAGGTAAAGGTATACCTGCAGACCACTGGGAAAGAACAGCAGAAAAAGGATTTCAATTAGTTTACGGAGCAACAGCAAACTTATTTTTAGATCGTCATAATAACTACATTGGTTATGGTCCAGAAGCTATGGAGCTTGTTGGAATACCTGATCCTGAAACTTTTGTGCAATTACCTTGGGACAAAAGAGTTGGAAGAGTTTTTGTAACATGTTTTAGAAACAGAGAAGAAAGACAAAATCCAGGCGGTCACTTAACTTCAGACTGTAGAGGAAATCTAAGAATTTTCATGGATGAATTTAAGAAAAAACATGGTCTAGAATTAAGAGTTGGTACTGAGCCTGAAATGATGTGGTTAACAAAAAATGAAGATGGTACCCCTACAGGTAAAGGTTTTTCTAAACCATTCTGTTATCACATTGATCAATTTGAGTCGTTAAGACCAGTATTTATGAAGGTAATTGAATATGCAAAAGCGATGGGACTCGATATGATTCAAGGGGACCACGAAGATGCACCAGGTCAATTAGAATTAAACTGGACTTATGATAACGTCTTAAGAAACGCAGATAGATTATCTACATACAGACAAATTTGTGCTCAAGTTGCAAGGGAACATAACTTGATAGCTTGCTTTATGACTAAACCTTTTATGGGAGTTTCTGCAAGTGGATGTCATACTAATATGTCTTTGTGGAAAGGTGGAAAGGTTAAAGTAAACAAACTTGGAAACAAAACACTTCCAGGTGTCGAAGAAGTATTTAGTTATGTAGAGGGTGGAACAAATACTTTTATGCCTGATACTAAAGACATGCAGCTACCAGGTAAAATTGGTTTGCAATCAATTGCAGGTATCATGGAACACTTGCCGGCACTAACAGCATTGGGATCTTCTACAGTTAACTCTTATAGAAGATTATGGGACCAAGGTTTCTGGGCGCCAGTTTATGCTGACTGGGGATACCAAAATAGAACATGTGGATTAAGGGTTTCTGCACCAGGTAGATTTGAATACCGATCAGTAGACTCTATGCATAATCCATACTTATTAGGTGCAGCGTTACTAAAAGCATGTGATCATGGAATTAGTAAAAAATTAAAACCAGCTGCTCCTGAGTCTAGAAATATTTACGAAGCTCAAAAGGCTGGTAAAGATGTTAAGAAACTTCCATTAAGTCTTGGTGAAGCTTTGGCTAGACTTGCAGAGGATGAAGTAATTAAATCTGCAATGCCAGATGAAATGTATAAAGTTTTCCATTGGTACAAAAATGATGAGTGGGAAAGATTCTTGGGTGCTACAACTCAATGGGATCTGGATACTTATCTTGATTGCTTACCGTAGGTCGTTAATTAATAGATAGATAGAAAGGTATAAAGAATATGTGTGGGATAGCAGGATTAATTCATAGAGGAAAATCCTCAAATGTTGGAAGCGAATTACAAGGAATGCTTCAAGCGTTAAAACATAGAGGTGAAGACTCAACTGGATATGCTTTGTATGGAGATACAGATGGCAAAAATTTCATCATGCGTTTTAAAGTTGGTGAGAACGTTGGAGAAGGAAGTTCGTCTATTATGGAAGATGTTTCTGTATATGATGAAAGAAAAAAAGTTGTAGATCAAACTCTAGCTGAGATGGGAGCTAAAGTTGTTAAAGAAGAAAGAACACTTCCCTACTCTTTAAGATATGAGATTGATTACAACACAAAAGATTTGTTAGATTTTTCTCAAAGAATAGAAAGCATTCCAGGTGTAGAGATTCTATCTATGGGTAAATCATTAGAAGTTATTAAAGATTTAGGTAACGCGAAAATGGTTTGTGACAGATATAGCTTAGATAAAGTTGTTGGAACTCATGCAATAGGTCATGCTAGAATGGCAACTGAGTCTGGTGTTGATATCAAATCTGCCCACCCTTTCTGGGGCTATCCTTTTAGTGACGTTTCTGTAGTTCACAATGGTCAGTTAACAAACTATTGGAACAACAGAAGAGTATTGGAAAATAAAGGAATGAGATTTATGTCTGAGTGTGACTCAGAATTAATCGCAGTTTATCTTGCTGAAAAAATGAGAGATGGCGCAACTTTAGAAGAAGGTATGAAAGAAAGCTTAACTGGTTTAGATGGTGTATTTACTTACTTCGTAGCGACAAAAGACTCTTTAGGTATGGCAAAAGACACTATGGCTGCAAAACCTTTGGTTTTATATGAATCAGATGATTTAGTTGCAATGGGATCAGAAGAGATAGCTATTAGATCTGTGTTACCACAAGAAATAGACACATATGATCCATTTGATGGGGAGGTTAAAGTATGGCAAATCTAAAAACAGTATCTAAAAAATCTAAAGCCCAATCAATGGGTATGCATACTGAGGTTTTAACAGGAAGAACTCAACAAAAATTCTTTAATCCTGATGAAGCTGAAAACTTTTATTATTTTGGAACATACGATGTAGATTTTAATAAAAGAACTGAGCTTGATGTAAAAGATATGACAGCTCCAGAAGCTAATAAGGAAATTGATAATTTAATGAGCCAAGGTTACGGAACAATTGTGATCAAAAACCCTCAAGGAAAACACAGTTTAGGTGTTGGTATTTTAAATAAACTTAATTTAATTTTTGAAGGAAGTTTAGGATACTTTGGCATGGGTTCGTGCGATGGTCCAATCGTTAGAATTAACGGAAGAGTTGGTTGGTCATGTGCTGAAAACCTTATGGCTGGAAAAGTAGTTATTGAAAAAAATGCTGGCTCTTGTTTTGGTGCGGCTATCAGAGGTGGAGATTTAATCTGCAAAGGTAGCGTTGGTGCTAGAACTGGTATTGATATGAAAGGTGGAACTATCATTATTGGTGGAGATGCTGGTGCATTCACTGGTTTCATGATGCAGAGAGGAAGAATAATAATTCTTGGTAATGTTGGAATTAATTTAGGAGACTCGATGTACGATGGAACTATTTTTGTTGGTGGTGAAATTGGATCTTACGGAAGTGATGCAGTAGACGCTGAACTAACAGATAGTGACCAAGATTGGTTAAAAAGAAAATTAAAAGTTGCAGAAATTGGTGAAAATTTTGATGTAAGTAAAATGAAAAAAATTGTAGCTGGTAAAAAACTTTGGAATTACGATAATTTAGAACCTACAGAGAAGAAGGGAGCAATTTAATGCCTAAGAAGAAAAGTAAAAAAAATGGTAAAGGTGTTGGTGGAAAAGCTGATGTCCATGCACATGAAGAAGGAAAAAGAAATAAAAGTCTACTAGGACATAATGCTATTTTTACTCCTGAAGTAATAGACGACATTCACATTAAATCTCAATTAGGAAGATACAGAATGCGTGGAATGGCATTAATGAAAAAAATTCCAACATTCGATGATTTGGTATTTTTACCTGGAACACTTACAAGATTTGTAATCGAAGGTTATAGAGAAAAGTGTGAAACTAAAACTGTAATTGGTCCAAGATGTGAAAACCCAATTGAATTAGATATACCTGTTTACATTACAGGAATGAGTTTTGGTGCACTTTCATATGAAGCAAAAACAGCTTTAGCAAGAGGAGCTACTATGGCAGGAAGCGCTACTTGTTCAGGTGAAGGTGGAATGATACCAGATGAAAGAAGATATTCAGAGAAATGGTATTACCAATGTATTCAATCAAGATATGGTTTCAATCCACATCATGCTCAATTAGCAGATGGAATTGAAGTGTTTATTGGACAAGGACAAAAAGTTGGTATGGGTGGACACTTAATGGGTCAAAAAGTAACTGACCAAGTTGCTGAAATGAGATCATTACCCTCTGGTATTGACCAAAGATCACCAGCTAGACACCCTGACTGGTTAGGTCCAGATGACTTGGCTCTAAAAGTTGAAGAGTTAAGGCAGTTAACAAAAAATAAAGTTCCAATTCAGTTAAAACTTGGTGCATCAAAAGTTTACGACGATGTACGTATGGCTGCAAAATGTGATCCAGACTCTATTTATTTAGATGGTATGGAAGGATCTACTGGAGCAGGACCTCACATTGCTGCTGCAAACACTGGAATTCCAGGAATTGCTGCTATTAGAGAAGCAAGAAGAGCAATTGATGATGTGGGTAAAACTGGAAAAGTAACATTAATTTATGCAGGTGGAATAAGAGATGGTGCTGATATGGCTAAAGCTTTAGCACTTGGTGCTGATGCAATTGCAATTGGTACTGGTTCAATGATTGCACTTAATTGTAATAAAGATATTCCAGAAGCTGATTTCGAAAAAGAAATGGGTGTAAAAGCTGGAGAGTGTTATCACTGCCACACTGGAAGATGTCCAGTTGGTGTTGCTACACAAGATCCTAAATTAAGAGCAAGATTAAATCCTGATGATGCAGCATTGAGAGTATATAACTATCTACACTCAATGACTTTAGAAGCTCAATTATTAGCTAGAGCTTGTGGTAAGACGAATATTCATTCGTTAGAACCAGAAGATTTAGCAGCTTTAACTTCTGAAGCTTCTGCATTAGCGAAAGTTCCACTAGCAGGTACAAACTACACTGTTGGTGTTGATAACTATCATAAAATATAAGAGGTAACGATGGCTAAAAAGAAAACTAAAAAAACTAAATCAAAAGCTAAAGTTTCAAAAGTTAAGTTTGGAGAAAAAAAACAAACTGCTAGAGAAAAAATGATAGGCCAGTCGATTGGTTATAGATATGACGTTAATCTGTTGCCTGATTATAAAAAAATAACTCCATTCTTAAAAAAATATATTGAGGCAATGGGATGGGATGATTTAAATTGGTTGGAAGATGTACACATGGGTTACGAAGAAGGAAGACCTGCTGTGTTTTGTAGAAATGCAAATGGATGGGTAACAATTCCAAAATCAATTAAACTTCCTAACAATCAACAAGACAGAGACATGATTGCAAGAGAGCTTTTAGTTAAATTTCAAATGTCTCCAAAACATCCTCTTGTTGATTTGAAAAAAGCTTATTTAAAGTTTTAATACTACAATCAAAAGTTGATTTATTTTAAAAAAACCTAGTTTAATAACTAGGTTTTTTTATGCTCTTTATATTTGTATCGAACCATAAAATTTTATATGATTTTTAAAACTAATATGGGGAGAGAATAATGACTGATCAGTTAGCTGCTCTTACTACCATATTTACAGAATTCTACTATTGGGTAACAGTAGTACTGATGTTTTTAATTCACGTCGGATTCTGTATGTATGAAGTTGGAGCTTCTCGATACAAACACCATCAACATACTCTTATGAAAAACACAATGCTGATACCTTTGGTAACAGTAACTTGGTTTTTATTTGGTTGGTGGATTTACTGGGCTTTTCCAACAGGACCTGGATTAGCACCTTCAATAATGAATGAGAGTACTGCTCTAATCACAGATGAGTCTGCGTTTAGTGCTACTTGGTATACAGCTACAAGTGAACTTATGGCAATCAATCTAGGAGATCACATTTCTGGTGTCTTCTGGGCTGCTTTCCTTCTGTTTTCTTGGACAGCTGCTTCTATCGTTTCAGGAGCAATCATTGAAAGAATTACAACTTTTGCATTTGGTATTCTAGCAATTGCAATCGGATCTGTATTTTGGACAATTGATGCTGCTTGGGGATGGCACTTTGATGGATGGATGTTAAAACTTTTAGGATATCATGATGCATATGCATCAGGAGTAATTCACGCAATTGCAGGTGGATTTGCTTTAGGTGTTCTTGTGGTTTTAGGTCCAAGAATTGGAAAATTCTCATCAAGTGGTGAACCTAGAAACATAGGGCCTAGAAATCCTTGGTTGGTAACAGTTGGATTATTTTTAATTTATACTGGTTTCTGGGGATTTTATGCTGCATGTAACATTCCAATTTTCGACTTAGGTCCAGAATATGGAATGGAAGGTATATCTTATTGGACAGCTACAAACATTTACGTAACTCCTACTACACTTAGTGGTATTACCTTTAACTTCTTGATGTCATTATCAGGAGGATTACTGGCCGGATATTGGATTGCTAAAGGTGATCCTTTCTGGACATACTCTAGTGGACTAGCAGGTGTTATCTGTGCTTCAGCTGGAAATGACTTATATCATCCAATTCAATCAATGATCATTGGTATGATCGGTGTTGTGATTGCATACAAACTACATTACTGGGTTGAACGAAAGTTCAAAATTGATGATGCAGTTGGTGCAGTAGCAGTTCACGGTTATGCAGGATTTGTTGGTCTTGTAATTTGTGGTTTTGTTTTATGGGGCTACCCTTCATCTGGTTACAGTGTGGGTGCTATGTGGGATGGAACTACTTATGCAACAATCAATCCTGTAGGACAGTTCATTGGAGCAATAATTATGTTTGTTGTTCTTGGACTAATACCAGGCTATGTCATAGCTAAAGTGCTTCATGGTATGGGTAAATTAAGAATCCCACGTGAGGTAGAAATAGCTGGACTAGATTATGAAATGATGGAGGCTGCTAAAGAAGATGAAAAAGCAGTTTCATCTGCAACCAGGTAAAGGAGAAATATATGGCTACAGTAACAAACTGGATAGATCACCTTAACAAGCCAGCTGAGGAAGTGGTTGGTGCTGTTTACCCTGGTGCTGGATCTAGTGAAGGAATACTAGTAATCATTGCTGTAATCTTATGGATTGGTTGGCATGTCTTGACTGCGAAATCTGAGAGTGATGAACTTTCAAGATTAGCTAAAAAGAAACATGGTGCTAACGACCATAAAAGCAATATTACTGATTGGTAATTAAAATTAAAAGAAGGCGTCACATAATTTGTGGCGCCTTTTTTTTTGGAAAAAATTATGAAAGATCAGAATGATGAAGAATTAAGACCCTCTAAAATGAGAGGGGTAGCTTTTCCTAAGGCGAAATACGGAGTTATAGCTGCTGTGATAATTATTGTAGTGGTTAATCTAATCTACTATAAGGAATTTTTAATATCTTTATTTAAATAATCTTAAGAAAATTATGTGTGGAATAGTTGGAATTTATTTAAAAACAAAAAAATACGAAAAACATTTAGGTAAATTTTTATCTGGAATGCTAGATGGTATGGCAACAAGAGGACCTGACAGTGCAGGATTTGCAATTTACACCAAAGAAAATAATAAAAATTATAAATATTCAATTTGTCTTAACAAATTAGAATTCAGCGAATTTAAAAAAAAAATATCCAAATATCTAAAAGGAATAAAATTAAATAACTACTCAGATCATGTAGTTTTAGAAACAAGAGAGAAACCTGCTAAAACTCTTAATTTACTTAAAGAAAAAATACCTGAAGTTTCTTTGGTTGGTTACGGAAAAAGTATTAATATTTTTAAGCAAACTGGAAATCCTAAAGATGTAGTTAAAAAATTTAAACTTTCCTCTTTTTCTGGAACACATGGAATTGGACATACAAGAATGGCAACTGAAAGTGCAATCACAACTGAAGGGTCTCATCCCTACTCTACATCAGAAGATGAATGTTTAGTGCACAATGGTTCTTTATCAAACCATAACAATGTAAGAAGATCACTAATCAAAGAAGGTCAAAATTTTAATTCAGAAAATGATACTGAGGTCGCAGCAGGATATATTTCAAATCAAATATCAAAAGGGAAAGATTTAGAAAAAACTTTAAAAAATAGCTTAAAAGATCTTGATGGTTTTTATACATTTATAGCAGGAACAAAAAATGGCTTTGCATTGTTAAGAGATGAAATCGCTTGTAAGCCAGCAGTTGTTGCTGAAACAAAAGATTATGTTGCAGTCGCATCAGAATTTCAAGCAATGGCTCATCTTCCAAATGTAAACTCAGCTAAAATTTTTGAACCAAAACCTGGTGTGGTTTATCACTGGTAAAATATGAAGTTTGATTTAAATAAAAAAACACTTAGAGAGGTTAATAATCATCTGCAAAATATTGATCGAAAAAAAAATAATAGAAAATTTGAAATTTTAAATCCTCAAGGACAACATGCTATATGTGCAGGATTAAAAGATGATATAGATATTAAAATTAAAGGACATGCTGGATATTACTGTGCTGGTATGAATCAAAAAGCAAATATTATAGTTGAAGGAAATGTAGGAACTGGCGTTGCTGAAAACATGATGTCAGGTCAAGTTGTTGTAAAAGGAAATGCATCTCAATCTGCAGGTGCAACAGGTCATGGAGGAGTATTGGTTATTGAAGGTGATGCAAGCTCTAGATGCGGAATATCAATGAAAGGTATTGACATTGTTGTAAAGGGTTCTGTTGGTCATATGTCAGCATTTATGGCGCAAAAAGGAAATCTTGTGGTCATGGGGGATGCAGATTCTGATCTGGGGGACTCTATTTATGAAGCTAAAATATTTGTAAAAGGTAAAGTTAAAAGCCTAGGTGCAGATTGTGTTGAAAAGAAAATGGATAAAAAAAATATAGATGAATTAAGTAAACTATTTAAAAAACTTAATATTTCAGAAGATCCTAAAACTTTTAAAAGATACGGATCGGCTAGAAAATTATATAATTTTAAAATTGATAATGTTGGATCTTATTAAATGAAAAAAAATCTTAAAGAATTTAAAACATTTCCAAGCTCAACCATTAAAGAGATACAAAGAGCTGCTAATGAAGGAATTTATCAAATAAGAGGTTTGGGAGCTAAACGTAAAGTTCCAGATTTTGATGATTTAGTTTTTTTAGGAGCATCAATGTCAAGATATCCATTAGAAGGTTACAGAGAAACTTGCAATACCTCAGTAGTCTTAGGAGATAGATTTGCCAAAAAACCAATTGAATTAAACATTCCAATTACAATTGCTGGAATGAGTTTTGGGGCCTTAGGAGCAAATGCGAAGGAAGCTCTTGGAAGAGGTGCTTCTGCAATGGGAACTTCTACAACAACAGGTGATGGTGGTATGACTAAAGAAGAAAGAGGTTCATCAAAATATTTGGTTTATCAGTTATTACCATCAAGATATGGAATGAATCCAGACGATCTAAGAAAAGCTGATGCTATTGAAGTTGTTGTTGGTCAAGGTGCTAAACCAGGAGGTGGTGGAATGCTTCTTGGACAAAAGATTAACAAAAGAGTAGCAGGTATGAGAACTTTACCTGAGGGAATAGATCAAAGAAGTGCATGCAGGCACCCTGATTGGACAGGTCCTGATGATCTTGAAATTAAAATTCAAGAATTAAGAGAAATAACTAATTGGGAAAAACCAATTTATATTAAAGTAGGTGCTGCTAGACCTTATTACGATACAACATTGGCAGTAAAAGCTGGTGCAGATGTAGTGGTGTTAGACGGAATGCAAGGAGGAACTGCAGCTACTCAAGATGTATTTATAGAACACGTTGGAATTCCAACTTTAGGAGCTTTAAGAGAAGCAGTTGATGCACTTAAAGAATTAAATATGCATAGAAAGGTTCAATTAATTGTATCTGGAGGAATAAGAACTGGGGCTGATGTTGCAAAAGCAATGGCATTGGGTGCTGACGCTGTATCTATTGGGTCAGCAGCAATGATGGCTCTAAATTGTAATGCAGAATTGTACGTTGATGATTATAAAAAACTAGGAACTGAACCTGGATATTGTCACCATTGTCATACAGGTAAGTGTCCGGTTGGAGTTGCAACACAAGATCCTAAATTAGAAAAAAGATTAGACCCAGTAGAAGGTGGAAAAAGAATTAAGAATTATTTAACAACTTTAACTTTAGAGTTGCAAACATTGGCAAGAGCTAATGGAAAATCAGATGTAAGAAACTTAGAACCTGAGGATTTGGCGGCCCTAACTGTTGAAGCTGCAGCAATGGCAAGAGTTCCATTAGCTGGTACAGATTGGATACCAGGAAAAAAATAATTGAATTCAACTTTTTAAACAAGTAGGATTAATTATGCCAAAAAATTTATCTCAAATTGCAAAGCAAAAAAAAATAAAATATTTTTTAATTAGTTTTGTAGATCTATTTGGAGTTCTGAGATCAAAATTAGTCCCTGCCCAAGCAATTGGTGAAATGCAAAAAAATGGTGCAGGATTTGCTGGATTTGCAACATGGCTAGATATGACACCAGCTGATAGTGACATGTTCGGTGTGCCTGATCCAGACAGTTTAATTCAATTGCCATGGAATAAAGAAGTTGGTTGGTTAGCATCAGATTTATATATGGATGGTAAACCAGTAAAGGCATCACCAAGAGTAATGCTTAAAGAGCAAATTAAAAAAATGTCTCAAAAAAAATTACAAATGAAATCAGGTGTTGAGTGTGAATACTTTTTAATATCAGAAGATGGAAATTCAATAGCTGATGGAAGAGATATCCAGTCTAAACCTTGCTATGACCAGTCTGCATTAATGAGAAGATATGAATTAATCAAAGAGATTTGTGATTGTATGCTTGCTATGGGATGGAAGCCATATCAAAATGACCATGAAGACGCAAACGGTCAATTCGAAATGAATTGGGATTATTCAGATTCACTTGTCACAGCAGATAGGCATGTATTCTTTAAGTATATGGTTAAAAGTTTAGCCGAAAAACATGGTTTAAGAGCAACATTCATGCCAAAACCTTTTCATAATTTAACAGGTAATGGTTGCCATGCACATGTATCAGTATGGAATGGAAAAAATAATAAATTCTTAGATAAAAAAGATGATCTTGGGCTTAGTAAATTAGCCTACAATTTTTTAGGTGGTATAATGAATAACACTCAAGCTTTGTCTGCTTTTTTTAATCCAACAATAAATAGCTACAGAAGAATTAATGCACCACCAACAAAATCTGGTGCAACTTGGTCACCAAGCAGTATTTCCTATACAGGTAATAATAGAACTCATATGATCAGAATACCGGATCAAGGAAGATTTGAATTAAGATTAATGGATGGGTCTGCTAACCCTTATTTGTTACAAGCAGGAATAATTGCTGCTGGTCTAGAAGGTATAAATAAAAAGCTAAATCCAGGAAAACCACTTCACTGCAACATGTATGAAGATTTTAAAAAATATCCTAATTTAAAAAAATTACCTAACGATATTGAACAAGCCATAAAAATGCTTGAAAAGAGCAAATCCCTATCAAATGCTTTTGGTAAAGATGTTATTGCTAGCTATACAAAATTAAAAAGATCTGAAATTAAAAATTTCAAAAGCTCATCAACTTTTAATAAGAGAAAACCTGTAACTAAGTGGGAAAAAGACAACACCCTAGATTGTTAAAAAATGACTGTTTTATCTAATGGTCATCAATGGAAATTAACTGAATTTGTAGATAATAAAAAATATTCATTTGATAAAGATCAAATTTTAAATTCATTAACCTCAAAAGACCTGGATGATGCGTACAATTCTATCTCAAAATGGGAAGGATACTCCCCTACACCCTTAATTAAATTAAACAAATTAACAAAAGAATTAGATTTAAAAAATATTTTTTATAAAGATGAAAACAAAAGATTTAATTTAAAATCTTTCAAAGCCCTAGGAGGAGCTTATGCAGTTGAAAAAGTTACTAAAGGAAATAAAGAAATAGTTGTAGCGACCGCTACAGCTGGAAACCATGGTAGGTCTGTTGCTTGGGGTGCAAAAAGATTAGGTTTAAAATGTAAAATTTTTATAAGTGAATTTGTAAGTGATGCAAGAGGCAAAGCTATGGAAGCACTTGGTGCAGAAGTTATAAAAGTTAAAGGTAATTACGAAAATTCTTTGATTGAATGCATAAAACAATCTACAGAAAATAATTGGCAAATTGTTCAGGATGTTGCTTGGAAAGATTATATACTGGTACCCAAGTATACAATGGCTGGTTATTCAGTCATGATGAAAGAAATAGCTGAACAAACTAATAATGAAAAAATTTCTCATATTATTTTACAAGCTGGAGTTGGTGGTATGGCTGGTGCAATGGTAGCTGGGATAGCGAGATACCTAGATAATATTCCAACGATAATTGTTGTGGAACCTGATAGTGCGGCTTGCGTAATGGAAAGTATTAAAACTGGAAAAATAGAAAAAATTGATATTAAACGAGAAAGTTTAATGGGCGGGATGTCGTGTGGAGAAGTTTCACTTGTGCCATGGGAAATCTTAAAAAACTCAGTTAAACACTGTATAAGTTTACCTGATGATGATATTGCAAAAACTATGAAATTACTTGGAAATGCAAGCTTTAGTGAAGAGAGTATAATTGCAGGTGAAAATGCTGCGCCAGGTGTAATTAGTTTAATTGCAAGCTGCGAAGATGAAACGATTAAGACAAAAATTGAGCTTAATGAAAATTCTAATGTATTAATTTTTGGTTGTGAGGGCGATACCGATCAAGAAATGTATCAAAAATTAGTAAATCAAAAATAATTATAATGAAAAGCACAGGTATATTTTGGATTAGAGAAGATTTTAGAATTGATAATAATCCAGCTCTTTCCTTTGCAACTAATAATCATGAGAATGTAATTGCGTTATATATTTATAACAATAATGAATTTGATAAAAAAAGAGAAGCTCAGAAATGGTGGTTATTTAAATCATTAGAATCAATAAAAACAGAACTTTCAAAATTTAAAATCAATCTAGAAATTTTAAAAGGTGATGAGTTAGATATTTTTTCGAAGTTTAAAAAAAAAGATGATGTGTGCATCTATTGGAATAAAATTTATGAACCAGATGTTATATCTAAAGGAAAAAAAATAAGAGATCTATTTATAAAAAACGAAATAGAATACAAATATTTTAAAGGAAATATTTTAAATGAATTTCAAGAAGTAACTAAAAATGATGGTACACCATTTAAAGTATTTACACCTTTCTGGAGAACAGCTGAACAAATTTTTCAAAATCAACCTCCAAGTAAAAATTACACTGTAAAAAAGAAAACTAAAGCCATCAATTTTTTTAAGAATTCTTTAGATCTCAAAAATATTTTACCAAATAAAAAATGGTATGAAAAATTTGATAAATATTGGAAAGTTTCAGAAAATGATTCTCAAAAAATTCTAAAAGATTTATTAGAAAATAAAATTAAAGATTATGGGACAAATAGAGATATCCCTTCTATAAATGGTACTTCTAGGTTGTCCCCATATTTAAAATTTGGTCAAATTCATGTAAATACAATTTGGAAAAAGTGTAGTGAGCTAAAATCAAAAGGAATAGGATATAGAAAATATATAAATGAACTGGGTTGGCGTGAGTTTTCTCATAGTCTAATTAATTACTTTCCTGAATTCTTAAAAGGAAACTTTAGAAAAGAATTTGACAAATTCCCATGGGCTAAAAATGAAAAGTTTTTAAAAGCATGGAAAAAAGGTATGACAGGTTATCCGATAGTTGATGCTGGTATGAGAGAATTATACGAAACTGGATGGATGCATAATAGAATAAGAATGGTCGTTGGATCCTTTTTAGTAAAACATTTGAGAATTAATTGGGTAGAGGGAGAGAAGCATTTTAGAAACTGCTTACTTGATTTTAATAAAGCTAATAATGTAGCACAATGGCAATGGGTTGCAGGTTGTGGAGCAGATGCTGCACCATACTTTAGAATTTTTAATCCTATTCTTCAGGGTGAAAAATTTGATAAGGAAGGAATTTATGTAAAAAAATGGGTTCCTGAATTAAATAAAGTTCCTGCAAAATTTATCCACAAACCTTGGGAAATGGAAATCAAATATCAAGAGGCGATTAAAACAATTATAGGTAAAGACTATCCACAACCAATAGTTATTCATGAAAAAGCAAGAGCTGCTGCATTGGATGCATTTCAATCTCTGAAGAAAAAATAACTTATTCTCCCAAAAAATGATGAATTATAGATCTTTTTTGAGACTCTAATCTATGTTCAAACAGATAGAGACCTTGCCAAGTTCCCAGTAGTAATTCTTTATTTTTAATACTAAGAGAAATTTGATTATTCGTTAATGCGGATTTTATATGAGCTGGCATATCATCTTTACCCTCAGTTGTATGAACATAAAGCGAATTATCCATTGGTGCTAACTTATCAAAATATTTAATCAAATCAGTTTGTACATCTGGGTCGGCATTCTCCTGTACAATTAAAGACGCACTTGTATGCTGAATACTTAAATTTAAAATTCCATTCTTAAAATTATTTTCATTTATCCAATTAAGAGTTTGATCTGTAAATTCATATAACTTTTGACCATTTGTGTTTATTTGAAGATTAAAAAATTCTTGTTTCATGAATTCATCACTTTAGATGTTAATTCGTATAATCTACTGATTGTTCTTTCAAATGGTTTTTCTAATAGTTTTGATGATGTAAATTTATCCAAACTTTGATTAGCTGTTACTGCAATTGGAATACTATTATCATAAATTATATCTAATAAAGTTATAAACCTTTGCTGTTGGTTAGAATTAAAATTATCAAACTGTGGTATTTGATCGATTACTATAAAAACACAATTTTTAATAATTTCTAAATAATCTTCAGCACCTAAATTCTGATCACATAATGTTTTAAAATCAAATCTAGCCACTCCTTCATAAAAATTTTCTATTTTAAAATTTCTTCCTTTTACATTAATTATTTTCTCAGTTTTATTTTTATCTTTAGTAATAGTTCTAAAAAATTTATTTATTTTAAAATTAGTTTCTTCATCAAGTGGAAAAAAGTATCTATCTTGAGAATTGTTAGATTTTCTATAGTCATCTTCAATTACAAGTTCGTATTGAAAAGATTGATCCTCCATTATTTTTATAAATGGTTTGAACTGATCTCTTTGAAGACCATCTTTGTAAAGCTCAGAGATTTGAGTATTTGAGGTTACGATTATTTTTATATTTTCTTTGAAGATTTGATCAAATAATTTTCCTAAAATCATAGCATCAACAATGTTGGTTACTTGAAACTCATCAAAGTAAATTATAATTGCTTTTGATTTTAAATCTTTAACAAATTCATTAATAATATTTTCTTGTTTGCTATCTTTTCGCTCATGAACAAAATTATGAAAACTCAACATAAACTCATTAAAATGTAATCTTAATTTCTTATGATCTAATTGATCAAAAAAGAAATCTAAAATCATTGTTTTGCCTACACCAACATCTCCGTATAAATAAAATCCCTTTTTAAAAGATTGGCTTTGAAAAATTTTTGATATTAATGATTGGAAATTACCCTCGTAGTATTCTTGTAATTTTTTTACTAAATCTATCTGACTAGGATTAATTTCTAAATTTTGTTTTTTACAGTGAGATATAAAATCTTTTTCAAAAGGTAAGGCCATCAACTTCTTTTAGTTTTAAAATCAATTCCATATTCTGATCGTGGTCCTTTTCGTAAACCAAATGGTCCTGGAATAAATATTGTCATTGGTTTTGTACCTGGTTCTAAATCAACTCTATGAAAAGCATTTGCTGATCTAAAACCAATGTATCCTGGCTTTCTCCAAAATCTTCCATTTTTTGTTGTTTCCCAGTACCCTCCTCTTAAAATTATTGTAATATATGGGCACAAATGGTTATGAACCCCATCACCATGATCATCATCTAACATTTCATGAATTAATATATTAAATGGAAACCATTTAGGTCTATTTCTGAATATCACATAATATCTATTCATCCACGGTTTCGCTTCTTCAAATTTTGGGTGTGATGGTCCTCTATCTAGAACTACTTTTTTTCTTCCGATCTTTTCTAAAAGTTTCAAGATCATATTTAATTGTATTGTACGATAGAACCGTTTCTAACTACATACAAATTATTATTAAATATAAATGGTTCTGAAACAATGTCTCCAGAAACTTTTTCTACATTTAAAACTTTTCCTTCACTTAAATCAGCAATTATTATTTTTCCATCAGAATTTGTTAAATATAGATTGGTATTACCTATAACAAAACCAACTGGTTCAATTTCTTTTCTTTTTTTAATTTTATAATTTTTAAAAAGATCTGTAATTCTAAGTATGTTGCCATTGTTTTTTTCAACTACATACAAGTAACCATCATTCGAAACTGTAAAAATCAAATTACCAGTAATTATAGGAGTAACATTTGAATTTAAATTATTTATCCAATTAACGACACCTGTTTTTACATCCACCGAATAAAATTCATTTTTATTATTTGAAAAAAATATGGATTTTCCATCTGATACTAGTTTTGATGTTTTGAAATTATAAGTTTCATTAATAATATTACTGCTTTGAGTTGGTAACTGCCAAGTGATTAATCCAGTCTCAATATCAACTGCTGTGATATCTCCAATTGAGTTACTAAACACCACCATTTTGTCAATTAAAATTAATGAATATTTTGCATTTGATATTGTAAAAGAATCTTCTGTTTGCAAATTCCAACATTCAGATCCGTCTTCAATTTTATAGCATCTCAAAGTATTTTTATAATCAACAACAAAAATTTTGTTTTTATAACTTTTGATATCTGAATTAAATGGATAGGTATTATTTTTTGTCCAATTCAATTCACCTGTTTCAAGATTAATCGAATAATATTTAGCAATACTGTCTGTAATGAATATACTATTTTCTTTAATTGCAAAATTTAACTTTGGTCTTAATTTTTTTTCTGACTTGGTGTAATAATTTTTTTTCCATAACACTTTTTTATTATTATCATATCTAATAATTGTACCTTTTTTATCAAAGAAAATTAATCCATCTGATAGGAAAATTGGTTTATAATTAAGATTATTTATTTCATCTAACTTTGAAAATTTAAAATTACCTATTTTTTCTAATTGGCCATCATAGCTTTGGGCACCGTAGTTATTGGTATTATCTATTATTTTGTTGGTTGTTCTTAATCCAGATAAATCGAGTTTAACTTCTTGATTAAATTCAGAGGCTTTTACCTCTTCCTCTGCAAATATTTTTTTTACATTTTCTTTTTCCGATAAATCTTTTTCCTTATCTTTCCAAATTCTTGAATTTTCATTGAAAGAACAATTATTTAGAAGAAAAAATGTAATAAATAATGCTAATAGTCTAATCACTCAAATCTCTGTTTAATCTTTTCTCTGATTCTATTCTTATATCTGGATTTGGATTTTCTAAAGTCATTATTTGTTGAAAAAATTCTTTTGCTTTTTGTTTTTGATCTTGTGAATAAAAATATTCGGCCATTAAGTATAATGCATGCGATTTCCATACACTTTCTGAATTAATTAATGGATTTAGCATATTTAGTAAATCAGCTTCATTTGCCTGATCTGCATTAAATAGTGCCTTTTTATAGATAACTAAATTTTTAATTTCTTTATCTAGTGATGTTTCATCGATTATGACATCAAATAATTTATTAACTTCGCTTTGATCAGAAAGGAGGTTGTTATCAATTACAAAATAAAGAGAGAGCGGAGAATAAGTTGGATCTTTTTGATTAATTATCTCCAATAATTTATTTAAAGTTGTCTCTTTAGCACTTTCAGAATGATCAATAGTAATTGCATTAAAATTATCAGATATCTGTCTTTTTTTATCAGTTGTATATTTATCATAACTGTAAACACCTATTACAACCAAAACTAAAACAATAACTGAAGAAATTAGAACCTTTTTGTTATTAACAAAAAAGTTCTTAATTTTTTCGTTTCTAGTATTTGCATTTATTATTGATAAATCTTCATTCATATCAAATCATGTTCCTTAGCACATATTGGAGAATTCCTCCATTTTTATAATATTCCAACTCATTTTTAGTATCTATTCTAGATAAAGTCTTCACTTTTTTAATTTCTCCAGAGATATATTTGATTTCTATAGTAACTTCATCAGAAGGATTTATGCCTTTTTCAATATCAACTACACTTATTAGTTCTGAACCAACTAAGTTTAAGCTTTTTCTGTTTTCTCCATCTTTAAATTGCAGTGGTAAAATTCCCATTCCAATTAAATTTGATCTATGAATTCTTTCAAAGCTTTCAGCAATAACAGCTTTTACTCCTAAAAGTTTAGTTCCTTTAGCAGCCCAATCTCTCGAAGAGCCAGTTCCATATTCTTTACCACCTATTACTACTAAATCAGTTCTTCTTTTTTTATACTCAACAACTGCATCATAAACGGGCATTACTTTTTCTTCAGGATATAATTTTGTAAATCCACCTTCTGTTCCTGGTGCCATTTCATTTCTAATTCTAATATTTGCAAAAGTTCCTCTCATCATAACTTCATGATTTCCTCTTCTTGAGCCATAAGAGTTATAATCTTTAGGTAAAATTTGATGTTCCATAAAATATTCTCCAGTTGGACTATCTTTTTGTATGCTTCCAGCTGGTGAAATGTGATCTGTTGTTATCATATCACCCAATATTAATAACGGCCTTGCATCTTTGATTTCTTTAAATCCTTCTGGCTCATCAGACAAACCTTCAAAGAACGGTGGTTTTTTTACATAAGTTGAACCTTCATCCCATTTGTAAATACTGCTTTTTTCAGTTTTAATTTGTTGCCATTGAGTAGGACCGTCGGAAACATTTGAGTATCTTTGGATAAACATATCAGCATTCAAAGATTGTTTTAAAGTATCCTCTATTTCTTGATTTGATGGCCAAATATCTTTTAAAAATATATCTTTCCCATCTTTATTTTTGCCAAGAGGATCTCTGTACAAATCAAACTCCATATGTCCAGCTATTGCGTAAGCAACCACCAATGGTGGAGAAGCTAAATAGTTTGCTTTAATATGTGGGGAAATTCTTCCTTCAAAATTTCTATTTCCTGATAGTACAGAAACGGCGTGAATATTTTCTTTTTGAATCGCTTCTACTATATTTTTAGGTAATGGTCCTGAGTTTCCAATACAAGTAGTGCATCCGTATCCAACTAAATTAAAACCTAATTGATCTAAATAAGTATTTAATCCAGCTTTTTCTAAATAGTCAGTTACTACTTGAGATCCAGGTGCTAATGATGTTTTAACCCATGGTTTAACTTCTAATCCATGCTCAACAGCTTTTTTAGCAAGCAAACCTGCTCCAATTAAAACATTTGGATTTGAAGTATTGGTACATGAAGTTATAGCCGCAATTAAAATTGAACCATCTTGAATTTCATAATCAGTATTTGAAACTTTTGATATTGATTTTTTATCTTTATTAGTTGCTTCAGATAAAACTTTTTTAAATGAAGTTGGTGCATCAGTTAACAAAACTTTATCTTGAGGTCTTTTTGGCCCAGATATAGTTGGTACAACCGTAGACATGTCTAATGAAATTACATCAGTAAATTCTAAATCATTACTTGCCCATAACCCTTGTTCTTTGGCGTATTTTTCAACTACTTCGACAGTGTGCTGATCTCTTCCTGAAAATTTTAGATATTTTAAAGTTTCATCATCTATTGGAAAAAAACCACAAGTAGCACCGTATTCTGGAGCCATATTTGCAATAGTTGCTCTATCTGCAAGAGTTAGATTTTTTAATCCATCTCCATAAAATTCTACAAATTTTCCAACAACACCTTTATCTCTTAACATTTTAACCACTGTTAAAACAAGATCTGTTGCCGTTGTACCTTCGGGCATTTTATTTTTAACTTCAAAACCAATCACTTCAGGTATCAACATAGATATAGGTTGGCCTAACATTCCTGCTTCTGCTTCAATACCACCTACTCCCCAGCCCAAAACAGAAAGTCCATTAACCATCGTTGTATGGCTGTCTGTACCGACAAGTGTATCTGGAAATATATATTTCTCACCTTTAAATTCTTCAGACCAAACTACTTTAGATAAGTATTCTAAATTTACCTGATGACAAATTCCTGTTCCTGGAGGGACAATTCTAAAATTATCAAAAGCTTGTTGTCCCCATTTTAAAAATGAATATCTCTCACCATTTCTATTGAATTCTATATCTACATTTTTTTCAAATGAATCTGCTTTTGCAGATTGATCAACTTGAACAGAATGATCAATTACAAGATCAACTGCTGATAATGGGTTGATTGTATTGGGATCTTTATTTTTTTCTTTAACAGCCTCTCTCATTGCAGCTAAATCTGCAACAGCAGGAATTCCTGTATAATCTTGAAGCAAAACTCTAGCAGGTCTATATGCAATTTCAGTTTTTGATTTTTTTGACTCCAGCCAATTTTTAATAGCGTCTATTTGAGATTTTGTAACACTCAAATCATCTTCGTATCTTAATAAATTTTCTAATAAAACTTTTAGAGATTTTGGAAGTTTATTAATTCCATCGAGCCCATTTTTTTCTGCTTCGCTTAATGAATAATAATTATACTCTTTGTTGTTGATATTAATTTTTTTAAGAGAATTATAAGAATTTTTGTTTCCTGGTGTCATATTTTATAAATAAAAAGTTATTATGCTTGTTAAAAGAAGCAGTGACATAGCATAATTAAAATAATTAATAAATTTCTGATTTGTCGCAAATTTCCTAAAGAATTTACCCAAAAATGTCCAAAGAGTTATACTTGTTACCGAGACTAGTAAAGCCATAACAAGAATTTGAGTCGTGTAACTTACAAATTTTTCTCCTGGGTTTATGTAAGTAGATACAAGAATTATAGATGCAATTACACCTTTTGGATTTAGAAATTGAAAGATAAAAGTTTCATGAAATTTAATCGGATTTTTATTTTTATTTTCTTGATTTGATGGACCTGAAAAAGAAATTTTATAAGCTAAATAAATCAAAAATAGCGTTCCTAAATATTTTAATATTTCTTGAATTAAAGGATAAAGCTTAAATATATTTATCAAACCTAAAGCTAGGCATAATAATAAAAATGGAAAACCTAGGGTAACCCCGATTATATGTGGAAGTGTTCTAACTATACCAAAGTTAAAACCAGAATAAAAAGCTACAAAGTTATTAGGACCAGGTGTAAATGCAGCAACAATTCCAAATAAAGTTATCGAAAGAATTTCAGGATGCATTGCTAAGCAATTGGTAAACCATTCTCAGCTTTTTGTGACGGGTGTACTAAAGTAACTTTTCCTTCAGCATCTATTGCTCCTAAAACCAATACTTGTGAAACTACACCAGCAATATTTTTCTCAGGAAAATTACAAACTGCAATGACTTGCTTTCCTTTTAAATTCTCCTCATTATAATAATGAGTAATTTGAGCTGATGATTGTTTGACGCCAATTTCACTCCCAAAATCTACTTCAACTACTAAAGATGGCTTTCTAGCCTTTTCATTTTTTTTAACTGAAATAACAGTGCCAACTCTAATATCTACTTTGTCAAAAGTGTCATAGGTAATTTGCTCTTTAATCATAATATAATATAGTGTTTTAAGTATATGAGTATAGATAACAATTTATATGAAAAATCAATCAAGATTTTAACTGACTTAATTGCATTTAAAACTATCTCAGGCCAAGATAATAGTAATTTGATTGATTATTGTGAAAATATTTTAAATAACATCGGAATAGATGCTTTCAAAGTTTACGATGACGATAAAAAAAGAGTTAATCTATTTGGAACTTTAAAAGCAAAAAATCAAAGCACAAAAAAACCAATCATTTTATCAGGACACACTGATGTGGTTCCAGTTTCTAAAGGATGGAGCACCGATCCATTTGTTGCAACAATTAAAAACGATAAGCTTTATGGAAGAGGATCATGTGACATGAAAGGATTTATTGCTTGTACACTCGCTTATGCACCAATATTTAAAGAAAGTAATTTAGATAGAGATTTACATTTCTGTTACACTTTTGATGAAGAGACTGCATGTATTGGTGCTCCTCTGTTGATAGAGGAATTGAAAAAAAGAGATATCAAAAATGGAATTTGTATAATTGGAGAACCAACTACAATGAAAATAATAGATGCTCACAAAGGTATGAATGAATACACAGTTCATTTTGGAGGACTAGCAGGACATAGTTCAAAGCCACATTTAGGAGTAAATGCTGCAGAATATGCTACTAGGTATGTTGGAAAACTTTTAGAAATAAGAGAACAGTTAAAAAAACGAGTTAAAGAAAATAGTATCTTTGATCCTCCACATTCAACCTTATCAATTGGGGGCATTAAAGGTGGTATTGCACATAATGTTATTGCAGACAAATGTAGTGTTGAATGGGAAACAAGGCCAGTTGTAAAAGAGGATGGAGAATTTGTAACAAATGAAATTGATAAATATGCAAATGAAGTACTGCTCCCGGAAATGAAAAAGGTATTTCCTGATTCTTACATAAAAAAAGAAACGATTGGTGAAGTGGTTGGGTTTAATAGATTAGATGAATCTGAAGCATGTGAATTTGTATCAAATATAACTGGTGATAATTCAAGGGAAGTGGTTTCTTTTGGAACAGAGGCCGGTTTATTTCAAGAACTAGGAATTAGTACAGTTGTTTGTGGACCTGGATCCATAGAACAAGCTCATAAAATTGATGAATTCATAGAATTAAACGAAATGAAAAAATGCCTTAAATTTTTAGAAGGTGTAAAAGATAAATCAGTAAATTAACTCCAACCACCTACTGCTTTTACCTCTAAAAATTCTTCTAAGCCATGTTCGCCAGCTTCTCTACCAATACCAGAGTGTTTAAAACCTCCAAAGGGTGCATCAACTGCAATACCAGCTCCATTAACATCTACCATTCCAGATCTTAATTTTCTAGCCACTCTTTGAACTTTTTCAGAGTCTTGGGTTTGAATATAGTTTGTTAATCCATAAGAAGTATCATTTGCAATTTTAATTGCCTCTTCCTCTGTTTCAAATGGGATAACAGATAGAACAGGTCCGAAAATTTCAGTCCTTGCAACATCCATATTGTTATCTACATCTGCAAAAACAGTTGGTTTAACAAAGTAACCTTTATCTAATCCATCAGGTTTACCTGTTCCTCCAGCAACTAATTTTGCTCCTTCATCAATACCTTTTTGAATTAAAGTTTGAATTTTATTATATTGAGTTTCTGAAATAACTGGACCTATGTGTTCTCCTTCTTTTTTAGGATCACCAACTTCAAAATTTTCAGTATATTTTTTTAATCTCTCAATAGCTTCATCATACATTGATTTTTCAACCAACATTCTTGTTGGGGCATTACAAGATTGTCCAGAATTTCTAAAACATCTTAAAGCACCTCTTTCAATTGCTTCTGGATCAGCATCTTTAAAAATTATATTTGCCCCTTTACCACCTAATTCTAAGCTTACTCTTTTAAAATCTTTAGCAGCGTTTTGAGAAATCAAAGCTCCAGCTCTTGTTGAGCCTGTGAAAGAGATCATATTAATATCTGGATGGCTTGTAAGAGCATCGCCTGTTGTTGCTCCATCACCATTAACCAAATTAAACACACCTTTTGGAAATTTTACCTCATCAATAATTTCAGCAAGTATCATTGATGAAAGTGGCGCTAATTCTGATGGCTTTAATACCATAGTGCAACCTGCCGCAATTGCTGGCATTACTTTTAAACAAACTTGGTTCATTGGCCAATTCCAAGGTGTTATTAATGCACAAACACCTTTAGGTTCATAAATTAATCTTTGGTTAGGAGCGTGTTCTCCCAATGGTTTTTCAAATTCGAAATTTTTCAAATATCTGATAAATGATTTAATATGACTTGCTCCTGTTCCTGCTTGTAATTTTGTGGCAAAATCTTTTGGTGCACCCATTTCAAGAGTTATGGCTTCTGCAATATCTGCCCATCTTTTTTTATAATTTTCATAGAGTTTTTCTAATAATGTGATCCTTTCTTCTTTAGAAGAAAAAGCCCAAGACTCGTTTGCATCTTTTGCTGCACTAACTGCTAAATCAACATCTACTTTATTTCCTAAAGTAATTACAGCACAGTTTTCTTCTGTTGCTGGATTGATTACTTTAATTTCTTCAGCACTATTTGGTTTAACCCATGCTCCATTAATATAAAAATTTTTTTTGTCTAACATGATTTAAAATTATCCTTTCCTTATGATTTTGCAAATAAATTTGTTAATTCGTAAACTATTGTTGCAGCTGCAAGAGACGTAACTTCAGCATGATCATATGCCGGTGAAACCTCTACAACATCAGCTGAAACTAAATTTAATCCAGACAACCCCCTCAATACATTTACCATTTCTCGTGTAGTCATTCCCGCAATTTCTGGTGTACCTGTACCAGGTGCAAAAGCTGGATCCAAAACATCAATATCTATAGATAGATAAAGTGGATTATCTCCTACTCTTTTTCTAATCCTTTCTGCAATTTTATCTATTCCTTCAGTTTGAAATTCATCACAGTGAATTATTTTAAAACCAAAACTTTCATCATTTTTAATATCATCTCTACTATAAAGAGGTCCCCTTATACCAACATGCATTGAAGCATCATCTAAAAATAAACCTTCTTCTCTTGCTCTTCTAAAAGGAGTTCCATGTGTATATGGAGCGCCGAAATAAGTATCCCAAGTATCTAAATGAGCATCAAAATGAACTAAAGAAACTGGTCCTTTATTTTTTTTATTAATTGCTCTTAGCAGTGGCACTGCAATTGTATGATCACCACCTAAGCTAATTATTCCACCTACTTTATTTAATAAATCAGTTGCTCCCTCTTCTATTTGTTTAATAGCTTCATCAATACTAAATGGATTGCATGAAATATCGCCAGCATCAGCAACTTGTTGAATTTTAAAAGGCTCCACATCATAACTTGGATGATAATTTGTTCTTAGATGTCTAGATGCTTGTCTTATACTCTGAGGACCAAATCTCGCCCCTGGTCTATAACTGGTTCCAGCATCAAACGGAACACCAACAATCGCTACATCACAGCTCTCAACATCTCTCAATTCTGGTAATCTTGCAAAAGTACTTGGGCCAGCATATCGAGGTACTTTTGTTCCACTTACCGGTTGAATAGGGTTTTTGTTTCTTTCTTTTGTCATTTTTTAATAATCTAAGATAATATTATCTAATCTAATTCGTCTATAAAAAATTAATGAAAATTATTATTTTATTCATCTTAATATTTCAGTTTTCACATGTAAATGCTGATGAAATATACAATCTAATCAAAATTCCGAACTTACAAATCTATAAACTAAAAAATGAGAACAATATCCGTTATTTAAATGCAAAAGGAGATTTTAAAATAGGAGTAGATGACAACATTACCTGCAATAAGACAAATCAAGAAAATCTTAATACAAAATTTCCAATCATTGAAAGAAATATTAAAAGATATAATTCTAAATTTCTTAAAAAAATAGATTTAAAATATGTTGTATTTTGTGAAGGTTTATTTATTTCGAACATCAATACTGGTGGAATACCAGATAACAAAAATAGAACTTTAATATTAGATATAAACTTTAACGAAAAATATTTTGAAAGAATGATTCATCATGAAATTTTTCACATGATTCAAAATAGTTATGAGAATGATTTTAATGATAAAAAATTTTCTTTATTTAATAATTCTGATTTTAAATACGCTGAATGCTCCACTTGCTCAGATAGATTAAATTTAGATTTATATAAAAATACCAATGGTTTTTTAACAGAATATTCCAAATCAATTCCATCAGAAGATATGGCTGAAATCTTTTCTTTTTTAATGGTTAATAAAAATTTGATTGAAGAGAAAATAAAAAACGACCCTATATTAAACAAAAAGGTTAATTTTATTAAATTAAATATATCTAAAATAGATGAAAATATTTTATGATTAAAACAATTAAGGCATCAAAATCAGAAAAAATTTTATTTATTTTTTTAATAGTCTTAGCCGTTTCTGCTTTTTCATCTTTTTTTTTATTAAAAAATAAATGTCTATTTATAGACAACAATGATTTAAAAAAATTAAACTTTAAGAACCCAAATAATATCGCTGTAATGAATTTAGAATGTGGAAACGTTATTATTGAGTTATATCCTGACATTTCTCCAAAAGCTGTCGAAAGATTTAAAACGCTAATTGAAAAAAAAATGTATGATGGTTCGGCATTCTATAAAGTTGTTGAAAATACTTTAGTTCAAGCTGGTGATATTGAATTTGGGAATATTAAATATTTAGATTACTCAAAAATTGGAAGTGGAAAATCAGGATTGGGATTATTGAAATCAGAACTTAGTGACGATTTTGAATTTACTGAAGGTAGTGTCGGTTTTGCAAGATCAACAGAATTTGACTCTGAAGATAGTGAATTTTTTATTACCTTGAAAGATATCCCAATTTATCAAGGAGAATACACTCCACTTGGAAAAGTAAAGTTTGGTCTAGATATTCTTAAGAAAATTAAAACAGGTAATAAAGCAATCTATGTACTTAGACCTGATTATATAAACACTTTTAGAATGTTAGAGACTAATTAACTAAAGGTTTTCCGGTTGAAAGAGTATGTTTAATTCTATCTTGAGTTTGTTTGGTTTCTATCAATCTCATAAAAGAATCTAACTCTAACTTATAAAGATCATCTTCTGATAAAGTTTTATCTAAATTTGTATCACCACCACTTAAAACATTTGCAAGTTCAGTTCCAACATGCATTCCATGATCTAATATTATTTTATCATTATATAATTTCTCTAAAACTTTAATCATCTTTTCTTTCAAAGGTTTTCCAGATAAATTAAATTTACACTCTTCTGGAGGAACAAAATCGTTATTTTGATGAATAAGTTTTCTCGCCTCTTCAAAAAGACTGTTTCTATTCATGATTTTTTTATCCTCAGGTTTTAAGTATTTTAAAGGCTCAGCTTCTACTGGAGAAGTTGCAGTTTTTGCGTATCCAATAATATCAAATACTTTTAAAGGAGCATAATCAGGATCAGATTTTGCTTCTTCTGTTTGTGACCATCTCCATAACATTTCTTTACATCCACCTCCAGCTGGCACCAATCCAACAATTGTTTCTACAAGACCAACCACAATATTTGTGTGTGATGCAACAAAGTTACTTTGAACTAAAACTTCAAAACCACCACCTAAAGTAAGACCGGAAGGTGCAGACACTACCGGGTACTTAGAATATTTTAATGTTTTGCAAGTATCTTGGAAGTATTTAATAAATTTTTCTATAGATTTGAAATCATTCTTATCTGCAAAATTCATCGTATAACTCAAATTCACACCTGCAGAAAATTGCATGCTTTCATTCATAACAATAAGTGGTTTGTCAGTTGCATTTTTTAATGCATCCATTGAATCATAATCTAGTGCACAAGCTTTTGTAGTAAATTCGACTATATTAAAATCTTTAAAACGGTGAATTTCAGCAGAATTATTTTTATCTACTTTTATTGCTGTTGGTCTAATTTTTCCTAGTGTTTCAATATCAGTATATAATTGTCTTTCTCCATAAAAGTTTTCATCTTTTGACTTAGATAAATTTTCTAAAAATTTATTATTTTCAAAATTATCTATCCTTAAAAAAAAGTTTTTAACTCCAATTGATTTTAACATTTCAAAAGGACCCATTGCCCAATTGAAACCAAGTCTCATTGCTTCATCTATATCGTTGAATTTGTCTGTAATTCCTGGAACTAAAGAAGACGCGTATTTAATTATTTTAGAAACTACTTCCCAAGCATATTCTCCATATTTATCTTTTCGATTAATTAAATTATTTATATCTACTGTTTCAATACCTAAATCTATTTTTTTTGAGGTTGTATATTCACCTGTTTCTAAATTGATAGCCTCTAATATTTTCTGGTTTTCATTTTTATTCATTCTATAAAAACCACCTTTTCCTTTACGGCCAGCGTAACCAGTATCAATCAATTTTTTTACTAATGGAATTTCTTTTGCAACAGTTTGAAATTCATCATTATCAGAAAGCTCTTTAATGAAACTTTTTAAAACATCAGCCATTAAATCAATTCCAATTAAGTCATATAAGCCAAAAACTCCTGTTTTAGGTATGCCCATTGGTCTTCCAAAAACTGCGTCAGCTTCCTCTATTGATAGTTTCATTCTAAATGCTTCAGTCATTGCTACCTGCATTGCATAAACACCTATTCGATTTCCTAAAAAACCAGGTGTATCATTACAAACGATAGCACCTTTACCTAATTCAATTTCACAAAATTTTTTAAGAGAATTAATTTTATTCAAATCATTATTTTCATTTTTTACAATTTCAAGTAAACCCATGTATCTAACTGGATTAAAGAAATGAGTAATGCAAAAATCTTTTTTTTCTTCTTCTGTTAATTTTTCTGATAAAACTTTTATTGGGATAGATGATGTGTTTGATGAAACAATTGCTCCCTGTTTTCTATTCTTAAATATTTTTTCATAAATATTGTGCTTTATATCAATTCTTTCAACAACAGCCTCAACAACCCAATCAGCTTCTTTCACTACATCAAAATTATCATTAATATTTCCAACTTTAATATTTTTAATTTTGGTTTTATCTAAAAGTAATGGAGGTCTTGATTTATGAATTCTGTCTCTAGCTTTTTCAGATATTTCTGTTGTTAAATCTAAAAGAGTTACAGGTACATTTGCGTTACACAGGTGCGCTGCAATTCCACTACCCATCGTACCAGATCCAATAACAACTACTTTTTTTATATCCATAATAAATAAACTTCTATTGAATTAATCAAAAACTTGAAATAAGACAAATTTCCTGATTAATTAAATTGGTAAGCTATATAAATTAACACAATATTAAAGAGAAAAATGTACAATTCAGTAATAGCTGGTTACTCCAGATCACCTTTTGCAATGGCAAATAAAGGGAAATTAATAGATGTAAAACCAGTTAATCTACTAGCTGAAGTAATTAAAAATCTTGTTTCACAATCAAAAATTAATCCAAAAGAAATTGATGATGTTGTTGTTGGCTGCGCTTTTCAGGTTGGTGAACAATGTTTTAATATTGGAAGATTAGTAACTTTTTTATCAGATCTAGATATGAGAGTTCCTGGCATGTCTGTAGATAGATGGTGTGGATCTTCAATGGAGGCAATTCATATAACAGCAGGAAAAATAGCAATGGGATCAGGTAAGATGTTTATCTGTGGAGGAGTAGAAAGTATGACAAGAGTTAGAACTGGATTTGATCCTTTGCCCTACCCTTATTCTGATGAAGAAAAACAAAACCCACATTTATATTTATCAATGGGAATTACTGCAGAGAATGTTGCAAAAAAATATAATATTTCAAGAACTAAGCAACAAGAGTTTTCTTTAGAAAGTCATAGAAAAGCAAATGAAGCACAACAAAAAAATAAATTTAAAAACGAGATTACTAAAATAGGTGATTGTGAATTAGATGAAAATATAAGACCTAATAGCACAATGGAAAAATTAGATAGTTTAAAGTTGGTGTTTGATCAAAATGGAACTGTAACAGCTGCAACTTCGTCTCCTCTAACTGATGGAGCTGCTGCAACTCTGATATGTGAAGAAAATTTTGCAAAAGAGAATGGTTTAGAAATTCTTGGGAGAATAAAATCTACTGCTGTTGAAGGATGTGATCCAAACTATATGGGGTTAGGGCCAATTTCAGCGACCAAAAAAGCTTTGGAAAGAGCTAAACTTTCAATAAAAGACATTGATATTGTGGAGCTAAATGAAGCTTTCGCATCTCAATCACTAGCTTGTATCAAAGATTTAGAAATAGATATTAATAAAGTAAATTTGGATGGTGGAGCAATTGCTTTAGGGCATCCATTAGGTGCAACTGGTGCGAGGATAACAGGAAAAGCTGCACAACTTTTAAAAAGAGAAAATAAAAAGTACGCTCTTGCTACTCAATGTATTGGTTTGGGAATGGGAATTGCAACAATAATTGAAGCGGTTTAATTTTATCTATTAATTCCTCTTAATCTTTCAGATCTTCTTCTTAATAGTTCTGCACTAATTAATATTAAAGTTGAAAGAATAATTAAACATGTTGCAACAGCTAAAATTGTTGGACTAAGCTGCTCTCTTAAACCAGTCCACATTTGTACTGGAATTGTAGTATTTTCTAAACCAGCAAGAAATAAAACTACAACTACTTCATCAAATGAAGTTACAAATGCAAATAAACCTCCTGAAATTACACCTGGTAATATCAATGGAAGAGTAATTTTCATAAAAGTGTTTACAGGGTTACTACCTAAGCTAGATGCAGCTCTTGTTACACTATGATCAAATCCTGATAATGTTGCTGTTACAGTAATTACAACAAATGGAGTTCCTAGTATTATGTGAGCAAACACTATTCCTGTATGTGTAGCTGCTAAACCAACTTTTGCCATGAAAAAGAATATTGCAACACCTGATATAATTAATGGAACAATCATAGGAGAAATAAGAGTTGCCATTATAATTCCTTTATAAGGCATGTGCCTACTGCTTAAACCTAACGCAGCCAATGTCCCAAGTATTATCGATCCTATCGTTGCAAATATTGCAATTATAAAACTATTTTTTGCAGCTAGTCCCCATGGGTTTTTAGTTCCATAAACCATATCCTTATACCATCGTAAAGAAAAAGCATCAGGATCAAGATTTTTCATTCCTTCTGAAAAAACTAAAAATTCCTCAGCATTAAATGATAATGGAAATATTACAAATAGAGGCGCGACTAAAAAGAAAAATACAAAAGCACAAATAGCTAAATAAAAATAATGCCAAATTCTATAACGCGTTTCTGTATAACTTGGTAATGCCATATTTATCCTAATTTAATATTGTCTACCCCAACTAGTTTATTATAAATCCAATAAATAACTAAAACTCCAGTTAACAACATTAATCCCATCGCTGATGCAAAGCTCCAATCTAATGTTGTTTTCATATGATAAGCAATCTGGTTACTGATTAATGTTCCAGACGCACCGCCAACTAATGCTGGAGTAATGTAATATCCAATTGCTAAAATAAATACTAACAAACATCCTGCTCCTATTCCTGGAATAGTTAATGGAAAATATACTTTCCAAAAAGCGACGAATGGAGTTCCTCCTAAAGATTTCCCTGCTCGCATTAAACTTGGAGAGATTGTTTTCATAACACTATAAAGTGGAAGAACCATGAAAGGTAATAATATTTGTGTCATTGCCACATAAGTTCCAACTTTATTATACATCATCTCTGGTCTGTTATCGTCAGCAACCAACCCTATCATGACAAAAAAATCATTAACGACTCCTTGTTGCTGTAACAAAATCATCCAACTCGCAGTTCGAACTAGCAATGAAGTCCAGAATGGAAGAAGAACACAAATCATCAAAAGATTTGAATACTTCATTGGCAATGTTGCTAATAAATGTGCGATAGGATAACCCATTACAAAGCAAAATAGAGTTACAAAAAAAGCAATTTCAAGCGTTCTTAACCACAAAATTCTATGAATTCTTCTATCTTCATCTACTTGCGCTATACTTCCATCAGCAGCATAATACATGTCCATACCTTTTAAATATTTAGCTAATGTATAAGGTGGCGCTGTTCTTTTTATAGCCTGCCAATATTCAACGTTACCCCAGTTCTTATGAACCTTTATCATTTGTTCTTTGAAACTAGCGGTTTCGTCTATTTTTTTTCTTTTAATATTTCTGAAAAGTCTTTTCGTTGTTGAGTTAAAACCATTTTTCTCTTTATTTAATCTTTGCCCAAGTTTTCCATGCTCTTGGTTTTCAACTAAAACCTTATAATCATAATAAAAACTCTCAAACACTTCCTCTGATGGTAATTCTTTTCCATCCCATGTTTCCATAGATTTAAATGTCTTTGGAAGCATATTTGTGATCATTTTGTCATCAATACTTCTGGTAAACATTTCACCAATTGGAAAAATGTAAGTAATTACTAAAAATAAAAGTAGAGGAGCTACTAGAAGAAAAGCTTTAATCTTATTCTTCCGTTCAGCTTTTTTTAAACTGACCTCGAGTGGTATTCCGTCAGTTGTTAAAATTTGTTTTGCCTCAGAGCTCATAAAAAAATAGGGCGGTTAGTTAATAACCGCCCTAAATATATTATATAAATTCAGTGATTAAAACTGAAATTATAGGCCTGCTTTAAAAGCTTCCCACTTCTCACCAATCTCTGTTCCATAGTCAGCCCAGAAGAATGGGTCTACTAAGAAATAGTTTTTAGTGTTAGCAGGAGCAGTTGGCATTTGAGGCATCATTTCTGTTTTACCATCTTTGTACCATGGCTCACCAGCAGTGATTACATCAAGAGAAGATTTTCTCCATGGAGCGTATGCAATGTACTTCGCACTACCAGCTAACATTTCAGTGTTAGTCATCATAGCTAAAGCTTTCATAGCATTCTCTTGGTCTGGACCACCATCAACAAGTGCGAAATATTCGTAGTCAAGACCTTGACCATCCCATACTTGTTTAATTGGAGCACCTTCACCAACTTCAGCATTAAAGAATCTTCCGTTCCAACCAGTTGCCATAACAACTTCACCAGCAACTAATAATTCAGGTGGTTGAGCACCTGCAGACCAGAATACACATCCACCATTTGGATCTGTACAAAGTTTCTTAATTTTGTTTAACGCTCTGTCGATTCCACCGTCTTCTAAAAGTTTTCTGTAAACTCTAGTTCCGCCGTCACCTAACTTCACGCCATCCGCAGCTAAAGCAATTTCTAAATTAGTTAAAGCACTAGTATAGATTGCTCTTTTTCCTGGGAATTTTTTAGTGTTAAAGAAGTCTTTAATTGACTTTGGCTCTTTACCACCGAATGCTCTTGTATCAAAAGCATAGTTCCAAGAATATAAGATGTTTCCTACAGCACATTCACTTGGCATTCCTGTGAAGAAATCTTCACTTGCAGGAGTTCCATCTGGTGCAGCTGGGAAGTCTTTGTCAAAATCAAATTTAACAAATAAACCTTCATCACATCCGTTAATTGTATCGAATGCAAACAGGTCTATGATATCCCAAGTAATAGCACCTGCTTCTTTCTGTGCTTTGATTTCTGATAAACCACCAGAGTAGTCAACCCAGTTGATATCTACTCCAAGTGCCTTAGCAGTTGGATCACCATACCCTAACTTTTGAGACTCTGTATAAGCTCCACCCCAAGATGCAACAGTAACTGCAAATGCTGATGAAGTTATTGAAAGAGCAAAAGAAAGAGCAAGTAATAATTTACTTAATTTTTTCATTATTCCTCCGTTTAAACGTTAATATAAATTAATTTATATAACGAAAGTACACCAAAATGAGCAAGTGAAGTCAACAGCTCATTTTATCTTATAATGATTTGGGTTTTTTAATTGATGCTATTTTGGATCTAAAGCTCTAGCATCAACACTGTTCCAACCAATGTTGATATCTTCTTTTACTTTTAGCTCAAGGTTAGAGGTGCTGTTTGGTACTTTTAAAATAAACTCAGAACTACCAAGTAAGTCTAGTCTAACTCTTGTGTGGTCTCCATGGTAAATGACTTCTTCAATTTTACCAGTAAACATATTATCCATTTTATCAGTTGGATTTATCAATGCTCTTTCTGGTCTTAAAGATACTGTAGTTTTTTCACCTTTTGATTTTACCGAAATAGGGTTAGCTAATATTTCTGCATTACCTAATTTAACTTTACATTTATCTTTATCTATATCGGAGACCTCACCATTAAATGTATTATTTTCACCTATAAACTCTGCAACAAAAGAATTTACTGGTTTCTCATATAGTTCTGCTGGATCAGATAACTGTTGAACTTTACCATCATTAAATACAGCTATTCTGTTTGACATAGTAAGAGCCTCACTTTGATCATGAGTTACATAGACAACAGTTACGCCAATACTTTCATGAATATGTTTAATTTCATACTGCATGCTCTCTCTTAAATTTTTATCTAATGCACCAAGTGGTTCATCCATTAAAACAACAGCTGGATCAAATACTAGTGCTCTTGCAACAGCAACCCTTTGTTGTTGTCCTCCAGAAAGTTGTGCTGGCATTCTAGACTCAAATCCATTTAAAGAAACCATCGATAAAGCTTTATCTACTTTTTTATCAATTTCATCTTTTTCAACTTTTCTTACTCTTAAAGGAAAAGCTAAATTTTCATAAACTGTCATGTGAGGAAATAGTGCATAATTTTGGAACACCATTCCAATTCCTCTTTTGTGAGGTGGAATATTTGAAATAATATTTCCATCTAATAAAATTTCTCCATTAGTTGGAGTTTCAAATCCAGCTAACATCATTAGGCAAGTTGTTTTACCTGAACCAGATGGTCCAAGCATCGTTATAAATTCACCTTCAGCAATATCTAATTGAAGATCTTTAACGACAAGTACTTTACCGTCATAACTTTTATCTACTTTATCAAATTTTACGAATTCTGGATTTTTAGACATAAAGTTGATTATTAAACATTTGTGAAAGTAGAATTCAATAGTAAATTAACTCTTGATATGAAGCTCTTTTGGAAAATTACAAAATAACTCTGAACCGTTTTCTGTAACCCTAATAGCCTCAGACGCCTCAACACCCCAGTCACCAAATTGCATCACAGCAATCATATGGAAACAAACATTTGGCTCAAGAACTGTCTTGTCTCCTTTATATATATTAAGAGTATGCTCTCCCCAATCAGGAGGGTAACCAATCCCTATTGAATAACCAGTTCTTGATCTTTTTTCGATACCGTATTTATCAAGTATTTTCCAAAAAGCTTGAGCAACATCATCTACCGTATTTCCTGCTTTAATTGCACTAATACCAGAGTTTAAAGCTTCAATAGTTTTATTCATCGTATCTATTTTTAATTGATTAGGTTTTCCAAGCAAAACTGTTCTCGCCATAGGAGCGTGATATCTTTTATAAACTCCAGAAAGTTCAATAATTGTTGCTTCTCCCTCAACAAATTTATCTTGAGTAGCGGTTAAATGTGAAGCAGAAGTACCTTTTCCTGTAGGAAGAAGAGTTGCAATACTTGAATATTCACCACCAAATTCCTCTGTTCCGTAAAAAAGTGCTTTTTGAATTTCACCAACCGCATCACACTGTCTGACACCAGGTTTGATTACCTCCATTGCAGTTTTCATTCCTTGTTCTGAAATTTTTGCTGCTGATTTCATATAATTTATTTCTGCATCAGATTTTGTAAATCTTGCCCAATTCACCAATCGATCGCTGTCTTTTATTTTAGCATTTGGCAAACCTTGTTTTATTTTTTCATAACAAAAAGCAGTAAAATAGTGAGCATCCATCTCTAACCCGATTGATAGATTATCCCATTTTCTTTCTTTAATTATTTCAACTAATCTATCGTAAGGATGTTTTGGCCAAGTATGAATGTACTCTTCATCATAAACTAAAATATTTTCATCTTTTAAATAAGTTTTTATATAAGCCCCACCTGCATCTTGAGCTCTCACAAAACATAATGGTTCATCAGCATTTACATGAACG
Source organism: Candidatus Pelagibacter sp. HIMB1493 (assembly GCF_052047995.1). NCBI lineage: Bacteria > Pseudomonadati > Pseudomonadota > Alphaproteobacteria > Candidatus Pelagibacterales > Candidatus Pelagibacteraceae > Candidatus Pelagibacter > Candidatus Pelagibacter sp. HIMB1493. The sequence continues at coordinate 107,614 of NZ_JBNAIP010000001.1, read as the reverse complement.
ATTGCACATTGAGCATAATAGAATGACCAAGCATCATAACCAGTTAGATAATATAAATTATTTGTATCATGAGAAATTAAAAGCTCGATGCCTTTTTCTTGCATCATTTTTTGAACTTTTTTTAATCTTTGTTTGTATTCTTCTTTAGTAAATGACATTAGTTTACCTCAAATAATTTTCCAAATCCCTCAACAGAGTTATTTTTATTTATTTTTACAAGTGTATCCCAAATTAACGCTTGATTGCTAGATAAAACTATTGTGTTTAATTTTTTTTCAAGTTTATCAATAATTGGTAATACAGGTAATGCTGTACATGAAACAAACAAAGCTTCTGCCCCATTTAAATCAATTTTAGATAATACTTCATATAAATAATCTTGATCTACTTTACCAATGTCATAATCAGCTTCGATATCAAAGTAAGAATTAGAGGTAATTTCAAATCCCTCAGTTTTAAAATATTCTAAAACCTCATCATTTAATTTTTTACTATAAGGTGTGAACAAAGAAATTTTATTTATATTTAATTTTTTTAAAGCTTTGATTGCTGCTGTGCTAGGCGTTGTAACATCAGCCATTGGTTTTGCTGCTTTTACTTTTTGTTCAATAGAATTATATCCAGCTGCAATGGTCCCAGAAGTACAACCATAAACAACACAATCAATATCTTGATCTGGCAAAATATCTTTTGCAACCTCAGTTACTTTATTAGACATTTTAATCAGGTTTTCTCGAGTTAATGGATTGTAACATTCAATACGGTTTACAAAAAAATCAATTTCCCTGTCTTTTATGACATTAATGAAATCTCTCTCAATCATAAAATCACTTGCAAGAGCTATTAAGCCAACTCTTGGATTTGATTTACTAATGTATTTTGGATCTATTTTTGTTGAATTCATATTTTAAAAGATGAATATATCAGAAGTTCTTTAATAATCATTAATATTAAATTAACGACATGAATTTAAAAGATACCTTCATTGCATCGCTGGTTCCGATTTTTTTAGGATTTGGTTTTGTCATTGCAAAACCAGCATTTGAATCTTTTCCACCAATTTTATTAATGGGTTTAAGATTTATATTTGCGGCATCAATTTTAGTCTGGTGGTTTCCAATACCGAGAGGATATTTATTAAAAATATTCATAGCATCTTTAATAGCAAATACTTTACAGTACAGTATTACTTACTCTGGTTTAGACTTAATTGATGCATCATCTGCGGTTTTGTTAGTACAAATGGAAGTACCGTTTGGAGTTATTTTTGCTTACTTTATGCTTAAAGAGAAACCAACAGTTAGGGCTTTAATTGGTATTGGTATAGCGTTTATCGGTGTTTATGTTTTAACTGGATCACCAAATTTAGATGGAAAAATTATTGGTATTGGATTGACCATACTAGGCTCTGCTATTTGGGCTCTTGGGCAAGTAATGGTGAAACCTTTAAGTAAAGAAATTAATCCTTTAGCATTAGTTGCTTGGATGGCATTATTTTCTGGTCCAATTTTAATTCTATTATCAGCGATCATTGATGGAAATACTATTGAATATTTTGCTAATGCAGAAATTAATCATTGGATAATTGCAATCTACATTGGTTTTATAATGCAGCCAGTTACATATGGTTGCTTTTATTATGTCATAAAAAATAATCCAATTTATAAAGTTCTACCAATTGTAACTATGGGAATTCCTCCAACAGGATTGTTGGCTGCGATTTTTCTTTTAGGAGAAGAACCGACAAAAGAATTGTTCATTGGTGGAGTAATAATAATTATTGGTGTCATATTAATAGTTTTTACAAAAAATAAAAAAGAAGAGGTAAAATAATGAAGATAGGTTTTGTTGGTCTAGGAAATGTAGGTGCTAAACTTGCAGGAAGTTTGTTAAGAAATGGATTTGACTTAACAGTAAGAGATGTAGATCAAAATTTAACAGATCAATTTAAAAATTTAGGTGCAAAAGTTTCAAATTCTGGAAAAGAACTTGCAGAACAAGTTGATCTTGTAATTACTTCTTTGCCATCTCTAAAAGTAAGCGCAGAAGTTATGGAAGCTGAAGATGGAGTACTTCAAGGCCTTTCTGAAAATAAAATCTGGCTTGAAATGAGTACTACTGATGAAGCTGAGGTAAAGAGAATTGGAGAAAAAGTAATTGCAAAAAACGCTATACCTTTAGATGGCCCAGTAAGTGGTGGTTGTCATAGAGCTGCAACAGGAAATATTGCAATTTTTGTAGGTGGTGAGAGAAAAGCATTTGAAAAAATTTTACCTGTCTTAATAGTCATGGGAAGAAAAGTTTTACATACTGGTGAATTGGGCACAGCAAGTACTCTTAAAGTAATTACAAATTATTTAGCCTCAGTACATTTGGTTGCTTTAGGAGAAGCTTGGACAGTTGCTAAAAAATCTAATCTAGATCTTGAAAAAACATTCAAAGGAATAGCTGCATCATCAGGAAATTCATTTGTTCATGAAACAGAAAGTCAGGTAATCTTGAATGGTTCTTATAATATAAATTTTACAATGGATTTAGTTTTAAAAGATACAGGTTTATTTGATGATCTGGCCAAAAAATTAAATGCTCCACTAGAGATATCTCCAAAAGTTGTTGAAATATTTAAAGATGGACAAAAAAAATATGGGTCTAGAGCCTGGTCTTCTATGATCGTAAAAAGGATGGAAGATTTAAATAATATTGATTTTAGAGCTAAAGGTTTTCCAGAGGAGTTAGTTGATAATGAGCCCGAGGAAAAAGGATATGAAATCTAAATAGTATGCTAAAATAAAATTATGTTAGATAAAAGAAAATTTTATATTGACGGTGAATGGGTAGATCCAATTAAGAGGAATGACTTTGATGTTATCAATCCATGTAATGAAGATCCATGCGCAGTAATTTCTCTAGGATCCACTGAAGATACAAATAGAGCTGTAAAAGCTGCAAAAACAGCATTTGAAACTTGGAAAGAAACCTCAAAAGAGGAAAGAATTAAATTATTAGAAAAATTATTAACTATTTACAAAAAAAGATTTAATGAAATGGCAGAAGCTATTTCATTAGAAATGGGTGCTCCAATGGATTGGTCGAATGATGTTCAAACAGCATCAGGAAGAGATCATTTAGAAGATTTTATTCTAAGACTTAAAAATTTTAACTTTGAAGAACATTTTGATGAAAAATCAAATAATCATATTTGTTATGAACCAATTGGAGTTTGTGGATTAATAACTCCCTGGAATTGGCCAATAAATCAAATTGCTCTTAAAGTTGCTCCGGCATTTGCAACTGGTTGTACAATGATTTTAAAACCCTCAGAAATTGCTCCTATATCGGGAATGTTGTTTGCTGAAATGATTGATGAAGCTGGTTTTCCTAAAGGAGTTTTTAATTTAGTAAATGGTGATGGGGCTGGAGTTGGATCGGATATTTCAAGTCATCCAGATATTGATATGGTTTCTTTTACAGGCTCAACAAGAGCTGGAAAGTTAATTTCTAAAAATGCTGCTGATACAATTAAAAGAGTTTGTCTTGAGCTAGGTGGTAAAGGTGGAAATATTGTTTTTGCTGACAGTTATAAAGATGCAGTGAGAGATGGTATCAGAAATGTAATGAGTAATTCAGGACAATCTTGTGATGCGCCTACAAGAATGTTGGTTGAAAAATCTATTTATGAAAGAGCAGTAAAAGAAGCTGTTGATGAAGCTAATAAAATTAAAGTTGATCAAGCGACTAAAAAAGGTGATCACATTGGTCCTGTAATTTCAAAAGTTCAGTACGATAAAATTATAAATCTTATTGAAAGTGGAATTTCTGAGGGAGCAACTTTGGCTGCTGGAGGACCAGAATTACCCAATGGTTTAAATAAAGGATATTTTATTAAACCAACTATTTTTACAGATGTTACTAATGAGATGAGAATTGCAAAAGAAGAAATCTTTGGGCCTGTTTTATCAATTATTCCGTTTGATACTGAGGATGAAGCAGTGAAAATTGTAAATGATACTTCTTATGGTTTAGGAAATTATCTTCAAACTGATGATAAAGAAAAAGCTCATAGAGTTGCAAAAAAATTAAGATCAGGATGTGTTTATATAAACGGTAATGCAGCTGATGTTGGAACACCTTTTGGTGGTTACAGGCAGTCCGGAAATGGAAGAGAAGGAGGAGTTTGGGGATTGGAAGAATTTTTAGAGTTAAAAAACGTAACTGGTTGGAATTAATTTGAATTTCTCAAATACCTTAATCTTCCAATAATTTCATCACGATCCATGTAATATCCTTGTAGATGTCTGTGACCAGAATTTGGATCAAATTCAGTTCTCCCATGAAGCAATCTTCTATTGTTGAAAGTAAATATATCTCCTGGCCCTAATTTAAATTTAATTTGAAATTTATCATCGTGTAATAAATTTCCAAATCGATGATGAGCTTTATAAACTTTGTCCATTAAATCAGGATGGCAATCTAAGGCATCCATAGTTGCAACACTAAATCTAATGTCGTGATAATCATTATCTTTAGTTAAAGAAATTGCTGGCGCATAATAACTTCTTACTGACTCTTGTGTATAATCCATATCTCGAAATTTGAGGTGAACATTAACTAGTGTATCAAAGATTTCCTTTTCATTTTTTCTTAAATAATCAGCAACTGCAAATCCATCTACAGCTGAAGAATCTCCACCATTTGCAGAATTAACCAGGCAGTGAAGGAATTGATAACCTGGAGGTGTTTCAAACCAAGGTAAATCCATATGATTTCTCAAAGCATGTGCTGTATAAGCAGAATTGTTTGGTTTTGGAATATTAATTACCTCAAATGGAGTTTTAAAAAAAGTTTCTCTAGTATGACTAATTCTATTTAAAACTTTAAATCCAGAGTTCTCATCTGTCGGTGCATTTTTTACAATTGCAATTCCAGTATGATGCAAAAGTTCCAACCATTTAATTAAGCCTTCATCTGAATTAACGATTTCATCATGATCAATTTCTACAGATTTTAAATGATCTTGAAGAGAATTATCCCAAAGCTTGTAGGGTGATTTGTATTCCAAATTGTTTTTAATTGTATAACAATTATCTCTCAGCCATTTTTGATCATAATAACTAACATGATCTCCCTCACTCCACACAATTTGGAGTTTACCATCATTGTTTAAAGAAAATTTTTTAGGATTTATATCTTTAGATACTTTGAGAATGTTAAACATTCTATGACGAGAATCTTTATCGTGTGCTGTAGGACAATTATCTCTTAACCACAAATAATTAAACTTACTTTTTTTTCCATCACTCCAATCAACTTCTAAATTAGTAGAATTTTTAGTTATATTTTCAATTTTATAATTTTGTTCCATCAACTTTTATAATTTGAATTTTCACGATCTAATTTTCTTAATAATGCAGCCCACTCTGTTTTTCCATCATAATTATAATCATCTGAATTACTCATATTATCCCAAAAATAAGCAGCTTTTTGTTTGTCTATTTCATGTTTATTTAATCCCATAGATAAGTTTTTAACTTGAACAGTACATGCTTGTTCTAAATAATATGCTCTAAAAAAAGCTTCTGCAGCAGTTTTACCTACAGTGTAGTATCCATGATTTCGTGTAATTAAAATATCATGCTTCCCTATAAGGTTTTCAAATTTTTTTCCAAAATCTTTATCCTCAACAAATTCGTAATCGATATATCCAATTAAATGATTTAAATAGACTGCTGCTTGTGAAAGATGCATCAAACCTTCTTTAGTTCCTCCAACTGCCATAACATCATTAGCATGTCCGTGAACATAAAAGTTAACATCAGAACGTGAATTAAAAATCCATTGTGCAAGATTGATACAACCATCATTTAACCATGGTCCATCTGAATTTATTTTTCTACCATCTTTATCAATCTTTACTAAAGATGATGCTGTAATCTCTTCATAAAACATTCCATAAGGATGAACAAAAGAACAATCTTTATCTTCAGCTGATCTAGCTCCAGCACATTGATTAGCTAAATCTGTCATCCCATACATGTGTAAAATTCTATAAAGGGCAGATAGTTCGCATCGAATATCTTGATCTGATTTGGTCATAAATTAAATGATTATTTAAATGACTAGCAAAATCAAACAAAATCGAATTTATAAAAATCAATTATCAGTTGTATAGAAATTGTTTTACATTATGCTCTATGAACTGTTAGAACTTAATTGATGTCAAAAATTGAAATCAACAACGTATATAAAATCTTTGGTAATAATCCAAAATCAGTGCTTCCAATGGTCAAGGAAGGTTCAACTAAAGATGAAATATTAGAAAAAACTGGGCACACAGTTGGATTAGATAATGTTTCTCTTAAAATTGAAGAAGGTGAAACGTTTGTTTGCATGGGTCTTTCGGGCTCAGGAAAATCTACATTAATTAGACATTTAAATAGACTTATAGATCCAACTGATGGTGAAATTTTGGTTGAGGGCACAAATGTGATGTCGCTTGATAAAGAAAAGCTTATTGAGTTTAGAAGACACAAAATGAGTATGGTCTTCCAAAGGTTTGGTTTATTCCCGCACAAAACAGTCTTGCAAAATGTTGGGTATGGTTTGGAAATGCAAGGTAAGTCCGAAGATGAGAGAAATAAAATCTCAATGGAAAAAATTGATGCTGTTGGATTAAATGGATTTGAAAATCAATATCCAAGTCAATTATCTGGAGGAATGCAACAGCGAGTTGGTTTGGCAAGAGCATTAGCAACAGATACGGATATAATGTTGATGGATGAAGCTTTTAGTGCTCTAGATCCACTAATAAGAAGTGATATGCAAAAACAACTTATTGATCTTCAATCAGAATTAAAAAAAACAATTGTATTTATTACTCATGATCTTGATGAGTCATTGAGATTAGGTGACCATATTGGAATTTTAAATTCAGGAAAATTAGTACAAGTTGGAACGCCAGAAGAAATTATAATGAATCCTGCAGATGATTACGTAAAAGCTTTTGTTAAAGATGTGAATAGAGCAAAAGTGATCAAAGCAAAAATAATTATGAAAAATTTAAATGATTCTGAAAATATAGATAAATCAAACGTTATTAAAGTAAATGAAGATCAATTTATTGAAGAATTTTTACCTCAAATAGTTTGTTCAGACTCAAATTGTGAAGTAGTTGATAAGAACGGTAATATTAAGGGTTATATTACTAATCAAGAATTACAGTCTTCTTTAACTAAATCTTAAAATAATATTATTTAGCAAATCTTTTATATTTTGGAAGTTTGTCATTGATTTGATAAAAATCTGACTTTGAACCTACAAATATATTTCTAAAAGTTTTTAGTTTTGTTTTACCATCAAACATTCCTGCGGAAATTGAAACATTGTCAGATTTATCAACTTTAAAAAATATACTTGCCCCACATTTATTGCAAAAACCTCTCTTGGAATTCTTAGATGACTTAAACCACTTTAAAGTAGTTTTGTTTAAAAATTTAAGTTCTTTGTCTTTAATATTTGTATAGGCTCCAAACACACCATGAGTTTTTCTGCATTGCACACAATGGCAATTAGATACACTTCTTAGTTTATTAAGTGTTTTAAACTTTACACCTTTACATAAACAACTGGCTGTTAATACTTTTTTCATAAAAATCTTATTATATGATATTAATATTAAATTAAAAAATTAAATGTCAGTTTTTCTTAAAAGCTTCAATATCACAAAGAACTGGGTTGATTATAACAATCATATGAACATGGCTTATTATGTTTTGATATTTGATGAAGCATGGGAAGTAGCGCTTGAAAAGTTTAAAATGGGAGCAAGTGCAGCAAAAAATCTTAATAGAAGCACTATGGTTGTCGAGACAAACACTAAATATATTAATGAGGTCAAAGAAGGTGAAACTGTTGATATAAACCTCACTTACTTTGACCATGATAAAAAACGATTACATTTAAAAATGGAAATGGTTACAAAAGAGACTAAAAAAATCTCAGCATCGATGGAATGGATATCTCTATACATTGATCTCAACAAAAGAAAGGTAACCGAATTCGAAGAAGAAAAGTTGAAGTTGATGGCTAATTTTATAAAGGAAAATGAAGCTGAATTTTCAAGTGAAAATCTTTTGTTCTCTTCAAAACTGAAGAAATAATTAAATATTATTCATTATCTTATTTTGGTATAGGTGCGAAATGAGTACCGATAATAACTCTAAAGGAATTGTTCTTATTATTATTGCAATGACTTTATTTGCAATGCAGGACTCATTGATCAAATTTATATTTGAAAAAGCTGCATTATATGAAATTTTTTTTGGTAGATACTTTGTTGCTGCAATTTTACTGTTTTGCTACATCAAATTTAAAAAACAAAAAGTTAGTTTAAAAACTCACTATCCAATATTAACTTTAGTAAGAGTAGTTTTACATTTTTTAGCTTTTTCTGCATTTTTTATTTCACTAACTTACATGCCGTTAGCAACAGCTAATGCACTTTTTTTCTCCTGTCCTTTTTTTGTTTCAATCTTTGCCAAATTTTTTTTAAAAGAATTTATTGGAATTAGAAGATGGTCTGCAATTGTATTTGGTTTTATTGGTGTGTTTATAGTTTTAGATCCAAATTTTTCAGATTTTGAATACAAAAGTCTGCTTCCTGTCGGATGTGCATTTTTTTATGCAGCCTCGATGACAATTACAAAATACACCTCTGATAAAGATGATGTAAATACTCAATTATTTTATTTCTATTTAATTGCGCTCATATTATGTGGAGTTATTTATCTGTTTATGGGCAATGGTCAGTTTAACAATTCTAATTTTGATCCAACAACTCAATTTATTTTTAGAGAATGGTTTTCTAATTTTGATTACACATGGAAATTTATATTATTTTTTGGTGTAGCAGCATCAATTGCTTTTCTTTGTATATTTTCCGCATACATAGTTGCCTCTCCATCGGTTGTTTCTTTATTTGAATACTCTCTAATTATAATGTCGATGATACCTGGGTATTTCCTATTTAATGAAATTCCATCTGGAAGAACATTTCTAGGTGTTGCCTGTATAATAGCAGCAGGAATATATATCTATTTAAGAGAAAGAGTTAGAGAGCAATACATTGCTACGGAAACACCAATTAGAAGATGACCAAAAAGTATATACCTACAATTAACATATCATCACTTATTAAAAATAATTTTGAGACCCAGAGTGCGTTAAAAACAATTAAAGAAATTGAGAAAGCTTGTGTAAATATAGGTTTTTTTCAAGTGACTGGACATGGTCTCAATTTGAAAGAAATTAATAAAATATGTGGAATAGGAAACAAGTTCTTCAATTTGTCAGACAGTAAAAAAAGGAAATTATCACCAAAAAAATGGAATAAAAAAAATAGCAATCTTTACAGAGGTTATTTTCCAAATGATGTAAATGGAAAAGAAGGTTTGGATATAGGAGATTTAAAAATTACCAAGAAATATTCTTCAAAAACTAGAAACCAATACATTGAATATTTAGATCTAAATAAATGTTTTAACAAAACTTCTATTAAGGCTTTGAATAAATATTTTGAAAATATTTACAATTTAAGTGAAACTTTATTTAAAAGTGTAATTAAATTAAATAAACTTGATCCAAATATTTCAAACAAAGCTTTTTCAAGGTTAAAAACTTTAAGTACTTTAAGATTTAATTATTATCCAAATCAAACAAGGCCAGTGGAGATATCAAAACAAGATGGAGTTGCACTTGGATGTGAAACGCATGTAGATAGTGGAATATTTACAGTTCTATATCAAAATAAAAAAGGTGGTCTTCAAGTACAGAATAGAAAAACGAAAAAATGGCATGATGTACCATTTAATAAAAAAGCTTTGGTGGTAAATACAGGAAGAGCTTTAGAGTTTTTAAGTAAAGGTAAATTTAAAGCCACAAATCACAGAGTGCTATGGAACAAAAGCAAGAGACTTTCCATTCCATTCTTCTTTGAGCCTTCTTATGACTTTAAAATGAATAAATCTTTCCTTAATTCAAAAAAATATTCTAATACAGGTCAGATTTACGAAAAATTTCTAAATCAATCTTTAAAAAAATTTATTGAATACCAACGTTAGAATAATCTAAGTCGTTGAAAATTTATTATTACATTTTATAAACAATTTAGTTTGATGTCTAAAGTATTTGATTTATTCATAATAGGTGGCGGTATAAATGGATCTGGTATTTCAAGAGATGCTTCTGGAAGAGGTTTGTCTGTATGTTTAGCAGATAAAGGAGAAATAGGAGGCGCAACTTCTTCTTGGTCAACAAAATTAATTCATGGTGGTCTTCGTTATCTAGAAAATTACGAATTTAAATTAGTAAGAGAGTCTCTTAAAGAAAGAGAAATTGTTTATAAAATTGCAAAACATATTTCAAAGCCAATTCCATTTATTATCCCTCATACTGATAAAATTAGACCAGCATGGTTAATTAAATTTGGTTTGCATTTGTATGATAATTTGGGTGGGAAAACTAGCATTCCAAAATCAAGAACATTAGATCTTAATAAAAAATTTCCTTATATTCTTAAAGAGAAATACAAAACTGGTTTTCAATATTACGATATTCAAATTGATGATAAAAAATTAACAAAACTAAATGCTAAAGATGCAAAAAGAAATAAAGCCAAAATACTAGAATACAACAAAGTTAAAAAAGCTGAAATTATTAATAATGAATGGGTCATTAGTCTTCAAAATAGAAAAAAAATAAAATCTAAAGTTTTAATCAATGCATCTGGACCATGGATAAATGAAACTTTGCATAAAAATATAAAAATAAAATCTAAAAATAAAATAAGATTAGTTAAAGGAAGTCACATCATTACTAAGAAATTATACAAAGAAGATGTTGCATTTACATTTCAAAATACAGATAAAAGAATAATTTTTGTAATTCCCTATAAAAAGAAATTTTCATTAATTGGAACAACTGAGGTGGAAGTTAAATCGCCAGAAAATACTGTAATATCAAAACAAGAAACTCAATACTTAATTCGGTCCGTGAATAATTATTTAAAAAAACAAATTAGCAAAAAAGATATAGTTGATACTTATTCAGGAATAAGACCTCTAATAGAGGATTTTAAAGAGGCCTCAAAAGTTACAAGAGATTATGTTTTTGATTTACAAATTGTAAAAAAATTGCCACTTTTAAACATTTATGGAGGAAAACTTACTACATATAGAAAGTTATCTGAGAAAGTCCTATTAGATCTTAAAAAGTTTTTACCCAAAACAAAAAAAGGCCCATGGACAGATAAAAAGAAGCTTTTTTAGATTTCCACTGCTATTAAAAAGTGATATCGTTATTTTATAAAGCGATACATAACTCGTCGTTAAAATCAAAGATTTACGAAAGTGGGATCGGTCGTCTTTAAATTAACTTTTAAAGGAGGCTTTATGAAATTTGGTTATTTTTGCAATACCACTAATTGGACACACAAACCATTTCATCAATTATTAGACGAAACTAAAGAAATCACAGAATATTGTGATCAAAATAATTGGAACTCTATTTGGTTTACTGAGCACCACTTTAATCATGAAGGAATGGAGTCATGCACTAACCCAATAATGATGGGAGTAGATGCGGCTGCAAGAACAAAAAATATTAGAATAGGACAAGCTGCAAATGTAATTACATTTCACAATCCTATAAGACTAGCAGAGGATATTGCTACGCTAGATCAACTTTCAAAAGGGAGAGTTGAGGTTGGTGTTGCTAGAGGAATTTATGGAAGAGAAGCAATCAATTTAAACAAAGAAGCTGATCTTAAAGACCAAGCAAAAAACTTCAGATTGTTTGCTGAAACACTTGAAGTGCTAAAAAAAGCATGGAGTGAAAAGTTTTTTAGTCATCAAGGTGAGTTTTATACATATCCTTCTCCAAATTATGTTTGGCAGCATGATATGAGTCCTCCAAGTGAAGAATTTATGAATATGGAAGATAACACGATGAAAAAAATTAGTGTTTTGCCACAACCTTTTCAGAAACCTTATCCTCCTATTCATCAAGTAGTTGATGGAATTAGATCTATTGAGTGGGCAGCTGAGAATAATATTAATATTATAATGTGGATACCAACAGTAAAAGCTCTAAAGGCAAAATTTGAAGCTTATAAAAATAAAAGATCTGAGGTAACCAAAAAAAATATTCCTTTAGGTGAAGGTGTATCTCTAGTTAGAGATATGTTTGTAGCTGATACAATGGAAGAAGCTAAAGAAAAAGCTGGTGAACACATGGTAAATTATATGCGTTGGGTTTGTCATTGGCGTGGTCTAGGCAATCATATGGATCCAGGTGAAGAACTTCCAGAAACTAAAGGTAAGCTAGATTTATTGAATTATGAATTTTTACACAAAAGAAATATGTTATTTGGAACGCCTGAATATGTGATTGATAAAATTCATGAATTAAAATCTGAATTAAATTTACAAAACCTGCAAGTTTGGTCAAACTTTCCTGGAGTAAAACATAAAGATTGCATGAAAAGTATTAAACTTTTTACAGAAAAAGTTATGCCTCATTTTCAAGATGATTTAGGAACTGAAGTTAAAAAAGTTTCGTGATCAATTCCAAAAAAAAAATAAGCGGTGGTCAAGCTGCCGTTAGAGCTCTTAAGAGAGAAAAAACTAAACACGTTTTTGGTTTAATAGGTTCTGCAACAATGGAAATGTTTGATGCTCTTTATCATGAAAAAAGTATAAAATTTATTGGAGTTAGAGACGAAAGAACAGGCACTCATATGGCTGATGGATATGCAAGAGCATCAAATAAGCATGGTGTAATTATTGCAGGTCAAAATGGACCAGGTGCAACAAATTTAGTAACTGGAGTAGCTCAAGCAAAAGCTGCTTTCTCTCCCGTAGTTGCAATTGCAGGTTCTTACTCAACAAAAGATAAAATGGAAGATGCTTTTCAGGGGTTAGATCAACAATCCTTATTTGCTCCAATTACAAAAAAGACTTGGACTGTAAAAAATTCTAAGATTGTTCCTAAAGTAATTGGCGATGCCTTTCATTTATCAATGAAACCAAGAAGAGGACCTGTTTGTATCAATCTTCCAAGAAACATATTGGCGGAAAAAAATAATTACAATATTAATTTAAATAAACCTTCGTTCTTAAGTGAAAGTAATCTTAAAGGAAATAAAGAGAGAATAAATAAAGCAACTAAATTGCTACTGAAATCAAAAAATCCGGCAATAATTGTTGGGGCTGGAATTAAATATAACTCAAAATATAGAGAAGTTATTAAATTGGCAGAATTGCTTAATGTTCCAATTGTTACAGCCGCAGGTCATGGAGATGCCATACCATTTAATCATAAATTAAATGCAGGGCAAATGGGACCAAGAGGCAATCCTGTTGCATCAAGATTAGTCAAAGAAGCAGATATTATTTTGGCTATCGGTACACGACTAGGATTTAATTCAACATTTTACTCTTATGAAAATATAAATAAAAAAGCAAAAATAATTCAAATTGAATTAGAAAAAAAAATGATTGGAAAGTATTTTCCAGTATCAATAGGAATTCATGCAGATGCTGCAACAGCAACTGTTCAATTATATAAAGAAATTAAAAAAGAAAAAATCAAATTAGATGTAAAAAAATGGACTGAATTGTATTTTAAAGAAAGAAAAGAATTTTTAAATAATAGAGAAAATGAAAATTTAGGAAAAAATTTTCCAATCCAACCAAAAGGTTTGTTTAAACAACTAAGACAAGTTTTACCTAAAAATTCAGCGATCACTTTAGATGCAGGAACCTTGTGCTTACAAGCAACAGACGCTTTAGAATACTATGATCCCCCTTCTTTATTTACACCCCTAGATTTTGGCCTAGTTGGTTTTTCATTCGCTTGTGGACTTGGTGTCAAAGTTGCAAAACCAAAAAAAACAGTTGTAAGTTTGATGGGCGATGGTGGTTTTGGAATGACTATTTCTGAATTAAGCACAGCTGTTGAATATGGAATAAATACAACAACTATAGTGATGAATAATCAAAGTTGGGGAGCCGAAAAAGCTTATCAAAAAGATTTTTTTGGTAAAAGATATTTAGGTGCTGATATAACAAGTCCATCTTTTGATAAAGTTGCTGAATTATATGGGGCAAAAGGATTTAAAGTTAAAAAAGTTTCTGAAATAAATGAAGCAGTTAGAGCTGCAATAAAAAGTAATAAACCTGCTGTGATAGATGTTGATGTAGATCCGAAAGCATTATACAGTTTTAGAAGAGATAGTTTTCAACATAGAATTAAAAAATGAAATTAGAGCTAAGAAAATTTTCAAAATTTGTAGACAAAACTTATATTGAAGGAGGCAAGGAAGCAAAAGAGCCTGTATTATTAGTATCTGTTGCTGCAGTTTTTAAAAATCCATGGCATGGTCAAGGATTTGTTGAGGACTTAAGACCAACAATTTTAGATCTGGCTCCTAAGTTAGGTGATTTACTTGTTCCAGAATTAATAAAAGAAATAGGATCTCCAGAAAAAATATTAGCATATGGTAAAGCAGGAGTAGTTGGACTGGATGGAGAAATAGAGCATGCATCTGCTTTTATTCACACTTTGAGATTTGGAAATAAATTTAGAGACGCTGTGGGAGGCACATCTTATTTAAGTTTTACAAATACAAGAGGACCAGCAGGATCAAAAATTTCTATTCCAATGATGCATAAAACTGACTCTGGGTTAAGACCTTATTATCTAACACATGAATTTACTATACATGATGCACCATTTAATGATGAGGTGGTAATTGCGATAGGTGGAGCATCTAGTGGGAGAGCACATGCTAGAACAGGTGATCGATATCAAGATATGAAAGAAATGGGTATTGAACCCAAATAAATCTTGATGACCACTGGAACTACTGCTTCTGGAACTTTTTACTCGTATAATAAGAAAGACCAAGAAATTCCAATTGTATTTGTTCATGGTGTAGGTTTAACCCACGAGATTTGGAAACCTCAATTAGATTTTTTTAATGATCATAGTACTCTTGCATATGATATTATTGGTCATGGAAAATCATCTTTAGATAAGGAAATAATTTCGTTTGATGACTTTTCGGATCAATTAATTGATTTAATTAACCACCTTAATATAAAAAAAATTCATTTGGTTGGTTTTTCAATAGGTTCTTTGATTGCGAGGAATTTTGCTATCAATCACAGTTCACATTTACAATCACTAACTCTTTTATGCTCAATATATAAAAGAACCGAAGAGCAACAAAAAATTGTAAATCAAAGATTTGAACAAGCAAAGAAAGATCTTAAATTGTCAAGACAAGCTCTTAAAAGATGGTTTACAGACAAGTATATTGAAAACCATCCAAGTATTTATGATAAAATTAGCTCTATTTTAGCAGCTAATAATATGGAGCATTTTCTGAAAGTTTATGAGCTGTTTGTAAAACATCAAAATGATGAGGATTTTAATAAAATTCAAAATCACACTTTAGTTATGACTGGAGAATATGACATAGGCTCTACAGTTAAAATGTCTCAAGAATTAAATGCTTTAATACCAAAAAGCCAATTAAAGATAATCAAGGATGGAAAACATCTTTGTGGTATTGAGTGTGCCGATGATGTAAATTTATCTCTTAACAATTTTATCAAAGAAAATGAGTAAACTTAAAAAATATCAAATGTATATTGATGGACAGTGGGTAGATGCTGAAAACAATAAAACATTTGAAACTTTAAATCCTGAAAATAATGAACCTTGGGCAATTGTTCCCGAAGCAAGTGCTAAAGATACTGATAAAGCAGTTAAAGCTGCACAAAAAGCATTCGAAGGTGAATGGCCTAAATTACTTCCTAAGGAAAGAGCAAAATTTTTAAGAGCTATTGGGGACCAGTTAAGAGAAAATGCAGAAATGCTTGGGGAAATAGAAACAATAGATACAGGAAAATTGTTTAGAGAAACAAAAAAGCAAGCAATCTATATTGCAGAATACTATGATTACTACGCAGGTTTAGCTGATAAAGTTGAAGGTACAGTTTTGCCAATTGATAAACCAAATATTCAAGCAATAACCACTAGAATACCGATAGGTGTGGTGGCAGCTATTATTCCTTGGAACTCGCAAATGTTTTTAACTGCTACTAAATTAGCTCCAGCACTTGCAATGGGAAATACTGTTGTAATTAAATCATCAGAACTAGCACCTGCGGTATTATTTGAATTTGCCAAATTAATTGAAAAAACTGGGATACCCAAAGGAGTAGTAAATGTCATAACTGGATTTGGAGACCCATGTGGAAAAACTTTAACAACGCATGATTTAGTTGAAAAAATTGCTTTCACAGGTGGACCAGAAACCGCAAGACATATAATTAAAAATTCAGCAGAAAATCTTTCTGAAGTAAGTTTAGAACTTGGAGGAAAAAGTCCAGTGGCTGTTTTTGATGATGCCGAGCAAGAAAATGCAATTAATGGAATTACAGCAGGAATTTTTGGAGCAAGTGGTCAAAGTTGTATAGCTGGTTCAAGACTTTATATTCAAAAAGGTATCTATGACGAATTTTTAAACAAACTTTCTGAAAGAGCTTCTAAAATTAAAATAGGAGCACCTATGGATCCTGAAACTGAAATGGGCCCATTGAGTAATTTTAAACAATTAGAAACAATAGAAAAAAATATTAAAGAAACTATTGATCAAGGTGGAAAAATTAAATGTGGTGGTGAGAGACATTCTTTTTCAAATAAAGGTTATTACTTTCCACCGACTATAATTGAATGTGATAATCATAATTTACCTGTTGCAGAAAATGAATTATTTGGACCTGTTTTATCTGTAATGAAATTTGATACTGAAGAAGAAGTTATCTCAAAAATGAATGACAATCAGTATGGATTATCTTCTGGAGTATATACCAGCAATTTATCTAGAGGTATGAGAGTATCAAAAGCAATTAGAGCTGGAATAACATTTGTTAATACTTACAGATTAATTTCACCGTCAGCTCCATTTGGAGGTATCAAGGATAGTGGATACGGTAAAGAGGCAGGAATTGACTCAATTAAAGATTATACAAGAGTAAAAACAACTTGGTTCTACACATCAGATGAACCATCTTTAGACCCGTTCTCTATTAGATAATAGTTTAAAATAAGCCAATTTTGTCATTGAATATTCAGATTATTCATACTTAAATTAAATTTTATAAATTGTTAACAATAATGAGGAAGATAATGAGAAAACTATTTATCGCTGCATTTATGTTTGTATCAAGCTTTGGTTCAAACGTTATGGCAGACGGACATTCGATCAAAATGGGAATCATTTTAGGATTTACAGGTCCTATTGAATCTCTTACTCCAGCTATGGCTGCATCTGCAGAGCTTGCATTTAAAGAAGCTTCAGATTCAGGTTCATTACTTGGTGGAAAAAAAATTGAAGCAATGAGAGCAGACTCAACTTGTGTTGACTCAGCAGCAGCAACAGCGGCAGCTGAAGGTTTAATTTCAGGTGGTGTAGCTGCAATTATGGGAGCTGACTGTTCAGGTGTAACAGGTGCTATTGCAACAAATGTTGCTGTACCAAACGGTGTTGTAATGATTTCACCTTCAGCAACCTCTCCAGGATTAACTACTCTAGATGATAATGGATATTTCTTTAGAACTGCTCCATCAGATGCTAGAGGTGGTCAAATTTTAGCTGACATTACTAAAGACAGAAAAGTAAAAAGCATTGCAATAACTTATACTAACAATGACTATGGAAAAGGTTTAGCTGATGTTTACAAAGCAGCAGTTGAAGCTCATGGTATTAAAGTTACAACTGTAACTGCTCATGAAGATGGTAAAGCAGATTACTCATCAGAAGTAGCAACTCTTGCTTCTGCTGGTGGTGATGCTGTAGCAGTTATTGGTTATCTTGACCAAGGAGGAAAAGGAATTATTCAGGCTTCTTTAGACTCTGGTGCGTTTGATACTTTCGTATTATCAGATGGTATGATTGGTCAATCATTAGTTGATGCATTTGGTAAAGACTTGAGCAAATCATTTGGATCTCTACCAGGTTCTACTGGTAAAGGTGCTGGTGTATTTGCAGAAGTTGCAAAAGCTGGTGGTATAGATTCATCTGGTCCTTACACTGGAGAGTCTTACGATGCAGCTGCTTTAATCGTTCTTGCAATGCAAGCAGGTAATTCTGCTGACAGAGCATCTATTGCAAAAAATGTAATGGATGTTGCTAACGCTCCTGGTACTAAAATCTACCCAGGTGAATTAAAGAAAGGTTTAGACTTACTAGCAAAAGGTAAAAAGATAAATTACGAAGGTGCTACTGGAGTATCTTTTACTGAAGTTGGTGAAGCTGAAGGTTCTTTCTTAGAGCAAGAAGTTAAAGGTGGAAAATTCAAAACTAAAAAACAAAGATAATTTAAATCTTATTTTAAAAAGCCCTGGTAAATTAGTTTGCTGGGGCTTTTTTTATATCTGCTCTCAAAATTACAAATAAAATAATTATCAAAAAAGGAATGCACATAAAATTTACTATTTTCCAACTCAACAATGAAATTAAAATTCCTGCTGATAAACTTCCAATTGCTGTAGCAGAAAAAACTATTAGATCATTAAATCCTTGGGCTTTAAATTTTTCTTGCTCATTATAAGTGGTAACTAACAAGCTGGTTCCTGAGATATATAGAAAATTCCATCCTATACCTAAAAATATCAACGAGGCAAAATAATTTATAAAAGTTGGTTCAAATAAGCTTAATGATATTGTCAAAGCATAAAAAAAAACTCCCATGTACATTATATTTGAAAAACCAAATCTCTTTATTAGGTTACCTGTGAACAATGATGGGAGAAACATTCCAAGTACGTGAAATTGGATAACCAGTCCAACTTTGTCTACACTTAATTTATGGACATAATGCATACTAATTGGAGTAGCTGTCATTAAAAATGCCATAACCACATAACCAAAAGTAGCAGCTACCATTGCTTGTAAAAATTTTGGATCAGAGACAAATTCTTTGTAAGTCCTAACATTGGAATATGTTGAATTATTTTTATTAGTAATTTTTGAATTTTTATAAAAACTTAAAAAAATTGCAGGCATTATAGTAAGACATGCTAATGCGATATACGATCCAACATAAACATGATCACTAATTAAATCTTTTGTTTTATTTGCTAAAGTAATTCCTATAAATGCTGAAACAATTCCAGCTAACAAAAGCATAGAAACTGCCTTGGGTGCTTTATCTTTTTCAACTGTTTCAGCTGCTGCAAATCTATACTGATGAATGAAAGCCATTCCAGTACCAAGTAAAAAACAAGAAAATGAAAATATTATGAAGCTATTAATAAAGATTGAGTAAGCAGCAAGTAAACAAGCTAATGAGCTACCTATAGATGCCAAAACAAAACCTAAACGTCTGCCAATAATTGACATAACTTTTGCAGCAAAAATAGTAGAGATTGCTATACCAACTACATAAATTGAAGGAGGAAAAGTAGCTAATGATTTAATAGTTGAAAGCTGACTTCCAATTATTCCACTTAAAAAAACTGTTACATTGGCTGCTGTAAAACCAAAAACTTGGCTTGAAATAAGAAGCGAAAGATTTCTGTTCATTAAAACATATACTTGTCAGCCATATACATAGCCCAAGCAATTGCAGCACCTAAAATAATATATTTCATTTTTAATTATTTTATTTCTATTTTTTCTGGAAGTATACCTTTAGGACGGTACCTCATTATGAATAACAAGCCTAATCCCATCAATAAAAATCTAAAATAAGGAACACTTTCAATAAGATGAGCTTTGATAGCGTTTGTTTCAGGAATGCCTAATGTAAAGAAGTTAATTAAAAACATTGAAATTGGTGCTGCTTCAATCCATAAAAACCATACAACAAAGCCACCTAAAATTGCGCCAAAGTTGTTTCCACTTCCTCCAACAATTACCATTACCCAAATTAAGAATGTATATCTCATTGGTCTATAACTTCCTGGTGTAAATAATCCATCCTGAGTTACTAGCATTGCACCTGCAATTCCAACAATTGCTGAACCTAAAATAAATATTAGCAAATGTTGTTTCACAACATTTTTACCCATTGCATTTGCTGCTTCTTCATTATCTCTTATTGCTCTCATCATTCTTCCCCATGGAGAATAAAGAGCTTTCTGCGTAAGAATTAAAAGTATTATAACGACAACTAAAAATAAACCTGAGTAACAAAGTTTAACAAATATTGAAGAGCCTTCTATTACGAATTGATTTAAAGCTGCTTGTCTTTCAGATAAATCAGTAATTAGATCTAACTTACTAGATTTAAACTTTTCTACTAAATTTATAAACCAATCAGTGGTCTGCAGATTGACCTCATATGGTGCTGGCCTCTTTAAGCCAATAACATTTTTAACACCTCTAGTTAACCAGTCTTCATGCTTAATTATTGCTATTACAATTTCTGAAATCAATAATGTTGCAATTGCTAGATAATCAGCTCTTAAACCTAAAGCAACTTTTCCAACTATGAAAGCTAAACCTCCAGCAAATAACGCACCTACTATCCAGGAAAAAATGATAGGTAAACCAAACCCTCCAAGAAAACCAGTTGTTGCAGGATTTACAGCTTCAATTTTTTCAATACCTGGTTCTGCTGTAACTCTGATAATTATGATAGCTGCAATAATTAGAGCTACAATACTGTAAGTTCTTAATTTTGATTTCTCAAAGTTTTTCAAAATAAATCTGATAACTAAAACCATTACAATGATGAGCCATAAGCACATTAAAATATCAAATCCACCAGCTCTCCATGCTTCTTGAACAGGATCAACTGAAATTATTACTGCAGCGAGACCTCCTAAAGCAGTGTATCCCATTATTCCAAAATTTATTAAACCAGCATAACCCCATTGTATGTTTGCACCCATAGTCATAACTGCTGAAATTAAACAAAGATTAAATATGGATAATGCAATATTCCATGATTGAAAAATTCCAACTAATAGGATCAGAACCATCATGATACTGTACGCTGCAATAACGTTTAAATTTTTTCTCACAATACTTTCCCTTTGAATATTCCTGATGGTCTATAAAGTAAAACAATCACCAGGATTGAAAATGAAACTGCAAATTTGTAATCTGTCGAAAGTAATTGAACTAAGCCCTCTGGCTCCATACTTTCAGGTAATATATACATAAAAAATTTCTTATATGCATAAGTTAATAAAATTTCTGAAAAAGCAATCACATAGCCACCCAAAAATGCACCAAAAGGATTTCCAATTCCTCCAACAATTGCTGCAGCAAAAATAGGAAGCATATTATTAAAATAAGTGAAAGGTTTAAAACTTTTATCTAAACCGTACAGAGCTCCTCCAATAGTAGCTAAAATTCCTGCAATTACCCAAGTTACCAATACTATTTTTTTAGGATCTATACCTGAAAGCAAAGCAAGATCTTCGTTATCAGAGTAAGCTTTCATGCTTTTTCCTGTTTTAGTTTTATTTAAAAACCAGAATAATAAAGAGACTAAGATTATTGTAACAAAAATAGTAATCACCTGAGTAGATTTAAGTGCAAGTCCTTCATTTAAACCTGTCATTTCTTTAAATTCTCTAGCCTTGATAATAAATTTTTCTCCATCAAAAAATCTTCTATCTCCTGGACCTATTATAATTCTAACAACTGCTTGGGTCACAAACATCACACCGATACTAACCATAGCAAACTGAACTGGAGGACTTTTTTGAGTTCTGTAATACTTAAAAACAAATTTATCGATTGTAAGCATGTATAAAATCATAAAAAAAATACCAAATGGAAGTGCAATTAAAGCTGTAGGCAGAACTCCAAGAGAAATGCCCAAAGATTGAAAATACCAAGTGAATAAAATTGTCATCATGGTTCCAAATGACATCATGTCTCCAGTTGCAAAATTAGCAAATCTTAGAATTCCATAAATTAAAGTAACAAAAATTGCACCCAGGGCTAATTGAGAACCATAAGTAAGTCCTGGAATAAAAATATAATTTAGTAAAAGAATTATTGCATTAATAAGATCCATACTATCCTCCTAAGAAAGAGCTTCTTACTCTTGGATCGTTCAATAATTCTTTACCAGTCCCTGAATAACGATTTTCTCCAGTAACTAAAACATAGCCTCTATCAGAAATGTTTAATGCTTGTTTAGCATTTTGCTCTACCATTAAAATAGCAACATTAGTTCTTTTTACTTTAACGATATGATCAAACAATTCATCCATAACAATTGGTGATACCCCTGCAGTTGGTTCATCTAACATTAATACTGTCGGTTTAATCATTAACGCTCTTCCAAGTGCAACTTGTTGTCTTTGACCACCAGATAATTCACCTACCATTTGGTTTCTTTTTTCTCTAAGGATTGGAAATAATTCATAAATCTCCTCAATAATATTCTTTATCTCAGAGTTTACTAAAAAGGCCCCCATTTCTAAATTTTCCTCAACTGTCATTCCCGCAAAAATATTTTTGGTTTGAGGAACAAATGAAATTCCTTGTTTAACTCGATCTTGTGGAGAAAGTTTTGAAATATCTTTACCATCAATTTTAACCGATCCAGATTTTAAATTTAATAAGCCTAACATTGCTTTCATAGCTGTAGATTTTCCAGCACCATTAGGTCCTAGGATAGAAACAATTTCTCCTTTGTTTACTTCGACAGAACAAGAATTAATTATATCTGGTCCATTTCCATAACCACCAGTCATCTCTATTCCTTCAAAATATGCCATTAAACTTCATCCTTTAATTTTGATCCTCTGCCAAGATAACTTTCTATTACCTTTTCATCTTTTTTAGCTTCATCAACTGTACCTTCAAATAAAACTGACCCTTCAGCCATAACAATTACAGGATCACACAATCTTCCTATAAAATCCATGTCATGCTCAATCATACAAAAAGTATAACCTTTTTCTTTATTTAGCTTTTCGATTGCAGTGCCGAGATCTTTTAATAAAGTTCTATTTACTCCTGCCCCTACTTCATCCAATAATACTAATTTTGCATCAACCATCATAGTTCTTCCAAGTTCTAACAATTTTTTTTGACCTCCAGAAAGATTTCCTGCAAGCTCATTTGACAAATGCCCTAGATTTAAGAATTCAACTACTTCTTTTGCTTTTTCTTTAACTTCTGCCTCCTCTTTTGCAACTAACCCTGGCTTAAATAATGCTGTCATTAGCTTTTCGCCTGATTGATTTCCTGGGACCATCATTAAGTTTTCCAAAACAGATAAATTTGAAAACTCATGTGCTATTTGAAAAGTTCTAAGTAAACCTTTTGAGAATAATTCATAAGATGGAACATCTGTGATATTTTCTTCTTCAAAGATTACAGTCCCACTTGAAGATTTTAAATTTCCAGCAATTAAATTAAATAAAGTTGTTTTACCAGATCCATTTGGACCAATTATGCCTGTGATAGTTCCTCTTTTAACTTTAATAGAACAATCAGAAACCGCCGCAAGTCCTCCAAAGTATTTTGATAAATTATCTATCTCTAAGATATTTTCAGACATTTATTTATCTAATCTTTTGTAAATACTATTTAAAGTTTTCTCTAATGATTTATAAAAACCAGCTTTTGTCAATTCATTGACACCCTGCTCGTTTAATCCCTTAGGTGTTTGCGATTCTTTAACTAACTCTCTTAAGTTTTCTTTAGAATGTATAACAGCATCTTCTGACAAAGCTAAAAATAAAGAAGTAATATATTTTTGAGCATTATTTCTTTTTACCCCTTTTTTAACTAACCAATCAGACATTACTCTTTGCATTTCATAAAAAGGTGCCATCATTCCAGAAGTAGACCAAAAGTTTATTGAAGATTTTTCATTTTTGATTTCTACAGTAGTTCCTAAATGATTAAAAAAAGCTTTTACTTTTGAATTTGGAGGACAAATTGGAACTGGTCCTTTCTTTAATGATATTGGTGGCAAAGGAATTGCTCTTACTATTTTTGCTTTTACTTTAATGGCCTTTTTTAGCTGTGATAGAGTAATTGTAGATATAAAGCTAACAATTGTTTGACTAGACTTAAATTTTAAATCTTTAATTATCTTCTCTCCCACCGTAGGTGTAATAGATAAAAATACCCAAGTAGATTCATCAACAATTTGTTGATTATCTTTAGCAATAACTATTTTTTTGAACTTTTTTTTTAAACTTTTGGCAATCTGCTTATTCCTTGGAGAAATTATTATTTTTTTATATTTAAGGTTAGATTTACAAATTCCAGTTATTACTGAAGATGCAATTTTACCCGTACCAATAAAACCTAAAATCATAATATTTTGATTACTTTATATTGATTATATTGAATTAATTAACAAAAAAAGAACCTCTAATACGCAACAATTCTCTGCTTAATTCTTTATTTTCTTTGAAGGGTTTTCTTCCATGAAGCCAAAAATAATTGTTTGCAATTATAGAACAACCAACCGGTAGCTTTGTAATTACTTTATTTTCACTTCCTTCCAGAGCATCAGATAATCTCTGTAAAAAATTACCCTGTTCCATGTTTTTTGGTTCAGGAAATTGGTCGATATATGAAATATGTGGTCTTCCTTTATCATCTGAAGAAAAAACTGGATGCTCAACTTTATAATCTACATTTTTACTCTCAGGTGAGCTCCAAAGAAAATCTTGTTTACCCACAGGATCATTTGATAGTTCTTTGCAATGTTCCCAATCATCTAAATGCAACATCGCAGTCTCTCCACCCTCTACATTTTCTTCTTCTAACTTTGTCATAATTAACCAATCAGTAATTTCTTTAACATAAGTTCCATCTGTATGAAGATCCATATTACGGTAAGCTTTTCTTAAATAAGAGTCACTCCCGTCTTCGTGTTTAACATGAAAACGAGCATAGTATTTTCCTGCCATTGAATCATGGTTAGGATTTCCAATTAAATAGGCAATAGCTGTTGATAATTTTACTAAAAATTTATCATTAATTTTTGGTGAAATATTTTTTGGTCCAATTATAAAACAACCAGTTGAACGATCTCTAATTATTGAGTTCATTAGTTTACTAAGTTTATTTTCTGTTAAATCATCTAAACTTTTTGCTATTGTAAACCTTGTAAAAGGCTTTAGTTCTAAAGCTGTTAAGTCGAATTTATTAAATGGAAAAACTAATTTCTTAATAATCTCATCAGTAATTTTAATATTTAAAATTCTTTTTGATTTATCATGTTCTTGAATTTCTAAACCTGGTATTTTTTCCATAAGAAACCTTAAGTTAACTTTTTTAATAAATCAATTTTATTTAGAAATAATTAACTAATATTGCCATACTTATAGCAGAGAAAATTGTGGGATAAACATAATTTTTTTTAGAAATAAAAAAAACAATTAAGGATAGTACAACAACAACAAATCTTACTAAGTAGCTTGAGTCATCCATTACACCAACTGGAAAAATTATTGTTCTTGCAATTAGAGCTGCTAAAGTTGCATAAGCTAAACAGTTAAACCATTTAAATATCTTAGAAGTTTCTTTAATACCCTCTGAGCTTACTGCCCCAAGAAATCTTGATAAAAAAGTTGCAAGGGATGTCACTAAAATTGCTAAAACGATACTAGTTGACATTTTTTTCTCCCACTAAATAAGCAATAGTCCCACCAACTACTCCGCCTAATAAAATAGACCATTCTGGTGAAAAAAAATAAAAAATAGGTCCCAAAATAATTCCAAGTAAAACTGATAAAGTTACTTGTCTTGTTTTTGACGCTCCTACCATCATGCATAAAAAATATACAGGATTTAAAATAGCTAAACCCATCATCATTTCTTTGTTTAAATATTCTGAAAAATAAAAACCTATTAAAGTCCCAATTACAGCAACACTCCAAGTAGCGCTTCCAATCCCTATCCAATAATCAATTCTATATTTTTCTGGAATAGTCTTATAATTACTCTTCATAATCAACCAAGCTGATACAGCTATGAAATGACATGAAAAATAATATTTCCACTTTGGTTGATCTTCATGCATCATTAATGGAAACAAAGAAACAGCCATTGGATATAAACGAGCATTAACAAACCAAACTGCTAAAAAAATATTTAACAAAGAAGCGCCAACCAATAAAGACTCTGCCATAACTAGAGATCCTGGCAATGCATAAGTCAGCATGGTAGAAAAAATGCTTTCTTGAATATTGAAGCCAAGATTTTTTAAAAGAGCTCCTATAGCAATAAAACAACAACCTAAAGCTATTGCTGGGCTATCGTGAGCTAGTATTGATTTATAGCCTTTAAAAAAGAAATCTTTGTTTATCATTAGCCACCAAGGAATAGTCTACCAACATCAGGGTTTTGTAATAACTCATCCCCTTTGCCAGCAATTGCAGTTTGTCCAGATACCAATACATATCCAATGTCTGCAAATTCTAGTCCTTTTTTGGCATTTTGTTCAACTAATATAATAGTTTTCTTTTCATTTTGCTGAAGATCTCTCAAAATTTCAAAAACCATATCAATATA
The DNA here is from genome assembly GCF_052047995.1 of Candidatus Pelagibacter sp. HIMB1493. Taxonomy (NCBI): domain Bacteria; kingdom Pseudomonadati; phylum Pseudomonadota; class Alphaproteobacteria; order Candidatus Pelagibacterales; family Candidatus Pelagibacteraceae; genus Candidatus Pelagibacter; species Candidatus Pelagibacter sp. HIMB1493. Next base: position 81,039 of record NZ_JBNAIP010000001.1, on the reverse strand, counting down.
TCTTGGTTCTAAACCAATTGATGGTTCATCAACCAACAATACTGATGGCTTCATAACTAATGCTCTAGAAATTTCTAAAAGTCTTCTTTCTCCACCAGATAAAACTTTAGCAGGCTGATTTCTTCTATTCCTCAATCTCTCATATTTTTCTAAAATTCTTTCAGCTTCTTCAAAAGACTCTTCAGTTTTATCTTTAATATATCCACCCATTAATAAGTTTTCTTCAACTGTCATATCTGGGAATACTGAGTTATCTTGTAAAATATATGCAATTCCAACTGATTTTAATTTTTCAGCTGGCGTAAGATTTGTAATTTCTTTTCCTTCTATTTCAATTTGACCAGAGAAGATATTTGTAAATCCATAGATTGAGTGAAGAATTGTAGATTTACCAGCTCCATTTGGTCCAATCAAACACAATGATTGTGCTTTATTCACAAATAAATCAAAATTATGTAAAATTTCCATTTTACCATACCCAGCATTTAAATTCTTAATTGTCAGATGTATTTCATCTGGAGACAATTTTTTTAAATCTTCTGGCGTTGGAGCTTTTCCTAAAACTTCATATTGATTTGACATTATTGGGCTCCTAGGTATGCATCGATAACTCGCTTATCGTTTTTAATTTCATCTGGTGAACCATTTGCTAACATTTTACCGTGAGCTAAACAAAATATATTCTCAGCTAATTGCATTATCACTCTCATATTGTGTTCAATAACCAAGAGAGTTATGCCAAAATCCTGATTTACTTTTATTAATCTATCTATAATTCCATTGATTAAAGTTGGATTAATTCCTGCTGTTGGTTCGTCTAGCAATAGCATTTCTGGTTCATTCATTAATGCCATAGCAAGCTCTAAAAGTTTTTGTTGTCCGAAAGATAAATCTCCTGCTCTAAGTTTTCTCTTCTGATATAAGCCAACAAAATTTAGTAAATTTTCTGCTTTTTCTGTAAGCTCTTGAGGTATTTTTGAAAACAGTTTTAATAAACTTTCATCACTACCTTTATGACTAATAAGCATATTATCAATACAGTTTAGTTTTCCATAAATTCTTGTTTGTTGAAATGTTCTTAATAATCCCAACTTTGCTATTACGGGAACAGGGAGTTCAGAAACTTCTTTTCCATTAAATTTAATTGAACCCTGGTCAATTGGATAAGTGCCTACAATTGAATTAAACAAAGTTGTTTTTCCTGATCCATTCGGGCCAATCAATCCTACAATTTTACCTTTTTCAACTGACATGGAGATATCAACATTAGCTTTTACTCCTCCAAAAGATTTACTTACATTATTAACTTCTAAAATACTCATTTTATCTCTACCTGAGCCTTTCGATCAGCTTCATCAACTACTTCTCCAAATCTATGAGGATATTTTTCTCTCAACCATCCCATTAATCCCTCAGGGAAATAAATCACAATCACCACAATTAAAACTCCCAAGGCTACATACTGCCAGCCTAGGAAGAACGTCCAAAATCCTTCTTTAAAAATATGGAATATTGTTGCACCGATAACTGGTCCCCAAAGAGTTCCTTTGCCACCTAATATTGCCATCAAAACCATGAACACTCCCATTTCTCTTCCATCAAAAGCAACGTCTGTAGAGTCGATATATCCAACTAGTCCACCCATTATTCCTCCTGCAAGACCACAGAAAAATGCAGAAATCATCCAACCAATAATTTTATATTTCATTGTTGCAATTCCCATAGCTTCAGCCTTGTCTTCATTATCTCTGATTGCATTAAGGATTAATTTAAATCTAGTAGAGTAAATTGCTTTAACTGCAACGAATGTAAGTATCAAAACTAAGAAACTTAAAAAATAGAAGAACTCTCCTCTAGCTTCTAAGCCTCCTACGTTAGGAAAAGGTGGAGTGGTAAAACCTTGCCCTGCTCCAATAATTTCAATTCCTCCAGAAATTTCACCAGCAGCTACTCCTAATCCTAGGGTACAAATAGCAAAGTAGTGACCTCTCAATCCTAAAATTGCATAACCAATTAAACCTGCAACAATAGTTGGAACTACTGCGGCAACAACAAGTCCCATCGCCATACCTTGGAAAAATTGGGTAGGAGTATGTACAAATGTTTTTTCACCACCACTTTCAGTCCATTCTGCTAATGGAAAAAACATTCCAACTTGAACAGAAGCACACAAATACATACCCAGTCCATAGAACAAAATATTTCCAAATGTATTGTAGCCCATCTCTCCGCCTTGAATATTCCAAGTAGTTGCAAGAACAATTAGAATGCAAAGAATTGATAATTGAACTTTGAATGCTGGAAATATAAATGGTGCTGCTAAACCAAATATTAAAATTCCTATATAAAGTATTAAATTATTTTTGTTCATATAGACTATTAATTTTTTCTCTGAAATTTTGATCTACTGTAAAATAATGACCATCTTCATCATGTACACTTGAGCCTGATGAATGATATTCATCTAAGTGTTTTTTAAATTTATCTATGTCAACTTCAACAGATTGACCTTGATTATCATTGATTTTAACTTTCCTCATTTTAAGTACTCTCTTTTTCTTGAAAGTTTAAATCTTCTATAAACTAAAATTAAAACTAGTAATAAAAATACTGATCCAATTCTAAATTCTGTTCCCAAAATATAATCTGCAAATTCCTCAAAAACTCCTAATCCCATACCTGACATTGCAACCCCTGGTAAATTTCCTAAACCAGCAACAATTACAATCATAAAAGATCTAATAGTATAAGGTAAACCCATATAAGGGTGAATAGTGAATGTTATAGAAATCAAAGCTCCAGCTACACCACATAAAGCAGCATTAATTCCAAAAGTTGCTGCATATACTTTTTCAGTATCTACTCCTAAAATTTTTGCAGCACGTGCGTTTTGAGCAGTTGCTCTAATTGCTCGTCCAAGCTTAGATTTTTTCATATAAATCACTAAGCAAACTGCAAATAAAATACTGATAAATGCTGAAAATATTTTTGAATTAGGAAGAACAACATTATTATCGAACAACATTGTTGTACCATAATGCGAATTTGCAAGCACAACATCTGCACCAAATGCAAAGTTCATTAATTGCATGAATAAAATACTTATTCCAAATGTAGCTAAAATTGAGATAAATAAATCTCTATCGACTACTTTATTTATAACCAGTTTATAGATCGCAATACCTACGAAATACATTATAATTGGAGCAACAATTACTCCCCATGCTGGATGAATACCATAAAGATACATAAAGTACGCAATGTATCCTCCTAAAATAACAAGATCTCCTTGAGCAATATTAATTATATTCATAACACCCCATTGAAGTGCCATTCCATAAGCAATTAATGCGAACAATACTCCTAAAAGAATACCATCCAAGCAAGCTTGAACAGTTATCATTGGGTATTGAAATACAAGAAAATCCATAAAATCTTTTTTGGTTTATATAAAAAAAAGCCCCCTATTACCAGGGGGCTCAATTTTTAATTATTATCTTTCAGACCACTTAGGCATTGGGTGAATTAACTTAGCAGATGCCCATTTTAATGGAGCAACAACTTTGTTTTCACACTTACCAGCATCATCACACATTACTTGGAAAAGTACCATTGGCTTATCAACGTTCTGACCGCCAGGTGCAAATTTAATATTTCCATAGAATGTTTGCATGTTAGTAGCTGCAAGAGCATCTCTTACTTTCTTTTGATCAAAAGAATTAGCTCTTTCAAATGCATCTTTGAACACCAATAACGCAGCTGAAGACTCAGCAGATTGGTATGGTGGATCATATCCAAACTCTTTCTCAAAGTCTGCAGCATAGGTCATTCCATCTTTAAAGAAATCATCTTTATAAGTCAGAGATTTATGCCATTGAGAAGCACATAGTGCATACTGAGAATTAGCACCATGTTGTTTTGATAATTTCGCTGCATCACAGTGAGTCATAGCCAACATTGGAACATCAACCTTCATTTCAGCAATTTGTCTTACTGCAGTCAATGCACCTTTAGTATGACCTGATACAACTAAAACATCTGGTTTCATTTGTTTAACTTTAACCAAAGTTGCAGCCATATCATTTAACTCTTTAGGCAGTTTGTCATCGATGATGATTTCAGATCCAGTTCTTTCTGCGGCATCTAAAATACCTAATCTAACATCCTGTGAAAAAGCATCTTGTTCAAATGCTTGAGCAATTCTTACTGGTTTTCCACCATTTAGCTCAACTGCTGTTTCAATTGCTACATCAAGATATAAGTTTGCCGGAGCTAATACTGCAAATAGATATTTGTAACCTTTGGTAAATAAAGATCTAGAAGCACCATTCGCCTCTACCATTGGAACACCATATTTTTCAGTTACAGGTGCAATAGCTTTTGTAAGACCTGAACTGTATGGGCCAAGCATAAACTCAACACCATCTTGTGAAATTAATCTTTCTGCAAGCTGTGCAGCTCTCTTAGGGTTTGATTCATCATCGTAATAGATAATGTCAAACTTATAAGTTTTTCCACCAACTTTTACACCACCCATGCTATTAATTCTGTCAACGGCCATGTTATAACCATTTTGAGTATGAACACCATTTGATGAGTACTTACCAGTTAAGGAAATTGCAGCACCTAAAATAATTTTGTCACCAACTACTTTTGCAAAAGATGCAACAGAAGTTGAAAATAAAATTACTAATGCAGAAACAAAACTTAAAATTATTTTATTTAACTTCATTTTATTTCCCCTTTAATTAATTAATTAATGTCCAATTAAATAAACAATTTTCATATAATGCAAGTAGGAATAAAGACTTAGTATGAGTTTAATACTGTTGTGTAATAACAATAATTCCAGCAATAATGACTAAAACACTCGCTGAAATTGTATTAATAGTTTTCGGATTTGCAGTAATCCATTTAATCAATTTTTGTGCAAGTATTGCGTAACCAATCAGAGATAAAAAATCTAACACAATGTAAGTTGTAATTAAAATTATAAATTGACTTAAAAGATTAGAACTAAAATCAATAAATTGTGGAAATATAAAAGGAAAAAACATCCAAGCTTTAGGACTGGTTCCTGCAACTAAAAATCCATCTCTAAAAAAAGATAAATTACTTTTTGTGACTTCTTCCTTATCTTTTAAATTTTTTGGACGAGACTTATAAATATCATAAGCAAGATATAAAATGTAAAGAACTCCAATCCATTTAAAAATATTGAGGATTAATGAATTTTCTGAAAAAAAAGAACCTATTACAAAAATTACCAAAGTAGCTTGAATTAAATTTGCAGTAACATCTCCAAGCGCTGACCAAACACATTTCCCTACACCATAATTCATTGAGTAAGAAATTATAACTATTCTAGGAGTGCCGGGAGTAATGAATAAAAAAATGATAATCTGTAAATAAAGTATGAATTCTAAAGGAAGCATATTTTTAGAGAAGATAGTCCTTAAAAACCGGGAGCTAAAGATGGCTAAGAAGGACTATCTAAATCATAATATCAGAGGGTAAAAAAAATGCATTAAATTTTTTTTTCAAATATAAAGGATTTATGAAAAAAAAAGGCTACACCCCAGTAACTAAAGTTAAAAATCCTGAACCCAGTATTGATGACCCAGACTGGGTAATTTGGGCGGCATGGGCAGACAGAATTACTTTTGAGGAAATTGAGAAAAAAACGGGGAAGCGAGAATCTGATGTAATTAAAATTATGAGAAGATCTTTAAAACCATCATCATTTAGATTGTGGAGAAAAAGAGTAAATCAAAAAAGTATCAAACATAGAAAAAAATTTGAATATTCTAGAAAAGAAATCACTAGTAAAATCAAAAAAGGTGACTATCTATAAGTCATGAAAAAAATTACCATGTATACTGGCCCCCTATGTAACTATTGTGAGGCTGCAAAAAGATTATTAACAAGAAACAATGCTCCATATAATGAAATTGATATTTCAAAAGTTGAAGGTGCAATGGATGAAATGATTAAAAAAGCAAATGGAAAAAGAACAATTCCACAAATTTTTTTTGATGAGCAGCATATAGGTGGCTATGATGAAGTAAGGGCTCTAGAAAAAGAAAATAAACTTCAAGATTTGTTAAAAAATTAAAATTATTTTTAAGCTTTTGGTTTAAAAACTAAACAGACACCATTATTGCAATATCTTTTTCCAGTTGGCTCTGGACCGTCATCGAATATATGTCCATGGTGACCACCACATTTTTTACAATGATATTCTGTTCTTCCATAACCTAAATGATAATCTGTTTTTGTTTCAAAAACATCTGGTAAAGATTCATAAAAAGATGGCCAACCAGATCCACTTTCATATTTAGTATTTGAGTCAAATAACTTCTCACCACAATTTGCACAATGAAAACTTCCTTCTCTTTTTTCATGATTAAGTTCACTTGATCCAGCAAGTTCTGTGCCTTCCTCAAATAAAATTAATTTCTGTTCAGCGGTTAGGTTGGGGTTAATTTTTTTTGTCATATTCAAATATACTTAGCACAAGTTTGATGCAACAAAGAGTGCAATTCTACTAATTTTTCAAAATCTTTATTGTATCCTCCTCCTAAAACTCCACAAAAAGGTATTCTTTTTGAATAAAAATTTTCTATTACAAGCTCATCTCTAAACTTTACACCTTGATCGGAAATTTTTAATTTTCCTAATCGATCATTGAAATGAATGTCTACTCCTGCGATATAAAATACAAAATCAAAATTTTCTTGATTTAACTCTGTTAAATAGTGCTTTAAAGTTTTGATGTATGTATCATCCTCTGTGTTGTCCTCTAGCTCTACATCTAAATCACTAATAGATTTTTTTGCAGGATAATTAGTTTTTGAATGCATGCTAAATGTAAAAACGTTTCTATTTTCTTTAAAAATATCTGAATTGCCATTTCCTTGATGAACATCAAGATCTACAATTAAAATTCTATTGGCCAGACCCCTGTTAAGTAAATAATGAGCTGCAACTGCTACATCATTAAATACACAGTAACCAGCACCACCATTGTAATTAGCGTGGTGACTCCCTCCAGCCGTATTACAAGAAATTCCATAATTAATTGCAAGTTTTGATGCCAACACAGTACCCCCTGTTGCAACCAAAGATCTCTTAACAACACTATCTACCAAAGGAAAACCTATTTTTTTAACACCATCTTTATCTAAAGTTTTATTTTTGATATCACTTATATATTTTTCAGAGTGAGCAAACTTTAATGTTTCAGATGAGCATGGATAAGGTTTGTGAAATTTTTTGACTACATTTTTTTTAATTAAATAATTTGCAAGTTCACTAAATTTATTTATTGGAAATTTATGATCATCTCCAATTTTTGCAAAATAATCTTCGTGATTTACAACTGGTAACTCCATGGTTACTCTAAAACTCTAATTGGCTTTCCATTAACACAAGCCTCTAATCCCTCGATCATTTGATTGTAAAAAATACTGTAATTTTCTGCTGTTACATATCCTATATGCGGAGTTAACAAAGCGTTAGGTAAAAATCTTAATTTATTATTTTCAGGCAAAGGTTCTTTTTCATAAACATCGATTCCAGCTCCAGCAATTACATTAGTTGATAATGCTATAATTAAATCATCTTCATTAACTATTGGGCCTCTTGAGGTATTAATTAAAAAAGCTGTCTTCTTCATATTGTCTAACTCTTTTAATGTTATGCAATCTTTGTATCTCTCTCCACCTTGCACATGAATGGATAAAACATCTGAGTTCTTAATTAAATCATCTTTGCTACATGGCAAGACATCGAGCTCTTTGCATTTATCTAAACTTAAATTTTCACTCCAAGCCATAACTTGCATTCCAAAAGCTTTTCCAATTTTTGCAACTTCACTCCCTACTCTTCCCAATCCTATTAATCCTAATATTTTTCCTTTTAGCTCAACACCAATAGTAGTTTGCCAGTATCCTTGATACATATTATCAAACTCTTCTTTAAAATTTCTAGCTAAGCCAAGAATTAATGCCCAAGTTAATTCTGGTGTTGGATTGATATTAATATCTGTTCCACAAACTATAATTTTTCTTTTTTTAGCAGCCTCAAGATCTATAGATCTATTTCTTAATCCACTTGTGATAACAAATTTTAAATCACTTAAATTATCAATAAGATTTTTTGTAATTGGAGTTCTTTCCCTCATTATCAAAAGAGCCTCAAAATCAGCTAATTGTTCAATAGCATCTGCCTCATCTACAAAAGGTTCACTGAAAATTTTAAATTCATATTTTCCAGATAATTTTTCTAAATCAACAAATTGTTGAGCAACATTTTGGTAATCATCTAATATAGCAACTTTAAGCATTTTTAATTTTTTTGTTTGATAAAAATAGACCTAATATAATTAAAATAGACCCAATTAAATGAAAAAATAAAAATTTTTCATTAAAAAGTATAATTGCAAAAATTGTGCTGAATAATGGAATTAATGATAAAAAAATTCCTGCCCGATTAGCTCCAATTATCGCAACAGCACCTGCCCAACAATAGTAAGAGCCAATACTTGGAAACAAAGCAATATAAAATAAAATATAAAAAAAGTTACTATTTATCTCTACAACTTTATCTTGAATTATATCGATAAAAAATAGAGGCAAAAGAAATATTAGGCCAAACGTGCATATGATTTGTACAAGGGCAAGTAGAGAAACATCAAAATTTCTTTTTCTTAAATATGCTGAATAAACTCCCCATGCAATTATCGCACCTATCATAAATAAATCTCCTTTATTAAAATTTAAAGAAAGCAAAATATTAAGATCCAATCGTGTGATAATAGCTAAAATACCTAATACAGAAATAAACAGGCCTGATAATTGAAAAATATTTGTTTTTTCAATTTTTAACAAAAAACAAACTAAAATTATTGTGACTGGTATTGCAGTATTAAAAAGAGATGCATTGATTACTTGGGTATGATTTAAAGCATTATAAGTAAATGAAGTGAATATACAAACACTGGTAAAGCCAAGGATAAAAAATAAAGATAAATTTTCTTTAATTTTATACTTTAATTTAAATATCTCCTGATAGGTAAAGGGAAATAAAATTATCCACACAAGACACCATCTTAAAAATGAAAGAGTATTTGGTGGTATGTTTTGCAAGTATGCAAACTTCGCAATTGTAAAATTGCCTGCCCAAAATAATGTTGCACAAACCAACATTAAATATGCTTTGGCGTTCTGACCCACTTAGCTAAATCTTAACGAACTATAAGGTTTTAAATCTAAGTTTGTATTTTCGTTCGCAATCATTCCTGAAACAATCTTTCCAGAAATTGGGCCTAAAGTCCATCCTAAATGATGATGTCCAAAACAATAATAAACATTTTTATAATTTTTTGATGGCCCCATGACAGGTAAAAAGTCTGGTAAAGTTGGTCTAAATCCTAACCACTCATCCTCATGCTCGGGCAAATCACCAAGCATATATTTTGCATTATTAATTAAATTTTTTACTCTAGATTTTGACAAAGGATTTTCTAATCCACCAAATTCAACTGTACCAACTACCCTTAATCCTTGTTCCATTGGTGTAATTCCAAAACCACGGTTTGAAAATATTACTGGTCGGCTTAATAAATGATCACAGTTTTTAAAATGGACATGGTATCCTCTTTCAGTATCTAGAGGAATTTGCTCATCTAAATTATCAGTCAATTTTTTAGAAAAAGCGCCGCAAGCAATTACTGCTTTATCAAAAACATAACTTTGTGTTTCAGTTTTAAAAATTGGTTTTTCCTCATCAAATTTTATATCTTTAATATTTACTTTGTTAAATTTTCCACCTTTTTGTAAAAATAGATCAAATAATTTTAAGAGAATTCTTTTTGGATTTCGAGCATGTCTTGCATAAGGATAGTAAACTCCAGCATGATAGAAAGGTTTAATATGGGGTTCTAAATCATGAATTTCAGCTTTGTTAACTAGTTGCTGCTTTACTCCCAGTTCATCTCTAACTCTAATTTCTAATTCTCTACTTTTTAAATCTTGATAATTCCAGATATAAAGTATTCCTTTGTTTTCCACTAATCCTTCAAGATCTATTTCATCAAATAATTCATCATAAGCTGGTAAAGCTAAATCTAAAATTTGATGCATATTTTTTGCAGTATGCATCATCTTTGTTTTTGTAGTGTTCATGATAAATTTCATGAACCATGGAATCATTTTTGGAACATAATTCCACTTTAAAGCTAGAGGGCCTGTTGAACTTAATAACATAGCCGGAACATCTGCTAAGACATCAGTTCTATTTAAAGAAAGTGAAGCATACGGCGAGAAATGTCCTGCATTTCCATACGAGGCTGCTTGGCTTCCAGGATTATCTCTATCAAATATTGTTACATTAAATCCCTTTTTTTGAAGGAACAATGCATTTGAAACACCTTGGATACCTGCACCAACTATTCCAACCTTAATTTTATTATTCATAAGGACGTTATACAATTAAAAAATTAAAGTTTCATAGTGACAAATTATGCTTAATTAAATTAAATATTTTAAGCAATCATCTGTTTGTGATTTATCTTGGCACTTAGAACAATTCCGAACCCTATCATAGTTGCTAACATAGAGGAACCTCCATAGGACATTATCGGTAATGGAGAACCAACAATTGGCAATAAACCTAAGACCATTGAAAGATTTACAACAATGTAAATGAATATTGCAAAAGCAAATCCAAAACAGAATAACCTTGAAAAATTGCTTCTTGAGATAGCACCTATTCTCAAAATTCTGATAATAATAATTGAATACAAAATTAATAATCCTACTGATCCTATAAATCCAAACTCTTCAGAAAATAAAGTGAATATAAAATCAGTATGTTTTTCAGGTAAAAAATCCAAATAACTTTGTGTGCCTTTTAAAAAACCTTTACCCTCTAAGCCACCAGAACCTATAGCTATTTTTGACTGAATTATTTGATAACCAGCGCCCAATGGATCTCTATCAGGGTCTAAAAAAGTCAATATTCTCAATTTTTGATAAGGCTTTAAGAAAGAAATTACAAAAGGTAGTGATATTAAAAAAACTATAAAAGAATAAATAAAATATTTTATCTTAACGCCTCCCAGCCATAAAACAATTAGTCCACTTGATGCAATGAGAATTGAAGTTCCTAAATCTGGTTGTGAGAGCACCATAATAATTGGTATTAAAATTATAGTTATAACTGTCATGATACTTGTAACTGAGTTTACATTTTCAATTTTAACCCTGTGATAATATTTTGCTAAGCAAAGTATAATTGCTATTTTCATTAACTCGGATGGCTGTAAATTAAATAAATATAAATCCATCCATCTTCTAGAGCCTGATGATTTTATTCCAAAAAAAGAAACATAAATTAGTAAAAGAATTACAGCTATATAAAACAAGTATGATAAGTTGTGCCACCATCTAATATTAAAAAACGCAATTAAAATCATTAAAGGGAAAAAAACTACTATTTTACTAAAATGACTTTTTGTATGAAATAGAATTTCTCCTCCATCTGTTGAGTACATCACAAATAAACTTAATATTGAAAGTAAAAATATACTTATCAGTAAAATATAATCTAACTCTTTAACCTTTTGCCAAAAAGTAAGTTCATTATTTAATCTATCGTGTTGAAACATCAAATTTCTATTTCCTCAAAATTTTTTTGTTTATTTCTTAGATCGTTTCTATCAATTATTAATTTGAACAATTCTTTTGCGATTGGTGCTGCAGTTTTACTTCCTGAGCCACCATGCTCAACTATAATACTTAATGCGTATCTTGGATTAATATACGGACCATAAGCAACAAATAATGCATGATCTCGATCTTTATAGGGGATTTGCTCAATTTTAAGATCAAGTTCTCTTTCTCGCATGCTAATTCTCTTAACCTGTGCAGTACCAGTTTTGCCAGCAAATTGATATTTTGGATCGTCAATTCTAGATTTGTATGATGTGCCGTATAATTCATTAGTTGAACTAAACATGGCCTCTTGAACAATTTTTATATTTTTGGGATTCTCAATTAATTTTTTTTCTTGAGAAAATAAAGACTCTTCTTCAAATTTATTTCTAGCTTCTTCGAAAGAAACAGCGTTATTATCAACTATTATTCTTGGTTTTATAGAGTAGCCTCCATTAGCAATCTGAGCTGTCATAAGACATAATTGAAGTGGAGTTGTTTGCGTATAACCTTGACCTATTCCAGTTATTAATGTTTCTCCAAGCACCCATCCTTTCCCGAGATTATTTTTTTTCCATTTAGTGTTTGGAAATAAACCTGATTTTTCAAAATCAAAATAATCTCCTAACACTTTTTTACCAAGTCCAAATTTTTCAGCTGTTACATTTAATCGATCTACTCCCAGTAATCTTGCAACTTCATAAAAATAGGTATCACATGATTGTTTCATTGCATTTTTTAAACTTACAAATCCATGACCTTTTTCTTTCCAACAGTGAAAAGTCTGTCCATAGAGCTCCATCTTACCAGTGCATTTAACTTTAAAACTTGGACTAACAATTTTGTTTTCTAAGGCAGATAAAGCTACAATTGGTTTTATTGTAGATCCTGGAGAATAAAGTCCTGCAAGTGTCTTATTTACTAGTGGTTTTAATGGATTATTTCTAATTAATGCCCAATCATCATTACTTATTCCAAATAAAAATTTGTTTGGGTCATAAGAAGGAGAAGAGTACATTGCGATGATATCACCAGTATAAATATCCATTACACTTATTGATCCAGCTCGGTCATTTAAAAGTTTTCCACAAGCTTTTTGAACCTCAGTATCAACAGTTAATCTTACTCTTAAACCTTGTTTGCCTTTTTGATGTTCAAGTTGATTAATTCTTTTCCCATAAGCGTTTACTTCATATCTTTGGATAGCATTTGTACCAATCAAGTAGTTTTCTAAAGTTTTTTCTAGACCTAATTTTCCAATTTTCATACCTGGAACAAATCTTTCTTGAACAGTTTCATTAGCTAAAATTTCTTCCTCATTAGGTTGACTGACATATCCTAGAATATGAGTATAAGTTTCGCTAAAAGGGTAATTTCTTGAAATGGTCATAACTGGTTTAACACCAACTAAGTCATATAAATAATTATTTATTTTTAAAAAATCACTCCAAGATAAATTTTCAGAAACAATAATACTCTCCCAAGGTTTTAATTTATTTTTTGATTTTACAATTTTTTCTATTTTTTTATCACTCAGGTTAAGTAGAGTTTTTAATCGACTTAACAAATAATTGAAGTTCTCAACTTGTTCAGGAATTATATGAAGTTGATATACTTTTAAATTTCCGGCTATGACATTGCCAAAATAATCCACTATATCGCCTCTTATTGGTGGCAACTTCCACTCTCTAATTCTATTTTTATCTGAAAGAGTAAGATATTTTTTATTTTCATTAACTTGCAGAGAAAAAAGTCTGGCTATAATTCCTGTAAAAATAATTACTTTTGCAGCACCAATAATAAACATCCGTCTATTAATTACGTCTGTTTTTCTAATACCTGAATTACCACTAATCATTCTGTTTATTTGAAATATTGTTATTTAAAATGTTAAATAAAATAAAAAATAATGGGTAAAATAGAAAAGTAAAACCAGAGTTTATTAAGTAGTCCATATAATCTACCTGATATAAAAATACTAAGTCTAAAATTATTACTTGAATTGAATTGATAAGCAAAACAGCAATAATAAAAGAAAGCCAATCATTTATGAATTTTGGACTTAGTGTAATTTGTCTAATATACGAGGTAATGGCACAGATTAGTAAATAACAAAAACTGCTTATTCCAATTGGAATACCAATTACTACGTCGTTAATAATTCCTGCTAAGAAAATTGAGAAATATCCTAAGTAATCTGGATTTCTTAAGGTCCAAAAAAAAATTAAAATAAAAATGAAGTTGAATGAAAAATAATCTAACTTTAAATAATTAAAGTCAAATTCATTAAACACTGAAAAAAACAAAAGAATAATTGGCAAATATGAGAGGAATGATCTAAAAAATGTGCTTTTATTCAATGAAGCCATTATTGACCCTCCCTTATTTTAAATTGTACAATCTTTACAAAACTTAATTGTCCAAAATCAGAAAAAAAACTTAGTTGATCTGAACTATTCGTTATTTTACCGACTGGAATACCTGGTTTAAAAATACCGGCAAGACCAGAGGTATATACAACAGCCTCTTTTTCAATCTGATTTTCTTTGTACTCATCTTTGGTATATTCGATTATCCCATGATCCTTACCAGTTCCAGAGGCTACAGCTTGTAGAAATGGGGGCTGAATTACTACTGGTATTTTGCTATTTAAATCTGACAGAAGTAGAGCTCTTGAATTTGAATAATTTACCTCAATAATCTGACCGACTAAATAATTTCGATCCATTACTGCCATTCCCATTTTTACATTGTCTTTAGTTCCTCTATTCAAGACTATTGATTTTAAATATGGACTTTCTCTATCAATTAAAACTCTTGCAAATATATCTTCTGAATTTATGCTTTCATCAATCAACTCTCTAAGTCTTTTATTTTCAGCAGTTAAAATAGTATTTAATACTTTAATCTCATCTGTATTCTCTATTTTAATTAATTGGTTTTGATGATTTTTATAAAAATTTAGGTGTGATTTAATTTTAGATATTACCTCTTCAATTTTATTTTCTGGGACAGATACAACGTAAGAAGATCTATATATTACCTCGTTAATTCCTAATTTAACAAGTTGAATTAGTTTAAAATTAAAATTACTTAAAATTATTACAACAACAGATAAAATAATTAAGCTTATAAGCGAAAACTTTTGTTGATCTTTTTTTTTTAAAAAAACTGATCTTAAGGCAATTACAAAGTCATCTCTGCCTTTTACCATCTTTTAATATTCAGATAACATAGTAGAAAAAGTTTCTTCCTGATCCAAAGCTTTACCTGTTCCAACTGCAACACAAGATAATGGATCATCAGCAACATGTACTGGTAAACCTGTTTCCTTTGAAAATCTTTTATCAATATTTTTTAATAAAGCTCCACCACCTGTTAAAGTAAGACCCATATCTACTAGGTCGGCGGATAATTCAGGAGGAGTGTTTTCTAAAGCATCTTTGATTGCACTAACCATTTCTTTCAATATATCATTTAATGCTTCAGCAGTATCTTCCTCGGTAATATTTACTTCTTTAGGAGTGCCTGATCTTAAATCTCTACCTTTTACTGGATAAGTGTTAGTTCCTGTTGGAACAGCTGTACCCATTTCCTTTTTAATTTTTTCAGCAGTAGTATCTCCGATAAGCAAATTGTATTCTTTTCTCATATAATTAACTATTGCTGTATCCATCGCATCACCTGCAACCCTCAAAGATTTAGAATAAACCAATCCACCTAGTGACATAACTGCTATCTCACTAGTACCACCACCTATGTCAACAATCATTGACCCAGTGGCTTCTGAAATTGGAAGACCAGCTCCAATAGCTGCAGCAATTGGTTCTTCAATTAATTGAACTCTTCTTGCTCCCGCAGCTAATGCGCTGTCTTGAATTGCTTTTCTTTCAACTGGTGTTGAACCAGTTGGTACACAAATTAAAATTCTAGGATTGGCAAAAGTACTTCCTTTATGAACTTTTTTTATAAAGTGTTTGATCATCTCTTCTGTAACTATAAAGTCTGCTATAACACCATCTCTTAAAGGTCTGATAGCACTAATATTCCCAGGTGTTCTTCCAAGCATTGTTTTGGCTTCATCACCAACAGCTAAAACATTTTTCTTTCCGCCTTGATCAACAATTGCAACAACAGATGGCTCATTAAGAACAACACCTTTTCCTTTTAATACTACTAGTGTATTTGCTGTTCCAAGATCAATCGCCATATCTTGGCTCCATACCTTTTTAACGCTATCGAATAATCCCATTATATTCCCCTTACCTTTTGACTTTCTTGCTCCATTGGAGCTGTTTTATCTCGTTTAATTATCATTTTATTTAAAGCATTTATGTAAGCATTTGCAGAAGCAACTAAAGTATCAGTATCTGCTGCTTGACCTACAGTAGTTTTTCCATTTTCCTCAATTTTTACACTTACGGTTGCTTGAGCATCAGTACCTTCGGTTACAGCATGCACTTGATAAAGCTGTAAATTTACATCATGAGGATAAAGAGTTTTTATACATTTAAATATTGCATCAACTGGTCCATCTCCAGTTTCTGAAGCTTGTTTTACATCTCCGTATACATCTAAAGTCATCTCTGCTTTTTGAGGTTCTCCTGTACCAGCAAACACTTTTAATGATTTTAAATTAATTGCACTAACTTTATTATCAACAATTAAACTATCATCGACTAATGCAATAATATCTTCATCATAAACATGTTTTTTCTTGTCTGCTAAAACCTTAAACTTTGCAAATGCATTTCCTACTACATCGTCTGTTAAATCTGGATAACCCAAACTGTTTAATTTATCTTTAAAAGCATGACGTCCAGAATGTTTGCCCATTACTAATGAGGTTTGTTTTACTCCAACACTCTCTGGGGTCATAATTTCATAAGTCTGTCTATTTTTTAACATTCCATCTTGATGAATGCCTGCCTCATGTGCGAATGCATTTTTTCCAACAATTGCTTTATTATATTGGACTGGAAATCCAGTAGCATTTGAAACTATCTTTGACGCCTTGCTTAACAAAGTTGTGTTAATTCCAGTTTCATAAGGCATCAAGTCCGGTCTTGTCTTAATTGCCATTACAACTTCTTCTAATGCAGCATTACCTGCTCTCTCACCTAAACCATTTATAGTACATTCAATTTGTCTTGCTCCTGCTTGAACACCTGCTAAAGAATTAGCTACTGCTAAACCTAAATCATTGTGGCAATGAGTAGATAAAATTGCTTTATCAATATTAGGAACTTTATTTAAAAGTGTTTCAATGATCGTTGTAAACTCAGATGGTATCGTATAGCCGACAGTATCAGGGATATTAATTGTTGTTGCTCCATTTTTAATTGCAAGCTCAACTGTTTTACACATATAATCCATATCTGTTCTTGTCCCATCTTCACATGACCACTCAACATCATCAGTAAATTTTCTTGCATAAGAAACATGTTTACCAATTGACTCATAAACATCTTCAGGTGACATATTTAATTTATGCTTCATATGTAAAGGACTTGTAGAAATAAAAGTATGTATTCTAAATCTAGGAGCATGTTTTAGTGCTTCGTAAGCTCTATCAATATCTTTTACTGAATGTCTAGATAATCCTGCTGGAATAGAATTTTTTAAAATCTTACTAACTTCAGAAACAGCCTCAAAATCTCCTGGTGATGCTATAGGAAAACCCGCTTCGATAATATCAATTCCCAGTTCATCAAATACTCGAGCAATCTGAATTTTTTCTTCCAAACTCATTGATGCGCCAGGTGATTGCTCCCCATCACGCATAGTTGTATCAAATATAAATACTTTATCCTTATCGCTCATAATAAAAATTTTTGGAAAATCTATAATACAATCTATAAGAGAGATTGCAAAATAATTAGTATAAATAGCTAAATTTTTTAGTCCATTTTAGGTGATACAAATATTAATTATAAATAGACTCAATTTTAGGCATCAAGTGCAAAAGTTCCTTTGTGTATTCATGGCTAGGGTTCAAAAATAAATCCTCAGTATTTGAAACTTCACATAACTTGCCATCTTTTAGAACTCCAATTCTATCACACATTTGTCTTACAACCGGTAAGTCATGGCTAATAAATAAAATAGTTAAATTTAATTGCTCTTGAAGATCTTTTAACAAATTTAATATTTGTGCTTGAATACTAACGTCTAGTGCAGATGTGGGTTCATCACAAACTAAGAGCCTTGGCTGAGTTGCTAAAGCTCTTGCAATCGAAATTCTTTGTCTTTGACCACCAGAAAATTCATGTGGATATCTATCTGCTGATTTTTGAGACATTTCAACAGAGTCTAATAAATCATAGACATAATTATTTAGATCAGAATTAGATATCGAAGGATTGTGAAGTGTAATAGGCTCAGCAACAATATCTTTTACTTTCAATCTACCATTTAGTGATGAATAAGGATCTTGAAAAATCATTTGTATTTGTTTTCTAAATTTCATTAGTTCTGACCTGTTTTTTATCTTTGTGATACAGGTGTTATCAAAAAATATATCACCTGATGAAGGTTTAAACAAATTTACAATCATTTTTGCAATAGTTGATTTTCCACTACCACTTTCACCTACCAATCCAAATGACTCACCTTCTTTTATTTCAAACGAAACATTATTTACAGCCAAAACAGAATTTTTAGAATTTTCTGTAAAAAAATTGTCATCAAAACTTTTATTAAGATTTTTAATTTGAACTAAATCTTGGTTGGTAATTTCTTTTCTAGTCCATCTATTCAAAATTTTGATATTATTTTCTTTATTTTTTTTGTTTTTTTCTACTATTACAAATCTTGAAATTTTCTTGTTAGTAGGTGGAACCGAGCTTACAAGACTTTTGGTATAACTTTGTTTAGGAGTTGTTAATATTTTTTTTGTTTCACCAATTTCAACTAAATTTCCACTTTTCATCACAGCTACACGATTGGCAGTTTCAGCAATAACACCCATATCATGAGTGATTAAAATCACAGCCAAGTTTCTTTCTTTTGTGAGTTTTTTAATTAAATCTAAAATCTGTGATTGAATAGAAACGTCTAAAGCAGTAGTGGGCTCATCAGCTATTAATAATTCTGGTTCACAGCATAAGGCTAAAGAAATAACCACTCTTTGTCTCATTCCTCCCGAAAACTGATGAGGATAGTTATTAAATCTTTTTTCAGCATCCTTAATTCCAACTTCTTTTAATAAATTAATGGATTTATTTTTTGCTTCCCCTTTGCTTAAATTTAGATGAGTTTGTATAGTTTCAATTAATTGTTCACCAACTGTTAATATTGGATTTAAAGATGTTTGTGGGTCTTGAAATATTAATCCAATTTTATTACCTCGATATTTAATTATACTCTCTGAGTTTTCATGAATATTTAAGTCTCCCAAAATTACTGAGCCACTTGAAACCTTTCCTGGCTCATCAATTAAATTAATTATAGCATTTCCAACAGTGCTTTTTCCAGAGCCAGACTCTCCAACCAATCCTAAAATTTCGCCCTTATTTACCTCAATATTAACGTTTTTGGCTGCGTAAACAGTCTCTTTACGCATTTTATAATCAACACTTAAATTATTTATTTTTAAAAAACTCATTTTTTTAATTTTGGATTTAAAGTGTCTCTCATCCAATCTCCTAATAAATTAATGGAAAAAGCTAAAATCACCAAAAAAATTGCTGGAAAAAATGTAATCCACCATTCTCCTGAAAATAAAAAATCATTTCCTAATCTTATTAATGTACCTAAAGAAGGAGTTGTTGGTGGAACCCCAACACCCAAAAAACTTAAAGTCGATTCTGCCAAGATAGCAAGAGCTAGACCAATTGTACCGATGACCAAAACTGGTCTCATAATATTTGGTAAAATATGTTTAAACATAATTACTATATTTGAAACACCAATTATCGTTGAGGCAGAAACATAGTCTTTATTTTTTTCTACCAAAGTTGCTGCTCTAGATACTCTTGCAAACTGTGGCCATTCGGAAATTCCAATAGCAAAAATTAAAACATAGATCGCCATTTCATCATGCATTTCTCTTGAAATTAATCCTCTTGCTATTCCATCAACCAATAGTGCCATCAATATACTTGGTACAGTCAACTGAACATCTGTAAGTCTCATTACTACCATTTCATATTTTCCACCAAAATATCCAGCTGTTAATCCTAAACCAACACCAAGAATTAGACTAAATATAATTGCAGCAAAACCTACAATAAGAGATATTCTACATCCATATAAAATGGTTGATAACATATCTCTTCCTTGACCATCTGTTCCTAGAATAAATTGTGCTAAACCATCTTCTGTCCAAGATGGTGGTGTAAATGCATCCATCAAAGATAAAGATGATGGATCAAAAGGAGTGTAAGGTGTTAAAAATTCAATAAAAAAAGAACAGAAAAAAATAATAAATAAAATTGCTGAAGATATAATTGCTGTCGGAGATTTTATGAAGCTATGATAGATGTCACTATCCTTGATTCTTTCCCATCTTGTTAAATTTAAATTATCATCCACTTGCGGTATCTCCTTTAACTCTAATTCTTGGATCAATAAAATAATATAGGATATCAACTATAAAATTTATCATCACAAAAACAAATGCGATGAAAACTAAATAAGCTGACATAATTGGTATATCTACAAACTGAACAGCTTGAATAAACAAGAAACCCATTCCAGGCCATTGAAAAACAGTTTCAGTAATAATTGAAAAAGCAATTAAAGTTCCAATATTAATTCCAGCAATTGTTATTACAGGTATCAAACCATTTTTTAACGCATGTTTATATTTAATACTATCTTCACTAATTCCACGTGCTCGAGCAAATTTTATATAATCAGTTTGTAAGATTTCCATCATTTCAGCTCTTACTAGCCTGATGATATATGTCATTTGAAAAAGACTTAATGTAACTGATGGAAGAATTATCGCTTTAAGACCTGAAACTGTTAAAAAACCAGTTGTCCAAAATCCTATATCAATAACTTCTCCCCTACCAAACGAGGGGAGCACTCCTAGAATTACTGCAAATAAGTAAATAAATAGTATCCCAATTACAAATGTGGGCAGTGACACTCCAAGCAATGAAATTGCTAAAACAAAGTCGCTTAAAAAACCCTTTCTATTTATTCCCGTATAAACTCCTAAAAAAGTTCCTGTCACTAATGCTATCAAAGCAGAAATTACAACAAGCTCAATAGTAGCTGGCAATCTCTCAACAATCAGTTCAGACACAGGTCTTCTTAATTGATATGAGATACCAAACTCTCCTTTAGACGCATTAATTACAAATCTTGAAAATTGAACATGAATTGGATCCATTAAACCCAATGTTTCTCTTAATTCAGCTCTTTCTTCATCTGAAGTTTCTTCTCCTACCATGTTGTTTATTGGGTCTCCAACAAAATTAAATAAAGAGAAAGAAACAAAGGCAACAACTAGCATTACCAAAGCTGATTGAAATAATCTTTTAAAAAAATACTTTATCAATTTTTGAGGAGTTTAAATTTATAAGCCCCTTATAAATTTAAGGGGCTTATAATAGTTTTAATTTAATTTACGCTAGCAGCTCTAAATAACGGTTCGTTATTAGGTCTGATAGGAACGTTAACGTTACTTTTAGATGCCCAAGAAATTACTTGGTGGTGTAAAGGTAGATATGCGATATCATCTTTTACAATTCTCCAAGCTTTTGCAATTGCAGCATTTCTTTTATCTAAATCAACTTCACCTTCCATAACTCTAATTGCAGCATCTACATCAGGGTTACTGAAATTAACTTTATTCCAACTAGCACCTGTTTCATATAAATAATGAAATACATAATGACTATCTAAAGTTGGCACACCCCATCCAAGCATATAAAAATCACCTTGGTCATCTTTTAGCTCTTTGAAGTGTTTACTTTTTGTTTGAGCAAACAAGTTAACGTTAACTCCAATTTTACCCAACATACCAACAACAGCTGTACAAATTGCTTCATCATTTACATATCTATCGTTAGGACATCTTAGTTCAACATCAAACCCATTAGGATAACCTGCGCTAGCTAAAAGTTTTTTTGCTGCATCAACATCATAAGGTAATCTTTTATCAAGTTCTGTTGTATAACCATTTACACCTGGGAATGTAATTATTCCAGCTGGCTCACTTAGACCTCTCATTACTTTTTTCTTGATAGCCTCAATGTCAATTGCTTGATAAAGTGCTTGTCTGACTTCTTTTTTCTTGAAAGGATTATCACCAGTATTTCCAGTTCTTAATTTATCTGCTGCTTGATCCATTCCTAAAAAGATCGTTCTCATCTGCGGTGTACTTACAACTTGATGTCCTGAAGAAGAACCAATTCTTTTTAAATCTTGAACAGGCGCATCAGTCACTAAATCAATCTCGCCAGACAATAAGGCAGCTACTCTTGTTGCAGCATTTTTAATTGGAAGTAACTCAATTTGCTTTATGCCATCATCTTCCATATCACCCCACCAATGCTTATTTCTTTTAAACACTGTTTTTGTGTTCGGTTCTCTCAAAGTAATTTTAAATGGACCCGTTCCTAAGGCGTTAGTTGCTGAAAAAGTTTCTTGTCCTGCATCCCAATTTTGTGGAGACATTGCAAAATTTTTCTCAGACCAAGCTCTAGACATTATAAATATGTTTGATAATTGATTTAAAAGTATAGGGTTTGGTTTACTTGTTGTGATTTTAACAGCATATTCACCAACTGCTGTCACATCAGATATAGTACTAATATATTCTTTGAAATCAGATGTTCTTTGTTTAGCTCTTAATATACTAAATACAACATCAGCTGATGTCATTTTAGAACCATCAGAAAATTTTACATCCTCTCTTAAATTAAATATCCAAGTATTAGGATCTGTAGCTGTCCATTTTCTTGCTAACGCTGGTTCAATTTTCATATCTACTGCTCTTTGAACAAGAGCTTCATAAACTTGTCTAGATACTTGAGTAGTTGGACCTTCGTTTTGTGCGTGTGGATCTAGTGTAAGACTGTCTCCTTGCATTGACCATTTGATGGTTTTTGCCCATGCTGAAGAAAATCCAAATACTATAAGTAATGATAGTAATATTCTTACTAAATTTTTAGTCTTCATAATTAACCTCTTTTTTAAATTTATAAAAAAATTATAAGTGAAAAAAAAAGATTATTACAGATATAAAATTCTATTAATAATTAACTTTTATCGCTATCGACTAATTTTTTCTTACTTATCCAAGGCATCATGGCTCTTAGCTCTGCCCCAACTTTTTCTACAGAATGTTCAGCCAATTTCGCTCTAGTTGCTAAAAAGTTTTTTTGACCAGTTTTGCACTCATCCATCCACTCTTTGGTAAATTTACCTGACTGAATATCTGCTAAAACTTCTTTCATTCTTTTCTTTGTTTCTTCCTTATTGATAATTCTTGGACCGGATTGATACTCACCATATTCAGCAGTATTTGAAATTGAATAATTCATATTTGCAATTCCGCCTTCATAAATCAAATCAACAATTAATTTAACTTCATGAACTGTTTCGAAATATGCCATCTCTGGTTCATACCCAGCTTCAACTAAAGTTTCATATCCATTTTTAATTAGTTCAACTAAACCACCACATAAAACAGTTTGTTCACCAAATAAATCTGTTTCAACTTCGTCTTTGAAAGTAGTTTCGATAATACCTGATCTTCCTCCGCCTACTGCCGATGCATAGGAAAGAGCTAAATCTCTTGCTTTACCAGACCCATCCTGATGAACTGCAAACAAACATGGAACTCCACCACCTTTTTCATATTCGCTTCTTACCAAGTGACCAGGTCCTTTTGGAGCAACCATAAATACATCTAAATCTTTTCTTGCTTTAATTAAATCATAGTGAACATTTAAACCATGAGCAAAAGCAATACTTGTTCCTTCTCTTACTCTTTGTTCAATATGGTTTTTATAAATTTCAGCTTGTAATTCATCTGGAGTTAATATCATAACAACATCTGCCCAAGCAGCTGCATCAGATAAGTTCATCACTTTTAAACCTTTTGATTCAGCTTTAGCAACACTTGATGATCCCTCTCTTAACGCAACAACAATCTCTTTAACTCCACTATCCTTTAGGTTAAGTGCGTGAGCGTGGCCTTGGCTTCCATAACCAAAAATAGCAATTTTTTTATTTTTAATTAAATCTACATCTGCATCTTTTTCATAAAACATTTTCATAATTTATCTCCTATTAATTAGTTAAAAATTTTTGCACCTCTTGTCATTGCAACAGCCCCTGTTCTTGAAGTGCTTATAAGTCCCAAGGGTTTTAATTTTTTGTTCATTTTATCAATCTCTCTTCTAAGTGCTGTTATTTGAATAACAGCAGATGATTTTGTTTCATCCAATACTACTGGGTTAAATTTTTTACAAGCATTTAAACATTTTTCAATTTTATTTTTTTTACCTACAATTTTAAATAGAGCCATCTCTTTAAAAATCACGTCTTTATCGTCTCTTTTAAATTCAGCAACTTTGTGGACAGGAACCAATTTGGTTAATTGAAGTCTAATCTGTTCAATTACCTGTGGTGTTCCAGTTGTTACAATTGTTATTCTAGATATGTTTTTGATAGCATCAATTTCTGCTACCGCCAAAGATTCAATATTATAACCTCTTCCAGAAAACAAACCAACCACTCTTGCAAGAACACCCGCCTCGTTATCTACCCAAACAACAAAAATATAAGTATCTGATTTTTGTTTTATAGATGGAGAGCTATAAGCTGACTTTGATTTTGGCATTTTGATTAAACTAAGGCTTTGCCTTTTCCTTTTATTTTATTCTCTTTTTGATCGTTTGGTCCTAAGATCATTTGATTATGAGGTTTACCTGAAGGTATCATTGGGAAACAGTTTTCATTTGGATCCACATGACAATCAAAAATAACAGGACCATTATGGTCAACCATTTCTTGAATTTTTTCATCAAGCTCTGATGGATCATCAGCTTTAATTCCTTTACAACCGTAAGCATCGGCCATTTTCATAAAATCTGGTAGTGCTTCTGAATAACTCTCAGAATAATTTTTTTCATGAAGTAACTCTTGCCATTGTCTTACCATTCCCATGTACTGATTATTTAAAATAAATATCTTTATAGGTAAATTGTATTGAACAGCTGTAGACATTTCTTGCATTGTCATTAAAACTGAGGCTTCTCCAGCAATATCAATAACTAATTTTTCTGGATGAGCTACTTGAACTCCAACAGCTGCTGGTAATCCATAACCCATAGTTCCTAATCCACCTGAAGTCATCCATCTATTGGGTTTGTTAAATTTATAATGTTGAGCAGCCCACATTTGATGCTGACCTACTTCTGTTGTTACATAAGTATCTTTATTTTTTGTTAACTCATAAAGTCTTTGAACAGCATGCTGAGGTTTTATGCTATCTTCACTGTTAATAAAATTTAAAGAGTCTTTACTTCTCCATTTTTGAATTTGTTCCCACCATTTTGCAATATTTGGTTTATTTGATTTACCATTACCATTTTTCTTTTTAACAATTGTTTTGTTTACTTTATCAATTACTTTCGTTACATCACCTACGATTGCAAGATCTACTTTAATAATTTTATTAATTGATGATGGATCAATATCAATATGAACTTTTTTTGAATTAGGAGAGAACTCATCAATTTTTCCAGTAATACGGTCATCAAATCTTGCGCCAATGTTTATTAATAAATCACAGTCATGCATTGCATTGTTTGCTTCATACGTTCCGTGCATTCCTAGCATGCCTAAAAACTGATTATCGTCTCCAGGATAAGCACCTAGACCTTGCAAAGTTGAAGTAATTGGAAATCCTGTTAGCTCAACAAATTTTCTAAGAGCTTCACTTGCTTTTGGTCCTGAATTAATTACGCCTCCGCCACTATAAATTATTGGCTTCTTTGCTTTACTAATTAAATTAATTAATTGGTCAATTTCATCAGTTGAAAACTTATTGTGAGATTTGCCATTTAAACTTTTTTCTTTTTTTGGTTTTTTATATTTTGCTTTTGCAAATTGAATATCTTTTGGAATATCAATTAATACAGGACCTGGTCTTCCAGTTGTTGCAACTTTAAATGCTTCATGCATAACATCTGAAAGATCGTTGATATCTTTTACTAACCAGTTATGCTTTGTGCATGGTCTTGTAATTCCTGTTGTGTCACATTCTTGAAATGCATCCGTACCAATAAGGTGTGTTGGAACTTGACCCGAAATACAAACCATTGGAACTGAGTCCATGTATGCATCAGTTAAAGCTGTAACGACGTTAGTGGCACCAGGGCCTGAAGTAACTAAAACAACACCAGGTTTTCCAGATGATCTTGCATAACCTTCAGCTGCATGACCTGCTCCTTGCTCGTGTCTTACAAGAATATGTTTAATAGATGGATGATTTTTTAACTCATCATATATTGGCAGTACAGCACCACCAGGATAACCAAAGATATGATTTACCTTTTGGTCTTCAAGACACTTAAATACGATTTCAGCTCCGGTTAATAATTTTGGCATTTCGCAATCTAGCTGAAGTTGTGCTGATTGGTCAAGGTTAAGTATGGAAAAATTAAATTTTTTTTAAAAATTTATTAATCTCAGATGGCTTAAGCTTAACCCAATCACTCATGTTTCCTCGAGCCCATGTGCTTTGTCTTTTAGCGTATTGTCTAGTTTTTATTGATATTTTTTCTTTGATTTCATCAATTTTTTTTTCTTTTGCTAAATATTCATGAATTTCATTTATTCCAATTGCTTTACATGAAGTCATTTGTTCATTAATTTTTAGTTTTAAAAATCTTTTAACCTCATTCACGGCACCCATGTTAATCATTTTTCCGGTTCTTTGATGAATTCTTTCAACCAACTCATCACGTGGATAATCAATATAAATTTTTAAAAAATCTTCTTCTAAATAGTTTGATTTAGTATTTTTAAACCATTCATGAAGAGATTTCTTTGTAAACTTTTTAACTTCAAAAGCTCTTATTGATCTTTGGGTATCCTTTAAATTAATTTTATTTTTTGAAAGAGGATCCAGTTTTAATAATTGCTTGTAAAATTTATTTTGGCCAATTTTTTTATTTAGATTTCTAATTTTATTTCTAAACCTTACTGGAATGTTCGGAATTTGAACTAAACCATCAGTTAATGCTTTGAAGTAAAGCCCAGTTCCTCCTACAAGAATTGGAACTTTTTTTCTATTTTTAACTTCAATTATTTTTTTATTTGCAATTTTAAGCCAATCACCGGTTGAAAAACTTTTCTTTGCATCTTGGAAACCATATAAATGATGTTTTATTGACTGATAATTTTTTGGGCTAGGTCTTGCTGACAAAATTTTAAGTTGCTTATAAACTTGCATACTATCTGCATTAATAATTTCTCCATTAATTTTTTTTGCAAGTTTAATTGCAAAACTTGATTTTCCAGATGCTGTAGGTCCTGAAATTAAAATTATCTTGGATTTCAAATCCATTACTAATCTAATTTAACGCCAATATATCTTCGTTGATTTTGATTGTTATAAATTGCAATTAAAATAGTTTTTTGATTTGAGTTTATTGCTTTCTGAGTGATATCTCTTAAATCATCTGCTGATTTAATTTTTTTCTTCTGAGCTTCAATAATAATGCTATTGATCTCGATTGAGTTTACTAAAGGACTGTTATTAGCCATATTGGTAATTACTAATCCTGTAGTTTGGTTTGGTAATTTACGGTTTTTTATATCCTCTTTAGTTAAAGGTCTTACTGATATTCTTAAACTCTCTACAATTTCATCTAAATTATTTTCATCTTGTTTTGGATTTTCACTTACTTTGAAGTCATCAGAGGTTTCTAATCTTCCCAACAAAACTTTTTTAGTTATTTCTTGTTTATTTCTCCAAATTTTTACATCTACATTTTTTCCAACTTCTGTTCTTGCAACAATTGCAGGCAACTCTTTCATTTGTTTAATCTCAACTCCATTAAACTCCAAAATAATATCTCCAGCCTGAATTCCTGCTTTTTCAGAAGGACTATTTTCAGCAACACTTGCAACTAAAGCACCTCTTTGCTTGTCTAATTCTTCAACTTCAGCAATTTCTTTTGTTACATCTTGAATTCTTACACCTAACCAACCTCTTTTTGTTTCACCAAACTCAATTAGTTGTTTAATTACTTGTTGGGCGCTGTTTGATGGAATTGAAAATCCTATACCAATAGAACCATTTCTTCCTAAAATAGCTGTATTGATTCCAATTACATTTCCTTCCATATCAAATAAAGGTCCACCAGAATTTCCTGAATTTATTGATGCATCTGTTTGAATAAAATCTTCATATCTTGATAATCCAATTGATCTATTCCTTGCTGAAATAATTCCAGCAGTTACTGTTCCTCCAAGACCAAATGGATTTCCAATTGCTAAAACCCAATCACCAATTCTAGCTTTATCTGAGTCTCCAAAGCCAACTGGTTTAAATTTATCTTCTGTATCTAGTTGTAATACCGCAATATCCATTAAAGGATCAGCGCCAAGTACTTTTGCTTTATATTCTTGGTCTCCGTTTACTCTAACAATAATATCATCAGCATCTTGAATTACGTGATTATTTGTAACCACTACTCCCTTCTCATCAATAATAAATCCAGAACCCAAAGCTGCTGATTTTCTCTCCTGGGGAGTTCCAAACTCTTTAAACATGTCTTCAAATGGAGAACCTGGAGGGAATTGAAATGGAAAAGAGTTATTATTTGTAACTACAGTAGTTGATGTAGAAATATTTACCACAGAAGGCATCAATTTTTCTGCAAGATCTGCAAATGATGCTGGAACGGGCCTAGAGTTTGATTGTAATGAAAAACTTAAAGAAAATATAATTGTTAAAATAATAAATTTTAATTTTTTCATATTAACTTTTAATAAAATAAATAATCACAAAACCTATAACTGCAAAAATAAGTCCACCTGATCTTAATTGACTATCTTTAACAAGTTCAAGTTTTTTAAGCATACTTTTCATTTTTGCTGGAAATAAGGCATATAAAATTCCCTCTATAAATAAAAAAAGACCAAAAGCTATGACTAGCTCATTCATCTAAAAATTATTGTTTAATATCGGGAGTTGTATTTCCAAAAAATTTAAAAAATTCACTATCTGGAGACAAGATCATTGAGGTTTCACCTGCAGTAAACGCTTTACTATAAGATTGCATTGATCTGTAGAAAGAAAAGAATTCAGGATCTTGTCCGAAAGCATCTGCAAAGATTTTATTTCTTTCACCGTCACCTTCTCCCTTCATGATTTCTGATTGTTTTTGAGCATCAGCTAATATCACAGTTACTTCTTTGTCAGCAGTCGAAGTAATTGTTACTGCCATCTCAGCACCTTTTGCTCTAAATTCCTTCGCTTCTCTTTCCCTCTCAGTCTGCATTCTTCTGTAAATTGCATCACTATTTGCTGTAGGAAGATCAGCTCTTTTTATTCTTACATCTACAATATTTATTCCAAAATTTTGCGCTTCATTATTAACTCCATCTTTAATCAAAGACATTTGTTTTGATCTATCTTGTGATAGCAAAGTTTGTAATTCTTCTTGACCCAAAACATTTCTAATTCTTGAGTTTATAATCGTAGATAATCTTGATCTTGCAACCCTTTCGTCTCCAACAGAAATATAAAATTTCAAAGGATCAACTATTTGAAATCTCGCAAAAGCATCAACAATTAATCTTTTTTGGTCAGATGCAATTACTTCCTCTGGAGGGGTATCTAAATTTAAAATCCTTTTATCTAAATAAACAACGTTTTGAATAAATGGAATCTTAAAGTTTAAGCCTGGTTTCATTATAATTCTTTTTGGATCACCAAATTGAAGAATTATCGCTTGATTAACTTCTTTGACTATAATTACCGATAGGAACGCTACAACACCAATCAAAACCAATATTCCAGCTACTATTTTCCCAGCTTTCATTTAATTTGTCTCTTTCTTTTTAAGCTCTGGTAATGGTAAATATGGTACCACACCTGAACCAGATTCTTTGTCTATGATAATTTTATTTATATCTGCTAAAACAGTCTCCATTGTCTCTAAAAACATTCTTTCTTGAGTCACTTCTTTTGCTTTAGCATACTCATTGTAAATTGCTAAAAATCTACTGGCTTCACCTTCAGCTTTAGCAACAACCTCTTTTTTATAAGCTTCTGCAGCTTGTAAAATTTTCTGCGCTTCCCCTCTTGCTCTTGGGATCACATCGTTTGCATAAGCTTCAGCTTCGTTTTTAGATCTTTCCATATCTGCTCTTGCAGCCTGAACATCTCTAAATGCATCAATTACTTGGTCAGGTGGATCAGCTTTTTGCGTTTGTACTTGTGTAATTTGTACTCCACTTTCATAATCATCTAAAATACTTTGAATAATTTCTTGGGTTTCGATCTCAATACTTGATCTACCTTCTGTTAGAATAGGTTGAATATCACTTTTAGCAATTACTTCTCTCATTGCAGTCTCTGCAGCTGCTTTAACAGTTCCTACAGGATCCTGAATTTTAAATAAAAAATTTCCAGCATCTTTGATAACCCAAAACACCGAAAAATCGATATTTACAATGTTTTCATCACCGGTAAGCATTAAACTTTCTTGAGGAACATCTGCAACTCCTCCACCTGTAGAAAAACCACTATCTCTTTCAGACCTAAATCCGATATCGATTCTATTTACTTTAGTTACTTTTGGAGTTTGAACAGTCTCAACTGGAAAAGGAATATGATAGTTCAATCCAGGTTGAGTAGTTTTAACAAATTTTCCGAATCTAAGAACAACTCCTTGTTCATCAGGTAATACCCTATAAAGCCCACTTGCAAGCCATACAAAGGCTAAGACTAATAAAATTAATCCAATAGACTTTCCACCTGAGGATTTTCCGCCGGGTAAAAACTTTCTTATTTTATCTTGAAACTCTCTTATGATTTCATCTACGTTTGGTGGTGTTGGTCCTCTTCCTGAACCATTGCCTCCACTACCACCTCCTGGAGGTGTTCCCCATGGACTTCCGCCTCTGCCTTTGAAATCATCTGACATATGTCAAAGTATATAGTGTCTTTATTGCAAAAAACAAGTAAGGATAGTTTTATGTCAGATAAAAAGACAGAACTAAGTGACGCAATGAAAAAGAAGGTGGAGCCTAGAGTTTTTACAAAAAATCCAATTCTAGGAACTAAGTTTACTATTGCAATCTCAAGTGCAAAAGGTGGTGTTGGTAAATCTACATTTGCAACGAATCTTGCCCTAGCTTTAAAAAAAGTTGGATGCAAAGTTGGATTATTAGATGCTGATATTTATGGCCCTTCCATTCCAAAAATGTTTGGTATTAATGAAAAGCCAAAAAGTGACGGTCAAAAATTAGATCCCATAACAAAATATGACATTCAATGTATGTCAATTGGATTTTTAGCAGATCAGCAAACTCCGATGATTTGGCGTGGTCCAATGGTGACGAGTGCAATTAAAACTTTTACTCAGAAGGTTAATTGGAAAGATTTAGATTTTATAATTGTTGATATGCCTCCAGGAACAGGTGACACTCAGTTAACTTTTTCACAAGAAATTAAAATGGATGGTGCAATCATAGTATCAACTCCACAAGAAGTTGCTCTTTTGGATGTAAAAAGAGGTATTAAAATGTTTGATAAGCTTGGAGTTAAAATTTTAGGTTTAGTTGATAACATGAGTTTTTTTGTTGGAGATGATGGAAAGAGGTACAAAATTTTTGGAGAAGGCGGAGTAAAAAAAACAGCAGAAGAATTTCAAAAAGATTTTTTAGGTGAAATACCAATAAATCCTGATGTTGGAAATTCTGGTGACCAAGGAAAACCAATAGTCGAATTAAACCCAGACCATCAAATTTCAAAAATATATCTAGATTTTGCTGAGAAGATTAAATCAACTTATCTTTAAGATCAAAAGCAGCCATCAATTCATTCCATTCTCTTTTAGATAGACCTGAGTTTTCAACATCTACATTTTCACCTTTAATAAGTTTTTGAATTATAACTTTTCCCTTAGCAGAAACCTCTGTTCCTCCTACTCTGTAATCCATAAATGCATCATAAGTTATCGGTACCCATTTTTTAACTGTATCTAACATTATGTCTGCATAAACTCTAATTTCATACTGAGCGTGACTATCAGCTCTTAACCTTAAAAAGTTCATTAAATTTAATAAATCAGTTTTCCAATACCACTGAGTATAAGTATTCAATGTTAAGTTCATTCTTGCAAGCTCTCTTGCCAATCCTTTTTTATTTTCATCAATTGTTGAACCATCATATCTTTCATTAAGCATTGTTTCATAATTGTCATAAGTTCTCTCTGCATCACTTTTCAAAAGTTCTAAAACTTCTTCTGCTTGTTTTCCTTCAAGGACATCTCCTCTTCCTTGTCGGTTGCTGGTAGATTGCGCTGCTAAATTTTCTTTAGTTGGTAAATAAAATTCTTTATCTAGAATTGAATATCTTGCAGAATATTCATTTACGTTGGCAGTTCTATGTCTGATCCACTGCCTTGCAATAAATATTGGAAGTTTAATATGATATTTTATTTCACACATTTCAAATGGCGTACTGTGCCAATGTCTCATCAAGTATTTTATTAAACCTTTATCTGTTGAAACTTGCTTTGTCCCTTTTCCGTAAGATACTCTTGCTGACTGAACTATAGAGGTGTCATCACCCATATAATCAACCACTCTTACAAATCCATGATCTAGTGCCGGCAGCGCTTCATAGAGTATTTTTTCAAGCTCCGGAGCAGTAACTCTTTTAGTTTGATTGCTTTGGGATTGCTGGTTTTTTATTTCTTCTAATTGTTCTTTTGTTAATTTCATGATTGTTATTGAATCTGTTGTAATTACTTTTATATTATTAATGTTGGATTTCCAACTACGACGATAAACGAATTTCGTAATAACCATTGCGGACGTGGGGGCAGTACCCACCACCTCCACCATTACAACTTACGGGGGTGAAATAGAATCGACGGGTGACTAAAGGTTATTCTTTCGTTCGGTATTGTTCCACCGTAACGGGCTAAATTATAATTGCTAACGAAAGTTACGCACTTGCTGCATAATTAACTTAGTTAATTAAGCACGGGGTCCGGGGCACCTGGCAACAGAACGCCCCCTGCTTTAAATTGATGATAAATTAATTTTTTTTGAGTATTTTTTTTTAGGTGAATTTTTTATGACTGCTTGTCCGCAACGCATAACACCTCTCTTTTTATCAAATGTCATTTTTGGCTCTCCATATAAAGTCCAACCATTTGACAATGCTTCAGTAACACGGTGACAAAATTTTGATGTGTCATCATCTGTAATAAATCTATATCCCTTCATAAAATTCTCTCTATTAATCTTTTAATTCGGCTTGTGCAGCAGCCAATCTTGCTACAGGAACTCTGTACGGAGAACAAGAAACGTAATTTAATCCAGCTTTTGAGCAAAATAAAATACTGTTAGGATCACCACCGTGTTCTCCACAAATTCCAAGTTTAATATTTTTATTTTGACTTTTTCCGTTTTCAACAGCTATTTTGATTAAATCTCCAACTCCATCATCTATCGAAATAAACGGATCAATTGAAAAAATTTTATTATCTATATAATCATTTAAAAATTTTCCACTATCATCTCTGCTTATTCCAAATGTAGTTTGAGTTAAATCATTAGTTCCAAAGCTAAAAAATTCAGCATGTTTTGCAATATCTTTGGCTTTTATAGCTGCTCTTGGAAGCTCAATCATCGTACCTACCATAAACTCAATTTTTAATTTATGCTCTTTTTGAACTTCACTTGCAATTCTAATTACTAAATCTTTCATAATTTTTATTTCTGCTTCAGTAGATACTAATGGGATCATAATTTCCGGAAAAGGAGATTTAATTTTTTCTTTTTTGAGCTCTGCTAGAGCTTCAAATATTGCTCTACATTGCATTTCATATATTTCAGGAAAAGATATTCCAAGTCTACATCCCCTATGACCCAACATGGGATTTTGTTCATGCAATTCATCAATTCTAGATTCTACTTCTTTTACTGGAAGATTAACAATATTTGCAACTTCATTAATCTCTTTATCTGTTCGAGGCAAAAACTCATGAAGAGGTGGATCTAACAATCTTACTGTAACTGGCAATCCACTCATAATTTTAAATATTTCTATAAAATCCTTTTTTTGATGAGGTAAAAGTTTTTTTAATGCAATTGATCTATCTTCTTTAGTCTTTGATAAAATCATTTCTCTTACAGATAAAATTCTTTCTTCATCAAAAAACATGTGTTCTGTTCTGCAAAGACCAATTCCTTCAGCTCCAAAATCTTTTGCTGTTTTAGTATCCTTAGGTGTTTCAGAATTTGTTCTAATATTTAATTTTCTAAAACTATCTGCCCAAGTCATTATCTTGGAAAAATCTCCAGATATCTCTGGTTTAACTGTTGCCACACTTCCTGATATAATTCTACCGGTTGATCCATCTATAGTAATGACGTCCCCTTCTTTAATTTCCATTGAAGATGTTTTAAATGTCTTCATCTCATAATTTATATCAATTTCACTTGAACCAGATACGCATGGTCTTCCCATTCCCCTTGCAACTACTGCAGCATGACTAGTCATTCCTCCTCTAGCCGTCAAAATTCCTTTTGCAGCATGCATTCCTTGTATATCTTCGGGTGACGTTTCTACTCTTACTAAGATAGTGTCTTGCATCATCGAAGTTAATCTTTCGGCTTCCTCTGAAGTAAATACCACTTTCCCACTTGCTGCACCTGGTGAAGCAGGTAAACCATTTGCTATTACATTGATTGTACTCTTTTCATCAAGTGTAGGATGCAGAAGTGTATCTAAAGAATTTGGATCAATTCTTAATACTGCTTCTTTTTTTGATATTAATTTTTCCTTAACCATATCAACTGCAATCTTTACCGCAGATTTTGCAGTTCTTTTTCCCGATCTAGTTTGAAGCATCCACAGTTTATTGTTCTCAACCGTAAATTCTACATCTTGCATATCTTTGTAATGTTTTTCCAATTTTTTTAAAATTTTTTTTAATTCATTGAAAACTTTTGGCAAAGACTCTTCCATTGACAGTTCTTCAACTTTAGCATTTTTTCTTGCCTTCTTAGTTATATATTGAGGTGTTCTTGTACCAGCAACAACGTCCTCACCTTGTGCATTAATTAAGTACTCACCATATATTTCATTTGATCCATCTGATGGATTTCTTGTAAATACAACTCCAGTAGCACAATCATCACCCATATTACCAAAAACCATTGATTGAACGTTGACTGCTGTCCCCCATTCTGCTGGTATTTGATTTAATTTTCTATAGACTTTTGCTCTATTACTTTCCCATGATAAAAATACAGCACTAATTGCTCCAAATAATTGTTGAAATACATCTTGAGGAAATTTTTTTTTCGTTTTTTCTTTTACTGTTCTTTTAAAATCTTCAATTAAACCGTCCCAATCATTTTCATCTAAGTCCGTGTCTAACAAAACACCTTTTGTTAATTTATAATTTTCAATTAATTCTTCAAAATGATAGCTCTCTACACCCATCACAACGTTTCCATACATTTGAATAAATCTTCTGTAACTGTCTTTGGCAAATCGCCCATTAGAAGTTTTCAAAGCTAACGCCTTTACTGTTTTATCGTTTAAACCTAAATTGAGAATTGTATCCATCATTCCTGGCATAGATACTCTAGCACCCGATCTGACAGATAATAACAAAGGATTTTTTAGGTCTCCAAATTTTTTAGAAACATCTTTTTCAATAATTTTTAATTCTTTTTTAATTTGAGAAATTAAATTGTTATTTAATTTTTTCTTATCTTTATAAAAAATCTCACAGACTTTAGTAGATATTGTAAAACCAGGAGGAACTGGTAACCCCATCCTCCCCATTTCAGAAAGGTTAGCACCTTTACCGCCTAAAAAATTTTTTGGATTTTTAATACTTTTAGATTGTTTCGAATTAAAGTTTAATATGAGTTTCTTCATTAGCTAGACTCGATTAAAGAAAAATTAACATAATTGTCGAATGTTTTACACATCATTTGAATTAGTTCTAGCCTATTTTTCTTAATTACCAGATCATCCTCATTTACAATTACATTATCAAAAAAATCAAATACCTCTCTTTTAATACTTGCTAAATTGTCCAATGTTTGAACAAAATTTTCATCATTATTAAGACTTGAAAAATATTTCCTCAATTCATTAATTTTTTTAAATAGATTTTTTTCAAGTTCAGTTTTAAAAATACCAGGGTCAGTTGTATTAGATAATTCAATTTTCTCTTTTTTTAATTCACTTTCTAGAATATTTGATGCTCTTTTATAGCTTGAAATAATATCTATTCCGTTTTGTTTATTTATTATTTTATTTAAATTTTTTGCTTTATTAAAAATAATTACAGATTGATCTAAGTTAGAAGAGCTTATTGAAGCTTGTATTATATCGTTTCGAATATTTTCCTCCTTCATATAATATTTTAATCTCTCTAATAGAAAATCTTGTAATTCTTTTTGTAAAGATTTATTCTCAAATTTAAATCCTTGATCCTGATACAAACTTGAAGAATAATTTATTAAATCTCTAATTTTAAAATTTTTTTTATTTTCAATAATAATTCTAACAATCCCTAATGCTAATCTTCTTAAGGCAAAAGGATCCTTGGAACTTGTTGGTTTTTGGTTTACACCAAAAAATCCAACTAAAGTATCAATCTTGTCAGCTAAAGATAAAGCAATGCTATAAGGTTTTTTTGGAATTTTTGTCCCAGATCCAACGGGTAAATATTGCTCACTAACAGCAAATGATATTTCTTTATCAAAACCTTGCGCATTTGCAAAATAACCTCCCATAATTCCCTGAAGTTCTGGAAATTCACCAACCATTTCAGATAACAAGTCTACTTTGCTTATTGATGCTGATAATTCTACTTTTTCTTTGCTAATTAATAACTCATCAGAAATAATAGCACCAAGCTTTCTCATTCTTTGAGCTTTATCAAAATAATTTCCAAGACCTTTGAAATAATTCATTAATTTTAAATCAGAAATTTTTTTGACCATGTTTTGAGCTTTATCTTTCTGCCAGAAAAATTCTGCATCACTTAATCTTGCTTCAACTACTCTTTCATTTCCTAATTTAATTAATCCTTTTTTATCTTTATTGTTTGCTACTACCAAAAATTGATTTGTAATATTTCCTTTTTTATCAAAAGTAGGAAAATACTTTTGGTGGTGTTGCATGGTTAATATTAAAATCTCTTTAGGTATATTTAAAAATTTTTTATCAAATTCACAAACAATTACGTTTGGTTGGTCAGTTAAATCGACTACTTCCTGAAGAAGCTTTGGATTGCTGTCAATATTTATATTTCTTTTTTTTAAAATAATGTCGAATTTTTTTTCTATTAAGTCTTTTCTCTCAGTGTGATCGATAAGTATATCCATTTTTTTAAAAAAATTTTTATAAGATTTAAAGTCTGAAAATAGTTTTTTCTTTTCTTCAAATTCTTGATCTATAAATGTCGAATTAGATGAAATGAAATGTTGAAATTTAAAATTTAGTTTTTTTTTATCAAAGATAGATAAGACAGATTTTAATGGCCTACCCCATAATAGTTCATAATTTGACCATTTCATTGACTTTTTCCATTGAATTTTATTCAGTATTTGAGGTATGGCTCCTTCTAATAATGTATGAGTATCTAATTTTTTTGATCTAGTTTTATAAAAATAGAACTCACCTTTATCTGTTTTTTTTATAAACAATTCTTTTTTTGAAACACCATTTGATTTCGCAAATCCCTCCAACGCAGCATCTGGAGACTTTGTACTCGGACCTTTTATTTCCTCAGATTTTAAAACTATCTTCTTTTCAACTCCCTCAAACAAAATTAATAACCTATTGGGTGTTGAGTAAGACGAACTTTTTTTAAATTTAATTGATTTTTCTAAAAAAAATTCATTAAAACTTTTTAGTAAATTTTCTCTTAAGTTCTTTTGTAAATTTGAAGGTATTTCCTCACTAAACAATTCTAAGAAAAATTCAGACATTATTTTTGACTATCTAACCAAATACTAGCAGCTGATTTTGTAATATCTCTTATTCTTGCAATATATCCTGCTCTTTGAGCAACGCTAATTGCTCCACGTGCATCTAATATATTAAATACATGACTTGCTTTTAAACATTGATCATAAGCTGGTAGTGAAATTTTTTTTTCAACTAATGACTTTGCTTCCAACTCGTGCATATCAAACATTTTAAAAAGTGACTCTACATTTGCATGTTCAAAATTATATGCCGAAAATTCTCTCTCAGCTTGATGAAATACTTCTTTATATTTTACACCATCATCATTCCATAACAGATCGTAGACATTTTTTTGCTGCTGAATAAACATGCATATTCTTTCTAATCCATATGTAATTTCTACAGAAACAGGTTTGCACTCAAATCCTGCCATCTGTTGAAAATAAGTAAATTGAGTAATTTCCATGCCATCACACCATACTTCCCAACCAAGACCAGCAGCACCCAATGTTGGACTTTCCCAGTCGTCTTCTACAAATCTAATGTCATGATCCGAATGATCAATTCCTATAGATGATAAACTATTGAGGTAAAGTTTTTTAATATTTTCAGGCGAAGGTTTTATAAGAACTTGAAATTGATAATAATGCTGAAGTCTATTTGGATTATCTCCATACCTTCCGTCTGTGGGTCTTCTTGATGGCTGCACATATGCTGTCTTCCAAGGTTTAGCCCCTAATGACCTCAATGTCGTTGCTGGATGAAATGTGCCTGCTCCTACTTCCATGTCATAAGGTTGGAGAACTACACATCCTTTTTTACTCCAAAACTTTTGAAGATTTAAAATTGTATCTTGAAATGTAAGAATTTTCTCTTTTGATTTAGAAACCATATCTTTGCCAGATTGATCTTTCATCTAAAATATTTGCAAATTGGTCAATATGATTTGAAGATGAAAGTTTTTGACTTAACCACCCTTTTGTTTTTTCAAATTTTTTAATTACAACATCTTCACCATACTTTTCTTTTAAGATTTCATGTGCATCTCCTATGCCATCTATTAATCCTAATTTCTTAGCTCTTGAACCTGACCAAAATTCACCAGAAAATAATTCTACTTCTGTTTTATTTAATTTTGCTCCACGACTTTTTTCAACAACATTTATGAAATCTTGGTGTAAATCTAATTGAATATTTTTAAGTCTTTGAATATCTTCTTCCTTTTCTTCCATAAAAGGATCTAGTGTGCTCTTGTTCTTTCCGGCTGTATGAACCCTTCTCTCAACACCTATTTTCTTAATTAGTTCAGTAAAACCAAATGATGAATATATAACCCCTATAGACCCAATAATTGAACTTGAATTTGCATAAATTTCATCTCCAGCACATGAGATAAGATATCCTCCAGATGCAGCAACATCTTCCGCAAAAAAAATAACTTTCTTATTACTTTTTTTAGCTTGCTGACGAATAAAACTATAAATTAAATGTGACTGCACAGGTGAACCTCCTGGAGAATTGATTGATATTGCTACTGCAGTAGCTTTTTTTAGTGAAAAAGCTTTTTTAATAATTTCTTCCTGTCCTGCAAAATCAATACCTTGCTTAAATTTACCAGCATTACCAATGACGCCATTTAATTTAATATGTGAAACAATTTTTTTCTTTTTTAAAAAGGAGAACATATTTATCTCTTACAGAATATTTAGTTGATTATAAAGACTACTTATAATTGAAGAAATAGGTGCGTCAAATGATAAGTAATAAATATAGCTTATTTATATTAATTTAAAATTAATATGGGAACTGTAGTACAGCTTAAAAACCAGATAAATAATTCATATTTCCAATTGAAGGATTCTGTTGAAGAAAAACTAGCTTTGACTGAAGAAAGAATAAAATCCAAATTAACTAGTGATGTTCAATTAGTTCAAAAAATGACTAATTATCATATAGAGACTGGTGGCAAAAGACTAAGGGCTTTATTAACATTAGGAAGTGCTAAGTTATGTGGTTACTCAAAAGGTTCAAGAGACGTAAATTTAGCAGCTTGTGTAGAACTTATTCACAGTGCAACTTTGATGCATGATGATGTTATCGATGAAGGTGAGATTAGAAGAGGTAAAGAAACTTTAAATAAAATTTGGAGCAATCATTCCTCGGTTTTAATTGGAGATTATCTCTTAAGTAGATGTTTTGAGATGATGGTTGAAGATGGAAACTTAGAGGTATTAAAATTATTATCATCAACTTCATCTAAAATTGCCCAGGGAGAAGTATTACAACTACAACATAATAATGAAGTTGATATGCTTGAAGAAACATATCTAAAAATTATTTCTGCCAAAACTGCAGAACTATTTGCTGCTTCAACAAAAGTAGGTGCAATTTTAGCTGAAGTAGAAAATAAAGAAAAAGATGCGCTAGAATTTTATGGAAGGAATTTAGGGTTAACTTTTCAAATTGCAGATGACACATTAGATTATAATTCTGAATTAAAGTTATTTGGAAAAAAAATAGGAAAAGATTTTTTTGAAGGAAAAGTGACTTTACCAATAATCTTGCTTTACCAAAAATTAGAAAACAATGAAAAAAATAAGCTAAAAGAAGTATTTAATAAAAAAGAGAGAACAAAAGAGGATTTTAATAATATTATATCTTTGATTAATAAATATAAGATTATAAATGAGTGCTACCAAAAAGCTCAGCACTATATTAATTTAGCATCGAATTCTTTAAGTGTGTTCAGGGATACTAAAGAAAAAGAAATTCTTAAAAAACTTACATCTTTCAGTTTAGCAAGAAATTTTTAAGGACTTAATAAAGCTTTATTCCATAATCCATTCTGGCTTTTTGTATAGAGTAATCTTTCATGAATTCTATTTTCTCCATCTAGCCAAAACTCTATATTTTGTGGATTTAAATTCCACCCAGACCAGTGTTTTGGTCTAGGAACTTTTGTTTCATCAGAATATTTATTTATATATACCTTAATTGAATTTATTAATTCGTTTCTATATTTTAATTCTTGGCTCTGGTTTGATGCCCATGCACCAATTCTACTTTCATATGCTCTGGAAGAATAATATTCATCTGCAACATCATCAGAAACTAATGATACAGTCCCAGTAATTCTGACTTGTCTTAAAAGACTTTTCCAGTGAAAACACATTGAAGCGTTAGGATTTTCCTTTAGTTCATTACCTTTTCGACTATTTAAATTAGTGTAGAAAACAAATCCATCTTTATTAAAATCCTTAAGGAGCACCATTCTGACTGATGGAACATTATTTTTACTTGAAGTTGCTAGCGCAACTGCATTTGGATCATTTGGTTCAGTCTGTTTGGCTTTTTCCATCCATATTTCAAATAACTTAATTGGGTCATCTAAATTTAAAAAACAGCTGTTAATACCAAGTTGGTTTTTTTCATTCATAATTTAAACAAAATAATCTATATAATATAAATAATGTCATTTAACACTTTTGGAAAGCTATTTCGTTTCACAACTTGGGGTGAATCTCACGGCCCTGCTATTGGCTGTATAGTTGACGGTTGTCCTCCAAACATAAATCTAAATGAAAAAGATATTCAATTAGAATTAGATAAAAGAAAACCTGGACAATCAAAATTTACCACACAAAGAAAAGAGGACGATAAAGTCCAAATACTTTCAGGTGTATTTGAGGGAAAAACTACTGGCACACCAATTTCTTTAATTATTTATAATAAAGACATGAGATCTAAAGATTATGGAAATATAAAAGATAAATTCAGACCAGGGCATGCGGACTTTACCTATTTCAAAAAATACGGAATTAGAGATTACAGAGGTGGAGGAAGATCTTCAGCTAGAGAGACAGCTTCAAGAGTTGCGGCTGGTGCTATAGCTAAACTAGTACTTCAAAAAAAATTAGGAAAAAAATTTAAAGTTATAGGTGCTGTAACTCAATTAGGAATCTTAGGATGTGATACGTCACAGTGGAATGATAAAATTATTTCAAAAAATCCATTCTTTTGTCCAGATAAGTCTATGATTAAGTTATGGGAAAAATATTTACTTGGTGTAAGAAAATCAGGGTCATCATGTGGTGCTGTAATAGAGGTTAGGGCAAGAGGTATTCCTGCAGGTCTTGGTGCGCCTATTTATTCAAAATTAGATTCTGATATTGCATCAGCGTTTATGAGCATTAATGCAGTTAAAGGAGTAAATGTTGGTGCTGGAATGAATTCTGCACAACTAAGTGGCGAGCAAAACTCTGACGAAATATCATTAAAAAATAATAAATTAAAATTTAACTCTAATAATGCAGGCGGGATTTTGGGCGGAATTTCTTCTGGGCAAGAAATAATAGCATCATTTGCAGTTAAACCTACATCTTCAATTTTAACTACAAGAAAAACTATTAATAAATTCGGAAAAAATACCACAATATCAGTTAAAGGGAGACATGACCCTTGCGTAGGAATAAGAGCTGTTCCAGTTGGAGAAGCTATGATGAATTGTGTTTTATTAGACCACTACCTAATGAATCAGGCTCAGTGCGGATAAATAATTAGTTTTTTACTACTCTAATTGAATCCTTATTAAATAAAACTTCTAAAACTTTTTTTGTAATTTGTGGACTATTAAGTCCAGCAATATCATACATATTTTTTGGATTATCTTGCTCTATGAATTCATCTGGAAGAGTCATGGATCTAAATTTTAACCCTTTATCAAATATCCCTTTTTCGGCTAATAAATTTTTAACATGGGAACCAAATCCTCCTATAGAACCTTCCTCAATTGTAATCATTAATTCATGTTCTCTTGCAGATTTTAAAATTAAATCTTCATCTAAAGGTTTTGCAAATCTGGCATCTATAATTGTTGTTGAAATACCCTTTGCTTTCAATTCTTCTGCAGCTACTTTACATTCTTCAAGTCTAGTTCCTAAGCTCAACAAACAAACTTGAGTTCCTTGCTGAATAATTTTTCCTTTACCTATCTCTATTTTTTCCTCTATTGAAGGAAGTTCAACTCCAATACCTGTTCCTCTTGGATATCTTATTGCACAGGGTTTGTCATTAATATCAACCGAAGTATTAATCATTTTTACTAACTCAGCTTCATCACTAGCTGCCATCACGATAAAATTTGGTAAAGTTGACAAATAAGCAATATCAAAAGAACCTGCATGCGTTGATCCATCTGCGCCAACTAATCCAGCTCTATCAATTGCAAATCTTACAGGTAGACTTTGTATTGCTACATCATGCACTACTTGATCGTAAGCTCTTTGAAGAAAGGTAGAATAGATAGCGGCATAGGGTTTATACCCTTCTGTTGCAAGACCTGCAGCAAAAGTAACTGCATGCTGTTCAGCTATACCAACGTCAAACATTCTTTTTGGAAATTCCTTGCCAAAGATATCCATACCAGTTCCACCTGGCATTGCTGCAGTTATTCCAACAATCTTACTGTCTTTTTTTGCATGCTTAACAAGTGTATTTGCAAAAACTTTTGTATATGCAGGTAAATTAGAACCACTTTTTTGTTGCTCTCCAGTTTCAACATTAAATTTTGATACTCCATGATAGTGATCGCTAGCTTTTTCAGCATAAGAATATCCTTTTCCTTTTTGAGTTTTAATATGTATCATAATTGGACCCTCATGCTTTGAGTCTCTAGCATTTCTTAAAATAGGGACAAGTGAGGAAAGATCATGTCCATCTATTGGTCCTGCATAATAAAAACCAAGTGAGCTAAATAGTGTTCCACCGGTGACAGCAGAACGAAAAAAATCTTCTGCCTTACCAGCTTTAGCACTAAATCTTTTTGAAAAAGCTGAGGTGATTAATTTTAAAGTTTCTCTTAAGCTAAAATAGATTTTTCCAGTAAATAACTTTGCTAAATATGTTCTCATTGCACCTACTGGTTTTGCTATAGACATGTCATTATCATTTAATATAACGATCATTTTAGTTTTTGATGCGCCAGCATTATTCATAGCTTCATATGCCATACCAGCACTAATTGCGCCATCTCCAATAACAGCTATTACATTTGAAGATTTATTTTCTAATTTATTTGCTTCAGCCATGCCAAGTGCAGATGATATAGATGTGGAACTATGAGCTGCACCAAATGGGTCATACTCACTCTCAGATCTTTTAGTAAAACCTGATAAACCGTTGCCTTGTCTTAAAGTTGTAATTTTTTGTTTTCTTCCTGTTAAAATTTTATGTGGGTATGCTTGGTGTCCTACATCCCAAATTAATCTATCATTAGGTGTATCAAAAACATAGTGCAGAGCTACAGTCAGCTCAACAACCCCTAGACCTGCACCTAAATGTCCACCAGTTTTAGATACTGCACTGATCATCTCTTCTCTAACTTCATCAGCTACTTGTTGTAAATCATTTTCAGAAACTTTTCTTAAATCGGATGGAAAGTTAATATTATCTAAAAACTTGTAATTATTTTTCATTTATTTCTATTCAATATAAATTCTAATGTATCGTTTAAATTTTCTGATTTTGAACCATAAATTTTTAAATTTCTATTAATATCTGAAATAATCTTACCACAATATTTGATTGAAGCGTCATAACCTAGCAAACTTATAAGCGTAGCTTTGCCTTTTTTTTGATCTTTTTTTGTTCTCTTCCCAGCAATTTTAGAATTACCTTTAAAATCTATTAAATCATCTGCTATTTGAAAAAGAAGACCAATATCAGAACCAAGACTTTCAAAAAATTTTATTTCCTTTAGACTTTTCTCCTTAATGATTGCTGGTACTG
The DNA here is from genome assembly GCF_052047995.1 of Candidatus Pelagibacter sp. HIMB1493. NCBI lineage: Bacteria > Pseudomonadati > Pseudomonadota > Alphaproteobacteria > Candidatus Pelagibacterales > Candidatus Pelagibacteraceae > Candidatus Pelagibacter > Candidatus Pelagibacter sp. HIMB1493. Next base: position 36,375 of record NZ_JBNAIP010000001.1, on the reverse strand, counting down.
CACAACAAAAACTAAAAAGTTTTCCTGTTTTTTTAATTTCCATTTCTATAATTTGTTTTTTTGAAACTTTCTTTTTTTCAAAATCTAAATCTAAATATTGACCTCCCGCTATACCCAAATGTCCTGAACACATAGAAAGTTTATCTACTAATTTAACTTTGATTTTGTCCCTCAACTTTATCTTAGAACTAGTTAAAATTTCAAAAGCCATTGTTAATAATGAATTTCCGGCGAGGACAGCTGTCGACTCACCAAATTTAATATGAGTTGATGGTTTACCTCTTCTCATATTATCATTATCCATGCATGGTAAATCATCATGAATAAGAGAATAAGCATGAATACATTCTACAGCAGCACCTATAGCAATTAATGTGTGATAGTTAATTGAGAATAACGATCCAATATCAATTAATATTTTAGATCTAATTTTTTTTCCTCCAGGAAATAATCCATACTTCATTGCATAAATTAATTTGGAATTTTCTTGTTCCTGAATATATTTTTTCAAGAATAAATTGGTATCTTTTGCAATTTTATTAAGTTGATTTTTCACTTTCTCTTAATGATATCCTTAATTTTTTTATTTGTATTTTCACTAATAGATCTTAAATTTTTTTGAAATTTTTTTTCAATTAAATTATTTAATTTTAGTAACTCTTGATAGCTTTCTACAGAATTGTCTAGGTCATCTTTTTCTTCTAAAGACTTTATCATTTGATTTGCTTCATCTGTTAACTCTTCAAGCGTTCTATTATCATAATCGAGTGGTAAATTTTTATCTTTCATATATTAATCATTACTATTACATGAAAAATATTCAATCAAACATCAAAAAAGCGAAAAATTACTTAGATAAAAGTCATTGTGTAGCTGTTCCAACAGAGACTGTTTACGGACTCGCAGGTAACGCATACTCGGACACTGCTGTTAAAAAAATTTTTAACCTAAAAAGAAGACCTACTAACAATCCACTAATTGTTCACTACTATAATTTAAAAAAAATTTCAGAAGACTGTGAAATAAATGATAATTTTATTAAACTTTATAAAAAATTTTCTCCAGGACCAATAACATATATATTGAAGCTCAAAAAAAATTCTAAAATATCAAAGTTTGTAACTAATAATAAAAAAACAGTTGCTATACGATTTCCAAAACATCCTCTATTTAGAAAATTACTCAAAAATTTAAAATATCCAGTTGCAGCACCAAGCGCTAATATTTCTTCAAGATTAAGTGCTGTAAAAGCAGCAGACGTCAAAGATGAATTTGGCAACAAAATAAAATTTATTTTGAATGGTGGTGTATGTAAAATTGGTGTCGAGTCTACAATATTAAATATAACAAATAAACCTAGATTACTAAGATATGGAGGATTGAGTGTTTCAAAGATTAAAAAAACTTTGAATCAAAAAATAACAATTAATATAAATTCAAAAGATAAAATTTCTCCTGGTCTTTTTCCTTTACACTATTCTCCAGGATTACCTTTAAGAATGAATGCAAAAAAAAACAAAGAAAATGAAGCTTTTGTAGTATTAAAAAAAAGAGAAAATATATCTAAAGATATTTATTATTTAAGCAAAACAAATAACTTAAATGAAGCTGCCAGAAACCTGTACAGTGTTTTGAGGAAAATAAAAAAAGATAAATATAAATCAATAGCTGTAGAAAAAATACCAAATGAAGGAATTGGGAAAACGATAAATGACAGACTCAAGAGAGCATCAAACTTCAAATGAAAAACTCAATAGAAGTCATAAATCTATCAAAATCATATAAGACTAAAAAAGCAGTTAATAATATAAATTTTAAAATTAATGAAAATGAAATAGTAGGACTGTTAGGTCCAAATGGTTGTGGAAAAACAACAACAATCGGAATGATACTAGGATTATTAAAACCCACAAGTGGCCAAGTCTTAATTAACGGTAAAAATATTGAAAATAATAAAATTTCAATTCTACACAAAATGAATTTTATTTCTCCCTACATTGAATTGCCTAAAAAATTAACAGTAAACCAAAATTTAATTGTGTATGGGAAACTATACAATATTCAAAATTTGAATGAGAGAATTAATTTCCTCTCAGAAAAATTAAGATTGGAAGATCTTTTGGATAAAATTACAGGAGAACTGTCATCAGGACAAAAAAATAGGGTCAGTCTTGCTAAAGCATTAATTAATGATCCTACTGTGCTCTTGTTAGATGAGCCAACTGCTGCTCTAGACCCCGAAACAGCAGATTTTATTAGAACCTTTTTAGAAAAGTACAAAGAAGAAAAAAAAATATCTGTTTTGTTAGCTTCGCATAACATGGATGAAGTAAAGAGATTATGTAATTCTGTTATGATGATGAAAGATGGTAATATCGTAGACAGTGGTACTCCAGAAGATTTAATAAAAAAATATGGACAAAAAAACTTGGAAGAAGTTTTTTTAGAAATTGTTAGGAAAGATAAATGAATATTACAAGAATATATGGATTATTTTTAAGACATTTTTATTTAATTACTAGGTCATTCCCAAGAATACTTGATTTAATATATTGGCCTTCTATCCAGATAACTCTTTGGGGTTTCATTTCCAATTTTTTTGCAGCGCACAGTTCATACTATAGTGGAGCTGTTGGAGTTATATTGTCTTGTGCAATTCTTTATGATTTTCTTTTTAGAACAAGCATTGGTTTTAATATGTTATTTTTAGAAGAAATTTGGAGTAGGAATTTTACTAATTTATTTATTGCTCCAATGAAAATTAGTGAAATAATTACTGCACTTGTAATCACCGCTTTAATAAGAGCTTTAATCGGATTAATTCCAGCGATACTTTTAACCTCACCATTATTTGGTATATCTATATTAAACTTGGGATTACCATTAGCTTTTCTTTTTTTAAGTTTGTATATTTTTGGAATTACTTTGGGGCTTTTTGTTTCAGCTGGATTGTTAAGATTTGGGCCGTCTTTTGAGAATATTGCATGGTCTACAATGTTTTTATTGGCACCTTTTGGCTGTATTTATTATCCAGTTGAAATTTTACCTGAAATATTTCAATCAATAGCATACGCATTGCCATTAGTTTATATATTTGAAGAAACCAGAAATATCTTGGTCAATGGAATTGTTAGCTATGAAAATATTCGTATTGCACTTTCACTAAATGCATTTTATTTCACAGTTGCTATTGCAACTTTTTATTTTTCGTTTGATAAAGCTAGAGAAAAAGGGACATTAATTAATATTGGAGAGTAAATGGTGCGCCTGCAAGGAGTCGAACCCTGAACCTCCAGAGCCGAAATCTGGCGCTCTATCCAGTTGAGCTACAAGCGCATTTAGTATTAATATTATATTTTATGGAAAAAAGCATTAATTTTATAGTTGAAGAAGAAGAAAAGAATTTAAGAGTAGATGTATTAATTAACAAAAGAGACGAAATTATTAGTAGAACCAGAGTTAAAAATTTAATTTTAAAAGAAAAATTAAAACTAAATAATGAAATAATTAAAAGTCCATCTAAAAAAGTTTCGATTGGTGATGTTGTAAATCTTACTATTCCAGAGCCAGAGATTGCATCTCTAAAGCCTTATGATTTTAAATTAAATATTGTTTATGAAGATTCTGATTTATTAGTAATTGATAAACCCTCAGGAATTATAATGCATCCTGGAGCAGGCAATTATGACAAAACAATTGTAAATGCATTAATGCATTATAATAAAGAATCTTTATCAACTATTGGAGATGAATTAAGACCTGGAATTGTGCACAGAATTGATAAAAATACCTCAGGTTTAGTTGTTGTAGCAAAAAATAATGAGACCCATGAAAATTTATCAAAACAATTTAGTAAGCACACAATTATTAGAGAATACCAACTTTTAATATGGGGAAAGCTAAGACCATCTTTTGGTAGGATAGAAACATTTATTACTCGTAGTTCTAAAAATAGACAACTTATGGAAGTAAGCAGTTCAAAGGGTAAGAAAGCTGTAACAAACTATAAAACAATTGAAATTTTCGAAAATAAAAAAATACCGACGTTAAGTTTAGTCGAATGCAAATTGGAAACTGGTAGAACTCATCAAATCAGAGTGCACATGAATTATAAAGGAAATAGTTTAGTTGGTGATGATAAATATAAAAAAAAATATAAAAAATTAAAAAATGTTAATTTTGACATTCAAAATTCAATTACAAATTTAGACAGACAATTTCTACACGCAAAGACTTTAGGCTTTGTTCATCCTAGAACTCAGAAGGAGCTGATTTTTACCTCAATTTTGCCTCAAGAACTAAATAATATTTTAAAAATGCTTAGAAACACTGAAGAATAAATTATTGAAAATTAAGTATAATTAACTAAATAAACTCATCTATGAGCACAACTATGAGCAACAATCTTCCTACACTATCCAATGAGGGTGGTCTTTCTGTATATTTAGAACAGATTAAAAAGTTCCCAATGTTGGCCGCAGAAGAAGAATATATGTTAGCCAAAAATTGGAAAACAACTGGAAATATTAAAGCTGCTGAAAAATTAGTAACTAGTCACTTAAGATTAGTTGCAAAAATTGCCATGGGATACAAAGGCTATGGTTTGCCAATTAATGAAATGATTTCCGAAGGAAATGTTGGTTTGATGCAGGCTGTTAAAAAATTTGAACCTGAAAAAGGTTTTAGATTAGCAACTTATGCTATGTGGTGGATTAAAGCATCCATCCAAGAATATATTTTAAGATCTTGGAGTCTTGTAAAAATTGGAACAACAACTGCTCAAAAAAAATTGTTTTTCAATTTAAAAAAAATTAAAAACCAAATATCTCCCGAAACTGAAGGTGATTTAAGGGATGAACACGTAAACCATATTGCTAACAAACTTGATGTGAGTAAAGAAGAAGTTGTTTCAATGAACAGAAGACTTTCTGGAAAAGAGTTTTCATTGAATGCTCAAGTTGGAGAGGATGGTGATGAATGGCAAGACTGGTTAGTAGATAAAGAGCTCGATCATGATTTAAAATTTGCTCAACACGAAGAAATGGAGCAAAGAAAAGATTTGTTAAAAGATTCTATTACTGTGCTCAATGATAGAGAAAGAGAGATATTGTATTCAAGAAGACTGAATGATGATCCAACAACTCTGGAAGATTTAAGTAAAAAATATAAAATAAGTAGAGAAAGAGTTAGACAAATAGAAAATAAAGCATTTGAAAAACTTCAAAAACAAATGCTACTTCTTGCTAAATCTAAAAATTTATTACCAGCGAATTAAGCCTCAAAAGGATTTTCGATTAAAATAGTATCATCTCTTTCAGGACTAGTAGAAACGCTAGATATTTTTGCACCAATGAAATCTTCTACAGCAAAAATATATTTTTTTGCATTATCAGGTAAAGAGTTCATATTTTTAATTCCACTGGTAGATACCTTCCATCCTGGAAAAGATTTGTAAATTGGTTTTATTTTAATTTGATCTTCTACAGCAGCAGGTAAATAATCTAATTTTTCTCCATCCAGCTCATAAGCAACGCACATTTTAATTTCATCTAATTCATCAAGAACGTCCAATTTTGTTAAAGCTATACCATCTATACCTGAAACTTTAATTGTTTGTCTTACTAGAACACCATCAAACCACCCACATCTTCTTTTTCTACTTGTGACAGTTCCAAATTCTTTTCCACGTGTGCCCAAAAGTTCACCTACTTCATCAGTTAGTTCTGTTGGAAAAGGTCCTTCTCCTACTCTTGTTGTATAAGCTTTTGTAATTCCTAAAACATAGTTTATTGAATTAGGACCACAGCCTGTTCCGGTAGCAGCGCTCGAAGCAACTGTATTAGATGAAGTTACAAAAGGATAAGTTCCATGATCTACATCAAGTAAAATACCTTGGGCACCTTCAAATAAAATTTTCTTTTTTTGCTTTTTAAATTGATCAATTTTAAGCCATACAGGCTGTGAAAATTTTAATATTTTAGGAGCAATTTTAAGTAAATCAGATTTAAGTTGATCTTTTTCAAAAATTTTTTTACCAAGTCCTTTTCTGATTGCATTATGATGTATCAATACAGAATCTAATCTTTGATCTAAATTTTTTTCTGATCTTAAATCCATAACCCTTATTGATCTTCTTCCTACTTTATCCTCATAAGCAGGTCCAATTCCTCTTCTGGTAGTTCCTATTTTACTTTTTCCTGCTGTATCTTCTCTAATTTCATCCATTTCTCTATGAAAAGGCAAAATCAGATTTGCAGATTCTGATATTATGAAGTTATCTACATCTACTTCTACACCTTTAGATTTTATCTCTTCAATTTCTTCCAATAAAGCCCAAGGATCTACAACAACACCATTACCAATTATTGATATTTTACCTTTTCTAACAATGCCAGATGGAAGTAATCTTAGCTTGTAAGTAACGCCATCAATAACAAGAGTGTGGCCCGCATTATGACCACCTTGAAATCTAATAACTACATCTGCCTGTTCAGATAACCAATCAACAATCTTACCTTTTCCTTCATCACCCCATTGAGATCCAACAACAACTATGTTTTTCATTAATTAAATTTTTTATTTACTTTTATAGAAGTGAGATGGTTAATTGGGCCATGACCTCTTCCATAATTTGGGTTTGTTTTAATAGCTGAATTTACATACTTAATTCCAAGCTCACAAGATTTCTTTGCTGGTTTTCCACACGATACAAATGTAGTGACTGCACTTGATAAGGTACAACCTGTACCATGAGTATTATTTGTTTTGTAACGCGTACTATTAAAGATCTTAATATCTTTTTTATTAACAAAAACATCCTTAACTATTTTATTTTTTGAATGTCCACCTTTAATAAGTACATTTTTAGCTCCAAATTCCATAAGCTTATTTGCAGCGTAAATCATATCTTCAACAGATATGATTTTTGTTTCAGTCAAAATTTCAGCTTCAGGAATATTAGGAGTAACTAGTGAAACTTTTTTTATTAATTCCGATTTTAATAACTTAATTGCTTTATTATCTATTAATTTGGCACCACCTTTTGCAACCATGACGGGGTCTAAAATAATACTTTTAACTTTAATTAAATTTAAAGCTTTAATTACCATCTTGATAACATTAGATGAGTGTAACATTCCTATTTTGATTGCATCAGGCTTAATATCTTTGGAAGTAAAAACAATTTGATTGAAAATTTCTTTCGGATTGATACCTACTATTGATTGCACACCTGTAGTATTTTGAATTGTAACTGCAGTTATAGCTGTCATCGCATAAGAACCTAGAGCTGTAACAGTCTTAATATCAGCTTGTATACCGGCTCCACCAGATGAATCTGATCCTGCAATAATTAAAATTTTTGAATTTGGTTTCAATTTATTTTATTTTTTTGGATATCATGTTTACACATCTGAATAAAAGTATTTTATTATCACTTTCTGCCATCACTCTAATTTTAGATTCTGTTCCTGATTTTCTAACTAAAACTCTTCCTTTTCCATTAATTAATTTTTCTGCGAGTTTTATAACTTTTTTTATTTCAGGTTTGTTGATAATATTTTTATCTTTAACAGTTATATTTTCTAATAATTGAGGGGTTTTTTTAAAACTCTGAAAAAATTCACTCGTTTTTTTACCTTTTCTCAGAGCAAAAAGAACTTCTAAAGCTACAAGCAACCCGTCTCCAGTTGTTGCAAATTTACCTAAAATAATATGTCCTGATTGTTCACCACCTAAATTAAATTTATATTTTTGCATTTTTTCTTTAACATATCTATCGCCTACATTAGCTCTTAAAAATTTTATTCTCTTAAATTTTAAATATTTTTCTAGTCCATAATTCGACATTAGCGTTCCAACAACACCACCTTTTAGCATTTTTTTATTTTTCCATCGTGTTGCTAAAGCAGCTATTATTTGATCACCATCTACAATATTACCTTTTTCATCGCACATTATAATTCTATCGGCATCTCCATCTAAAGAAATGCCAATATGAGCTTTATATTTTTTTACAGCTGTTCTAATTTTTCTTGGAAAGGTTGAGCCACAATCTTTATTAATATTCAATCCATTTGGGTTTACGCCTATTGCTATAACTTTAGCACCTAATGATTTTAATAATTCAGGCCCTGCTTTGTAACCAGCGCCATTGGCACAATCTATAACAATTCTTAATCCTCTTAAATTGAACTCTTTTATAAAATTTTTTTTTAATATTTTAATATATTGTTTAGTTCCTGTTTCTAATCTTTTAACTCTTCCTAATTTTTCAGGACTGGAGAGGTTATTTGATATTTTTTTATCTATAAGAGCTTCTATTTTTTTTTCTATTTTGTCTGATAATTTCATTCCATCAGGACCAAATAATTTTAATCCATTGTCGTAATGAGGATTATGAGAAGCTGTAATCATAATACCCATATTGGCCTTCATTTCTTTTGTAAGCATAGCCAATCCATTGGTTGGTAAAGGGCCCAAAGTGTAAACATGCATGCCAGCAGAAGCCAAACCAGAAACAAGCGCAGGTTCAAGTGTATATCCTGACAATCTTGTATCTTTTGCTATTATTGCTGTTTGTTTTTTTTTCTTTTGAGATTTAAAATATGTACCACTAGCTAGTCCAAACTTAAAAAACATATCTCCATTAATATTTTTACTATTAATAGCTCCTCTTATTCCATCTGTTCCAAAATATTTTTTTGCCATTATTTATTTGTTATCTCTTTAAAAACTTTAATTGCTTGCATAACTTCATTAACATCATGAATTCTTAAAATCTGAACTCCTTGTGTCATCAAATATAATGATGACGATATTGTTCCTCCAATTCTAGTAAAGCTATCATTTTTTTTGGAAATATCTCTAATAAATCTTTTTCTAGAATTTCCTACAAGTATAGGAAATCCTAATGAATGAAAAATAGAAACACTTCTGATTAAATTCATATTATGTTTCAGTTTTTTTCCAAACCCGATTCCAGGGTCTAAAATTATATTGTTATGTTTAATACCTTTAGACCTTAGAAGTTTTATTTTCTCCTCAAAAAAATCATAAATATCTAGTAATTCATTATTATATTTTGGATTTTTTTGCATATTTTCTGGTGTTCCAAGCGTGTGCTGAATGACAAAAGGAACTTTATTTTTTTTTAATACGTTTATTGTTTCTGTATCAAAACTTAAGCCTGAAACATCATTAATTAGTTTTACACCTAATTTAATTCCATTTTTCATTATATCAGATTTTCTAGTATCCAAAGAAATCGGAATTTTTTTTACAATAGATTTTAAGATTTCATTAATTCTTTTCCATTCATCTTCTTTATTTACTGTCTTTGAACCTGGTCTTGTTGACTCTCCTCCAACATCGATTAAATCAGCGCCATCGTTATATAGTTTAAAAGCATGACTTATTCCTCTTTGTTTTGTATTAAATTTTCCTCCATCAGAAAAACTATCTGGGGTAAGATTTAAGACACCTAGTATATTTGGAACTTTTTTAAATTCTAAGTTAGAAAAATTTTTTTTTTTAGTTTTAATTTTTTTTAAATCTAAATTAACTTTTTTCTTTAAATCATTTGGTAAATATTTTATTTGATTAATTGAAATTTTTTTCTTTGATTTTCTAGTTATTATTTCAATATGATCAAACGATATTTCCTTAATTTGATGTAATGGTATGGCTTTTTTTTTACTTACTAAAATTTTTGATTGATTACCATAATAGAAATTACACGCTCTTGTGTAATATCTTTGCATTATAAATTAATGAACAATTTTTGGTTTTAGACCCATGGCTCCTAAAGCCGAGTCATGATCATCTTTTGAGTCTTGATTTTCTAAAATTTTATCTTTTGGATATAAGTTTTTGTTAATTATGTTCTCAATCTCTTCACCTGTTAAGGTTTCGTAAGTAATTAATGCTTTAGCAATTTTATGTAGATCGTCAATTTTCTCAGTCAAAATTTTCTTTGCTTGATTGTATCCTTCGTCGACTAGTTTCCTAATTTCCTTATCAATTTTTTGAGCAACTTCTTCAGAAACTGATTGTGTTTGAGTAACAGATCTACCTAAGAAAACTTCCTCTTGATTTTCTCCATACTCAACTGGACCCATTTCCTCACTCATACCATATTTAGTTACCATCGCTCTTGCAAGTTGAGTAGCTTGATTAATATCTGAACCACTTCCTCCACCTGCTCCTGTAGAAATGTTATCTTTTCCAAAAATTAATTCTTCTGCAACTCTTCCTCCAAAACAAACTGCTAGTCTAGCTTTTAAATATTTGATTGAATATCCATGTTTATCTCTTTCTGGTAAATTCATAACCATTCCCAAAGCTCTTCCTCTTGGAATGATAGTGGCTTTGTGAATTGGATCATAACTAGGCATATTAAACGAGACTAAAGCATGGCCACCTTCGTGATATGCGGTAAGTTTTTTTTCATCCTCAGTCATTACCATTGATCTTCTTTCAGCACCCATTAATACTTTATCTTTTGCCTCTTCAAATTCTAATAAAGTTACAATTCTTTTATTTTTTCTAGCTGCTAATAAAGCAGCTTCATTGACTAAGTTAGCTAAATCTGCTCCTGAAAAACCGGGGGTCCCTCTTGCAATAGTTCTTAAATTTACATCGGGTGCCATCTTAATTTTTTTCACATGGACTTTTAAAATTTTTTCTCTTCCAATAATATCTGGGTTCGAAACAACTACTTGTCTGTCAAATCTTCCAGGTCTTAATAGTGCTGGATCAAGAACATCAGGTCTATTTGTTGCTGCAATTATGATAACTCCCTCATTAGTATCAAACCCATCCATCTCTACTAATAATTGGTTTAAAGTTTGCTCTCTTTCATCATTACCTCCACCTAAACCTGCACCTCTACTTCTTCCAACTGCATCTATTTCATCAATGAATATTATGCACGGAGAATTTTTTTTACCTTGTTCAAACATATCTCTTACTCTTGATGCTCCAACACCAACAAACATTTCAACAAAATCTGAACCAGAGATAGTAAAGAAAGGAACTCCTGCTTCACCTGCAATAGCTCTTGCTAACAAAGTTTTTCCCGTTCCTGGAGGTCCAACCAATAAAGCACCTCTAGGTATCTTTCCACCGAGTCTACTAAATTTTTTAGGGTCTTTTAAAAATTCTACAATTTCTTCTACTTCTTCTTTTGCCTCTTCTACTCCAGCAACATCATTAAATGTTACTTTGCCTTTAAGTTCATTCATCATCTTAGCTTTTGACTTGCCAAATCCCATTGCTCCACCTTTTCCACCTTGCATCTGTCGCATAAAAAATATCCAAACAGCAATTAATAAAAGCATTGGGAACCAAGAAAGTAGTACGCCAAATAAAGATGGCATTTTTTCTTCTAACGGAGCTGCTGAAATACTTACTCCTTTGTCTGATAATTTTTCAATTAAATTTGGATCGTTTGGAGCATAAGTTGAAAATGAATTTCCATTTGAGTAAACACCCTTGATGTTGTTTCCCTGTATCTCAACTTTTAAAACTTCTCCATTTTCAACTGAAGTTAAAAAATCTGAAAAAATTATTTGATTTCCTCCTCTAATATTTGATTGAGGATTTTTAAACATGTTATAAAGGCCAATAGTTAAAAAAACTATTATTCCCCACATAGCCAGATTTTTAAAATTCATGGTGTAAAGATAAGAATTATTGCAAATTAAACAAGTGACAAAATAACTATAAATTTAGTGATATTAACGCTCTTTATATACAATTACAGTTTTCTTGATTTTTTTAATTACACAATTCCCAAGTGTAGACTTAAAAGTAATTTTACTCTGTAGATTTTCTAAAATATTGTTAATTTTTTTACCTCTGGGTGGAAAATACTTTTTCCCAACTAACTGTAAGATCTTTGAAAATGACCTGAACAAAACTTCTTGAGGAAAATTAAAAAATTCTTCTTTTAATACAACTTTATTTTGAGAAATAATCGAATTTTCTTTTAAATTTTTTTCACAAAAAAACTGGATTGATTGGTCTACACTTTTTAAATTACTAATTGATAATTTAAATTTACTTTTATCCAAACCTTCACTTTCAAGATTTTTAATTAAATTTCTTACTCTCACTCTCGTAAAAATTTCATCTTGATTTGAAGGGTCTTCTACATATTTATTAAACACCTTTTTTGAGATGTAGATTAAATCTTTTTTTTCAACGTTTATTAAAGGTCTTAAGATATTTGCATTATTAATTAAAGTCGTTTTGTCTAAAGATACGATACCCTTTAAACCACTACCTCTTAAAAGCCTAATTAAAAAATTTTCATGAACATCATCTTCATGATGACCAAATAAAATATGATTAATTTTAAATTTTTTTGATTGGTTAATTAAGAGATTATATCTTTTTTTTCTTGCAAGAGATTGGATATTATTTTTGGGTTTTTTCCCATTCCATTTTAAAATATCTAAATCTATAGAAAAATCCTTCAAAAGATTTTTTACAAATAAAGCTTCTACAGATGAATTATTTCTCAATTTATGGTCAACTAGAAAGTATTTAATTTTTAAAGATTTTTTAATTGAATAAATTTTTGAAAAAAAAGCTAAAGCAAGACTATCAGGGCCACCTGACACAGCAACTGTAAAATCGTTATTTAAATTTAAATTATTTTCAAATTTATTATAGATTTTATAAATTCTTTTATCTCTTAGCTTATTAAGAAGTTGTTTATGAATCTTGCTTGACGCATTCAAATTTTTTAGACTCATATTTTGCTTTTTGTATTACAGACTGATTTGCGTTTGGATACTGCAACTCTACACCATTAATCATCTTACAGCCTTGATCTTTTTCACCAATTTGAACCATTGAAACTCCAAGTTTTAATAAATTTATTGGAGCTTTCTTTCCTTTTGGATATTTTTGATATCCTTCGAGATAAGCTGAAGCAGCATCAGTATAAAGTTGTCTTATTCTGAAAGTTTCTGCATACCAATATTGAGCACTACCTGCTAATTCATCTTCAGGATTTGATAACACAAATTCTCTAAAAGCTCTTTCTGCTGTACTGTAATCTCCAACTTTTAAGAAACTTGTTGCAAATTCATATTGTTCTTTTGGAGTTAAATCTATTGGTAAAATTTTATCTTCAGCTTGAAAAGTTTCTTCTACAATAGAAGCTGTGGTATCAACCGATTGAATCTGTTGGTTCTCCTCTGAAGTTTCCATATCTTTATAAGAAATTGTACCTAAGTCCTGAGGCTGCGAGCTTCCAGGAAGAATTTGCTTCTCAATTTTAGGCGCAGAACTGAGTTGTTGACTGCTATCAATTACATTAACAGAACTTAAATCATTTTCTATATCTTGAAACCTTATCTGATTATCAGACTGTAGCTTGGATACTCTGTTCGAAAGTTTATCAAGCTTAAAATTAATTTCCTCAAATTTATTAGTAAGTTCTCTAAACTGCTCCTCTACCTCTGATAACTTTAACAAATGTCTAGTTAAGACATCCTCAGAATTATTATCAAGACTTGATACTGATTGATTATTTGTTGTACTTTCTATTTCTATTGATCCTGAGTAAACGGCTCTTTCAAGAGTTTTTAAATCTTTTTTAATTAAATCTAAAATTTCATAAATATTATGGTTATCTGAGTAAGCAATTCCCGAAAAAAAGAAATTTAATATTATTATTAAATTAAATAATATTGATCTAAAAAGTGATCTCATTAAATTTTTATATGATTATAAAAAGGCAAAAAAAAGACCCTAAAAGTTTTTAATTTTAGGGTCTTTTTTAAAAAATTCTTTAGTTTGCTTTAACAGTAACTGATCTTCTGTTTTTAGACCATGCTAAAGGATTTGATCCTGAGTCAACAGGTCTTTCTTTACCATAACTGATTACAGTAATTCTGTCTGATGAAACACCATAAGTCATTAGATAATCTTTTGCAGCGTTAGCTCTTCTTTCTCCAAGTGCTAAGTTATATTCTCTTGTTCCTCTTTCATCTGCATGACCTTCTAAAACTACAGTGATGTTAGAATTTTCTCTTAACCAAGCAGCTTGAGCTCTTAAAGTTTCTCTTGAAGCTGTAGTTAATATAGATTCGTTAGTTGCAAAGAACACTCTATCAGCAACACCATCTGCTAAATATTTTACGCTATCTGTTCCAACGTAAACGTCTCCTTGCATTTGACCTGCAATTTTTTCAATTTTAGTTACTTCTTCTTTTTTAGTTTCTTCTTTTGGCGCCTCTACAGCTACCTCTTTTTTTGTTGCACACGCTGTTAAGATTATTCCAGCTGAAATAACTAATAACGTGTTTTTGAAAATTTTGTTCAATCTCATTAATTTGCTCCTTGCTGCTTTTTCAAATACTATTTTTTTCACAACTAATTAGATGTTTCAACCCAAAAAATCAAGAAATTTCATCGTATTTAAAGATAAAATGATATTAATTACTTAATAAAGACGACCAAGATGGGTCAGAAGCGTCCGTCTCAGTTGTTATCAATCTTTCATTATAACCAGTTAAATCAATAGACCATAATTTAGCAGAAAAACCTTCGCCTTTAGAATTAGTTTTTGTTTCTCTATAAAATATCAAAACTCTTCCATTGGGTGACCAAGATGGGGCCTCTTGATAATAGTTTTCTGTTAACAATCTTTCACCAGTTCCATCCGTTCTCATCACTCCAATATAAAATTTTCCTTTATGTAATTTTGTAAATGCAATTAAATCACCTCTAGGAGACCAAACTGGTGTTCCGTACAAACCATTACCAAAAGAAATTCTTTTCACGTCACTTCCATCATTTTTCATGACATAAATTTGTTGGTAACCACTTCTGTCAGAGTTAAAAGTTATATATTTTCCATCTGGAGAATAAGAAGGTGATGTATCAATTGAAGGATGATTTGTTATTCTCTCTACTAATCGAGTTTCTAAATTCATTGTATAAATATCTGATTTTCCATCTTTTGCGAAACTCATGATTATTTTTTTACCATCAGGTGAAAATCTAGGAGCAAATGTCATTCCAGGAAAATCTCCAACTACTTCCTGTGTTCCGGTTTCAATATCTAAAAGATAAACACGTGGCATATTTTTAAAATAAGATAGATAAGTAACCATTTGGCTAGCAGGGTTAAATCGTGGAGTAAGTACAAGCTCATTTCCTAAAGTTAGAAATTTGTTATTTGCACCATCTTGATCCATGATAGCTAATTTTTTTATTCTTTGTGTTTTTGGTCCTTCTTCAGCTACATAAATTATTCTTGTATCAAAATACCCTTTTTCTCCTGTTAACCTCTCATATACTTTATCTGATATTATATGGCCAACTCTTCTCCAATTTGTTGGTACAGTTGTAAATGCTAAAGCCATCATCTCTTTTGCAGCAAGCACATCCCAAAGTCTAAACTCAACTCTTAATTTATCATTAATAAAATTTACTTTACCGGTGATAAGAGCTTGAGCTTTAATTAAATTCCAATCCTCAAATCTTGGTTTTAAATTTGCTATATCTGGAGCTTGTAAAAATGCTTTTTTATCCAAAGGATTAAATAAACCTGAAGTTCTTAAATTATTTTCAACAATTAATGATATTTCAGATCCAATGTTCTCTTTATCTAAAATTTGCTCAAAATTTTTTCTAGACGTTTCATCTATTGATAATGGTGAGACTGCAAGTGGAAGAGGGTTTAAATTTCCCCTTGTAATATCAACTTCAATTAACGCTAAAGCTTTTAATGGAAAAAAAACAAAAATGAAAATTATAAATTTTTTAATCATAAATTCTTTATACTAACCTCCTAACATCTCTCTTGCATCAAAATTTAATTGTAATTCTTTCCATCTCTCATAACCAGAAGCTGGAACTCTCAAAGGTTGACATAATCTTACTGCTCTTAAGGCACTTTCTGCTAAGACTTTATAAAAACCTTGTCCAGGTTTATTCATTCTAGCATGATCTAAAATCTCAGTTTTGGTGACTGAACCATCTGGTTTAAGCTTTAACTTTATTCTAACTAGTAAATTTTCATCATAAGGCAAACCTAAAGGTATGCTCCAACAACCAAATATTTGGGCCTTTAAAGCATCTTCCTCACTTAAAGTTAGTTTAGAGTTTTCAATGTTTCTCACTTGATCTTGAGTAACATCATTATTGGTTTTCACTTTTTCTGCTGTTTCTTCTTTTGATTTATCTATTAATGCTGCAATATTGTTTGGATCAAATAAATCTTTTTTTTCAAACTCAGATACTTGCTTTACTTCATTATCCACTTTTTCTGGATTTTGTTTTTTTTCCTCTTTGGTCTTTAATTTTTTTACCTCTTTATCTGGCAAAGGGACAGCTTCAGGATTTTGTTTTTCTATCGTTTTGTTTTTTTTCTCTGAGACAACAGTCTTAGTTTTGGTTTTTTTTACTTTTTTCGGTGGAGCTTGTTCTGAAACCAGTTTTTTTTCTTTTTCTTTTACTTTTTCAATAATTTTTTTTGCTTTAGGCGCAAAAGGAATATTTGTTTCTTCTGTTATTTGAATTAATTCAACAGAGACTATGGGTGGAATATCAATGGGTTTTTTTGAGAGAAAAGGCAAGCTTAAAGCTGTAAGAACAACTAATGATATATGTAAAGCTGAAGATATAGCGATACTACTACTCTTCACTGTAACTACCTTTGTTTAAGGGGCTCAGAGATTAGCGCAACCTTTGTAAAACCAGATCCAGATAATAAACCCATTATCTCTAAAACTCTTCCATAGTTTATTGTTTTATCACCTCTTACATAAATTCTTGTGTCAGTTCTATTTTTTGAAACAGCTAAAACTTTAGCAATTATATTGTCATACTCTACTTTTGATTCTTGAATAAAAATTTCACCTTTCGCATTAATAGAAAGTGTTAAAGGTTCTGTTTCCTCAGGCAAAGAATCTGCTGAACTCTCAGGTAGATCAACCTGAACACCTACTGTTAAAAGCGGTGCAGTGACCATGAATATAATTAATAGAACCAACATCACATCAACAAAAGGTGTTACGTTAATCTCACTCATTGGTTCTTTTGATGAGCGATTTAATTTAAAAGCCATTTAAATTATTGTTAAAAATCTTTTTGAAAAATTCTCTAATTTTTCTGAATATTTTTTTGCGTCTGTATTAAATTTATTGTAAGCAACTACAGCAGGTATCGCAGCTAACAGTCCTAATGCAGTTGCGAATAATGCTTCTGCAATACCAGGTGCAACTATTGCAAGACTAGTATTTCTTGAAATTGCAATTGATTGAAAAGAATTCATAATACCCCAAACAGTCCCAAATAATCCAATAAATGGAGCAGTTGAACCTACGGTTGCTAAAAATGTAAATCCCTTTTCAATTTTTGACATTTCCTTTTCTATTCCTCCCTCAAGGAACGCAGTCATTCTTTCACTTATATTTGTTTTTGATTTTTTCTTAAGTAAGTTTTCCATAGCATTTTGGAATACCAAAGACATTGGGTCTTCTAAATTATTTGGTAAACTGTTATAAAAATTTTCAGCAGATTTAGAGTTCCAAAATTTTTCTTCAAATTCTTCTGAAGATTTATTTATTTTTTTAAAAAGTCTATATTTTTCTATAATCACCGCCCATGAATATACTGAGCAAAGTATTAAGCTAATCATTACTGCTTTAACAATTATGTCTGCTTTTAAAAATAAACTTAGAAGTGAAAAATCTGTATTTGTTCCTAAGTCTAATGCATTTGCGGCTATGTCTGCTTCCATAATCACTCATCACACTTAATTGTGTCATGAATTTGACTATATAATTTTAAAGATTAGTCATTTTTGTATGTTTCATGAAAATAACTAGCTATCAGAATTGCATCAGCTTTATTGGAGTCTTTTTTTTTAGATAAATTTGACGAAAAATAAGGAAATATTTCAATAGCTCTTGTCCTGCTAGCATCCTTTTCTGAATTAATTAAATTAAAATATTTTTTCCATTTTGCAGGTCTTACAAAATAAATTGGTAATTGCATTGCACTGCAAATACCTTTTAAAATTCCAAAAGATTGACCAAAATTAAACATACTAGTTACACCTTGACCTGGCATAGCTGAAACTTGTTCTATAACAACTTTAATATTTTTTTTTTCATATGTTTTTATTCTAAAAGAAATTTCATTATATATTTGAGATCCATTAACTTGCTTTTTATTTTTTTTCCCTTCAGTCATTGTTGGCATCTCAAGCACATCTTTAATTATTCCATCCTCTAAAAAACATATAGATCCTGATATTCCTGGATCAATTCCTATTATTAACATTAAATATTTCCCAAATTTACGTTTGAAAAAACGTTCTGGACATCATCGTCATCTTCTAGATTTTCTAAAAACTCAATCACACTCTCTTTTTCATCATTTTGAATATCAACACTATTGATTGGCACCCACTCAATCTCTGTGGAAATAAAATTTGCAATTGTATTTTCTAAATTTTTTTTAACATTATAAATTTCATTTGAAACACATTGAACTTCATGAAATTCATTGTGAGAAATACATTCCTCTGCACCAGCTTCTATAGCCAATTCAAAAATTTTGTCTTCTGATATTTCATTTTTATCAATCTTTATTATCCCAAGTTGTTTAAAGTTATGAGATGCTGATCCTTGCGTACCTAAACTTCCACCAGATTTTTGAAAAATGGTTCTCACATTGGAAGCTGTTCTATTTTTATTGTCAGTTAAAGTTTCAACAATTACAGCAATTTTGTTTGGTCCAAATCCTTCATATCTCAAATTTTCAAAATTTGCACCAGATGCAGCAGAAGATTTATCAATTGCTCTTTCTATATTATCTTTTGGCATATTTGCTGATCTTGCAGCTTGTACTGCTGATCTTAATCTTGCGTTCATTGCAGGATCTTTGTCTCCGAGCTTTGCAGCAACAGTAATTTCTTTAGACAACTTTGAAAAAATTTTTGAACGTTGCTTATCAGCTTTTCCTTTTTTATGTTTAATACCTGCCCAATGAGAATGACCTGCCATATATAAATTAAATATTTTTTAGTTTATCTCCAAATATATAACTATTAATGTTTTTAGCTAAACCAGTATTTATATCACAATCAACAATAACACCAGACAAAGTCCCTTCCCCAACTGCTGGAAAATGTTTGACCGAGTCTTTTTTTAGAAATCTGTTTAAGGAATTTTCCTTGTCCATCCCAATTACAGAGTCATAATCCCCACACATACCAGCGTCTGTCTGGTATCCAGTACCATTGTTTAGTATTCTTGCATCATTAGTTGGAATATGAGTATGAGTTCCAACAACTAACGTTGCATGACCATCAAAAAAATGACCTATAGCATTTTTCTCACTAGTAATTTCACCATGAAAATCAACTACTAATAAATCGTAGTCATCTTTTAAATTGAATTCACTTAAAAATTTTTTTGAAGTTTCAAAAACATCTTCACACTTTTTCATAAAAACATTGCCCATAAGGTTAAGTACACCGATTCTAATATTTTTATCAGTTTTGAAAATTTGAAATCCTTGGCCCGGTGCAGGTTCAAAAAGGTTTTTAGGACGTAACAATCTCTCTTCTTTTTCTATGTACTTCATGATTTCTTTTTGATCCCATACATGATTACCAGTTGTTATTACGTTAACACCACAGTTATAAAAATCTTTGCAAATTTCCTCAGTCAAACCAACCCCTTGAGCTGCAGCATTTTCACCATTAGCAATAACAAAATCAATTTTTTTTGTTTTAATTTCACTAAGTAAGCTGCTTGTAAGTTTAGAGCACCCCGAAATACCAACAACATCGCCTAAAAATAAAATTCTCAAAATATTAAACCTCTTTCAGTAATTATTAAATCAAGCTTCTTATCATAATTATTAACTGGTACTTCTTTTAATTCTTGAAAAGAAAAGGCAAATCCTACTTTAAATACCTTTTTTTTAATTTCAATTTTTTCAATATAACGATCATAAAAACCACCTCCATAACCTAAACGGTTAAAATGTTTATCAAAAGCTAATAGTGGAACTAGTAATATATCTGGATAAACTTTCTTTTGAGATAATGGTTCAATAATCCCGTATTTGTTTATCTTTAATGGATTATCTTTGGACCATTCATAAAAGTCTATTTGGTTATTTTTCTTGATGATCGGTAATGAGGTAATTTTTTTATTTTTACTAAATAAATTTAAAACTTCTAAATCATCTATTTCATGATTGCATGGATAATATCCTCCAACAATTTTTGTTTTAAGCTTATTATCGCTTAGAAATTTAATTAATTTTAAAGAATTAATTTTCAAATTTTCTTGAAAATTTTTTTTTCTAAGTGATGTTATCTTTCTTCTTAATTTAGATTTATTCACAAATTTATTGAGATAAATTTTCTTGTTTTGCTTTTTCGACAAAACTTGAAATTTTCTCTGCAGCAGTATCAATTAAATCTTCATATTTTTTTTGATTAGTTTCAATCTCGATTTTTAATTTTTCATGATTTAAATTTAACTCTTTTATTTCATCTTCTTTTTTATCTTTATATTCATAAATTAGAGTTTTTAATTCTTTAAATTTATTTGATAAATCTTTTAATTCTTGTTTCTTTTGTTCAACTTTCTTCTTTGTTTCGTAGTATTCATCCATTATTTTAACCGCTGTAATTAATAAAAGTTTATTCTCTCCTAAATTGCCAAGATCATTTTTTAAATGATTAAATTTTTGATTTATTTGAATTAACAATTCCTCTAGATGTTCCTCTTGTCCATCATCACAAGATAGTAGAAACTCTTTATTATTGAATTTAATACTTACATTTGCCATTTATCAATCTCTTCCAACAAAGTATCTGTTTCTTGATTTAATTCATCAATTTTCTCTGAAAACTCTATTTGTTTTCTTTCTTCCGCCTTTTCTTTACTTCTGAACTCATCTAATCTTTTAGACAAAATTTCGTTCTGATCTATTAGCTCTTTATATTTTTTTTCTAACTCATTTTTTTCAATCTCTAATTGATTTTTTTGCAAGTTAAGATTTTCAATATTATTTTCCAAAACCGGATTAGTTAGATCTAAATTTTTTAATTCCTCTAAAGCTAAATTAAGTTTTTTTTCTTTTTCGTTTATAGAATTCATATATATATACTTATAATATTAAATAGAATCTTCTTAGTCTAGTCAGGATAATTTTGAGTAAAATACATAACGATTTAGCAAATTGTATCAGATTTTTATCTATTGATGCAGTTCAAAAAGCTAATTCTGGTCACCCTGGGATGCCAATGGGCATGGCGGACGTTGCAACGGTACTTTTTAGGCATTTTTTAAAATTCAATCCGCAAAATCCAAATTGGATAAATAGAGATAGATTTGTTTTATCAGCCGGGCATGGTTCAATGCTTCTTTATTCCTTGTTATATTTAACTGGTTATAAAAGTATTTCGTTAAATTCGATAAAAAAGTTTAGACAACTAAACTCTATTTGTGCAGGTCATCCAGAATATCATCCAAAAACTGGAATTGAAACAACCACTGGTCCGCTTGGGCAGGGAATAGCAAATGCAGTTGGATTCGCAATAGCTGAAGAAGTACTCAAAAAAAAGTTAGGTAAAAATCTAATTAATCACAAAACTTATGTTCTAGCTGGTGATGGTTGTTTGATGGAAGGTATTAGTCACGAAGCAATGAGTTTAGCTGGTCACTTAAAATTAAAAAATTTGGTGATGCTTTTCGATAATAATAACATTTCAATAGATGGTCCAACAAGTCTTGCTGTATCAGACAATTTTAAAAAAAGATTTGAAAGCTATGGATGGGATTACATATTAATTGATGGTCATAATGAAAATCAAATTTACAGCGCTTTAAAAAGAGTTCAAAATGCAAAAAAACCAACAGTAATTTCTTGTAAAACAAAAATTGGATATGGTTCTCCAAATAAATCTGGTAAATCGTCTTCACATGGTAGCCCTTTAGGATTAGATGAAATTAAATTAGTAAGAAAAGTACTTGAATGGAAATATAAACCTTTTGAAATTCCAAATAAATTATTGAACAAATGGAGAGCTATAGGAAGCAAGAGTCAGTTAAATGAAAAAAAATGGAACAAATTAATTAAAAAACAAAGTAAAAAATTAAATCTAATCAAAAATAATAACTTTAAAAATGTTTTAAATTCAGAAAAGAAACTTGCAATTAAAGAATCTAAAAGCCTAGCAACAAGAAAATGTTCTGAGTTAACTTTAAGTGCATTAACCAATTCAAATAATAATCTAATTGGTGGTTCTGCAGATTTGGCTGGATCTAACAATACAAAAACAAAAAAACATAAAATTATTACACCAGGAAATTTTGATGGAAATTATATTCACTATGGTGTCAGGGAACATGCAATGAGTGGGGTCATGAATGGAATAGCACTCCACAGCAATTTTATTCCTTATGGTGGAACTTTTTTAATTTTTTCTGATTACTGCAAACCATCGATAAGATTGTCAGCTCTAATGCAACAAAGAGTTATTTATGTGATGACACATGATTCAATTGGCTTAGGTGAAGATGGGCCAACACATCAACCAATTGAGCAATTATCTGGTTTAAGATCAATTCCAAACCTAAATGTCTTTAGACCTGCAGATAGAATTGAAACAATTGAATGCTGGGAGCATGCATTAAAAACTGCAAATACTCCAAGTGTGCTGTCTCTTACAAGACAAAATTTAGATCCAATCAGAAAAAAATATTCCTCAAATAATAAATGTTCACTTGGTGCTTATGAGGTGCTTAGAACAAATAAGAAAATTAAATTAACAATTTTAGCAAGTGGTTCAGAAGTAAATCTTGCAATCGAGGCTAGTCATAAACTTGCTAAAGAAAAAATTTATTCTAAAGTTATTTCAGTACCTTGTATGGAGCTTTTTGATAAACAAAGTGAAACTTATAGAAATAAAATACTAAATGAAACCAAAAATAAAATCTCTATAGAAGCTGGTTCAAGTGATTGTTGGAAAAAGTATGTTGGTGAAAATGGAAAAAATTTTGGAATTAATGAATTTGGTAAAAGTGCACCTTTTAAAGAAATATATAAATATTTTGGACTAACAAAAGAAAATATAACTAACAAATCAAAAAATTTAATTAAAAATTAATTATGACAATTAAAGTTGGAATTAATGGAATGGGTAGAATTGGTCGAATGGTAGTTCGATCAATTATAGAAAGCCAAGATAAAAAAATAAAGATACAACACATAAACAATAGATCAAATTCTGAGACTACTTGTACATTAATAAAATATGACTCAATTCATGGTAGATTTTATGCTGATTTAGATTTTGATGAAAATCACTTAATAATAAATAATGAAAAAATTACATTTTCACAGGAGTCTAATATTGAAAAAATAGACTGGAAAAAATTTGATGTTGATTATGTTTTTGAGTGTACAGGAAAATTTAATTCTAAAGAAAAACTTTTAGCTCATATTAAAAATGGAGCAAAAAAAGTAATAGTATCTGCGCCATGTAAAAACGCAGATAAAACAATTGTATTTGGTGTAAATGAAAAAGATATAACCAGTAAGGACCAAATAATCTCAGCCGCATCATGCACCACAAACTGTTTGGCTCCAGTTGTACACACACTAAATGAAAATTTTGAAATTGAAAAAGGGTTTATGACTACCATTCACGCATTTACTAGTGATCAAAGAATTTTAGATAATTCTCATAAAGACCCAAGAAGAGCAAGATCAGCGAGTCAATCAATTGTCCCAACATCTACTGGTGCATCAAAAGCAATTGGCGAAATAATTCCTAGCTTGAAAGGTAAATTAGAGGGAGTTGCAATGAGAGTACCTACCCCAAATGTTTCACTTGTAGAATTAGTTTTCTGTACAAAAAAAAATATCAACAAAGAAAATATAAATCAATCATTTGAATTAGCATCAAAAAATAATCTTAAAAATGTATTAGAAATCACTCATGAAAAATTAGTATCAATAGATTTTAATCATAACCCTGCATCTGCGATTGTTGATGGATCTCTTACCAATGTTGTTGGAGACAATATGGGTAAAATTTCAGCCTGGTATGATAATGAATGGGGTTTTTCAAATCGTATGTGTGATATTGCAGAATTTATTCATCAAAATTCTTAATGCAAAGTGTTTCCAAACTAACCAACCTACAAGGAAAAAAGGTTATTTTAAGATTGGATTTAAATGTCCCTCTTAACAATGGTGAGATAACTGATACAACGAGAATAGACAAAGTTCTTCCAACAATCGAATTTTTATTAGAGCAAAATTCAAAAATAATAATCTTATCTCATGTTGGTCGACCTAAAGGAAAAGTAATTAAAGATCTTTCGTTAAAACCAATTCAAAAAGATATAGAAAAAAAATTAAATGAAAAAATAAAACTTATTGAACAAAATATTTATGAGATAAAAAAAGATATGCTTGATAATTTTAATGAAAAAATTTTATTAATTGAAAATATTAGATTTTATCTAGATGAGGAAAAAAATGATACTAATTTTGCAAAACATTTAGCAAGCTTAGGTGATATTTATGTAAATGATGCTTTTTCATGTTCACATAGAGCACACGCATCTGTTTGTGAAATTTCAAAATTTTTACAATCTTTTTCAGGGTTACAATTAGATTTAGAGATTAGTGCATTAAAAAAAATTACATCTAGCATAACTAAACCAGTTACTTGCATAATAGGAGGATCTAAAATTTCTACTAAAATTAATATTATAAAAAACTTAATTTCAAAATTTGACAATATAATAATTGTAGGCGCAATGGCGAATAACTTAATTGAACACAATGGATACAATATTGGAAAATCTCTTAAAGAAGAAAATGTTAATTCTATAGTTAATGACATACTCTCATATTCAAAAGAAAAAAATTGTAATATAATTTTTCCAGAAGATGTAATAGTGGCAAATAATTTAAATGGTCAGCCTAAAATTAAAGAATTGAATCAAATTAAATTAGATGAAATGATTTTGGATATAGGTCCAAAAACTATTGAAAGTATATGTAATATTATTGATAATACAAACACCATATTATGGAATGGTCCTGCTGGATATTTTGAAAATCCTAATTTTGCTAATGGAAGTACCGCAATTGCAAAAAAAATAGTTGAAAAAAATAAAGAAGATAAAATTTACTCTGTTGTAGGTGGTGGAGATACCGTTTCATTAATTAATTCTTTAAATGCTGTTAAAGAATTTAATTTTGTTTCAACCGCAGGTGGAGCATTTTTGGAATATCTTGAAGGAAAAGATCTTCCTGGTATAAGCGCTTTAAATTGATATGTCAGAACTAAATAAAATAGCTCTTAAAATACTTCTAAATGGCAAAGGAATACTTGCTGCTGACGAAAGTAATGGAACTATGACAAAAAGACTTGAGGCTGTTAATGTTGAATCTACGCCAAAAAACAGACTCGCTTTTAGAGAAACCCTTTTTAGTTCAGAAAGTATGAAAGATTGTATCGGCGGTGTGATATTATACGATGAAACGATAAACCAAATTTCAAATTTAGGTAAATCAATTCCTGAATTAATCTATGCTAGTGGAGCATTACCAGGAATTAAAGTAGATACAGGTGCAAAAAATTTAGCAAACTCTCCAGATGAAAAAATTACAGAAGGGCTAGACGGGCTAAGAGAAAGATTAAAAAAATACTATGAGCTTGGTGCAAGATTTACAAAATGGAGAGGTGTTTATTCAATCAGCAATAACTATCCAAGCAGGATTGCAATTCATTCTAATGCACATGCTCTTGCAAGATATGCCGCATTAGTTCAAGAATGTGAAATGGTTCCTATAATAGAGCCAGAAGTTTTAATGGATGGTGATCATTCAGCAGATGAGTGTTTGGAAAAAACTTCAGAAGTTATAGAAAAGTGCTTCGAAGAATTAATTTTACATAAAATTGATTTAACAGGGATCATATTAAAACCAAATATGATTTTAGCTGGAAGTAATTCAAAAAATAAGATCTCTAATGAAGAAGTTTCAGACAAAACACTTGAATGTCTTAAAAAGACAGTACCAACAGAAGTACCGGGAATTGCTTTCTTGTCAGGGGGTCAATCTGAAGTTGAGGCAACAGAAAATCTAAATTTAATAAGCAAAAACAATAATACAAATTTTATAATGACCTATTCATATGGTCGAGCTTTACAACAAAGTGCACTTAAATTTTGGTCTAAAGACATCACTAAAACCAACGAAACACAGGATGTATTCAATCATAGAGCCAGAATGTGTACTTTAGCTGCTCAAGGAAAATGGAAAAACGATCTTGAGAATAAATAAAAAAAAATTTATTTATCTTATCTCTCCAAATAAAATAACAAAGAATTTTTACCAGATGCTTAATGAGGTATTAAAATCAGGTAAAATAAGTTTTTTTCAAATGAGATTTAAAAAATACTCTTTTAAAAAAAAATTTTTGATAGGAAAAAAAATTAAGCAATTATGTAAAAATAATAATGTAAAATTTATTGTTAACGATGATCCAATTCTTGCAAAAAAATTAAATGCTGATGGATGTCATTTGGGGCAAAAAGATATAAATATTCAAGAGGCCAAAAAAATAATTGGAAACAAAATTATTGGAATAACATGCCACAACTCAATTAAACTTGCAAAAGAGGCAATTAAAAATAAAGCTAGTTACATTGCATTTGGCGCTTTTTTTCCAACAAAAACAAAGAAGGCTAAATATAGATCAAATATAATTACTTTAAATAAAGTAAAGAAATTAACAAATATGCCCATTGTGGCCATTGGTGGAATAACAAATGTGAACTATAAAAAACTTTTATTGAACAATGCAAATTTTTTGGCTATCTCAGGCTACATTTGGAATAATAAAAAATACAAACCTACTGAAGCTATAGAAAGTTTAATATGAAAATAAATGCAAGTGAAATTAGAGTTGGAATGCTCTTAGAATATAAAAATGATCTTTGGCAAGTTCTAAAAACACAACATGTAAAACCTGGAAAAGGTGGTGCATTTGCACAAGTAGAAATGAAAAGTGTTGGTAAAAATACTAAACTAAATGAAAGATTTAGATCTAGCGAAACTGTAGAAAAAGCATCACTAGATGAGAACAAATATAATTATATGTATGAAGATGATGCTAATTATTTTTTTATGGAACCAAAAACTTTTGAACAAATTGAAATTAAAAAAGAAATTATTGGAGAACAAGGTAAATTATTAACTGAAAATCTTGAAGTATCCGTAAGTTTTTATAATGAAAATCCAATTTCAGTTGAATTACCAAATCAGGTACAGTGTAAAATAGAAACTACTGATGCGGCATTAAAAGGTCAAACTGTATCTTCATCTTATAAACCAGCAACTCTAGATAATGGTTTAAATATTCAAGTTCCGCCGTTTATAGAGGCAGGAGACGAAGTAATTGTTGATACTCGAAATTTAGAGTACGTAAAAAAGATTTGAAATGATATCAATATCCTCAAATCTTAACTTGATGATTAAGGCTGCTGAAAAAGCTTCTAAATCTGTGATCAGAGATTTCGGCGAAGTGGAAAAATTACAAGTTTCTAAAAAAGGACCTTACGATTTTGTTACAAAAACAGATAAAAATGTAGAAAAAATTTTAATAGAAGAATTGTCTAGATCAAAAAAAAATTACTCTTTTATAACAGAAGAAACTGGCAAGATAAACAATAAGGACAAGGAAAATTTTTGGATTATAGACCCAATAGATGGGACAACTAATTTTCTTCACGGTATTCCACACTTTGCTATTTGTATTGCTCACATTTCTAACAATGAAATTATTAGTGGATTAATTTTTGACCCAATAAAAGATGAAATGTTTTTTTCTGAAAAAAACAAGGGAGCATATCTTAATAATCAAAGACTAAGAGTTTCAAAAAAAAATTCTACCGAAGATTGTTTATTTTCAAGTAATCATGAAGGTACAAAATTTACTGACCTAAATATGAGATGCAGTGGATGTGCAGCGCTTGATCTCGCATATGTAGCCTCTGGAAGACTTGATGGTTTTTTTCATAATAAAATTAATATTTGGGATGTTGCAGCTGGTGCTTTGATGGTTGAAGAGGCTGGTGGAATAGTTAACGAAATTAACAAATTTGATATAAAAAATATTGATATAAGAGCTTCAAGTAGTGCAATTAATGATAAAATGCTTGAAAAATTAGTTAACTTTTAATTGTTTTAAAAATTTCTTTTGCTATAAGTCTCGGCATGAAAAAAAATATTCATCCAAACTATCATACTATTAAAGTAGAAATGACTGACGGTACACAATTTGAAACAAGATCAACTTGGGGTGCTGAGGGTGATTTGCTTAAACTAGAAATTGATCCAAAATCACACGCTGCTTGGACGGGTGGAAAACAGAAATTAATGGATAAAGGTCGTATAAGTAAATTTAATAAAAAATTTCAAAACTTTAAATCAGAAAAGAAAAATTAAATGTCAAATGCACCTCTAATGCCAATGGCTACTGCCGTTTGGTTAGTAGAAAATACAACTCTAACATTTAAACAGATTGCTGATTTCTGCAAACTACACGAAGTAGAGATACAAGGCATAGCAGATGGGGAAGTTGCGAAAGGGATTAAAGCTTACAATCCAATTATTTCAGGACAACTTTCAAGAGAGGAAATAGAATTATCTTCTAAAGATGAGCATAGACCACTACAAATCAAAAGTAGTGATATTGAGATTTCAAATGATGAAAAGAAAATAAAAAAATATATCCCTCTTTCAAAAAGACAAGATAAGCCAGATTCTGCTTTGTGGCTTATTAGACAACATAATATTTTAAAAGATTCACAAATAGCTAAATTGGTTGGAATTACAAAAAATTCTGTAACTTCTATAAGAAATAAAAGTTACTGGAATTACAATAATCTAAACCCAAAAGATCCTGTAGCATTAAATTTATTTTCTCAAAAAGATCTAATAGAAGCAATAGAAAAAGCTGAAAGAAGAATTAAAAGAGAAAAAAAAGAAAAAGAAAAACAAAATAAAGTTAGTCAAACAGGTATATAATGAACAAATCTAATAGACATAAATTAATAAAAGTGATAACAAACCACTTTTTTGGAGGTAGTTATTAAAATAGAAGTTAAAGATAATAATGTTGAACAAGCATTAAGAGTATTGAAAAGAAAACTGCAAAGAGACGGTTTCTTTAAAGTTATTAAATTAAAAAATACTTACGAAAAACCCTCAGAAAAGAAAAAAAGAATTCTTCAAGAAAATATTAAAAGAGTTAAAAAATTAAATAAACTCAAGAATAGAATTTAAATATATCGCGGGGTGGAGCAGTCTGGTAGCTCGTCAGGCTCATAACCTGAAGGTCGGCGGTTCAAATCCGTCCCCCGCAACCAATTTAATTATAATTTAAAATTAGATTTTTTGCTATCTACTAAAAATGCTTTAACTGTTTCAACAGTTAGCTGATTAAAAGATTTGCCAAACTTTTCAATTTTTTCAATTAAAGTCGGTGGGATAGTAATTATATGACATCCCAATTGTTTAGCTTGCAAAAAATTATATGGTTCTCTCACACTAGCCCATAAGATTTCTACATTTTTAAATTTCTTTGCTAATTTTATACTTTTAACAAATTCTGGAATTGGATCTTTTCCAGTATCTCCTGCTCTTCCAGCAAAAATAGATATAATTACATTTGTTTTTTTATTTATTACTTTAAGTATTTTTGAAGTTTGTTTGGCTGTGTATACTGCTGTTATATTCAACTTAATATTTTTACTATTTAGCTCTTTAATAACTTTACCTGAAAATTTATTTTTTGAATTAACTACTGGAACTTTGACGTATACATTTTTCCCCCAAGTATTTATTTCTTTACCTTGTTCAATCATAGATTTTTGATCATCAGCAAACACTTCAAATGAAATTGGTTTATTTTTACACACTTTAAGTATTTGTTTGGAGTATGATTTGTAATCTTTTGCTCCAGCTTTTCTCATTAAGCTTGGATTTGTTGTAAATCCTTTTACAATTTGTTTCTTGTTAAATTTTTTAATTGAAAATAAATCTGCAATATCACAAAAAATTTTTGTATTCATCGAATCTATAAATTCTTTGTAATGTCTTCAGTCATTTTTTTTGCATCTGCAAATAACATCAATGTATTTTCTTTATAAAATAAATCATTATCAATTCCTGCATATCCAGGAGATAAACTTCTTTTAACAAACAATACTGACTTACATTTTTCCACATCTAAAACTGGCATTCCATAAATTGGGCTTTGTGGATCTGTTTTTGCGACTGGATTAGTTACGTCATTTGCACCGATGACAAATGCAACATCTGCATTTGCAAAATCGTTATTAATCTCCTCTAATTCGAATACTTCATCATATGGCACATTTGCTTCTGCCAATAATACATTCATGTGTCCAGGCATTCGTCCTGCAACTGGATGAATAGCGTATGAAACCTTAATATCATTTTTTTTTAGCGTATCTACCATTTCTCTAAGAGCATGTTGAGCTTGCGCAACTGCCATTCCATATCCTGGAACAATTATAACGGAAGAAGCATTTTTCATTAAAAAAGCTGCATCGTCTGCATTACCACTTTTTACTGGTCTTTGCTCTTTAGTTTGAGCTCCAGCTGTTAGGTCTGTAGCACCAAAACCACCCAATATTACATTAAAAAATGATCTATTCATCCCTTTACACATGATATAAGAAAGTATTGCACCAGATGATCCAACCAATGCACCTGTAATAATCAAAGCTGTATTTTCTAAAGTAAATCCTATTCCAGCCGCAGCCCAACCTGAGTAAGAATTCAACATTGAGATCACAACTGGCATATCTGCGCCACCAATAGGAATTATAATTAAAAATCCTATTAAAAAAGAAATTGCAATTAATATCCAAAATAGATTAGATGATTGTGTCGAACAAAGATAAATTGTTAATATTACAATAAATATTAACAACAAAGCATTTAATAAGTGCTGACCTTTAAAAGTTATAGGTGCACCTGACATTATTCCTTGTAGTTTTAAAAAAGCTATAACTGAACCAGAAAAAGTAATCGCACCAACAGCTGCTCCTATCGCCATTTCAATTAAGCTTGCAAGCTTAATATTTCCAGGGGTTCCGAGATTAAAGGCTGCAGGATTTATAAATGCTGAGATTGCAACAAATACTGCAGCTAAACCAACTAAACTATGAAAACCCGCAACTAATTCTGGCATTGCAGTCATAGGTATACGATATGCTATGAATGCTCCAATGCTGCCGCCAATAGCTAAAAAAATTAAAACATATATAAATCCAGAGCTAAAATTACCAACAGACAGGAATGTGACTGTTACAGCAATAACCATTCCAATTATTCCATATAAATTTCCTTGTCTTGAAGTTTCTGGGGACGATAAACCTCTTAAAGCTAAAATAAATAACACTCCTGATACTAAATATAAAATTGCAGATAAATTTGCAGACATTAATTATTTATCCTTTTTCTTTTTTTTATACATAGCCAACATTCTTTGGGTGACTAAAAAACCACCAAAAATATTAACTGCTGCTAAAATAATTGCCAAAAATCCGTAAATACTAGATGATGAAAAAACAACACTATCACCTCCTGACATGGCTGCAATTATTGCACCAACAATGATTACTGATGAAATTGCATTAGTTACTGACATCAATGGTGTATGTAATGACGGGGTTACACTCCACACAACATAATATCCAACAAATATTGATAATATGAATATACTTAATCTGAATATAAAAGGATCTATTTCCATACTACTACTTAATAAGTGTTTTCTCTATTATTTCATCCTCTAAATTAATATTTATTTTCTTATTTTCTTTATCATATAAATTAGAGATAAAATTAAATACATTTTTCGCATACAAATTAGAAGCTGATACAGGTAATTTATTTAATATATTTGCCTCCCCTAAAATTTTAACCCCATTTTTTTCAACAATTTTATCAACTTCAGTAAAAACTGTATTTCCTCCTTGAATAGCTGCCAAATCATAAACAACTGAGCCCGATTGAAGGTTTTTGAACATTTCTTCTTTTATAATTTTAGGTGCTTCTCTGCCTGGAATTAAGGCTGTGCAAATGATGATATCAATTTTTTTTAAAGTCTCAGTCAATAATTCTTCCTGTTTCTTTTTAAATTCATCTGAAGCTTCCTTTGCGTAGCCACCCTCTGTTTCTAAATTCTCAGAACCTTCAACAGTTAAAAATTTACCACCTAAACTTTCAACTTGTTCTTTAGATGCCATTCTTACATCTGTTGCAAATACTACTGCCCCCATTCTTTTAGCAGTTGCGATTGCCTGCAATCCTGCAACACCTGCTCCAACAACTAATACTTTTGCCGCAGGAATAGTTCCAGCTGCAGTCATCATCATCGGAATTGCTCTTTCATAAACTTGGAAAGCTTCTACGACAGCTTTATAGCCTGCAAGATTAGCTTGTGAAGATAGAATGTCCATTGATTGGGCTCTTGTTATTCGTGGTAACAATTCTAGTGAAAAACAGTTTATTTTTTTTGATTTTAAATTATCTAATTTTTCTTTGTTTAAAATAGCATTTAATGAACCAATCAAAGTTTGGTTTTCTTTAAATAATGACAACTTTTCTTCATCTGGTAATCCTAATTGAATAACAATATCAGAATTTTTAATTATTTCATTTTCACTATCTAAAATATTAACTCCTAAATTCTTATAATCTTCATCACTAAAACCTAAATGATTTCCATAATTATTTTTTAAAGTTAAATTAAATCCTAAACTAATATATTTTTTTGCAATTTCTGGAGTAATCGCAATTCTCTTCTCAGTATTTTGGTTTTCTAAAAGCGAAGCTAAATTCATCAAAAAATTAAAAATTTTATAGAAGAAATACTGCCATCAAAACTAGAATAGTAATTACAGCAATTGTTCCCCATAAAACAAATTTAGTAAAGTTATTCCAGGTATTTTTATGGTTTTCATTGTCCATAAAATTATTTTTGTCTTGCTTTAAATTTCGGGTTCGTTTTATTAATTACATAAACTCTTCCTCTTCTTCTAACAAGCTTGGAGTTTAAATCTCTTTTTTTAATCGATTTTAATGAGCTTTTTATTTTCATAATTTTGTACCTTCTATAAACGAAGTTACATAATCTTTCAAATTTATTCTTCCAAATCTTTGTATTATATTTTTACCCTGTGAAATCTTTGTTAGAGCTGAGGCGTACCTTTCACCAGGCCTAGATTTTAAAAATTTAATTCTAGAATTAAACATTTTAGCAACCTCTATAATAGAGTAGTATTTCTTGTGAGAAATACTGTAATGACAACATTTTTTATTTTTCCAAGCTTCATAACAAATATTAACTGTATCATTAATATGAGTAAATCTTCTGGTTTGTGATCCAGGTTTTACAACTGGTAATGGTTTTTTTTTTTTATAATTATTTTCGAATATACCAATTACAGTAGCCATATCCCCTTTTTGAATATGTCTAGGCCCATAAACATTATAAAAATAAATAATTTCAAATTTTAAATTAAACCATTTTCGTAAATTTTCCAATAATTCTAGATTTTTTGATTTAGAAAATGCATAAGGAGATAAATTTTTATCATTACCATTATTACCTAGGCTGGCAGAAGTAGCTGAATAAATTATTTTTATTCTATTATCTAAACAGAACTTAAAAACAGCTTGAGTACCAATTGTATTTGATTTGTAGCACTCATCAAACTTCAGAAAACTTTGATATATTCTAGAAAATTCTCCAAAATGAAAAACGGTAACAATTTTTTTTTTAAATTTATTTAAATATAAACTTATATTTTTTGTATTACCTGTAATGTATTTAACCCTATTTGATTCAAAATGATTTTGCTTACTACCACTAGAATAATTATCTATTGAAATTATATCATATTTAGTTTTTTTAAGTAATAATTCGATTAAGTTTGATCCAACAAAACCTGCACCACCAGTTACAACTAAAATTTTTTTTATTTTTTTTTTAATATCTTTTCCCATGCTAGAGCTGTATTAATTATTTTTTTTAATGAATTATTTTTTGGATGCCAAGAAAAAAATTTATTAAACTTTTTTGTATCAGCAATGATTTGTTCAACATCTCCATCTCTTCTTGGTCCAATTTCGTAAGGTATTTTTCTTTTTAAAATTTTATTCATTGCATTAATAACTTCAATAACTGAGTACCCTTTTCCATAACCACAATTAAAAATTTGAGATGATCCATCTTTTAATAAATATTTCGCGCATATATAATGTATGTCAGCTAGATCTGATACATGAATATAATCTCTAATTGGAGTTCCATCTGGTGTATTGTAATTTGAGCCATTCACTATTAAAGTCTTTCTTTTTCCTGTTGCAACTTCGCACGCAATTTTAATTAAGTGAGTAGAATACTTCGATATTAACCCAGATCTTAATTTTTTATCAGCTCCAGCAACATTAAAATATCTTAATATTATAAATTTTAAGTTATGGGATTTACTTTTTTTAACTAAATAATTTTCAAATTTAAGCTTACTTTCTGCGTATGGATTTATTGGTTTAATCTCATCTTTTTCTGAAATTATTTTTTTTTTTGTGTTTCCATATAATGAAGCGGTTGATGAAAATATTATTTTTTTTATATTGTGATTGATGCAATTTTCAAAAAAAATTTTTGATTTTTCAAAATTGAAGAGAAAATATTTTTTAGGTTTTTTTATTGATTCATCAACTCTTATTAATCCTGCAAAATGAAGTACAATATTAAATTTTTTTTTCTTTAAAATTTTCGAAACTTTTTTATTATTACTCACATCACATTTAAAAAAATCAGCTCTTTTATTAACTAATTTTTTTGATCCTGTTATCAGACTATCTATAACAGTTATATTATAACCTTTTTCAATCAACAAATTGACAACATGACTTCCAATATATCCTGCTCCACCAGTAACTAGTATATTTTTTTTTAACATTAATTCTGACTATATAATAATGTATTTGAAAGTGTGGATAAACATTGAAGGATCATGCCTGGCAATGTCCTACTCTTCCATATCTTAAGACAAAGTACCATCGGCGCTGAAAGGCTTGACTTCCGAGTTCGAAATGGGATCGGGTATTACACTTTCGCAATAATCACCAGGCATACATCCTTTACACATAAATATTAAGATTGTAAACCATAATTTAAATGCTTTCCAAAAAGAATTTAGTAAATATTTTACTTATCCTGGTTATTTTATCATTATTTCAATATTTTGAAATTTGGAAATTCTATCCAGTATATGGTGGAGAATTATTTCAAGATTGGAAATATATTAGCAATTATAATAATTGTTTGAAGAATGAACTTGCAAAAGTTTCCATCAATATTTGTAAAAATTTATTTGAAGTACCATTTATTTATCCAAAAATATGGCTTTATATTTCAGATATTTTAAAAAACAATTTCTATTTTTTGATCTATATACCTATTATTATTTCTTTATTTATTTTTCAATTATTAATGAAAAATAAAAATTTACTTTATTATTTGTTTGTTTTTTCACCAACTACGATTTTACTTTTTCAGAGGGGCAATAATGAGATTATAATTTTTGTAATTCTATTTATATTTGCACATTTATGTTTCTCAAAATTTAAAAATTTTTCAGTTATTCCTTTGTTAATTTCCACATGTCTAAAAATTTATCCATTTGTATTAATTTTCAAATATTTGTTTTTTTTAAAATTAAATAAAATTGTTAAATTGGTAAGCTCTTTGTCATTATTATTCTTAATTTTTACTATGACAGACGAGATAAATCTTATAAGTAAGAATTTACAACCAAATATTAAATTAGCCTATTCGTCTAATTCAATATTTCATTTAATTAATTTTAATTTCAATGAAAACATTAAAATTTTTTATTATTTTAAATATATTTTCTTAATTGCAATATTTTTTCTTCAAACAAAATTAAAAAAAAATATTCAAATTGAAAACTACAATATTGAAACAAATTTTTTCATTATTGGAAGTACAATTTTAACTACTAGTTTTTTTTTAAGTGATTCTTTTGACTATAGATTTATTTATTGCGCATATTTATTGCCATTAATTTTTACTAATTTAAAGAAAAACATATATAAAAAAATTAGTTATGCTATTTTAATTCTAATATTTTTCAGTTTGTGGTTTGAATTTCCAATTTTAATTTATTCTGAATTAATAGACTTAGATAAAATAATTCAACAAGAGGGATATATTTTAAATACAAAAAC